>NZ_JBIRQU010000007.1:0-510072 GCF_044333355.1 Streptomyces sp. NPDC021012
TGACCACTCACCGTCGACACCAGGTTGCGGTGCGAGGACAAGATCGCCTTCGGCCGACCCGTCGAACCCGACGTGAACATCAAGCAGGCGGGGTCATCAGCACACAGCTCTATGCCCAGGTTCTCCCCGCTGAGCTCCGCCAGTTGCTGGGGGGAGCAGGCGGCCGTGTCCCAAGGGCCGGTCAGGCGTGTGGCGAGGCGGGGTTCGCTGACCAGGATGCCGATGCCGGCGTCGGTCGCCGCCGAGCGCAGCCGCTCGTCCGGGAAGTCGGGGTCGAGGAGCGTGTAGCCCGCTCCGGTCTTGACGACTCCGATCAGCGCCGCCGCGAACTCGACCCCGCGGGACCACAGCACGCCGGCCATGTCGCCGCGTCCGAGGCCGCGGGAGCGCAGGTGGCGGGCCCAGCGGTTGGCGGCGGCGTTCAGCTCCGCGTACGTGACCTCCCCCGCCTCGTCGATGAGCGCGACCCCGTCGGGGAACCGGGCCGCCTGCTCCTCGAACCGCTCCACCAGCGTCGTGTCCACCACCTCCGCCACCGGACCGGCCCACCGGCCGGTGAGCAGCTCGCGCTCCGCCGCCGACAGCACCTCCAGGTCCGACAGTCGCAGACCCGGCTGGTCCAGGACCTGGGCCAGCACCTCGCCGAGGAGCGTCGCCATCCGCCGGACCGTGACCTGGTCGAACAGCTCCGCCGCGAAGAGGACGGTCGCCCGCAGTTCCTTCTCGTCCTCGGAGCGGAGGAAGAACTCCAGGTCGAACTTGGCGGATCCGCTGGAGAACTTCTCCACCGGGCCGGTGCCGACTCCGCTCAGCTCGAAGGCGGGGCCTCCGTCGGTCTCCAGTCCCAGGCTGATCTGGAAGAGGGGGTGGCGCGAGAGGCTACGGGCCGGGTTGACCGCTTCGAGGACCAGATCGAACGGCGCCTCCTGATGCGCGAAAGCATCCAGGTCCGCCGTACGCACCCGCCCCAGCAACTCACGGAAACTCGGATCACCCGCACTGCTCGTCCGCAGCACCAGCGTGTTCACGAAGAACCCGACCAACTCCTGCAACGACCGCTCACCACGACCCGCCACCGGCGTACCCACCGCCAGATCAGACCCCGCACCCAGACGGGTCAACGCCGCCACCAGAGCCGCATGCACCACCATGAACGGCGTGCACCCCTCGGCCCGTGCGAACGCCGTCACCCGCTCGAAGAGGTCTTCGCCCAGCCCGACCTCGACCTGTCCGCCCTGGTGCGACGCCCTGGCCGGCCTGGGGCGGTCCAGGTTCAGACCGTGCTCCTCCGGCAGCCCCTCCAGCGCCCCGCGCCAGAAACCCAGCTCCCGACCGAGCACACTCTCCGGGTCGTCCGCCGAACCCAACACCCGCCGCTGCCAGGCCGCGTAATCCGCGTACTGCACGGTCAAGGGTTCAAGGGCTGAGCTCTCGGCCCCGGCGACCCGGGCCTCGTAGGCCCGCTGAAGGTCCCCGAAGAAGACACCGTTCGACAGGCCGTCCGTCGCGATGTGGTGCACCACCAGCGACAGCACCACCGAACCGTCACCCAGCTCGAAGGCCACCGCCCGCAACGGAAGATCCACCGCCAGATCGAAGGCTCGCCCCGCCACCGCGGCCAGCTCCCCGTCCAGCGCGCCGGCGTCGATCCGGCGCCAGTCCACCGGCACGCGGGCCTGCTCGGGCGGCAGGGTCCGCTGGCGGGGCTCGCCCTCCACCGGTTCGAACACCGTCCGCAGCGGAGCGTGCCGCTCCACCACGTCGTTCAGCGCCGACTCCAGCGCTGCCCGGTCCGGCGCGGTCTGGAGGCGTACGGCCATCGGCACGTTGTACGCCGCGCTGTCCCCCTCCAGTTCCGACAGGAGCCACAGCCGTCGCTGGGCGAAGGAGGCGGGAGCCAGGTCGCCGGCGCCCTCCCCCGCGACGAGCGGCGGGAGAGTCTCGCCCTCCGCCTTGGCGGTGACGAGCTCCGCGAGCCGCGCCACCGTCGGGTGGCCGAACACGTCCCGGATCGTGAGCCGCACGCCGAACGCCTCGGCGATGTGGTTCGTCAGCCGCGCCGCGAGCAGGGAGTGACCGCCGAGGGCGAAGAAGCTGTCGTCGATCCCGACGGGGGCGGTGAGTTCCAGGGTCCGGCCGAACAGGGCGGCCAGGGTCTGCTCGGTCTCGTCGCGCGGAGCGCGGTCCGTGCCCAGGGCCTTCGTCGGGGCCGGAAGGGCCCGCTTGTCGATCTTTCCGTTGGGGGTGACGGGCAGGCGGTCGAGGGTGGTGACGTACGTGGGGACGAGGTGCTCGGGGAGCCGGTCGGCGACGTGCCGGCGGATCGCTTCGGGGTCGGCGTCCCCGTCCGTGACGACGACGTACGCGGCCAGCCGCTTCTCGTGGACGGTGACGACGGCCTGGGTGACGGCGGGGTGGGTCTGGAGCGCGGCCTCGGTCTCGCCGGGTTCGATGCGGAAGCCGAGGATCTTGATCTGGTCGTCCGCCCGGCCCTCGTACAGGAGGCGTCCGTCCCGGTCGAAGCGGGCCAGGTCCCCCGTCCGGTAGAGCCGGCCGCCCGCCGGGCCGAAGGGGTTCGGTACGAAGCGGGTCGCGGTCAGGTCGGGCCGGCCCAGGTATCCGTGGGCGAGGCCCTCGCCGGCCACGTACAGCTCGCCGGTCACGCCCGGCGGGCACAGGTTCAGCCGGGCGTCCAGGACGTAGGCCGGCTTGTTGACCAGGGGGGTGCCGATCGGGATGGCCGCGTGCGGCTCGTTCCCGGGCTCGATCGTGTGGGTGGTCGCGTAGATCATGACCTCGGCGGGGCCGTAGCCGTTGAGGACGGTGATGCCGGGCCTGAGCCGCTGGAGCTTGTGGACGTGGGCCGGGGAGGCGGCCTCGCCCACCGTGAAGGCGGTGGTGACCGTCTCGAAGGCCTCGGGGTGCTCGTCCGTGAGGTAGTTGAAGAGGGTGGCCGAGAGGAGGAGCGTCGTGACGCGGTGGCGGCGCGCCAGCCCGGTCACGAGGGCCGGTTCGGGCTTCTGTCCCGGCTGGAGGACCGCCGTGCCGCCGTGGAGGAGGGCTCCCCAGAACTCCAGGCTGAACGCGTCCCAGGACACCGGCGAGCACTGGAGGTAGACCTGCTCCGGTCCCGCCGGCAGGTAGGGCTGGCCGATCAGGGTGGACACCAGGTTGCGGTGGGAGGACAGGATGGCCTTGGGCCGGCCCGTCGAGCCGGAGGTGAACATCAGGCAGGCGGGGTCGTCGGGGCCGAGCGGCAGGCCGAGGTTGCCGGGGTGGTGGGAGAGGAGTTCGCCGGGGGCCTCGGTGTGGGTGGTCCAGGGGCCTTCGACGCGCCCGGCGAGCGGCGGGCGGGTGACGAGGTGGCTGATGCCGGCGTCGGCGGCGGCCGAGCGCAGCCGGTCGTCGGGGAAGTCCGGGTCGAGGAGGACGTGGGCGGCGCCGGTCTTCAGGACGGCGAGGAGGGCGGTGGCGAAGCGGGTGCCGCGTTCGAGGAGGACGCCGGCCATGTCGCCGCGTCCGAGGCCGCGGGAGCGCAGGTGGCGGGCCCAGCGGTTGGCGGCGGCGTTCAGCTCCGCGTACGTGACCTCCCCCGCCTCGTCGATGAGCGCGACCCCGTCGGGGAACCGGGCCGCCTGCTCCTCGAACCGCTCCACCAGCGTCGTGTCCACCACCTCCGCCACCGGACCGGCCCACCGGCCGGTGAGCAGCTCGCGCTCCGCCGCCGACAGCACCTCCAGGTCGGCGACGCTGTGCTCCGTCGGTCGCTCGGCGGCGAGGACGGTGGTGAGGAAGGCGGCGAACCGGTCCTGGTGGGCGGCGACGGCCGTCACGTCGACGCCGTCGACGGGGGTGTCGAAGTCGATGCGCAGGCCGTTCGCGGCGCCCAGGTCGAGGACGGCGACGCTGAGGTCGTCGACCGGGCCGTTGCTCACGTTGTGGTTGACCGTCGGGTGGCCGCAGACGGTGAGTTCCGTCTGGAAGCCCATGATGTTGAGGACGGGGGTGGCGAGTCTGCGGGCGCCGTCGATGACGCCGGCGTCGCGGCACAGGTCCTCGTACCGGGTCATCTGGTGGCGCAGACCGTGCTTGACCTCGGCTCCCACCGAGCGGACCAGGGCGGCGAGCGTGTCCTCGGGCCGGACCTCGATCCTCAGCGGGACCACGTTCGACGACATGCCGGGGGTGCTGCGGGCGAGCTTGGACGTCCGGCCGGTCACCGGGAGGGCGATCACCAGCTCCGACTGTCCGGTGACGCGGTGCAGGTAGACCGTGAACAGGGCCACGAGGAGGACGGACCAGGTGGCGCGCTCGCCGCGTGCGACCGCGCGGAGCCGGTCGGCGTCCGCCGGGGACACCCGTACGCTCCGGCGGGCGAAGGGCAGGCCGCCGTGCGCGGCCGCCGCGCGTCCGGTGCCCCGGACGAGACCGGCGGGGGCGTCCGGTGCCCCGGCGAGGTGCTCCCGCCAGGCGGCGCGTTCGGCGGCGGCCTCCTCGGAGCGCCGGTACGCGGCGTCCTCGGCGAGCAGTTCGGCGAGGCTGCCGAACGGGGAGGGCCCCCAGGGTTCGCCGGCGACCGCCTGCTCGTACAGCTCGATCAGCCGGGCCAGTGCCATCGACGTGCCCACGCCGTCGACGACCAGGTGGTGGAAGCCGTAGAAGTAGAAGTACCTGTCCTCGGCGAGCTTGAACAGCGCGCAGCGGACCGGCGGCCGGTCGGTGAGGTCGAAGGGGGCGCGGATCAGCGCGCCGATCAGCCGCCAGGCCTCGTGCTCCGGGTCGTCCTCGGCGCTCACGTCGGTGAACGGCAGGCTGCGCGAGCCGGCGTCGGGGTCGACCAGCTGCCACACCTGCTCGCCGTCGTCCTCGAAGCGGCTGATGCGGAGGAAGTCCGCCTCCTCGACGAGCCGGCGCCAGGCGGCCGCCATCAGTTCCGGGTCCACGGGGCCGTTGATCTCGCGGCACTCGGCGACGTTGTACTTCACGCCGGTGGGGTCGAGGGCGTGCGCCGTCCAGATGTCACGCTGGGACACCGAGAGCGGCAACCGGACGGCAGCCGGAGCGGGTGCGACGGGCGTGTCGAACGGCATGTGGGGCTCCTGTGGAAGTCACGGCGGAGGAGGGAGGGAACGGGCTTCGGGCGGGGCAGTCGCCATACAACCCGTGGGCCGGGGTGGGGAGCGGCAGTTGCTCCGGCGGTACGCCAGCGGTTCGGCGGCGGGGCGGCAGTCGGGCGGCAGCGGTTCCGGCAGTCGTACGGACGCCGCTCACCGGAGCGGCGTGTGCACCCCGGGCGTCGCGCTCGCGCTCGTCATGAGGGCGCGTACCACGCACAGCACGCGGAACGCCGAGCGGCCGCCGCCCGTGGCGGCTCGGATCACGCCGCTGACCAGCAGGTCGCGGACCGTGCGGCCGCAGTGGGGCAAGGGCAGGCCGGTCAGCCGGACGACGTCCTCCAGGACGAACCCGTCGCCGTTCGCGGCGCAGAGCGCGTCGATCAGCTCCCGGTGGCCCTCGGGGAGCGCGGCGAGGGTGCGGGCGACGCGTTCGCGGAGGCGGGAGCCGGAAGGGCCGTCGGCCAGGTGGTCGAGCAGCGGTGCGGGGTCGGACTCGACGATGCCGCGCAGTGTGGGCAGGTCGCAGACGGCGAGCCAGGAGGCGGCGGCGGAGAGGGCGAGCGGATGGCCGTCGAGGCGGTGGCTGACCCAGGCGATGTCCGCGAGGACCCGGTCGTCGGGGACGATGTCGGGGCGGACGTGGCGGAGCCTGCTGAGGAAGAACCGGGCGGCGGGCGCGTCGGAGCGGATGCCGTCGGAGGGGTCGGGCGCCTCCAGCGGGGAGAGCAGGAAGAGGCGTTCACCGGGGACGTTCCAGGGTTCGTCGGCGGTGACGAGGAGGCGGAGGCCGGGCAGTTCGCGCAGCAGCCGGCTCAGGCGGTGGAAGTCGAGCCGTGCGGTGTCGACGCCGTCGAGGACGAGGAGTACGGGGCGGTCGCCGAGCGCGCCGGACAGTTCGGGAGCGAGGTCCTCGGACCGGCCGTCGCCGTACAGGAAGGCGGCGCAGTCGGCCGTGAGGGCGGCGAGCTGGTCGTCGGGGGCCGGCAGGCAGTCGGCGACCGCCCCGGGGGCGGTGTGCCACAGCACCGGGAAGCCGGTGCCGTGGAGCCGGGCCGCGGCCTCCAGGGCCAGTCTCGTCTTGCCCACGCCGCTCAGGCCGACGACGGTGATGAGCCGTTCCGTTCCGGAGCGCAGTTCCTCCGTGAGGACGGTGGCCTCGGCGTCCCTCTCGATCAGCGGGTGCAGCGGTACGGGCGGGGCCTGGCGGTCGGCGGTGAGGTGCCGGGGCCCGGCACCGCCCCGGTGTCCGCGTCGTACCGCGTCCTCCAGGGCGGTGCGGGCCCGGGGGCCCAGGCGCAGGCCGTCGGCGATGAGCCGGATCGTGTCGGCTCTCGGCCGCTGGGCCTTGCCCTTCTCCAGGTCGCGGATGGCGCGGACGCTGATGGTGGAGAGGTCCGCCAGCTCCTGCTGGGTCAGGCCGATGCGGAGCCGGTGGCCGCGGATGAGGGTGCCGAGTGCGGCGGTGGCCGTCGTGGTGTCCTCGGGGGAGAGACTGGTCGTCATGAGAAGCTCCCGCTCGTCGAGTTGGGGCGGGCCCCGGGTCGGCCCCCGATCGGGCCGCCGACCGGGGGCTTCGCCTCGCCGTCTGCTGGGATCCATCGTCCGGACGCGACTATTCAGGGGGCATCCCGGCACTAACGGGTGGGGATGCCGCGCGATAGCGGCATCCGGGCCCGTGATAGCGGCGCGAGCGGGCGGCGGTTCCGTGATAGCGGGGTGATAAGGCAGCGAGCGGTGCCGTGAATCCGCCTGTTCCTAAGTTGGTGGTCAGAAGGAAACGCCGCACACCGACGAGAGGCAGAATCCGATGTCGAACACCACCGCCGCCGCCCGCAAGACCCTCCGCGCCGCCGTCACCGCCGCGCTGATCGTCCTCGTGACCGGTGTCGGCGTCCAGGCGAGCTGGGCCGACGGGACGACGGGCGGCACGACGAGCACCACCCCGGTCTGCACGACCACGGTCGACGCCACCGGCACGCCCATCACCACGTGCATCAACGACAACAACCCCTGGGACTGAGCCGTCCGGCTCGCCGGCCGGCTCAGGAGCCCGTCGCGAGCAGTCTCTCCGCCTCCGCGAGTTCCCGGCCCATCCGCCGCTCGCGGAACACCTCGACCGCCGGGACGAGCAGCTCCCGCGAGCGCCCCGGCTCCGCGTCGAGGAGACGGGCGAGGTCCAGGCGCGCCAGCGCGCCACCGCTGAAGTCCATGACGCCCTCCCGCGCGGTCACCGCGCGGTCGAAGAAGTCCCTGGCCCGGTCGGGCCGGCCCATGACGGCGAACGCGTGGCCCAGGTCGCGGAGCAGATGTCCCTCTCCGATGACGTCGCCGGAGTCCCGGCAGAGTTCGAGGACCTCCGTGAAGGTCAGGACCGCCAGGTCGCTCCGCCCCTGTTCGAGCAGCAGCTGCCCGACGCGCCGCAGCGTCCTCGCCCGGCCGCCGGTGTAGCCGACGCCTTCGTAGATGTCGAGCGCCTCGTCCAACTGGCCCTGTGCCGCGGCGATCTCGCCCTGCCGCATGCGGATGTGCGCGCTCTGGGTCAGGACGATCGCGCGGCCCACGACGTCGCCCGCCCGGTCGAAGTCGGCGAGGGACCTCCGGTAGAGCTCCAGGGCCGTGGTGTCGTCGCCGCTCGTGCGCGCGATGAGCGCCATGTCGCGCCGGCACAGCGCCTCGCCCATCGGGTCGTCGAGCGCCTGGAAGACGTCGAGGGCCGAGTTCAGTGCCTGCCGGGCCGTGTCGAACTGGTTGCGGCTCATGTAGAGCGAGCCGAGCGAGGCCCGTACGGCGGCGGTGCCGCGCAGGTTTCCCGCTTTGCGGACGGCGGCCAGCGCCCTGAGGTGGGTCTGCTCCCACAGGTCGTAGTGGCCGCGTACCTCGAACAGGGTGACGAGCGAGGTCGCGAGGTCCCAGCTGAGGTCGTGGAGTCCGGCGTCGGCGGTGTGCTCGACCATGCCGCACAGGGAGGCCTGTTCCGCGTCGAGCCAGGCCAGCGGGTCGGCGAGCACCTCGTCCGTGTAGGAGGCCGGGGGTTCCCAGCGGGGCGCGTCGCCGTGCAGGACGGTGAAGTCCCCTCCGTACACGGTCCGGTGGGCCTGCTGGGCCAGGTGCATCCAGCCGCCCGCCATCCGGGCGAGGGCTTCCTTCCGTTCCTCGGGCGTGTGGTGGGCCGCGAGCTGTTCTCGAGCGTAGACGCGGATGATCTCGTGGAAGCGGTACCGGAAACCGCCGGTCCGCTCGACTCCGGCGACGTCGAGCATCTGCACGTCGACCAGGGGTTCCATGAGGTCCGAGGGGAAGGGGCGGTGGTCGTCGAGCAGCGCTCCCGCCAGCCAGCTCGGCAGGGTCGGTGCCTGCGCCATGCTCAGGAGCCGCAGGAGCCTGCGGTCCTCCGGCGCGAGGCCCTCGTAGGTGAGCGAGAGGCTGGCGCGCATCGTCATCTCGCCGTGTGTCAGTTCGTCGAGCCGGTGTCGTTCGTTGGCGAGGCGCTGCACCATGGACGCCAGGGTCCAGTGCGGGCGGGCGGCGAGCCGGGCGGCGACGATCCGCAGGGCCAGCGGGAGCCGTCCGACCGTCCGGACCAGGGCTTCCGCGGCCGCGGTCTCGCCCGCGACCCGTTCGCGTCCGATGATCCGGGAGAGCAGTTCGAGGGCCTGGTCCTCGGCGAGGACGTCGAGTTCCACGCGGTGCGCGCCGGGCAGTGCGGTGAGGCGGGCGCGGCCGGTGACGAGGACGGCGCAGCCGCGGCTGCCGGGGAGCAGCGGCAGCACCTGGCCCTCGCCGGCGGCGTCGTCGAGGACGACGAGGACCCGGCGGGAGGCGAGCCGGGTGCGGTACATCTCGGCCCGCTCGTCGAGGGATTCGGGGATGAGCTGGCCGGGGATGCCGAGCGCGCGCAGGAACCGTCCGAGGACTTCCTCGGGGGTGGCGGGGGTGCCGGTCGTCCCGCGCAGGTCGCAGTAGAGCTGGCCGTCGGGGAATCCGGTCTCGGAGAGCATGTGGGCGACGTGGACGGCGAGGGTCGATTTGCCGGTGCCGGGCTTTCCGGTGATGGCGGCGAGCCCCACCGTGGTGCGGCCTGGCCGTCCGGTCAGCGCCTCCTCCAGGGCGGCGAGCCGGCCGGTGTCGGAGACGAAGTCGGCGACGGCGGCGGGCAGCTGGTGCGGCACGGCGTCCTGCCGAACCGATTCCGCGGACGTCGGGGCGGCGGAAGCGGCCGCTTCCGTCTCCTCCTCGGTCTCCGCTCCGGCGGGTTCCTCGGGCAGGGGGGTCTTCTCCCCGGGTAAGCGGGCGGCGGGTACGGCTCCGGTGGGCGCCGGGAGCCGGCCGGTGAGGATCGCCGACTCCAGTTCCCTGAGCTCCCGGCTCGGTTCCAGGCCGAGTTCCTCGGCGAGGAACCGCCGTGCGGTACGGAAGGCCTCCAGGGCCTCGGCCTGTCGTCCGGACCAGTACAGCGCCTGGATCAGCTGGCCGCGCAGCTTCTCCCGCAGGGGGTGTTCCCGGGTGAGCCGCTGCAGTTCGCCGACGAGGCCGTCGTACCGTCCGAGTTCGAGTTCGAGCTGGATGCGGAGTTCGACGGCGGTCAGGCGCTCCTCGTCGAGCTGGCGCGCCTTGTTCGCCAGCGGACCGCTGTCGAGGCCGGACAGGCAGTCGCCCTGCCACAGGGTGACCGCGTCCCGCAGCAGCTGGACGGCCCGGAGGAGTTCTCCCCGCTCGCGCAGCCGGCGGGCTCGTAGGACGAGGTCGGTGAAGAGCGCGGCGTCCACGTTCGCCGCGTCGGTGTGCAGGACGTATCCCGGGGGCCGGGTCGCGATCGAGACCTCGCCGTCCGCCCCGGCGAGGAGCTTGCGCAGCCGCGACACGCAGATCTGCACCTGGGTGCGGGCGGTCTCCGGCGGGTTGTCCTCCCAGATGAGGTCCACCAGGTGGTTGGTGCTGACCACGCGGTTGGTCTCCAGGAGCAGCGCCGCGAGGATCACCTCCTGGCGCCCGGGAGGAAGCCGCAGCGGTCCGTCGGGGCCGTGGACCTGGAGCGGTCCCAGGACCCGGAAGGCAAGGGGTGACGTGGTCAGGAGCTCCTGGGATCTGTCCCCGATGTCGTCCGTCACCGATTCCCCCACCAAAGAAACGAGTTGACACGTCAGGACCGAGTGAGGACAGTCTCCACAACCACCCCCGCCCTGTCCATGCCGTGAAGATCCCGGTCGGAGATAGAGGGGGGATAACGCGGAGTTGGCGACGCCCCCCAGAATCCTGGCCGAGAGCGAAAGGGGCTCAGCCGTTGAACCGCCGACAAGATGACACGAGTACCGGGCTGCCGGGGCCGGCCGACCTGGTCACCGCCGTGGGAATCGACCACGTGCGCCTGGTCTACGACTACCTCGACGCCGGTGACCTGGACTCGTGCGCCTCCCTGCTGCACGACGGCGTGGTCCTCGAACTGCCGGGCCTGCCGCCGCTGTGCGGCCGGGCGGCGGTCCTGCGCACCCGCTTCGGGTGCTCGGCGCCGGGGGTCCGCCACGAGATCGACCGGGTCGTGGGGCAGGACCGCAGCGTGATCGCCACGGGGCGCCACGTGGTCCCGGGCACCGACGGGGAGGGCGTCCGCTTCGTCGACGTCTTCACGATCGCCGACGACGGCATGGTCCTCGCCTGTACCCGGTACCACCACGTGGCGCCGTGAGCGAGGCCCGAGGACGGACCCCACCCGTCCTCGGCGCCGGGACGCGCCGGGGACCTACAGGCCCGGCCCGTTGTACGCGCCGCGGTGCGGCTTCGCGGTCGAGCTCACCGGGTTCGCCCAGTAGTCGCGGCCTCCGTTGCCGCTGATCACGGAGCCGTTGTTCAGGGCGGGGGACGTGGCGCGCAGCTTGTAGCCGTCGACGGAGTCGATGGTGTCGCCGCCGGTGCCGGGGTTCACGAACTGCGGGTCGCCCGTGATGCCGTTGGCGGTGGGCCGGGGCACGCCCTGGAAGACGTTCCACAGCCAGGAGATCCCGGCGCCCGTGGGCAGCCGGGAGTCGGTGGTGCCCACCCAGATGTTGTTCTCGACGACGCTCTCGTCGGGAAGGGTGATGCTGAACTTCTTGTCGGTGCAGTAGAGGACGTTGTTGTACAGGTGCAGCGCGGAGCGTCCGGCGCTGACGCTGCTCATGCGGCAGTCGTTCTCGGAGATGTTGTAGCGGATGACCTGCTGGGCGGCGCCGATGGTGCCGCAGCCGTCGCAGTCGAGGAAGAAGCCGCCGATGTTGTCGCGGCTGTAGTTGTACTGGATCGTGCAGGTGCCGGTGTTGCCCCAGTCGCAGTCGAAGGCCTGGCTGTCGGCCACGGACATCCGCGTGATGCCGTACACGGCGTTCTTCTGGATGGTCGGGTCGTGGTCGCCGAGCACCCAGATCCCGGCGAAGTTGCCGCCGGAGAAGGGGTACGCGCCGTTGCCGACGCCGGAGGCGTTGTTGTACTGGATCATGGGCGTGTCGGCGTAGCTGGCGATGATGCCGTCGCCGCCGACGTCCTTGACGGTGTTGTTCTCGATCAGCACTCCGGTGCCCTTGACGGCCATGGCGCCGACGCGGATCTTGAGGCCGCCGCCGCCCGTGTCGCTGATCCGGTTGTCGTGGACGTGGACGTCGTTGAGGGTCGAGTTCGTGCCGCTCGCGCCGGTGACGATGCCGGCGGACTGGACGTAGTCCTCGGTGGTCGGGCTGTTCTTGTTCGTCTGGCCGGCCACCCGGTCGACGACGAGGTTTCCTATGTCGAACCCCCGGTGTGCCGTTCCGTCGGTGGCGGAGACGCGCAGGCCGGTGCGGCGGGCGAGCGTGGCGGCGGGGTTGGTGATCCTGAGGCCGGTGATCCGCCAGTGGTCCTGGTTGGTCAGGGAGACCGCGTCCGGGGCTCCCCCGCCGTCGATCACGGGCAGGGCGCCGGCGCCGTAGCCGGTGAGGACGATGGGGGCGGCGGCGGTGCCGCTGCCCCGCGGGGCGAGGGAGCCGGTGCAGGTGGTGCCGGCGGCGAAGGCGAGCGTGTCGCCGGGGGCGTACGTCCTGCCGTTGGCCTGGGCGATGCTGTTGAACGGCGCCGCCTGGCTGCCGTCGCCCGCGGCGCCCCGGGAGCAGTCCACGTAGGTGATGCTCCCCGCGGCGACGGCGGGCGCGCCGGCGAGGACGGTGGTTCCGGTGAGCACGAGGGCGACGGCGATGAGCCCGCGGCCCAGCGACTGTCGTACGGGCAGAGCCCTGTCGGTCATGGCGCAACAACCTTTCTGGCGGTCGGGTGCGGCCAGAAGCTAGGTGCGCGCCGTGATCGAGTCAATGCGTTCTTGTCGATTGATCGGATTTCGATCAGACGACGGGCGATTGGTCGATCCTTGACGCTTGCGTCGGACGGAGGCGGCAGGCGTCCAGGGCGATGTCGAGGTGAGCGGCGAGGCCCGGGGTGGGCTCCAGCGCGGAAAGGCGGTGCATGGTCAGCATCGCGTCCCAGGCCGAGGTCCTGGCCAGGGGTGACGCCCCCCAGGTGACGTCTTCGAGCTGGGTCCAGAGGTGGCCCCCGAAGCCCAGGTGAATCGTTCCTGCCCGGGATTCCTCCTCGTCGAGGGCGCGGCGCGCCGCCGACAGGAAGGTCACGGCGCACTCGGGCCCGAGCGCCGAGACGACGACCCGGAGGTGGGCGGCGATCAGGGAGGTGACCTCGGCCCAGTCGGCCGCGTCACCGAAGTGCTCGCACAGGCGTACGTTCAACAGGTGTTCCATGTCGGTGGTCATGCATGCACAGATACGTTTCCGTTGCCCATGGCACCCGTCACGACACGCGGGACGTACCGACCGCCCCCCGTACGGAGTGACCGGCCGTCCGGGGCCGTCCCGCATGCGCCGAGGGCCGGGGCGGCAAGCGCCCCGGCCCTCGGCGGGATGTTCCGGCGGGGATCAGACCTCCCCGTCCTCCGGAATGCTGACCAGCCAGCGGGTCTCCTTGCGCGGCCGCAGGTACAGCACCCAGTAGAGGGTGGCCACGGCCGTGATGCCGCCGGTCCACAGCAGGTACTCGACGTCCTGCATGTACAGGATGTACGCCATGACGCCGATGAGCACCACCGGGACGGCCGGCCACAGCGGCATCCGCCACGCCGCGACCTCACGGTGCGCGCCCCGGCGGCTGAACAGCGCCGCCACGGCCACCAGGAGGTACATGCCGGTGACGGAGACGCCGGTGACGCCGTAGAGGGTGTCGAGGTTGACGAAGCACAGGGCCGCGCCCGGCACGCCCACGAGCAGGGTGGCCACCCACGGGGAGCCGAAGCGGCCCAGGCGGGAGAGGGCGTTGTTGACGGGCTCCGGCCAGGCCTTGTCGCGGGCGGAGGCGAACAGCACGCGGGAGTTCTGGATGACCATGACGATGCCGGCGTTGATGATGGCCAGCGCGACGCAGAGGCTGATGAAGGTGCCGACGGCGGAGTTGGACCAGGCCGTGATCATGCCGCTGATGTCGCCGCCGGTGAGGGTCTCCAGGTCGCCGGCGCCGAGGGTGATGGCGACGACGGGCACCAGGATGACGGCGGTCGAGATGGCGAGGGTGGCGAGCACGGTGCGGGCCACGTTCTTGCGCGGGTTCTCCAGCTCCTCGGAGAGGTAGACGGCCGTCGAGAAGCCCTGGGTGATGAAGAGGGCGATGGCGAGGCCGGAGACGACCATGGCGCCGGTGACGAGCGAGTGCGAGCCGCCCTCGGCGGCGACCTGGCCGTGGACGAGGGAGCCGACGCCCCGCTCGGAGTGGGCGAAGCCGAGGATCGCGACGATGCCCGCCGCGATCACCTCCAGGACGAGGAAGATGCCGGTGATCCAGGCGTTGGCGCGCAGGTCGAGGAGGCCCGCGAGGGTCGCGAGGAGCATGACGCCGGCGCCGGCGATCGGGGCGGGGATGTGCACGAGGGGCGCGAGGTAGTCGGCGGTCCCCATGGCGATCACCGGTGGCACGATCATCACGACCAGCAGGGACAGGACGAAGACCAGCCAGCCGGCGAGGCGGCCCGAGAGGGTGGAGACGATGGCGTACTCGCCGCCCGCGCTCGGGATCAGGGTGCCCAGCTCGGAGTAGCAGAACGCCACGCCGATACAGAGCAGCGAGCCGATGGCGATGGTCAGGGCGGCGTAGGTGCCGACTCCGTCGAACAGGTCGGGGACGACCACGAAGAGCGTGGAGGCGGGCGTCACGCACGACAGCGTGAGCAATGTACCGCCCACGACACCGATGGAACGCTTGAGCTTCTGCGGCACGGGTTCGGTCTGAGGGGCCAACGCGTGCGGCGCGCTGAGGGTGTCGGTCATCAGGCGGTTCCGATCGATGCGAGCGGTGATTCTGAACGGGAGCGGTATCGCCTCCGGGGCGGCTGGTGGTCAGGTGGTTCCGTGGGCTCCCGGGCTGAATGGAAGCGTGAGCAGAACCGCAGGTCAATGGCCCCTACGCTGCGGAATCCGTTGTTCCGACACGCCCGGGAACGGCCCCGGGGCGTCAAGAGCGCGTCAAGAGCGCCGAAAAGCTCCGTGCGGGAACCGCAGCCCGCCGGGGAGGACTTTTCCCGCGCTTTACCGCCGCTCCACATGGCGGACTCCCCCACGGCCCCGTCGGCGCCCGGACCGGCCGGTTCACACTCCCGTACGCCTCGTGTCACATTCCCGGCCCCTGTCTCGTCCTACCGCCGGAAGGCCGTACGCCCGAGCAGAAGGAGGCTCCCCATGCCGTCGACCGAGGCCCTGAGCAACATCGAGGTGCTCGAACGCTTCCACTCCGCCACGAACAGCGGCGAAATGGACCTCGTCGCGAAGGCCGTCGACGACCTGACCGCCCCGGACCTGGTCTTCCACGCGCCGGTGCCGACGGGCGCGACGGGAGCGGAGGCCCTGAAGCGGGTGTGGGAGGTGCTCCTGCGCGCGTTCCCCGACCTCCGCGTCACGGTCGAGGAGACGGTCGCGGAGGGCGACAGGGTCGTCTCCCGGAACACGGTGACCGGGACCCACCTGGGCGAGTACCGGGGCATGCCGCCCACCGGGAAGCCGGTCTCCTACGGGGAGATCTTCGTCTTCCGCTTCGAGGACGGCCGGATCGCCGAGATCCGGGGCGTCGTGGACGTCCTCACCCAGCTGCGCCAGCTCGGCGCCCTCCCCTCCTGAGCGGAGCGCCGGTGGGCGGCGATCGAGCTCAGAAGTGGCTCAAGTCCCTTGATCGGGCCGGTTCCCCGAAGGCAAGGTCGGCTCACGCCATCGACCAATGGCGTGAGAGCCCAGGGGGAAACCAGCATGAAGACCACGAAGGCCGGCCTCTCCGCATGCGCCGTCGCCGCGCTGCTCACCGGCGCGGTCGCCTGCACGAACGGGGGCGGCGGGGCGGCCGGACGGGCCGCGCAGACGATCAGCACGGCCTGCGCGAACGGCACGTACGCCTGGTCCCACGTCGACACGCGGGACGTGCTGACGGGTGTCGCCGAGAAGCAGAGGCTGGGCAAGGGGGGCGGCGCGCTGACGAACGACCTGGCGCCGGTCCACACCCCGACCACCGCCGTCACCGCCGAGAAGGGGCCTCGGGTCGACACGAGGGCCACGCTGCGCTCCCTGGCCGTCCGCATCGGAGACACGGACACCGAGGACGGCGGCGTCCCCGCCTTCACCGACGTCCACAGGCCCCTGCCGAAGCGCGACGCGGAATCGACCACCGTCGACGGCGCCGGAGACATCGTGAAGTACACCTTCGTACGGCAGGTCACGGCCGACTTCCGGTACGCCTGCGGCGACGGCAGGAACGCGGTCGGCCGCGCGACCGGCTGGACCGTCGACGGCACGGGCGTCCTGGAGTGCTCGACCGCGCTCAAGGACGCGAAGGCGGGTGAACCGTCCCTGGAGGCGGCCCGCCTCTCCTGCGGGTCCGGCTCCCCGCTGACCACGGCGAAGCAGTAGGCCCCGGGACCGCCCGGAAAGCCCCGCCGGGGCCGGCAGTCACTGCCGGCCCCGGCCTCGCGGCATCGATCGCGGCATCGATCGCGAAAATAGTAGCCATGTACATAGTAGCCATGTACTGTATTCAGCGTGAGTTCAGCGAACGAGAGCGCCACCACGGGATTCCTGGTCTGGCGCCTGTCCATGAAGTGGCGGGTGGCCGTCGACCGGGCGGTCGCACCGCTCGGCCTGACCCATGCCCAGTACGCGCTGATGGGGTCCCTGTACGGGATGGCGCGCTCCGGGCTACGGCCGAGCCAGCGGCAGCTCGCCGACCACACCGGTCTCGAACCGCTGTACGTCTCCAAGCTCGCCCGCGCGCTGGAGGCGTCCGGACTCGTCGCCCGCACCCGGGACCCGGACGATCCGCGCGCCATGCAGCTGTCGCTCACCGAGCAGGGGCGCGACGTCGCGCGCCGCGCCGTCCAGGTGGTCCAGGGTCTCCTGGACCAGATGCTGGAGCCGCTCGGCGGGCAGGACGGCCCGCGCGCACGGCAGTTCGCCCATGAGCTGGCGACCCTGCTCGACGTACCCCTTGACCCGCACGCCGAGAACGAGGAGCAGTCATGACCACCACCGCACCCACGACCAACGGCCGCGTCATCGCCCTGGCGCACTACGCCGCGCGCGCCCTCCTGGAAGGCGTGCTGACCCGCCACGGCGCCACCTTCGAGCAGAGCGTGACGCTCCGGGCCGTCGTGGCCGCCGGCGGCTCCGTCGACCGGGACCGGCTCGTCGCCGACGTCATCGGCTCGCTCAAGGCCGACGAGTCGGCCGTACGCGGCGTGATCGACGGACTGACGGCCGCGAGGCTGCTGGAACAGGACCCGGCACAGGCCTCCCGGCTGCGCTTCACCGGCGCCGGACGGGAGCTGTACGACTCCACCACCGCCGAGACCGCCGAGATCTCCGCCCGGCTGTACGCGGGCATCCCGGCCGAGGACCTCGCGGCGGCGGGACGCGTGCTGACCCTCGTCACGGAACGCGCGAACGCCGAGCTGGCGGGAGCCTGAACCTCCGCGGAGGCGTCGGCCGGCTCCCGGACGCGGCCCGGCGGTCGGTCTACCGGGCCGCGGGGACGCCTCAGGCCCGGCGGCGCCTGGCGGTCATCGGCATGCCGTACTTCGGCCGGATGGTGATCCGGGCCAGGATGTCGACCTCGTGCCCGGGAACGGGCTCGAACTCCCAGTCCCGCCCCACGGTGGCCAGCGCCATGACGCCCTCCATCCACGAGAAGGTGTTGCCGATGCACTGGCGCGGACCGGCGCCGAAGGGCAGGTAGGACAGGCGCGGGCGGCCGGGCTGGACCGCGTGACCGGTGAGCTCGTCCGCGGCGTCGGCGGGGCTCGGGTCCTTGAGCCAGCGCTGCGGGGCGAAGCGCTCCGCCTGCGGCCACCACTTGGGATCGCGGTGGTTCACCCACGGGACCATCGCGACGAAGCTGTCCTTGGGGATGCGGTAGCCGGAGAGCTCGAAGTCGGCCAGCGGACGGCGGGCCATGCCCATGATCGGCGGGTAGAGGCGCATCGCCTCGGAGAGGACCGCGTCGGTCCAGACGAGGCGGGGCAGGTCCTCGACCGTGGGCAGCCGGTCGCCGAGCACCTCGTCGATCTCCGCGTGCATCCGGGCCCGCGCCTCGGGATGGGTGCCGAGCAGGTGGTAGGACCAGGTGAGCGCGTTGGCCGTGGTCTCGTGACCGGCCATGAGCATGGTGATCGCCTCGTCGCGGACCTGGTGGTCCTCCATCGGCTCCCCCGTGTCGGCGTCGCGCGCCGCGAGCAGCATGGAGAGCAGGTCGGCGCCCTGGCCGTCGCCCTTCCTGCGCTCCGCCATCAGCCGGTAGACGATGGCGTCGAGCTGGTCCCGGCCCTCGAAGAAGCGCTTGTTGCCGGAGGTCGGCAGCTTCGCCAGATAGCGGGCGAAGGGCAGGGAGTCCCAGCGCAGCGGACCCTCGTCGCGCGGGATGGCGGTGCGGACGACGTGGGCGACGTCGCTGTCGAGCGAGACGTCGAAGATCGTGCGGGCGACGACGGCGAGGGTCAGCTCGGTCATCTCGACCGACATGTCGAGCCGCTGCCCGTCCTTCCAGCCGGACTGGATGTCGTCGGACAGCTCGGCGAAGGCACGGCCGTAGCCGGCGATGCGCTCGTGGTGGAACATCGGCTGGATGAGCCTGCGCTGCTTGCGGTGGTAGTCGCCGTCGCTGGTGGTCAGGCTGTTGCCGAAGATCACCGAGAGCGGGGCTTCCCACTTGCCGCGGCCGACCTGCATCGTGGCCTTCGTGAAGTTCCGGTGCGAGTTGACCAGGACCTCGTTGACCGCCTCGGGGTCGCTGATCAGGTACAGATCACGAAAGCCGAGCGGGACGCGCACGACGGGGCCGTACTCGTCGCGCAGCCCGGTGAAGTAGTCCATCGGGTTGCCGGACATCGCGATCAGGGCGCGCAGCTTCCCGGTGGGGCCGGGGGCGTCGATCGCCGGCGGGGCGGTGGAGACCTGGGTCATCGAGGTGCCTTCCTGAGGTGTGGTCACGAGTGGCGCCGCGGGCTGGGCGCGGGTGTCTTCCGGCGTGGGCTCCAGGGACACGGGCGGGTCACTGCCCGGCGAAGCTCCGGAGGGCGAGCGAGACGTTCTGCCCGCCGAAGGCGAAGGAGTTGGAGAGGGCCGCCCGGACCTCGTACGGACGGGCGGTGTTCGGCACGTAGTCGAGGTCGCACTCGGGGTCGGGCGCGTCCTGGTTGATGGTGGGCGGGATGACCCCGCGGTCGATGGCCAGGGCGCAGAACGCCGTCTCGGTCGCGCCGGCCGCGCCCAGCAGATGGCCGGTCATCGACTTGGTGGAGCTGACCGCCAGGTTCCCGCTGTGCGCGCCGAAGGCGGACTTGATCGCCCTCGTCTCGGCGGCGTCGGAGAAGGGGGTCGAGGTGCCGTGGGCGTTGACGTGGTCGATCTCGTCGGGCTTGAGGTCGGCCTCGCGCAGCGCGGCCAGCATGGCGCGCGCGGCGCTCTCCCCGGTGGGGTCGGGGGCGGTGACGTGGTAGGCGTCGCTGGTCTGGCCGTAGCCGCAGATCTCGGCGTGGACGTGCGCGCCCCGCGCCTCGGCCGACTCCGCGGTCTCCAGGAGGAGGATGGTGGCGCCCTCCCCCATGACGAAGCCGTCCCGGTCCGCGGTGAACGGGCGGGAGGCCCGGTGGGGTTCGTCGTTGCGGCGGGACAGCGCGCGCAGGTTGGCGAAGCCCGCGATCAGCGGCGAGGCGATGCAGGCCTCGGAGCCGCCCGCCAGCGCGGCCCCCGCGTAGCCGTCGCGGACCAGGCGGTAGGCCTGTCCGATCGCGTCGGCCGAGGAGGCGCAGGCGGTGACCGGTGCGGCGCCGGGGCCGCGGAAGCCGAAGCGCTGGGAGACCGTGCCCGCGCCCATGTTGACGATGGAGCTGGGCACGAAGAACGGGGAGACCATCCGGGGTGCCTCCGCGTCCTTCAGCACCCCCTCCCTCATCGTGGCGGCGCCGCCGATGGCGCTGCCGATCACGGTGGCGGCGGTGTCCCGGTCGATGCCGTCGAGGCCCGCGCGTTCCACGGCGAGTTCGGCCGCGGCGATCGCGAAGTGGCAGAACCGGTCGAGGCGCCGGGTCTCCTTGGGGGTCAGCCAGTCGGTCGGGTCGAAGTCCGTCACCTCGGCGGCGATGCGCACCGGCAGCCGGTCGGCGTCGAAGCTCCGGATCGGTCCCGCGCCGGAGGTTCCGGCGAGCAGCCGCTTCCAGACCGTCTCGGTGCCGACACCGAGCGGGGTGACCATGCCGATGCCGGTCACCACCACCCGGTGGCGCCGGGGGGCGGTGCTCATGCGGGACCGCCCGGATCGGCGAGCCCGAAGAGGGACTCCATCCGGATCGCGAGGTTCACGTCGCCCTGGATGCGCAGTCGGCCCTGGAGCAGCAGGTCCATGCCCTGGGCCGCGGCGGAGGCCATCTCCACGAAGCTCACCGCGTCGAGGGCCAGGGTGACCGTGGGCTCGCCCGAGTTCCCCGTCTCGCGCACCTCGCAGCTGTCCTCGGTCAGGACGAGGTCGTACGCGAGGGTGTCGGCCGACGTCCTCTCGACCTCCCAGCGGGCGGTCTGCGGACCGTCCACGGGGCCTCCGGTGTAGCGCTCGGGCATCCGCGCGAAGACCGTGCGCAGCACGTCCTCGCCCTCGGGCGTCGCCAGCCAGGCCGCCAGCTCCTCGCGGGGCAGCCCGGCGATGGCGGCGCGGACCTCGGCGAGCTCGCCGGAGCGCAGTGCCGCGAGTCGCTCCGGGGAGAAGGTCGGTCCGGCCGTCATGAGGACTCCTGCGTTCGTGCGGGCACGGGCCCGCCGTTGACTATGCGGTCGGCGGCCTGCCGGAGCTCCCGCCGCGGTGCGGTTCCGGGCAGCCGGGCGAGGACATGGCCGTCGGGTCGTACGAGAACCGCTTCCGTCCCCTTGAGGGCGTAGGTGTCGGCGAAGGCCCCGCCGGCGTCGCGCAGTCCGGGGCCGTCCGCGGTGATCACGGCCGCGGTGAGGGGCAGGCCCATGAAGGTCGGGTCCTCCTTCGCGACCTGCTCCCAGTCGGCTCCCTCGGCCCCGGTGAGCAGGGCGAAGCCGGTGCGGCTCAGGTCGGTCGTGGAGATCCGGTCGCCGGCCCGGTCGAGCCAGGCGTGCGGGGCCCGGTGGCCGGCCTCGGCGGTCGGCCGGTAGGTCACCACGTCCTGGACCACCGGCTCGCCGGGGCCCGGTTCGTAGGTGAACCCCAGCGTCTGCCCCTCGAAGTCGAAGTGCGGCCGGTGCTCCTCGATGTTGCGGGCGAACTTCTCCCGGTCGGCGTCGGACTGGAGCAGCGCCCGCTTCTGGAGGGCGTTGACCTCGCTGTGCTGGGCGTTGAACTCCGCGACCGGGCGCCGCTCGCGCTCGTACGAGTCGAGCAGCGCCTCGGGGGCACCGCCGCGCAGTACGGCGGCGAGCTTCCAGGCGAGGTTGTGGGCGTCCTGGATGCCGGTGTTCATGCCGAAGCCGCCGGTGGGCGGGAAGGTGTGGGCGGCGTCCCCCGCGGCGAGCACCCGGCCGTCGGCGCTGCGCCAGGACGCGAGCCCGGTGGAGCCCATCACCCAGTTCCGCACGGAGTGGATGCGCAGCCCTTCGATCGCCTCGCGCGACTCCCCGATGGCGGCCTCGATCAGCTGGTGGTGATCGACTTCCCCCTCGAAGTAGGTGTGTTCCTCTTCGGGGGTGAGGGCGGGGATCTCCAGGAGCCATTCGCCGCGCACGGGGTCCACGGTGACGAGGACGCCCCGCACGGTGTCGTTGAGCACCCAGTACAGGGCGCTCTCCCGGCCGGCCGTCCAGGGCGAGAGGTCGGCGCTGAAGTGGATGTCGAGGAGCCTGCCGAGCGGGGTGGCCGCGGTCCGTCGCAGGCCCACGGTCTCGCGCAGCGAGCCGTGCAGTCCCTCGGCCAGGACGGCGTAGCGGGCCTCGACGACGGTGGGGGTCTCGCCGCCGGTGGTCACCCTGACGCCGGAGGGGGTCACGGTGAGCTCCTCGGCCTTGACGCCGCGGATCACCCGCGCGTTCTCCGGGAGCCGGTCGACGAGCAGCGCCTCCACCCGGTTCTGCGAGCAGATGACGGGGAGGACCGGGCTGTTGACCGCCCGCTCCATCAGGGCGTCCGCCGAGGCGATGATGTCGAGGCCGGCGAGCTCGGTGCCGGCGAGCTCGGTGCACCAGGTGATGCGCGCCGTGTTCTGCAGGGGCACGCCGGCGGCGCGCACCTCGGCGTCGATGCCCAGGTGCCTGAGCAGCTCCATGGTGCGCGAGTTGATCACCGTGGCGCGTGGGTGGCCGGACGGTTCGGGGCGCTGCTCCAGGACGACCGTGCGGATGCCGTGTCCGGCGAGGAAGTGGGCCGCGGCGAGGCCGGTGGGTCCGCCACCGACCACCACGACCTCGGCCTCCATCTGCTCGGCGGTCTCCAGCGGGCGGGATACGGGCGCAGTCATCGGCGCACCTCCGTGAGTCGGGCGATGACCGGTGCCAGGCGGCGGGCCACCGCGGCGTCGAAGCCGGCCTTGAACAGGACGCGGGCGATGACGACCGCGGGCAGCCCTGCCAGGATGGCGCCGGTGAGCCAGAGCACGAACATCGCTGTGAACGCGTTGCGCGGGGTCTCGCCGCGCCGGCCGGCGGCGCGGATGACCCGGCCCCAGATCCGGAAGGCCTTCCCGGCGAGGAGGTCGGCCGCGGCCAGCGGGTGGTTCACGGGGGCCGCGTCATGGGCGGCGAGAACCTCGCGGACCCGGTCGGCCAGGTCGTCCTCGGAGGCGGTGCGGGAGGTCGTCCCGTCCTGTTCCGGGGCGAGTTCGGCGAGGCGCTCGCCGAGGATCGCGAGCCGGTCCAGCTCGTCCGTGCCGACGCCGGCGCGCGGGAAGCCCCAGGAGGCGTCGCGCTTTCCGGCGAGCAGCCAGCGCAGCGTGGTGACGAAGGTGACCCCGGCAGAGGCGGTGTCCACCGCGGCGATCGTGCCCAGGTAGCGGCCGCCCGCGGCCTGGAGTAGCCGCTGCACCTCGACGGCGGCCGAGTACCACATGTTCCGGCAGGCGATCAGGCCGACGACGGCACGCCCGTCGAACGCCTTCGGCTCGGCGCCGATGAGCGCCCGCATGGGCGGTGCCGGAGCCAGGTACCAGACGGGGAAGGCGAAGAGGACCAGGTCCGCGTCGTCGTCCCCGGTCACCGGCGGGTCGGCGGTGATCCCGGGCGCTCCTTCGGGGTCGACGGAGGCGGGGAAGACGCCGAAGAAGCGGCGTACGGGCCAGGGGAAGGGGAAGGGTTCCCGCGGCCTGATCTCGACCTTGCGCACGTCCCAGCCCGCCTTCTCCAGCGGGTCGGTGACGGCGGAGACGGATTCCAGGAGCTGACCGGTCTGCGAGTACCAGTAGACGGTCACTCGGGGCTGCTCACCCACGGTCTCGGGCCTCCCCGGCGGAGACGGCCGTCAGATGCGCGAAGGACACCGCGAACCGGCCGGACTCGGGGACCATCACCAGGAGCTTCTCGCCGGGGGACACCAGGCCCTCGCGGAGCATCTCCTCCAGGATGATGTAGATGCTGGCGCTGCCCGTGTTCCCGACGCGGGGCAGGTTGCTGTACCACTTCTCGACGGAGGGGGCCCTCACCTTCCTCCGCTCGATCTCCTTGAGCACCATGGTCTTCATGCGCTCGCTGGAGTAGTGCACGGGGAGCCAGGCGAGCTCGTCCGGGTCGAAGCGGCCCTCGTCGAGCAGTCGCTGGTACTCCTTGACCCCGGTCCGCACGAGATGCGGCAGCAGCGCCAGGTTCTGGCGCAGTGCCAGCGCGCCGTCGGCGGCGGCCTCGGCCGCGGAGGGGTAGTCCCACCAGGCCTTCTCCGCCGAGTTGTCGGCCGAGCCCATGTACATGCAGGTCTGCTCGGTGTTGGCGTAGGAGGTGAGCGAGATCCAGTCGATCCGCAGGCTCACCCCTTCGGCCGCCGGGCGGTCCTGCACCAGGGCGGCGCCGGCACCGTCCGAGAGCATGTAGCGCAGGAACGCCATCTCCATGGCGATGGCGCCGTCGTCGGAGACCGTCCGGACGTCGGCGAACCGCTCGCTCCGCAGGAAGCGCGAGGCGAGTTCGGAGGCGGAGGCGACCGCGTTCTTCTTCTCCCCGGCCTTCACCTGGAGGTAGGCGTTCTTGAGCGCCATCATCCCGGAGCTGCAGATGCCGTGGGTGGTGACGATCTCGCAGGGCGGGCTGCCCAGTGCGCCGTGGATGCCGCTGGCGATGCCGGGCGCGATGAGGTCCGGGACGGCGGTGGCCGCCGCGATGAGGTCGATGTCGTCGAGGGTGACGTCCGAGCGCTCCACCGCCTGGCGGATGGCCTCGACGGCCATGTCGGTGTTGGAGAACAAGGTCCTGTGCTGCTTGTCGATGGCGTAGTGCCGTGACTTGATGCCGCAGTTCTCCAGGATCTGCTCGCGCAGCACCGAACTCGCGTGGCCCACGCTGCCGATATAGTCCTCGATCTCCTCGTTGGGCACCGGTTCACCGGGCAGGAAGCGTCCCATGGCGGTGATGTAGGCAGGCATTGCAGAGTCTCCCCGTGGTCTATGCGGTCGCTTTGGCTTCGACCTTGGCGACGGCGAAGTCCACGACGTCGCCGACGGTGCGGAGCGAGCCGATGCGCTCGTCGTCCATCGAGACGCCGTACGCACCCTGAAGGGTCTGCGCCATGGCGACGAGGTCGAGCGAGTCGATGCCGATGTCGTAGTAGAGATCGGATTCCGCGGAGAGCGCGTCCGGGTCGGCATCGCACTTGGTCAGGAGGAATTCGGTGACATCCTCGTAGAGATCGGTCCTCAAAGACATGTTCACCTCCCGTGCCCCACCCCCTGTGCGGCACGGGGTTCACTCTGTCCCCAAGGCGCGGGACGGGGCATCGGAGAGGATCACCAGGCCTCCCTGAATTTTTCCCGGCCGCTCCCCTGCGGTCCTCCCCCGACGAGGCCCGGGGCCTACCGCCCGCGCATCAGCTCCAGGTCCTCGCCCCAGGCGTCGAGCACCGCGCCGTGTCCGTGCCGTCGCGCCACTGTCTCGACCCGGGCGAAGAGCCGGCGTTGGGCGGAGGCGTCCCCCGATCCCGAGATGCGGTCCACGGCTTCGAGCAGCATGCCGGTGTCCCAGCCGGGCAGCGGGTACCGGGCGAGTTCCCACTCCAGGTACTTGTTGTAGGGGCGGGGACGGCGGTCGAGCGAGAAGAGCAGTTCCAGCAGGTGGCCGATGCTGTCGGCGGCGTCGAGCCGGGCCGCGGTCCGGTGTCCGTCCCTGGCGTTCTTGAGCGACCGGTAGAGGGAGTTGGCGTAGGCGTCCAGCCATCGGGCGGCGGCGTGCGAGGCTTCGTCGGCGGTGAGCCGCGCCTTGGCGGCCAGGATCCGGGCGATGTCTCCGTCGAGCCGGTCGAGCACGACCCGGGAGCGGGCGAGGGCGTACCGCTCGAAGCCCGGCATTCCCACGGCCCGGAAGGCGTCGAGGGTGAGGAGGACCAGGTCGAGGTCCCGGGTGCGGTGCCCCGCGAAGCGGGTGAGTCCTGTCGGCACGCCTTCGGCGAGGACGACGTACAGGTCGTGGTCGGAGTGCTCGGTGGTCATGCCCTCGTGCGCCCGGGATCCCTTGAGGACGAGGCCGAGGACCGCCGGATCGGCGGCGGCGAGTTCCACGAACGCCTCGTAGGTGAGGGGCTGCCGGGGAGTCATCGCGAGCGCCCGCAGGCGCCGGGCGCCCGGTCGAACGGCACGGCTCCGACGCGGGGCAAGCGGGTCATGTCTCCCCCGAGGGCGGTGGGTTCACGGGCGCAGGCAGCCTGTCAGGCGTCTGGAGGGGCGTCAACGAGTTCCCTGTCCCCGCTGTGGTCGCTCAGCCGTCGAGCAGTCGCCAGGTGGCGAGGGCCAGTCGGGCGCGGGTGAGGCCCGTGGGGGTGGTGAGGTCCAGGGGGAGGGTTTTGCCGATGTGGTCGAGGCGGCGGGCGATGCTGCTGTGGTGGAGGTGGAGGAGTTCGGCCGCGCGGCGGACGGAGCCGGTGGCGCAGTAGGTGTCGAGCGTCTCCCGGTCCTCGGGGGACAGGCGGTCGATCGCCGTCACGTCGGGGTTGTCCCGTACGGCGTCCTCGGGGATGTCCGCGAGGAGGGCCAGCGCGCCCAGGTCGGCGTGGTGGACGACGGGTTCGCGCGGGGTGGTGAAGCGGAGTGCCGTGCGGGCCTGGCGCCAGGAGCGCTCGGGGCTGTCGGTGGCGCCGATGCCCGCTCGTACGCCGGCGGGGAAGGCCGTGCGGTCGAGGGTGGTGGCCAGGATGACGCCGACGTCGGCGAGCGGGGCCGCCTTCACCGGGCGGGCGGGGCAGACGAGGGTGCCGATGCGGTCGAGCGGGAGGCGGGTGCGTACGGCGACGACGTGGACGGGGAGTTCGGGGGCGAAGCCCAGGAGGCGGAGGGCCCGGGCCCGGGCGGCGTCGTCGCTGTCGGAGCTGACGGCCAGTTCGACGAGGGCGGGGTCGGCCATGGTGGTGCGGGCGGGGCCGTAGCGTTCGGCGGCGGCCGCGGCGGCGATGGCGAAGCGGTCGAGGAGGACCTCGTCGAGCGGGTTGGGCGGGCCGGGGCGCTCCAGCCAGACCGTGCCGATCTCCTCCTCGTCGAGGGTGACGGGCGCCTCGGTGGACGCGGGCGCCGGCGGGGTGGCCGCCTCCGTCCCGTGCGGGGAGACGCGGGTCGAGCGGCCGGTGCCGTGGAGCCGTATCCCGGCGACGCACTCCGCCAGGCCCGCCGAGGCCCGCGCGAGCGCCGGCAGGTCGACGCGGCGGCGCATCAGGGTGTCGTAGAACGCGACGATGCGCATCGCGCCGTCGACGTACGGATCGAGTCCCGAGAGCCGTACGGCCAGTGCCTCCATGTCAGAAGGATCGCAGAAGGGCGGCCACGGGCGCGCCGCGCGGCGGCGCGCTCCTGCTCGGCCCCGGAGGTCGTCCCTGTGGAGGAGTCGGTCAGGCTCCGCCTGCCGCCATGTCCATCAGACGGGCGAGGACGCGGCCGCCCGAGGCCGAGAGGCCGTCGTGCTCCCACTCGTTGGTGACCCAGACGCGCGTGGCGCCGATCTCGCGGGCCGTGCGCAGGGAGAGGCCCGCGTCGACGTACATGTCGTCGTGGTAGACGGCCGCGGCGAGCGGCACCTCGTTCGCCGCGAGGCGGCGCGCGTCGTACAGGGGCGGCCAGTCGGTCCGGGCGGCGAGCAGGTCGGCGGCGTCCGCGAAGGGGCGCAGGCCCCGGATCTCCCGGAACATCCAGGGGTACATCATCTCCCCGGTGAGGAGCAGGGGGTCGGCGTCCTCGGCGAACTCGGGGAAGTCGGCCAGGGCGCGGGCGGCCGCCCAGCCGGTCGGGCCGGCGCCCTGCCCGTACAGGGTCTCCTGGAGGACGGCGAAGAGCGGGTTGTCGGCGAAGCCGGTCAGGGACGCCACCTGGTGCAGGAACGTGTCGGTCAACTCGTCTTCCTCGTCGAGGGATTCGTCGAGCAGCCAGTGGACGCGCTCGAACCCGTCGCCCATGCCGAGCGCGAGTCCGAGGGTGCGCAGCCGGCGCGGGGTGAGCCGGTCGCCGTCCGGCAGGCGGACGTCGTCGGCCGCGAGCAGGTCGGCGATCTTCCGCAGTCGGGCGGCGTCCCCGGGGTAGCGGGCGTAGAAGTCGAGGACCCGGTCGCGCACGCGGGGATAGGTGCGGGCGTACACGTCGTCGGCGGTGGCGGTGAGACCGGGCAGGCCGCCCGTGACGTAGCAGGCGCGCAGGCCCTGGGGCGCCTGGGAGAGATAGGTGAGGGTGAGGAAGCCGCCGTAGCTCTGGCCGAGGGTCTCCCAGGGGGTGTCGCCGCAGAGTTCGCGGCGTATCAGCTCGGCGTCGGCGACGATCGAGTCGGCCCGGAAGTGCCCGAGGTGGTCGGCGAGGCGCTCCGGAGAGTCGAAGTGGGCGGCGGCGCGCGCGGTGACCGGGCTGGAGCGGCCGGTGCCGCGCTGGTCGAGGAGGAGCACCCGGTGCGTCGTGAGGGCGTGGGGCAGCCAGCCGGGCGAACCGGACGACGGGCGGGGGGACTTGCCGCCGGGGCCGCCCTGGAGGTAGAGCAGCCAGGGGAGTTCGTCCCCCGCGCGGGCCGGGTCGACGACCTCGCGGGCGAAGACCTGGAGGGTGGGGCCGTCGGGGGCCCGGTGGTCCAGGGGGACGGTGAAGGTGCGGTCGACGGTCGCGTACGCGGGGTTCATGGCTTCCCTCGGTGAGGTGGGGGCGTCCGGCCGGGGTGCGTGCGGTGGTGAGCCCTTCGGGCCCGGGCTCACCACCGCACGGGGTCATGCCGCCGGACCGGCCGGCGCGAGCGTGTACGTGCGGCCGGACGTGTAGAAGTCCAGAGCTGCCTTGCCCTGCTCGCGCGGCCCGTGGCTGGAGGCCTTGGAGCCGCCGAACGGCAGGTGGAAGTCGACTCCGGTGGAGGGGGCGTTGAGCCGGATCATCCCGGTGTCGAGCAGGTCGAGGCCGGTGAGGGCGGTGTTCAGGTCGGCCGTGTGGACCGAGGTCACCAGGCCGTACGGTACGGAGTTGGTGATCCGGATCGCGTGGGCGAGGTCGTCGGCGGCGAGCAGGGAGGCGACGGGGCCGAAGACCTCCTCGCGCAGCAGCCGGTGCCCGGGCGACACCTTCTCCACCAGGGTCGGGGCCGCGTACCAACCGGACCTGTCGAGCGCGGTGCCGCCGGCGAGCGTCGGCAGTCCGTGGCAGGCGTCGACGACCTGGCCGCGGGCGCCCTCGTGGATGACCGGTCCGCACACGGTGGCCGGGTCGGCGGGGTCGCCGACGGGGAGGGTCCTCAGCGCCTCGGAGAGGGCCTCGCGCAGCGGGTCGAGGGCGGCGCCGACCGCGATGACGCGGCTGGTGGCGGTGCACTTCTGGCCCGCATACCCGGCGATGGCGGCCGCGATGTGGCCGGCCGCCTGCTCGATGTCCGCGTCGGGCAGCACGAGCGCGGCGTTCAGACCGCCCATCTCGGCCTGCGCCGGGATGCCCCGGGCGGTCGCGGCCCTGGCCACGGCCTGGCCGACGGGGGTCGATCCGGTGAAGGAGACGACGTCGGCGGCCGAGACGAGGGCGTTGCCCTCGGTCGCGCCGCCGGGGAGGACGGTGAACACCCCTTCCGGTACGGCCTGCCGGACGATCTCGGCCAGCCGCTGGGCGCACGCCGTGGCCTCGGGGGCGGGCTTGAGGACGACCGTGTTCCCGGTCGCGAGCGCGGGGGCCGCCTTCCAGGTCGGGATGGCGAAGGGGAAGTTCCAGGGGGTGATGAGCCCCGCCACTCCGTGCGGGCGGCGCCGGCTCAGGAGCAGTCCGGTCCCCGCCGCGGTCTCGTGGACGGCACCGGTGGGCTCGTACGGGGCCTGCGCGTAGTAGCGCCAGATCGCGGCGGCGCGCGCCACCTCGGCCCTGGCCTCGGAGATCGGCTTGCCCACTTCGCGCACGGCGAGTTCGGCCAGTTCGCCCGCCGCGGCCTCGATGGCGGTGGCGATCGCGCCCAGGGCTGCCGAGCGGGCGGCGGCTCCGGCGAGGAGCCAGCCGGGCTGCGCGGCACGGGCCCGTTCGACGGCGTCGACGGCCGCGAACGCGCCGGGCGCGGGGACGCTCAGGAGGACGTCGGTCGGGTCGGCCGGGTTGCGGGACGTGACGGTGGGAAGGACGTCGGTCACAGGAGGAGGCCTCCGGGGAAGGGATCGACCGGGGAAGGGGTCGTCCGGGTCGGATGGGTACGGCGCGGCGCCGACGGCGGGCGCGGGCCACGGCCGTCGGCGGCGGACATCAGAGGCGGCTCGGGTCAGCGGCGGCCCGCGTCGACAGCGGCGGACGTCGGCGGCGGCGCTTGTCGGCGGCGCCGGACGTACGCGGCTGTTCGCGTCAGAGGTGGCCGCCAGCGGCGGCCGTCAGTGGTGGCCGTCAGTGGTGGCCGTTCGCGACGGCCTTCTCCGTGGCGGTCCGGACCGCGGTCTCGATCGTGCCGGTGAGCGGGTGGCGCGGCGGACGCGTCGGGCCGCCGGGGCGGCCGGCGATGTCCATGGAGAGCTTGATGGACTGGACGAACTCCGTCTTCGAGTCCCAGCGCAGCAGCGAGTGCAGGGACTTGTAGAGCGGGAGGGCGGTCTCCAGGTCGCCCGCGACGGCGGCGTGGTACAGCTCGGCGCAGCTCGCGGGGAAGGCGTTGGGGTAGCCGGCGATCCAGCCGACCGCGCCCGCGACGGCCAGTTCGAGGAGGACGTCGTCGGCGCCGATCAGCAGGTCGAGCTCCGGGGCGAGTTCGGCGATCTCGTACGCCCGGCGGACGTCGCCGCTGAACTCCTTGACGGCGACGATGCTGCCGTCGGCGTGCAGGCGGGCGAGCAGGTCGGGGGCGAGGTCGACCTTGGTGTCGAAGGGGTTGTTGTAGGCGACGATCGGGATGCCGACGCCGGCCACCTCGGTGTAGTGGGCGCGTACGGCCTCGGCGTCGGCGCGGTAGGTGTTGGGCGGCAGGAGCAGGACCGAGCCCGCGCCGGCCTCGGCGGCCTGCTCGGCCCAGCGGCGGGACTCGGCGCTGCCGTAGGCGGCGACACCCGGCATGACCCTGGCCCCGTCGCCGGCGGCCTCGACGGCGGTGCGGACGACCTGGGCGCGCTCCGCGTCGGTGAGGGTCTGGTACTCGCCGAGGGAGCCGTTCGGGACGACGCCGTCGCAGCCGTTGGCGATCAGCCAGGCGACGTGCTCGGCGTAGGCGTCGTGGTCGACGGAGAGGTCCTCGCGGAAGGGGAGGGTGGTGGCGACCATGATGCCGCGCCAGGGGCGGTCGGTGTTCCAGGTGGTGGCGGTCATGTCGATGACCTTTCTGTAGTGTGTGACATTTTATAGATGGGGAAAGGAGAGAGGCCCGCGCGGGCCCCTCGTCCGGCCTTCAGGAAGCGTCGGGGTCCGGATCGACCGGCTCGTCGGCGAGCGCGTCGGGTGTGTCGAGAGCGGCAAGCGTCGAGAGCCGGACCGGTACGGCGAACGGGCGTCGCTCCGCGGGCGGTTCGGCGGCTCCGCCGCGCGCGGCGAGGCAGGAGACGGCCGTCCCGCACATCCGCCCCTGGCACCAGCCCATGCCGGCCCGGGTGAGGAGCTTGACGGTGCGCGCGTCCCGCGCGCCGAGCTCGGCGACCGCCTCGCGGACGCGGCCGGCGCTGACCTCCTCGCAGCGGCACACGTCCGTGTCGTCGGTGAGCCAGCGCGGCCAGCCGGGGCCCGGGGCGTGGGCCGCGGCCATGACGTCGGCGAAGGCGCGCATACGGTCCCGGCGGCGGCGCAGGTCGGCGATCCGGCTCTCGCCGGAGCGGCGGCCGAGGAGCCGTGCGGCGATCGCCCGCGCGGCCAACTCTCCTTCGGTGCGGGCGAGTTCCGCGCCTCCCACTCCCCCGGTCTCGCCCGCCGCCCACAGGCCGGTCTCCGAGGTCTCCTGGAGGCCGTCCAGGGCGAGCCCCAGTGTTCCGTCGGGCAGCGCCCGGGTGGCGCAGCCGGCCGTCGTGGCCAGCTCGATCTGGGGGACCAGGCCATGGCCGACGGCCAGGGCGTCGCATGCGATCCGGCGGCCCGTTCCCGGTACGGGACGCCAGGCGGCGTCCAGGCGGGTGACGGTGACGGCCTCGACCCGGTCGGTGCCGTGGACTTCGGTGACGGCGCTGCGCAGCCGGACGCGGACCCGGTGCCGGAGGAGTCCGGCTCCGTGCAGCAGGGCTTCGGCAGCCTTGCCCGGGTTGGTGACGAGGGCCCGGGGGCTGCGGGCGTACCGGAGATAGCCGGCGGCTTCGACCACGGCCGGCACCCGCGCGCCGGCGGCGGCGAGGGAGGAGGCGACGGCGAGGAGCAGGGGGCCGCTGCCGGCCACGACGACGCGGCGGCCGGGCAGCACGAGGCCGGCCTTGAGCATGGCCTGCGCGCCTCCGGCGCTCACGACGCCGGGCAGGGTCCAGCCGGGGAAGGGGAGTTGGCGCTCGTACGCGCCGGTGGCGAGCAGCAGCGCCCGGGCCCGGATCCGCACGGGCCGCTCCCCGCCGCCGTCGGCCCCGGTGACCGCGTGCACGGCCCAGGTCCCGTCGTCCTCCCGCACCGTGGACCACACGTGGTGCCCGGCGAGGTGGGCGACCCCGCTTCCGGCGAGGCGGCGGCGCAGGTCGGTGAAGGCGGACCAGTCGTGGTGCAGGGCCTCGGGCCGTACGGCTCCGAGGGCGGGCGCCGGGTGCCGGTAGAACTGGCCGCCGGTCTGGGTGGAGGTGTCCAACAGAGCGACGGAGAGGCCGAGTTCGGAGGCGGTGACGGCGCCGGAGAGGCCCGCGGAACCGGCCCCCACGACCGCCAGGTCGTACGTGTGCGGCTCAGACGGTGAGGCGGTCATGACCGTGTCCCTCCTGGGTGGTGATCGCGTCGCCGGGGCGGGCCGGGACCAGGCAGGCGCGCCGGTTGGGTTCGCCGTTGACGGTGGCGAGGCAGTCGTAGCACTGGCCGATGCCGCAGAACGCGCCGCGCGGGCGGCCGCCGTCCCGGGTGGTGCGCCAGGCCAGGATGCCGGCGCCCCAGAGGGCGGCGGCGACGGTCTGCCCCGGCAGGGCGGTGACCCGGCGGCCGTCGAAGGTGATCTCGAACGGCGGATCGGGCTGTGCGCCGACGAGGTCGGCGGGGGTGCGGGCCACGGGCCCTCCTCTCGTGACGGTGGGTGGGCGCGCCTCAGGGCGCGGTGTCGGCGAAGCGCTCGGGCCGGAAGGGGTGGATGTCGAGGGGTGGCGTGTCGCCGGTCAGGCAGGCGGCGACGATCCGCCCCGTGACGGGGGCGAGTCCGATGCCCGCTCCTTCGTGACCGCAGGCGTGGAGCAGCCCGGGGACGCGCGGGTCGGGGCCGATCGCGGGGAGGTGGTCGGGCAGGTACGGGCGGAAGCCGAGGTAGGTGCGGATGGCCCGTACGGTGCCGAGGACCGGGAACAGCGCGGTGGCTCCGGCGGCGAGCCGGCGCAGGACCTCGGTGGAGAGCGTCCGGTCGAAGCCGACCCTCTCCCGGCTGGCGCCGATCAGGACGGGGCCCGCGGGGGTGCCCTCGACGACCGCCGAGGTCTGGAGCGCCGCGGAGCCGCTGGCGACGTCGGCGACGTAGTCGGCGGCGTACACCTTGTGGCGGACCACGCGCGGGAGCGGTTCGGTGACGAGGACGAAGCCCCTGCGGGGCAGTACGGGAAGGTGGACGCCCGCGAGTTCGGCGAGGGCGCCGCCCCAGGTACCGGCGGCGTTGACGACGTACGGGGCGTGGATCTCGCCGGCCGTGGTCCGTACGCCTCGGATCTCTCCGGCCGTGCCGGTGAGCAGGCCGGTGACCTCCTCCCCCAGGCGCAGCCGGATGCGCTCGCCGTCCGTGCGCAGCAGTCGGGCCGCCGCGTGGGCGGGCATCACCTGGGCGTCCTGGGGATAGTGGAAACCGCCCGCCAGGCCGGGTGCGAGGTGGGGCTCCAGGTCGTGGAGCCGGTCCGCGGGGACCTCCTGGCTGGTGACGCCCGCCTTCTCCTGGCGGGCCGCGAAGTCGCGCAGGGCGCGCATCCCGGACTCGTCCGAGGCGACGACGAGGCCGCCCTTGGCCTCGTACTCGACCTGCGGCGGGAGCAGTTCGGCCAGCTCCCGCCAGAACGCGTTGGCGAGCAGGGCGAGTTCGAGTTCGGGTCCCGGTTCCTTGTCGGAGACCAGGAGGTTCCCCTCCCCCGCTCCCGTCGTGCCGCCGGCGACGGAACCGCGGTCGACGACGGTGACGGAGAGGCCGGCGAGGGCGGCGTAGTGGGCGCAGGCCGCGCCGACGACGCCGGCGCCGACGATGATGACGTCCGAGGTGTTTCTCGTGGGCACGGCAGTAATATTTCACATGGCACTGAAGTTGCCAAGGCCTCCCGAGAGCTTCTCAGTTGCCCACCCGCACCACCCGCGACGGACGGACACGGATGAGTAACGGGGCGCCCGATGTCTTGTCAGTACAATTTCACATTACTATGTTACCGGTCACATTCCAGCCGAGGATCATCCGCACCGGCTGCCCGACTGCTGTTCTCCGGAAGTGACCTTCATGAACAAGCGCACCCACACCCTCGCCACCGCCCTGGTGACGGCCCTCGCCCTCGGCGTGACCGGCTGTTCCGGCGGCGGGAAGTCCGGCGGCTCCCCGAACCGCGAGAACCCCGCGGCCGCCAACGACGGCGCGGTCGTCGGAGGCACCCCGCAGAAGGGCGGCACGCTCACCGTCCTGTCCAACCAGGACTTCACCCACCTCGACCCGGCCCGCAACTGGGTCATGCCCGACATGGACTTCGGCACCCGGCTGCTCTACCGCACCCTCGTCACCTACAAGGCGGAGCCCGGCGCCCGGGGCAGCGAACTGGTCCCCGACCTCGCCGAGGACCTCGGCACCCCGTCCAACGGCGCCAAGACCTGGACCTTCCGCCTCAAGCCCGGCCTGAAGTACGAGGACGGCACCCCGATCACCGCCCAGGACATCAAGAACAACGTCGAGCGCTCCTTCTCCCCCGACCTGCCCGGCGGCCCCGACTACGCGGCCCGCTACCTCGCCGGCGCCAAGGGCTACCAGGGCCCGGCCCAGGGCAGGCACCTCGCCTCCGTGAAGACCCCGGACGCCCGCACGATCGTCTTCGAACTCCACACGGCCTTCGCCGAGTTCCCCTTCGCGGCCACCCTGCCCACCTTCGCCCCGGTGCCGCCGAAGCAGGACAAGGGCCCCCAGTACGACAACCGCCCCTTCTCCTCGGGGCCGTACAAGATCGAGACGTACGAGCGCGACAAGCAGATCGTCCTGGTCCGCAACCCCCACTGGGACCCGAAGACCGACTCCGTCCGCAAGGCCTACCCGGACCGGATCGTCGTCACCATGGGCCTCAAGGGCAACCAGATCGACGACCGGCTCATCGCCTCCTCCGGCACCGACGCCTCCGCGGTCTCCTGGGCCCAGCTCCGCCCCGAGTCCATCTCCAAGGTGCTCACCAAGGCCGACGTCCGGGCCCGGCTGCTCGCCGAGTCCAGCAGCTGCACCGAGATGGTCCAGATGCACACCGGCCGCGCCCCCTTCACCGACCTGAAGGTCCGCCAGGCCGTGCAGTGGGCCCTTGACCGGGAGGCGATCGTCACCGCCGCCGGCGGCCCGGCCGTCACCGACGCCGCCAGCGCCGCCATGCCGGGCTCCCTCTTCACCGGCGGGAAGCAGCCCGACACCCTGAAGATCCCGCTCTCCGGCGACCCCGAGAAGGCCAAGCAGCTGCTCAAGGAGGCCGGGAAGCCCGACGGCTTCTCCACCCGCCTGACCGTCTCCGTCAACGACAAGGCCATCGGCGAGGCCGTCCAGCAGTCCCTGGGCCGGGCCGGCATCAAGGTGACCATCGAGACCGTCGACCCCTCCGCCTTCTACGACACCATCGGCGACACCAGGAACCGCACGGACCTCGTCTACACCGGCTGGTGTCCCGACTTCCCCTCCGGCAGCACCTTCCTCCCCTTCGTCTTCGACGGCCGCTACATCAAGGAGAAGGGCAACTCCGGCAACCACTCCCTCTTCAAGGACGAGGCCACCATGAAGCGGATGGACGAGATCGCCGCCATGACCGACGGCGCCCAGGCCAACAAGGCCTGGCAGGAGCTCGACGGGCAGATCCTCGCCAAGGCCCCCGTCGCCCCCGGCGCCATGAAGCGCCGCTCGCTCCTCGTCGGCACCAACATCGCCGGCGCCTACGGCCACACCTCCTGGAGCGGTCAGATCGACTACGCGACCGTCGGCCTCAAGGACCCCTCGAAGAGCGAGCGTTGAGGGACGGGAAGACCATGACCACGACCACCACCTCCCCTCCGGTGCACGGGGGCGGCGGGGCCTGGCGGCTGGTCCGCGCGGAACTGCGCCGCCGCACCTCCCTCAAGGTCTCCCTCGCCGTCGTCGCCCTCTTCGCCCTGATGACCGTGGCCGCCCCGCTGATCGGCTCGCTGGGCGGCTGGAGCCCCGAGGAGTTCGACAAGTCCGCCGTCGACCCCTACCTCGGCGGACTGCCCATCGGGCCGCTCGGCGGGGTCTCCGCCGAGCACTGGCTCGGCGTCGAACCCATCACCGGGCGCGACCTGTTCGCCCGGGTCGTGCACGGCGCCCAGGTCTCGCTGCTCATCGCCTTCGCCGCCACCGCGATCGTCGTGGTGGCGGGGGTGGCCGCCGGCATCGCCGCCGGCTACTTCGGCGGCCGCACCGACACCGTGCTGTCCCGGCTGATGGACCTCACGATGTCCTTCCCCTCCCTCATCTTCATGATCGCGATGATGTCGGTGGCCCGGGACGCCAACCGGACCCTGCTGATGATCCTCGTCATCGGCCTCTTCGGCTGGCCCGGCGTGGCCCGGGTCGTCCGCGGCCAGACCCTCTCCCTCAAGCACCGCGAGTACGTCGACGCGGCCCGCGTCGGCGGCTCGGGACCCTGGCGGATCCTCGCCCGCGACATCCTCCCGGGCGTCGCCGGACCCGTCATCGCGTACACCACGCTGATGATCCCCGGCATGATCGCCACCGAGGCCGCCCTCAGCTACCTCGGCGTCGGAGTCCGCCCGCCGACCCCGTCCTGGGGCCAGATGATCGCGGAGAGCGTCGCCTACTACGACACGGACCCCATGTACTTCCTCGTCCCCAGCCTCTGCCTCTTCCTCACCGTGCTGGCGTTCACCCTCCTCGGCGACGCCCTGCGCGACATCCTCGACCCGCGAGGGGGCCGCACGTGATCCTCTACCTCGGCCGCCGGCTCCTCGGGGTGGCCGGCGTCCTCCTCGCGATCGCCGCCGTCACCTTCACCATCTTCTACGTGCTGCCCTCCGACCCGGCCGCCGCCGCCTGCGGCAAGGCCTGCAGCGACGAGCGCCTGGAGGCGATCCGCGCCCACATGGGCCTGGACCAGCCCCTGTGGCGGCAGTTCGCCGACTTCGTCACCGGCGTCTTCACCGGCCGCACCATGGGCAGCGGCCAGTACGCCCTGCGCTGCGACTTCCCCTGCCTGGGCTACTCGTACGAGAACAGCGAGAGCGTCTGGGACCTGCTCGTCGACCGGCTTCCCGTCTCCGCCTCGCTCGCCGTCGGCGCGGCCGTGCTGTGGCTGCTCCTCGGCCTCTCCGCCGGCGTGACCGCCGCGCTCCGCAAGGACACCCTCACCGACCGGGTCCTCATGGTCGGCGCGGTCGCCGCCGCCTCCCTGCCGGTCTACTTCACCTCGGTGCTGCTCATCTACGGACTGATCCGGGCCACCGGGCTGCTGCCCTACCCGCAGTACGTCCCCCTCACCTCCGACCCGCTGTCCTGGGCCTCCAACCTGCTGCTGCCCTGGCTGGCGCTGGCCGTGCTGTACGCCGCCATGTACGCCCGGCAGAGCCGCGGCTCGATGATCGAGTCCATGGCGGAGCCGTACATCCGCACCGCCCGCGCCAAGGGCCTGCCGCGCCGCACGGTCGTCGTCAAACACGGCCTGCGGGCCGGGATGACCCCGATCCTCACCATCTTCGGCATGGACCTCGGCGGGCTCCTCGCCGGCGCCGTCATCACCGAGTCGCTCTTCGGACTGCCCGGCGTCGGACGCCTCTTCTACGGCGCGCTCACCACCGGCGACCAGCCCGTGATCCTCGGGGTGACGCTGCTCGCCGCCACCTTCATCGTCGTCGCCAACCTGGCCGTCGACCTGCTGTACGCCGTCGTCGACCCGCGAGTGAGGTACTGATGAGCCCCTCCGGCTCCCTGCTGTCGGTACGGGACCTCACGGTCACCTTCCCGACCGAGCGCGGCCCCGTCCGGGCGGTCGACGCCCTCTCCTTCGACGTCCTGCCCGGCCGCACCCTCGGCATCGTCGGCGAGTCCGGCTCCGGCAAGTCCGTCACCTCGCTCGCCGTGATGGGCCTGCACACCGGCGCCGAGGTCACCGGCTCCGTCACCCTGGACGGCCGTGAACTGATCGGCCTGCCCGAGCGCGACCTCAACAGGCTGCGCGGCCGTCGGATGGCCATGATCTTCCAGGACCCGCTGTCCAGCCTGCACCCCTACTACACCGTCGGGGAGCAGATCGCCGAGCACCACCGGGTCCACTTCGGGTCCCGGCGCGCGGCCGCCCGCGAGCGGGCCGTCGAGGCGCTCGGCGAGGTCGGCATCCCCGAACCCCGCCGCCGGGCCGGCGAGTACCCGCACCAGTTCTCGGGCGGCATGCGCCAGCGCGTGATGATCGCGATGGCGCTCGCCTGCGAGCCCGACCTGCTGATCGCCGACGAGCCGACGACGGCGCTCGACGTCACCGTCCAGGCCCAGATCCTGGAGCTGATCGCCCGCCTCCAGCAGGACCGGGGACTCTCCGTCGTCATGATCACGCACGATCTGGGGGTGGTCGCCCGGGTGGCCCACGACGTCCTCGTGATGTACGGCGGCCGGGCCGCCGAACACGCCCCGGTCGACGCCCTGTTCACCCACCCCGCCCATCCGTACACCCGGGGCCTGCTCGACTCGCTGCCCCGGCTCGACGACCACGACGACGCGCCGCTCCGGGCGATCCCGGGCAGCCCGCCGTCCCTGCTCGACCCGGCGCCGGGCTGCGCGTTCGCGCCCCGCTGCGCCCGTGCGGCCGCCGGCTCCGAGGAGGAACGGGCCCGCTGCGCCGGCGAACGACCGCTGCTCGGCGGCCCGGACGGGCACCCGGCCGCCTGCCACTTCCCCGCGTACGAAGGCGTCGCCTCATGACCACCACGGCTCCCTCCCTGTTGAGCGTCCGGGACCTGACCATGACCTTCCCCGGGCGCCGGGCCCGCTCGGCGCCCGTCCGGGCCGTCGACGGGGTCTCCTTCGACGTGGCCGCGGGCGAGACCCTCGGCCTCGTCGGCGAGTCCGGCTGCGGCAAGTCGACCACCGGCCGCATGATCGTGCGGCTCCTGGAGCCGACCGCCGGCTCCGTCTCGTACGACGGACGCGACATCAGCCATCTGTCCCAGCGGCAGCTGAAACCGCTGCGCCGCGACCTCCAGATGGTCTTCCAGGACCCGCACTCCTCCCTCAACCCCCGGCAGACCGTGGCCCGGATCATCTCCGACCCGCTGCTCGTGCAGGGGAGTCCGGCCTCCGAGGCGCGCAAGCGGGCCGTGGAGCTGATGGAGCTGGTCGGGCTCATCCCGGAGCACATCGACCGCTACCCGCACGAGTTCTCGGGCGGGCAGGCCCAGCGCATCGGCATCGCCCGCGCGCTGGCCACCGGCCCCCGCCTGGTCGTCGCCGACGAGCCGGTCTCCGCCCTCGACGTCTCCGTCCAGGCGCAGATCGTCAATCTGATGGAGCGGCTCCAGCGCGAACTCGGCCTCGCCTACCTCTTCATCGCGCACGACCTCTCGGTCGTGAAGCGGGTCTGCGACCGGGTCGCCGTGATGTACCTCGGCCGGATCGTGGAGATCGGCGTGAAGGAGCGGGTGTACGCGGCACCCGCCCACCCCTACACCCGGGCGCTGCTCTCCGCCGTGCCCCTGCCCGACCCGGCGGCGGAGCGGGCCCGGGAGCGGATCACGCTGCTCGGCGACCCGCCGAGCCCGGCCGCTCCCCCGTCGGGCTGCACCTTCCATCCGCGCTGTCCCAAGGCGCGGGAGGTCTGCCGCACCGAGGCGCCACTGCTGCGGATCGCCGCCCCGGGCGAGGCCCGGCAGGTGGCCTGCCACTTCCCCGAGGAACCCCCGGGAAGCTGACGGCGCGACAGGGTTCTTGACAACCACTCATGTTCCTCGCCCTCATGTTCCTGACAGAAGTGTCAGGAACATGAGGGGGCGATCAGCGCATGACCGAGCCCGAGAGCGTGGAACCCGACTACGACGTCGTCATCAGCGGAGCGAGCCTCGCCGGCTGCGCCGCGGCGATCCTGCTCGCCCGGCGCGGCGCCCGGGTCGCGCTCCTCGAACGCCACTCGCGCCCCACGGCGTACAAGGTGCTGTGCACCCATTCCCTCACGGCCAACGCCACCCCGGTGCTCGCGGAGCTCGGCCTCCTGCCCGCCCTGGAGAAGGCGGGGGCCGTCCGCAACGAGGGCCGCTGGTACACCCGTTGGGGATGGATCGAGCCGAGCGCCGCCCCTGGACCCGAGCTGCCGTACGGCTACAACGTCCGGCGCAGCACCCTCGACCCGCTGATCAGGTCCCGGGCCGCCGAGACCCCCGGCGTCGACGTGCTCCTCGGCCACCGGGTGACCGGGCTGATCCGGGAGGCCGGGCGGACCGTGGGGGTGCGGGCCTCGACGCCCGAGGGGGAGCGCGCGTTCCGGGCCCGCCTGGTGGTCGGGGCCGACGGCAAGGACTCAGCCGTGGCCGGGTTCGCCGGGGTGCAGGTCCGCATGCACGAGAACGCGCGGTTCGGCCATTTCGCGCACTTCCGGAACCTGCCGCTGCGCGACGGGATCAGTCACACCTGGTTCCTGGTGCCCGACATGGCCTACGCGTTCCCGAACGACGACGGGGTGACGGTCGTCGCGGTGTTCCCGGAGAAGAAGCGGCTGCCGGCCTTCCGGGAGGACCTGGAGGGCAGTTTCCTGGAGTTCGTCCGCTCCCTGCCCGACGCGCCGGCCATCGACTCCGCCGAGCGGATCACGAAGATCACGGGCATGGTCGACCACCCGCTCCGCACCCGCGCGGCGACCGCGCCGGGCCTCGCGCTCATCGGCGACGCCGCCCTGACCGGTGACCCCCTGTGGGGCGTGGGCTGCGGATGGGCCCTGCAGTCCGCGCGGTGGCTCGCGGAGGCGGTCGCCCCGGCCGTGACCGGTGCGGGCGGGCTCGACAGGGCCCTCGCCGTGTACGCGCGCAGGCACCGGCGGCGGCTCGCCGGTCACCAGTACCTGGCGGTGGACTTCGCCAAGGGGCGCCCCTTCAACCCCATGGAGCGGCTGGTGTTCTCGGCGGCGGCGCGCGACGGCGCCCTGGCGCGCCACATGCACCTGTTCGCGTCCCGGCTGATCGGTCCGCTGCGCTTCCTGAACCCCGTGGTGGTGGCGAGGGCGGCGGTCGTGAACCTCGGGCACCGCGGGGCGTGAGCGGTTGCGTACCCGGGCAGGCCGATGCCGGCACCCCTCGTGGAGAGCGGTGCCGGCATCGGTGTGTTCAGGCGGCCTCGCGGACCGCCCGGTACAGGGCGGCGGCGACGGCGAGGTCCTGCCAGGCCATGCCCACGCTCTTGAAGAACCGCGGCCGTCCGGTGGGGACGCGGCCGTCGACCAGGTCGGCGAGGGTGCCCGCGATGTGGTCCGCGCCGATCGCCCCCTCCGCCATCGGCACGAGCAGGTCGCCGGCCTCGCGGAGCGCCGCCGCGCGCGCCTCCACGTACACCTCGGCGCGGGTGACGAGGGCGGTGTCGGTCTCCCGGGCCGCCGGCTCGTGCGAGCCGACCGCGACGACGGTGGCGCCGGGGGCCACCAGGGCGCCGTCGAAGAGGGGTTCGCGGGCCGTGGTGCAGCAGACGACGAGGTCGGCCCCGGCCACGTCGTCGGGTGTGCCGGCGCGGGCGGGCACGTCGAGCGTCCGCGCGTATCCGGCGAGGGCGCGCGCGCCGACGGGGTCGCGCCCGACGACGACGGCCTCGGCGACCTCGCGCACGGCGAGGACGGCCTCCAGGTGGCCGTAGGCCTGGGGCCCGGTGCCGAAGAGGACCAGGCGCAGCGGCCGGTCGTCCGGCGTCAGATGGCGTACGGCGAGGGCGGAGACGGCCGGGGTGCGCAGCTCGGTGAGGGCCGCGCCGTCGAGGAGGGCGAGGGGCCGGAGGTTCGCGCCGTCGAGGAGCAGGTAGGAGCCGGTGATGCGGGGCAGTCCGAGGGCCGGGTTGCCGGGGGCCACTCCCGCGATCTTCACTCCGGCGTACGCGTGGTCGGCGGCCGGCATGAGGAGCAGTTCGCCGGCCGGGACGGGGACGGCGGTGCGGGGCGGTGCGGCCTCGGGGTCGAAGCCGGCGCGCAGGGTGTCGGCGAGGACGTCGGCCGTCGCCGCCGGGGTCAGGAGGCGGCGCATGGCCGGGGCGTCGACGAGGAGCAGGTCGGTCACAGGAGGAACCCCGTGCGGAGCTCGTCGTGGGGGTCGAGGACGAAGGTGTGGGTGCCGGTGCGGTGGGTCGCGCCGGTCACCTCCGTGATCCCGCCGGGCAGCAGGCGGCCGGTGAAGACGGTGTCGGCCACGGACTCGTGTGTGAGGGTGTCCCCGGGGGCGAGGCGTCCCTCGTCGCCGAGCAGGGCGAGCCGGGCGGAGGTGCCCGATCCGCAGGGCGAGCGGTCGATCTGTCCGTCGGCGAAGACGGTGACGTTGCGCTGGTGCGGCCCGGCGGGGGTGTCGGGCAGCTCGTCGTACAGGATGACGCCGTACACGTCGTGCTCGGGGAAGGCGGCGCGGATCTCCCGTCCGGCCCGGACGAGTGCGGGCAGCGAGGCCCTGGTCGTGTCGAGGCCGAGGGCGTGTGCGGGGACGGAGACGTAGACGGCGCCGGAGTCGGCGAGGTCGACCTCGACGGTGCCGGACGCGAGGGTCACCGGGACCTTGCGGGCGAGGACGCGCGTCGGGACGTTGCGGAAGGTGACGCCGGTGGTGCGGCCGCCCGCGCGGTGCACGGTCGCGGTGACGCGCCCGGAGGGGACGTCGATGCGGACGGGGACGTCGCCGTCGTCGGGCGCGGGGACGCGTCCGGTGTCGACGGCCCAGGCGCCGAGCGCCATCGTGCCGTGGCCGCAGGCGGTGGAGTAGCCGTCCTTGTGCCAGAACAGCACGCCGAAGTGGGCGCCGTCGTCGTCGGGCGGGACGATGAATCCGCCGTACATGCCGGAGTGTCCGCGCGGTTCCCGGACCAGGAGGCGGCGCAGCTCGTCGAGCGGTCCGAGGCGGAGGGCGAGGGCCCGGCGTTCGGCGACGGTGTCGCCGGGGATCGGGGGCAGGTCCTCGTCGACGATCCGGAAGGGTTCGCCTGCGGTGTGGTAGTCGGTGGTGCGGACGGGGTGCGGGGTGGTGCTCACGGAGTGGGGCCTCCAGATCGGGAGTCGCGGTGCCGGGCCGGTCCCTCCCCCGTGGAGGGACCGGCCCGGACGAGGGGTGCGGTCAGCTGCGGAGCGGGCCCTCGCAGCTGTAGCTCGACGTGCCCGCGACCCTGCTGGACCAGATGTCGACGGCGCCGAAGGAGCAGTTCATGTCGGCGAGGTTGTTGGAGGCGGCGCCCGCCCGGTCGAGGATGAAGTAGTCGACGGTCTCGGACATGTCCTTGAAGACCTTGTCCGCGTTGCCGGCGTCCGACAGGTTGGCGGTGATGCGTCCGGTGCAGACGAAGCGGCGCTTGCCGTACTCGCCGGCCTCGTAGCAGTCGGGGGTGTTCTGGGTGGCGTTGGCGAAGGCGGTCCGGACGGCGGAGACGTCCGCGTCGCGCAGGTACCCGTTGGCCGTGTACGTGGTGTTCGGGACGTACAGGGTGTCGACCTTGGCGATCTGGGCGTCGAGGAAGCGGTCGTACGCCTGCTGGAGGCCGGTGTCCGCGCTGAGCCTCTCGCGCCACGCGTCGTAGCCGCTCACGTCGTTGTTCCGCAGGTTCGTGTACATCTCGCGGAGCAGCGAGGGGCGTTCGGTCCACAGGAACTCGAAGAAGGTTCCCGCGTAGTTGTAGAAGCGGAAGCCGTCGCCGTCGTAGGTGGCGTGCAGGAGCTGGCGCACGCTCATGCGGGGGCCGCCGCCGGCGGTGTCGTTGATGATGCCGCGGACCAGGGACTTGCGGACGGCGATGCCGTTGTCGCGGGTGGCGCCGTCGAAGAACTCGGCCGTGCCCTCGTCCATGGCGGTGGTGCGGTCGCCCTGGTACCAGGGGCCCTGGCCGAAGAAGCCGGGGACGGCCCAGCGGCCGTTGAGGTAGTGGGTGTACTCGTGGCGGAAGAGCTCTTCCAGCGTCAGCGAGGAGTCCTGGGGGACGCGCCGCTGGTAGGTGTAGAAGGTGGCGCCGCGCTCGATGTAGATGCCGCCGTTGTTGGTGCTCATGTCGGTGAGGAGGGGGTGGTAGACCTCGTAGTCCGAGCGGGAGGCGTACAGGACGATGTTCAGGGTGGTGTTGGTGTCGTCCGCGAGCGGCTTGTCGGTGCCGAGGACGCGGTGGTACTGGGCCTTGACCTGCTTGCTCGCGTAGTAGAGCTGGTCGACGGTGGCCCGGTCGAGGGCGGTGCGGACCTTGATGCCCCCGTTGTCGTAGGTGTACGTGTACGGGAAGAGCTGCTTCTCGATGTCGTCCTTGCACACGCCGTACGGCTTGCAGGCCTCGTAGTAGTTGAGCCAGGAGACGACCTTCGCCCACTGCGCGCTGCCGCGGCCGAAGGTGTCGACGACGGTGCCGAACACGGTGCCGAGGCCTGCGACGGTCTCGTCCCGCAGGCCGTCGACCTGGCCGAAGCGGCCGAACTCGCCGAGGGCGTCGCGGACGACCCAGCTGTTGGCGGTCCCCTTGAGGTGGGCGTAGCCGGCGAAGGCCTTGAAAGCGGCGCGGTAGGCCGGGTCGGCGGCGACGGCCGCGTGGAAGGCGCTGTCCTGGTTGCCCGGGTAGACGCCGAGGTAGTTGACGGAGAGGCCGGCGAGCGCGGCGCCCGCCCAGGCGGGGTCGAGGTTCGTGGCGGTGTGCGAGGGGTCCATGGTGGCCAGGACCCGCTTGATCAGGCCGAGCTGGTGCTGGCGCAGGCCGGGGGCGCTCGCCGCGTAGAGCGCCTCGCGGAGGGTGTTCGCGTTGGTGGCGGTGACGTCGAAGGTGCGGGCGGCGGCGGCGAAGTCGGCGACGGCCTGGCGGATCGCGTTGACCGTGGGGGCGTCGGTGGTGTCGATCTCGGTGCGTGAGTAGTCGTGGTAGGCGACGGCGTGCAGGTAGGTGAACATCTCCTCCAGGTGGGAGGAGTTCCGTCCGTCGTGGGCGGCGGACAGGCTCGATACGCGGCGGGCGACGGCCTGGACGTGGGCGTCGGACATCACGGGGGCGAGCCGGGCGTCCCAGGTCCATATGAGGCCGCGGAGACAGCCGTCGGCGGTGACGGCGGGGTCGGCGAGGAAGTCGGCGAACTGCTCCGGGGCGAGGCCGGTGATCCCGTCGAGCGTGCAGGGGACGCCTGCCGCGGTGGTGCCGGTGGCATCGGCGGCGAACGCACGCGCGGTGGTGGGGGCGGGTGCCCGGCCGGGCACGCGGCCCGTGGCGTGGCCGCCGGGCGCGGGGGCCGGTCCGAAGGTGGTGCGCGGGGCGGTGGCGCGGTGGTCGACCTCGTCGAAGGGGTTGGCTCCCGGCTGCGCCTGGGGGGCCGGAGCGCCGGACGCGGGGGCCGGGGCGGCGGCGGGGCGGTCGTCCGTGCCCGCCGCGGAGGCTCCGGCCTGGCCGGCGGAGGAGAGGAGGGTGACCGTGATGGCGGAGGCGAGCAGGGACGAGCGCACACGTCGGTGGAGGGACAACGAGACTCCTGCTGGTGAGGGGGGTTGCGTGGGGATGGTTCGCGAACTGGTCCGGTTCGCACGGCGTCTGACGGGCGTTCATCAGGCCGTGTGCGCTGTAACATAGTAATGTGAAATTGCACTGACAAGCCTTGTGGCGACATCAGTTCCATGACGGGTCGGCAGACCACCCCGAAACGGGGCCAATCCCTCGCACGGGTCTCAGGATTCGGCGGCCCTACGGCGCCACGCCCTCGCCTGACGGAGGTGACCCTGCCCCTCCGAGATCCGCGCCAGGTGGAGCATCGCCCCCACGTGCCCCGCCTTGGCGGCCTTCTCGTACCACCCCTGCGCCGCGTACAGATCGCCGCCGAGCTCCCTGGACCGCCCCAGCCTGACGCAGGCCTCGACGTCCCCCTTCCCGGCGCGCTCGGCCAGCCCCCTCTCGACCTCGGCGACGACCTCGGCCCTGCTGAGCACCCCCGAGAGCAGACGGCGGCCCTCGGCGTCACCGGCCTCCCACGACTTGCGGTACCAGGCCTTCGCGGCCTCCCGGTCCCCCCGGTTGTGCGCGAGGACCCCGAGGGCGTTCATCGCGGCCGTGCTGCCCCCGTCCGCCGCCCGGCGGGCCCAGCGCTCGGCCTCGACGGTCTCGCCGCGCTCGTGCAGCAGCTTCCCGAGGACGTACGCGGCGTCGGCGAGGCCCGCCCCGGCGGCCCGCCGGTACCAGTCCTCGGCCTCGGGCAGGGCTCCCCGCTGCCGGGCGAGGTCCCCGAGGACGGCCATCGCGTACGGATTGCCTCCCTCGGCCGAACGCCGGTACCAGAGAAGGGCCTCGTCGTGCTCGCCCCGCGCCCGCAGGAGGTACCCGACGATCTCCATCGCCCGCACGTGTCCGGCCCCGGCGGCGGCTCGCAGCAACGGCTCGGCCTCAGCCTGCCGCTCCCACCCGTGGAGCAGGACGCCGAGGGTCACGCCGGCCTCGGGATGTCCCGCCGCGGCCGCCCGGCGCAGCCAGTACTCGCCGCCGTCCCGGTCCTCGCGCGTCCCGAGGTGCAGGCCGTGGCGGAACATCGCCGTGACGTCCCCGGCCTCGGCGTCCTCACGCAGGCGCGCCGGGTCCTCACCGCGCCCGCCGTCCCCGCCGCTCCCCCGCCGTCCCCATCTCCCCCACGGACGTCCCCGTCTCCCCCGCACGCGCGTCCCCTCCACCCTCGCCCGACGGACACCGGGGGCCGACGAAGTCGCCCAGGGGCTGTTCATCCGCCCCCTCAGCCCCCACCATGCTGCTGACTACCCGTGCGTAACTCATTTTAGGGGAAAGCGTGTTGAGACTCCGTGGTCGGAGGGTCGTTCCGCTGCTCGCCGTCGCCGCCTCCCTGTTCCTGGCGGCGTCGCCCGTCCGGGCCGAAGCCCCCGCGCGCATCCCCGTCGTGTTCGTCCACGGGTTCAACGCCGACCCGGGCGTGTGGGGCGGGCTGCGCGCGGACTTCAAGGCCGACGGATACACCGACGCCGAGCTGTTCTCCTTCGGCTACGACACGCACAAGTCGGTCAACGAGGTCCTGTCCGGCCGGCTCGCCGCGTACGTCGAGGACGTCAAGCGGCGGACCGGCGCGAGCCGGGTCGATCTCGTCGCCCACTCCTTCGGCAGCCTCGTCACCCGCTGGTACGTGAAGTTCGACGCCGCCGGCCAGTCCTCCGTGGCCCACTGGGTCTCCCTCGCCGGGCCCAACCACGGCACCGGCACGGCCTGGGCGTGCGCGCTGTGGGACCAGGCCTGCCGCGACATGACCCCGGGCTCCTACGTGCAGAAGAAGCTCGCGGAGGGCGACGAGTCGCCCGGGGCCGTGCGCTACGCCACCTGGTGGTCGCACTGCGACGAGGTCGTCGACCCCGACAGCAGCGTGCCGCTGGCCGGCGCCCTCAACAACGACGCCGGCTGCCTCGACCACAACGCCCTCCTCGGCGACGACACGGTCTCCCAGGGGGTCCGCGCCTTCCTTCGCTCCTGAGGACGGCGGCGGTCAGAAGCGCGCGAGGCCCGTCGTCGGGGCCTCGTGGGGCGCGCCCGCGAGGTAGTCGAGCGCGCAGTGGGCGACGTCGAGGCCGACGGTGAGCAGGGTGCCCCACTGCTCGTGCGGCGGCTTGTCCTCGTCGGGCCGCATGCAGACGACGGCGTCGGACCCGGCGCCGCCGCAGAAGGCGCGGGCCCGCTCGGCGGGCGGGAGGCCCGGCATCGCGGCGCGTACCTCGCGGAGGTGGGCGAGGCGCTCGGCCGTCATCGAGTCGGCCGCTCCGGTGTCCCCCGCGGCGAGTCCGGCGTCGAGGAAGTGGTTGGTGTGCAGCAGCCAGCCGTCCTCGGCCGCCGGGACCACCGCGAGGCCCGCGGGCGAGAGTTCGAGGCTGGCGGCGGAGCCGGCGGTGACGACGGTCAGCGAGGTGGAGGCGCTGACGCGTGCCGTCGAGGCGATCCCGACGGCCTGGTCGAGGGTGTCCGCCTCGTCGAGGATGCGACGGGCGACCGCATGCACGGGCACGCCGCCGCTCGCCGAATCGGACGCGTGGAACAGGATGTTGAAGTGCACACCGAGGCCGGCGCTGTTCACGCCGATCTTGCCGGGGGCGCCGAACTCGGTGAAGAGCTTCACCGTGCGGCCCTCGCTCGGCCTCAGCGCGTGCAGCAGCGCGTCCGGGACGAGCAGGTCGTGCCAGTCCCAGGTCTGCACGGTCTGCGGCGCGGCCCCCACGGGCGCGTACACCGCCGTCGAGCACTCGCCCTTCCCCGGCGCGGGGCACCCGGCGAGGATCTCGGTGCGGGCGCCGACGGCGGCCACCGTCCAGCGCTCGACGCCGGCCGCGTCGGCGCAGGCGTCGGACTCCTCGGCCAGGTTCGGCGCCCAGGCCCGCAGCGCCTCGTGACTGCGGCCGGCGAGGGAGCGGACCTGCTCCTCGGGCATGCCGAGGAGGGCGAAGTGCTTCCGGTAGAGCTCCGCGACGCGCCGGATCCGGGCACCGAACCGGGTGCCGAGCAGGGTCCCGCGCTCGCGGGGGTCGGTGGTCTCGGTCGTGAGGGTGTGCAGTTCCACGCGGGTTCCTTCGGTGCTGGCGGGGCCGCATGACGACGGGAGCGGCGCGCCTCAAGCTAGGAAGGTAAAACGTTTTACGCAATCCTTCGCAGGACTGTCGGGTCAGGCCCGTCGGGGCCGGCGGGCCGTGGTGGGGCGGGCGGCGGCGAGCAGCTCCTCCCTGTCGACGATCTTGACGCGGGGGCGGCCCTGGAGACGGCCCGTGGCCCGCTCCTCCTCGTCGATGGCCCGCCAGCCGTCGAGGCCGATGGCGTCCGGGTGCCCGCCGGACGCCGGGCCGCCGCCCGTGGGAGCGGTGAGCAGCCCGGCTTCGAGGTCGTCGAGGAGCGCGGAGACGGTCTCCTGGGCGCAGGACTTGTTGGTGCCGATGAATCCGCTGGGGCCGCGTTTGATCCAGCCGGCCACGTACACGCCCGGCCGGACCCGGCCCCGCTCGTGCGGCACCGTGCCGGTGGTCTCGTCGAACGGGAGGCCCGGGACGGGCCGGGCGCGGTAGCCGATCGCGCGCAGGACGAGCGAGGCCTCGATGGTCTCGATGGTCTCGGTCGTCCCGGTGGTCCCGGCCGTCCCGGTGCCGTCGTCGGTGCGCGCCGGACCGGTCCGTACGACGGTCAGGCCGGTCACCCGGTCGTCGCCGAGGATCCGTGCCGGGCGGGTCCGGAAGCGGAGGACGATGCGGCGGCGGCCCGGTACGGGGGTCCGGGCGGCCAGCTCGGCGAGCAGTTCGGTCTTGGGGGTGGCGTCCGCCGGCACGTCGGCCGGCCAGTCCTCGACGAGGACGTCGACGTCGTCGAGGGCGGCGAGGGCGAGCAGTTCGGGCAGGGTGAACGCGGCCTCGGCCGGTCCTCGGCGCCCGAGGACGACGACCTCGCGGACGCGGCTCGTGCGCAGCGCCGCGAGGGCCCGGTCGGAGATGTCGGTACGGGACAGGGTGTCGGGGTCGGCGGTGAGGATGCGGGCCACGTCCAGGGCCACGTTGCCGTTGCCGATGACGACGGCCCGTTCGCCGTCCAGGGCGTAGGGGGTGGCGCTGTGGTCGGGGTGGCCGTTGTACCAGGCCGTGAAGTCGGTGGCGGAGGCGCTGCCGGGGAGTTCCTCGCCGTCGATGCCGAGCCGCCGGTCCGTGGCCGCGCCCACGGCGTAGATCACGGCGTGGTGGTCGCGGAGCAGGTCCTCGTGGTGCAGGTCGCGGCCGATCTCCGTGTTGAGCCGGTACGAGAAGCCGGGCTGGCTCTCGACGGCCCGGAAGAGCCGGGCGACCCGCTTGGTGTCCTGGTGGTCGGGTGCCACTCCCGCGCGGGCGAGTCCGTACGGGGTGGGCAGCCGGTCGTGGACGGTGACGGTGACGCCGGGGTGCCGGAGCAGTTCGTCGGCGGCGAAGAGGCCGGCCGGTCCCGCGCCGACGACGGCGACCCGCAACCCGGCGGTGGAGAGGCGGCGTTGCGGGGGGACGAGGGCCATCGGGGTGCGGTCCTCGTGCGGATGGGTGTCGTAGTAGGCGCGGTTGAGTTCGAGGAACGGCAGCTCCGCCCCGGTGAGCGCGGTGTGCGGCTTGAGCGCGTCCACCGGGCAGGCCGTCGTGCAGGCGCCGCAGTCCACGCAGGTGCGGGGGTCGACGTACAGCATCTCGGTCTGCCCGAAGCCCGGTTCGCCGGGGGCGGGGTGGATGCAGTTGACCGGGCAGGCGAGGACGCAGGAGGCGTCGGCGCAGCACGACCGGGTGACGACGTAGGTCATGGTTCTCCGTTCCGGGCGACCTGCGGGGGTCGCGTCAGGCGGCGTACGGGGCGGGTTCGCCGCGGTGGCGGGAGGGGCGGCCGTCGATGCGCAGTGCCCTCCACACCCGCCGCGAGGCCCTGTTCATCAGGCCGATGTCCTCGGCGAGCATCCGGACGTCGGAGAAGAGGTCGCGGAGCATCTTCTCGCCGTCGGGGGACTTCCAGAAGATGTCCTTGATCACCCAGTGGGGCACGCCGATCGTCTCGGCGGTCTTCCGGTCGGGGACCACGATGACGTCGCCGAGGACCCGCATGATCACCGGGAAGGCGACCGACAGAGCGCCCCTGCGCGCCCTGCCGTAGCCGGGGACCTTGGCGCGGAGGAACTCGTGGGCGAAGGAGATGTGCCGGGCCTCCTCGGCGACGTGGATCTGCATGAGGCGGCGCATCAGCGGGTGGATGTCCTCGCCGCCGCGCAGGATCGCCTTCTGGAGGTGGTCGATGGGCTCCTCGCCGGCGAGGACGCCGGTGAAGAACGACTCGGGTACGAGGGAGCCGGCCAGCGGCAGGAAGCGGCTGAGGAAGCGGAAGGAGCGCCGTCCGCCGGGCACGTCGGCGCCCGACCGGTTCACGAACTCCTGGAACATCTGGGTGTGGTGGCACTCCTCCGTGACCTCGTGGGTGAGGTAGCGGAACTCCGGGTCCTGGTTGCGCAGGGAGAACAGGTAGTCCATCACCCCGCGGATCAGGACGTTCTCGAACTGCATGCCCACCTTGACGATGTTGGCGTACCGCCAGAGGCCGATGCGCGTCCGGACCTCCAGCGGCTGTGCCCGGTACCACGGGTGGCCGCCCAGGGGGTCGGCCGCGGGGAGGACCCAGCGGGGGTCCGCCGGGTCGATGGCGAAGTCGGGGTGGTCCCAGTCGATGTCGGTGAACGCGTCGAAGTGGATGTGCACCGAGGCCTCGGACAGGGTCCGGAGCCTCTCGTGGTAGCTCTGCACGCTGGTCATCTTCGTCCTCCTTCGGGGGCCGTGCGGTCGAAGCGGAGCGCGGGGTCATCGATCGGGGAGAGCCGCAGCGCGCGCCGGTCGCGGTAGTAGTCGTTCCAGATCCGCCACGGGTCCCGGGTGCCCTGGCGGGGCATGATCGCGTCGCCGCGCGCGATGTAGCCGGAGGTCAGCGACTCGCCCATGACGGAGACGGTGGAGCGGTCGGCCTCGGCGGCGACGGGGGTGACGGCGGTGAGGCCGTGCCGGTCCATGTGGGCGAGGAGCCGGCTGACGTAGGCGGAGGCGAGGTCGGCCTTGAGCGTCCAGGAGGCGTTGGTGTAGCCGATGATCATCGCCAGGTTGGGGACGCCGTCCAGCATCACGCCCTTGTAGAGCAGGTGCTCGCGGGTGACGACGGGCTTGCCGTCGACGGCCAGTTCCATGCCGCCGGCGAGCTGCATCCGCAGGCCCGTGGCGGTGACGACGATGTCGGCGGGGATCTCCTCCCCGGACCCGACCTTGACGCCGGTCTCGGTGAACGTCTCGATGTGGTCGGTCACCACGGACGCCCGGCCGCTCCTCAGCGTCGTGAAGAGGTCGCCGCCGGGCACGACGCACAGCCGCTGGTCCCAGGGCTTGTACGCCGGGGTGAAGTGGCGCATGTCGACGCTCTTGCCGAGCCGGGCCCGTACCGCGCCGAGGAGCACCCTGCGCATGAGGCGGGGGGCCTTGCGGCACAGGGCGTACAGGCCGCGCTGCATCGCGATGTTGCGGGCGCGCCCCACCCGGTGGACGAGCGCGGCGGGGACGCGCAGCCCGCGCAGGAGGACCGAGAGGGGGTCGTCGGCGGGGAGGGCGAGGACGTACGTGGGCGAGCGCTGGAGCATGGTGACGTGCGCGGCGGTGGGGGCCATCGCGGGGACGAGGGTGATGGCGGTGGCGCCGCTGCCGATGACCACGACGCGCTTGCCGGTGTGGTCGAGGTCCTCGGGCCAGTGCTGCGGGTGCACGAGGGTGCCCCGGAAGCGCTGCTCGCCGGGGAACTCCGGGCGGTGGCCCGCGTCGTAGTCGTAGTAGCCGGTGGCGCCGACGAGGAAGCGGGCGGTGAGGACGTGCGTCTCGCCGGTGGCCTCGTCGAGGGTCTCGACGGTCCAGCGTCCTTCCTCGCTCGACCAGTCGGCGCGGACGGCCCTGCGGCCGAAGCGGATGTGGTCGGTGACGCCGTGCTCCTCGGCGGTGGCCCGGATGTAGCGGCGGATGTCCGTGCCGCCGGCGAGGACCTTGGTGCCGTGCCAGGCGCGGAAGCCGTAGCCGAAGGTGTACATGTCCGAGTCGGAGCGGATGCCGGGGTAGCGGAAGAGGTCCCAGGTGCCGCCGATCGCGGACCGCCGCTCGATGATGGCGTACGTGGTCCCCGGGTTGCCGTCGCGCAGGTGGCAGGCGGCACTGATCCCGGACAGTCCCGCGCCGATGATCAGCACGTCGACGTGCTCGTTCTCCATGTCCATCCCCTCTGCGGCCCTCGGTGGCGGTGCATTCTCCCCCGACCGCGCTCTCCCGGACGCTTTCCCAGGCACCGGAATTTACCTGTGTCACCGCGTCCAGGATACCGGCGGTAACGTGACCTGCGCCACCCCCGGGGGCACCGTCTCCCCTTGATCGCCGGGTACGATCCACGCCGTGGCCGAGGACAGACACACACGCAACGGCGGGCGCCCCGACGGCCGCGACACACGCTGGACCGGTCACCGCGCCGAACGCCGGGACCAGGTCCTCACCGCGGCCCTCACCGTCATCGGACGCGAGGGAACGGCGGTCAGCGTGGCGGCGATCGGCGCCGAGGCCGGGATGCCGCGCTCCGTCGTCTACCGGATCTTCCGCAGCCGCGAGGACCTCGACGAGCAGATCCGCGCGCGCATCACCGACGACCTGATGGCCGCCCTGTCCCCCGCGCTCGTCCCCAAGGGCACGATCCGGGAGGCGATCGAGCATGCCGCCGGCACCTATGCGGGCTGGGTGGCGCTGCACCCCGAGCTCCACCGGTTCCTCGGCACCGGCTCGCCCGCCGTCGCGGGGACCCGCACCGCCGTCGCCCTCCACCTGGCGCGGCTCCTCGACACGTACGCCGACCGGTTCCTCGACGGCGAGCGGGGGCCCGCCGGCTTCGACGTCAACCTGGCGTTCGGCATGGTGGGCCTGGTGGACGGGGTCGTGAACCAGTGGGCCGCGCACCCCGAGTCGGGGAGCTCCCTCGACGACCTGACGCGCTTCCTGAGCGACGCCCTCTGGGGCGTCCTCGCGAGCGCGACCACGCGCCTGGGCATCAAGCTCGACCCCGATCAGCCGATCGACCTGACATAGCCCGACCTGCGGCGACGGCCTGTTGTCCACCGACCGGTGGACAACAGGTTCAACCGGTCGATCCTGTCGGCGGTACGGCCCCGCCGACGAGCCTGGGACCCATGACGAACCCGACCGTACGCATGGCCCGTCACAGCGCCCGGCACCCCTGGCGCGCGCTGATCGGCTGGCTCCTCTTCGTGGCCCTCTGCCTGGGCACGGGCATCGCCCTCGGCTCCCGTCCCGCGACCACGGAGGACTACCGCATCGGCGAGGCGGGCCGGGCCGAGGCCCTCGCCGCCGAGGGCGGTCTCCAGCAGAAGCCCCTCGAACGCGTCCTGATCCAGGCCGCACCCGGCACCGGCCCCCTCGACCGGGCCGAGGCCGAGGCCGCCGCCCGCGACATCGGCGCCCGGATGCGGAAGCTGCCCGAGGTGCTGTCCGTGGCCGAACCGGTCGCCGACGCCGAGCACACGGCCCTGCGCCTCGACGTCACCATGAAGGGCGCCGAGTTCGAGGGCAAGCAGCACGTCGACGCGCTCCTCGCGCAGACCGCCGAGGTCCGGGCCGCGCACCCGCGGCTGCTCGTCGAGGAGGTCGGCGGCCCCTCCATCGGCAAGGGCGTCGACGAGCTCCGCGGCGAGGACCTCTCCCGTACGGAGGTCATCGCGCTGCCCGTCACCCTGATCACCCTGCTGGTCGTCTTCGGCTCCGTGGTGATGGCCGTCGTACCGCTGCTGCTCGCGCTCACCGCGATCGTGGCCTCCGTCGGCCTGTCGATGACCGCCTCGCACGTCTTCCCCGACGCCGGGGTCGGCACCAACGTCATCCTGCTCATCGGGCTCGCCGTCGGCGTCGACTACACCCTCTTCCACCTCAAGCGGGAGCGCGAGGAACGGGCCCGGGCCGGCGGACGGCTCACCACACAGGCCGTGGTGGAGCTCGCCGCCGCGACCTCGGGCCGGGCCGTGGTGGTCTCCGGGCTGGCCGTGGCCGTCTCCAGCGCCACCCTCTACCTCGCGGACGACGTCATCTTCTCCTCCATCGCCACCGGGGCGGTCGTCGTCACCCTGGTCGCCGTCCTCAGCTCGCTGACCGTCCTGCCCGCGCTCCTCGCCCTCCTCGGCGAGCGCGCCGAACACCGCAGGGCCCGCAGGAAGCCGGCGCGCGGCGCCCGCCGTGCCGGCGGCCGGATCACCGCCGCCGTCCTCCGGCCCGTCGCCGCACACCCCGCCGTGACCCTCGCCGTCTCCACCCTCGCGCTCCTCGCGCTCGCCCTGCCCGTCCTGAACGTCAACATCACGGAGATGAGCCGCGAGACCCATTCCCGCGCCATCCCCGCCATGCGGACCTACGACCGGCTGATGGCCGCCTATCCCGAGCTGAAGGCCATGCACCAGGTGGTCGTACGAGCGGACGCGGACCGGGCCGACGAGGTCGCCGGCGCCCTGCGCGCCCTCGCGGAGCGGGCCGCCGCCGAGGACCCGGCGATCGGCGGCACTCCCGTCCTGCGGACCTCGGCCGACCACCGCACCACCCTGCTCGAACTGGCCGTCCCGCGCTCCGTGAACAGCCCCGAGGCCCGCGCCTCGCTCGAACGGCTCCGCACCGACCTCGTGCCCGGGGCGCTCGGCGCGCTCGACGGCACCGAGGTCGCCGTCACCGGCGAGGTCGCCCGCTACGCCGACTACCCCGACCACCAGAAGCGCAAGCTGCCGCTGATCGTCGGGGCGCTGCTCCTCGTCACCTTCGTGATGACGGTGTGGGCGTTCCGGTCGGTGGTCCTCGGCCTCGTCGGCATCGTCCTCAACCTGCTCTCGGCCTTCGCCTCGCTGGGCCTCCTCGTCCTGGTCTTCCAGAACGAATGGGCGGAAGGGATCCTCGACTTCACCTCCACGGGCTCGATCGGATCCCGCGTCCCGCTGTTCCTGTTCGTGATCCTCTTCGGGCTCTCCATGGACTACCAGGTGTTCGTGATCAGCCGGATCCGCGAGGCCCGCCTCGCCGGAACCCCCACCCGGCAGGCGGTCCTCCAGGGCCTGTCCTCGTCCGCCGGGGTCGTCACCAGCGCCGCCGTGGTGATGGTGACGGTCTTCGCGAGCTTCGCCGCCCTGCACCTCATCGAGATGAAGCAGATCGGCTTCAGCCTGGCCGTCGCGGTCCTCCTCGACGCCTTCGTGATCCGCGTCCTGGTGCTGCCCTCCCTGATGCTGCTGCTCGGCGAGGCCAACTGGTGGCCCTCGCGCGCCACCCGCCGCCCCTCGGAGCCCGAACGGGCCGACACCCCGCCGGTGTCCGTAGGCTGACGGAATGACTGACGAGACGGCACGCACGGCGGCCGAGCGGCCGGCGCTCACCGCCCTGCGCCGCTGGTACACGGCCGCCTGGCTGCTCCTCGGCCTGGTCCCCTCGGTCATCGGCGTCGGCAACGACTCGGGGCCCGTGAAATGGGCCTCCCTGGGCCTGGTGGCGGCGGCCCTCGCGTACACCGCCGTCCACCGCGCCCGGCACCACTCGCCGCTCTACCTGGGGATCCTCGCCGCCGGGCTCGGCGTGATGGCGGCCCTCCCCGGCGGCGGCGCGGCCCTGCTGATCGCCGCCCTCCCCCAGTTCTGGTTCCAGACCCGCGGTCCCCGCGCCGCCGTGCCGCTCAGCGGCTGCGCGGCGGCCGCGACGGCGGCGGGGAGCCTCTGGCGCGACTCGCCGGGGAACGCTGCCGCCGCCCTGACCGGATACGCCGTGTCCGTCCTGGCGGGGCTCCTGCTCCACCGGCTCGTCGCCGACGGCGAGGCCCGCGCCGCCGCGCTCGCCACCGAACTCTCCCTCACCCAGGATCAGTTGGCGGCCGCCCACCGCGCCCAGGGCGCCGCCGCCGAGCGGGAGCGGATGGCCCGCGAGATCCACGACACCCTCGCCCAGGGCTTCGCCTCCATCATCGTCCTCGCCGAGGCCGCCCGGACCGGCCTCGACGGGGACCCGGAGTACACGGCCCGGCAGCTGCGCTCCATCGAGCGGACCGCCCGCGAGAACTTCGCCGAGGCCCGGGTCCTGGTGGGCTCGGCCCCGCACAGCGGCCTCTCCCCCGGCTCGGTGGTGCCGACCCTGCGCCGCACCCTCGAACGGTTCGCCCAGGACACCGGGATCACGGTCGACGCGGAGCTCGCCGAGGACGTCGACTGCGACCAGCAGACCCGGATCGCACTCCTCCGCTGCACCCAGGAGTCGCTGGCCAACGTGCGCAAGCACGCCGACGCGAGCACCGTCGGCGTGGTCCTCACCCAGGGCCCGTACGCCATCGAGCTGGAGATCACCGACGACGGGCGCGGCTTCGTCGTCGAGGAGTCGCGCGGCTTCGGCCTGGACGGCATGCGCAAGCGGCTCGCCGAGCTCGGCGGGGAGCTGACGGTGACCAGTTCGGTCGGGGACGGCACCCGCGTCCTCGCGGCCTTCCCCGCAGCCCTCCCCCCGAACTCCCCCACGAACGGACGGTCCTGACATGCCCGAAGCGCACGAACCCCTCCGGGTCGTGATCGTCGACGACCACACGGTGATGCGCGCCGGAGTGGTCTCCCTCCTGGCGCCGGTCCCGGACATCACCGTCGTCGGCGAGGCGGGCGACGGCCGTGAGGCCCTCGGCCTCGTCGAGCGCCTTGCCCCCGACGTCGCGCTCGTCGACCTGCGCATGCCGGTCATGGACGGCGTCGAGGCCACCGCCGCGATCGTCGCGGGACCCGCCCCGACCCGGGTGCTCATCCTCACCACGTACGACACGGACGTGGAGATCGAGCGGGCGGTCGAGGCGGGCGCCGTCGGCTACCTCCTGAAGGACACCACCGCCGAGCAGCTCGCCGAGGCCGTCCGCTCCGCCGCCCGCGGCGAGACGGTCCTCGCGCCGCGCGTCGCCGAACGCCTGGTCGCCCTCATGCGCCGCCCCGCCCCGGTCGTCCTCACCCCACGCGAGCAGGACGTCCTCGGCGCGGTGGCCGACGGCCTGTCCAACGCCGAGATCGGCCGGCGCCTCGTCATCGCGGAGGCCACGGTCAAGACCCATCTCCTGCGCGTCTTCGCGAAGCTGGACGTCGGCGACCGCACCCGCGCCGTGGTCGTGGCCCTGGAGAAGGGCCTGCTGCCCGGCCGGGGCTGAGGACGGGGAAGCGGGTCGGGCCCGCCGGAGGGGATCCGGCGGGCCCCGTGCGCTCTACAGGGGGACGCCGAGGTCGGTGAGGATCTCGTCGGCCGCCCGCTCGCCGGACTCCGCGCCGCCCTCCATGTAGCCCTGGGCCATGGCGGAGGTGTGCTCGCCGGCGAAGTGCGTGTTGCCCTGGCGGACGCCCTCGTAGCCCCCGTACCGGTGGGCGTACCCGGTGGGCATTCCGGCGTACGAGCCGTAGGCGTTCGGGTTGAGCGGCCAGGCGGCGAGCGTGGCCTTGCCGGTCCAGTGGGCGGTCAGGCCGGGGAAGACCGGTTCGAGCTGGGCGAGGGCCGTCAGGGCGTAGCCGGCGATCTGGGGGTCGGCCGCCGTGCGGAACGGCGCGGACGGGGTGAAGTCCGCGGCGTGGCTTCCGCCCGCGTAGACCGTGAGGATGCCCTTGCCGCCGGGCTGGGCCCTGCTGGAGTCCCAGGAGGTCTGGTAGCCGGTGTCGCTCATCGTGCTGCCGCTGGCGATGCCCCAGGGGCCGGAGGCGTTCCAGTGACGGGTGTCGAACTGCAGGGAGAGCTTGCAGTTCTGGCCCATCCTCATCGCGGCGATGCCGGCGAGCTTGCGGCTGTCGAAGCCGGCGGCGGACAGGTTCAGCCGCTGGAGGACGCCGGCGGGGAGGGCGAGGACGGTGTGGTCGGCGAGGACCGTCCGCGTACAGCCGTCGGCGGCGAAGGTGAGCAGCTGCCGGCCTCCCGGGGCGGCCGCCACGGACTGGAGCCGCCAGCCGTGGCGTACCGTCCCCGGGGGCAGGGCGGCGGCGATGGCCTGCGGGAGCCGCTGGTTGCCGCCGCGGACGTGGTAGCGGGTGTCGCTCTCCCCGAACAGGGCGAAGCCGTTGGGGACCGGCTGGTAGCCGAGCATCCCGATGATGCCGAGGGCCGAGGAGGACGGGGTGTCCATGCCGAACTCGGTGGTGTAGGCGACGTCGAGGAGCTGTCCGAAGGGCGAGGCGTGGCCGCCCGGGACGCGGGTGGCGATCCAGTCGTGGAGGGACATGTTCGACAGGGCCACCGCGCCGGGGCTGTTGGCGGCGTCCCAGGCGACGGGCCAGTCGAAGGTGGCGAGGTCCTGCTGGAGCGCGGGCTTGAGCTTCTTGAAGTCGGCGCTCGCCTGGGCGTAGGTGTAGTAGGCGCCGTCGAAGCGGTAGACCTCGGTGGCGCCGACGGGTTCGGCGGCGCGCAGGTCGTCGAGCGGCAGGCCGAAGCGGGCGGCGAGGCCCTGCATGCGGGTGTGGCCGGTGTCGATCAGCTCGCCGCCCCACTCGGAGGTCTGGCCGTCGCCCCAGTAGGAGCCGGCCGGGTTGGAGTGGATCCGGCCGCCGACCCGGGTGTCGGCCTCGTACACGGCGGAGGCGATGCCGTGGTCGGCGAGCCGCAGGGCGGCGGTGAGCCCGGCGATGCCGGCGCCGACGATCGCGATGACGGGCTGGGGCGCGGTGTCGGCGCGGGCCGGGCGGGCCGCGCCGACGACGGTGCCGGCGGCGGCCAGGCCCACTCCGGCGGCGAGCCCGCCGAGCACGGTCCGGCGGGAGACACCGTCGGCGGTGGTTCCGGTGGAGTGTTCGGCGACGATCCGGCGCAGCATGCGGGCGGGTGCGGTGCGTGCCATGTGCGGCTCCTTCCAAGGGGGGCCGGTTCCCTGGGGAAGGGGGAACCGGGAGCGGCGGTGGCGGGGTGCCACCGCCGACGAGGAGGGCCCTCGCGTACGGGCTGTCAGGCGGCGTAGCGCGCGGGGCGGCGGTGGGCCCAGCCGTCCAGGGTCTCCAGTTCGGCGGCGACCCGGATGAGGGCGGCCTCGTCCCAGGGGCCGGCGATGAGCTGGCTGCCGACGGGGAGGCCCTCGGCCGAGGTGAAGGTGGGCAGGCTGACGGCGGGCTGTCCGGTGATGTTGCAGATCGCGGTGAAGGAGATCATCCGGGTCTCGGTGGTGCGCGGGCCGCCGGGGTCCGCGTTGGCCTCCTTGAGCAGGGCGTCCACCGGTGGCGGCAGGCAGGCCATGGTGGGGGTGAGGAGCAGGTCGAACTCCTGGCCCCACTGGGCGCGGACCGCGCGGGCCTCCTCGGCGAGCAGGGTCGCGGCCCGGGTGTACTCGCCCGAGTGCCTTCCCGCGGCCCGGTCCATGCGGAACCGGAGGTGCGGCTCGGCGAGTTCCGGCTGCTGGTACGGGGCGGCCCAGAGCGCGGCGTCGAGGACGGTCTGCGCGTACCCGGTGATCGCCTCCTCGCTGAAGAAGCGGGGTGAGGCGGGGGCGACCTCGTGGCCGAGGGCCGCGAGGAGCCGGGCGGTGTGCTCGGCGGCCTCGACGCACTGCGGGTCGACGGGGAGACCGGTGGGCGCCTCGGTGAGCAGTCCGATGCGGAGGCGTCCGCCGTCGCGGCCGACCTCGTCGAGGTAGGGGCGCTCGGGGGCGGGGGCCTGGTACATGGCGAGCCGGTCGGGTACGGACATCGCGTCCAGCAGCGCGGCGGCGTCGCGGGTGGTGCGGGTGATGGCCCCTTCGACGGTGGCGTGCTCCCAGCCGGGGACCTGCTGGGGGACGCGGCCCCGGCTGGGCTTGAGGCCGAGCAGTCCGCAGGAGGAGGACGGCATGCGGATCGAGCCGCCGCCGTCGTTGGCGTGGGCGACGGGTGCGAGGCCGGCGGCGACGGCCGCGGCGGCGCCGCCGCTGGAGCCGCCGGCGGAGTGCTCGGGGCTCCAGGGGTTGCGGGTGCTGCCGAAGCGGCTGTTGTCGGTGGTCGACAGGAGGCCCATCTCGGGCGAGTTGGTGCGGCCCATGAGGAGGAATCCGGCGTCGAGGAGGCGGCGGACCACGGGCTCGGTGAGGGTGCGGGGCCGGTCGTCGACTCCGTACGAGCCGTACGTGGCGGGCTGGCCCTCGACCTGGGTCAGCTCCTTGACGGGGACGGGCACGCCGTGGAACGGCGGGAGGGGGCCGCCGTCGGTGACGGCCCGCTCGGCGCGGCGGGCGGCGGCGCGGACGGCGTCCTCGTCGAGCCAGGTGAACGCGGCGAGTTCACCGTCGTGCTCGGCGATCCTGCGGAGGTAGGTGTCGGCTATCTCGACGGGGCTGAGGTCGCGCCGGCGCACGGCCGCCGCGAGGTCGGTGGCCGAGGAGAAGGGGTCCATGCGGGTGGCTCCAGGTGGGGTGGGGCGGTCGGCTGGGGTGGAGGCGGGCCGCCGGGGCAAGGCGGAGCGGTCGGCTGGGGCAGGGGATCGGTCCGGCCGGGGCGGTGGGTGGGCCGCCGGAGAAAAGGCCCGGTCCGGCTGAGGCGGTGGGTGGTCAGCGGACCGCGAGGACGGCGTCGAGGCGGTCGCGCAGACCGGGCCCGTTCGGCGCGTCGAGCACGACCCGTCCGGCCTCCATCGCCACGACGTGCCGACTGTGGTCGAGGAGTGCTCCGGCGTGCTGGTCGACGAGGAGGACGGCCGTGCCGGCGGCGGCGATCGCGCCGAGGGCCTCCAGGACGTCGGCGACCACGGAGGGCTGGAGGCCCTGGGTGAGTTCGTCGACCGCGATGAGGGTCCGGCCGGCCAGCATCGCCCGGGCGATGCCCAGTTGCTGTTTCTGCCCGCCGGAGAGCGTGCCGGCCTGTTGCCCGGCGCGGTCGGTGAGGAGCGGGAAGACGGTGTACGGGTCGACGGCCGGGACGGTGTCGCGGCGGCGGGCGAGGCGGAGGTTGTCGGCGACGGTGAGCGCGGGGAACACGCCCCGGTCCTCCGGCATCAGCGTGGCGCCGGCCCGGGCGAGCAGCTCGGGGCGGCCGGGGGGCACGTCGCGTCCGTCGAGGGTGACGCGGCCGCCGTGCCGGTCGGCGAGGCCGAAGACGGTCCGCAGGAGGGTCGTCTTCCCGGCGCCGTTGCGGCCGATCAGGGCGGTGATCTCGCCCGCGCGTACGGTCAGGTCGGTCGGCCGGACGACGGCGGCCTGCCCGTATCCGCCGGCGAGTCCGGTCAGTTCGAGCATCAGCGTGCTCCCAGGTAGGCGGTGCGGACGGCGGGGTCGGCGGAGACCCCGTCGAGGGGGCCGCGGGCGAGGACCTGTCCTTCGGCGAGGACGACGACCTCGTCGGCGAGTTCCCGCACGATGTCCATGTCGTGCTCGACCACGAGCAGCGCGCAGCCGGTGCGCCGGTTGACCTCGCGGAGTTCGCGGGTGAGGCGGCGGGCGTCGTCGGGGCCGAGTCCGGCCGCGGGTTCGTCGAGGAGCAGCAGCCGGGGGGCGGCGGCGAGCACCATGGCCAGCTCCAGGCGGCGCCGGTCGGCGAGCGGGAGCGTCCCGGCCGGCCGGAGTTCGTCCTCGGCGAGGTCTCGGAACTCCGCGGGCGGTTCGGTGGGTTGGGGTGCCTCGATGCGGGCGAGGCGGAGGTTGTCGGCCGGGGAGAGTTCGGCGATCACGCTGGGGATCTGGAACATCCGCCCGACGCCGAGTCCCACCCGGCGGTGGACCGGCAGTCCCGCCGCGTCGGTGCCGAAGAGCCTCAGGGTGCCGGCGTCCGGGGCGAGCTGCCCGGCGACGACGTTGAGGAAGGTGCTCTTGCCGGCGCCGTTCGGTCCGATCAGACAGACGCAGCGGCCGGCCTCGACGGTCAGGTCCACTCCGGCGAGCACCTGGACGGGGCCGAAGGACTTCCGGACGCCGGTGACGGCGAGGGGCACGGCTCCTGCGGGGGTTTCCCGTACGGTACGGGTCCGGTCCCGGCGGGCCGCGGCCGGCAGGCGTACGTCGGGTCCGGGCCCGGCCAGCCAGCGGCGCGGGGCGGCGGTGAGGCCGGCGGGCGCCACCTGGACGACGAGCAGGAACAGGGCGGCGAGGGCGAGGAGGTACCAGCCCTGCCAGGTGGAGCCGAGGTACTGCTGGCCGGCGGTGACGGCGAGGGCTCCGGCGAACGGGCCGACCGTGGACCCGCGGCCGCCGAGGGCCAGCCAGATCAGCACGGACGTCGACAGGCCGAGGCCGAACACCTGCGGCGACACCAGGCCGGCCACGGGTGCGTACAGCGCTCCGGCCAGGGCGGCGACGGCCGCGCTCGCGGCGAAGGCGGTGGCGCGCACCCTGGTTCCGTCGATGCCGCTCTGGGCCGCCCGCTCGGGGTTGCGGGCGGCCGCCGTGAGACGGGCGCCGAACCGGCCGCGTACGAGCAGCGCTCCGCAGACGGCGACCACGGCCGCGACGGCGCCGAGGGTGACGTAGTAGGAGGTCACCACGTCGGGTCCGGAGACGGACAGTCCGTTGGTGCCGCCGGTCACCGGGGCGAGGGTGGTGGCGGCGCGCTGGAGCAGGAGTCCGACGCCGATGGTCAGGAGGATCAGCGGTGCGTCGGGGACCGGGGCGGCCAGGCCGATGCGGACGACGGGCAGGGCGATCGCCACGGCGGCGGCGACGGCCGCGGCAAGCGTCACCGCCCGGGGGAGGTCGTGCTCCTGGCCGAGGGCGACGGCGTACGCGCCGAGTCCGAAGAACGCGGCGTGTCCGACGCTCAGCAGTCCCGCCCGTCCCCAGCCCAGGTCGAGGCCGTAGGCGAACAGGCCGTGGCACAGGCCGAGGGTGAGGGTCGCGACGGCGAAGGCGTCGAGGCCGAAGGGCGCGGCGAGCAGGGCGGCCCCGGCGAGGGCGGGAAGCGCGAGGCGCAGGGTGCGCCGGATGCCCGCTGCGGGAGCGACGCGGGCGGCGGATGCGGCGGGGACGGTCACGCACAGCCCTTCTTCGGGGTCGTGTCGGCGACCATCGGGTGGGTCCGGGTGACGGTGTACGCGCCGTCGCGGCCGATGGTGACCTCGCGCATGTCGGCCTGGAGCACGTGGTTGGAGGGGTCGAAGCGGGTCCCCTTGCCGAGGGGGCTGTCGAAGGACAGGGCGCCGATCGCCTTGTTGACGGCCTGGGGGTCGTTCGAGCCGGCCTTCTCCGCGGCGGCCAGGAGGAACTCGACGCCGAAGTAGGCGTTGCCCGCCACCTCGGGGATGGGGGCCTTCCACTGGTGGGCGGCCCGGTAGTCCTTCACGAAGGCGCGGCTCTCGGCGTCGTCCAGCTGGTCGCTCCAGCGCACCGTGTGGGTGCGGCCCGCGACGAGTGCGCCGAGGGCGGGCTGGAAGTCGGCGTCCAGGGAGGCGCCCTCGAAGCCGAGGTCCGGGGTGAGCAGGCCGAACTGCTGGGCCTGCTCGGCGAAGGTGACGGCGTCCGCGCCGACGACCATGGAGAGCACCCCGTCGGGCTTCGCGGACTTGAGGCGGCCGATGACCGGCTGCCAGTCGGTCTGGCCGAGGGGGCTGTACTCCTCGGCGACGACGGTGCCGCCGGCCTTCTTCACCAGGTCCTTGGCGACACCGGCGTAGAAGTGCGGGTAGTTGTAGTCGGAGCCGACGAGGGCGACCTTGCCGCCGTACTTCCGGACCAGTCCGGGCACGGTGGGGGTGAGCATCTGGCGGGTGGACTCGCCGAAGCCCCACTGGTAGGGGAAGCAGTGCTCGGTGTCGCCGAGGATGGCGGTGCCGAAGGGCACGTGCGCCTCGTCGGCGACCCTGCCGACGGCTTCGGCGGTGTCGCCGGTGATGGTGCCGAAGAGCATCGTGACCTTGTCCTGGCGGACCAGGCGGCGGGCGAGCTGGGTGGAGTTGGCGGGGTCGCCGGCGTCGTCGACCACGACGTACTCGACCGGCTGGCCGTACACGCCGCCGTCGGCGTTGACCTTCTTGACGGCCAGTTCGAGGCCGTTGCGCAGGGCGGTTCCGACCTGGGAGACCGGTCCGGTGAGCGGGACGACCACGCCGATCCTCACCGGTCCCCCGGTGGCCGGGGCGTCGTCGCCGGACAGGGCCGCGCCCTGGCAGCCGGTGAGCGCGAGGACGAGGGTGCCCGCCACCGCGAGCGCGGTGGCCCGGGGCGTGGGCGTCATGCGGCGCTCGCGGGCGCGGGGGTGCGACGGAACCATGCGGAGAACCTTCCGATCCAGGGGCGCGAGCGCAGGGCGGCGATCGCGACGACGACGGCGTAGAAGAGGGCTTCGGCGAGGGTGTCGGAGAGCCAGGTGCGCAGCAGGACCGACAGCGCGGAGATCAGCAGGGCGGCGCCGGCGGCGGTGGCCAGGGCTCCGGGGCGGCTGAGCAGCAGGCCGAAGAAGACGGGAACGAGCAGGCCGAATCCCATGCTGGGGTTCACGGCGAGGACGGGGCTGTACAGGGCTCCGGCGAGGACCGCGAGGAGGCCGCCGACGGTGAAGGCGGTGGCGCGCATGCGGCGCGGGTCGGTGCCGAGCAGCGCCGCCATGGCCGGGTTGTCGGCCACGGCCCGCAGTCTCAGTCCCCAGTCGGTGCGGTGGGCCGCGAGCAGGACGAGGGCGATGACGGCGACGGCGGTGAGGGCGCAGACGATCCGGTACGCCGGGTACGGGCTGCCGAGGACGTCGAGCGTGCCGTCCACGGGTACGGCGACGGTGCGCGAGGTCCCGGTGAAGAGGAGCTCCGCGCCCTGCCGCAGGGCCATGCCGAGGCCCCAGGTGACGAGCATGGCGGCCAGGCCGTCGGAGCCGGGGCGGCGCAGCAGCAGGCGCTCGACGACCAGGAGCAGGGGCACTCCGGCGGTGAGGGCGAGCAGGGCGCGGAGCCCGAAGGGGGCGGCGGTCGCGGTCGCGGCGACGTAGGCGCCGGCCATGGCCAGGTCCCCCTGGGCGAGGTTGACCACCCGGGTCGCCGCGAAGATCACCGCGATGCCGACCGTGAGCAGGCCGTAGAGGCCGAACTGGCCAAGGATGGCCAGAAGTACATCCATCTGTTACCGCCTCTGTGCTTCCGGGTGGCGCGGGGACTCTGCGAGCATCTGGCAATCCCGCGGTGGGCACTGGTCCGGCAGCGCAGAGTTCTGTGCCCGTAGTGCGCGGACCGGACGGCGCGAAGGGTGCGTGCGGTGCGGGCGGGGGCGGGGAGGAGCACGACATGCCGGTGGAGCGACGGGACGAGGGCAACCTGGTCTTCGGCTATCTCGACACCGCGTCGGCGGACCTGTCGGGGGCCTTCGACACGGTCCTGGTCCGGGCCCGGGCGGGCGACGAGGGGTACACGGCCGACATGCGGCCGAGCCGCTTCGGTGCCCTGAGCGGCTGCGACATCAGCGGGGAGCAGGAGGTACGGGTGATGCCCCGGCCCTCCCCCGCGGCTCCCCGGCCGGGCCATCTCCTCGGTCTGCTCGTGTCGGGGCGCGGCGAGCTGGAGCAGGACGGGCGGCGGGCGGCGCTCGCGCCGGGCGACTTCGTGCTCTACACCGGCGCGCGGCCGTTCCGGCTCGAACTCGGCTCCTCGCACCGGTACTTCGTGCTGTCCCTGGACGCCGGCACGGGGGGACGGCTGGCGCGGGCGGACGGCGCGGTGACGGCCAACGCGGAGCTGCCGCGTTCGCCGAGCGGCCGGGTGCTCTCGGCCGTGCTCGGCGAACTGGCCGAGCGGGCGCACGGGTTCGGGCCGCTGGCGCGCCGGGACATGGGTGAGCACGTGTCGGCGATCCTGCGCACGCTGCTGCGCGAGGCGGACGGCTCGGGGCCGGCTTCCGGCACCGGTCCCGCGGGGACCCTGGAGCGGATCCTCGCGTACGTCGACGAGCGCCTCGCGGAGGACCTGTCGCCGGGGGCGATCGCGGCGGCGCACCACATCTCCGTACGTCATCTGCACGCGCTGTTCAGGGAGTCGGGCGTGACGGTGAGCGATCACGTGCGCCGGCGCCGCCTGGAGCGGATCCGCCGGGACCTCGTCGATCCCTCGCTCGCCCACCTGCCCGCGTACGTCCTCGCGGCGCGCAGGGGCCTCGGCGAGGCGAGTCACTTCAGCCGGGTGTTCCGGGCCGAGTTCGGTCTGTCGCCGCGGGCGGTACGGGAGCAGGCGCGCACCCGGCCGGAGCCGTGACCGCGCTCCCTGGTGCCGGACCCTTGGACACCCGATCGGCACACACCTACGATGCCGGTGATCACCGCCGCCGTACCGGCGGACGGCGCGACTCCGGGGGGATGAGCCCGTGGACCAGTACAACGTGCCCGTCGGGCCTGCGGCCGTGCGCGGGCCCCGCTACCGCTTCCGCGACCCCGCCGGTCCTGCCCTCGTCGCCCAGTGCCTGATCGCCACGTCGGCGCTCTCCGACGTGGCGATCATCGTGACCGGCCCCGACGCCCCCTGGCTCGAGGACGGGAGCGCGTACCTCGGTCTCCTCCAGATCACCTGCTGGATCTCGTTCCTGTTCTGGTTCCACCGCGCCCGCTGCAACGCCGAGGTGCTCGCCCCCGGCACCCACAAGTACTCCCCCGCCTTCTCCCTCGGCGCGTGGATCATCCCGCTCGCCATGTGGTGGCTGCCCCGGCGCATCACCCTGGACATCCGGCGTGCCGGCGGGCCGCCGCGCGACACCTGGCTGATCAACGCCTGGTGGTTCGTCTGGCTCTGCGACGGCCCGGTCTCGGTCGCGGTCCACCTCCTGGTGCTGCACCAGATCCAGTACGACAATCCGGTGGACCACGCCCTCGCCCTTCTGGACTCGATCCTGGTGATCGCCGTGATCCGCCGCGTGACCGCCGACCAGCCGGCCGGCCCGCTCCCGTACTTCAACATGACCTGAGGACCGGTCCGCACGCACGGGTGCCGCCGGCGCGGGTGGCGCCGACGGCACTCGGAGGTGGGCGGGGTCAGGGGCAGCTGACGCGGATGTCGCCCGGGTCGGTGGTGCAGGTGTCGGTGCCGGGGCCGCCGTTGGCGGTGTCGTTGCCGGAGACCCCGTCGGTGGTGGTGAGGCGGTCGTTGCCGTAGTAGCCGGTCAGGGTGTCGTTGCCCGGACCGCCGTTGAGGGTGTCGTCGCCGAAGCCGCCGTCGATGTTGTCGTTGCCGTAGCCGCCGTACACGGTGTCGTTGCCGTAGCTCGCGCGGATGGTGTCGTTGCCGCCGAGGCCGCAGATGACGTCGTTGCCGTAGCCGCCGTTCAGGGTGTCCGCGCCGCTGGTGCCGATGACCGTGCAGCCGAGGGCGTTGTTCACCGAGGTGGTCGCGGTGGCCGTGTTGCCGGAGGTCACCGGGTCCGGCTGGGTGGCGGTGGCGCTCGCCGTGTCCGTGAGCGTGCCGGTGGACCGGGGTTCGGCCGTCACCGTGACCGTCGCGGCGGCGCCCGGGGCGAGGGAGCCGAGGGCGCAGTTGGCGCCCGTCGCGGTGGTCGTGCAGGTGCCCTGCGAGGGGACGGCCGAGACGAGGGTCCCGCCGGCGCCGGAGAGCGTGTCCGTCAGGGTGACGCCGGTGGCGGTGGCGGTGGAGGAGGCGGCGTTGGTGACGGTCACCGTGTACGTGGCGCGGTCGCCGATGCTCACGGTGGCCGTACCGGACTTCGTCACCGACAGGTCGGCGTACGGCGGGGGCGGGGGCGTGCCGTCGCCGCCCTGGTAGCGGGCGAGGGCGAACTGGTAGCCCGCCCCGTAGCCGGCCGCGACGATCTTGCCGTCCGGCTGGACGAGCACGCCGCGGGCCTCGTCGTAGTCGTTGAAGCCGGTGACCACGAAGCCGCTGCGGCCGAAGCCGGTGTCGACGGTGCCGTTCGTCTGGAAGCGGACCAGGCCGAAGTCGTTGGCCTCGGCGCTGTTCGGGTCGTCGGCCCGGCCGGCGAGCACGATCTTGCCGTTCTGCTGGAGCGCCATGGCGTAGGCGGTGCCGCCGTCGCCCGGGGAGTTGACCGAGGTGCGCCCGCCCGTGCCGAAGCCGGTGTCGGGGGTGCCGTCCGCGTTGTAGCGGAGCAGGGCGTAGCCGAGGCCTCCGGAGCCCGCGGCGAGGATCTTTCCGTCGGACTGCACGGCCGCGGCGTTGCCGAACTCGGTGCCGCCGAAGTCGGCGGTGGCCATGCCGTCGCCGCTGAAGGTGGTGTCGAGGGTGCCGTTGGTGTTGTAGCGGGCCACGCCGATGTCGAAGGCGGTGTTGCCCACGTAGCCGACGGAGACGATCTTGCCGTCCGGCTGGAGGGCCATGCTCCGGGCGATGCCGCCGGCGTCCTGGGGCGAGGTGGGCGTGAAGCCCGCGACCACGGCCCCGTCGCCGCCGAGGGTGGGGTCGAGGGCTCCGTCGGTGCCGAGGCGCACGAGCGCGAAGCCGCCGCCCGCACCCTTGCCGACGGCGACGATCCTGCCGTCCGGCTGCACGGCGACGTCGGAGCCGTCCGCGGAGCCGCCGAACTCGTCGATCCGGACGAGGCCGCCGTCGCCGAAGCCCGTGTCGAGGCTGCCGTCGGTGTTGTAGCGGGCCACGGAGAAGAAGCAGCAGCCCCCGCCGGGGTCCGCGACCACCTCGGTGGTGCCGGCCACGACGATCTTGCCGTCCGAGGGCTGGATCGCGACGGCGTTGGCCGTGTGCGAGCCGCCGCCGAAGTCGCTGGTCGTCGTGCCGCCGCTGCCGAAGGCGGGGTCGAGGGCGCCGCTCGTGGTGTAGCGGGCGAGCGCGAAACCGGCCTCGCTCGTGCCCACCACGACCAGCTTCCCGTCGGCCTGCCGGGCGATGTCGTGGCCCTCGGCGGTCCCGGTGATGGGGGTCGTCACGCGGCCGTCGGGCCCGAAGGTCGGGTCCAGGTCGCCGGGGGCCGCGAAGGCGGTGCCGGGCAGGGCGAGGACGAGCGCGAGCCCGAGCGCGACCGGCACTCCGGCCCTCCCGCCCGGTCCGCGGCGCCGGGCCGCCGGTCTGAGAAGTGCGTGGGGCATGGGTGGACGAACCTCCGTCTTCGCAGGTGAACAGGGATCGGCGCCCAGCTTCGACCCCCCGCGCCGCGCCCCCGCGCGAACCGTGCCGCGCTGCGCCCCACTGGCCCCCGGGGAACCACCCTCGCGGGGGAGCGCGCGGGGGCGTCCCCGGCGCCGGTGACGGCCGGGGCACCGCGTACCCTCGCCTGCGACGGTTGCGGGACGGACAGTGGGCAGGAAACGGAAGATGACTGAGGCGCCCGGACGGGGTGCGGGGTCCGGTGACGAGGACGGGGCGCGGTCCGCGACCGTGCGCGTGTTCGTCGCGCTCGCCCCGCCCGACGACGCGAAGGACGAGCTGGCGCGCGCACTGCGCCCCGCCTACGAGGCGTACCCGCGCATGCGGTGGAACCGGATCGAGGACTGGCACATCACGCTGGCGTTCCTCGGGGAGCTCCCGGTGGAGACCGTCCCCCTCCTGCGGCCGCCGCTGGCGGAGATCGCGGCGCAGCGGAAGCCCCTGGAGCTTTCGCTGCGCGGCGGCGGGCACTTCGACGACCGGGTGCTGTGGAGCGGGATCGACGGCGACATGGACGGACTGCACGCGCTCGCCACCGAGGTGCGGACGGTCGTCAAGGAGTGCGGGATCCCCTTCGAGGACCGGCCGCTGCGCCCCCATCTGACGCTCGCCCGCGCCCGCCGCGACGATCCGACGTCCGTGGCGGAGGCGGCCGCCGGGCTCGCCGGCTTCACCGGCCGGCGGTGGCCCGCCGAGCGCCTCCACCTCGTCGGCAGCAACTACGGTCGCGGCCCCGGCCCGATCCGCTACCGCGACATCGAGGCCTGGTCCTTCGCCCGGCGGTAGCCGTGGGTGCGGCACTCGCGGGTGAAGCCCAGCGAGCCGTACAGCTTCGCGGCCGGGAGGTTCTCGGCGTCGTGGTTGACCGTCACGCGCCGCAGACCGCCTTCCGCCATGCGCCGCATGGACTCGGTCATGACCGCCCGCGCCAGGCCGAGGCGGCGGAAGGCCTCGTGGGTGCCGACGGGCTCGAAGTGGCCGAGGCCGTTGCGTTCGTCGGACCAGTACACGGTGTACGCGCCGACGCGCCCGTCCGGGGCCTCGGCCACGATCTCGTGGGCCGGGTCGTAGCCGGGCCGGGTCATCATCCCGTCCCGGTAGGCCGTGCCGGTCCAGTCGGAGCCGAACGAGGCGTTGCGCGCCTCGGCCAGGGCGTCGGCGTCGGCGAGGGTGGCGGACCGGACGGTGAACCCCTCGGGCACCACGAGGGGAGGGAGCCCGGTCAGGTCGCGGGTGTTCACGTCGTCCCAGACCCGGAAGTACGCGAAGCCCAGTTCGTCCAGCAGACGGGCGCGGGTCGTGTCGGTCTCGAAGAGATCGGTGAGGACGTGCTCCTCGCCGTCCGCCATGTGCCGGGCGGTGGTGTCGGCCGCGAAGGCCAGCATCACGCGCTCGGCGTCGGTGCCGCGCAGCTCCGGAGCGCAGAACGCGTCGAACGCCGCGCCGAACCGCAGGCAGATCGTGACGCCCCCGACGCGGCCGTCGTGCCCGTGTTCCCAGACGTGCACGAGGTCGCCGACGGGCGGGCCGCCGCGCAGGTTGTCGTACACGCGGTGCGGAAGCTCGCCCACGTGGTCGTAGGCGTCGCGGCCGGCGGTGGCGATCCACTCCGCCACGGTGCTCTGGAGGCGGGGCATGTCGGAGTGGCGGAACGGGCGGGGCGTGAACATGATCGTCTTATACGCGGGCCCCTCGGGCCGGTACAAGCGAGTTTCCGCCCGGGCGGGAAGAGCGGCCGGGGTCAGCGGCCGTACAGGTCGCGGCAGAGGTCGGCCGCGCCCATGGGGGCCTGCATGGACTCCGCCTGGTGGCAGAGGCGGCGCATCTCGGACGGGCGGGCGTCCGTCGACCGGTGCGGGCGGGCGGGGGCGGGGACGGACCGGTTCTTCTGCGGGGAGCGGGGGGTGGCCCTAGGGCCGGTCCTCCTGCCCGAGGGCTTCCTGGGCCTGTTCGCCTCGGCATGCGGGCGGTTCGGGGCCGGCCTCGCCGGCCTCTGGGCGCGTGGCCGGCGTGCGGCCGGTTCCCCGGCGGCCGCGCCGACCGCCTGCGGGCCGGGAGTCCGGGTCGGGCCGGGGTCCGGCCGGGACTCCGGTCGTGAATCCGGTCGGGGTTCGGTGGTGGTGAGGGCCTCACGCGGGGCGGGCTCCGGAGGCGCCGACCACGTGGGAGGCGTGGCGGGAAGGGGCGCGGGGGGCCGGTCGGCGGCCGGGGCGAGGGCGCCCGGGCGGGTCGGTGGGGCCGGGGCGGGACCGTGCGGGACGGCCACGCATCCGGCGGCGAGGAGGGCGATGAGCAGGAGCGACGTGGTGCGGCGGGGGTGCATGGGAGTCACGGTGCCCGAGCCCCGGGGCGTGGGGACGGCGGCTCGGCCGAGTCCACCGTGACGAGTGAATCGCCGATGTCCGTGGACGGAGCGCCGCCGTCGCTCTGGTCGCCCTGGCCGGTTCAGGGCCGGGGCCGGACAAATCCGTGGCGGGCCCGCGCGTTCCCGGACGAGGATGAGCGCATGAATGATCATCCTGAGCGCTGGAGCCGTGCGACCGTCTACCCCGACATGTGGACGGACCCGGCCGACGACCCTCGTGAGACCGACGGCGACGGTCCGGAGGGGGAGCTCGCGACGTTGCGGGACTTCCTCTCCGGCTACCGTCTGACCCTGCGGATGAAGTGCGAGGGGCTGGACGCGGAGCAGTTGGCCCGTCGTTCGGTTCCGCCGTCGACGATGTCGCTGCTCGGTCTGGTCCGGCACCTCGCCGAGGTGGAGCGGGACTGGATCACCTGGATCACCGGGGAACCGCTGCCGAAGGTGTACGGCGAGCGCGACGCGGACTTCCACGGCGCCGTCGCCGACCAGGCGGTGGTCGACGCCGCGTACGCCGATCTGGAGCGCGAGCAGGCCGCGGCCGACGCCGCGCTCGCCGGCCACCTCGACCTGGGCGAGCGGCTCCCGAAGGACGGGATCGCGGTGCGCGAGCTGATGGTGCACCGCGTCGAGGAGTACGCCCGCCACTGCGGGCATGCCGACCTGCTGCGCGAGTGCGTCGACGGGCGGGTCGGCCAGTAACCGCGGGGCATCTCCCCCGGTCCCCTGGCCGCCGGTGCCACCGGCGGCCAGGGTGGTGGTGTCACCGGACCGTGAGGACGGCTGCCAGTGCCTCGGCCGTGGCGGGGTGGGCGGCGAGGAGGGCCGCGCCCGGCCCGGCCGGGTCCGGCGCGTCCGTCGCGGTCCATCCCTGCGGACAGCCGAGGAGCTCCGCGAGGGCGTCGCAGGTCGCCGGATGGGCGGGGAGGAGTACCGCTCCCCGGGGGGCGGCGGCGGTGGGGAGGACAGGCGGCGCGGCCGGCTGCCGGTGCCAGGGCGGGACCCAGGTGTCCAGGGCCGCGAGCCGGGCCGGGAAGATCCGTCCCGCCTCGCGGATGAGCAGCGGGGCCAGCTCCGCGGCGTTCGAGCGGAGGGTCGTGATGAGCGCCGGGAGCCAGGGCAGCAGCACGGCGTCCGGCAGGCGCCCGAAGGCGTTCGACACGGCCTCCACCACCACGTCCGCGAGGCCCGGCACCGGCTCCAGGGCGTGGACGAAGCCGCTGAGGTAGCGCGGGTAGGAGGGCACGACCAGGGGGTTGGCGAGGAGTCCGTCGCAGCGGGCCCGCAGCTCGCCCCGGGAGAGCGTGCCCAGGTGGACCTGCGCCGCCCACAGCAGGGCCGTCTTCGCCGGGTCCCGGGGGTGCGCCTGGGCGACCGCCAGTTCCAGCTGGGTCCTGTCGCAGCCCAGGGACAGCGCCAGGCCCTCCATGCTGAACAGGAAGCCCAGCATCGCCGCGACCTGCCCCACCGTCGCGTCCTCGTCGCGGAACGCCGTCGGCAGCAGCGTGCAGTAGTGCGCGTACCCGGTTCTGACGAAGGACTCGATCCAGGGCGGCAGCACCGGCTCGCTGGTGCGGTAGTACGCGAGGAGCCCGCGCACCCGGCGCAGGACCTCGGGCGCCCCGTCGACCGTGCGCTCCCCCGCCAGGACGTCGAGGGCGCGGGCGCCGAGCTCCTCGGCGAGGCGCCGGCCGCCCAGGTAAAGCGTGGCGTCCTCGACGGCCGCGAGGACCTCGGCGGTCGTCGCCCGCGGCCCGTACGCGGTGCGGCGCAGGCGCTGCTCCAGGACCTGTTCGAGGCTCACGCCCTCGTAGCCGAGTTCGATGAGCGCCCGTTGGTGGGTGCCGAGGGCGAGGTCCCAGGACTCCTGGATCGACCGCTCGCCGAGCCGCCGCTCCCCCATGACGGGCCGGGCGGCGCCGGGCGGCATCAGGCGGCGCAGCATCCACAGGACGTCCGAGCAGGCCCGCAGTTCCGGCCGGGAGGTCATGTCGAGCAGGGCCCGGCGCACCCCGCGCTGCTGGAGGTTCAGCTCCAGCGGTGCCAGGCGGTCGTGGACGTCGCGGGCCAGCGGCGGCAGCGCCTCGTAGCCGACCTGGCCGATGCGGTCGCCGCCCATCATGTTCTCGACGAGGCGGCGCACGTCGCGGCGCCCGGGCACGCTGTCCTTCTCGATGCAGGTGACCGCGGCGTCCTGGAAGTCGTACGGCGTGGGCTTGGCCCGGTCCCGCATCCCGGCGAGGAGGATCGACGTCTCGAAGACGGCGATCGCGTCGGCGGTGGAGGCGAGGTAGCCGCCCCGGCGGGCGGCGCGGACGATGTCCACGGACCAGCCGAGCAGTTCGGTCTCGTCGAGGGCGTCGAGGACCGGCGGCTTCTGGAGGAAGCCGGAGAGGCGGTCCTCGGCCGGTGCCCCGGCGGCGGGAAGGGCGGTCGGTGCGACGGCCTTCGCCCCCGTGCGCTCCGTCCCGGCCTGGCCGTCCAGGCGGTACGGCTTCACCCGGGTGCGCTTGAGGTTCTTCGTCCACTGCGTCGCCGCGATCGACACGGAGCCGGAGGCGAGGCCGAACTGCGCCTCGATCGCGGCGTTGCTGGAGGGGATCAGGCCGTACTGCCAGGTCGTGGCCGTGCGAGGGGTGATCTCGAAGCCGTCGGCACCGTGCACGCCGAACTCCTCGACGCGGCTGGCCGCGTGGAAGGCGCCGCAGACGTACAGGCAGTCCGCCGGGTCGGTGCCGGTGGCGGCCAGGTGCGCGCGCATCCGGGTCCACATGTGGCGCTCGCGGTCCTCGTCGACGCGGACGCGGTCCCCGTCCCCCGGTGCGAGCCGCCGGAACAGGCTGCCGATGAGGAACATGACCTGGCGGTAGGTGTCGTGGTCGCTGTCGCCGAGCGGTATCTCGACGTACTGGTGCCACCACTCCGACCAGTGCCGCACCTTGCCGTGGCGCAGCAGGTGCTCCTCCAGTTCGGCGAAGCGCGGCCGCAGGTCGCCGATCTCGACGCCGACGGCCTCGCCGTGGAGCGCGGCCCCGGTGTCGCCCTCCTCGCGGGCGTCCGGTTCGTCGGCGCGCTCGTGCCGGGGGTCCCACTGGAAGACGTGGTCGGAGGAGCGGTCGACGAGGACCAGTTCCACGCCGGGGGTGTCGAGGGCGTAGGCGATGGCCTGGTATTCGGCGGAGGCCTCGGTGATCGGGGCGACGACGGACAGCGGCGCCCAGTCGGCCGGGAAGCCGTCGATGTCGCTGGCGAAGGCCTGCACGGCCACCGGCAGCCGGCAGTTGCGCAGCTCGGTGAGGAGCGGCGTCATGTCCTCGCACAGCTCCAGGTAGACGACCTTGGGCTGCTTCTCGCGCAGCCGGCGGGCCATGGCGAGGGCGGAGGCGGGCGAGTGGTGGCAGACGGGGAAGATCTCCAGCGGTTCCGCCACGGCTCGGTCGACGTCGTCGACCAGGCCGAGGAGGATGCCTTCCAGGGCGTCCGGCCCGTCGGCGAACTCGGCCGCCGCCTCGTGCAGTCGACCGCGCAGGGCGGTGAACGGGGTCCCGGTCACGACAGCTTCGCGATCGCCTCGCGGCCGCCTTCGAGGAACTCGGGCCATGAGCCGCCCTCCTCCTTGCCGCGCGGTTCGACGACGCCGTGCAGGTACTTGTTGAGGATGGCCAGGTCCTCCGGCTCGCGCCGGGCGAGCGTGCCGACCAGCGAGGCGGCGAGGGCGCGGGCGGTCAGGGTGCGCTCGCCGAAGAAGTTGCTGTGCAGGATCGAGTCCTCCAGGACGCCGATCTGCTCGGCGGTCGAGAGGGCGGACTCCAGCTTCTCGTCGTCGCTGCCGGCCGCGGCGGCGGAGGCCCGCAGGTCGGCGAAGCTCTGGAGGAGGACGTCGAGGAGGGTCGGCGGCACGTCCAGTTCGATGGCGTGGCGGCGCAGCAGCTCCTCGGTGCGGAAGCGGACGATCTCGGCCTCGCTCTTCTTGTTCGTCACGACCGGGATGCGGACGAAGTTGAACCGGCGCTTGAGCGCGGACGAGAGGTCGTTGACGCCGCGGTCGCGGCTGTTGGCGGTGGCGATGACCGAGAAGCCGGGCTTGGCGAAGACGATGTTCTCGCCGTCGGCTCCGTCGAGTTCGGGGACGGAGATGTACTTCTCGGAGAGGATCGAGATGAGCGCGTCCTGGACGTCGCTGGTGGAGCGGGTCAGCTCCTCGAAGCGGCCGATGGTGCCGGTCTCCATGGCGGTCATGATCGGCGAGGGGATCATCGACTGGCGGGACTGGCCCTTGGCGATGACCATCGACACGTTCCAGGAGTACTTGATGTGGTCCTCGGTCGTGCCGGCCGTGCCCTGGACGACCTGCGTGGAGTTGCGGCTGATCGCGGCCGCGAGGAGCTCGGCGAGCCAGCTCTTGCCGGTGCCGGGGTCGCCGATGAGGAGCAGGCCGCGGTCGGAGGCGAGGGTGACGATGGAGCGCTCGACGAAGCTGCGGTCGCCGAACCACTTCTGCGCCACCTCCCGGTCGAGGCCGTCGGCGCGCTCGGAGCCGAGGATGAACAGGCGGACCATCTTCGGGGACAGGCGCCAGGAGAAGGGCTTGGGGTTGTCGTCGATCGACTCCAGCCAGTCGAGTTCCTCGGCGTACTTGATCTCGGCGGGGGCGCGGAGCAGGTCGGACATGCGGAGGGCCTTTCGGTAGCGGTGGGCGGGGGCCTGAGCCGGCGCTCAGGTGAGGAACGTCTTGAGTTCGTGCACGAGCCTGTCGATGTGGCCGGAGATCACCGGGGTGCCGAGCGCCTTGAAGCGCTCCCGGAACCAGGGGTTGACCTCCTGGCGGCCGGAGCTGGTCACCGAGCCCACGGGGATGAACCGCACCCCGGAGCGGTGGACCTCCTCGATGCCCTCGAACAGCGGCTGCGAGCGGCTGAACTCGTAGAAGTCGGAGATCCAGACCATCACGGTGTTCTTCGGCTCGGCGATCTTCGGCCTGGCCATGGCCATCGCCACCGGTCCGTCGTTGCCGCCGCCGAGGTTGGTGCGCAGCAGCACGTCGAAGGGGTCGCGCACCCAGGGCGTGAGGTCGATCGCGCGGGTGTCGTACGCGATGAGGTGGACGTCGACCTTGGGCAGTCCGGCGAAGATCGAGGCGAGGATGGTGCAGTTGACCATCGAGTCGACCATGGACCCCGACTGGTCGACGACGACGATCAGCCGCTGGGGCGTGGTCCTGCGGGCGGTGTGCCGGTAGTAGAGGCGGTCGACGTAGAGCCGCTCCTCCTCCGGGCTCCAGTTGGTGAGGTTCTTCCAGATGGTGCGGTCGAGGTCGAGGTTCCGGAAGACGCGCTTGGGCGGGACCGAGCGGTCGAGCTCGCCGGTGGTGGCCTTCTCGACCTGCGTACGGAGCACCTGGGCGACCTCGTCGACGTACCGCCTGATCAGCGCCTTGGCGTTGGCCAGGGCCACGCCGGAGAGGTTGCCCTTGTCGCGCAGCAGCTGCTCGATCAGGGACATGCTGGGGGTGAGCCGGGCGGCCAGGGCGGGATCGGCCAGCACCTCGCGCAGGTGCATGCGCTGGACGAGGTCGGCCTCGATGGCGCCGAGTTCGGTTCCGAGGCCGCCGCCGGTGAGGGCCGCGCCCGCCGTCTTCCCGCCGCGGAGCCCGCCGGGCGGGCAGCCGAGCGCGCGCTCCAGCCAGCCCGCGTCCGACTGCCAGCGGGCGAGCTGCCCGGCGGAGACGGTGCCGGAGCCGGTGGCGAAGACGTTCAGCAGCAGCTTCGACGCGAGCGCGGCGCGCCGGACCTCGGCGGCGCGGTCGCGCTCCCCGTCCGCTTCCGGCTCCGGGGCCATCAGGCCGTCGAACTCCCCTGCCAGCTCGGGGTGGCGCTGGACGACGGAGTCCACGGAGGCGCCCGGGTCGAGCAGCGCGGACGGCAGCCCGATGTCCTCGACGACGGCGAGGCTCGCCGCTTCCAGGCCGGCCTGCTCCTCGGGGTCGAAGAGCCGGGCGAGGAGCCTCCAGTAGAGGACCTGCCGCCGGTTGACGTCGGGGTCGGGGCCGTCCGGCACCGCCGGCACGGGGCCGGTCGCGGCGGTGGAGCCGGTCGCGGCGGTGGAGCCGGTCGCGGCGGTGGAGCCGGTCGCGGCGGTGGAGCCGGCAGGACCGCTCACGCCGGTCTGGGCGGGCAACCCGGTCTGGGCGGGCACCCCGGCCGAGGCCGTGCCGTCGGCCGTGCCGGTCGGGAAGGTCGTCTCGTTCATGAGCGCAGCAGCTTTCCGGCTCGTTCGCGCAGGGCGGCGACCGCGTCGGTGGCGGCCTTCTCCGCGCGGACTCCGGCCTTGTCGGTGGTGCCGCCGGCCCAGGCGCCCGCGTGGACGGCGACGGTCTTCTTGCGGACGGTCGTCTCGACGGCGAGCGGCTGGAGGAGGAACGCTCCGGCGTCCCAGCGGAGGAGGCCCAGGCAGGCGCCGGACGCGGCGACGGCCTCCGGGGTGAGGGGGCCGGCGGCCGGTGCGCGGTCGGTGTCGACGGCCAGTCGGTGGCCCGCGAGCGTGAACGTCAGCGTCCCGTCGTCCGCGTGCTCCGCCGCGTACCCCTCCAGGAGGACGGGCACGGCGAGCCGTACGGGGTGGCGGTCCAGCGGGGCGGTGGCGGGGTCGGTCGCGGTGGCGAGGGCGACGCGGGCGGTGGCGAAGGGGTCGGCGGGCTCTCCCGTACGGGCGTGCTCGTCGTCCCAGAGGAGGTCGCCCTCCTCGGTGACGGGCATGGCATCGAGCTCCATGGCGCGGCCCTCGCTCAGGGCGGCGAGGAGCGACATGCGCGGCCGGAGCAGCTGCCAGAGCCCGGCGCCGACGACGGTGTCGGTCTTGGGCGCGGACACCGAGGCCCGGACCAGGCGCGGTGGCGCCCCGTCGGCCGGTTCGAACACCGCGTGGACCTGGGCCTGTACGGCGGTCGCGTGCTCCTGCACGTCGGCGCCGAGGGGCAGCAGGCGGCCGGTCGCGGTGGACACGGCGGGCGTGCGGGCGGCTCCGGGCAGGGTCAGCAGGAGGGCGCGCGCCCACAGGTCGGCCCAGCGGCGCACCGGGACGCGCTCCAGGGCGACCCCCGGGCAGGAGGCGGCGAGTTCGGCGGCGAAGCCGTCGAGGAGCGTCGCCTGCCGGCGGAGCGCGGGGTCCGGCAGCATCGCGGAGACCACGGGTGCGGCGGCGCCGACGAGCTCGTGGTCGATGCCCCGCCAGCCCGCGCGGGCGAGGTCGCACAGCCAGGCGCGGGCGGCGGACAGGACGTTCGCCGCGGGCGCCTCCCCGCCGGTGGTCCCCGGCGGCTGTTCGGCGGCGGGGCGGCCGGTGATATCCGCGGCGCGGGCCGTCAGGGCGTCGTGGACGGAGCCCATGAGGGCGGTGCGGGCGGCGGCGAGCGCGACGAAGTGGTCCTCGCCCGCGGTGCCGGCCGCGGTCTTGTCGGCGGCCTCGGCGACGAGGGAGGCGAGCGGTGTGCCGGCGAGGGCGGCCACGAACGTGGCGAGCCCCTCGGTCCGGTCGGGCCGCGGGCGGAGCAGGCCGGCGACGAGCACCTCGTCGAAGGCGTCCACGGCGGCCAGTGCCTCGTCGAGTCCGTCGACGGGGTCGTCGAGCAGGTCCGTACGCATCAGGCGACCGCCCTCGTCGGCGGGAACCACTGCATCTCGGGCAACGGCGCGGTGACCGGCTCCAGTTCGAGGTAGGCGAGGTGCCGCAGGAAGCGGCTGAACACCGGGGCGGCGGCGGAGGTGTCGCCCTGCGCGGGACGGGTGGCGGCCATCGCCGTGACGAGCGCGGCGGCGTCGGGCTCGGCGTCCGGGGTGTCGGCCTTCAGGTAGCGGGCGACGCGCCGCGCGCCGTACTGGAGGACGGCCTCGGTGACGAGCGCGCGGATGTGGTTGCAGAACGAGCCGCGCGCGCCGCCGCAGGGGCGGTTGTTGTTGGTGCTGCACGCGAACGCGTACGTACCGGCGGCGATCGAGGACACGTACACGCGCCCGATGTCGGAGCCGCTGGACACCACGCCCTGCAACCGCCCGTCGGCCAGCTCGACGAACGGCACCTTGGCAAGCTTCCGCGGCCGCGCGGGCGGTACCACCCGCGCCGCGCTCGACCTCTCCCAGACCGGCAACGCACTTCTCCCATGCACGTCAAAGGGGATGTTCACGCCGGATCGGCGGAACATCGACAACGTATCCCCGCCCACTGACAACGCCCTCGGACACCGCCCCGGGACGCCGCCCCGGAGACCGTCGGGCGAGGGCTTCCGGCGGTCCGTCAGGAGCTTCCGACTCCCGTGTGCGGCAAGGCCGACAAGAAGCAAAGCGCTGGTGAAGAGCGCGGATCGACGACCTCCGGGCGCGCGCTCAGGTTAAAAAACAAGCCAAGCTCAATCCGGTCGCAAGTGCCGGAAGAACCCTCGGACTTCGGTCGCCTACAGCCCGCTCAGCGCCCGTCACCACAGGTCACAAGGGCGCGCCCCCGGCGACGGGCCTCCGCCGGGCGGCTGACCGGCGGAGGATCAACCTTCAAAGCTTCAGCACAAGTTGCGCACATCCCTCTTCTGAAGGGCCGCGATGCTCTAGATTGACCTTGCTTCACAAGCCCGGACACCAGGCGACAAATCACGATCAATCGACTGGCGGGGTGTTCGGGCGGCGCGGCTCGGGAGGCGGGGGCCTTCCGAGGGAGGAACAGCGCGGGAGGCGGGGGTCTCCCGGGGGGAGAGGAACCGTGTGGAGCGAACATGTCCAGTCCACTGGCGCCCGGGGGGGTTCTGTGCAGCAGCGGCAATTGGTCGCCCCGTTCCCATCGGGGGGCGGGCAGCTGGAGAACGGTGCGATCAGCCGGCCCTCGTTCGACTGGGAGCAGCGCTACCGCCGTGCCGTCATCGCCAGTGACACGGCGGCCACCGCCCTCGTGGTGGCGGCGATAGGCGGCTTCTTCGGGGTCAGGCATGCGGCCAACTGGCACGAGAAGTGGAGCTTCCTCGCCTTCGGCACCGAGCTGCTGGTCCTGGGGACGCTCGCGGTGAGCCGGTCGTGGGCTCCCGCCGTGCTCGGCCAGGGCGCCGAGGAGTTCCGCCGGCTCGGGCGCTCCCTGTTCACCTCCGCCGTCGTCCTGGCGCTGGGCGGGATAGCCCTCGGCTCGCGCAACATCAAGATCTGGATATTCTTCGCGATCCCCGCGATCGCACTCGTCACCATGACCGAGCGGTACCTGCTGCGCCTCTGGCTGCACAAGCAGCGGAAGGACGGGCGGTGCCTGCGCCCGGTGCTCGCGGCCGGAAGCCTCGCCACCGTGCGCGACCTGATCGCCCGGACCCGCAAGTTCCCGCACCTCGGCTGGCGGGTGGAGGCGGTGTGCACGGCGGACAGCCCAGGGCCCGAGGGCGACCAGCTGGACGGTGTGCCGGTCGTCGGCCGGCTGACCGACGTCGCGGGCCACGTCCGCCGCGACGGCTACCGGGTCGTCGCGGTCACGCCGGACCCGCACTGGTCGCCCGACCGGCTCCAGCGGCTGGCCTGGAACCTCGAGGGCAGCGACGCCGAGATGATCGTGGCCCCCGTGCTCATGGAGGTGGCCGGTCCGCGGCTGCACGTCGACGCGGTGCTCGGGATCCCCCTGCTGCGGGTCAGCATGCCGACGTTCACCGGCGGCCGCCGCGCGGTCAAGGAGGTCGCCGACCGGATGGGCGCGGCGCTCCTGCTGCTGCTGTTCGCCCCGCTGATGTTACTCATCGGCCTGCTCGTCCTGTTGGACAGTCCGGGCGGGGCGGTCTACCGCCAGCGCAGGGTCGGCAAGGACGGCCGCGAGTTCACCATCCTCAAGTTCCGCACCATGGTCTCCGGGGCGCACAAGGCGCGCGCCCAGCTGGCCGGGCTCAACGAGGGTGCCGGGCTGCTGTTCAAGGTCCGCCGGGATCCGCGGGTGACCCGGGTGGGCGCGGTGCTGCGCCGGTACTCGCTCGACGAGCTCCCGCAGCTGTTCAACGTGCTCACCGGCTCGATGTCGCTGGTCGGCCCCCGGCCTCCGCTGCCGGAGGAGTCCGCCGCGTACAACCCGGACATCCGGCGGCGACTGCTCGTCAAGCCCGGCCTCACCGGCCTGTGGCAGATCAGCGGACGCAGCGACCTCCCGTGGGAGGAGGCGGTCCGGCTCGACCTGCGGTACGTGGAGGACTGGTCGCTCGCCCTCGACGCGGTGATCCTGTGGAAGACGCTGCGCGCGGTCCTCTACGGGCACGGGGCCTACTGATGCGGGGAGAGCGCCGTCCGGTCGGCGCGCTGATGGCGGACCACAAGGGTCTGCCCTGGGGGAGGAACGGGTCATGAGGGTCAGCGTCTTCGGGCTCGGCTACGTGGGCTGCGTATCGGCAGCGTGCCTGGCCAGCATGGGTCATGAGGTCATCGGGGTGGACGTGAACCAGGTCAAGGTCGACCTGGTCAACGACGGCAAGGCGCCCGTGGTCGAGGAGCGGATCGGCGAGCTCATCGCCGAGGTCGTGCGGACCGGGGCGCTCCGCGCCACCGGCGACGTCCGCGAGGCGATCAGGGAGAGCGAGGTGTCCCTGATATGCGTGGGCACGCCGTCGGAGCCCAACGGCAGTCTGTGCACCACGTATCTGGAGCGGGTCACCGAGGAGATCGGCGCCGCGGTGGCCGAGCGGGGCGGACGGCAGACCGTCGTGTTCCGCAGCACCATGCTCCCGGGCACCTGCCTGAACCTGCTGCTGCCGGTCCTGGAGAAGTTCGCCGGCACCGCCGGAGTGGACTTCGGGGTCGCGGTCAACCCGGAGTTCCTGCGCGAGGGCACGAGCGTGCGGGACTTCTTCGACCCGCCGAAGACCGTCATCGGCGAACTCGACGCGGCGAGCGGCGACGTGGTGGCGGCGCTGTACGAGGGGCTGCCCGGCGAGGTGTTCCGCGTGCCGGTCCCGGTCGCCGAGGCGATCAAGTACGCGGACAACGCGTTCCACGGCCTCAAGATCGGCTTCGCGAACGAGCTGGGCGCGGTGTGCCAGGCCCTCGGGGTCGACTCGCACCAGGTGATCGACGTGTTCCTGGCCGACCGCAAGCTGAACATCAGCCCCGCCTACCTGCGGCCCGGCTTCGCCTTCGGCGGCTCCTGCCTGCCCAAGGACCTGCGCAGCCTCGTCCACGCGGCGCAGCGGGCCGACGTCTCGGTGCCCATCCTCTCCCACGTACTGGCCTCCAACGCCGACCATCTGCAGCGCGCGGTGGACATGGTCGAGCGCACCGGCAAACGCCGGGTGGGCCTGTTCGGCCTGTCCTTCAAACCCGGCACCGACGACCTCCGCGAGAGCCCGCTCGTCGAACTGGCGGAGAGACTCTTCGGCAAGGGGTACGACCTGCGGATCTACGACCCCAACGTGAACCTCTCCCGGCTGCTCGGCGCGAACCGCGAGTACATCGAGAACCGGCTGCCGCACCTCGCGCAGCTGCTCGTGGAGTCCGTCGACGAGGTGATCGAGCACGCCGAGGTGTGCCTCGTCGGGACCAGGGAGCCGTCCGTGCTGTCGGCGCTGCCCCATGGCGACGCCCCGGTGATCGTCGACCTCATCCGCCTTCCCGACGCCGACGCGCGCCGGACCGAACCGGGGTACATGGGCCTTGCTTGGTGACACGACCGGCGGCGGCGGGCGGACCCGCCGCGCGCTGATCCTGGTGGAGAACCTGTCGGTGCCGTTCGACCGGCGGGTGTGGCAGGAGTGCACGACACTGCGCGACGCGGGCTGGGAGGTGCACGTCATCTGCCCCCGCGGGGAGAAGCGGGACACGGAGGCGGAGGCGGTGATCGACGGGGTGCGGATCCACCGCTACCCCTTGCGCGCGGCCACCGGAGGGCCGGCCGGCTACCTCCGGGAGTACGGAACGGCGCTGTGGCACACGGTCCGGCTGGCCCGCAAGGTCGGCCCGGTCGACGTCGTCCACGCCTGCAATCCGCCGGACCTGCTGTTCCTGCCCGCCCTGTGGCTGAAGCGGCAGGGGGCGCGGTTCGTCTTCGACCAGCACGACCTGGTGCCCGAGCTGTACCTCTCCCGGTTCGACCGCGGCAAGGACCTGCTCTACCGCGGGGTGTGCGCGCTGGAGCGCATGACCTACCGGGCCGCGGACGTCGTGCTCGCCACCAACGAGAGCTACAAGGACGTCGCGGTGCGCCGCGGCGGGCAGCGCCCCGAGGACGTCTTCGTGGTGCGCAGCGCGCCCGACATCGACCGGTTCCACCCCGTGCCGGCCGAGCCCGAGCTGAAGAACGGCAAGCCCCATCTGCTGTGCTACCTCGGGGTCATGGGCCCGCAGGACGGCGTCGACTACGCCTTGCGGGCCCTCGCGAAGCTGCGCGACGAGCTCGGGCGGACCGACTGGCATGCGGTGTTCGTCGGCGCCGGCGACGCCTTCGACGAGATGGTGGCGCTGTCCCGGCGGCTCGGGCTCTCGGAGCAGGTGCGGTTCACCGGGCGCATCCCGGACGCCGACCTGGTGCGCTACCTGTCCACCGCGGACGTGTGCCTCTCCCCCGACCCGCGCAATCCGCTCAACGACGTGTCGACGATGAACAAGGTCCTGGAATACATGGTGATGGGCCGGCCGATCGTCTCGTTCGACCTCCGGGAGGCGCGGGTCTCCGCCGGTGACGCCGCCGTGTACGCGCCCGCCAACGACGAGTCCGCGTTCGCCGGGCTCGTGGCGCGGCTGCTCGACGATCCGGAGGAGCGCGCCCGGATGGGCAAGATCGGCCAGGAGCGGATCGGCGGGCAGCTCTCCTGGCGGCACTCCCAGGAATCGCTGCTGGCCGCCTACGCGGCGGCCTGCCGTGACCAGAATCCGCCGTCGGCGGGCGACCCGGACCGGGCGGGGACGAGGCCGCGCAGTTGAGCGACGACACGATACGCCTGGTCACGCTCGGACGGATCATCCGTCGGCGTGGCCGGTTCCTCACCATCCTCGCGCTGGTGGGTGCGCTCGTCGGGTACGGCGCCTCCGTGGTGTTCCCGCCGCGCTACACGACCTCGGCGTCGGTCCTGCTGCCGGGGGCGTGGCAGGAGCGCGAGCTGATGACCCAGGCACAGGTCGCGACCAGTTCGGTGGTGCTCGACCGGGTGGCCGCCACGCTGGGCTGGTCCGGGGTCGACGCCATCGAACTGCGCGACCGGCTGCGCGCCGAGGTCGCCGACGGGAACATCATCAAGATCTCGGGCACGGCCGACACCCCGGAGCACGCCCAGCGGCTCTCCGACCTGGCGGCCCAGGAGTTCGTCTCGTTCGCCACGAAGATCGTGAGCGACGAGACCGACCCCGAGGCGGCGTCGCGGCAGGAGGCGCTGCGGAAGTCGGTGGAGCAGACCAACCGGCGCATCACCGAGCTGGCCGACGCGGCCGGTACGGGGCGGAGCGTGGAGAGCGTGCAGACCCGCACGGAGCTCGCGAAGCTGCGGACCTCCCTGCAGGAGGCCGTCGACAAGCTGGCCCAGGCCGCCCCGACCGCCGGCAAGGCGAACATGGTCGTCATGGGCACGGCGGCCCGGCCGGTCGGCGAGGCGCCGCCGACGAGGGTGCAGCTCATCGGCGGCGGGGCTCTGCTGTCCTTCCTGCTCGCGGTCATCGGTCACCTCGCCGCCGCGCGGGTGAGCCGTCGGCTGCGCACCGAGCCGGAGATCACCACGGCGCTGGGCACGACGTTCCTCGGCACCGTGGACGTCCCCGGTGAGCGGGCCGCGCACCGCCCCAAGGACCGTGGCCCGCGGGCCCGGCTCCGCCGGCTCCTCGGTGTCGACGTCCGGTGGGACGTGCCGGCCCCGCAGGCCTCCGGCGACGAGGCCGGCCGCCGGGTCCGCCACCAGCGGGTGTGCGCCCGGCTCCGGGAGCGGCTGCCGGCCCCCCGGCGGCTCCTCGTGGTGGTCCCGGACGGCGACGAGGCCGCCCACCGGGCCGCCGTGCGGCTCGCCGCCGAGGGCGGGAGCGATCCCGTGCTGCGGGTGGTGGAGGTCCCGGTGGACCGGCCGATGGTGCCGGACCGCGGCATCGAGTCGGGTGTCCTGGTCGTGCTCAGCGCGGGTCACTGGACCTCGGCCGAGCTCGCCGGCATCGCCGAGGCGTGTGCCGACGCCGGGCACGAGGTCGTCGGCGTCGTCCTCGCGGACACGGTCCGGGTCCGTCCGGCGCGGTCCGGCGGCCGGCCCCGGCACGGCGACGCGCCGGTGCTCATGGTGGACGAGGAAGTGACGGGGGTCTCAGGGTGACGACGCGTACGACTCCGGAGTCGGCCGCCGCTCCGCTCCTCGACCTGCACTCGCTGGTGGTGTCGGTGCGCAGGCGCCGGCGTCTCTGGGGCTGCACGGCGCTCCTCGGGGTGGTCTGCGGCGGGGGCATGGCGGTCCTGCTGCCTCCGCCGCCCACCGCGGTGACCAAGGTGCTGGTCGCCCATCAGGAGGACCAGCCCAGCGACCCCGGAACGCTGATCCGTACCGATGTGGCGCTGCTGCGCACCACGCGGATCGCCGACACGGCCCTGAGGTCGCTCAAGTCCCCGGAGAAACCGGAGGACTTCATGAAGGACTACGAGGGCAGCGGTCTGACGAACAACGTGCTGGAGATCAAGGTGACGGGCGACACCGGCGCGGAGGCGGTGGCCCGCGCCCAGGCGTTGGCCGACGCGTTCGTCGCGGACCACGTGCGGCGGATACAGGAGAACGCGAACGCCGAGGCCAAGACCCTGCTCGTCCAGCGCGACCGCTTGCAGAAGGAACTCGACCAGGTCAACAAGGCGATCGCGGACGGCTCGGAGGAGGGCGGGCCCAACGCGCCGGCGGACTCGGAGTCGCTCTTCTCCCGCCGGGCCGAACTCACCTCGCAGATATCCGACTTCGGCCAGCGCGCCTCACAGGCGAGCATCGGGACGCCCCGGCTCGTCGCCGGCACGCAGATCGTGGACGCCCCGCGCACGGTGCGGTACTCCCTGCCGAAGACCGCCGCCACCGACGGCGCGATCGGACTCGCGCTCGGGCTCGCGCTCGGGCTCGCGGTGGCCTCGGTCGGTTCGGTGGTGGCGGACCGACCCGTGCTGCGCCGGGACATCGCGGCGAACCTCGGCGCCTCGGTCATCGCCGAGCTCCCCGGCCGGTCGTCCCGCCGGCGGCGGCGCCGGAGGGGCAAGGCGGCGCGGACGAGGCTCGTCGCGTCCCTGGCCCGCACCCTGCGCGGCTCCTCGGAACCCCTGTCGCTGCTGGAGCTGGGCTGTGCGCGCGCCACGAGCGTGCTCGCCCTGGACCTCGCGGGGGAACTGTCGGCGGACGGGCCCGTGGTCGTCGTCGACGGTCTGCCCGGTCCGGAGCTCGCCGACCGCCGCCCGAGGCCGGGGGACCCGACCGTGGTCGGCGTCGAGCGCGCCGCGGCGGTGGCGCACCAGGAACTCCGGTTCGGCGTCGGCTCGGTGGCGCCCGGTACGGCCTGGACCGACCTGCCGTACCTCGGCACCCGGACCGTGCTGGTCGTGCGGGCCGGGCACGGCAGCGCCGCGTGGCTGCACACCGTGGCGCGGCAGCTGGCGGACCAGCGGGTCGCGGTGCTCGGTGTGGTGCTGGTCGACCCGGATCCGGGCGACCGGACCGACGGCACGCTGTGGGAGGGGCCGCTCACCGCGCTGCGCGGCCGGAGCGAGCGGCCTGCCCGGTGGAACGGGGCGGGCGGACGACGGACGGAACGACTGCCGATGTGGGCCGCACGGGTCCCGGACAGCGACCAGGAGGTGCGGTAGACATGTGTGGCATCGCGGGCACGTACCGGTGGCCGGACGGGAAGGCCGTGACCGACCGGCTCACCGATGTCCTCGCCCACCGGGGTCCGGACGGGGCGGGTCGGTACAGCCATCCCGTCGGCGACGGCGAGGTGCACCTCGGGCACCGTCGGCTGTCCATCATCGACCTGTCCGAGACCGGCGCCCAGCCGATGGTGTCGGACGGCCTCGTCCTGACGTACAACGGCGAGCTGTACAACGCGCCGGAGCTGCGTGCCGAACTGGCGGCCGCCGGGGTGCGCTTCCGCGGGTCCTCCGACACCGAGGTGCTCCTGGAGGCCTGGCGGCGCTGGGGCACGGACTGCCTGCCCCGGCTGCGCGGCATGTTCGCGTTCGGCGTCTTCGACGAGCGGACCGGCGAGCTGGTGCTCGCCCGCGACCAGCTCGGCATCAAGCCGCTGTTCCTGCTCCGGCGCGGTGAGGGCCTGGTGTTCGCCTCCGAACTGAAGGCGCTCGCCGCCGCCACCGGCGGATCGCTCGAGGTGGATCCCGCGGCGCTGGTGGCCTCGCTCCTCTACTACTGGGTGCCGGACTCGCGGTGCGCGTTCCGCGAGGCGGAGAAGCTGCCGCCGGGCAGCTGGCTCCGGTGCCGGCCCGACGGCCGGGTGGAGCGCGGCCGGTTCTGGCACCTGAAGGACGTCGCCGCCGAGGGCCGGGAGCGGGCCCGGGCCGGCGAGCGGCCCGACATCGCCGCCGTCGTCGAGGATTCGACCCGGCGCCATCTGCTCTCGGACGTGCCGGTGGCGACCTTCCTCTCCGGCGGGCTCGACTCCAGCTGGCTGACCGCGCTCGCGGCCCGCCACCAGCCCGGGATCTCGGCCTACACGATCGGGTTCCGCGCCGAGGACGCCCGGTTCGAGGCGATGCCGGACGACCTGCGCTACGCCCGGCAGGTGGCCCGGCGGTTCGGCGTCGAGCTGCACGAGATCGAGATCGCTCCGGACGTGCTCGACCTGCTGCCGCGGATGACGCACCATCTGGACGAGCCGATCGGCGACCCCGCCGCGATCAACACGTTCCTGATCTGCTCGGCCGCCCGGGAGGCCGGGGTCAAGGTGATGCTGTCGGGCATGGGGGCCGACGAGCTGTTCGCCGGCTACCGCAAGCACGTGGCCAATCTGATCGCGCTGCGCTACCAGCGCGTCCCTCGGCCCCTGCGGCGCGGCCTGTCCGCGGCCGTGGACCGGCTGCCGGTCGCCTCGGCCCGCCGGGGGTACCGGTCGGTGCGGTTCGCGAAGCGGTTCCTCTCCTTCGCGGACCTGCCCGAGGAGACCGCGTTCCGGCGCAGCTACACCATGTACGACCAGGAGGAGCTGCTCGCCCTGATCGACCCGGACCTGGCCGGGACGGTCGACGACGTGCTGACCGAGCACGCGGACGTCTACGAGGACAACGAGCTCGACGACTTCGTGAACCGCATGTGCCTGGGCGACGCCCGGATGTTCCTGCCGGGTCTGAACCTCGCGTACACGGACCGGTCGAGCATGGCCGCCTCGACCGAGGTGCGGGTGCCGTACGTGGACGTCGAGGTGGTGAAGGCGGCGTTCGCCGTGCCCGGCGACCGCAAGATCGTCGGCCGGCAGGGCAAGGCCGTCCTCAAGGAGGCGGCCACCTCGATCCTGCCCCGGGAGATCGTGTACCGGCCCAAGGGCCTGTTCAGCGCCCCGCTGCGGGCCTGGATGAGCCGGGACCTGGCGCCGCTGGTGCGCGAGGTGGTGAACGACGGCGTGCTGGTCAACTCCGGGTTCCTGCGCCGCGACGCGCTGCGGCGCATGGTCGCCGAGGACGCCGCCGGGCAGCGGGACTTCTCCAAGCATCTGTGGCATGTGCTGACCCTCGAGTACTGGTATCGCGGCGCGACCTCCGGGTCCGAACTCAGCGCTCGCTAGAAGGCGTAGAAACAAGGGGACTTCGGTGAAACAGGTTGTGCAGAACTACAAGAGCGGCGAGCTGGCCCTGCTCGACGTGCCGGTGCCGGGCTGCAAGCCGGGGGGTGTGCTCGTCCGTACCGCCTACTCGCTGATCTCCACCGGGACCGAGCTCATGAAGGTGTCCGAGGCCGGCATGTCGATGGTGGGCAAGGCCCGCTCGCGTCCGGACCAGGTGGCCAAGGTCGTGCAGAGCGTGGCGACCAACGGGGTGGGGGCCACGTACCGCAAGGTGATGGGCAAGCTCGACTCGTACACGCCGCTCGGCTACTCGCTGTGCGGGGTGGTCGAGCAGGTCGGCGCCGGGATCGACGACGTGAAGGTCGGCGACCTCGTGGCCTGCGCGGGCAACGAGCATGCGCTGCACGCCGAGCTGAACTGGGTGCCGAAGAACCTCTACACGCCGGTGCCGGACGGCCTCGCGCCGCGGCACGCGGCCTTCGGGACCGTCGGGTCGATCGCCCTGCAGGGCGTCCGCCAGGGCGAGCCGCAGCTCGGCGAGGTGGCGCTGGTCATCGGCCTCGGGCTGATCGGGCAGCTGGTAGTGCAGCTGCTCACCGCCTCGGGGGTGCGGGTCATCGGGGCCGACCCGGCCCCGGGGCGCTGTGAGCTCGCCGAGGGCCTGGGCGCGGTGGCCTGCGGCGATCCCGGCTCGGCGGCCCTGGAGAACGCCGTCGCCGAACTCACCGGCGGTCACGGCGTGGACCAGGTGTACCTGGCGGCGGGCGGGGCCAGCAACCAGCCCGTCGAGCTGGCCGCCCGGATGAGCCGGGACCGGGGCCGGGTCGTGGACATCGGCAAGTGCAGCCTGGACCTGCCGTGGAACGCGTACTACGAGAAGGAGCTCGACGTCCGGTTCTCGCGCAGTTACGGCCCCGGGCGCTACGACCCGGCGTACGAGCTGGAGGGGCGGGACTATCCGATCGGCTACGTGCGCTGGACGGAGCGCCGCAACCTGGCGTGCTTCCTCGACCTCCTCGCCCGCGGCAGCGTCGACGTGGAGCCGCTGGTCTCCCACGTCGCCGACTTCGACGACGCCGTCGAGACGTACCGGTCGCTGAAGGAGGGCGAGCTGAAGGCCGTGGCCGTGCTCTTCCGGTACCCCGAGCACACGGGGGAGGCGGAGGCCGCGGCGGTGGCCGTGCCCGCGGTGCGGCGCGGCGACGGGGCGTCCGCCCCGGTCCGGTCCGTACGGACGCCGGTGCGCCTCGCGTTCGTCGGCGCGGGCAACTACGCGACGTCGATGCTGCTGCCGCACCTGGTGGGGCGCGAGGGCGTCGAGCTGTCCACGGTCGTCACCACGACGGCGCTGTCCGGGGCCAACGCGCAGCGGAAGTTCGGCTTCGCGCGGGCGACCACCGATCTCGACGCGGTGCTCGGCGACCCGTCGGTCGACGCGGTGTTCGTGGTCACCCGCCACAGCTCGCATGCCGAGCTGACCCAGAAGGCGCTGCACGCCGGCAAGGCGGTGTTCGTGGAGAAGCCGCTGGCGCTCACCGAGGACGAGCTCGCCGGTGTGCTCACGGCGGTGGAGAAGTCCGGCAACGACCGGCTGCAGGTGGGCTTCAACCGCCGGTTCGCGCCGCTGCTCCAGGAGGCCCGGAAGCAGTTCGGCGCCCGGACCGGACCGGCGAGCCTGCGCTACCTGGTCAACGCGGGCCGGCTGGACCACAACAGCTGGTACCTCCAGCAGGGCACCGAGGGCTCGCGGTTCGCGGGTGAGGGCGGGCACTTCATCGACACGGCGAGCTGGCTGCTCGGGGCCGACCCGGTCTCGGTGTACGCGGTCGCCACCCCCGGCAACGAGGACCTCCAGGTCGTCCTGCGGTACGAGGACGGCTCCACGGCCACCATCAGCTACGTCACCACCGGCGCGTCCGGCTTCCCCAAGGAGACGCTGGACCTCGTCGCGGACGGCAAGGTGCTGCGGCTCGACGACTTCGTCCGGGCCTCGGTGCACGGACCCAAGAAGTGGGTCAGTTCGCGGCTGCCCAAGGCCCGGGACAAGGGCCAGTCCGCCGAGCTGGCCTCGTTCGTCAGGGCCGTGCGGACCGGCGGCCCGATGCCGGTGCCGCTGGAGTCGCTCGTCGCCACCACGACGGCGACCCTCGCCGTGCAGGCCGGTCTGGCCGGCGGCGCGCCGGTGACGCTGGCGAGGCCGCGATGACGATGAGCGCTGGTTGGTACCTGCGGCGGCTGTCCCGCATGGGGCCGTCGGAGGTCGGCGGCCGGGCGGTCGACGTGCTGCGGAGGCGTCAGTGGCGCTCCGCGCCGCCGGCCTGCCCGCCCGTGACCGGCGCCCGGTTCACCGCCGTGCTGCCCGCCGGGACGATCGCCTCGGTGCCGTCGGACGCGGCGGAGCGCCTGCTCGCCGAGGCGGACCGGCTGATGGCCGGGCATGCCGGGTTCTTCGGGGTGGAGCGCGAGGACATGGCCGCCCCGGACTGGTTCCTCGACCCGAAGACCGGGCGCCGTGCTCCGTCGGGGTACGCCTTCGACGTGCCGTACCGGGACGAGGACGCGGTCGGGGACATCAAGCAGATCTGGGAGCCGTCCCGGCACCAGTACCTCACCGTGCTCGCCGCCGCCTACGCGGTCGGCGGGGACGAGCGGTACGCCGAGCGGGTGGCCGAGCACCTGCGGTCCTGGTGGGCAGCCAATCCGCCGCTGCGCGGGGTGCACTGGATCAGCGGCATCGAGCTGGGGATCCGGCTGGTCTCCTGGGTGTGGATCCGCCGGCTGCTCGACGGCTGGCCGGGCGCGGCCGGGCTGTTCGAGGGCAATCCGGTGGCGCTGGAGCAGATCTGGCACCACCAGCGCTGGCTGGCGGCCTTCCCCAGCCGGGGGTCCTCGGCGAACAACCACGTCGTCGCGGAGGCCGCCGGGCAGTTCGCCGCGGCCTGCGCCTTCGGCTGGTTCCCCTCCTCCGCGCGCTGGCGGGCCGGCGCGCTGCGGTCCCTCGAACGGCATCTGCGGAGCAACACCTTCCACTCCGGTCTGAACCGCGAGCTGGCCACCGAGTACCACGGGCTCGTCCTCGAACTCGGCCTGGCCGCGGTGGCCGAGGCGGACGCCGCCGGTGTGCCGCTGCCCGCGACGGTCCGGCTGGTGCTGCTGCGGATGACCGACGCGCTCGCGGCCGTCGTGGACAACCGGCTGCGGCCGCCGCGCCAGGGCGACGCGGACGACGGCCACGGTCTGGTCGTGGACGGCGCGGGCACCGACCGCTGGGGCTCGCTGCTCGCCACCGGGGACGCCGTGTTCGGCCGGCAGACCTGGTGGCCGGAGGTGACCGGCACCGATGTGCGCACCCCGCTGCTCGCCGCGCTCGTCCGTCCGTACGGGAAGAAGGGGACCGTCCCGGCCGTGTCCCGCCCGGCGCGGCGGCCGGCCCATTTCGCGGACGCGGGCATGACCATCCTGCGCGGTCCGGAGGAGATCTGGTGCCGCTGCGACGGGGGGCCGCACGGCTTCCTGTCCATCGCCGCGCATGCCCACGCCGACGCGCTGTCCGTGGAGGTCCGGCACGACGGGGTCGACGTGCTCGCCGACCCGGGGACGTTCTGCTATCACGGGCAGCCCGAGTGGCGGCGGTACTTCCGCTCGACGCTCGGCCACAACACCCTGGAACGGGACGGCGAGGACCAGTCCGTCTCCGGCGGCCCGTTCCTGTGGACCCGGCACGCCCGCACCCGCGTCCTGGTCGCGGAGCCCTCCGGCGAGGGCGTGGCCCGCTGGTGCGCCGAGCACGACGGCTACCAGGGGTCCACGCACCGCCGCCGGGTGGAGCTGACCGCCGCGAGCCGGGAGCTGCGGGTGGTCGACGAGGTCCACGGCGACCGCGGGACCGTACGTCTGGCGTTCCACCTGGGCCCGGCGGTCTCCGCGGAGCTGGTGGGGAACCGCGCCGAGCTCACCTGGACCCGGGACGGCGAGGACCGCTCGGCGGTGCTCGACCTGCCCGGGGAGCTGACCTGGCGGGCGCACCGCGGCGAGACCGAGCCGCCGCTGGGCTGGTACTCCCCCGGCTTCGGGCGCAAGGAACCCGCCACCACGCTGGTCGGCACCGGCTTCGCCGACGGCGCCGCCGGGTTCACCACCGTCCTCAGGTTCCACGGCTAGGGGGGCGGGTGGGGTTCGAGAGGCGGCTTCGGGCGTGGGCGGTGGCACCGCTGGCGCTGGCCCTGTTCCTGGTGACCGGCTGCGAGAGCGCGCCGGGCACCGGGGCGAAGCCGACGGCCGGGGCGAGGCCGGGCGCCGGGCCGGGGGCGGACGGCGCGTCGTCGCCCGTGGCCCGGGTCTGCGCCGAGCCCGCGGCCGGTCCCGCCCAGGCGCCGGCGGGCGCCGTGACGGTCGACCCCTCGGTGGTCGGCGACCTGGCCGCGAAGACCGAGGACAGCCCCCCGGGGACCACGTTCTGGCTGCGCCCGGGCCGGCACACGCTCGAATCCGGCCCCTACGACCAGGTCGTCCCCAAGGAGGGGGACCGCTACCTCGGCGCGCCGGGGGCGGTCCTCGACGGCCGGAGGACCAACCAGTACGCGTTCGGCGGCACCGCCCGCGACGTCACCCTCAGCCATCTGACGGTGCAGGGGTTCGTCGCGCCGCACGACGAGGGCGTGGTCAACCACGACATGGCCGACGGGTGGGTGATCGAGCACACGACGATCCAGGACAACTCCGGTGGCGGGCTGATGGCGGGGGCCCGTCAGCAGCTCCGTGCCAGCTGCCTGCGCCGCAACGGGCAGTACGGCATGAACGCGTACAAGACCGGTGACTCCGTCCGCGGCCTGGTGGTCGAGGGCAACGAGGTCGTGGGCAACAACACCGACGACTGGGAGCGGCGGGAGCCCGGCTGCGGCTGCTCCGGGGGCATCAAGTTCTGGGCGGTCGACGGCGCCGACATCCGGGGGAACTGGGTGCACGACAACCGCGGGGCCGGGTTGTGGGCGGACACCAACAACAACGACTTCCGCATCGAGGACAACATCATCGAGGCCAACGACGGCGCCGCGCTGATCTACGAGATCAGTTACAACGCGGTCGTCCGGAACAACACGATCCGGCGGAACAACTGGGTCGAGGGCCGCAAGGCCGCCGCCGAGGGCGACGACTTCCCGTACGCGACCGTCTACGTGTCCGAGTCCGGGGGCGAGCCGCGGGTCCCGGCCCGGACGGACAGGATCGAAATCTATCGGAACGTCCTTGAGGACAACTGGAACGGGATCACCCTGTGGGAGGACGCCGACCGGTTCTGCAACAGCCCGGGCAACACCTCGACCGACTACTGCACCCTGCTGGTCGAGGACACCCGTCGCTGCGCGCGGCCGGCGATCGCCGACGCGCCGCTGTACGCCGACTGCCGGTGGAAGACCCAGCGGGTGGACATCCACGACAACCGCTTCGTCCTCGACGCCTCCGTCCCCGGGTGCGCGGCGGAGTGCGGCCGCATGGCGGTCCTGGCCAACCAGGGCAGCGCTCCGGACTGGTCCCCGTACCTGGGCGGGCGGGTGGCCGAGGCCGTCACCCGGCAGCAGGACAACCGCTGGCACGACAACGCCTACAGCGGACCGTGGAGCTTCGTCGCCGGCGACACCGGCCGGACGCTCGACCCCGGGCACTGGCAGGGCGCGCCGTACCGGCAGGACACGGGCAGCACCTTCGGTCCCCGGACCGGTGGTTGAGATGAGCGAGGACCTGAGGAGTACGACGCTGCCCGGCGGACCGGGCACGAGGGGCGCGGAGCCCGGCACCACGCCGAAGTCCGTCGGGATCGCCTGGGCGCTGCTCGGCCTCAACACGCTCGGCTCCGCCGGGGCGAAGACCGTCGTCACGATCCCCCGCTCCCTCATCCAGATGGCCACCATGGGCGCGCTGGTCGCCGCCTTCACGCTGGCGCTCGCGCTCAACCTCCGGCTGCGGGTCCGGCCCAGCGCCTTCGTGTTCCTGCTGACCCTGCTGCTCGTGCCGAGCCTGATCGCCAGCGTGCAGCTGGAGGTCGGGTTCGGCGCGCTGTTCCGCTGCGGCCGGCTGGCCGTCTTCGTGGCCACGCTGTGGCTGCTCAGCCGCTGGTGGGACGGCAGTCTGACGTTCGTCCGCTACCACATCCGCTGGTACTTCGCGGTGCTCGTGCTCGTCGCCGCCGGCCTGGCCGTCTCGCCGGGCACGGCCATGCCCGAGTACTACGGCGGCCGTCTCGTCGGCGCCCTGTGGCCGCTCACCCCGCCGCAGATCGGCCAGTACTCCGCGGTGGTCATCGGGCTCACCGTGCTGCTCGCGCTGGGTCGCCGGATCACCTGGTTCAGCGCGATGGTGATCATCGTGCCGTCGTTCGTCCTGCTCGCGATGACCCACACCCGGACGGCCACGCTCGGCCTGGTCATCGGACTGGTCCTCGCGATCGGCTCGCTCGTCCTGACCAGTGCCGCCGCCCGCCGGTTCTTCGCCTGGGCGGTGCTGTGCGCCTCGGTGGCCGCGGTGGCGTTCAGCTCCGCGCTGCGGTCCTGGTTCCTGCGCGGACAGAGCCAGGAGAACTTCTCCAACCTGACGGGCCGGGCCAAGGTGTGGGACGCCCTGCTCGGGGCGCCCCGGACGACCGGCGAGAAGATCTTCGGCACGGGCCTGGGCGACAAGTCCTTCGACGGGCTGCCGATCGACAACAGCTGGCTGGCCGTCTACGACGAGCAGGGCCTGATGGGCGTCGCCATCGTGGCGGCGATGATCCTCGTGATCGGCGGCGTCGCGCTGCTGCGGCCGCCGTCGCTGCCGAGGGCCTGCGCGATCTTCCTGATCAGCTACTGCGGGCTCTCCTCGTACACCGAGGTCGGTCTCGGCGACGCCTCGGCGTATCTGCTGCACCTGGCCCTGGCCGCCTCGCTGCTCGTGGCACCCGCCGCGGCCGCGGCGCCGCCGGCGGTCGAGCTCCCCCGACGACGTATCCCTCGATGGGCCCGGAGGTGACCTGAACATGCGTGTCCTTGTGGTGCACAACCGCTACTCCTCGGCCCAGCCGAGCGGGGAGAACCGCGTCGTCGACGAGGAGGTGGGGCTGCTGCGTGCGGCCGGCCACCGGGTCGACCTCTTCGAGCGGCGCAGCGACGACATCGCCGCCCGGTCCCTGCTCGGGAAGGTCGCGGTGCCGCTGCTCGTGCCGTGGAACCCGGCGGTCCGTACGGAGCTCGCCGCCCGGCTCCGTGCCGAGCGGCCGGACGTGGTGCACGTCCACAACGTCTTCCCGCTCCTGTCGCCGGCGGTGGTCGCCGCCTGCGCCGACGCCGGCGTGCCCCTCGTCGCCACGCTGCACAACTACGCGCAGGTCTGCCCGCCGGGCACGCTGCACCGGGACGGCCGGCCGTGCACCGAGTGCGTCGGGTCGACGGTGTCGCTGCCCGCGGTCCGGCACGGCTGCTACCGGGACTCCCGGCTCGCGACGGTTCCGCTGGCGGTGAGCCTGACGGTCAACAGGCGGCGGTGGTGGACCGGCGTGGAGCGGTTCTTCTGCATCTCCGCGGCGCAGCGCGAGCTCCTGGTGCGGTCCGGGATGCCGGCCGAGCGGCTGACGGTGAAGCCCAACTTCGTGCCCGACCCCGGCACCGTCCGGGAGGGCGCCGGGGAGCACCTGCTCTTCCTCGGCCGGCTCTCGGAGGCCAAGGGCGTACGGCTGCTCATGACCGCGTGGGACGGGCTCGCCGCGGAGGGCGGGGTGGGCGTGCCGCTCGTGCTGGCCGGCTCGGGGCCCATGGAGCAGGAGGTGGCCGCCTGGGCGGCGGGCCGGGACGACGTCCGGTACGCGGGCCTCATGGACCCGGCGGAGTGCCGGCGGGCCGCCGCGCGGTCGGTCGCCGTGGTCGCTCCCTCGCTGGCCAGGGAGACCTTCGGTCTGGTGGTCGCGGAGGCGATGGCGGCGGGGGTGCCGTCCGTCGCGGCCGGTCACGGCGGCTATGTCGAGCTGGTCGAGGAGGGGGTGACCGGGCTGCTGCACGAGCCGGGCGACGCCGCCTCGCTCGCGTCCTGCCTGCGCCGGATCACGGCCGGGCCGGAGCGCAACCAGGAGATGGGCCGGGCGGCCCGAAGCCGGTACGAGCAGGGGTTCAGCCCCGCCGTCGGCCTCGCGCGCCTGGAGGAGGAGTACCGCACCGCGATCGCGGGGCGGTCGGGCGGCGCGCACGGCGCGCCGTCGGTGGGGAACGACGAGGTCGGCTCGCGACGGGTCACCCGCGCGAGCGGAAATGGGGGCAGAAGATGACACGATGCCGACTCTGCGGCTCGGCGGCGCTGGGGAGCGTCGTCGACCTGGGGGCGACCCCGCCGTGCGAGAGCTTTCTCGCCGCGGAGCAGCTGGACCTGCCGGAGGCGACGTACCCGCTGCACCTGCGGGTCTGCACGGAGTGCTGGCTCGCGCAGATCCCGCCGCTGATCACGCCGGAGGAGACGTTCAAGGAGTACGCGTACTTCTCCTCGTACTCGACCTCCTGGGTGGAGCACGCGCGCGCGTTCGTCGACGGTGCCGTGCGGAAGGTGGGGCTCGGCCCGGACGCCTTCGTGGTCGAGGTCGCGAGCAACGACGGCTATCTGCTCAGGCACGTGGTCGAGCGGGGGATCCGCTGCCTCGGCATCGAGCCGTCGGTGAACGTCGGCGCCGCGGCCCGGGAGGCGGGCGTGCCCACGCTCACGGAGTTCCTGAGCCCGGACACCGGTGCGGCCGTCCGCGCCGAGCACGGCCCGGCGAACCTGGTCGTGGCCAACAACGTGTACGCGCACATCCCCGACGTGGTCGGCTTCACCCAGGGGCTGCGCGCCCTGGTCGCCGACGACGGCTGGGTCTCCATCGAGGTGCAGCACCTGCTGACCCTCATCGAGGAGAACCAGTACGACACGATCTACCACGAGCACTTCCAGTACTACACGGTCGCGTCCGCGGCCCGGGCGCTCGCGAGCGGCGGGCTGACCCTCGTGGACGTCGAGCTGCTGCCCACGCACGGCGGCTCGATCCGGCTGTGGGCCCGCCCCTCGGAGGTGGCCGGCGAGCCGTCCCGCCGGGTGGCCGAGGTGCTGGACCGGGAGAAGGCCGCCGGGCTCCAGGAGCTGTCCGGGTACACGGAGTTCTCCGACCGGGTGGCGAAGGTGCGCCGGGACCTGCTGCGGTTCCTCGTCGAGGCGGCCGAGCGCGGCGAGACGGTCGTCGGCTACGGCGCCCCGGGCAAGGGCAACACCCTGCTCAACCACTGCGGCATCCGGCCCGACCTGCTCGCGTACACGGTCGACCGCAACCCGTACAAGCACGGCAGGTTCACCCCGGGCACCCGGATCCCGATCCTGTCGCCCGAGCAGATCGCCGCCGACCGGCCCGACTACGTCCTGGTCCTCCCGTGGAACCTGCGGGCCGAACTGGTCGAGCAGCTGTCGTACGTGCACGAGTGGGGCGGCCGGCTCGTCTTCCCCATCCCGGAGCTGAGCATCGTCGAGGTGAAGGCATGAAGGTCGTCCTGTTCTGCGGCGGTTACGGGATGCGGATGCGCAACGGCACCGCGGACGACGTCCCCAAGCCCATGGCGATGGTCGGTCCGCGACCGCTGATCTGGCACGTCATGCGCTACTACGCGCACTACGGGCACAAGGAGTTCATCCTGTGCCTCGGGTACGGGGCGCACCACATCAAGGACTTCTTCCTCAACTACGAGGAGACGACGTCCAACGACTTCGTGCTGCGGGGCGGGAAGACCGAGCTGCTGTCCACCGACATAGCCGACTGGACGATCACGTTCGCGCAGACCGGCATCGAGTCGCCGATCGGGGAGCGGCTGCGCCGGGTGCGGCACCACCTGGACGGCGACGAGATGTTCCTCGCCAACTACGCCGACGTGCTCACCGACGCGCCGCTGAACGAGATGATCGACCGGTTCGCCGCGCGCGACGCCGGCGCGTCGATGATGGTGGTGCCGCCGCAGTCCTCCTTCCACTGCGTGGAGCTGGGCGAGGACGGCCTGGTGGGGGGCATCACCGCGGTGGCCGACATGCCGCTGTGGGAGAACGGCGGCTACTTCGTGCTCCGCCAGGAGGTCTTCGACCACATACCGGAGAACGGGGACCTGGTGGCCGACGGATGCGCCGGCCTGGCCAAGGAGGGCCGTCTGGTGGCGCACCAGCACCGCGGCTTCTGGAAGCCGACCGACACGGTGAAGGAGCGGGCCGCGCTCGACGAGTCCTACACCCGGGGCGAGCGTCCGTGGGCCGTGTGGGAGCGGGCCGGCGCCGGGGCGGGGGCGTGATCGGCCTCGGGGCCGGGCGGCCCCTCGAACGGATCGTCGCGGTGGGCGCGCACTGCGACGACATCGCCATCGGCGCCGGCGGCACGCTCCTGACGATGTGCCTCGCGCGGCCGGGCCTCCGGGTCGACGCGCTGGTGCTCTCCGGCGGCGGCGGTGAGCGGGAGGACGAGGAGCGGGCCGCGCTCGCCGCCTTCTGCCCGGGCGCCGAACTACACCTGACCGTCCTCAAGTTGCCGGACGGCCGGATGCCCGTGCACTGGGACGAGGCCAAGGCCGCGGTCGAGGAGCTGCGCGCGGGGACGGACCCGGACCTGATCCTGGCCCCGCGGACCGAGGACGCGCACCAGGACCACCGGGGCCTGGCGCGGCTGATCCCCACCGCCTTCCGCGACCATCTCGTCCTGGGCTACGAGATCGTCAAGTGGGACGGCGACCTCGGCCGCATGTCGGCGTACCAGCCGCTGTCGCCCGAGGTCGCCGAGCAGAAGGTGCGGCTGCTGCAGGAGCACTATCCCTCGCAGCGGCACCGGCCCTGGTACGACCGGGAGGCCTTCCTCGGCCTCGCCCGGATCCGTGGCATCGAATGCCAGGCGCGGTACGCCGAGGCGTTCGCGGTCACCAAACTCACTCTCGACCTGGGGGAATGAACCTTGCGCGTACTGCTGACCGGACACCAGGGCTACCTGGGCACCGTGATGGCCCCGGTCCTCACGGCCGCCGGACACGAGGTCGTCGGCCTCGACTCCGGCCTGTTCGCCGACTGCGTCCTCGGCCCGCGGCCCGCCGACCCGTCCGGCCACCGGGTGGACCTGCGTGACGTCACGGCCGAGCACGTGGCCGGGGTGGACGCCGTGATCCACCTCGCCGCGCTCTCCAACGACCCGCTGGGATCGCTGGCGCCGGACCTCACGTACGACATCAACCACCACGCGTCGGTACGGCTCGCCAAGCTGGCCCGCGAGGCCGGCGTGAAGCGTTTCCTGTACGCGTCGACCTGCTCCGTCTACGGCGCCGCGGGCGGCGACGAGCTGGTCGGCGAGGACGCCCCGCTGCGCCCGGTGACGCCGTACGCGGAGTCCAAGGTGCGGGTGGAGGACGACCTGCACGCGCTGGCCGACGAGGACTTCACCCCGGTGTACATGCGCAACGCCACCGCGTTCGGCTACTCGCCCCGGCTGCGCGCCGACATCGTGCTGAACAACCTGGTGGGCCACGCGCTGCTGTCCGGCGAGGTCCTGGTGCTCTCCGACGGCACCCCCTGGCGGCCGCTGGTGCACGCCGGCGACATCGCGCGGGCCTTCACGGCCGCGCTGACCGCGCCGCGCGAGGCCGTGCACGACCGGGCGTTCAACATCGGCAGCGAGGCCAACAACGTCACGGTCGCCGAGATCGCCGAGCGGGTCGCCGAGGCGGTGGACGGGGCGAAGGTGCGGATCACCGGGGAGAACGGCGCCGACCCGCGCTCGTACCGAGTGGACTTCTCCCGGTTCCGCGCCGCGATCCCCGGCTTCGACTGCGAGTGGTCGGTGGAGCGGGGCGCGCTCGAACTCGCCGGGGCCTACCGGGAGCACGGGCTGACCCGGGAGGACTTCGAGCGGCGCTTCACCCGTCTCGCCGTGCTGCGCTCGGCGTCCGAGGCCGGTGCCGTCGACGACACCCTGCGGTGGCGCCGATGACCGAGGTCGATCCCGGCGAGGAGATGCACGCGCTGGTGGAGCGGCTGTACCCGCTGTGCCGGAGCATCACCGGCGACGGGGTGCGCGCCACCCTGGACATCGTCGGCGAGTACGTCCCGCTGACGGTGCACGAGGTGCCGACGGGGACGCAGGTGCTCGACTGGACGGTGCCGCAGGAGTGGAACATCCGGGACGCGTACGTCGCCGACGGCACGGGCAGGCGGGTCGTCGACTTCGCCGCGTCCAGCCTGCACGTGCTCGGCTACAGCGTGCCGGTGTCGCGGACCATGCCGCTGGCCGAGCTGCGCGAGCACCTGCACACCCTGCCGGAGCACCCGAGCTGGGTGCCGTACCGCACCAGCTACTACAAGCCGGACTGGGGGTTCTGCCTGGCCCAGGAGACCCTGGACGCGCTGCCGGACGGCGAGTACGAGGTGCGCGTCGACTCCACCCTGGAGGACGGCCACCTCACCTACGCCGAGCACGTGGTCCCCGGGCAGGTCGCCGACGAGGTGATCGTCTCCTGCCACGTCTGCCACCCGGCGCTGGCCAACGACAACATGGCCGGTGTCGCGGTGGCGGTGTTCCTGGCCCGGGCGCTGGCGGAGACGAGGCCGTACTACACGTACCGGTTCGTCTTCGCGCCCGGGACCATCGGGGCGATCACCTGGCTGGCCCGCAACGCGGAGCGCATCGAGCAGGTCAAGCACGGGCTGGTGCTGGCCTGCGCGGGCGACCCGGGCAGCCTGACGTACAAGCGGAGCAGGCGCGGGGACGCGGAGATCGACCGGGTGATGCAGTACGTCCTCGCCGCCTCCGAAAGGCCGCACAGCATCAACGAGTTCACGCCGTACGGCTACGACGAGCGGCAGTACTGCTCGCCCGGGTTCGACCTCGGCGTGGGCTCGCTCAGCCGGACCCCGTACGCCGGCTATCCCGAGTACCACACCTCGGCGGACAACCCGGACTTCGTCTCCCCGGAGGCGCTGGCGGACACGCTCGCCGTCTGCCGCGAGGCGTTCGCGGTGCTCGACCGCAACCGGCGGTACGTCAACCTCAGCCCGTACGGCGAACCACAGCTGGGCAAGCGGGGGTTGTACGAATCGCTCGGCGGCCGCAGCGACGCGAAGGAGGCCCAGATGGCCATGCTCTGGGTGCTCAGCATGTCCGACGGCGAGCACAGCCTGCTGGACGTCGCCGAGCGGTCCGGGCTGCCGTTCGACACCGTCGCCGTCGCGGCGGACGCCCTGGGCGCCGCCGAGCTGATCAAGGCATGACACCGATGACCACCGAGGAGGAGAAGACGACGACACCCGCCGGATCCGCCCGGCGGGGCGTCGTCGGCCGCCTGTCCTGGGGGCTTGCCGACCAGGCGGCCTCCAGCATGAGCAACTTCGCGGTGGGTGTCTACGTGGCGCGCTCCCTCGGGCCGGCCGCGTTCGGCGTGTTCAGCCTGGCCTGGGTGACGTACGGCGTGGTGCTCGCCGCCTCCCGCGGCCTTGCCACCGACCCGCTGGTGGTGCGGTTCAGCGCCGTGCCGGAGGCGTCCTGGCGCTCGGCGGTGGCCCGGTCCTCGGGCGCCGCGCTCGGCCTCGGTGCCGCCGTCGGCGCGGTGTGCCTGCTGGTCGGGCTCGCCCTCGGCGGCGGCGTGGGGCCGGCCTTCGCCTGCCTGGGCGTCGTCCTGCCGGGGCTGCTGCTCCAGGACGCCTGGCGGTTCGCCTTCTTCGCGGCCGGCGCCGGGAAGAAGGCGTTCCTCAACGACCTCGTGTGGGGCGTCGCGCTCGTCCCCGCCATGGTCGTGGCGGCGCGCGTGGGCAGCGTGGCCGCCTTCGTGCTCGCCTGGGGCGGGTCCGCGGCGGTGGCCGCGGGCTACGGCTCGCTCCAGTCCGGCATCCGGCCCCGGGTCGCGCGGGCCCGCGGCTGGCTGCGCGAGCAGCGCGACCTCGGCTTCCGCTACCTCGTCGAGAACAGCAGCCTCAGCGGCGCGGGCCAGCTGCGGGCGTACGGGCTCGGCGCGATCGTCGGCGTCGGCGCGGTGGGCGCGGTCCGGGGCGCGGAACTCCTGCAGGGCCCGTTCCTCGCCCTCCTCATGGGCCTGTCCCTCGTCACCGTCGCGGAGGCGGCACGGGTGCTGCGGCGGGCCCCGCACCGGCTCGGCCGGTTCTGTCTGCTGCTCGGCGGCGGGCAGGCCGCCGCCGCGCTGCTCTGGGGCGCGGCGCTGCTCCTCGTACCGGACCGGCTCGGCGAGCTCGTGCTCGGCGACGTCTGGCACTCCGCCTCGGAGCTCATCGTGCCGGCCACGCTCAGTGTCGCGGGCGCCGGGCTCGGCACCGGCGCGGCGGCCGGGCTGCGCGCGCTCGGCGCGGCCCGGCGCAGCCTGCGCGCCCAGCTGTTCGCCTCCGTCTGCTACGCCGGCGGCGGGCTCGGCGGGGCGGCCGTGGCCGGCACGGTCGGCTCGGCCTGGGGCGTCGCCGCCGCGACCCTCAGCGGCTCCGCCGTGTGGTGGCTGCACCTGCGCGCCGGCCGACGCGAGCACCACGTGAACCCGATCCCCGAAGTGAGGACCTCATGACCGCCCGACCCAGGCTGACCGTCGGCCTGCCCGTGTACAACGGCGAGCAGTACCTCGCCGAATCGCTCGACGCCCTGCTCGGCCAGACCTACGGGGACTTCGAGCTGGTCGTCTCCGACAACGCCTCGACCGACGGGACCCAGGAGATCGCCCGCGAGTACGCCGCGCGGGACCCGCGCGTCCGGTACCTCCGGCTGCCCCGGAACGTCGGCGCCACCCCGAACCACAACCGGGTGTTCGTCGAATGCCGCACCGAACTGTTCAAGTGGGCCTCGCACGACGACCTGTACGCCCGGGACCTGCTGCGGCGCTGCGTGGAGGCGCTGGACGAGCGGCCGGAGGTGATCCTCGCCCACGCCGACCAGGCGGTGATCGACGAGGACGGGAAGGTGAAGGTCCCGTACGAGTACACGCTCGCCACCGCCTCGCCGCGCGCCCCGGAGCGCTTCCGCAGCATGCTGTTCGAGCCGGGCGGCGACGACTTCTACGGGGTGATCCGGGCCGATGTGCTGCGCCGGGTGAAGCCGCTCGACAGCTACCACCACGCGGACCGCACGTTCGTCTGCGAGATCGGCCTGCACGGGCCCTTCCACCAGGTGCCGGAGCTGCTGTACTTCCGCCGCGACCACCCCACCCGCGCCGAGCGGGCCAACCCGTCCAAGCGCTCCCGGTGCGTGAACCTGGATCCGCGCCGGGCCGGCCTGCTGCACCCGACGCCCCGGCTGCTCGCCGAGTACGTGTGGGGTTTCGTCTCGGCGATCCAGCGGGCGCCGCTGTCCGCGGCCGACCGGCGCGCCTGCTACCGCCACCTGGCCGAGTGGGCGACCAGCCGGGCCCGGCCGGGCGGCGCCGGCGAGCGGGTCGAGGATCGCGCCCCGGTCGACCCGGACCTCCTCACCGTCTCCGTCGACGACCTCGTCGCCGGCCGGGAAGGCGGGCGGGCATGACGTCCCCGCACGCTGCCCCGGTGCGCGTCGGGGTGTTCGGCCTGCTCGGCTCCGGCAACCTCGGCAACGACGGCTCGCTCGAAGCCGTGCTCGGCTACCTCCGCGCCCGGCACCCGGAGGCGGTCGTGGACGCGCTGTGCGGCGGCCCCGAAGCCGTGACGACCCGGTTCGGGATCCCCGCGACGCGACTGCACTGGTACCGCGGGGAGTACCGGACCGCGTCCCGCGCGGGCGCGATCGCGGGGAAGGGTCTCGGCAAACTCGTCGACGCCTTCCGCACCGCCGCCTGGGTGCGCCGGCACGACGTGGTGATCGTGCCGGGCATGGGCGTCCTGGAGGCCACGCTGCCGCTGCGGCCGTGGGGCTTCCCGTACTCCCTGTTCCTGCTCTGCGCCTCCGGCCGGCTGCTCGGTGCCCGGGTCGCGCTGGTCGGGGTCGGTGCCGCCCCGATCGGCAACCGGTCGACCCGGGCCCTGGTGCGCTGGTCGGCGCGGCTCGCCGCGTACCGCTCTTACCGGGACGCCCCGTCCCGCGACGCGATGCGGGCGATGGGCGTGGACACCGGGCGCGACGAGGTGCACCCGGACCTCGCGTTCTCCCTGCCGGCACCGCCGCCGGGCGTGCCCTCGGGTGCGCCCGGGCCGGTCGGCGTCGGCGTCATGGCCTTCCACGGCGGCGACGACGACCGGGCGCGGGCCGAGGAGATCCACCGGCGGTACCTCGAAGGGACGATCCGCTTCGTCCGCGCGCTGGTCGAGGACGGCCGGCCGGTCCGGCTGCTCACCGGCGACGCGGTCGACGCCCCGGTGGTCGACGCGATCCTGGAAGCGGTGGACTCGCCACTGGTCACCGCCGCCGAGACGGCCTCGCTCGCCGACCTGATGAAGGAGATGGCGGCGGTCGACACGGTGGTGGCGACCCGCTACCACAACCTGATCTGCGCGCTGAAGGTCGGCACGCCGACGCTCGCGGTCGGCTACGCGGTGAAGAGCGAGGCGCTGATGGCGCAGATGGGTCTCGGCGCGTACTGCCACCCGGCGCGCGAGCTCGACGCCGACCGGCTGCTCGAACAGTTCCGGGAGCTCGAGAAGCGCTCGTCCGAGCTGCGGGAGACCCTCGCCGAGCGGAACCGGGCCGCCGCGCGGCAACTCACCGACCACTTCGCCGCCTTGACGGCGACCCTGTTCCGTACCACCTCTCGGAAGGCTTCATGAAAGCGACCGCGGTGCCGGAGATCTCCGGCGCGTTCCTGTTCGAGCCCACGCCGTACGCCGACGAGCGCGGCTTCTTCAGCCGTACCTTCGACGCCGACGTGGTCCGCTCGGTGGGCCTCGATCCATACGCCTTCGTCCAGGACAGCCTGTCCCGCTCGGTCCGCGGGGTGCTGCGCGGCATGCACCTGCGCTCCGGCGCCGGCGAGGCCAAGCTGGTGCGGTGCTCGTACGGGAGGATCTTCGACGTCGTCGTGGACCTGCGGCCGGACTCTCCGACGTACCGCAACGTGGCGACCTTCGACCTGTCCGACGCGACGCAGACGACCCTGTACATCCCGGCGGGGTGCGCGCACGGCTTCCAGGCGCTGACCGAGACCGCCGACACCTCGTACCGCATCGACCGCCCGCACGATCCGGCCGAGGACGTGACGATCGCCTTCGACGACCCGGAGCTCGCCATTCCCTGGCCGCTGCCGGTCACGTCGATGTCCCAGCGGGACCGGGAGGCGCCGAGCCTCGCCGAGGCCCTGAAGCAGATGGAGAGTTGAGGCGACCGTGCACATAGAGGACTTCGAACTCCCCGCGTCCCGGCAGGCCAACGAGCGGCTGCACACCCTGATCCCCGGGGGCGCGCACACCTATGCCAAGGGCGACGACCAGTACCCCGAGCACCTGGCCCCGGTCATCAGCCACGGCCGCGGCGCCCACGTGTGGGACATCGACGGCAACCGCTACATCGAGTACGGCTCGGGCCTGCGGTCGGTCAGCCTCGGCCACGCCCACCCCCGTGTGACCGAGGCGGCGCGGCGGGAGCTCGACCGCGGCAGCAACTTCGTCCGGCCGTCCATCGTGGAGGTCGAGGCCGCGGAGCGCTTCCTCGCCACGGTGCCGACCGCCGAGATGGTGAAGTTCGCGAAGAACGGCTCCGACGTCACCACCGCCGCGGTGCGCCTCGCCCGCGCCGTCACCGGGCGCCCGCGGGTGGCCCTCTGCGGCGACCATCCGTTCTTCTCCGTCGACGACTGGTTCATCGGCACGACGCCGATGTCCGCCGGCATCCCGGCGTCGACGAGCGAGCTCACGGTGGCGTTCCCGTACGGGGACCTGGCCGCGACGGCGGAGCTGCTCGCCCGGTACGAGGGGGAGGTCGCCTGTCTGATCCTCGAACCCGCCGGTCATGCCGAGCCCCCGCCCGGGTACCTCGCGGGGCTGCGCGAGCTCGCGGACCGGCACGGGTGCGTGCTGATCTTCGACGAGATGATCACCGGTTTCCGCTGGTCCGAGGCGGGCGCCCAGGGCCTGTACGGCGTCGTCCCCGACCTCTCCACGTTCGGCAAGGCGCTGGGCAACGGGTTCGCGGTGTCCGCGCTGGCCGGGCGCCGCGAGCTGATGGAGCGGGGCGGGCTGCGTCACCCCGGGGACCGGGTGTTCCTGCTGTCCACCACGCACGGCGCGGAGACGCACTCGCTGGCCGCCGCGATGGCCGTGCAGGCCACCTACGTCGAGGAGGGCGTCACCGCGCGGCTGCACGCCCTCGGTGAGCGGCTGGCCGCCGGGGTCCGCGAGGCCGCGGCGGCCATGGGCGTCGGCGACCACGTGCTCGTACGGGGCCGGGCCAGCAATCTGGTCTTCGCCACCCTCGACGAGAACCTGCGGCCCTCACAGGAGTACCGCACCCTGTTCCTGCGCGGGCTCCTCGCGGGCGGGGTGCTGGCCCCGTCCTTCGTGGTGAGCAGCGCGCTCGAGGAGGCCGACATCGACCGCACCGTCGAGGTGGTGGCCGAGGCCTGCGAGGGGTACCGGAAGGCGCTGGAGGCCGCCGATCCCACCCCCTGGCTGGCCGGGCGGCCGGTGAAGCCGGTGTTCCGCCGCCTGGCGTGACGGCACGTCAGGCCTGTTGCCTCCGAGCCTCGTTGGACGGCCGGCCGGTGAACCGGTCGGCCGTCCGGTCGACCAGCCACGCGGTCGCCGGCACCACCGCCAGCGCGGTGCAGAGGCCGCCGAGGGTGTCGGTCGGGTAGTGCGCGTCCAGGGCGACCTGCGCCCAGCCCATCAGGGCGCCGCCGGCCAGTGCCGCGGCGAGCACGAACGCCGCGCCGGCCGTCCTGCCGAGACCGAGCCGGCCGGTCGCGAGCAGCGCCACCACGAGGGCGAACGCGGTGAGGAAGGCGGTGTGCCCGCTCGGGTAGGAGAAGTGCCCGCCGTGGATGGTGCGCCCCACCAGGGGCTTGAGCAGCGTCGTCGCCACCACGCCCAGACCGGGGCCGGCGAGGACGAGCACCGCCGCGCGGGGACGCCGTGCCAGCAGGCAGCCCGTCACGGCGGCCGCGATCAGCAGCATGGATCCGACGGGCTCCCCCAGGAAGTCCGCGGTGTCGGCGACGTACCGCCACGGCTGCCCCACGCCCTGCGCCGCCGCCCAGATCCGCGCGTCCACCGCGCCCGGCTCACTGTGACCGGCGTACCGGAGCCCGAGCACGGCGGCCGCCGTCGCGGCCAGGACCGCGACCAGGCCGAGCCAGGAGCGCAGCGCGGGAGGCAGTACCGCGGGTCCCCGATCCTCTTCGGCCAGGCGATCCAAGGCGAGCCCCCTCGTCGTGTCCGCCCCGAACTCACTTGCCCGGCCGGCGACTTGACCAGGGCGTCGGGGTCGGCCCCTCCTCGTCACCCTAGCCGACCACGCACGGAGGACGCCGCGCCCCTTTCCCTCTTCGCCTACTGAATAGTCACTTTTGGCGCGAAATTGACAGGAAATTCACCTACGCAGTAGGTTTACACCGTATCTATCCGCTATAGACATGGCCGGCGATCCGCCCGCCCATGGAGACGGTGGGTCGCGGAACGCGCAGTCGTTCTGGAAGGCAGGACCCTGCCGTGGTCCACAGAATCCTTTCCCTCAGTCTTACGTTCCGGAATCTGGTCCTCGGCGTGGCAGCGGCCGTGATGGCCCTCGGATTCATACAGCTCCCCCGAGCGGCGTCGGCGGACATCTTCCCGGAGTTCGCGCCGACGCGGGTACAGATCCAGACCGAGGCACCGGGCCTGTCGGCCGCCGAGGTCGAGCAGCTCATCACCGTCCCGATGGAACAGGACCTGCTGAACGGCGTGGCGTGGCTCGACGAGATCACCTCCGAGTCGGCCCCCGGCCTGTCCTCCGTCGACCTGGTCTTCGAGCCGGGCACGAACGAGCAGAAGGCCCGGCAGGCCGTCCAGGAACGGCTGATCCAGGTCGCCGGTCTGCCCCAGGTGGGCAAGCAGCCGGTCATGATCCAGCCGCTGTCCTCGACGAGCCGCGTCATGATGATCGGGCTCTCCTCGGAGAACGTCTCCGGCATCGACATGTCCGTCCTCGCACGGTGGAACATCAAGCCCCGCCTGATGGGCATCCCGGGCGTGGCGAACGTGGTCGTCTGGGGTGAGCGGGACCGGCAGCTGCAGGTCCAGGTCGACCCGGAGCGGCTGCGCGACCGGGGCGTCTCGCTGGACCAGCTGGTCCGCACGGCGGGCAACGCGCTGTGGGTGTCGCCGCTGACCTTCGTGGAGGCCTCGACGCCCGGCACCGGCGGGTTCATCGACACGCCGAGCCAGCGCCTCGCGATCCAGCACGTGCTGCCCATCACCAAGGCGCAGGACCTGGCCTCCGTGGCCCTGGAGGAGACCGGCACCCGGCAGCTGCGCATCGGCGACGTGGCCACCGTGGTGGAGGACCACCAGCCCCTCATCGGCGACGTGATGCTGAACGACGGCCCCGGGATCATGCTGGTGATCGAGAAGTTCCCCGGCGCCGACACCCGTCAGGTCACCCACGCCGTCGAAGAGGCGCTGACGGAACTCCGGCCCGGACTGTCCGGCATCACCGTCGACACCCATGTCTACCGGCCGGCGTCCTTCGTCGACACCGCGCTCCACAACGTGGGCCTGTGGGCGCTCGTCTCGGTGCCCGCCGTCTCGGCGCTGCTCGGCCTGTACTTCCTGTCCTGGCGCGTCGCCCTGATCGGCCTCGTCTCGATCACGATGGCGGAGATCGCCGCCCTGTGGGTGCTCTACCTGCGCGGCTCGACCTTCAACATGATGGTCCTGGCCGGTCTGACGATCGCCCTCGGCGCGGTCATCGACGACATCGTGATCGGGTTCGACCGCGTCCGGAGCCGGTTCCGGAGCGAGGACCGGGCGTCCCCCGGACGCCGGTCGGTGGCCGACCTCGTGGTCGACGCCACGGCGGCGGTGCGCAGGCCCGCCTTCTTCGCCACGCTGATCCTGCTCCTCGCCGTGGTGCCCGTCGTCTTCCTGAGCGGGGTGGGCGGATCGTTCGCCCGGCCGCTGGCCCTGTCCTACGTGCTCGCGGTGGTCGCCTCCACCGTCGTCGCCCTGACCCTCACGCCCGTGCTGACCGTCACGCTGCTCGCGCGCACCGGGCTCGGACACCGCCGCAACCCGGTGCTCGACCGGCTGCACCGCGGCTTCGACCGGATCGGCCCGAAGACCCTGCTCCGGCCGGGCCGGGCGCTGGTCGCGGCCGCCGTGCTCGCCGGCGCGGGCTTCGCGGTGTGGCCGCAGCTCGACGGCAGGTCCCCCGTCCCGGCCCCGCACCAGCGTGAGCTGCTGATCCAGGTGGAGGCGGCGCCCGGCACCTCGCTGCCGGAGATGACCCGCCTCGGCCGGACGGCGGCCGACGCGCTGCGCGCGCTGCCCGGCGTCGAGAGCGTGGGAGCCCACGTGGGCCGCGCCCGGGAGTCCGACCAGGTCGCCAACGTCAACTCGGGCGAGTTCTGGGTCAACCTCAAGAGTTCGGCCGACTACGGCCCGACCGTCGCCGCGGTCGGCCGCACCATGCACGCCCAGGCCGGTCTCGACAGCGAGGTCATGACCTATCCGCAGGCACAACTGGACGAGGTCCGGGCCGACAACGGCGAGGGCGCGCCCGTGGTCGTGCGCGTCTACGGCAACGACCTGGGCGTGCTGCGGCAGCAGGCAGAGCAGGTGAGCAAGGCCCTCGCGCAGGTCCCCGGAGTCGTCCGGCCCCAGGTCCCGGACGTGGCCGAGGAACCGACCCTGGAGGTCAAGGTCGACCTCGCGGCGGCCCGGAGCCACGGGATCAAGCCGGGCGACGTCCGCCGCACGGCCGCCACCTACTTCTCCGGCCTGCCGGTGGGCAGCCTCTACGAGGAGCAGAAGGTCTTCGACGTCGTGGTGTGGGGGTCGCCCGCGACCCGCTCCGCCCCCGAGAACGTCCGGAACCTCCTGCTCGACACGCCGAACGGCGGCCATGTGCGCCTCGGCGACGTCGCCGCCGTCCGCGTCACGCCGTACCCGACCGTCATCCGGCACGACGCCACCTCGCGCAGCCTCGACGTCGTCGCCGGCGTCAGCGGGCGTGATCTGAACTCCGTACTCGACGACGTCAGGAGCCGCGTCCAGGCCATGCCGATGCCGTACGAGTACCACGCCGAGGTGCAGAGCGACGTCGCGCACCAGCAGAGCCAGGACCTGCGGATCGCGGGGCTCGTGCTCGCCGTGCTGCTCGGCGCCTTCCTCCTCCTCCAGGCGGCCTTCGACAGCTGGCGTGCGGCGACGCTCGTCCTGCTCGCGCTGCCGCTGGCCGGCGTGGGCGGTGTGCTGACCGCGTTCGCCGTCGGCGGCGTCATGTCGATCGGCGCGCTCGGCGGCCTCCTGCTCGTCCTCGGCATCGCCGTGCGCAACCTGGTGCTGCTCGTCCGCGGCTACCAGGAGACCGAGCCGCGCGAGGACGGAACCGTCGACCCGCGGCGCATCGTCGACGCCACGCGCGACCGGGTCGGCCCGGTCCTGCTGACGGCGCTGGCCACGGCGGTCGCGGTGCTGCCCGCGGTGGTCCTCGGAACCGTCGAGGGCATGGAGGTGCTGCACCCGCTGGCCGTCGTCGTGCTCGGCGGACTGGTCACCTCGACCCTCGTCACGCTGTTCATCGTGCCCGCCCTCTACCTCCGCTTCTACCCCTCCCCCGGCGGCGTCGGGCGGCGTCCCACCGGCCCGGAACCGGTTCCGGCGACGGCCGGCCAGGCCCCGGACGCGCCGGCCACGGACAAGACGGCCCCGGGCAAGGCGGCCCCGGACGACGGCGGGGCGGAACGGCGAGCGGCACCCCGCCGCGGGCCCGGCCGGCGTCGCACCGGGCGCCGGTGGGCCGTGGGCCTGTCGGCCGCGGGGCTGCTGCTCGCCGGCGGAACGGGACTGTCGGCCTGCGCGAACTCGGACAACTCCTCGGCCTCGGCCGCCGAACACGCCGAGCAGCCGCCCGCCGAGATCGAGAAGGTCCCGGAGGGAAGGATCCCCCACCTGACCCTGGCCGAGGACACGGCCAAGCGGATCCACATCACGACGGAGCCGCTGCGGCAGGCCCCGCTGGACGGCACCGGACCGCCGCGGACGCTCATCCCGCTGAAGGCGGTGGTCTACGACCAGGAAGGGAAGACCTTCGCCTTCACCAACCCGAAGCCCTATGTGTACCTCCGGACCCCCGTCCAGCTGGGGCAGTTCGGTGAGCACGACGCGGTCGTGAGGTCCGGCCTCGCGCGGGGCACCCACGTGGTGACGGTCGGGGCCGCCGAGCTCCTCGGCATCGAGTACGAGACGGACGGCGAGCACTGATGTCCGGGGAAAGCAGCACCCTGATGCGCTGGATCGTCCGTTCCAGCCTGCGCTTCCGCTACCTCGTGGTCGCCGCGGCCGCGGTGATGATGGTCGTCGGCATCACCTCGCTGCCCCAGCAGCGGGTGGACGTCTTCCCTGAGTTCGCGCCGCCGCGGGTCGAGATCCAGACGACCTGCCTCGGCCTGTCCACGGCCGATGTGGAGTCCCTGGTCACCGTTCCCCTCGAACAGTCCCTCAACGGGCTCGCCGGCCTCGACGACCTGCGCTCGGAGTCCGTCGCGCAGCTCTCGTCGATCCAGCTGATCTTCCACGAGGGAACGGACGTGTTCAAGGCACGGCAGGAGGTCCAGGAGCGGGTGGCGCAGGTGTCGCACTCCCTGCCGACCTGGGCGGCCCCTCCGGTGATCATGCCGCCCGTCGCGGCGACCAGCCGCGTCATGAAGATCGGGATGTCCTCGCAGGACCACTCCGACAAGGCCCTGATGAACATGTCGATGACGGCGTACTGGGAGGTCAGGGCCCGTCTGCTGCGGGTGCCCGGCGTCGCCAACGTGAGCATCTTCGGCGAGCGGCTGAAGATGATGACCGTGCAGGTGGACCCGCTCAGGATGCAGGCCCACAAGGTCAGTCTCGACGACGTCATGGAGGCCACCGGCGACTCGGTCGACTCCGGTCTGCTCAAGTTCACCACCGGTTCGGTCATCGGCACCGGCGGCTGGATCGAGACGCCCACGCAGCGCATCGGCATCCGGCACGTCCTGCCGGTCGTGACGCCGACCGACCTCTCCCAGGTGCCGGTGCGCACGGCGGGCGACCGCACCGTCCGGCTCGGCGACGTGGCCCTGGTGAAGGAGGACCACCAGCCGCTCGGCGGCGACGCCGTCATCGGCGGCGAGCCCGGTCTGCTGCTGATCGTCGAGAAGCTGCCCTGGGGCGACACCCCGGAGATCACCAAGAACGTGGAGAAGGCGATCGAGTCCCTCGAACCCGGCCTCCCCGGCATCACGTTCGACACGACCGTCTTCCAGCAGCAGGACTTCATCCACACCGCGATCGACAACCTGACCCAGGCCCTGGTGCTCGGCTTCCTGCTGGTCGTCGTGGTCCTCGCGGCCTTCCTCTACGAGTGGCGCGTCGCGCTGATCAGCCTGCTGACGATCCCGCTGTCCCTCATGGCGGCCGTGCTCGTGCTCCACTGGCGCGGGGACACCATCAACACGATGGCCCTCGCGGGACTCGTGATCGCCCTGGGCGCCGTCGTGGACGACGCGATCATCGACGTCGAGAACATCCTCAGACGCCTGCGCGAACACCGGAGGGCCGACGACGACACGTCGGTGGCGAAGGTCATCCTGAACGCCTCGCTGGAGGTCCGGAGCCCGATCGTCTACGCGACGATGATCATCGTCGTGGCCACGGTGCCGGTCTTCCTGCTCCAGGGGGTGGCGGGCTCGTTCTTCCGTACGCTCGCCGTCTCCTACACGCTGGCCATCCTCGCCTCCATGGTCGTGGCCCTGACGGTGACCCCCGCCCTGTGCCTGATCATGCTGCGCAGGGCCAGGGTCGAACGGCGGCAGTCCCCGCTGCTGCGCGGGCTGCAGAACGGCTACACGGCGGGACTCAAACGCATCGTCAAGCGGCCGGTCAACGCCTACCTGGTGTCCGGCGTGCTCGTGGTCGTCGCGGCCCTCCTGGTGCCCCAGCTCAGCCAGTCCCTGCTGCCCTCCTTCAAGGAGCGGGACTTCCTGATGCACTTCATCACCACGCCCGGCACCTCCGTGCAGGAGGAGGAGCGCATGGTCACCCAGGTGAGCCGTGAGGTGCGGGCCATCCCCGGGGTGCGCAACGTCTTCGGGGCCCACATCGGGCAGGCGTTCCTGGGCGACGAGATCGCCGGGGTCAACTTCGGCGAGGGTTGGATCAGCATCGATCCCAAGGCGAACTACGACAAGACCCTCAAGCAGATCAAGGAGACCGTGGCGCGCTACGCCGGCGTGGAGCAGGACGTCCAGACGTATCTGAACGAACGCGTCGACGAGGTGCTCACCGGCTCCAAGTACCCGGTCGTCGTCCGTCTCTACGGCCAGGACCAGAAGGTCCTGCGCGAGAAGGGCCTCGAACTCCAGGAGAAGATCACCAAGATCGCCGGCACCGCCGACGTCCACGCCGACCTCCAGGTCGAGGTCCCGCAGATCCAGGTGAGGGTCGACGTCGACAAGGCGGCGGCGTACGAGCTGAAGCCCGGTGACGTGCGCCGCGCCGCGTCCACCCTCGTCGCCGGCGAGGAGGTCGGGGACATCTTCCGCGGCGGCAGGGCCTACGACACGGTGGTGTGGAGCACCCCCGAGACGCGCGACAGCGTGGCGGCCATCAGCCGGCTCCCGATCGACACGCCCTCCGGCACCACGGTGCCGCTCGGCGACGTCGCCCAGGTGGTCATCGAGCCCCAGCCGAACCTGATCGCCCGTGAGAACGGTTCGCGGCACCTCGACGTGAACGCCTCCGTCTCCGGACGCGACCTCAGCTCCGTCGTCTCGGACGTCAGGAAGGCGATCGCCTCCACGGACTTCCCGCGCGGCTACCACACGGAGCTGCTCGGGGAGCACGAGGAGCGGCAGGCCGCCCAGCGGGTCCTGCTCTACAGCGCGATCTTCGCGGCTCTGGCGATCTTCGTACTGCTCCAGGTCTCCTTCCGCAGCTGGCGGCTCGCGCTGCTGTCCTTCCTCACCCTGCCCATGGCCCTGGTCGGCGGTGTCCTCGCGGTCTGGATCGCGGGCGGGAACATCACGCTGGGTTCCCTGGTCGGCTTCTTCACCGTGCTCGGCATCGCCGCGCGCAACGGCATCCTGCTGATCAACCACTGCCAGCACCTGGAGGAGCACGAGGGCATGGCCTTCGGGCCCGCCCTGGTGCTGCGCGGCGCGCGGGAGCGGCTGGCCCCCATCCTGATGACCTCCCTGGCGACCGGACTCGCGGTGCTGCCCCTGGTGTTCCTCGGCAACCGGCCGGGCCATGAGATCGAGTACCCGCTCGCCGTGGTCATCATCGGCGGTCTGGTTACGTCCACCCTGCTGAATTTGCTGGTCGTGCCTTCCCTGTACCTGCGTTTCGGCAAGGGCTTCAGGCGTCACCGGCCGCAGCATGAGGCGGTCGCCACGCGCTGAGGCGGGCGGCGGACGGGGCCGCCGCCTCCCGGTGGAGCCCCCTCCCGGCTCCATCGAGAGGACCAAGCCGAATGCCCCGTCACGCGCGCGCGTGTGCCGCCCTGTTGAGCCCGATCGTCGCCGCGCTGCTGCTGGCCCCCGGCGCGGCGGCCACCGGCATCCCCCAGCCGCACTCTCCCGCCCCCGCGAAGAACGGTCCGGCGAAGAGCGGCCCGCGCGCGCAGGACTCCTGCGGAAACCCCCCCGCCGTCCACCCGGACCGGTTCCCCGCGAGCCCGCGGGTGAACAACACGTTCCTCCCGCTGAGGCCCGGCACCCGCCTCGTCCTCACCGGCGACGTCGCCGGTGAGGACCACCGCGTGGTGACGACGGTGACCGACCTGACCAAGGTCATCGACGGCGTGCGCACCGTGGTGGCGTTCGACCAGGACTTCAACGGCGACGAGATCCAGGAGTCGGAGCTGGCGTTCTTCGCCCAGGACGGGCGCGGAACGGTCTGGCGGCTCGGGGAGTACCCGGAGATCTACGAGAACGGGCACCTCGTCGGCGCCCCCGACACCTGGATCTCCGGCGTGGCGGACGCGAAGGCGGGGTTCGCCATGCTCGCCAGGCCGAGGGTCGGCACTCCCACCTACACCGAGGGCCTGGCCCCCGAGATCGACTTCCTGGACTGCGCCACGGTGGTCCAGACCGGCCAGAGCGTCTGCGTCGAGGCCGGCTGCTTCGAGAACGTCCTCGTGACGGACGAGTTCGCGCCGCTCGACCCCGAGGGCGGCCACCAGCGGAAGTTCTACGCGCCGCACGTGGGCAACATCAAGGTGGAGCCGGTGGGTGGTGACAACCCGGAGACCCTGTCCCTGACCGAGGTAACCCGGCTCAGCCCCAAGGAGCTCGCGGCCGTCCGCAGGGAGGTCCTGCAGCAGGACAGGCGCGGCTACCGGATCAGCCCGGACGTCTACGGCACCACCCCGCCCGCGGAGCGCGCCTCGTGAGGGGAGCGCCGACCCTGCCGTAGGACGGCGCGGGCATCGCGCGCCCTTCAGCCCCGGTTCAGGTGACGCGGGTCACAATCAGGACATGCGGGTTCTGATCGTGGACGACGAGGAGCGCTTCGCCGAAGGTCTGCGCAACGGCCTGGAGGCGGAGGGCTTCGCCGTCGACGTCGCCCCGGACGGCACGGAGGGCCTGTGGCGGGCGCGCGAGCACGCGTACGACGCGATCGTCCTGGACATCATGCTCCCCGGCCTGAACGGCTTCCGCGTCTGCGCCGCCCTGCGGGCCGAGGGGAACTGGACCCCGATCCTCATGCTCACCGCCAAGGAGGGCGAGTGGGACGAGGTGGAGGGGCTCGACACCGGCGCCGACGACTACCTGACGAAACCGTTCTCGTACGCCGTGCTGCTGGCCCGGCTGAGGGCGCTGCTGCGCCGCGAACCGCGCGAGCGGCCCGCCGCCCTCACCGCCGGTGACCTGCGCCTCGACCCCGCGGCCAAGGAGGTGTCGCGGGGCGGGGTGCGGGTCGAACTGACCGCCCGTGAGCTGGCCCTCCTGGAGTTCCTCCTGCGTCGGCGGGGCGAGACGCTGTCCAAGCGCGAGATCCTCGCGCACGTCTGGGACGAGGCCTTCGAGGGCGACCCGAACATCGTCGAGGTGTACGTCCGGCACCTCCGGAACAAGCTGGACCGGCCCTTCGGCCGGGCGTCCATCGAGACCGTACGGGGCTACGGCTACCGCCTGGCCCCCGACGGAGGGTAGGCGGCCATGAGCGTACGGGTCCGGTCGACCGTGGCGGCCGTCCTCGTCGTGGCGGTGGGCGTGGTCGCGGGGGCGGTGGCCCTGGTCGCCTTCATGAAGGCCGGCCTGACCGACGACGTGCGGCAGGCCGCGCGGGCCCGGGCCGAGCAGGTGGCGGCCGTCATCGAGGCGGGGCGCGGGGTGCCGTCGCTGACCGTGAGCCAGCCGGACGAGGAGTTCGTCCAGGTCCTGGACGCCCGGGGAGACGTGATCGCGGGCAGCCCGAACGTCAGGAACCTGCCGGCCCTGGCCGACCCGCGCCGGGGCTCCGAGGCCACCCTCACCACACCGCTGGACGAGGACCGGTTCCTGGTGGTGGCGGTGCCCGCCGAAGGGCCGGGCGGCCACCGGACCGTCCTGGTGGGCCGGACGGTCGTCACGGTCGCCGAGTCGACCCGGATCGTCACCCGGCTGCTGTTCGTGGGGCTGCCGCTGCTGATGCTCGTGGTGGCCGGCGCGACGTGGATGGCGGTCGGCCGGGCGCTGGCGCCCGTGGCGGCCATCAGGTCCGAGGTGGAGGCGATCTCGGCGGCGGAGCTGCACCGCAGGGTGCCGCTTCCGCCGGGGCGCGACGAGATCGCGGGCCTCGCCACCACGATGAACCACATGCTGGACCGGCTCGAACGGGCGCAGAAGGCCCAGCGCCGCTTCATCTCCGACGCCTCGCACGAGCTGCGTTCCCCGGTGGCGTCCATCCGCCAGCACGCCGAGGTCGCCCTCGCCCACCCCGACCGGCTCGCGGACCGGGCGGCGGGCGAACGCCTGGCCAGGACGGTCCTCGCCGAGGACCTGCGGATCCAGCGGCTGGTCGACGACCTGCTGCTGCTCGCCCGCGCCGACGAGGACGCGCTGCGCCCCCGGCTGCGGCCGGTGGACCTCGACGACCTGGTCCTGGACGAGGCGCGCCGGCTGCGGGAGGCGGCGCCCGGGCTGCGGATCGGCACGGCCGGGGTGTCGGCGGCGCGGCGGCGGGCGGACCCGCGGGGGCTGGGCAGGGTGGTGCGCAACCTGGGCGACAACGCGGCCCGGCATGCGCGCTCCGAGATCGCCTTCGACCTCGCCGAGCGGTCGGACGGCCGGGTGGTCCTCGGCGTGGAGGACGACGGTCCGGGCGTGCCGCCGACGGACCGCGAGCGGGTCTTCGAGCGGTTCGTACGCCTCGACGAGGCACGGTCCCGCCCGGCGGCCGACGGGGACGACGCCGGTCTCGCCGCCGGCAGCGGTCTCGGGCTCGCCATCGTCGCCGAACTGGTCGCGGCGCACGGCGGTACGGCGACGGTGACCGACGGCCGGCTCGGCGGGGCCCGCTTCGAGGTGGTGCTCCCGGCGGACCCGCCGGACTGAGTCCGGACCGCCGCGCCTGAACGCCGGTTCAGCTCCGTTCAGGCCCCCTTCAGCCCCCGGGTGGCAGCGTCGGTGTCACGGCAGAGGAGGCAGCCATGCGGAACAGGTATCCGGCGGCCGCGGTGACCGCGGCCCTGGCGGTGACCCTCACGACCGGCGCCTGCACCGCCGGAGCCGTCGGCGGCGGAGCCGCGGGCGGGCACCGGGCGGCGGGCACCGACTGCGTGCGGATGATGGACGGCGAGACGGGCAGGCAGACCGACACCTGCCTGCCGCTCGCCCCGGAATCGGCCCGGGTCGACCGGGGCACGCCCGTGTTCAGCCATCCGACCGACATCACCAACCCGCTCCACGCCAGCTCGGAGATCCAGCAGGTGATCTACGGCGGGCAGGTCGACGGAAAGCCCTTCCGCACCGAGCTCACGCTGCTGCCCGACATCAAGACCGTCACCCTGAACGGCGAGCAGGTCCGGGCGCGCACGCTCCAGTTCGTGTCCTTCTCGGACGGACGGGTGAGCGAGGTCGCGAACGACTGGTTCGCGCAGGCCGACGACGGTTCGGTCTGGTACCTGGGCGAGGACGTCTTCAACTACGAGAACGGGGTGGTCGCGGACACCAGCGGCACCTGGCTGGCCGGGAAGGCCGGACCGCCCGCGATGATCATGCCCAGCCATCCGGAGGTCGGTGACGTGTACCGGCCGGAGAACATCCCGGGCCTGGTCTTCGAGCAGGTCACCGTCAAGTCCGTCGGGCAGACGGTCCCCGGTCCGTACGGACCGGTCAAGGGCGCGATGACACAGGGCGAGCTCCACGCGGACGGCACGCGCGAGGACAAGGTCATCGCCCCCGGGTACGGCGAGCTCGTCATCGACGAGCCGGGCGGCGACCTGGAGCAGGTCGAGCTGGCCGTACCGACGGACGTGGCCCCCGGCCCCGTACCCGCCGAGCTCACCGCCCTCTCCGCGACGGTCCGCGCGGCGCACGCCGGGGCGACCGACGCCACCGTGGCCAAGGTCCGGGCCGCCTGGGACGCGTACCGGGCGGCCGACCGCGTGCCCCAGCTGCTCGTCCGGCAGATGGACCGCGACCTCGACGCGCTCGCCTCGGCCGTCAAGGCCCAGGACTCCGCCCTCGTCCGCGGCGCGGTGCTCCGGGTCGCCCAGAACGACCTCGACCTGCACCTGCGCCACGAACCGCTCGCGAAGGTCGAGACCGCCCGGCTGGCCCTGTGGGCCCGCCAGTCGGCGCTGGACAGTGCCGCCCGGGACGCGGGCTCCGTCGCCGGCGACGTGACCGGCCTCGAACTCACCTGGGACCGCGTCCAGCACACCGCGGACCCCGCCCGGGCGGGCCGGATCACCGCCTCGCTGCATGCCCTGCGCGACGCGGCCGACCACCAGGACACACCGGCCGCCCAGCAGGCGACGGCCCGGCTCACCTCGGCCCTGTCGGGCTGATGAGCGAGCGGTCGGCCCCGCGCCGCGTCACAGGACGCGGCGCAGGGCTCCCTCGGCGCGGAGGGCGTCCAGGGTGGGGTAGCCGTCGACGGCCATGATGAGGTCGGTCTCGGCGAGGAGGGAGCGGAGGACGTGGACGATGCCCTCCTCGCCGCCGAGGGCGAGGCCGTAGGCGTACGGGCGGCCGATGCCGACCGCCGTGGCGCCGAGGGCGAGGGCCTTCACGACGTCGGCGCCGGTGCGGACGCCGGAGTCGAAGAGCACGGGCAGGCCCTCGGCGGCGGCGACCACGTCGGGGAGGGCGTCGAGGGCGGGCAGGCCGCCGTTGGCCTGGCGGCCGCCGTGGTTGGAGCAGTAGACGCCGTCGACGCCGCCGTCCCTGGCGCGGCGAACGTCCTCGGGGTGGCAGATGCCCTTGAGGAGGATCGGCAAGTCGGTGAGGGAGCGCAGCCAGGCGAGGTCGTCCCAGACGAGCGGCTTGCCGAAGATCCCCGCCCACTCCGCGACGGCGGCGCGCGGGTCCTCCTCGGGGGTCTTCGCGAGCCGCGCCCGGAAGACGGGGTCCGAGGAGTAGTTGGCCAGGCAGTGCCCGCGCAGCTGCGGGAAGTTGCCGGTGGCGAGGTCGCGGGGGCGCCAGCCGGTGACCCAGGTGTCGAGGGTGACGACGATGCCCCGGAAGCCGGCGGCCTCGGCGCGGTGCACCAGGCTCTCCGCGAGGGCGCGGTCGGTGGGGGTGTAGAGCTGGAAGAAGCCGGGGGTGTCCCCGTACGCGGCGGCGACCTGTTCCATGGGGTCGACGGTGAGCGTGGAGGCGATCATCGGTATGCCGGTACGGGCGGCCGCGCGGGCCGTCGCGAGGTCGCCGTGTCCGTCCTGGGCGCAGAGCCCGATCACCCCGACGGGTGCCATGAACAGCGGGGACGGCAGTCTCAGGCCGAACAGGTCGACGGACAGGTCGCGTTCGGCGGCGCCGACCATCATGCGCGGGACGAGCCCCCACCGCCGGAAGGCCGTGACGTTGGCCTCCTGGGTGTGCTCGTCGCCCGCGCCGCCGGCCACGTACGACCAGAGCGAGGGCGCCAGCGCCGCCCGGGCCCTCGCCTCCAGGTCCGCGAAGGCCATCGGCAGGGAGGGCACGACGCCGAAGAGCCCGTTGAGATAGATCTCGTTCTGGTAGTCGCCGTACTTGGGGTTCATGGCGGCGTCGTCCCTTCCCGTGCCTCGTCGGATCGGATCAGGCGGACGGCGCGGCCGGGGGCCGTATGCCGAACCACTGCTCGGCGCCGTACTCCTCGAAGCGTTCCACCTCGGTGAACCCCAGCTTCGCCGCGAGGCGCATCGCGCGGTCGTTGGCGGTGCGGGTGGTGAGCACCACCGGCTCGCCGGGGTGCGCGGCGGCGAACCAGTCGAGGGCCGCCGCGCATGCCTCGGCGGCGTACCCGTGTCCCCACGCGCGCGGCAGGAGCATGTAGCCGAGCTCGGCCTCGCCGCCCTCCGGGCGGACGTGCCCCGGACGCTCCGCGTCGCGCCGATCGAGCGTGACCATGCCGATCATCGTCCCGTCGAGCTCGATCACGAAGAGGCGGGGGCGCCGCCCGGGCACCTCGGGCATCGCCCGGTCGAGCTCTTCGCGCGGCCGGGCGCCCCCGATGTGGGTGCCCACCTCCGGCGAGGCGAACAGCTCGACGAACGCCGCGCGGTCGTCGGCCTCCGACTCGCGGAGCACGAGCCTTTCGGTGCTGATCGGGGCAGGCGGCCAGGCGTCATGTCCGAGTTCAGTCATGGCGGGCAACCTACCGCGTGGGAGGCGCCTCCGGGGCGATGATCACGATCTGGTCCTCGGGATGCCAGTACCGGACGTGGGCCTTGGGCGGGTTGATGCGCAGGCCGTCGTCGGGGGGCGTCGGGGCGTGGGAGCGGTAGCCGATGGCGCAGGCGCCCTGGTGGGCGGCGGACGCGGCGACGGCGGCGAAGGAGGCGGTGCGGCCGGTCCTGACGTAGTGGGCGGCGGGACGGAGGTGGAGGGTGTTGCCGTCGGGGGCGAGGAGTTCCTCGAAGACGGCGGTGAGGTGGGGGTTCTGGGAGATCTGGGTCATCAGGAGTCCGATAAGCCTGCCGCTGACGACGAAGTCGGCGCCGGGGGCCGGCGGTGCGATGAGCCGGTTGCGGTCGTCGGTCAGCTCGGTGACGACGGGCATGCGCCGGCCGGCCTCCTGTTCTCCGGCCCGCAGGTGGAGGAGGGTGACGAGGGTCCGGTCGTCCGGGTCGGCGCGGCCCGGCCGGTGGTCGGGGCCGAGCACGATCACGGCGTCGTATCCGGCGAGGTCCAGCGCGTCCGTGGTCGCGCGCAGCGTGGGGTCGCCGGGCCGGTGGAGCACCGTCAGGCGTGCGCCGACGGCTTCGGTGACGGCCCGGACGGCGGTGACGGTGGCGGTGCGCGGCTCGGCCACGACGTCGAGGGCCGAGCCGGGCGGGGTGCGGCGCGCCAGCTGGGCGGCGATCCGGGGTGCCCGGCGGTTCCAGCCGAGGAGGAGGACGCGTTCGGGGCGGCCGGGGGCCTGGGGCGGTGCGTGCGTGAGCGCCGTCGGGTCGTAGGGCGCGGGGGTGGCGGAGAGACGCGTCGACCGTTCGTCCTCGGCGATCACGAGGAGGGTGTCGTCGGCGAGGATCCGGGTGGGGCGGGGCGGGTTGAGCGTGAGGGTGCCGTCGCCGTGGACGAGGCCGACGGCGGTCGACACCGGGCAGGCGCGGGCGGCCTCGTCGAAGGTGCGGCCCGGTAACCCCGGTTCCCGGACGGCGTGGAACTCGTGCCCGGCGAAGTCGAGGAGTTCCTGGTGGACGAGGGAGAGTCCGGGCTGCCGTACGCAGTCGACGAGGAGCCGTGCCGCGATGTCGTCCATGTCGAGGACGGTGGCCCGTGGTCCGCCGGCGAGCCGGGCGGCACCGAGGTAGCGGTCGTCGCGCACGGCGGCGACGACGCGTACGGGATCCGTCTCCGTCACGGACGCGGAGAGGGACAGCAGGGTCTTGACGACCTCGGTGTCGTCGCGGGGGTGGTCGCGGGGCAGGACGAGGACGCAGTCCGCGGTGGCCGGGCTGACGCGCGCCAGGGCGGCCGGGTCGGTGGGGCGGCCGCTGCGGCAGACGACCTTGGTGCGGCCCGTGGCGCCGACGGTGGCGTGGAGGTCCTCCTCCATGGCGGGTTTGTCGCGGTCGGCGAGGACGGCGACGACCCGGCGGCGGCGGTCGGTGCGGGCGGCGACGAGTTCGGCGAGGACGGTGGGGATCTGTTCGGACCAGCCGAGGACGACGGTGTGTCCGCGCTCCAGGATCGTGGCGTGGCCCCGGTTGAGGGCGATGAGGCGGTCGGTGAGCCCGGTGGTGATGAGGCTGACGAGGGTGGAGACGTAGAAGAGCGCGATGAGGGCGAGGAGTACGGACAGGGCGACGCGCAGCGGTGGGCCGACCTCGCCGCCCAGGCGCATGGTCTGTCCGGTGTTGCGCCACACCGCCGCGATCCTGGCGCCGAGGGAGGCGGGGGTGCGCTGGTCGGTCCAGGCCAGCGCGGTGCTGACGGGGACGACGAGCGCCAGGCAGACGAGGGCCAGCCAGCCGCAGAGGGCGGCGGTTCCTCGGGTGAGGGTGGTGTCGAACCAGTAGTGGAAGCGTTCCTCGGCGGAAGGGGTCCGGTGGGCGGGCCCGGGCCGGTGGTCGGTGGCCGGGGTTTCCCCGGTCCGGCCGGGACCGGGACGCTGTGCGGCGCCCCGCTGTCCGGGAACGACCTTTCTGTCTTCTTTTCGCACGCCAGCAGGGTGCCGCCCCTCCGTCGGCGGTGGGGCGGCATCCGGGCATATTCATCCCTTCGTGATCAGGCGTACGGATCGAAGGGGATGCCGGCCGGTTTCGCCTTGGCCAGGTGCGCGGCGAAGTTGCCGTCCTTGAGGCCGAAGACCGCGCTGCCGAAGTCGGCCTGGCTGAGCTTGTCGCGGATGCCCGCGGGGTAGCCGTTCCAGCCGACCAGAGCGGGGAACTGCCAGGTGTGCTGGTGGTTCTCGGGCGGTTCGTCGTTGGAGTTCGCCGGGCGGAAGCAGTGGGTGCCGATGCCGTCCTTGTGGTAGACGACCTTCGGGTGGGTGCCGTCCCAGCGGATCTTGTCGCGGCCGTAGACGTTGAAGTCGCCGTGGGCGGAGGTGGAGACGTACTGGGCCTGGTCGTTCTGCACCCAGACCACGACGTGCTCCCAGTCGTGGCGGTGTCCGCCGAGGCTGCTGCCGATCACCGCCTGGTCCTTCTCGAAGTAGAGGCCGTAGATGATCGCGCACCAGCCGTTGTTGCACTTCGCGCGCGCGTACCCGTTGGTGTTGGTGAGGTCCGAGGCGTCGTGGCACTGGCCGTTGAGGGCGCCGGACGGGTTGAGGCCGCCGTTCAGCGTCCCGTCGGGGCCGATCGCGGGGGTGGGGTAGCAGCCGTCCGTGTCGTAGTCGTAGGCCGGCTGGAAGGTCTGCTCCAGGCCGTCGGCGTTGGCGGGCAGGGCGGTGGGCGGCGCGGCGAGCGCGCTGCCCGGCAGGGCGATGAGCAGCGCGAGGGCGCCGGCGAGGGCGAGCGCGCCCCTGGTGGCGTACGCCTGTGTCTTCACGGTGTCCCCCCGGGTCGGTTGGCGTGGACCGACCGCATCTTGACATGTTCACTCCATGCGCGCGAGGGGGTCCGCGCCGGTGCTCACCGCAGCGCCGCCTCCACCAGCCGGCGGATCTCCTCGGCGGGGACGGTCCCCCCGTTGACCAGGCGGTCGAAGACCAGGCCGTCCACGCAGGTGAGCAGCGTGACCGTGCGCGCGGGGGCGTCCGCGAGGCCCCGGGCGGCGAGGAGGTCCTCGACGGAGCGGCGGGCCGCGTTGTCGCGGGGCACGAGGATCTCCCGGAGCTCGGGGTGGTGCACGCTCTCCAGGGCGCAGGCGTAGCGCGCGAGGGAGCGGCGGCGCCCCTCCCCGGTGAGCCGGAGCGCGGCGAACGCGGTGAGTCCGGCGACGAGTTCCTCGGCGTCGCGCGGCGCGCCGGCCCGCCGCCCGGCCTCCTGGATCTCCTGCTGGTCGCGCTCGACGAGGCGGAGCACGAGCGCCGTCAGGAGTGACCGGCGGGTGCGGTGGTACGCGGACGTGGTGCCCGGCGGGAGGCCGGCGGCCCGGTCGACGGCGCGGTGGGTGAGCCCGCGCATCCCGTGCTCGGCGAGGACGTCGATGGCGGTGTCGGCGAGGAGGGTGCGGCGGGCGGCGGCGGAGGCGGACATCCCCCCTTTCTACACCTGTAGAGGGGAGGAGTACGGTTCTTCTACAGGTGTAGAAGAACCGGCGGAGAGGGGCCCGACATGGGCGGCGGGAACGCGGTGGTGGTCGGTGGCGGGATCGGCGGCCTCGCGGTGGCGATCGGACTGCGGCGGGTCGGCTGGGAGGTGACCGTCCTCGAACGCGCCGCCGCCCTCGGCGACGCCGGCGCGGGCATCTCCCTCCACGCCAACGGCATCCGCGCCCTGGACGCCCTGGGCGTCGGCGGGGCGGTGCGCGAGGCGGCCCGGCCCCAGTACACCGGCGGCACCCGCGTCCCGGGCGGCGGCCGGCTGGCCCGGATGGACGGGGCCGCCCTGGAGCGGGCGCTCGGCACCCCGATCGTCGGGATCCCGCGCGCCGTCCTGCACCGGCTGCTGCGCGCGGCGCTGCCCGCCGACCGCCTGGTCGTGGGGGCGGAGGTGACGTCCCTGGACCTGACCGCCCCGGACCGGGTGGGGGTGGTCACCGGCGAGGGGGTGCGGGAAGCGGATCTGGTGGTGGCCGCCGACGGCGTGAACAGCGCACTCCGCCGCCTGCTGTTCCCCGAGCACCCGGGGCCGGCGTACAGCGGCTCCACCGTCCTGCGCGCGATCACCGACTCCCCCGTACCGCTCGCGACCGACTTCGAGCTGACCTGGGGCCGGGGCGCCGAGTTCGGGCACATCGCCTTCACCGACGGGCGGGCCGAGTGGCACGCCGTGCTCAACTCCCCGCCGGGCGTGCGCCATCCGGATCCGCTGGCGGTGCTGCGCCGCCGGTTCCGGGACTGGCACGAGCCGATCCCGGCCCTCCTCGCGGCGACCCGGCCCGAGGCCGTGCTGCACCACGACATCCACGAACTGGCCACTCCCCTGCCGTCCTTCGCCGTCGGCAGGGTCGCCCTGCTCGGCGACGCGGCCCACGCCATGACCCCGAACCTCGGCCAGGGCGCCTGTCAGGCACTGGAAGACGCGGTCTCGCTGGCCGCCGCGCTCGCCGGCGCGCCCGGCGTCGACACGGCGCTGGCCCGGTACGACGCCGAGCGCCGCCCGCGCAGCCAGGCGGTCGCCCGCGCGGCCCGCCAGGCCGGGCGGGTGGGCCAGCAGCTCTCGCATCCCGTCGCCGTCGCCGTACGCAACACGGCCCTGCGGGCGGCGCCGGACCGCGCGACGCTGCGCGCCGTCCTGCGGCATGCCGACTGGACGCCGCCGCGCCTGGATCCGTAAACCAGCTAGACGATACGTATCGTCTCACTTAAGGTCGTCGTCATGACCACCGCCTCCCCCGCGCACATCGCCATGTTCTCCATCGCCGCCCACGGCCACGTGAACCCGAGCCTGGAGGTCATCCGCGAGCTCGTCGCCCGGGGTCACCGCGTCAGCTACGCCGTCCCCGCGCCCTTCGCCGAGAAGGTCGCGGAGACCGGGGCGACGCCCGTCGTGTACACCTCCACGCTGCCGACCGACGACGACCCGGACGCCTGGGGCACCGAACTGATCGACAACATCGAACCGTTCCTCGCCGACGCGACGCAGGCGCTGCCGCAGCTCGCCGAGGCCTTCGACGCGGACCGACCGGACCTCGTCCTCCACGACATCACCTCCTATCCGGCCCCCGTCCTCGCCCGCACCTGGGGCGTCCCCGCCGTCTCGCTGTGGCCGAACCTGGTGCCCTGGGAGGGATACGAGGAGGAGGTCGCCGTGCCGATGTACGCCGAGCTCAAGGCCTCGCCGCGCGGCAAGGCGTACTACGCCCGCTTCGAGGAGTGGCTCGGCGCGCACGGCATCGACACCCACCCGGACAGGTTCGTCGCCCGCCCGCGCCGCGCGCTCGTCCTCATCCCCCGGGCCCTCCAGCCGCATGCCGACCGGGTGGACGAGTCCGTGTACACCTTCGTCGGCGCCTGCCAGGGCACCCGCACCGAGCAGGGCGACTGGCAGCGGCCGGCCGGGGCGGAGAAGGTGGTCCTGGTCTCGCTCGGCTCCGCCTTCACCAAGCAGCCCGGCTTCTACCGGGACTGCGTCGAGGCCTTCGCCGGCCTCCCGGGCTGGCACCTCGTCCTGCAGATCGGCAGGTTCGTCGACCCGTCCGAGCTCGGCGAGCTGCCGCCGAACGTCGAAGTCCACCCCTGGGTCCCCCAGTTGGCGATCCTCCGGCAGGCCGACGCGTTCATCACGCATGCGGGCGCGGGCGGCAGCCAGGAGGGACTCGCCACCGCCACGCCCATGGTCGCCGTGCCGCAGGCGGTCGACCAGTTCGGGAACGCCGACATGCTCCAGTCGCTGGGCGTGGCACGGCACCTGCCCATGGAGGAGGTCACCCCCGAGCGGCTGCGGGAGGCCGTGCTCTCACTCGTCGACGACCCCCAAGTGGCCCGCCGCGCACGGGAGATCCAGGATGCGATGGCCCGCGAGGGCGGCACGCTCCGCGCCGCCGACCTGATCGAGGCGGAGCTCGCCTGACGACGACGCACGCGGGTACGGGGCGTTCTCACCCGAAGTCGCGGAGGGGCCGCCCGGCGAGGCGTAGGGTCGCGTCATGTCCAAGACCGAGATCGACCAGGTGACCGCCGAGTTCTACGGCGCGTTCGACAACCGGGACGGCAAGGCCGCCGACGTGGACCGGATCCGGCGGCTCATGCTGCCGCAGGGGGTCGTCGTCTGCACCGCTCCCACGTTCACCACGTACTCCGTGGAGGAGTTCGTCGTGCCGCGCGAGAAGCTGCTCTCCGACGGGCGGCTCGTCGAGTTCTCCGAGTGGGAGACCTCCGAGGAGACGCGGATCGAGGGCGACCTCGCCTCGCGCTTCGGCACCTACCGCAAGTCCGGGGTCCTCGACGGGAAGCCCTACGAGGGCGAGGGCACGAAGACGCTCCAGTTCGTCCGGACGCCGGACGGCTGGCGCATCACGGCCTTCTCCTGGTTCGACAGGCCCTGACCGGGACGGCGGCCCGCCGCTCGACGGCTCACGACGACGGAGTACGGAGTGCGCACGGCGGTTGAGTACGGATGCTCATGTCCGCGCCGCGGGGTCCACGGACGATGGTTCCGTCACCGTCCGCCTCGCATCCAGGGGGCTTCCCGTGCTCAGCCGCATCGCCGCCCACGCCGTCCCGTTCTTCGGGCGGCTGACCGTCACCTCGGACCCCGGGGCCCGGGTCGAGCCGGGCAGCATCCTCGTCGTGAACCACACGTCGCTCGCCGACCCGGCGCTCGTGCTCGCCGCGCTCCGCAGGCGACTGGCCGTCGAACCGGTCCTCCTGGCCACCTCGGGGCTCTGGCGGATCCCCGTCCTCGGCCGGGCGCTGACCCGCGAGGGCCACGTCCCCGTCCACCGCGGCTCGGCGCACGCCGCGGCCGCTCTGGACCACGCGGCGGTGGCGCTCGCCTCGGGGCGGCACGTGATGCTGTACGCGGAGGGGCGCATCCCGCCGCGCCGGGACGCCGCCGAGAACCCGCCGGAGACGTTCCGTACCGGACTCGCGCGGCTCGCGCGGGCGACGGGGGCGCCGGTCGTGCCGATCGGCCAGGCGGGGGCCCGGCGGATCACCTCGGGCGGACGGGTGAAGCAGCTCGCCGGAGTGCTCACCGCGCCCGTGCGCCGGCCGTGCCTGCACGTCCACATCGGAACGCCGCTGCACCTGCCCGACGACGTGGCCGCCGCGACGGAGCTCGCCCACGGGGCCGTGACCGAGGCCTGGCGGACGGCGGCCGGCGCCCTTGGCGAACCGGCGGCCCTCGGCGGCGGGGGAACGCCCGACTGATCCGAGGCCCCTCGTCAGGCCGCCCGCTCGTCCGCGTCCGCCGGCCGGAACAGCAGCGGGGGCAGGGCGGGTTCCTCCCTCCACGAGGACCCGGCCCCGGCGACCTCGCGGCGCCCGGCCGGTCAGAACACCGACAGGCCCGTGATGGTCGTGAAGCGGTCGAGGGCGGTGACGCCCGCCACCGAGTTGCCCCGGCTGTCCAGGCCGGGGCTCCACACGCACAGGGTGCAGCGGCCGGGGACGACGGCGACGACCGCTCCACCGACGCCGCTCTTGCCGGGGAGCCCGACGCGGTAGGCGAAGTCGCCGGCCGCGTCGTAGGTGCCGCAGGTGAGCATGACGGCGTTGACCTGCTTGGCCTGACTGCGGGTCAGCAGGCGGCTGCCGTCGGCGCGGAGCCCGTGCCGGGCCAGGAAGCCGGTGGCGAGGGCCAGGTCGGCGCAGGAGGCCTCCAGGGAGCACTGGCGGAAGTACTCGCGCAGGAGGTCGGGGACGGGGCCCGTGATGTTGCCGTAGGAGGCCATGAAGTGGGCGAGGGCCGCGTTACGGTCGCCGTGGGCGGCCTCGGAGGCGGCGACGGCGGCGTCGAAGGCGAGGTCGGGGTTGCCGCTCTCGGCCCGCAGGAAGTCGAGCAGGGTTCCGGAGGCGTCGCCGGTGAGGCGGTGCAGCCGGTCGGTGACGACGAGGGCGCCCGCGTTGATGAACGGGTTGCGCGGGATGCCGTGCTCGTACTCCAGCTGGACGAGGGAGTTGAACGGGTCGCCCGAGGGTTCCCGGCCGACGTGGGCCCAGAGCGCCTCGCCCTCTCCGGCGAGGGCGAGCGCGAGGGTGAAGACCTTGGTGACGGACTGCGTGGAGAAGGGGCGGCGCCAGTCCCCCACTCCGTAGACGGTGCCGTCGAGTTCCGCCACGGCCATGCCGAAGTCGCGCGGGTCGCCCGCCGCGAGGGCCGGTATGTAGTCGGCCGGGGTGCCCCGGTCGGTGAGGTCCGCGATCTCCTCGGCGATGCGGTCCAGGACGGGCTGGAACTGGAAGGTGGTGCCGGTGGTCACGCGCCACCCCGCGGCGCCAGGCCGAGGTCGCCGCCGTCCGGCACGGCGAAGTAGCGGGCGACGTCGGCGTCCGTGACCTCGGGGAGGGTGGCCGGGGTCCAGCGGGGGTCACGGTCCTTGTCGACGACCTGGGCGCGGATGCCCTCGACGAGGTCGGGGGTGGCCAGGGCGGCGCAGGAGACGCGGTACTCCAGGTCGAGGACCTCCTCGAGGCCGGCGAGGGCGCGGGAGCGGCGGAGGGTGGCCAGGGTCGCCTTGAGGGCGGCCGGGGACCGTCCGAGGAGGGTCTCGGCGGTCTCCTTGGCGGCGGGCGCTCCGGTGTCGAAGAGGCGCTCGACGATCTCCTCGACGGTCGGGGCGGTGTAGCAGGCGTCGATCCACGCCCGCTGCTCGGCGAGGACGCCCTCGGGCGGCGCGGCGGCGTGGCGGGCGAGGGCCTCGGCGGCCGGCAGGTCCGTCAGGTCGCGGGCCAGGGCGGGGAGTTCGGCGGAGGGCACGAAGGCGTCGGCGAGGCCCGTGAGGATCGCGTCGGCGGCGCCGACGGGGCTGCCGGTGAGGGCGAGGTGGGTGCCGAGTTCGCCGGGGGCGCGGCCGAGGAGGTACGTGCCGCCGACGTCGGGGACGAAGCCGATGCCGGTCTCGGGCATGGCGACCCGGGAGCGTTCGGTGACGACGCGGACGGAGCCGTGCGCGGAGACGCCGACGCCGCCGCCCATGACGATGCCGTCCATGAGGGCGACGTAGGGCTTCGGATAGCGGGCGATGCGGGCGTTGAGCCGGTACTCGTCCCGCCAGAAGGCCGCGGAGGCGGAGCCCCCGGCGCGCGCGTCCTCGTGGATGGCGCGGATGTCCCCGCCGGCGCAGAGGCCTCGCTCGCCCGCGCCTTCGATGACGACGGTGGCGACGGCCGGGTCGTGCTCCCAGGCGGTGAGGGCGTCGTCGACGGCGAGGACCATGGGGTGGGTGAGCGCGTTGATGGCGCGGGGCCGGTTCAGGGTGATGAACCCGGCGCGGCCCTCCGTCCGGAGGAGTACGTCGGGAATTCCGGTCGGCACGATCACTCGGTCCCTTCGGGTGGCACGGCTCGCTGTCCGGGCCACGGTACCCGGGCGCTCCGCACGTGCCGAAGGGCGGGAAGGACTCATCCGCTTCTCGCGGATCCTGATTGCACGGTGCGCGGTCCGGTGACGGCCGCTACTCCGCGTCCTCACGCCGAGTCCTTCCCGTCACCTCCATGGAACCACCGGTGGGGCGGGGACGCGAGCCCCGGCGTCACGGGACGTGGTCACGGGGTGACCACGTCCCGTCCCGGGCTCAGGCCGGCAGCAGGTCCTGCGGGATGCGCACCTGCCGGGGGGTGGAGAGGCGCAGTTCGATGATGTCCCGGACCGTGGGCCACTCCTCGTCGAGGATCGAGTAGAAGGCCGTGTCGCGGACGGCTCCGTCGAGGCCACGGGAGTGGGCGCGGCGGATGCCCTCGCAGGTCGCTCCGAGGCGCTCGATGGCGATTCTGGAGCGGGTGTTGCGGGCGTCGGCGCGCATGCTGATGCGGCGGACGCCCCAGGCCTCGAAGGCATGCCGGAGCATGAGGTACTTGGCCTCGGTGTTGATGCCGGTGCCCCGGGCGTCGCCCGCGATCCAGGTGTTCCCGATCTCGGCGGCGTCCGGGACGGCGGTCAGCGGATCGCCGTGGGGCATGCCGGGGGTGGGCGGCCAGACGAGCGGGCCCCGCCAGTAGTCGAGTTCGAGGAAGCGGGTGGAGCCGATGACTCGTTCGTCGGCCGTACTGACCAGGGCGAAGGGCAGGCAGCGGCCTGCCGCCTGATCGGCGAGGGCGCGGGCGATGTAGTCGAGGGCCGATTCGAGGCCGTCGGGTACGGGGGTGAAGGCGTAGGCCGATCGGTCCGCCCCGCCGGCCCGCGCGAGGGCTTCGGCGTGCCGCATCGCCAGCGGCTCCAGGCGCACGGAGCGCCCGGTCAGGAGAACAGGTACTGGCACGGAACCTCGGGTCTTTCACGGGCAGGGACGACTCCCGCCGCGGGAAGGCCGCGGCGGCAGCTGGAGGGAGGTTCTCGCCTGGTTCCGGAGGTGTCGAGAGAACGACAAATGAGCAGGTAAAACGGTTCGTCACCAGGTGCGAGGAGGAACAGTATGCAGCCACAACCGCTCCGAGAACAGAACCCTGGGAGAACCCGCGTCCACGAGGGGGTGAAGCCTGCCGTGCGCCCGGTCCGCACGGTCTCACGGGCCGGACGGGGCCGCCCGCCAGTCGGACGGCCCTCCGGTTCAGACGCAGGTGGGATGGCCCCAGCCGTCGGAGTTCTTCGCGATGGTCTCGCCCTTGTCGTAGGCACGACCACAGCGGCAGCGGCCCGGGAATTTCGCGTTCAGGGTGCCGCCGGACGGGCGACTCCTGCGGGCGGATCCCCCACCGGCTCCCGTGGAGCCCGTACGGGGCGCAGAGGAGCGCGTCCGGGGCGTGGAGGGGCGTGCGGAGGGCTCCGCCGGGGGCAGCTCGGCCCCGGCGCCGGAGGCCAGGGGTTCCTGCGTACGGGCGGAGTGGCTGGCCGCGCGGTCGGCGGCGTCGTTGAGGGGGTCCCCGTCGACCTGGTGCGCGGGGACGTAGACGAAGTCGACGTCCCGGCCGGTGAGCAGCGCGTCGATCCGGACGACCAGGTCCTTGTTGGCGACGGGGGTGCCCGCGGCGGTCTTCCAGCCCTTGCGGCGCCAGCCGGGGAGCCAGGTCGTGACGGCCTTCATGGCGTACTGCGAGTCCATGCGGACCTCGGCGGGCACGGCGGGGTCGAGGGCCTCCAGGAGGCGCTCCAGGGCCGTGAGTTCGGCCACGTTGTTGGTCGCCCGGCCGAGGGGGCCCGCCTCCCAGCGGTCGACCGCCCCGTCGGCGCGGCCGATGACCCATGCCCAGGCCGCGGGGCCGGGGTTTCCCTTGGACGCGCCGTCGCACGCCGCGATGATCTTCTCCACCATCCCACGATCCTGACACGGCGACGGAGGTGGGCGGTCCCACCCCCGTCCCCGTGCGGCCGGGGCCGGGTCAGAAGGCGCCGTAGTTGACCTGCCAGGTCGGCAGGCCCATCCGGCGCCAGAGGGCGACCACGCGGTCGCGGTCGTCCAGGGAGACCCGGACCGCGTACCGGTGGCGGACGTGGGCGTCGAAGAGCTCCGCCTTCACCAGGTCGTCGCCCCGTCCGTCGCCGGAGGCGCGCATCCACAGCTCGTCGTACGGCACCTCGTGGCGGGCGAGCCAGCTCTCGGTGAGGTCGCGGTGGTCCTCGCTGCGCCCGGAGAGCAGCACGATCCGGTCCCGCTCGGTGTGCCGGAAGGCCCGCAGGGCGTCGCGCACGGAGGGGTTGACCAGGTCGCGGTCGCAGCGGGAGAAGTCGTACGGGCCCCGGTCGACGCGCAGCGCGAGGGTGCCGTCGATGTCGCACATGACGGCGGTGGGCAGCGCCGGGTCGGGGACGTAGGGCTCCCCGACGGTGGGGCGGTCGTTGAGCCAGTCCGCGGTGAGCCGCCAGCCGCCCCGGGTGGCCTTGGCGTGCTTCTCGGCGAGGATGCGGATGATCTCCTCGCCGACGGGCCGCTCGCGGGCGGCGTCGCGGCGGACGCACTCGTCGACGGGGACGCCGGTGAAGTCGTGGACGGCGAAGGTGGCGAGGCCGCCCACGGCGGCCTTCAGCCGCTTGGGGACGTGCGGGGTGAGATGCGTGTTGTCGACGACGACGTCGAAGCCGTCGTCGACGGCGGCGCGGACCGCCGCGTCCTGGATGCCGAGCACGGTCTGCTCGTGCTGGTGGGACCGGCCGCGGTCCGGCGAGGGGACGTCGAGCATGGCGCGGAGGTCGTCGAGGTTGACGCGGCGCATCCGGCCCTCGGCGGCGGCCTGGAGGGCACGGGCGGCGGTCGTCTTCCCGGAGGCCGGGAGGCCGGTCATGAGGTGGACCACGGGCACGGTCAGTTCTCCTCGTCGTGGGCGAAGGGGTCGGTGGCCTCGGGGCGCAGCTGCCGCCAGACGAGGAGGTCGGTGCGGCGCCCGTCGAGGCGCAGGAAGAGGAGGGCGCGCAGGGCCCGGTCGGTGACGTCCGAGGCGGCGCGGGCGAAGGCCGCCCGGTCGCCGGCGAGGTGGGCCAGGCGGGCGTAGGCCTCGTCGACGGCCCGCTCGCGGTCGGCGGCGGCCGTTTCGAGCCGGTCGATCACCTCGCGGACCCAGGCGTCGAACTCGTCGGGGACCTGTTCGAGGAGGGCGTCGAGGGGCTTTCCGCCGTCGGCCTCGACCTCGGTGACGGCGCAGCCGAGGCCCTTGGCCAGCTCGCCGGCGGGGACGCCGGCGAAGCGCTGGATGCCGTGGCCGCGCCAGATGTCCCGCTCGGTGACGCCGGTGAGCACCTTGTGGAGGCGCACGTACTCGCTGAGCTTGGCCTTGGCGCGCAGGCCGGAGGCGAAGCGCAGGACGAAGCCCTCGGCGTCGGTGCCGGTGGCCGGGTGGCCGCCGGGCAGGGTGTTGGACTCGGTCAGGGCGACGAGCTCGTCGACGCGCATGGCGGGCCAGGTGCGGACGACGGAGCCGAGGGGCCCCCAGCCCTCGGCGGCCTCGGCGAGGGGCGTCTCGGTGCCGTCCGGGCCGAAGGCCGCGAGCAGCACGAGGTCGCGGCGCTCGCCGTAGTTCACGACGATGCGGTTGCCCGGGTAGACCATCTCGGCGAGGTAGGTCGTGCCGGGGGTCAGACCGGTGGTGTCGGCGGCGTCGAGGCGGCGCTGCGCCCAGGTGGCCTGGCCGCTGGTGAAGGAGCCCTTGGAGGCGACGTGCCAGCGGTCGGCGTAGTGGAAGACCACGGCGAGGCTGCCGTCGACCTTGTCGTACACCTCGAAGGGTTCGTCGGGCAGCGGGGGCGCGTAGGGGCGGCCGCCCGCGTGTTCGGAGAGGTTGAAGAACTTGGGGAGGGGGAGCGCGACGATCCGCCCGGTGGTGTCGTCGGCGACGAGCCCGCGGCACCGTGTGGTGGCCCGGTTCCAGTGCTGGGCGTACTGGCATGCGCGCGTGTACGTGTAGATCGACAGCGGCAGCTCGGGGTGGCGCTTGCGGGTGACGTGGCCGTCCGCGAGGGCGGCGGCGAGTTCGTCGGACGGCATCAGGTCGTGCAGAGTCAGGGTCGCCTGGCTCATGGGGGTCCCTCCCGTGTGTTCGATGATCCATTCTCGGGCGGGACGGGCCGGGAAGGACAACGAATTTCGAAGGGATCCGAAGGGGGGCGGTCCGCCGGGGGCGCCCGACCGGACTCCCGATCCCGGGCGTGTCGGTGGTGCCCCGTAGACTCGCCGTCTGCCCGTCGGTGACGGAGGCCGGCGCAGGAACGAGGAAGCGAGCCCCATGAACCACGCGGACGGCACGGCACCGATCTATGCCGAGCTCATACGGGAGCGGGGGGACGTTCCTCGTGACGTCCGCCAGGTCGCCGAGGAGGTTCTGCGGGATCTGAGCCGTTACATCCAGATGCCTCCGCAGGGGATGCCCGGCCCGCAGGGCGCCGTCGCGCACGCGGGCGCCCCGCACCCCGGTGCCGGTGCTCCGATGGGCGTCACCGGCCCGATGGGCTCCGTCGGCCCCATGGGCGTCGGCGGTCCTTCCGGCATGGTGGGCCAGGCGGGGGCCGTCGTCCCGCACCGGCCGATGCTCTGATCCCGTCCGCCGGACCGTTGTCAGTGGCGTACGTCATGCTGCCTCGCGACATGACCGTACGGTGATCCAGGGGATGACGACATGGCCGAGGTGCTGCTCTTCCACCACGCGCTCGGACTGACGGCGGGCGTCGAGGCGTTCGCCGACGGGCTGCGGCGGGCCGGGCACACGGTGCACGTGCCCGATCTGTACGAGGGGCGTACGTTCGGGGACCTGGAGGCCGGCGTCGGGCACGCCCGGGAGATCGGCTTCGAGACCGTCGTCGCGCGGGGCGAGAAGGCGGCCGAGGGGCTGCCCTCGGAGCTCGTGTACGCCGGGTTCTCGCTCGGCGTGCTGCCCGCGCAGAAGCTGGCGCAGACCCGGCCCGGGGCCGCCGGCGCCCTGCTGTTCGGTGCCTGCGTGCCGGTGGCCGCCTTCGGCGCCGCCTGGCCCGAGGGCGTGCCCGCGCAGGTGCACGGCATGGACGCCGACCCGTACTTCGTCGGCGACGGGGACCTGTCGGCGGCGCGCGAGCTGGTGGCGGGCGCCGGGGACCGGGAGCTGTTCCTGTACCCGGGGGCGGCCCATCTGTTCACGGAGCGCGGCACGCCGGACTTCGTGCCCGAGGCGGCCGGGCTGTGCGCCGAGCGGGTGCTGTGCTTCCTGGACGCCCGCAAGGGGTGAGCCCCGGGGGTCGACCGATCGGTGGACCCCGGTGTCGGCCGTCCCGCCCGCCGGAAGGGGCCGGGCGGCGGACCGGGCGGCGGTGGGCGCGGGCGGAGGATCGGGGCAGGGCGCGGACGCCCGGCGGGGCCGTCCGCGCGGTCGCCGTACCGAGGAGTCCGTCATGCCGAAGTTCCGCCGTCCGTCCCGTGCCGCCCGGGTGCTCGTGCCCGGCGCGGTGGCCGTGGTCCTGCTCGCGGGTTGCGCCCGGGGCTCCGCGGCGACGCCCGTCGGCGCCTCCCCCGCGGCCGGATCGGCCACCCCCGGCTCCCCCGCCACCGTGACGCCCGACCCGGGCGGCACGGTCGCCCCGGGCACCCTGCTCGTCACCGACTTCGGCTCCGACACGGTCACGTTCGTGGACCCCGCGCGGGGCGCCACCGGCTCCGTGGAGGTCGGCACCGCGCCGTACGGTCTGGCCGTCGGCGAGGACGGGCGGGCCTGGGTGGCGACCGCCGAGGGCGTGGCCGTCGTGGACACCGCGAGCCGGGAGCGCCTGGCGCTGGTCCCGTACCGCACGGACACCGGTCCGGTGACCACGGGCGAGTACCGGGGCGGCGGCATGGGCATCGCGCTCGCCCCGGACGGGCGGCGGGCGTACGTGGGGGTCAACGTGCCCGGTGGGAACGGCGCGCTGGAGGTCGTCGACACGGCGGCGCTGAAGGTCACGGACGTCGTCCCGGTCGGCCGGCGCCCCTTCGACGTGGACGTGTCGCGGGACGGCTCCGAGGTGTACGCGACGGACCACGACTCCTTCGACGTGACGGTCGTCGCGGCGGGGACGCTGGAGCCGCGCCGGATCGAGGTCGCCCCGTACGGCACGGAGGGCGGGCTCGGTTCCTGGCTCAAGCCGCACTACACGGCCGTACGGCCCTCGGACGGGAAGCTGCTGCTGCCCTTCGAGGGCGAGCGGCTCGCGGTGGTGGACCCCCGGACGGGCCGGACGGCGATCGAGCCGATGACGGCGAACACCCATCAGCACGGCACGACCGTGACCGCCGACGGCACGCTGCTGACCGTGGGCACCGGGCCGATCGATCCGGACGCGGACGAGGGGCCCTCCCTGACGGTGCGCACGCCCGGCGGGGCCGAGCGGGTGTATCCGCTGGAGGGCCCGCACGAGAGCGTGGCCGTGTCCCGGGACGGCCGCACCGCCTATGTGACGGGCGGCTTCACCCGGGACGGCTACTGGGACGGTCTGACCGTGGTCGACCTCGGCACGGGCGACACCCGCCGTCTTCCGGCGGGCTCGCGGCCGCTCGGGATCGCCGTCCTCTGAGGCGCCTCAGCGCTGGGGCGGCAGGACGGTGAGGACCCGCTCCACGAAGGCCTTGAAGTCGGCCATGAAGTCGGTCAGGAACTGCTGGGTCGTCGGGTCGGTGACCTCGCCGTCCTCGCCGAACAGCCCCGGGGTGAACTGGATGTACGCCTCCGGGGCGTTCATCTGCGGGGAGTTGCAGAAGGAGAGCACCGAGCGGAGGCTCTGCTGGGCGACGGCGGTGCCGATCTTGCCGGGCGAGGCGCCGATGACGGCGGACGGCTTGTGGGTGAAGGAGTTGGTGCCCCAGGGACGGCTGGCCCAGTCGATGGCGTTCTTGAGGGCGCCGGGGATGGACCGGTTGTACTCGGGGGTGACGAAGAGGACCGCGTCGACGGACGCGATGGCGTCCTTCAGCGCCCTGCCCTCGGGCGGGTAGTCGGCGTCGTAGTCGTGGTTGTAGAGCGGGAGGTCCTTGATGGGGATCTCCTGGAACTCCAGGCCCGGCGGCGCCACGCGGAGGAGCGCGCGGGACAGGATCCGGTTGATGGACGTGGCCGACAGACTGCCGATGAAGTAGCCGACCTTGTACGTGGTCATGCGCGCTGTTCCGCCTTCCGTGGGGGCCTGGGGGATCTCCTTCCGCAACGTAACCCGAGGAGCGATACCTCACCAATCACGATAAAAAGGGTGAAAAGACGCTCATACGGAAGGGCGGACAGCGTGACGCGACCGAGGATTCTCGTGGTGGGCGCCGGTTTCGCCGGAGTGGGCTGCGTGCGACGGCTCGAACGGCGCCTCGCGGCGCGGGAGGCGGTGATCACGCTGATCTCGCCGTTCTCGTACCAGCTGTACCTGCCGCTGCTCCCCCAGGTGGCCGCCGGCGTGCTGACCCCGCAGTCGGTCGCGCTGTCGCTGCGGCGCAGCCGGCGGCACCGGACCCGGATCGTCCCGGGCGGTGTGGTCGGGATCGACACGGCGGCGAAGGTCTGCGTGGTGCGGACGATCTCCGGGGAGTACGTGACGGAGCCGTACGACCACCTCGTCCTCGCGCCCGGCAGCGTGACCCGCACCTTCGACATCCCGGGGCTCGCCGAGTACGCGCGCGGGATGAAGACGCTCGCCGAGGCCGTGTACATCCGGGACCACGTCATCGCCCAGCTGGACCTGGCGGACGCGAGCGACGACGACGAGGAACGGGCCGCGCGGCTGCGGTTCGTCGTGGTCGGCGGCGGATACGCGGGGACGGAGACGGCGGCCTGCCTCCAGCTGCTCACGTCCAACGCGGTCAAGCGGTACCCCCGGCTCGACCCCGACCTCATCAAGTGGCACCTGGTGGACATCGCGCCGAAGCTGATGCCCGAGCTGGGCGACAAGCTGGGCGCCGCCGCCATGGACATCCTGACGAAGCGCGGCATCGAGGTGTCCCTCGGCGTCTCCGTGGGCTCGGTGGACGAGGAGACGGTGACGCTCACGGACGGGCGGGTGCTGCCGAGCCGGACGCTGATCTGGACGGCCGGCGTGGCCGCGAGCCCGCTGATCGGCACCCTCGGCGCGGAGACCGTCCGGGGCCGGCTCGTCGTCTCGGCCGAGATGGACGTGCCCGGGCTCGACGGGGTGTGGGCGCTCGGCGACGCGGCGGCGGTCCCCGATCTCGCCAAGGGCGGGGAGGCCGCGATCTGCCCGCCGACCGCGCAGCACGCGATGCGGCAGGGCAAGGCCCTCGCCGACAACCTGGTCGCGACGCTGCGGAACGAGCGGACCCGCCCGTACACCCACAAGGACCTGGGGCTCGTGGTGGACCTGGGCGGCATGGACGGGGTGTCGAAGCCGCTCGGGGTGGAGCTGCACGGGGCGCCCGCGCAGGCCGTGGCCCGCGGCTACCACTGGGCGGCGCTGCGGACCAATGTGGCCAAGACCCGGGTGATGACGAACTGGCTGCTCAACGCCGTCGCGGGCGACGACTACGTGCGGACCGGGTTCCTGGCCTCGAAGGCGGGGACGCTGCGGGACTTCGAGTACACGGACGCGTACCTGACGGCGGAGCAGGTCCGTGAGCACACGGCCTCGTTCCGCGGGGCGGTGGGGCCCGGCGGCGGGAACTGACGCCGCGCGGCGCCGGGGCCTGCCTCCCGGCGCCGCGCGGGCCGTCAGCGGGCGAGTTCCGGTGCCGGGCCCATGACCACGACCGGTTCGGCGGCCGGGTCGAGGGCGCGCAGGAGTTCGCGCAGCGTCTCGCGTTCCAGGGCGACGCAGGCCTGGGTCGGTCCGCCGTGGTCGACGTGGATCCAGACCCCGCCGCCCTTCTCCTCGCCGAGGGGCCGTTCCCTGTCGAGCGGGGAGCGGCCGGGCACCCGGTTGTAGTCGATGGCGATCACATGGTCGAAGGAGCCTTCGAGGGGTTCGCCGGAGAGGCCGGTGCCGCTGATCTCGAACTCGTCGCTCTGGTCGTACGGGAGCCGGGAGCCGGGGTCGGGCAGCAGGCCGCCCGCGTCGCCGATCCGGAAGACCCCGATGGGGCTGCGCAGGTCGCCGGCGGTGTGGTCGTCGGTCCAGCCCCGGAGGGCGTTGTGGGCGGCCCACGGTCCGGCGATCCCGGTCCACCGACCGGTCCTGGCGCGCGAGTAGAGGGTCACCATCGCCGTGTTGGAGTCGGCGTCGACACCGGTGACGACGAGGGCCTGGGTGGTGTCGGCGGGCACGAGGGCCTGGGTGGCGGGGCCGATGCCGGGGAGCCGGGGAGCGGCGGCCGGGGCGGAGGCGAGGTCGTTCGCGGCCACGCCCGGCGCCCCCGGGGCGGGGCGGCTGTCCCCCGAGGCGGGCGCGGTCGTGGAGGCGGGTGGGGCGGGTGCGGGCGGGACGGGGCTCGCGCAGCCGGTGAGCAACAGGGCCGCGCACAGTGTGCCGGCGCTCAGCAGCGCGGGGGCGCCCTTGCGGACGGGCATGGGACGGCATCCTCCTGGCCGGGGGCAGTGCAGCGATCCGTACCCGTTCGGCGGGCGGCACTGCCGCCGGGGCCGCGCCCTCACCCGTACGGACGTGTCCCCGCTGGGCCGGAAAGAGGTTGACCGGGCGGGGCGGCCGCGCTTTCCTGCGGGAATGAGTGATCTTCGTATCGAACGGGCGCGGACCGAGGAGCAGCTCGCCGACTGGCGGGCCGTGCACAACACGATCATCCCGACGGCGGTGCTCTCCCCCGAGGAGGTGCGGGAGCGGGCGGGCCGCAACCGGCTCGACGTCGCGTACCTCGGGGAGGTGGCGGTGGGGTGTTCGACGGTGCGCCCGCCCGACGGGGAGACCCCGGCGGCGACCGTGATCGCCCGGACGCTGCCCGGGTACCGGGGGCGCGGCTTCGGGACCGCGCTGTACGAGCGGGGGCTCGCGCACGCGCGGACGCTGAGCGACGAGGGCGTGGAGACGGTGGTGCTCGCCTCGAACGAGGAGGGGCTGCGGTTCGCGCTGGCGCGCGGCTTCGTGGAGGCGGAGCGGTACGTCCTGCCGGGGGACACGGTCCCGTTCGTGGCGCTCCGACTGGCCTGACGGGCACATTCCCTGACGAGCCGTCAGATCGTCGCGTCGCGGGTCTGGGAACCTTCGGGGCCCGGCGCTACCCTCCGCGCATGATTCGGACGGTGGTGTGGGGTACCGGAAATGTCGGGCGCGCGGCCATTCGCGCCGTGGACGCCCATCCGGGCCTGGAGCTCGCGGCCGTGCTCGTGTCCGACCCGGCCAAGGTGGGACGTGACGCGGGACGGCTCGCGGGGCTCGGGCGCGATCTCGGGGTGGCGGCCGTCGACGACGTCGGCGCCGTACTGGACGGGCGGCCGGGGGCGGTGGTGTACGCGGCCTCCGGCGACACCCGGCCCGACGGGGCGCTCGCCGACGTGGCGCGGGCGGTGGCGGCGGGCGCGGTGGTGGTGACGCCCGCGCTGTATCCGCTGTACGACCAGCGCGAGGCGCCGCCCGAGTTCCGGGATCCGGTGCTCGCGGCGGTCGCGGAGGGCGGCGGCTCGCTGTTCGTGTCGGGCGTCGACCCGGGCTGGGGCAACGACGTGCTGCCGCTCCTGGTGAGCGGGCTCGCCACCACGGTGGACGTGATCCGCTGCCAGGAGATCTTCGACTACTCGACGTACGAGCAGGAGGAGTCGGTCCGCGAGCTGGTGGGGATGGGCCGGCCGATGGAGTACGAGCCGCCCATGCTGTGGCCCTCGATGCCGACCATGATCTGGGGCGGGCAGATACGGCTGATGGCCCGCGCGCTCGGGGCCGAGCTCGACGAGATCCGCGAGACGCTGGAGCGGCGCCCGCTGGAGTCCACGGTGAAGACCCGGACGATGGGGGTCTTCGAGGCGGGCACGCAGGGCGCGATCCGCTTCGAGGTGCAGGGGATCGTCGGCGGGGAGCCCCGCATCGTGATCGAGCACGTCACCCGGATCCATCCCTCGTGCGCGCCGGACTGGCCGGTGCCGCCGGACGGGGCGGGCGCGCACCGGGTGATCGTCGAGGGCAGCCCCCGGATCGAGGTGACGGTGGCGGCGACCGACGAGGGCGAGAACCGCTCGGCGGGCGGGAACGCCACGGCGGTGGGACGCCTCGTCGGGGCGATCGAGTGGCTGGTGGCGGCGGAACCGGGACTGTACGACGCGCTGGACGTGCCGCTGCGGCCGGCGGTCGGGAAGCTGGGAGGGAGACCACGATGATCATCGACATTCCCGAGGGCCAGGAGCCGATCGGGTACGTGTGGGGCGACATGGTCCCGGAGATCGGGACGGCGGCGGCGAACTTCTCGCTGTCGGTGTACGCCCACACGACCCTGGGGCTGCGCGAGTTCGAGGCGGCCCGGCTGCGGATCGCGCAGATCAACGGCTGCGGCTTCTGCCTGGACTGGCGTACCGACCGGGACGGGGAGAAGGTCGAGGAGGGCTTCGACGCGCTCGTCGCGGCGTGGCGCGAGACGGAGGTCTCGGAGGCCTTCGACGAGCGGACGCGGCTCGCGGCCGAGTACGCGGAGCGGTACGCGCTCGACCACCACGGCCTGGACGAGGAGTTCTGGGCGCGGATGACGGCGCGGTACAGCCAGGCGGAGATCGTGGAGCTGACGATGAGCCTGGGGTCGTGGCTGGCGTTCGGGCGGCTCAACCGGGTGCTCGGGCTCGACGAGGTGTGCGTGCTGCCGACGCACTGAGGCAGGGGGAAGGGCGGGCCGGGATTCCCGGCCCGCCCTTCCCCCTGCCCCGCGGCGTCAGAAGTCCTCGGCGATGATGCGTTCGATGTTGCGTTCGGCGAGGGCCGTGATGGTGACGAAGGGGTTGACGCTGGTGTTGCCGGGGATCAGGGACCCGTCGATGGCGTAGAGGCCGGGATGGCCGTGGAGCCGGCCGTAGTTGTCGGTCGCCTGCCCCAGGACCGCGCCGCCGAGCGGGTGGTAGGTGAGGTGGTCGCCCCAGATCTTGTAGGCGCCGAAGAGGTCGGTCCGGTAGATCGTCCCCTCCTTGCTGTTGATCTTGTCGAAGATCGACCTGGCCATGTCGATGGAGGTCTGCTTCCAGGCCCGGTCCCAGCTCAGGTCGACCTTGCCGGTGGCCGGGTTCCAGCTGAACTCGGCGCGGCGCGGGGTGCGGGTGATGGAGAGGTAGAAGGAGGCGTAGGTCTCGATGCCGGTGGGCAGCGGGGCGACCTCGGCGAAGGCGCCGCCGGCGTCCCAGTTGTCGATGCCCGCGGTGGGCATGGAGGACTGGAGCGTCCCGGTGGGGTCCCACATGTGGTTGGCGCGGCCGCACATGACGTTGCCGTTGTCGCCCCAGCCCTTGCCGATGTACCCGTTCAGCGAGGGCAGGGCGCCGGTGGCCTTGAGGCGGGTGAGGAGCTTGCTGGTGCCGACGCTGCCCGCGGCGAAGAAGACCCGGTCGGCGCGGACGGTCTTGGTGACGAGGACGGCACCGGTGGTGTCGATCTGGTCGATGACGACGGTGTAGCCGCCGGCGGCGGCCGGGCTGACGGAGGTCACCCGGTGGAGCGGGGAGACGTTCACGCGGCCGGTGGCGGCGGCCTGGGCGAGGTAGGTCTTCTGGAGGCTCTTCTTGCCGGCGTTGTTGCCGTAGATGACCTCGCCCTCCAGGGCGGACTTCTGGACGGCCCCGGCGGCCTCCTGCTTCATGTAGTCCCAGTCGTAGACGTTGGGCACGAAGACGAAGGGGAAGCCGGAGCGCTCGGCGTGCTTGCGGCCCACGCGCGCGTACTGATAGCAGTCCTGGCTCTCCCACCAGTTCACGTCCACCGAGCTGACGCCGAGGCCCGCGTTGGCGCGCGGGTAGTAGGTGGAGTACATCTCGGCCGGGTCGACGGTCGGGAGGATCGCCGGGAAGCGCTCCCGGAGCGGCGTGACGGCCATGCCGCCGTTGACGAGGGAGCCGCCGCCGACGCCGCGCCCCTGGTAGACCGTGATGCCGGCGAAGTCCTCGGCGTCGAGGATGCCGGTGTGGAGGGGCACGTCCTTGTCGAGCGGGAAGCCGAGGAACTGGCTCAGCGGCTGCTTGGTGCGGGTGCGCAGCCAGAAGGATCGGTAGTCCGGCTTGGTGGTGTTGGCGAAGATCTTGCCGTCCGGCCCGGGGGTGTCCCAGGCCATGCCCATCTCGATCATGTGGACGTCGACGCCGGCGCGGGCGAGCCGGAGGGCGGCGACGGAACCGCCGTAACCGGTGCCGATGACCAGGGCGCGCACCTGGGCGCCGTCGGGGATGGGGGTGCAGTTCAGGCCGGGGACTTCGGCGCGGGCGGGGGCCGTGATCGTTCCGGCGAGGGCGGCGGCGCCGAGAACAGAACCTGTTCCCGAGAGGAAACGGCGGCGGCTGACCCCGTGACTTCCCCGGGCGGACAGGGGGTGTTCACTCATATGATCTTCCTCACTCGGAAGTGAATGGGAACACGTTCTACGACCGCCCGCCGAGGAAGTCACGAGAAACTGCCGGGTAACTTATGGCCGAACAGGCCCTCTTGATCGCCCCGCGCGGATCAGGAAACGGCCGGGCCCGGGGCTCCGGTGAGGCGCTCGGGGGTGAGGAGTTCGGCGAGGCGGTGGGCGGGCAGCAGCCCCTTCTCCACGGTGAGTTCGACGACCCCCCGGCCGGTGGCCAGCGCCTCCTGGGCGATGGCGGTGGCGGCCGTGTAGCCGAGGTGCGGATTGAGCGCGGTCGCGAGGCCGATGGAGTTCTCCACGGCCGCGCGGAGCGCCTCGGTGTTGGCGGTGATGCCGGTGACACAGCGCTCGGCCAGGGTGAGGCAGGCGGCGCGCAGCGAGAGCAGGCTCTTGGACAGGGCGTGGAAGATGACCGGCTCGAAGGCGTTGAGCTGGAGCTGTCCCGCCTCCGCCGCCATGGTGATGGTGATGTCGTTGCCGATCACCTCGAAGGCCACCTGGTTCACGACCTCGGGGATCACGGGGTTGACCTTGCCCGGCATGATGCTGGAACCGGCCTGCACCGGCGGCAGGTTGATCTCGCCGAGGCCCGCGCGCGGGCCCGAGGAGAGCAGGCGCAGGTCGTTGCAGGTCTTGGAGAGCTTGACCGCGATCCGCTTGAGGACGCCGGAGAGCTGGACGAAGGCGCCGCAGTCCTGGGTGGCCTCGATGAGGTTGGCGGAGGTCACGAGCGGCAGCCCGGTCAGCTCGGCGAGCTCGCGGCGGGCGGTCTCGGCGTAGCCGGGGGCGGCGTTGAGGCCGGTGCCGATGGCGGTGGCCCCGAGGTTGATCTCGTGGATGAGCTCGATCGCCTCGGCGAGCCGGCCGCGGTCCTCCTCCAGCATCACGGCGTACGTGGAGAACTCCTGGCCCAGCGTCATGGGCACCGCGTCCTGGAGCTGGGTGCGGCCCATCTTCACGACCTCGCGGAACTCCAGGGCCTTGGCGGCGAAGGCGTCCTGGAGGACTGCCATGGCCTTCAGGAGCTCGCGGGCGGCGCCGATCGCGGCGATGCGGATCGCGGTCGGGTAGACGTCGTTGGTGGACTGGCCGAGGTTGACGTCCTCGTTGGGGTGGAGGTGCGCGTAGTCGCCCTTGGCGTGGCCGAGGAGCTCCAGGGCCCGGTTGGCGACGACCTCGTTGGCGTTCATGTTGGTGGAGGTGCCCGCGCCGCCCTGGACGACGTCCACGACGAACTGGTCGTGGAGCCGTCCCGTACGGATCTCCCGGCAGGCGCCGGCGATGGCGGCGGCCTTGTCGGAGGGGAGCAGCCCGAGCTCCTCGTTGGCACGGGCGGCGGCCTCCTTGACGGCGGCGAGCGCCTCGATCAGGAGGGGGTAGACGGAGATGGGCGTGCCGGTGATGGCGAAGTTCTCGGTGGCGCGCAGGGTGTGGACGCCCCAGTAGGCGTCGGCGGGAACGTCCCGGTCGCCGAGCAGATCGTGCTCGCGGCGGACGGGGAGGTCGTGCGGGGCCGGTGCGGGAACCATGAGGGCCGTCCTTGGGGAGAGGCGGAGAGGGTGGGTGAAGCGTTCGTCCATGCCCACGCATGCGCGTGCGGGCGCCGGAAGCGCGACGGTGCCCACGCGCGCGTACGGCCCCGGCGGCCGGTTCCGGGCACGGCGGAGCCGCCGGGCGGGCCCGGCAGGCGCGGTGCGCCGGTGGGAGGAAGTTGATTCCGGCTCGCGGGCGGGCGGGGGGAGTGCTCCGTCCGCGAGCCGGGGTTCTGAGGGGTGCCGGATCAGGACCTGGTACGACCCCGACCCGCCGGACCGGCGCTACGCGCGGGCCGCGACCGCCGAGGCCGAGCGGGAGTGGCCGGTGGCGAGGGCGGGCTCGTCGCGGACCGGGCCTTCGAGGAGGCGGCGCAGCAGGGCGGTGCCGCCCGCGCCGGTGCCGGCTTCGGCGAGGAGCGTGGCGAGGAGGGCGATGCGGGCCTGGCCGGCCCGGAGGGTGCCGGTGAGCAGGGCACCCGCGGCGACGAGGTCGACCGCGCCGCCGCCGGTGTATATCTCGGCCAGCGGTCCCGCGGGGACGCGGGTGGTGACGGCGACGAGGACGCCCCGGGCGACCGCGTCCGCGACGGCGGCGGCGATCTCCGGGGTGGCGTTGCCCGCGCCGGTGGCGACGAGGACGATGCCCTTGGCCCCGGCGGAGACGGCGGCGTTCAGGAGGAACGGGTCGCCGTCGGAGTGGTGCGTGACGATGTCGACGCGGGGCAGCGGGGTGGCGTCGGGGCCGGTGGCCCCGGGGTCCGCGGTCCGCGCGGCGGCCGGCAGGGGCAGCGGGGCGGGGCGCTCCGGCTGCCGCTCGATGTCGACGCGGGAGAACCCGACGCGGCCGAGGCGCTCGGCGGAGGGGTCGGAGAAGGCGTCGGCGGCGAGGGTCTGGGTCTTCACGGTGCCGCGCGCCGCGTGGACGCGCCCGTCGAAGACGACGAGGACGCCGAGGTCGCGGACGGAGGCGGCGACCTGGAGCGCGTCGTAGAGGTTGCCGGGGCCGTCGCCGTCGCCGGTGCCGAAGGGGCGCTGGGCGCCGGTGAGGACGACCGGGCGGGGGTCGGTGTGGTGGAGGTCCAGGAGGAAGGCCGTCTCCTCCAGGGTGTCGGTGCCGTGGGTGACGACGATGCCGTCGACGCCGGGGTCGGCGAAGGTCTCGTGGACCGTGCGCAGCAGGGCGAGCTGGTGGGCCGAGGTCATGCGGGAGCTGTTCACGTTGAACAGGTCGACGACCTCGACGGTGACGCCCTCGGGGAGGGGGGCGGTGGCCAGGACGTCGTCGCCCGAGGCGTCGGCCGCGTAGCCGGTGCCCTGCCAGCGGCTGGCGATCGTGCCCCCGGTGCTGATGACGACGATCCGGCGCGCTCCCCCGTCGTTCGTCCGCTTCATGCCTGCCGCCCTTACTCCGTACCCATTTCGTCTGCGCTCGCAACGATAGGACAGGAGGCGCGCAAGGCGATTGCGAAATCAGCCCCTCGTTTGTTTCATCGTGGTGGATAATTGCGCCATGGACCGAATCGATCTCCATATCTTGCGCGAGCTCCAGAACGACGGCCGGCTGAGCAACCAGGAGCTGGCCCAGCGGGTCGGGCTCAGCCCCTCCCCCTGTCTGCGCCGGGTGCGCCAGCTGGAGCAGGACGGGGTGATCCGGGGCTACCGGGCGATCATCGACCCGGAGGCGGTGGGGCGCGGCTTCGAGGTCCTCGTCTCGGTGGAGGTGCGGCGGGACCGGGAGACGGTGGAGGCCTTCGAGGAGGCGCTCCAGGACGTGCCGGACGTGATCGAGGCGTACCGGCTGTTCGGGAGTCCCGGCTGCCTGCTGCGGATCGCGGTGGCGGACCTCGCGGCGTACGAGCGGTTGTGGATCGAGCGGCTGACGACGCTGGCCGGGGTCACCGAGGTGAACTCGCAGATCATCATGAAGCGGATCAAGGAGCCGAAGGGGATGCCGGTGGACGTCCGGGGCGCCTGACCCCGGACGGGCCCACGGGGAGGGGCGATCCGGTTCCCCCGTATGCGAGAACGTCACGGAACAGCCTCCTCTCCGTTACATGACAGGTACCTGACGTGTGTCACTCTCCCGGTGACAAACAGTCAACACGCGTAGACAACGGCCCCGTCGAGCCGGCGTCCGTTGTCCCGCGCGTACCGTCCCCGGGAAAGGGCCCCCCATGTCCGTTGTGCGGACCCGCAGTTGGAAGGTGTGGGCGGCGGCCGCCGCCGCCACCCTCGTCGGCGTCACGCTCCCCACGGTCGCCGCGACTCCCGCGAGCGCCACGACCACGGCGTACGACTCCACGTACTACAAGGACGCCATCGGCAAGACCGGCACGAGCCTCAAGTCCTCGCTGCACACCATCATCAGCAGCCAGAGCAAGATCTCGTACGACGCGGTCTGGAACGCGCTGAAGGTCACCGACCAGGACCCGAACAACACCAACAACGTGATCCTGCTCTACAGCGGCGTCTCGCGCAGCAAGGCCCTCAACGGGGGCTCCGTCGGCGACTGGAACCGCGAGCACACCTGGGCCCAGTCCCACGGCAACTTCGGCACCTCGGCCGGCCCCGGCACCGACCTGCACCACCTGCGCGCCTGCGACGTCCAGGTCAACAGCACCCGGGGCAACAAGGACTGGGACAACGGCGGCTCCCCGGTCAGCGGCGCGCCCGGCGCCTACACGGACAGCGACTCCTTCGAACCGCGCGACGCGGACAAGGGCGACGTGGCCCGCATGATCCTCTACATGGCCGTGCGCTACGAGGGCGACGACGGCTGGCCCGACCTGGAGCCCGACGAGTCCACGTCGAACGGCAGCACGCCCTTCCACGGCCGCCTCTCGGTCCTGAAGCAGTGGAACGAGCAGGACCCGCCGAGCGCCTTCGAGGAGCGCCGCAACGACGTCATCTACAACACCTACCAGCACAACCGGAACCCGTTCATCGACCACCCGGAGTGGGTCGAGGCGATCTGGTAGTCCGCGCGCGACGCGGGAAGTGACGGAGCCGGGCCGGGTGTGCTGCACCCGGCCCGGCTCCCCGCTTCCGGGGGCTTCAAACGCGAAATCCCGGATGTTCTCACGTTCTTGAGATGTCGCCTCCGGCAACCAGAAGGCGTTATCCACCCGTTACAAACGGGCATTCTGTGCCGATTTATCCATGTTTGCCGTGCGCGTGGGAGGAGATTCCCGGCACGGGCAGCATCGGCGCACCTATCACATCCGCACCATCCCGAACAAGGCCTTCGCCCCAGGAAGTTCCACGGTCCGCTCGGTAGCTTCGGCGCCCATGACCACTGCCCCCCTGACATCCCTGGTCGGCGGCGTCTCCGTCGGCCCGGCCGAGATCGCGGACGGCGCCGCACTCTGGCGGATCGCCCGCGGCTCGGGCGAACTCGACCTCAACTCGCCGTACAGCTATCTGCTGTGGTGCCGTGACTTCGCCGGCACGACCGCCGTCGCCCGTGACGCCTCCGGACGGCCGGTGGGCTTCGTCACCGGATACCTGCGGCCCGACGCGCCCGGAACGCTCTTCGTCTGGCAGGTCGCCGTGGAGGGTTCGCACCGCGGGACCGGGGTAGCCGGGACCCTGCTCGACGCTCTGTCCGCCCGGGTGGCGGCCGAGCACGGACTCGACCGGGTGGAGGCGACCGTCACTCCGGGGAACCTGGCGTCCGACCGGCTCTTCCGGTCCTTCGCCCGCAGGCACGACGCCGACCTGACCCGCGAGGTCCTCTTCCCGTCCGCCTCCTTCCCCTCCGCGGGGCACGACGCCGAAGTGCTGTACCGCATCGGCCCCTTCGCCCCCGCGGCGTCCTGAGCCGGCCGCCCACCGTTCCCCCACCTCCTGGAGACAGAGACCCCGTGACCCTGACCGACATCGCCGCCCCCTCCGTCTTCGAGACCCTCGAATCGGAGGTCCGCAGCTACTGCCGCGCCTGGCCCGTCGTCTTCGAGCGCGCCGTCGGGAGCCGGCTGTACGACGAGGACGGCCGTCCGTACCTCGACTTCTTCGCCGGGGCGGGCTCGCTCAACTACGGCCACAACAACCCGGTGCTCAAGCGCGCCCTCCTCGACTACCTCGCCGACGACGGCGTCACCCACGGCCTCGACATGTCGACGACCGCCAAACGCGCCTTCCTGGAGACCTTCCGCGCCACCGTCCTGGAGCCCCGCGCCCTGCCCTACAAGGTGATGTTCCCCGGCCCCACGGGCACCAACGCGGTGGAGGCCGCCCTCAAACTCGCCCGCAAGGTCACGGGACGCCAGACGGTCGTCTCCTTCACCAACGCCTTCCACGGCATGTCCCTCGGCTCGCTCGCCGTCACCGGCAACGCCGCCAAGCGCGCCGGAGCGGGCGTCCCGCTGCACCACGCCGCCCGGATGCCCTTCGACGACTACCTCGACGGGCAGGTCACCGACTTCCTCTGGTTCGAGCGGCTCCTGGACGACGCCGGCTCCGGCCTCGACCACCCGGCGGCCGTGATCGTCGAGACCGTCCAGGGCGAGGGCGGCGTCAACGTCGCACGCGCCGAATGGCTGCGCGCGCTGGCGGAGCTCTGCCGCCGGCACGAGATGCTCCTCATCGTCGACGACATCCAGATGGGCTGCGGGCGCACCGGCGAGTTCTTCTCCTTCGAGGAGGCGGGCGTCACCCCCGACATCGTCACCCTGTCCAAGTCCATCAGCGGCTACGGCCTGCCCATGTCCCTCTGCCTCTTCCGGCCGGAGCTCGACCTGTGGGAGCCCGGCGAGCACAACGGCACCTTCCGCGGCAACAACCCCGCCTTCGTCACCGCCACGGCCGCCCTCGACGCCTACTGGCGCGACGGCGCCCTGCGCGAGCGCACCCTCGGCCGGGCCGACCGGATACGGAGCGCCCTGCTCGACCTGTGCGGCGACGACGAACGGACCGGACTGGCCGTGCGCGGCCGCGGGCTCGTATGGGGCCTGGAGTTCGCCGACGGGGAGCGGGCCGAGGCCGTGTGCCGGCGGGCCTTCGAGACCGGCCTCCTCCTGGAGACCTCCGGGCCGCGCGGCGAGGTGGTCAAACTGCTGCCCCCGCTGACCGCGACGGACGACGAACTCGACGAGGGCCTCGGCGTCCTGGCCCGCTCCGTCCGCCACACCGCCGGCCGTCCCGCCGCCTGATCACCCCGCCACGGAAAGGCCACCACCCATGATCGTCCGTACCTTCGACGAGCTGGAGAACACCGAGCGGCACGTCCGGTCCGCGTCCGGGACCTGGGAGAGCAGGCGCATCGTCCTCGCCCGCGAGCGGGTCGGCTTCTCCCTCCACGAGACGGTGCTGTACGCCGGCACCGAGACCTCCATGTGGTACGCCCACCACGTCGAGGCCGTCGTCTGCACCGCCGGAGAGGCCGAGCTCACCGACCACGAGACGGGCCGTACGTACACGATCCTGCCCGGAACGATGTACCTCCTCGACGGGCACGAGCGCCACACCCTCAAGGTCAAGAGGGACTTCCGCTGCCTGTGCGTCTTCAACCCGCCCGTCACCGGGCGCGAGGACCACGACGAGAACGGCGTCTACCCGCTCCTCACCGAACCCGAGCCCGGTCAGGCCTGACGACGTCCCCGCCCGATTCCGTACGCGAAAGGAAGGCACCCCGCCCCATGGCCTCCGCACCCACCCGTCCCGTCGACCTCTACCCCACCCGCGGCTCCCGGGAGGAGCTCATCGGCCGCAAGGACCCCGTCGTGTGGTCCGAGCCCGGCACGCCGGGCCCCTTCTGGGCCCGGGAACTGGAGGAGTACGACCGCGACGGCTTCGTCACGGTGGACGAGATCGTCACCCCGGACGAGGTCGACGAGCTCCGCGCCGAGCTGGACCGGCTCGTCGCCGACCCCGCCGTACGGGCGGACGAGCGGGCCGTCGTCGAACCCCGCTCCCGGGAGATCCGCTCCGTCTTCGAGGTGCACCGGATCAGCGAGGTCTTCCGCCGGCTCGCCGAGGACCCGCGGATCGTCGGGCGGGCCCGCCAGATCCTCGGCTCCGAGGTCTACGTCCACCAGTCGCGGGTCAACGTCAAACCCGGCTTCGGCGCCAGCGGCTTCTACTGGCACTCCGACTTCGAGACCTGGCATGCCGAGGACGGCCTGCCCCGGATGCGGACCGTCTCGGTCTCGATCGCGCTCACCCCGAACCACACCACCAACGGCAGCCTGATGATCATGCCGGGCTCGCACCGCACCTTCCTGGGCTGCGCGGGCGAGACGCCCGAGGACAACTACAAGCAGTCGCTGCGGATGCAGGACGCCGGGACCCCCTCCCCCGAGGCGCTCACCACCTTCGCCGACGCCTGCGGCATCCGGCACTTCACTGGTCCGGCGGGATCGGCCACCTGGTTCGACTGCAACGCCCTGCACGGTTCGGGCGACAACATCACCCCGTACCCCCGGAGCAATGTGTTCCTCGTCTTCAACAGCGTCGAGAACGCGCCCGAGGCCCCCTTCGCCGCCCCGGTCCGCCGCCCCTCCTTCATCGCCGCGCGCCCCGGGGAGCGCTCATGACGCTCGGCCGCCGCGGCTTCCTCACCGGAGCCTCGCTCCTCGGCGGTCTCGCCCTGACCGCGTGCACCCGCACCCAGGCGGGGACGGGAGCGCCCGGGGACGACGGGAAGCTCCTCGCGCGCCTGCGGGAGCAGGGCTTCGTGCGGGTGGGCTTCGCCGGTGAGGCGCCGTACGGCTTCCAGGACGGCGGCGAACTCGCCGGCGAGGCCCCGACGCTGCACCGCGAGATATTCACGGCCCTCGGCGTGCGCGAACTGCGCCCGACGCTCACGGAGTTCGGCGCGCTGATCCCCGGGCTGCTCGCCGGCCGCTTCGACGTCGTCAGCGCGGGCATGTCGATCACGCCGGAGCGCTGCGCCAAGGTGATCTTCTCCGAGCCGGAGTTCGTCTCCCCCACCGCCCTGATGTTCCCCAAGGGCAACCCGAAGGGGCTGAGCGATCTGGGGTCCTGCGCGGCGAAGGGCGCCACCGTCGGGGTGCTCACCGCCGCGGTGGAGGCGTCGTTCGCCAAGGCGGCGGGCGTTCCGGACGGGTCGGTGAAGACGCTCGCCAAGCAGCAGGACGGGCTCGACGCCCTCCTCGCCGGCCGGATCGACGCCTTCGCGCTGACCGCCATCTCCCTGCGCTGGCTCGCCCGGACGAACGCGGGCGCACCGGTGGAGGTGGGCGGGGCGTTCGTCCCGGTGGTCGGCGGGGTACGGCGGCTCGGCGCGGGCGGGGCCGTGTTCCGGCCCGGGGCGGGCGGGCTGCGGGACGCCTTCGACCGCGAGCTCCTGAAGATCACCGGCTCCCCCGAGCGGTTCGTCGGGCTCGTCGGGAAGTACGGCTTCACCACCCGCGAAGTGCCGCCCCGTTCCCTGCGGACCGCCGACCTGTGCGCAGGGTGAGGGGCGGCGGGAATGGCTGACGCCCTGTCGGTCGGGGCCGGCGCCCTGTCCGCCGCGGCCGGCCCGCTGCCCGTCGGGGGTGACTCGCTGCCCCTCGCGACCGGCTCTCTGCCCCTCGCGACCGGGTTCCTGCCCGAGCTGCGGCGCGCGCTTCCCCGGCTGGCCGAGGGGCTCCTCGTCACGGTGGAGGCCACGGTGCTCGGTGCCGCGCTCGCCCTGGTCCTCGCGTACGTCCTCGGGCTGCTCTCCCGGTCGGCGCGGCTGCCGGTGCGGGGCGGTGCGCGCCTCGTCGTGGAGTTCTTCCGGGGGACCTCGCTGTACGTGCAGCTGTTCTGGCTGTTCTTCGCGCTGCCGATGGTCGGCTTCCGGCTCGAACCGCTCGCCTGCGCGGTGCTCGCGCTCGGCCTCAACTACGGGGCGTACGGCGCCGAGGTCGTGCGGGGCGCGGTGGCGGCGGTCCCCCGGGCCCAGACCGAGGCGGCGATCGCGCTCGGCATGGGGGCGGGGCTGCGGCTGCGGCGGGTCGTCCTGCCGCAGGCGCACGCCCTGATGGTCGCGCCGTTCAAGAACCTGCTCGTGCAGCTCCTGAAGGCGACGCCGCTGCTCTCCCTGGTCACGGTCCCCGACCTCACCTTCCAGATCGACCAGCTGCGCTCGGCGACGGGCGCGACGGCCGCCTCGTACCTGCTGCTCCTCGGGCTCTACTTCGGCATGGCCGTCGTGCTGAGCCTCCTCATGAACGCCCTGGAGCGGGCGGCGAAGGCCCGGCTCGGGCAGGAAGGCGGTGCCTGATGTGGGACGGGGAGGCGGCCCGGGCCGCGCTGCCCGCCGTACTGGAGGGGTTCGGCGTCACCGTCCTGGCCACCGTGCCGGCGTTCGCCGTCGCCATGGCCCTCGGACTCGTCCTCGCCCTCGTCCAGCGGGCGGGCCCCGGATGGCTGGCGCTTCCGGTGCGCGGGGCGGCCGCGTTCGTCCGTACGACGCCGCTCCTGGTGCAGCTGTTCGCGGCCTGGGTCCTGGTGCCCGCGCTCGACGCGCCGGTGCTCGGCGTCCTGGTGCTGGGCACGCACTACTCCACGTACCTCTCGGAGGTGTACCGGACGGGCATCGACGCCGTGCCGAAGGGGCAGTGGGAGGCGTGCACGGCGCTTTCGCTGCCGCGCCGGCGGGTGTGGCGGGCGGTGGTGCTGCCGCAGGCCGTGCGGAACGTGCTGCCGCCGCTCGGCAACTACGCGGTGTCCATGTTCAAGGAGACGCCCCTGCTCTCGGTGATCACCGTGCACGAGATGGTCCACGAGGCGAACGCCTTCGGCAGTACCCACTTCGCCTATCTGGAGAGCTTCACCCTGGCCGCCGCGGTGTTCCTGCTCGCGAGCTGGCCGACGTCCGTGCTCGTACGACGACTGGAGGCACGCCTTGCCGCATGAGGACCGGGAGGACCCCGCGGTCCGCTTCGAGCGGGTCACCAAGCGGTACGGAGACCGCACCGTGCTCGACGGCCTCGACCTGGAGGTCGGGCGCGGGGAGCGCGTGACGCTGATCGGGCCCAGCGGCTCGGGGAAGACGACCATCCTGCGGCTGCTCATGACGCTCGAACGGGTCACCGACGGCGTCATCCACGTCGACGGCCGGCCCTTCTCCCACATGCCGAAAGGCGCGGACGGGAAGCTGGTGCCGGCGAACGAGCGGCATCTCGCGGCGCACCGGCGGCGGATCGGCATGGTCTTCCAGCAGTTCAACCTCTTCCCGCACATGAGCGTCCTGGAGAACATCGTCGAGGCGCCCGTCCACGTGCTCGGCGAGAGCCGGGAGGACGCGGACCGCAGGGCGCGGGACCTGCTCGACCTGGTCGGGCTCGGCGACCGGGCCGACGCGCGGCCGACCCGCCTCTCCGGCGGCCAGCAGCAACGCGTGGCCATCGCCCGCGCCCTCGCGATGCGGCCCGGGATCCTGCTCCTCGACGAGGTGACGTCCGCGCTCGACCCGGAGCTGGTGGCGGAGGTCCTGGACGTCCTGCGGGACATCGCGCGCTCCACCGACATCACCCTGCTGTGCGTGACGCACGAGATGGGCTTCGCGCGGGACGTCTCCGACCGGATCCTGATGTTCGACCGGGGCCGGATCGTGGAGTCGGGCCCGGCCGACGAGCTCCTGGAGTCGCCCGCGCACGAACGCACGCGGGCGTTCCTGGGAGCGGTCCGCTGAGAACAGGGCCGGTCAGGCACCGGCCCCCGTCTCGACCATTCCCTCCCGCAGCCGGTTCAGGCTGCGGGCCAGGAGTCGCGAGACGTGCATCTGGGACACGCCGAGGCGCTCGCCTATCTGGCTCTGGGTCAGCTCCTCGACGAAGCGCAGGTGCAGCAGCAGCCGGTCGCGCTCGCCGAGGGCCACCACGAGCGGGGCGAGGTCGTGGAAGTCCTCGACGAGCGCGAGCGCCGGGTCCTCCTCGCCGATGAGGTCGGCCAGGGCCGCGTCGTCGTTCTCGTCGTCGCCGCCGATCGCGGCGTCCAGGGACGTCGAGTGGTAGCCGTTCGCGGCCAGTTGGGCCTCGACCACCTGCTCCTCGGACAGGTCCATGACGGGCGCCAGTTCCGCGACCCGGGGCGCGCGGCCCAGCCGCGAGCTCAGCTCGTCGGTCGCCTTCGCCAGTTCCACGCGCGCCTCCTGGAGCCGGCGCGGGACGTGGACCGCCCAGGAGGTGTCGCGGAAGAACCGCTTGATCTCGCCCGTGATGTACGGCAACGCGAAGGTGGTGAACTCCACCTCGCGGGACAGGTCGAAGCGGTCGATCGCCTTGATGAGGCCGATCATGCCGACCTGGACGATGTCCTCCATCTCCTCGGGCCGCCCTCGGAAGCGGCCGGCCGCGTACCGCACGAGCGTCATGTTCATCTCGATCAGGGTGTTCCGGACGTACTGGTGCCCCGCCGTGCCCTCCTCCCGCACCGCGAGTTCCCGGAGGAACACCCGCGACAGGGCGCGCGCGTCCCGGGGCGCGACCTCGCGGGGGGCCTCGATGTCGGGCAGGCCCTCCCCCTCACCGCTCGTCACGTACGTCTCCGTCGCCTCGGCCACCTCGATCCGCACGGGGACGACCTCCTCCTGCTGCTCTCTGTCCGTTCGACGGTCCCGGTTCGCGTACCCCCGTCGCGCGGAGGCACTCCTCGCGACGGGGGTCGGCCATCGAGCCGTACCGCGGTGGTCCGGCCCCTCAGGCCCGCCGCTCCGGCGGCCCGTGGAGGTGTACGGAGGCGGGGCCGCCGGCCGTGCGGTGGCGGTCGGCCCAGGAGTCGAGCGCCGCCCGGCAGGCGTGGTCGAGGTGGTGGAGCCCCGAGAGGTCCAGCACGACCGGGCGGTCACGCGGCAGGGATTCGAGGGTGTCGAGGATCTTCGGCAGCCGCAGGAAGGTCACCGTGCCCGACAGGCCGACGCGCACCGGCCCCTCGCCCTCGTCGGTGTGGTCGACGCGGAGGTGCGAGGCGTCCCAGGCCGCTTTGGCGACCGAGACGGCGAGTCCAGTCAGGACGCCTTCGAGCATGCCCGCGGTGACGATCGCCAGGGCCGTCACCATCAGGACGAGCGCCTCGCCGCGGTGGCCCCGCCACAGGGCGACGAGGCCCCGGAAGGGGATCAGCTTCCAGCCCGCGTGGACGAGGATGCCGGCGAGCACCGCGAGCGGCACGTACTCCAGGGTGCCGGGCAGCAGGGCGGCGAAGAGCAGCAGCCACAGCCCGTGGAGCACCCGGGAGGCCCTGGTCCTGCCGCCCGCCTGGACGTTGGCCGAGCTGCGGACGATCACGGCGGTCATGGGCAGCGCCCCCAGCAGTCCGCAGAGCGTGTTGCCGAACCCCTGGGCCAGCAGCTCCTTGTCGTAGTCGGTGGGCGGGCCGTCGTGCAGCCGGTCCACGGCCGCCGCGCTGAACAGGGACTCGGCGGAGGCGATCAGCGCGAAGGCGAGGACGGTGCCGATCAGGGCCAGGTCGGTCAGGGCTGAGAGGCCGTCCGCTCCCGGCAGCCGCACCGCGTCCAGCACCCCGCTGACCCGTACGGTCGCCACCGGCAGGTCGAACAGGGCGGTCACGAGCGCCGCGAGGAGGACGGCGACGAGCGCGCCGGGCACGGCCCGCACCCGGCGGGGCAGGTGCCGCCAGCCGGCGATCAGGAGGACCGTGGCGGCGGCCACGGCGAGCGGGAGGAGCGTCTCCTCGGCGGTCACCGCGCGTCCGAGGGCGGCGGGCAGTCCGAGGAGCCTGGCCGGGCCGGAGGCGGGGGCGCCGAGTCCGGCCGCGGCGTAGAGCTGGCCGGCCACGATGACGAGGCCGATCCCGGCGAGCATCCCCTCGACGACGGAGAGGGAGATGGCCCGGAACCAGCGGCCCCAGCGCAGCAGGCCCATGGCGACCTGGAGCAGACCCGCGAGGAGCACGGCGACGCCGAGCCCGGCCGGGCCCAGGGTCCGGACGGCGTCGAGGACGAGGACGGTGAGGCCGGCGGCGGGGCCGGAGACCTGGATGCTGCTGCCCCGCATGAGGCCGGTGACGAGACCGCCGACGATGCCGGTGACGAGACCGAGCTCGGCGGGGACGCCGGAGGCGACGGCCACGCCTATGCAGAGCGGCAGCGCGACGAGGAAGACGACGAGGGAGGCGGCGAAGTCCTGCCGCAGGTACGGAAAGGAGGAAGCCATGCAAGGGGTCTTACGCCTTCGCCGGGACCGTTTCGGACGACTCGGCGCCCACCGGTGGTTTCCGACCGGAACCCTCCTGAACGTGACGCGTTCCCCCCGGAGGACGGCGCCCGGAGGTGCGTGCCACCGGGGCGCACCGGGCCGCAGGCGCCCGCACACGCGGTCGAGCGGAGGGCGTAAGGTCGCCACGCCGGGGGCGCAGGGGGGGGCGGGGAGCCGTGGCTCACCACCAGTAGGCGGGGTACCTCGGGGCCGCGCGGCGGGTGCGGGAGGCGGCGAACGCGGTGAGCACGAGCAGCACCGAGGCCCCGAACAGCAGGGGGACGAACCGGCCGGGCGCGGGGGCCTGGAGCACGATGACGACGGCGGTCGCGCAGGCCGGCGCATGCGGGGTGCGGGTCAGGGTGTTCACCGCCAGGGCGATCCCGGCGGCGACGGCGGCCGCCCAGGCGCTGCCGTGGGGGGCGACGGCCGCCACGGCGTATCCGGCGGCGGCGGCGACGAGGTGGCCGAGGACGACGTTCCGCGGCTGGGCCAGGGGCAGTGCGGGGGCGCAGTGCACGAGCGCGGCGCTGGCGGCCAGCGGGGGTATGAGCACCGGTTCGTGGATGAGGGCGCCGATGCCGACGAGCCCGAGGAGGGCGGCGGTCGCGGCGCTGACGCTGTGGAAGGCGGCGGCGGGCGCGGGCCGGGCCGGGGCGCGCCCGGCGGTCCACGGCAGGCGCGGCGCCCGGGGCGCGGGAGCGCCGGAGGCCGGTTCGGAGGCGGTGTCGGGACGCGGTGCGGCGTCGATGCTCATGGGATGCGCGGTTTCCGGGACAGGGACGGGCTGACGGGCTGACGGGCTGACGGGCTGACGGGCTGACGGGAAGGAGCGGTCGTACGGGTCCCTGTGGTCGACAGTCGGCCCGGTCTCACGCCTGGCCCTGGTCCGGCGGCGCGACCTCCCACCACTGTAACCAGCGGTTTCGCCACGGCGGGGGCGGGGTCGGAGGCAGGATCGCCCCATGACCGACACCACGCCCTCCTTCCGCCTCCTCCCCGGGGCCCCGGGCTCCCCCGTCCTCCTCCACGTGCCGCACTCCTCGCGCGAGGTGCCTCCGGACGTGCGCGCGGGCATCCTGCTCGACGACGGGGAACTCTCCCGCGAGCTGGACCACATCACGGACGCCCACACCGACAAGATCGCCGCCGTGGCCGCCGCGACGGCCGGCTCGGCGCCCTGGCGGTTCGTCAACGGGCTCTCGCGGCTCGTCGTCGACCCGGAGCGCTTCCCCGACGAGCGCGAGGAGATGCTGTCCGTCGGAATGGGCGCGGTGTACACCCGGACCACCCACCGCGCGGCGCTACGGCCGGCCGGCTTCGACCCGGAGCCGCTGATCGACCGGTACTTCACCCCGTACGCCGGGGCCATGACGGCGGCCGTGGCCGAGCGGCTCGCCGTCGCGGGACGCGTGGTGATCATCGACGTCCACTCGTACCCGACCGCACCACTGCCGTACGAACTGCACGGCGACGGCCCTCGCCCGCCGGTCTGCCTCGGCACGGACCCCTTCCACACGCCTCCCGCACTGCTCGACGCGGCGCGGGAGGCCTTCGGCGGCTTCGGCGGCGTCGGGACGGACAGCCCCTTCGCCGGGACCTACGTGCCACTGGAGTTCTACGGCCGGGATCCCCGGGTGAGCGCCCTGATGGTGGAGATCCGCCGCGACCTGTACATGAGCGAGCCCGGCGGCCCGGCAGGCCCCGGTGCCGAGGCCCTCGGGACGGCCCTGGCCGCCCTGGTCGACGCGGTGGCCCCAGCAGGTGAACCCGCCCGATCGGCGTAAAATCGGGGAGATGAACCCACTCCGCTACGAGCTGGTGTTCTCCGACAGCACAGGCTCGGCCCAGGACGTCGTGATCGTGGAACGCACCCAGCTCACGGGTTCCGGAGGCCATCCCGTGTACACCGACGCCACCGGCATCATCCGCGCCGAGATCAGCGACCGCTCCGAAGTCCGCATGCTCGCCTCCGGCGGCCACCAGGAACACGACCGAAACGTCCTGGCCCGCCCACTCCCCGATACCGACGGCTCCCCGGACTGAGGACCCTCGTGCGTTCGGTCGCTCCGGAGCGGCCCGGGCGCATCGGGTGCGCGGGCCGGGTGCGGGCTGGGCGTTCTGGCGGCCGGACCTCCTCCGTTGTCGGACACAGGGGCGGGGACGGGCGGCGTGACGAAGACCGGAGCGGACTACGCGTGGTTCTAGAACGACTTTCCCGACATCGCCGAGGCGCACTGCTTCACCCCCAACGACTGCTTCGGGGTCACCGAGGAACAGACGCTGCCGGCCTCCGCGGGGGCAGGCCCGGGACGCGATTCCCGTCGCGCACCGGGCCTGCGCCCTTGCCGTAAGGCAGGATCAGCCCGGTCTGGACGAGGTCAGGTCCGTTCCCACGGTGGGGGATCCGGGCGGCGACGCCACCACCAGCCGGCCGAGGTCTGCTCAGACGCGCCTGTCAGCTCCTTGCGAAGGCTTCCCGGCGAGTCCTCGGCTGTTGCGGCGGCAAACCGGCTGTCCAGTTCCTCCAGAGCTCTGCCGAGCAGCTCGGTGACCTCGCGAGGCAGCCGGGCACCGATGCCGGCGAGCTCGTCGCGGGCTTCCAGCCGTTCCCGGTAGAGGTCGGCCGGATACCACCTTGATGGCGCCCACCCGGATTCCAGCCGCCTGATGACTCGCTCCCATACGACCAGGTTGCCCTTGGCGGACCAGCTGGGGCTGCCCGTGTCGCCGTCCCGGGCAAGCCGTGCCAGGCCCGAGGCTGCTTGCCGCACCTGCTCCACCGATGCCGCGAAGGCCTCGGCCACAGGAGTGTCCGGCTTCTGTTCCCGCACGATCTCGGCGAACCTCGTCACGATCGCCCGGGGCAGCTGCGGCACCGGCGCCTCGACGGCGGTGACCTCGTAGAGAGGGGGCTCGTCGTCGGAGAGTTCGAGCCGGGCACGCGTGAGAAGGCCGTCCGGCGCCACTGCCCGATAAGCGCTCGGGAGCGCTTCGGTCGCGGGATACAGGACTGTCGTCGCGGCCGCCTTCGCGAACGCCGCGGCGAGCTCGGACTCGAGCGGCTGACCAATCGCTTCGCCCTGGACGTAGATGTCCAGCGACCACGCGACGTCACCGTGGACCGCACGGTGTTCGCACGAGACGGGCGCATCCCAGTTCCGGAGGCCGGGGTCGCCGTCCGGATCGGCCACCTCCACATCACCGACCGCGACACCGAGGCTTCCGGCAAGCACGACCCCCATGGTCTCGGGGCTGACGGCGCCGACGGTGAGGAGGTTGTACGTCACGGATACGTCCCGTTGCAGATGGCCAGGGCTTTCTCGACGATGCCTGGGCCGTTGTTGAAACGCGGGTTCCTGGTCAGCTGCGGTGCGGCGCTGATGGCGATGTCGCCTATGTCCTGGGCCAGCCGAAACGTCCTTCCGGCGCCGCCGACGATCTCCGGTCCATGGCCGAGTTCCTCCTCCGCGCCGAGCACTGGATCCACCTGCGGGCCACGAATCCCATCAGGGCGACCTTCTCCACCGTCCGGCTGCGGACCAGGGTCACCCGAGGCGCCGGCTCCCGCACCGCCGCCCTGGCCATGGCCTTCGGACTCGTCGAGTCCGCCCAGCAGCGGTGGCGGGCCGTGAGCGCACCCCACCTCGTCTCCCTGGTCCGCGCCGGAGCCCGCCTCGAACGCGGCCACCTCGCCGAACGCCCCGAGGCTCACGCGGCATGAAGGGAATGCCAGACTTTGCCGATGACCAACGCCAAGGACACAGTCCGCGAGTTTCTTCTGCAGGTGCGATCAGGGCTGCACCCTGACCGGGCCAGTCGCTTCATGGCCGGCCGGGTCCGAGCCCACCAGGTCGTCTCGGAGGCGCCAGTGGTCGTGGAGCGAACACCGCAGCAGTACGCCGAGCACGTCCAGGAGATGCTCGACGCGTACGGCGCCTTCACGCTGACCGTGGACGAGCTCATCGCCGAAGGCAATCGCGTCTATGCCCGCTGGACCCAGATCGGACGACATGTCGGACCGGTCGACCACTACCCGCCGACCGGTGCGCAGCTCACAGCGATGACCAGTGCGGTCTATCGCGTTGAGGACGGCCTGATCGCCGAGTACTGGATCCAGATCGACCGGCAGGGAATCACCGCGCAGCTGGAGCAAGCCGCTACCGAGCACTGACTTCAGACCCGATCCACAGGCATTGACGATCACTCGTTGGAGATCTGCCACGCCGTGTGGCCAGTGGCGGGTCGCCCCCTCGAACTCGGGCCGATCGCGCTTCACCGACACGACCGCCGTCAGGCCCGCGCCGAGGTGAGTGGGGAGTGAAGTCGGGGTCGTACAGATACGCCTTGCTCGTACTCCAGCACCCGGTGGGCGCCGTCGCGCCGTACCTCTGCGATCAGGCGGCTCGACAAGGCGTTGACGACGGCCGATCCCACGCCGACGTGACCGTCGAACAGCGAGTGTCGGTCCGCGGGCGGTGTCCCGCCACAGAGCACAGTCAACCGGGTCTCCAACGGAGGGCCGTCGGTGTGGTCGGCGCGCCCGACCACAACACCCGCGCCGTCGGCGGTGAGGGTGATCTCGGCACAGCTTGCGGTGCCCCCCTCCGAGAGCGTCCGGCAGAGCTCCCCCACCCTAGAAGGTCCCAAGAAAACACCGGGTCAGAGCCCATACGGCAAGGTCGTGCACGCTCACCCCGGGCTCGGGGCACGTGTAGCACCCCTCGTGACCGTGCTCGCCCTCCTGGGATTCGCGGCCGGCGTCCGGCGGGCTGTGGCGGCCGCCCGCGAGCACGCGGCGCGAGCACGGCGTTTGTCGGTCCTGCGGTTCAGCCTGGCTGAGCTGGACGCGATGGACGACCGGCAGTTCGAGTTCGCGCTGCGGGACCTGCTGATCCGGGACGGCTGGTCGGCCCGGCAGGTCGGGCAGCAGGGCGATCAGGCCGCCGACGTCATCGCCGACCACCCGGCGTACGGGCGGCTCGTCGTCCAGGCCAAGCACACCAAGGTCGCCGCGAAGGTCGGCTCCCAGGTGATGTACCAGGTGAAGGGGACAGCAGGCCCCGTCCACCGGGCAGATGCGGCGACGGTCGTGACGAACGGCGGCTTCACCCGCGACGCCAGGGAGTGGGGAGAGCGGCACGCCGTGGGCTGGACCGACCGTGAACGGCTGCGCTCATGGGCCGAGCGGGGTGTCCCGCTCCACCAGATCCTGCACCTCCCCGCCCCCACCCGCCGACGGCTCCCTGGCGCACTCCGGCCCCGGTTCGCCGCGCCGTTCGAACGGACCGCTCCCGAGGGGAGGACGGACGGTGTTCGATGAAGACGGCTCCCTCGACCCGTTTCTGAAGTTCCTGCTGTACGCCGTACTGGTGACGAGCGCCGTGCCGACCGCCATGACGCAGTCGGGCTCACCCGGCTGCGCCGCGTCATGCTCGACACCGCGCGGCCCACACCGGACGGTGAATGGGTCACGGCGTGCGAGGCGGATTCCGCCGACTTCCTCGAAGGCCCCGGCTTGGCCGCCTTCGTCGTCGACGCGCCCGACGGTGCCGGTCTCGCCTCCCGCGCGGTCGGCACCTACGCCCCTCGCTTCCCCAGTCCCACCGGCGACTCTCCGTTCCACGGCGAGATCCACTCCGTCGCGACCGCAACCCTGCGGTGGCTCGCCGACCAGGGCTACTCCTCCGTCCGCCTCAACGCCTCCCCCGACGGGCGGGAAGGACCTCCGATGCAACCCGGGCACCTCCCTGTCGAGTTCCTCGACGCACAACGGATCGACTTCGTCGAGCACCCTCCACCGGCCCTGTCACCACAGGAGCGAGGCGCGGTCGACCGTCTCTGGGAGGAGGCAAAGGCCCACAACCCCACCGCCTTCGACGGCCCGCTCGTCGCGAGTCTGGGCATCGACCTGTCCGGGCCCGGCCCGTCGGTGGTGCGATGGGCAAGGATGACGTACCGGCATCGAGCCCTGCGGAAACTGCGGCCGGCCGAAGAAGTCCCCGGGTCTGTCTTCGTCACCGTCCTGTTGCCGACGGAGGCCGGACTCGCGGTCGGACGTGGCTCCCCCACCACAGCGGCACCGGGCCACTGGAGCCTCCCCGGCGGCTCGGCGGAACCCCCTGCGGCCGGCGTCCCCCTGGACATGGCGTCACTCCGTCGGGATGCCGCCCGCGAACTGGCCGAAGAGCTCGGCGTGGACATCGCCGTCGAGGAGCTACGGCTGTGGGGCCTCACCCGTGGAACGCGGTTCGGCAGCCTCGGCTTCCACTTCCTCGCCCCGCCCGTGCCCAGCGCACTCGTGCGCCGTCGGCATGCGGATCTCACCGTGCGGGAGACGAAGCGGGGAGACGTACCCGAGCTCGACAAGGTCGCGTTCGTGCCCTCGGCCGAACAGGCCGCCCGCCTCGGCTCGGGCGCGGACTACCTGCAGCAGGTCCTGAGCCGGTACTTCTCGGCCTGAACCCGCAACCTGGTCCGGAGCTCCTTCCCTGTCATCACATTCCTCCCGCTCGTTTCGGCACGACGAGCCGGCCTCCAGGACTCCTGGTCACGCAGGGACCGGCAAACGGGCAACGCTCCTCGGCACACTCACCCCGAAGGGACGGACTCCGTGGACTTCGACGAACTGAAGCGGCAGGCGATCCGCATCCATGACCTCTACGACGAGCTGAACCGTCGTGAGCGCGGTCGAGTCTGGACACGCACCGAATTCGTGCTCGGCTTCATGGGCGACGTCGGCGACCTGGCCAAACTCGTCATGGCGGAGGAGGGTGCGCGAGAGCACCCGGGCGGTCGGCCTGCGCTGGAACACGAGCTCGCCGACTGCCTGTGGTCGGTACTCGTCCTGGCCCACCGCTACCACGTGGACCTCGAACGCGCCTTTCACCGCACCATGACGGAACTCGACAAAAGGATCAATGCACGGCTGTCTCAGGGTGATACCCCTGGCGCATGAGCATCAGGCGCCTGGTGGCATCCACCGCGGCGACAGGTAGACCGCCATGCCCGAGAAAGCCGCCCGACCCGGTGCGGCACGTGCCGCCCACCACGCCGGTGTCCACACGCTCGCCCACGGCGACGGACAGTCGCTCACGGGCCGACGCCGCCACACGACCGTGTTCCGCCGATCCGGGTCGGGGACACATGTCATCGGTGCGGGGCCATGCGGGTGATCGGGCGGCCGACTCCGCGGTCGATGGCGCGGCGACCGGTCCTTCCAGCCGGCGGGGCGAGACAGTGGACCGGATCTTCGGCCGGACCAAGCGGGGCGTTGTCGACGTCGGCAGCCGGGTGTGCTTGACCGGCTGACCGCCCAGCTCGTCCGCAAGGGGACACATCGATGACCGACTCCGGCACTTCCTACACGGATCTTCGCGCCCTGGTGATCAACTGCACGCTCAAGCGGTCGCCGGAGCGGAGCCACACACAGGGGTTGATCGACATCAGCACCGGGATCATGGAGCGCCAGGGCGTGCGGGTCGAGGTGCTCAGGGCGGTGGACATCGACATCGCGACCGGTGTGTGGCCGGACATGACGGAGCACGGGTGGGAGACGGACGAGTGGCCGGTCATCTACTCCCAGGTGATGGCCGCCGACATCCTGACCCTGGCGGGGCCTGTGTGGCTGGGAGACAACTCCTCGGTCATGAAGAAGGTGATCGAGCGTCTGTACGCCTGCTCGTCGATCCTCAACGAGCGCGGCCAGTACGCCTACTACGGTCGCGTGGGCGGCTGTCTGATCACCGGCAACGAGGACGGCGCCAAGCACTGCGCGATGAACGTCCTGTACAGCCTCCAGCACCTGGGCTACGTGATCCCGCCGCAGGCGGACGCGGGCTGGGTCGGCCCGGCGGGCCCCGGACCGTCCTATCTCGACCCCGGCTCGGGCGGTCCGGAGAACGACTTCACCAACCGCAACACCACCTTCATGACCTGGAACCAGCTCCACCTGGCACGGATGCTCAAGGACGCCGGCGGCATCCCGGCCCACGGCAACCAGCGCTCCGAGTGGGACGCCGGCTGCCGCTTCGACTTCGAGAACCCCGAACACCGTTGAGTGCGGACCGGAACGGTCGGAGGTCCGGTGGAAGTCAGCCCCGGATCGACCAGGCCCATCGCGCGACAGCGCCCGCGACGACAGCGGCCTCCACCTGACGCCCTGCCTCGGGGCCGCGCCGAACAGCTCCCGTACCGTGCACCGAGTTCCCCGGCGACGCGGCCGGTCGGCGCGCACTGTGGCGGCTGGTGTCCGTACGGATCGCTCTCCTTGGGTGGGGATGCCTGCAGGCCGGTCGGAGGGCCGAGCCTCGTCCTGGCGGTCGCGCGAGCGCATGCTCCATCGGACCGTTCCCGCCGGGCTGAGCACACGGGACGGGAGACAACCGAGGGGAATGGGTGGGCGCCGGACCCCTCACAGAGAATGTGAGCGCTAACATCTTCCTTGGGGAAGCCCCTCCAAGGCTGCCCCGGTGAAATCTCCATCAGGCGAAGCGCGTTGTCAATACTCCGCGCACGGGCCGCCCCGGAGCGGTGACCGGGGCGCGTCCTCCGCTCTCGGCGGCCGGCCCAGGTGCGGCGTTCACCGCGTATCGCGGGCTCCCGGGCCGGTCGTCGGCGTATCCGCAGGTGGGCGGAGCGGGCCCCGAACGGCCACCGCGAGGTCGTGGCACGGTTGTTGACGGAAGCGGTGGACCGGCACGAGTATCGGTGGTGTTGTCTCCGTGGTGGCGCCGGAACCTCCTCACGCTCTTGGCAATCCCGACGGAGAGGTTCCATGTCCCGATCCCGCCCGCTCGCGTCCCGGCTGCTCGGCATCATCACCGTGCTCGGCCTCGCGCTCGGCCTGCACCTGCAGGCGGCCCCACGGGCCGCTGCCGCGTCGCTGGTCCAGATCACGAACTTCGGCACGAACCCGACCGGTCTGCTGATGCACCTGTACGTACCGGACAACGTCAAGCCCAACCCGCCGATTCTGCTCGCACTGCACGGCTGTCAGGGGACGGGCCCCTACATGTACTCGAGCACCGACTTCGCCTCCCAGGCCGACAAGTACGGGTTCCTCGTCATCTACCCCTCGACGAGCCCGAGCGGAAGCTGCTGGGACGTCTCCTCGGACCAGGCGCTGACCCGCAACGGTGGCAGCGACCCGGTCGGGCTCATGTCGATGATCACCTACGCGCAGCAGCGCTACGGCGGCAATCCCAACGCCGTGTACGTGACCGGGCAGTCCTCGGGCGGCATGATGACGAACGTGATGCTCGCCGACTACCCCGACGTCTTCAAAGCGGGCGCGGCGTTCATGGGGGTGCCCTACCACTGCTTCGCCACCGGCTCGGTGCGCGGCTGGAACTCGGCCTGCGCCCAAGGCCGGGTGTCCATGACGCCGCAGCAGTGGGGCGGCCTGGTGCGGAACACCGGATACCCCGGCTACACCGGCCCGCGGCCGCGTGTGCAGCTGTGGCACGGGACCGCCGACACCATCCTGAGCCACAACAACCTCGGCGAAGAGATCAAGCAGTGGACCGACGTCCTCGGCGTGAGTCAGACGCCGTCGGCCACCGACACCCCCGCGACCGACTGGACCCGGACCCGGTACGACAACAGCGTCGGCACGCCCCAGGTCGAGGCGTACAGCATCGCCGGTGCGGGACACCAACTGCCGGTCCAGGGCACGGGGATGGCCGCCGACGCGGTCCACTTCATGGGACTGGACGCAGGCTCCTCCGGTGGCACGACGGGCGCGCTGCGGGCGGTGGCCGCAGGTAAATGCCTGACCGACGCGAACACGACGTCGGGCGCGCAGCAGCAGATCTACGCCTGCAGCGGCGGCGCGAACCAGACCTGGACGCGTACGGCGTCGAACCAGCTGACCGTGAACGTCGGTGGCGGCACGCTCTGCCTGGACGCCAGCGCCAAGGGGACCACCGATGGCACCAAGGTGATCGTCTGGTCCTGCAACGGCCAGCCCAACCAGCAGTGGAAGTTCAACCCGAACGGCACCGTCACCGGGGTGCAGTCGGGGCTCTGCCTGGACGTGGCCGGCCTGGGAACCACCGACGGCACGCCCGTCCAGCTGTGGTCCTGCAGCGGCGGCACGAACCAGCAGTGGACGATGGGGTGAAACAGCGGCCGGCCCGCAGGGGCACTCGGGTGAAGCGCTCTTGCGGGCCGGCGGCGCGGACGCACGCCCTCGAGCCCGACGGTCCGCGTGGTCCTGGCGACACGCTTGCGGTTGATCCGTGTCCCCTCGTCGCGGGGCTCGACGGTGACCCTGGGGGCTTTGCAGGTGCCGTCGGAGTCCTGGTGGACCTCGCGTATCCGATCAGCGAGCTCTGACTCGGCAGCCTGGCGGACCGTCCGCGCGGCCGCGGTGGGGCGCCGGTAGCGGAAGCCGGAGCGGGAGAGGCCGAGAATGACGCGGAGCCGCTTCACGCCGGACCGGCGCTGGTGATCTTCGACGAACGGGCAGCGGTTCACCAGCGCGTCTCCGTCGCGAAATGCCGGGCCGCTGGACCATCGAGATCCGAGTCTCACCGGTGTCCAAAAACCGGGGTCAAGGCCCGAAAGGGTCCGGCGGCCCGTACGCACCGGCCAGTTCAACCGCCAGACGTGCGAGCCGCTCCCTTGCCTCCGGCGGATCCAGCACCTCGATGCGTGCCCCCAGCCCGGCCAGCTGGGTCGCGACGACCTCCGGCGTCGGCCCGTCGACCCGTATCTCCGTCCACCCGTCGGGGAGCGTCGGACCGACGTGCAGGCGCCCGTCGAACATCCGCTCCAGGACCGCCAGGGCACCCGGCTCGGCCCGGGCCCGAACCGTCGCCGCGTACAGCCGCTGCTCCAAGCGCGCGGCGAACGAACGCCAGACCGTGGGGAGGTCGAAGCCGGGCGGCCGTACGACGGGCTCGCCGGTTGCCTGGACCGAGGCGACCCGGCTGAGCCGGAAGGTTCGCAAGCCCCGCTCCGTCTCGGCGACGAGGTAGTCGTGACCGGCCTTGGCCACGAGCCCGAGCGGATGGACGGTTCGCACGCCGACGGGCTTGCCGGGCCCGGCGTACCCGAGCCGCACCTGGATCCCGTCCACCACGGCCCGCCGGAGCGCGTCGAGGTGCGGCCCGGTGGCCGTGACGTCGGCGCGCGACCAGTTCGTGCCGTCGGTAAGGCCGGCCCGCGACGCGGCCTCGGCGCCCGCACGCAGGGGTGCGGGCAGCGCGCGCACTAACTTGCGCAACGCCGTGCGGAGTTCGGGCGTGGTGGACGAAGGGCCCGCGAGCAGGAACAGTGCCCGGATCTCCTCGGCGGTCAGCCCGGTGAGGTCCGTACGGGCGCCGCCGACCAGCGACCAGCCCCCGCCGCGGCCACGCTGCGAGTAGACGGGGATGCCCGCGGTGGACAGGGCCTCCAGGTCACGGCGTGCGGTCCGTGGCGACACTTCGAGTTCGGCGGCGACCTCGGCCACGGTCACACGGGTGCGTGATTGGAGGAACAGCAGGGTTGCCACCAGGCGATCGGCTCTCACAGCAGCCATTCTTTTCAGGAAATAGGCCAGGAGATGACCTATTCGGCTTCCAGGATGAAGTCATGACACAGATGGAGAACACCCCGCGGGCCGCTGTCACCCCTGAGGCCACCGCCGACCCTCGCCAGGGTCTTCTGAAGGCGATCGCGCTGGCCGGACATACCGTCGCCGCCGTCCGGCCCGAGCAGTTCGACGGGCCCACGCCCTGCACCGAGTTCACCGTCCGGCGGCTGGCCGGGCACCTCGTGGCCGTGCTGCGCCGGATCGCCCTCGCCGGGCGCGGTGGCGACGTGACGAGCCTCCCCACGGTCGTCGACGACCTCGCGGACACCGAATGGCAAGAGGCCTGGGACGCCGCGGTGCGTGAGGTCGAGGCGGCGTGGGCGGATCCCGCGATCCTGGGCCGGATACTGACACTGCCGTTCGGCAGCCTTCCGGGTGCTGCCGCCGCGGCCGTCTGGACCTCGGAATTCACCGTGCACACCTGGGACATGGCCACCGCGACCGGACAGCTCCCGGACTGGGACCCCGAACTCGTGGCGATTTCGTACGCCGCCATGAGGCGCGGGCTGCCCAACGGGCCGCGTGACGGTGCGCCGTTCGGGGCCGCGGTGGACGTCGACGCGGACGCGCCGGCCATCGACCGCCTCGTGGCGTGGTGCGGGCGCAAGCCGTAATCAGCATCCGGAACAGGGAGGGCGGCCCCATGGCGGGGGTCGTCCTTCCTTCACGTCCTCACGTCCGGGCAGGAGGGCACCACGACCCGACGCCCGGCGGCGACGTCGAACCCGGCGGCGCGATCGCGCCCGAGGGCTCCTCCTCCGACATCACGACCGCCAGCACTGCTCGGGGGCGTGGATCCGTCCGAACTCAGTTCTCACTGGGGTGAGTTCAGATGGGTTCCCCACTCCGATCGTCCGGTGCATCGCCTCGAGCCAGCGCGCCGACGAGCCCGCGGAGCCACGCGTGGGCGGGGTCGTCGCTGACACTGCCGTGCCAGGTGGCGCTGACGGTGTACGCGGGCATCGGGACGGGGGGCGGGGTCTCGGTGAGATCGAGCAGGTCGGCGTAGACGGTGGCCGCGTGGGCGGGGACGGTGGCGAGGACGGGCAGGGTGGCGACCTGGAGGGCCGCTCCGGCGAAGTGGGTGGTGGAGGCGACCACGCGACGGGTGAGGCCGCGTGCTTCCAGGATGTCGTCGACGATGCCGCGTCGGCCGTCGTAGGAGATCAGCAGGTGGGGGTGGGCGAGGTAGTCGTCGAGGGTGAGCGGGGTCCGGAGCGGCAGGAGGCGGGGGTTGAACAGGCAGGTGTAACCGGAGGGGAACAGGTCCTGGCTGCGGTGGTCGGGGCCGTGTGCGGGGGCGGCGGCCACGCCGAGGTCGATCTCGCCGCGGTCGAGCATGTCGGCGACGGTGCCGCGGCTGGCCTGCCGTACGGCGAGACGGATGCCCGGCAGGCCGGCCGTGGCGTCCAGCAGGCGGGGCAGCAGCATCGCCTCCAGGTCGTCGGACATGCCCAGGGTGAAGGTGCGCCGGGCGGTCGCCGGGTCGAAGCGGTCCCGGTCGGTCACGGCCCCGTGGATCAGGCCGAGGGCCGGCTCGATGCAGCGGGCCAGTTCGACGGCGCGTGGCGTGGGCTCGACACCGGTACGGGTGCGGGTGAACAGCTCGTCGTCGAAGAGCCCGCGCAGGCGCCCGAGGGCCGCGCTGGTGGCGCCCTGGCTCAGGTGCAGCGCGGCGGCGGCCCGGGTGACACTGCGCTCGCGCATCAGGGCGGCGAAGACGACCAGGAGGTTGAGGTCGACCCTCCTGAATTCGGTTTCATAGATGTCGATCATCAGGAGGATTAGTTTGCCGGATGTGTGAGGGGGTTTCTAGCGTGAGGGGCATGACTACGACTGCCGCAGAGCCCCGCCGCACCGTGACCGCCGCCGTCGTCCAGGCGGCCGCCCCGCTCTTCGACACCCCGGCCGCGGTGGCCCGGGCCGAGGAACTCGTCCGCGAGGCCGCCGCCCGGGGCGCCGAGGTCGTCGTCCTGCCCGAGGCGTTCATCGGCGGCTACCCCAAGGGGCTGGACTTCGGCATCACGGTCGGCAGCCGCAGCCCCGCGGGCCGCGACCTCTTCCGCCGCTACCACGCCGCCGCCATCGAGGTCCCCGGCCCGGAGACCGAGACGCTCGCCGCCGTCACCCGGGAACTCGGCGTCCACGCCGTGATCGGCGCCGTCGAGCGCCGGGGCTCCACCCTGTACTGCGTCGCGCTCTTCTTCGGCCCCGACGGCTACCTGGGCCTGCACCGCAAGCTCATGCCCACCGCCGCCGAGCGCTACCTGTGGGGCCAGGGCGACGGCTCCACGCTCCCCGTCGTCGACACCGGCGCCGGACGCATCGGCGCGGCCATCTGCTGGGAGAACTACATGCCGCTCCTGCGCACCGCGATGTACGCCAAGGGCGTGGACCTGTGGTGCGCGCCGACCGTCGACGACCGCGACGCCTGGCAGGCCACCATGCGCCACATCGCCCTGGAGGGCCGCTGCTTCGTCCTCTCCGCCTGCCAGTACCTGCGCCGCGACGGCCTGCCGGACGGCCTCCACCCCGTCCAGGGAGACGCGCCCGACACCGTGCTGATCGGCGGCGGCTCCGTCATCGTCTCCCCGCTCGGCGAGGTCCTCGCCGGCCCGCTGCGTGACGGCGAGGGCATCCTGACCGCCGAGCTCGACCTCGACGACCTCGCCCGCGCCCGCTTCGACCTCGACACCACCGGCCACTACGCCCGCCCCGACGTCTTCACCCTCCACGTCGACGAAACCGCCCGTCACACCGTCACCCGCAGCTGACCGGTGATATCCGGGCGAAAGCCCCAGGCCGGTTCGTTTGGATCACTTCCGCTGGCCGAGGTCGTCGTTGATGATGTCGGTGTGACTAACCGCATCAGCGCCCTGATCTCGGCCTTCGGCGTCCTTGCCAGCGTGATGCTGCTCGTTTTTGCCGTTCGTGAGTACCGCTCCGGGGCGTCGGTCCTCTGGCTCGTGGCTGGAATTGTGATCTTCCTCGGCGCTTCGTACACGCTCGCGCGGGACGTGCGGCGGCTCCGCACCGGACCGACCGCCTGAAGAGCAGCGCCGTTCCAACCAGCCCCGCCGGTCGTTGTTCGTGCGTGCCGTTGGCTGACGTGCAGTGGGCGCGAACCGAGCCGTTACTCCCCGATCGGACACCGCGGCGGGGTGGCAGGTGGAGGGGCCACCGAGAGGTGATCGACGCGATCGCATGGAAGTTCCAGACGGGCTCGCAGTGAATCCACCTCCCCGAGAAGCACGGCAACTGGCGAGGCGTCTACAACCGGCTGCGGATGTGGGCCATCGACGGCACCTGGGAGCGGGTGCTCACCGCTCTGGTCGCGCAGGCCGACGCCGACGAAGACCTCAACTGGGCTGCCTCGGTGGACTCCACCATCGTACGCGCGCACCAGCATGCGGCCGGAGCCCGCAAAAAGGGGCTCCAGCAGGCGAACCGGCAGACCACGCCATCGGCCGGTCCCGCGGAGGACTGACCACAAGGATCCACCTGGCCTCCGATGCCGACTGCCGGCCGTTGGCCTTCGCGCTCGCCGCCGGACAGTCCGGTGACGCACCCGCCTTCGCTCACGTCATGGCTCGCCTTCGCGTTCCTCGACGGTGAGGACGGCCCCGCACCAGGCCGGACGTGGTCCTGGCCGACAAGGCGTACTCCTCCCGCGCGATCCGCGAGCACCTGCGCAAGCGCGGGATCCGCGCTGTGATCCCAGTTCCGGCCGATCAACGCGGCCACCGCCTGCGGCGCGGAAGCCGAGGCGGCAGGCCACCAGCCTTCGACCGCGAGGCATACAAGCAGCGCAACACCGTCGGACGCTGCATCAACCGCTTGAAGCAGTGGCGAGGCATCGCCACCCGCTACGAGAAGACCGCGACCATCTACCTGGCCGGACTTCACATCGCGGGCGTCTTCCGCTGGTCCGCCCGGTGATCCAAACGAAGCGGCCCAGGTCTGCCCAGGGACAAGGCCTGGTCCACGGGCCCGATGCGGGGCCGGGCCGGGCCGGGCCGGGAGCGGTCCGGACCAGCGTGCGAGCGTGCTACAGAAGAGCCCCGCCTTGCCCCCTCCGTCACAGACCTCTCGATCCCCAGTGCGAGGGGGTGACCAGCGACGAGTTCCGGGCCGCGATGTCCCGCCTCACGGCCGTCGTGGTCCTGGTGGCCGCGCACGACCCCGACGAGGGACCGGACGGAGAGAACGTCGGCACGACGGCCACCGCGTTCGTGTCCGTCTCCCCCGATCCGCCGCCGGTCCTCGTCAGCCTCCGCAACGGCTCACGCATGGACGGCCTGCTCGCCGAGGTCCCCAGGGCAGTACCGCCAGCTGCCGTAGGACCAATCCCTGGCAGTAGCCATCCTGGAACCTCGGCCTGCTCCTCGATCCTCAACTACCAGGGTCAGTAAGCCTCCTACGGCCGCGTCGGTGGGCGTCTGGTCACCGGGAACGAGGACGACGCGAAGTACTGCGCGACGAACGTGCTCCACAGCCTCCAGCACCTGGGCTACGTGATCCCGCCGCAGGCGGACGAGGTAGCTGTCTACGGTGGGCCCAGCACTCCGGCTGTAGATCGTGATCTTCATGGTTGTTGGGTGGCTTGTCGCTGGTGGTGGCTGGTGCGCGAGCGTGCTTGGTGCTGGCGGCGCCATGCGGACCAGTGCAGGCGGTGGGCAAGGTCGCGGGCCGGTGCGAGCAGGGCTGCAAACAGTCTTTGGATCTCGTTGCAGGTCAGCGGGCTGAGCTCGGGGGTCGTGGTGCTCGTGGCCCGTTCGATGGCGGCTGTGACGGCGAGGAAAGCGTGCGCGAGCATGGCCAGGGTGGTCCAGCGGTGCCAGGAGACCCAGCGGCGGACCTGGTGCTCGTCCAGTCCGGCCGGGCTCTTCGCGGCTTGGAAGGTCTCCTCGACTGTCCAGCGGCGGCCGGCCACCTCGACCAGTGCGGTCAGGGGGACGGGGTGGGGTGAGTAGCAGCGGTAGTAGGCGAGTTCGCCGGTGCGTCGGTTGAGTCGCACGAGCAGCCACCGATGCCCCGAGGTGCCGCTCGGGCTGGTGATCTCGACCTGGGCCCAGTCGTAGAAGCGGTGGCCCTTGGCTCCGGCTCCCCCGACAGCCGCTGCCAGGCTTTCTTTGGCAGGCCGCGGGCCAGCATGCCAGCCGGGAAGATGCGCGCGTGGGTGGGGACGGGCCGTTTGCGCGAGATGGCCAGGACGTAGCCGATCTGACGCTGTTCCAGGTCGGCGCTCAGGTGCGGGTCGCCGCCGTAGACCTCCTCACCGGTGACCCACCTGGCCCGGACTCCGGCGTCCAGGGCCTGGGCGATCATCTCGGTGGCCAGGGCGGGCTTGGTCGCGAGCCTCAGGTCGCCGGGGATGCCGACCGAGCGGCACTGCTGCGGGTCCTGGGTCCAGGACCGTGGGATGGAGAGGCGGCGGTCGATGGCGGCGTGCCCGGCCGCACTCCCGTAGACGACGTGGACGGCGACCTGGGAGTTCTCGATCCGGCCCGCGGTTCCGGTGTACTGGCGCTGGACCCCGACGCTCGCGGTGCCCTTCTTCAGGTCCCCGGTCTCGTCGACGACCAGTACGGCGTCCTCGTCGCCGAGGTGCTCGACTACGAAGTCCCGTATGTCGTCACGCACTCGGTCGGCATCCCAGCGGGCCCGGCTGAGCAGGTGCTGCATGCCGGCCTGGCCGGCGTTACCGGCGTGCTCGGCGATCGTCCAGCAGTTCTTCCTCGGCAGGTCCGCGAGCAGCCCCAGCACGAACGCCCTTGCTCGGCGGCGGGGTTCCACCCGGGCGAACCGGCCCGCCACCTTGCCCATCAGGCCCTCGAACACCGATGGCCACCGAGCAGGATCCACGCCGTGGCCCACGGCCACCGGCTGATCTTCGTTTGTCGACACAACTCACGATGATCAACGGTGGCCGTCCTCATCGGAGACCAACCTCACTCAGCACGATCAAGGCCGGCGTCAGACCGGCTGCCCGCTGTCAGAGGGTGGCGGCACGCAGCACGATCAGTGCGACGGAGGCCATGGTGAGGACCACCGCCGGAGACGCGCCCTTGCGGTCGCCGACGCGCAGGTGGAAGGCGACCGCCCCAGCGAAATAGAGCGTCAAGCCGATCGCGGCGGCGATTCCGACGGGTCCCCACCAGAGTCCGGCGATCACACCGGCCACGCCCGCGATCTGAGCGCCGATCAGGAAAGCCATCATGCTCTGCGGCACTCCGAGGGTGGACATCTGCTCGGTGATGTGCCGCGTCCGCAGGGACTTGGCCCCGGCCGATACCAGGAGGAGCGCCGACATGAACACGGTGACGACGGCAAGGGAGACGAACATGGCTGAAACCTCAATCGTGCGAGATGCGAGTAAGGGGGCGTGCGCACCTCGACGACGATAGGCGGCCGATAGGTACCTCCAGGTAACCTTCGGGGCATGAGCCTGCGACCCGGAATCGCCTTCCTCGCCGACTGTCCCGCTCTCCTGGCCATGGAGATCATCGCCAGCAAGTGGTCCATGGTCACGCTCTTCGCGCTGACCGACGGCCCGTTGCGCCACGGCGAGCTGGTCGAGCTGAGCGGTGGCATTTCGCGCAAGGTACTGACCCAGACGTTGCGCCGGCTCCAAGCCAACGGGCTCGTCGAGCGGCACGCGTACGCCGAGGCGCCGCCGCGCGTGGAGTACGGCCTGACCGATCTCGGGCGAACCCTGGAGGAGCCCATCAGGATGCTCACCGCATGGGCACGGGAGAACGGCGAGGCGGTCGTCACCTTCCGGGAAGCCGCCGAGGCGGCCAGGACCATCGAGGCGGATCAGGCGACCCCGCTGAAGACCCCTCATGTCGATGAGAACCCGAGCCGTTTCTGATCCATAGAAGAGGCCGGACCTGTAGACCCTGCCGTCGCCGGAGACTTGGCCATCCCCGTGATCGGGACCCTCCTGCAAGAGGCCAACGACGACCGTCACCCCAAGGTCGAGCCCCTGGTCCCGAAGGAGCTCCCGCAACCGAACCCAGAGGGCGCTCGTACCGGTCCGCAGATACTCGGTGTACTGGAGACGACACTCGAAGCCATTAGCTCAGCCTTCCAGTCCGCCCGGCGCAGCGGCACGGATGAGGCCACCCGCGATCGACGACGGGCGGCGGCAACGACAGGTCGCTCCGCAACATGGAAGGGAAATGTTCCGGTGTGGCGTTGGGTGCCGCCGTCCTGCGGTCCCGGGGCCGGTTCCCCTAGCCGAGGGCGGGCCCGCCGCGGCGCCCCTGGACGAGCGCGATGGTGATCGTGGGGACGAGGGCCAGAGCGGTCATGGCGGCACCGACCACGGCCGGTCCTGCGGTCCGGAAGGGCGAGTCGAGGCTGAGCCCGGCGATCCAGGAGCCGGCCGCCGTGCCGAGGTTGAACGCCGACACGGTCAGGGCCGAGCCCAGGGTGGGGGCCTTGCCCGCGAAACGGACGCCGAGGGCGATCAGGACCGGGGTGCCGAGGAAGCCGACCAGCCCGAGCAGGGCGACCAGCACCACCGTCGGGACGGCGAAGGCGGACAGCAGGCCGAGCGCCAGCAGGACCACCGCGGCCGACGCAGCGGCCTTGATCGTGGTCGCGTACGGACGGGCGTCGCCGGCCCGGCCGCCGACGAGGAAGCCGGCCAGGGCGCCGGCACCGAATCCGACGAGGACGAGCGGCACGAGCCCCGCGGCGATCCCCGCCCGGTCGGTCAGCAGCGGAGCGATGTAGGTGTACGTGCCCAGCACGCCGGCGCTCGTGGTGGCGCAGGCCGCGAGGACCAGCCAGAGCCGGCCCGAGCGCAGCGCGGACAGCTCCGAGCGGATCGACACCGGCTGCCCGCCGCGGGGCTCGTTCGGGACCGCACGCGCGATCAGCGCCATCGCGGCCAGCGCCAGGACGGCCAGGATCCAGAAGGGTCCGCGCCAGCCCATCAGCTGTCCGGCGAACGCGCCGAGCGGTACGCCGACGACGTTGGCGAGCATGGCACCGGAACCGACCACACCGACGGCGCGCGAGCTCGCGGTCGGACCGGCCGCCCCGGTGGCCACGACGTTCGCCACCGCCCAGAACGCCCCGGTCGCCAGCGCGGTCAGGAACCGGGCGGCCAGCAGCAGCCCGAAGCCGTCACCGACGGCGGCGATCACGTGTCCTGCGGCGAAGACGCCGAGGGCCAGCACCAGCGTCCACCGGGCGGGCAGCCGCAGGGTCAGCATCGACATCAGCGGCGCGCCGATGATCATCCCGACCGCGAACACGGTGATCGCCAGACCGGCACGGGCCACGCTCACCCGCAGGTCGGCCGCGATCTCCGGCAGCAGGCCCGCCACCACGAACTCGGTCGTGCCCATCAGGAACGTTCCCAGGGCGAGCACGTAGACCACGCCGGGAAGCCGGCGCGAGGCAGGGGGCCGTTCCCCGGTGCGTTCCTCAGCGCGTCCGCCGGCGGGGGTGTGGAGGGTCGCTCCTGGCATGGTGGGGCTCCAAAGGGGTGTCACTACGGGGTCGCGCATCCCAGAGAACCGGTGTTCACGCAGGTCAGGAAGGTCGCGGTGATAGGGGGTACAAGCTCCACCTCCCTTCTGGGCGCCGCGTGCCTACCGTGGAAGGCATGGACAAGCGACCCGACAACCGCTCCGACATCCGGGACTTCCTCGCCACCCGGCGCGCCAGGATCACACCGGAGCAGGCCGGGCTGCCCACCAGCGGTCGGCGCCGTGTGCCCGGCCTGAGGCGGGAGGAGGTCGCCGTTCTCGCCGGCGTCAGCACCGAGTGGTACACCCGCCTGGAGAAGGGCCACATCAACGGGGTGTCCGAAGACGTCCTCGACGCGGTCGCCCGCGCGCTCCACCTCGACGACGACGAACGCACCTACCTCTTCGACCTCGCCCGGGCCGCCCAGCCGCCCGGCCGCGCGCCCCGGCGCCGGAAGGCCGTCGACGTCCCGCCCCGCGTGCAATGGCTGCTCGACTCCATGACCCTGTCCGCGGCCTTCGTCACCAACGGCCGCCTCGACATCGTCGCCGCCAACGCACTCGCCCGGGCGGTCCTGTCCCCCATGTTCGACAGCGACACCGTCGACGACCGCGGCCGCCCCAACTGTGCCCGCTACTTCTTCCTCGACCCGGGGGCGCGGGACTTCGTCGCCGACTGGGACCAGGCCGTCACCCTCACCGCCGCCCTGCTGCGCGCCGAGGCCGGCCGCTACCCGCACGACAAGGCGCTGCGGGAACTCGTCGGAGAACTGTCCACCCTGAGCACCGAGTTCCGCACCCGCTGGGCCGCCCACGAGGTCCGCGTCCACCACGGCGGCGTCAAGACCTTCAACCATCCCGACGCCGGGCCGCTGGAACTCACCTACCAGCCGCTGGACCTGCCCCTGTCCACCCGGGAAGCGCACTCCCTGACCATCTACACCGCCGAACCGGGCTCCCCCGACGAGGACCGGCTCAAGCTCCTCGCCAGTCTGGCAGCCATCCCCGCCGGCTCCCGGGCACAGCCTTCCCCCGCCACCTCCGCGGACCGCCGGGACGGGGCGGCCGGCGTCGGCGACTCACCTCGGTGACGGCGTCGGGGCCGCCTGCCGGCGGCGGCGCACCCCGGGCTGCGCGGCGGCTCATGCCGGACGGGGCGCACACGCGGAAGGTAATCACCCGAACGCGGATTCAGGTCTGGCGAAACAGGAGTAGCAAATCCTAAAATTTCGGACTATGGAACCGGCGGAGCCGCGCACCAGCTGGACGTTCGTCACGCACCACGCCCGGATCCTCGCCATGATCCTTCGCGATCCGGAGATCCGGCTGCGTGACCTGGCCGAAGACTGCCGGCTCACCGAGCGGGCGGCCCAGGCCATCGTCACGGATCTGGAGACCGCCGGCTACCTGACCCGGGAGCGCCACGGCCGCCGGAACCACTACGAGGTCACGGCCGGGACCCTGTTCCGCCATCCGGCCGAGGGCCACCACGAGATCGCGGACCTGCTGCGGCTGCTGGTCGACCTCGACCACACGGCCGACGCGGAATCACGCACCACCGCGGACGGTGATCACCATGACCACCACACACACGGATGACCCGCACACGGCGTCGGGCCCGGCTCACCGCCCCCGCCCGCACGATCAGTCCTTCGGCTTCCGAGCAGCGAAGGGACAGACCATGACCGCTTCCGTCCTCACCGTGGTCTTCGAGCCGGGATCCCAGCGGGTGCTGGCCCGCGTCTGCGGCGAGATCGACCTGGAGGACGCCGACGAGCTGCGCCGGGACCTCGTCGCGGCCCTGGACTCCAGCGCCTGCGGCCTCGACATCGACCTGTCCGGTGTCACCTTCTGCGACTGCTCGGGCCTTCACGTCCTTCTCCGCCTGAACCGGCTGGCCCGACACGCCGGGAAAACCCTGGTGCTGACCGCGCTGGGGCCTCGGGTCGCCCGCCTGCTGGAACTCACGGGGACTGACCACGTGTTCACCGTCCGGGCCCGTCCCGCACCGGACGAGGACGGCATCCGCGCGGGCGACGCCCCGGGACCGGATGTCCGGTCCGGCCCCGTCGCCAGGCCGCCGCGGGGCAGGAGCGTCCCGCCGCCCGTCTCGCCCGCGCGGAGCGGTCTGCGGCAGGGAGCGGCCCGGGAAGAAGTACGGGAGGAAGCATGCTGATGCGGCACGCGGTGGAGGAGGACGTCCTGCACCTGGCGCTCCCGCACGACCTGGACGTACCCAGCCGGGCGGCGGCCGCCTCGCAGGTCGAGACGCTCCTGTTCACCCACCGCCCGCGGCACGTACGGATCCAACTGTCCACGCCCGACCCCTCACCGGCGTCCCTGAGCGTGCCGGCACGGGCACGGCGCCTGTGCGAGGGGCTGAAGATCCCGCTGACCGTCGTCGGCCCCGCGACGCCCCGCCCGCCCCTCAGCCCGGCGGCGGCGTAACGGGCCCGCCCTGGGGGAGAGTGCCATGGCCCACGACCTGCTCGACACCGTCCGCACGGTGCTCGCCACCGCCGGGTACGGCCCCGACAGCGGCCTGCACCTGCACGAACACGCCTACGGCGTCATCGTCACCTGGCCCGCAGGCCACCTCGTCCAGACCACCGTCCGGGCGCACACCGGGGACGCCGACCGTACCGTTCTGGCCGAGCTCTCCCACATCCGTGTCGCCGTGACCACCGCCCTCGCCACCGTCCTGAGGGAGGCCGGTCTCACGGCGGTGCCCCACCCGGACGGCTTCGTCCTCACCACACGCCCACTCTGAACAGCGCCGCAGCGCCGTCCGCGAGGGACGCCGAGACCGGTCCCCACCCAGCGGCGGCACCGCGGCGCGCTCGGATCCGGCTGCGCGAGTGCGGGCCGGAGCTCCCCGCCCGGGGCACCTCCGAGGGGCCCGGCCGCTGGGACGCGCACCACACCGACTTGACGTGCACACGGGCGACACTTAGCTTCGCCTTACCTAACTTATGCTGTCCATACGTCCGGAAGATCAACGCATGTCCAGAACCGCGCAGGAGCTCACCCCTTCCTGGCTCCTCACCGCCCTCGGGCTCGTCGCCACCGCCGGCATCACGGCAGCCTGCTGGACCGCCGGTCACGTCCAGGCGGACGCGTCCCTCCTGACGGTGGCGCGCTTCTTCCACATCGCCTTCCTCGTCGTCGGGCTCGGTTCGGTGCTGGCCGTCGACTGGTTCGCCGTGCTCTGGCTGACCGGGAAGCGGCCCCTCTCCGGTGTCCTCGACACGGCCGTCGCCCTCCAGACCCCGATCTGGGCGGGGCTCGGCGGACTCGTCGTCTCCGGGCTCTTCCTCCGCCCCGACCTCCACTCCCCGCTGACCCTGGTCAAGCTGGGGCTCGTCCTCGCCGTCACCCTCAACGGCCTCTGGGCGCACCGGCTCGGCCAGCTCCTGGCGGCCCACCGCTCGACCGCCGTCCCCCGCCGGCTGCTCGTCCTCTCGGGCCTGGCCGCGACCGTCAGCCAGGCCGGCTGGTGGGGCGCCTCCCTCATCGGCTTCCTCAACAGCCAGTCCTGATTTGGGTTTGTCGGACGTTCATCAATACGATCCGGCGATGATCACGAGAAAACGGCTGGCGACCGGGGCCTGCGCGCTGCTCGCCGCCCTGAGCGTCGCGCTCCTGCCGACGGGCGCGGCTGCCGACGAGCCGGCGGCGAAGGAATCCCCCAAGGTCGAGCTGGTCCTCGACGTCAGCGGCTCCATGCGGGCCAAGGACATCGACGGCAAGTCCCGCATGAGCGCCGCCAAGCAGGCCTTCAACGAGGTCCTGGACGCGGTGCCGGAGGAGGTTCGGCTCGGCATCCGTACGCTCGGCGCCGACTACCCCGGCAACGACCGCAAGCGCGGCTGCAAGGACACCCGCCCGCTGTACCCGGTCGGGCCGCTCGACCGGACCGAGGCCAAGACCGCCGTCGCCACCCTCGCCCCGACCGGCTGGACGCCGATCGGCCCGGCGCTGCTCGGCGCGGCCGACGACCTCGGCGAGGACGGGGCGAGCAAGCGGATCGTGCTCATCACGGACGGCGAGGACACCTGCGCCCCGCTCGACCCGTGCCAGGTCGCCCGGGAGATCGCGGCGAAGGGCATCCACCTCGTCATCGACACCCTGGGCCTGGTGCCGGACGCCAAGACCCGGCAGCAGCTCACCTGCATCGCCGAGGCGACCGGAGGCACGTACACCTCGGTCCACCGCACCGAGGACCTCTCCCGCCGCGTCAAGCAGCTGGTGGACCGCGCGGCCGACCCGGTCGTGACCCCCGTGGCCACCCAGGGCGCGGCGCGGTGCGAGAAGGCGCCGCAGCTGAAGCCCGGCCTCTACACGGACCGCGAGTCCTTCGGCGAGCACCGCTGGTACCGGGTGGACCTGCTGCCCGGCCAGGAACTGCGCGCCTCCGTCAGCGTGTCGGCCGACCGGGCCGTCAACAACGACTACGGGGTGCTGCTGCGCGCCGTCACCCTCCACGGCCGGGAGATCGTCCGCGGCTCCGAGGCGGGCGACGGACGCACCGACGTCATCTCGACCGGCCTGCGCTACCCGAAGCCGGAGGCCGACGACGAGCCCGGGGACGCGAAGCCGGCGGCCGAGACGGTCTGCCTCCAGGTCAGCAACTCCTTCTCCGCTCCCCCGTCGGTCAAGACGACGCCGGGCATGCCCGTCGAGCTGACGGTCGACGTCGTCGACGGCCCCTCGTCCGCCTCGGACGTCGCCTCGTTCGGTCTCGGCCGCGGCTGGTGGCTGCTCGGCGTGCTCGTCCTCGCCGGCTTCCTCGCCGGTCTGCTCTGGGGCTGGCTGTCCCGCTGGCGCATCGCCGTCTGGAGGACCAACTGATGCGTACCGTACGCATGATCGCCACGGCCGCGCTCGCGGGCGCGGCCCTGCTCGGCCTCGCGGCCCCGGCCGCCCTGGCCGACACGCCCAGCGCTTCGGCCTCCCCCTCCGAGGAGGCCGGGCCCACCGAGGCCGGCACCACCTTCCGTACCGCCGCCCGGTTCCTGCCGGGGCAGCAGGCCACGGCGCAGGCCTCCTCGGGTGACTACCTGTACTGGGTGTTCCCGGCGGACACCGGGGAGCGGCCGACCGTGAGGGCGAGCGTCACGCTGCCCGACCCGTCCCTGAGGCACGGGCCCGCCACCTGGCGGATCGACGTGTACGACGGGCTGCGGCGGCGTCAGCCGTGCATGTACGGGATGCAGTCCCGTACGGCGGCCAAGGAGACCGCGTCCATCGAGCTGGCCTGCGTGCTGCGCCCGGTCCGGGCCTCGGCCGACGCCTGGGCGAACGACCCGCTGCCCGGCAGCTACTACGTCCGGCTGACCCGCACCGGCGGCCCGGACGAGGACCTCGGCCAGCCGTTCACCGCGCGGATCGGCGCCGACGTCTCCGACAAGGGCGGCGCCTACGCCACCGACGGCTCGCTCGCCGCGCCGCTCGTCCCCGGTGCGACCACCGCCGACCAGGCGAAGGCGGACGAGGACGCCGGCCGGAAGACCGCCGTCGAGGCGGCGGCCCCGGAGGACGGCTGGTCCTCCGGCTGGTGGTCGGACCGCTGGATCTGGACCCTGGCGGGCGGCGTCCTGGCCGCGCTCGCGGGCATCGGCGGCTACGTTCTGACGCGCGGCACGGGCCGCCCGTCCCGGGTGCCGCCGGGCGTCTGACCCCGCCCGGAACGTACGGAGGCCCCCACCGCGCGCGGTGGGGGCCTCGGTGCGTCCGGAGCGACAGGCGGGGTTCACCCGCGGGCCGGGAAACCGTGCGCGCGGGCGCCGGTCACGAGCGCGACCACCGGGACGAGCAGGACGAGGACGCTCCAGGGCAGCGCCCCGGCGCCGAGCCCGTCGAGGAGGAGGCCGCCGGCGACACCGCCCGCCGCCATGGCCGCGTTCCAGAGGCTGACCAGCATCGTCTGCGCCGTGTCGGCGTCGTCGCCGCCCGCCTCGGCGACGGCCGTCTGCAGCAGGGTGGGTGCGCCGCCCCAGCCGAGGCCCCAGAGCGCGGCGGCGACCAGGACCAGGGCCGTGCTCGCCGCCGGGACGGCGAACGCGGCCGCCGCGACGGCGAGGAGGACCGATCCGGCGAGGGTCAGGGCCCGGAGCCTGCGGTCGATGTGACGGCCCGTGAACCAGATCCCGGCGAGCGAGGCGGCGCCGAAGACCAGCAGGACGAGACCGGTGGAGCCGGCGAGACCGAGGTGGTCCAGATAGGCGGCGACGTACGTGTAGAGCACGGTGTGGGCCAGGACCAGGGTGAAGGTGACGGCGAGGACCGGCAGGACGCCGGGGACCCTCAGGGTGCGGGCCACCGGGGCGCGTCCGCCGCGCGGTTCGCCCGGCAGGTCGGGCACGGCGAGCGCGATCCAGCCGAGGAGCCCGACGGCGATCACGGTCATGGCGGCGAAGGCGGCCCGCCAGCCGACGGCGTCGCCGAGGAAGGTGCCGGCCGGGACGCCGAGGGAGAGGGCGAGCGGGATGCCGGTCATCGCGACGGCGACGGCGCGGCCCTGGAGGTGCGCCGGGGCGATCCTGCGGGCGTAGCCGGCGAGCAGGGCCCAGGCGAGGCCCGCGGCGACCCCGGCGAGGAAACGGGCGCCCATGGTGAGGGCGTACGAGGAGGAGACCGCCGTGACGGTGTTGGCGGCGGCGAATCCGGCCATCGAGGTGAGCAGCAGGCGCTTGCGGCGCCAGCCGGCGGTGCGGGCGGCGAGCGGTACGGCGGTGAGGGCCGTCCCGAGGGCGTAGCCGGTGACCGACTGGCCCATGGCGGCCTCACCGACGCCGAGGTCGGCGCTCATGCCGGGCAGGACCCCGGCGGGGAGGGTCTCGGTGAGGCTGGTGACGAAGACGGCGGTGGCGAGGGCGAGGAGGGCCGGGAGGGGCAACCGGCCGGATACGGGCCGGGGTTCGGGGTGCGCGGGGGTGGCGGAACCGGCCGCGACTGTCGTGTCGTGGGTCATGTCCGTATGCTCGAACCCTCACATTGGTGTGAAGGTCAAGCGATTGCCCGGAGGGGGGTCTCCCATGCGGATCGGCGAGCTGTCCGAGCGCACCGGAACACCGCGCAGACTGCTGCGCTACTACGAGGAGCAGGGTCTCATCGTCGCCGACCGGCTGCCGAACGGCTACCGCGTCTACGACGCGTCGAACGTGGACCGGGTGATGCAGATCCGGGGCCTGCTCGACGCCGGTCTGCCCACCCGGATCATCAAGCAGATCCTGCCGTGCCTGAACAAGCCGCGGACGATCCACTTCCCGGACGCGACCCCGGAGATGCTGGAGACCCTGGAGAACGAGCGGGACCGGATGACCGACCGGATCCGCTGCCTGACCCGGAACCGGGACGCGGTGGCGGAGTATCTCGACGCGGTACGGGAGAAGCTGACGTCGGGGTCGTCGGCGTAGCGCGGACGGTCCGTACGGCATACCGGCCGCCGTGCCGCTCCACGGCGAGGGGCAGGCCGAAACAGGCGCCGAGCAGCTCCCCGGTGAGCACCTCCTCGACCGGCCCCCGCGCGAGCGCCCGGCCCTCGCGCAGGAGCAGGGCGTGGGTGGTGCCGGAGGGCAGCTCCTCCAGGTGATGGGTGACCAGGACCGTCGCCAGCTCCGGATGTTCGGCGCCGAGGACGTCCAGGGCGTCGAGGAGCTGCTCGCGGCCGGGCAGGTCGAGTCCGGTGGCCGGCTCGTCAAGGAGCAGGAGCCGGGGCTCGGGCATGAGCGCCCGGGCGATCAGGGCCCGCCCCCGCTCTCCCTGCGAGAGGGTCGGCCAGCGCGCGGCGCGGCGCCCGGCGAGACCGAGGGTGGCGATCAGGCGGTCCGCCCGGTCCTCCTGCGCGGGGGTGGGGCTCCACCTCGGCGGCCGCTCGACGGAGCCGACGGCTCCGGTCAGCACGACGTCACGCACGGCGAGGGCGGAGCGCAGCGGGTGGCGCGGGGTGACGTGGCCGATGGACGTGCGCAGTTCCCGCAGGTCCGCCCGGCCGAGCCGGCGCCCGAGCACCTCCACCCGGCCCCGGGTCGGATGCGTCTGGGCTCCGAGCAGGCCGAGGAGGGTGGTCTTCCCCGCACCGTTGGCCCCGAGGAGCGCCCAGTGCTCCCCGGACCGGACGGTGAGCGTGATGTCGCGCAGGAGGGGGTTGCCCTCGCGGACGACGGTGACGTCCTCGGCGTGGAGGACGGGCGCGGTGGTGGTGGGCGGGGGGACCTCCGGGTGCGGCGGCCCGTCCGGGTGCTGCGATCCGGCCAGGTACGGCGGTCCGTCCGGGTGCGGAGGGACCTCCGGGCGAGCCGGGTCGGCCGGACACGGAGAGGCCTCCGGGTGCGGCAGTCCGGCCGGGGGCGCCGGTCCGGTCGCTTCCAGGGGCCGCTTCATGACTCGTACGCCCGGTTCACCGCGGCCAGGACGGCCTGTACGGAGGCGGTGAGGACGGAGGTGTCCAGGCCCGCGCCCCAGGCGGTGCGGTCGCCCACTCGGCACTCGGCGTAGGCGGCGGCCTCGCCGGCGCTGCCGGCGGTGACGGCGTGTTCGGCGAAGTCGAGGACGTCGACGGGGACTTCGGCCCGGGTGAGGGCGTCGGTCAGGGCGGAGAGCGGTCCGTTGCCCCGGCCCTCGGCCGGTTCCGTACGGTCGCCGACGCGCAGGACGCAGGTGAAGCGGTGGCCGCCCGCCGCGTCCCGGTCGGTGCTCCAGGACTCCAGGGCGACGGGTCCCGCGCCGCGGCCGGGCTCCAGGTAGGCCGCGCGGAAGAGGGCGTGGAGGTCGTCGGGGGTGGCCTCGCGGCCGCTGTCGTCGGTCACCGCCTGGACGGCCCGGGAGACGTCCGGGCGCATCCGCTCCGGCAGGTCGAGGCCGTGGTGGGTGCGGAGCAGATGGGCGACTCCGCCTTTGCCGGACTGGGAGTTGACGCGGATGACGGCTTGGTAGCCGCGGCCGAGGTCGGCGGGGTCGAGGGGCAGGTAGGGCACGTTCCAGGGGGCGAGCTCCGGCGGGATCCCGGCCTCGGCGGCGTCCTTGGCGTGCCGGGCGAGGCCCTTGCTGATGGCGTCCTGGTGGGTGCCGGAGAAGGCGGTGTGGACGAGGTCGCCCGCGTAGGGGTGGCGGGGGTGGACGGGGAGTCGGTTGCAGTGCTCGACGACCTCGCGGACGGCGTCGATGTCGGAGAGGTCGAGCATGGGGTCGACGCCCTGGGCGTAGAGGTTGAGGGCGAGCGTCACCAGGTCGACGTTGCCGGTCCGTTCGCCGTTGCCGAAGAGGCAGCCCTCGACGCGCTGGGCGCCGGCGAGGACGGCGAGTTCGGCGCAGGCCACTCCGGTGCCGCGGTCGTTGTGGGGGTGGACGGAGAGGATCACGGAGTCGCGGCGGGCGAGGTGGCGGTGCACGTACTCGATCTGGTCGGCGTACACGTTGGGGGTGGAGATCTCGACGGTCGCGGGCAGGTTGTGGGTGACCGGCCGGTCGGGGCTCGCGTCCCACAGTTCGGTGAGGCCGTCGCAGAGCTCCAGGACGTAGTCCGGTTCCGTCAGGTTGAAGGTCTCCGGGGAGAACTGGAAGCGGATGTCGGCGCCGGGGCGGGCCTCGGAGAGCCGCGCCATGAGCGTGGCGGCCTCGTGGACGGTGCGGCGGACCTCGGCGCGGTCGCGGCCGAGGACGGTCTCGCGCCAGACCGGCGAGGTCGCGATGTAGAGGTGGACGACGGCGCGGGGCAGGCCGTCGAGGGCCTCGAAGGTCCGCTCGATGAGCTCGGGGCGGGCCGGGGTGAAGACGACCGGAGTGACGTCCTCGGGGACGGCCCCGGCGGCGACGAGACCGGCGAGGTGGCGGACGAAGTCGAAGTCGGCGCGGCTGGCGGAGGGGTAGCCGACCTCGATCTCCTTGAAGCCCGTGCGGACGAGCAGCTCGAAGAAGCGGTGCTTGCGGTCGGTGTCCATGGGCTCGGCGAGGGCCTGGTTGCCGTCGCGGAGGTCGACGGGGACCCAGAGCGGGGCGCGCTCCAGCCGGGCGGAGGGCCAGCGGCGGTCGAACTCGGGGACGTGGACGCGGTCCTGGAAGGGGCGGTAGCGGTGGTACGGCATGGGGCTCGGACGCTGGGGATTGCGGATCATGCCGGGTACCGTAACCACTCCTCAGCTCCTCAGACAAGTACTCCTCAGACAAGTTCGGGTACATTCCTCGGCGGCGTCCCCGTGATCCGGAGGACGCGCCCGCCGTCCGGACCTTCGCGGAGAGCCGGACATCAGAGAATCAGGTGATCCCCATGCCGCTCGGTGCCCTGCGTCCCAGCCCCCTGGTCGAACAGGCCGCCGAGCGCCTGCGCGAGCAGATCGTCCGGGGCCACTGGCCGGTCGGCACGAAGCTCCCCGGGGAGACCACGCTCGCCAAGGAGCTGGGCGTGGGGCGCTCCACGGTCCGCGAGGCGCTGCGGGCCCTGGCGGGCGCGGGGCTCGTCCAGCCCCGGCAGGGCGCGGGCGTCTTCGTGATCGCGACCCGGCCGACGGAGGAGTGGCCGGCCCGGCTGCGGCGGGCGGCGGTGACGGACGTGTACGAGGTGCGGATGCTGGTCGAGGTGGAGGCGGCGCGCCTCGCGGCGCTGCGCAGGACCGAGGAGGACGTGGCGGCGATGCGGGAGGCGCTTGCCGGGCGGGTGGCGGCGGCCGCGCTCGACGACGCGGGTTTCGTGGACGCCGACATCGCCCTGCACGCGGCGATCGTGGCCTCGGCCCGCAACCCCGTCCTTACGGACCTGTTCGGGGAGTTCGCCCCGGTGCTCCGCGAGGGCCTGATCGAGCTGCTGGACCTGCTCGGGCTGCGGGGCACCGACCTCCGGCACGGCGAGGACGCCCACGCGGACGTGGTCCGGGCGGTGGAGGCGGGCGACCCGGAGGAGGCCGCCCGCCTGACCCGCCAGGAGCTGGAGTCCACCCTGGCCCTGCTCCTGTCGACGCCCTGACCCCGCGGGGCGGTACGGGACCAGGCCGCACAGCCGCCGGCCCCGCTCCGGTCGGCCCCCTGAGCGGGGGCCGCGCCGCGCTCACGCCATCCGGCGGGCGCCCTCCAGGACGGCCTGCCGGATGCGGTGGTAGGTGCCGCACCGGCAGATGTTGCGGATGGTGTCGAGGTCGGCCTCGGTGACCTCGCGTCCGGCCTCGCGCGCCTTGCGGACGGTGGCGACCGCCGCCATGATCTGGCCCGGCTGGCAGAAGCCGCACTGGGCGACGTCGAGGTCGAGCCAGGCCTCCTGCATCGGGTGGAGTTCGGCGCCGGCGGTGTCGGGGAGGCCCTCGATGGTGGTGATCTCGTCGGTCGGGGCGACGTCGTCGACGCGCACGGCGCAGGGCGTGAACGCCTTGCCGTTGAGGTGGCTCGTGCAGGCCCGGCAGACGCCGACCCCGCAGCCGTACTTGGGGCCGGTGACGCCGAGGACGTCCCGGAGGACCCAGAGGAGCCGGACGTCGCCCTCGACGTCGGCGGTGACGGCCTTGCCGTTCAGGATGAAGGTGTGCTGCGGCACGGGGGCTCCAGGTCTCAGATGGTGCGGTCGCGGCCGTCGGTGGGCGAGGCCGGGACGGGCGGGACGGTCGGCAGGGGGGTGAAGGCGAGCGGCTCGGCGTGGTTGACGGGGAAGACCGTCGGCATCGTGCCGGTGGCCCGGCCGTAGGCGCAGGCGACGGCGGCCATGGCTCCGGCGACCGCGAGCTCGCCCGCGCCGCCCGGCTTGTCGCCGCTCGGGGGCATGACGATGATCTCCAGCTCGGGCGGGGTGTTCCACTGCCGGGTGTAGAAGTACTGGTCCCAGCTGCCTTCGAGGAAGTGCCCGTCGCTCAGGTGGAGTCCGGAGGTCAGGGTGATGGCGATGCCGTCGGCGATGCCGCCCATCATCTGGGCCTCCAGGCCGCGCGGGTTGACCGCGAGGCCGACGTCGACGGCGCAGACGACCTTGGTCACGCGGGGCCCGGTGTACGCGCCCGGGATCTTCCGTCCGGTGGTCTCCGGCCGGCAGTCGATCTCGGCGAGGATCGCGACGGCGGAGTGGTACTCGGTGTGGACGGCGATGCCCTGGCCCGTGCCGGCCGGCATGTTCCGGCCCCACTGCCCCGTCTGGGCGACCTTGTCGAGGACGGCGCGGGCCCGCGCGTCCTTGAGGAGCCGGCGCCGCATCTCGTACCCGTCCTGGCCCGTCCGCTTGGCCAGCTCGTCCATGACGAGTTCCTGGGCGCAGCGGACGTTGGGCGAGTAGATGTTCCGCATGGAGCCGGTGTTGAAGCCCTTGTCGGTCTCGGCGAGGAGCTGGGTGGTGACGCCGAGGTGGTACGGGCTGATCTGGGTGAGCTGGAACATCGTCTCGGAGAAGGTGGCGTCGGCGACGGGCAGCCGGGCCGCCTCCGCCGTGAGGACCTCGCCGATGCCGTGCCCGAAGTCGGTGGCCACGGAGGTGTGGCGCTGCTCGTACGTGAGGACCTCGCCGAGCGAGTACGTGGCCCGGACCCGGGAGGTGGACATCGGGTGCGTACGGCCCTGGCGGAAGTCGTCGGTGCGGTGCCACATCAGCTTCACCGGCTTGCCGAGAGCCTTGGAGATCTCCGCGGCCTCCTGGGCGGCGTCGGAGAACAGCTTGCGGCCGAAGGAGCCGCCGCCCTCGGTGACGTGGACGCGGACGGCGGTGGGCGGCAGGCCGAGCTTGAGGGCGATCTTCTCCTGGGCGACGATCGGCGCCTTGACCGAGGCCCAGATCTCCGCCGAGTCCCGCCGCACGTCGGCGATCGCGCAGTTGGTCTCCAGGGCGGCGTTGCTGGCGAAGTGGAAGGTGAAGCGGGCGTCGACCGCCTTCGTCAGGAGCGGCAGCGGCGGGACCACGAGCGGGAGTTCGGCCCGGCGCAGCTTCTCCAGGACGGTGGCGTCGGAGGCGCCCTCGGCCGTGCCGGGACCCCAGTCGACGCGGAGGGAGCGGACCGCGTCGATGCACTGGCCGAAGGTGCGGCCGCGGACGGCGACGCCGGTGGAGACGGTGACGACGTCGGTGATGCCGGGCATGGCCCGGACCTCGGCGAGGTTGGCCACGGAGCGGACCGTGCCGTTGATGGTGGGCGGGCGGCAGACCATGGTGGGCAGGGCGTCCGGGACCTGGAGGTCCATGGCGAACTTCTTGCGCCCGGTGACCGCTTCGAGGGCGTCGACCCTGCGCTGGGCGGTGCCGATGACGCGGAAGCCGTCCGCGTCCTTGAGGGTCACCTCCACCGCCGCGTCGGCGACGGCGGCGGCCTTCACGGCGAGGTCGCCGTAGCCGAGGAGCGCGCCGGCCGGGGAGAGGACGGCGCCGGCCTTCGTGGTGAGGGTCTCGACGGCGTCGCCGAGGACGAGGGAGGCGGCATGCAGCAGCCGGGCCCGGGCGAGGGCGGCGGCGACCCGGATCGGGGTGTAGGTGGAGTAGGTGGTGTTGGAGCCGCCGGTGAGCTGGTTGAAGAGCAGCTCGGGGCGGGCGTCGGCGAGCGTGACCTTCACCTTGTCCAGGGGCAGGTCGAGCTCCTCCGCGACGATCATGGCGCTGGAGGTGGTGACGCCCTGGCCGACCTCGGCGCGGGGCAGGGCGAAGTGGGCGGTGCCGTCGGTGTCGACGCGGATGGTGATGAGGTTGCTGGTGGGCGCGGCCGCGAGGGTCAGCAGCTCGTTGAGGTCGAGGAGTTCGGCCGGTCCCGGCAGCGAGGGGATGAGCGCCGACGCCGCCGCGGCCTCACTCGGGGCGAGGGCCTCGGCGCCGAGCTGGGCGGCGACGGTGAGGGTCGGCGCGGCCAGGACGTACCCGAGGAACCGGCGCCGTCCGATGCCGGTTCCCCCCGCACGGTCCGGGCTTCCGTCCCCGGCGCGCCGCGCGGACGCCCCGGCTCCGTCCCCGCCGCCGCTCGTGCCGTGGTCGTCCCGCGCGGGGTGCCGCCTCACCATTCGGTGTGCCCTTTCGCCATGACCCCGGCCTGCTACTGCCGGGTATCTTCAGAGGCGACGATCATCGCTCATGCGGGGGACCTCCGGGAGCCGTTCGGCGTGGACTTCTTGCGGGGAACCGGTGACGCGGCCGCCGCCGACGGGCCGTCAGGGCCGACATGGGGCGCCGCCATGACCGGGGCCCCGCACGTCACCGCCACCCGCCGCTCGTACGAGACCGTCGCCGGGGGTGCTCTCCTGGCACTCGACGGTGGGAGCGGGCGTACGGGCACGAGGTCGACCTCGACGTGTACCGCTGGTCACCCGACCGTCTCGCGGGGCTGCTGTCCGCGGCGGGGCTGGTCGAGGCGGCGCGGCTGGTGCGGGAGCCGGAGCCCGGGGAGAGCACGCCGCAGGCCTTTCTGCTGGCGCGCAGGCCGCGCGGCTGAGCCGGGGCGCGCTGGCCGGGCACGGCCGCGCAGGTGCGCGGCGGGGCGGAGCCGGACGCCCGAGCGGAGTCCGGCGCGGGAGATCCGGGCGCGCTGGCCGCCGCCCGCGATCAGGGCGTTGACGGAGGCCATCGGGTCCCCGCCGACCGACTTGGCGAGCAGCGCGCCGAGGACCAGCGGGCCGAGGGCCACCGCGAGGGCCGTGCCGGTGGCGGTGACGTGCTGGAGGCGGCGGGGGCGCCGGGCGTCGGAGGTCATGGACCCAGTCCACCAGCGGGCGGCGGGCGCCGTATCGGTCGGCGTACTCAGGCACCCGTACCGGGCTACTCAGATGTGCGCACGCATGCGTCCCCGGGGGCTCCCGCACCGGCCCTTCTTCGGAGATCCTCGGGAGGGCGAACGCGCTTGGGCGTTCCCGGGACGAGACGTGGAGGCGGGGCGACCGTGACGACGGAGACGCAGGAGACGGGGCCGGCCGTGCTCGTCGTGCAGCACGAGGCGGACGCCGGTCCCGGCCTGGTCGGCGAGCACCTCGTACGGACCGGGCTCCGGCTCGACGTGATACGGGCCTGGAAGGGCGAGGCGCTGCCGGAGACGGTGACCGGCCACGCGGGGCTGCTCGTCCTCGGCGGGGCCGTCAACTGCGAGTACGACGAGGCCGCGCCGTGGCTGCCCCGGGTCCGCGGGCTCGTCCGCGAGGCCGTGGCCGGGGAGGTGCCGCTGCTCGGGATATGCCTGGGCGGCCAGATCGTCGCGCACGCCCTGGGCGGCGCGGTGTCGCGGCGGGCCCGGGGCCCCGAGGCGGGTGCCGTACCGCTGCGCAGGCTGCCGGACGCCGAGGGCGACCCGGTGCTGGGCGGGGTGCCGGAGGGCGCCCCGGCGGCGCAGTGGCACTGGGACCAGGTGGACCGCCTCCCGGCCGGCGCCGTGCCGCTGCTGACCGGTGACGACTGCCCGTACCAGGCGTTCCGGGTCGGGGGCGCGGGCTGGGCGGTGCAGTTCCATCCGGAGGTGGGCGCGGACACGGTCGCGGCGTGGGCGGCCGCCGACGGGGAGGACCTGCGCGCGGCGGGCGGCGACCCGGAGGCTGCGGTGGCGTCGGTGCGGGAGGCGGAGCCGGAACTCCGCGCGGTCTGGGGGGCGGTGTCCGAGGCGTGGGGCGCGGTCGTCCTCGCCCGCGCGGGCACGCGGAGCGACTGAGCGCCGCCCCCGGCGCGTACCGTACGGGAACACGCACCTGAACGAAGGAGCTCCGCCGCCATGGCCGACTACCGGATCGAGACCGTCCGCACCGGGTACCGGAACTGGACCGCCCGCAACGACCGGGGAGCGGAGGTGCGGATGGCCGCCGCCGACGACGCGGACGCCCAGCCCTCGTTCACCCCGGTCGAGCTGCTGCTCGCTGCGATGGGCGGCTGCGGCGGTCTCGTGATCGACCGGACGGCCCGGGCGGTGGACCACGACGACCTGCGGATCGTGGTGGAGTCGGTCTCGGGTCCCGAGGACGACGGCCGGCTGGGCCGCATCCGGGTGAGCTACGAGTTCGACCTGCCGGACAACAACCCGAAGGCGGCCGAGGTGTTCGCCCGGGGCGTGCGCCTGACGCACGAGAAGTTCTGCACGGTGAGCCGGACCGTGGAGCACGGCGCGCACGTGGAGGCGATCCTGCCGGACGGCACGGTCGGCTTCGAGGGCTGACCGGCCGGACCACGGACCTCCCGTCACTCCTCGATCGCGCCACCGATCCGGCGCAGATGCCGCCGGAAGGTGTACGAGGGGTCCTCGGCGCGGCCCTTGAGGTAGTCGTCGAAGCGGGTCTGCGCCCGCAGGGTCTCCCCCGCCCTGATCCGGCGGGCCTGTTCCCGCTCGGTGCGGAAGAGGGACCGGGCGGCCTCCAGGACGGCGCCCACGCGGTCGGCCGCCACGAAGAGCACGCCGTCGTCGTCGCCGAACACCACGTCGGCGGCGGTCACCTCGTGCTCGCCGCACCGCGCGGTGGTCAGCGCGTCCGGGTCCCGGTCGTCGAGGCGTACGGGGCCGGGCGCGTGGCGTCCGTACGAGAAGACGGGCAGTCCGATCTCGACCAGGTCCGGGGTGTCCCGGTGCAGGCCCCAGACGACGACCCCGGCGATGCCCGCCGCCTCGGCCTCCAGGACGGCGAGGTCGCCGACGCAGGCCTCGTCGCGGCGGCCCCCGTTGTCGATGACGAGGACGTCCCCCGGTGCGGCATGCGTGAAGGCCTCCAGGAAGACGTCGACGCTTCCGTAGTGGCGGGCGGGCAGCACCCGCCCGGCGAGGCGCTGCCCGGCGACGACGGGCAGGATCCCGGCGGGCGCCGCCCGCAGGGGTTCCCCGAGCCGTACGCAGGCGTCGGCGATCAGCGGTGTGGAGAGGTCGGCGAAGTCCTCGACCATCCGGTGCTCCGATCCGTCCGTGATCATCCGGTGCTCCGATCCGTCCGTGGCGGGTGCGGTGGGCCGGGCCCCTCTGCAGGGCCCTAAATGCCTCGACATCGTTCCCATGATCGGGGACGCTTCACGCGATGACCAGAACCGATGACACACCGTCCGCGTGGGACGAGCGCACCCAGCTCACCACGTTCCTCGACTACGCACGTGACACCGCCCGCGCCAAGTGCGAGGGCGTCTCGGCGGAGAACGCCCGCAAGGCGCTCCTGCCGGGCTCGCCGCTGATGACCCTGAGCGGACTGATCAACCACCTCCGCTGGGTCGAGTACTACTGGTTCCGGGTGGTCTTCCTCGGCGAGGAGGACCAGGGGCCCTGGACCGAGGACGACCCCGACCGCGAGATGCGCATCGCCGTCGACTTCCCGCTCGCGCAGCTGCTCGACGAGTACGCCGAGCAGAGCGCCCGCCACCGCGAACTGGTCGCCGCGAACGACCTGGACGCCCAGGCGAAGCGCACCGTCCGCGACGGCGTCCGCGTCGACCTGCGCTGGATCCTCCTCCACCTCACCGAGGAGACGGCCCGCCACAACGGCCACCTGGACATCCTGCGCGAGCTGCTCGACGGCACGACCGGCGACTGACCCCTCCCCGTCCGGCCCGTACGGGTGCCGGTCGGCCGGCCGTGACGGTTCGACGGTTCAGTCGAGCCAGAGTTCGCGGACCCGGCGCACGGGGTCCGCGGCGATCCGGGGTTCCGCGTCCCAGATCTTCGTGGCGCGTTCCGCGGAGGTGTAGCGCGGCCAGTCGGCGCCCGGGTCCTGGTCGGTGACGAAGGCGACCCAGGACCGGTGCAGGGCGTCGGCGAGCGCGCGCGGCGGCTCGTCCCCGGCGACGGCCGCGACGCCCTCGGCGTCGAGGAGGTCGAAGGCGAAGGGCAGGTCCAGGCAGTGGAAGGCGAGGCCGAGGGCGGGCGACCGCCAGCGGAACTCGTAGAACCAGGTGGGGCGTTCGTGTGCGGCGCGGGCGTCGGCGACGGCGAGGTTGGGCGCCCGGAAGAGGGTGTCCGTCATCGCCTGGCCGAAGTACCGCTCCTCGCCGCCCGCCGCGTACGCCTCGGTGAAGGCCCCGGTCCTGGCGGGGTCCAGGCCGAGCGCGCCGAGCAGGAGGGGCAGCGGCGGCCCCTCGGGGCCGGGGGCGGGGAACATGGAGAACTCGTCCTCGGTGAAGCCGAGCATCAGCGGTACGCCGGCGCCCGCCTCGCCCGTGGTCAGGGCGTCGAGGACGGGTACGGGGATCAGCTCGCCGTCGGCGAAGGGGGCGAGGGACAGCATCGGCGGCAGGCCCTCGCGGTCGGGGCCCGGTTCGTTCAGGAGGTCCTGGAGGTCCAGGAGTTCGTCGTCGGTCAGGTCGCGCAGGGCCTCGACGGTGGCGGGGACGCCGGTGCGGGAGGTGAACAGCCGGGCCGCGGCGCGGGCGACCTCGGGGCCGTCGGGCCGCATGACGGCGCCGGAGACGGAGATCGCACCCCGGAACAGCCCCTCGGCCGACGGGACCGCGAGCAGGGTCTGCACCGCACCACCACCCGCCGACTGCCCGGCGATCGTGACCCTCTCCGGATCACCGCCGAAAGCCGCGATGTTGTCCCGCACCCACTCCAGGGCCGCGACCCAGTCCCGCACCCCCCGGTTGTCCGGCGCACCCTCCAGACGCAGGAAGCCCTCGATCCCCAGCCGGTAACCGACCGAGACCAGCACCACGCCGTCCCGGTTGAACGCGACCCCGTCGTACCAGGGACTCGCCGCCGAACCCGCCACGTACCCACCACCGTGGAACCACACCAGGACCGGCAGACCCGCCTCCGGGTCGGCCGCCGGCGTGAACACGTTCAGGTTCAGCACCCCCGCACCCGGGATCGACGGCTCCGGAATCGTCGTCACCTCCGCGAACGGCCGGCGCTGCGCCGTCGGCCCGTACGCCCTCGCGTCCAGCGGCTCCGACCACGCCTCCGGCGGCACCGGCGCCGCGAACCGCAACTCCCCCACCGGCGGCTGCGCGTACGGAATGCCCAGGAAACGCAAGGTCCCGTCCGCACGGCGCTCGCCGCGCACGGGACCTCGGACGGTGGTGACGGTGGTGCTCATGGGGTGCTGCTCCTTCTGCGCTGGCACACGGGGGCCGGAGCACGAGCCTGTCACCGCTTACTTACACGTGTCAACACTCCGCGTCGGGAGCCCGGCGCACGCGACCCCGGCAGCAGGACCGGCGCCCCCTAGACTCGGGGCGAGGGAAGGGCACACGGGACCAGGGGGAGGCGGCGGCGATGAAGTGGGACATCGGCGCCGTGGGCTGGGCGCTCTTGTTCCTGTCCGGCGCGGCCGTCATGGCCGCCGGGGCGATCTGGAAGGGCCGGGCCGTGCGACCCTTCGCCGCCTCGCGGGCGCGGGCCGTCGCCCAGCGGGAATACGCCCGGGACCTCCAGCGGGCGGCCGACCACGTGATCGCGGAGGCCCGCCGGTGCGCCGGCGAGGGCGAGCCGGCGATCGTCACCGTCACGGCGGTGGTGCGGACGGCCGAGGAGCGGTACGGCCACGCGGGCGTGGAGCGGCCGGACGCGGCGGAGGCGCTCCGCCGCAGGTTCGAGCACTGGCGCTGCGCCGTCGACTGCGTCACGGACGCCTACGGATGAGCCGTGCGGGAGGGCGTCAGGACTGCGGGAGGGCGTAGTTCGTGAAGCCCAGCCAGTCGAGGGCCACGCAGGGTTCGTCCCCGAGGACCCAGGCGTCGTGTCCGGGCTTGACCTCCATGTAGTCGCCCGCGCCGAACTCGACGCTCTCGCCGTCGTCCATGACGACCTTCATCCGGCCGCTGACCACGTACCCGACGTGCGAGGCCTGGCAACTGTCGGTGCCGGCGATCGGCTTGACGTGCTTGGACCACTGCCAGCCCGGCTCGAAGACGGCGCGGCCCACCGAGCCGCCGTCGCCGACGAGCAGGTCGAGCCTGCCCTTGCCGTCCTCGAAGGGACGCGTCTCGTCCGCCGCGTCGAAGCTCTTCCGTACGATGCCGGCCATCGCGCACCCCCGGCGGTGGAAAGGTCCGGTCCCCGAGTCCATCTCCAGGCTACGCCGGGGCGGCACCCCCTTCGACGGGAGCCGGTTTTGGCGGTTTCCCGCATATCCGTCCCTCGATTTCTGTCGACATCCCATATCAGGCATATCTACACATAAAGGGCAGATAAGAGCACAATGAAGACGCGGCTTGATGCCGCAAACGCGGTCAGACGTGCAGGACGCCAGAAGGAGGCGAGTCGTATGGCCGACGTCTCTCACCGTCCCGGTGATATCGCGGGGCACCCCGACGCGTCGGAGATGCGGGACCGCTACGCCCGTATGCTGCAGACCCGAGGAGTCGCGGCGGTCGAGGAACTCGTGATCCTCGCAGGAGTCTGGGCGGCGATCTCCGCCTACACGGTCCACTTCTCCGCCGCCGCGCCGGCACTCGCCATCACCAACCTGGTCGTCGGCATCGCCCTCGCGGTCCTCGGCCTGTGCATGTCGATGGCCCCGGAGCGGTCCCAGGACCTGAACTTCGTCGTGCTGCTCATGGGAGTGTGGCTCATCGTCGCGCCCTGGGTCGTCACCCGGCACCCGGACACGGGAATGATCGTCAGCAATGTCATCACGGGCGCGTGCGTCTGCCTGTTCTCCCTGACGGCCGGCGGACTGCTCATGAGCAAGAGAAGGACGTGACACGCAGGACGAGGACGTGACGCATCGATCCTCTCCCCCTGAACGGCGGCGCCTCCCCCAGGAGGTGCCGCCGTTCACCGTGGAGGGGGAGGCGGCACCGCCGTGCACCGCACTCGCGCCGTTCCGGCCACTGACGGATCGGCGCGTTGGACCGCCCCGCCCTGTGCAGGATGGCGCAGGACCGCTGCCCGGGACCCCGCCTAGCCTCGCCGCAACAGCACGAACGAGGGGCGGTACCACCGGTGAACTGGCACATCCACGACTACCGCGAGAGCGATCTCGCCGCCGTCGTCCATCTGATCGACACCACCGCCGAGCTCGGGCAGGAGTCCGTCTTCTCGCTCGCCGAGTGCATCGGCGCCCTCACCAGCCGCCAGCCCGCCGTGGTCGCCGTGCACCAGGGCGCCCCCATCGGGGCGGCGCTCGCCTGCGTCTCCGGCGAGCGGGCCTGGGTCATGCGGATCGCGATCTCCTCGGCCTGGCGGGGCCGCGGCCTCGCCAGCGCCCTGCTCGTGGAGTTGGAGCGGCGGCTCGTCGCGGCCCGCGTCGGGCGCATCGCGTACGTCCTGCCGGAGGAGGAGCTCCTCGGCGAGGGCCTGCTGAACGCCGGGTACACGCGCCAGCCGGCCGTCGCGTACTTCGAGAAGGTCGAGCCGCTGCACGGCCCCGCCGCCGGGCTCCTCGACGACCTGGGCGGCCGGCTGCTCCCGGGCGACCTGTGGGCGAAGGTCGCCGGCATGGAGCGGGAGAAGGACCTGATCGAGCGCCGGGTGGTGCTGCCGCTGGCCGAGCCGGAGCGGGCCACCCGGCACGGGGTGCGGCCGCCGCGCGCGGTCTGCCTGTTCGGCCCGCCCGGCACCGGGAAGACCACGTTCGCGCGGGGCATCGCCTCCCGGCTCGGCTGGCCCTTCGTGGAGATCCTGCCGTCCCGCCTCGCCGACGAGGGGAACCTCGCCGCCGCCCTGCGGTCCGCGTTCGCGCGGATCGCCGAGCTGGAGCGGGTCCTCGTCTTCATCGACGAGGTCGAGGAGATCGCCCCGGTCCGCTCGGAGCCCGCCCAGCCCGGCGGGATGCACGGGGTGACGAACGAACTCCTGAAGCTGATACCGGGCTTCCGGGAGCGGGACGAGCGGCTGCTCGTCTGCGCGACCAACTCGATCCGCTCCCTCGACCCGGCGTTCCTGCGCCCCGGCCGCTTCGACTACCTCATCCCCATCGGTACGCCGGACAAGGCGGCGCGGGCGGCGATCTGGTCCCGCTACACCGACGGGCGGACGGACGTCGACATCGACGAACTGGTCCTCGCGAGCGAGCTGTTCACGCCCGCCGACATCGAGCACGCGGCCCGGATCGCCGCCCAGGCCTCCTTCGAGCGTGACCTCGTCTCGGTCGGCGGGCGCGGCGGCGACGATCCGGCGCCCGGGGCGAGCACGGCCGACTACCTGGAGGCCATCGCCGAGTGCCGGCCGACGGTCACACCGGCGATGATCGAGCAGTTCGCCTCGGACATCACGACGCACGCCCGGACCTGAGGGCGGACTCCCCTCCGGCCGCGTCCAGTTCGGACCGGTCGGGGGGCAGGGCGCCGGCCCGGGAGACGGTGACGGCCGCCGCCGCGCCCGCCCTGCGCAGCAGCTCCGCGAGCTCGTCGGCGCCGAGCCCGCCGAGGGCGTCCCGCCCCCGTCCGGCGAGGGCGTCGAGGACGGCCGACATGAAGGAGTCGCCCGCGCCGACGGTGTCGACGACGGCGACCGGCGGGGCGACGGCCGTGACCGTCTCCCGCCCGGTGAGGGCGAGCGACCCCGCCGCGCCCCGGGTGACCAGGACGAGGGCCGGGCCGAGGCGCAGCCAGCGGGCGGCGACGGACTCGGCGGACTCCCCCGGATACAGCCAGGCCAGGTCCTCGTCGCTCGCCTTCACCAGGTCGCTGAGCGCGACGCAGCGCTCGACGCGGGCGACGGCCGCACCGTGCTCCCCCATGAGCGCGGGCCGCACGTTGGGGTCGTAGCTGACCGTGGCCCGGTCGCGGAGCCGCTCGGCCTCGGCGAGGACGGTGGCGGCGCCGGGGGCGGTGACGGCGGCGACGGAGCCGATGTGCACATGGCCGGGCCGTGCGGCCGGAAGCTCCCCCGCCTCCAGGGTCCAGGCGATGTCGAAGGTGTACGTGGCCCCGCCGTGCGCGTCGAGCCCGACGATCGCCGACGGGGTGCGTGCGGGGACGCCGCCGGTCTCCACCCGTACGCCCGCTCCCTTCAGGTGGTCCGCGATCAGCCGCCCGGTGGGGTCGTCGGCGAGCTGGGTGAGCAGGGTGACGTCCCGGCCGAGGCGGGCGAGGCCGTAGGCGACGTTGGCGGGACTGCCGCCCGGGTGGATCCGTTCGGTGCCGTCGGCGTCGCGCACGATGTCGGCGACGCACTCGCCGATCACCAGGAAGGACATGGGTCAGAGCTCCTTGGCGTAGGTGTCCTGGTAGCCTGCCCGGCCGCCGAAGACGTTCAGGCCGACGTGGCCGTCGGTGTGGGTGGCCGCCGGTTCGGTGAGGTCGATGATCCGCTCCCCGTCCAGGAAGACCTGGACGCGGGTGCCCTGGTGGACGATCCGCAGATCGTACGTGGCGCCGTGCCGTACGAGGGCGGGGACCTTGGCGAGGGCGGCCGCGTCGTCGAAGGAGCCGCCGCGCCGGACGACGAGGCGGACGGCCCGGAGGTCGGGGTCGACGTTGAGGACGTACCCGTCGGCGCCGTCGGCGGAGGCCCGCCAGATCAGGGAGGCGGCGCCCCGGGTGCCGTCGGGGCCGCCGAGCCGGAGCAGGGTGGTGAGTTCGAGGTCGGCGAAGCGGCGGGTGGACATCGCGTCGCTGTCGCGGTCGAAGACCCCGGTGTGCCCGGCGCCGGTGGCCTCCCAGCGCCCGGCGGGGACGGTGGTGAGGGTGCCGAGGTCCGTGCGGAACTCCCCCGGCGGCGGGAGCGGGGGCAGGGCCGGGAGCGTCTCGCTCAGACGGCAGGTGGAGGCGAGCCGGTGGACGGCGAGCTCGGTGATCCGGACGGTGCCCCCCTCGGCGGTGAAGGCGATCCCGTCGGCGTCGGGGTCGGGCAGGACCAGGCTGGTGACGACGGCCTCGCCCGCGCCGCCGAAGACCTCCACGGAGGAGGAGTCGACGAGGATCCGCAGCCGGACCGTACGGCTGCCGTCGGGGGCCCGGACGGCGGCGAGCGGGGCCTCGGTACGACCCGCGAAGTACCGGGTGAAGTCGGTGCGTCCGGAGGCGGCGCGGTCGACGGAGAGGCGTTCGCGGACGGCGTCGTAGCCGACGAGGACGGCCTGCCCGCCCTTGGCCCGCAGACGGAAGGCGCAGCTGGTCGCGGCGCCGGTCGGCGGCAGCACGAGCTCGGCCTCCAGGTCGTACGTGGTGCCGGTCAGGCCCGCGCAGGGGTCGGGCGCGCCGGGTCCGGCCGTGAGGTCCCTCCGTAGCGTCGTGTCCGTGCGCAGGGAGGCCAGTTCGGCGACGGGCCGCTGGCACAGGACGGGACCGTCCGGTCCGTCGGCGAGGGCGAGTTCGCGGGGAAGGGAGTGCTGGCCGTTCCACGGACGGGTGGGCGCGCTGAACGGGTAGTCCCAGTTGGTGGTCCAGCCGAGCCAGACGCGCCGGGCGTCGGGGAGGTCGGCGAAGGTGATCGCCGCGTAGAAGTCGCGTCCGTGGTCGCTGCGCGGCGCCGGGCCGGGGGCCTGGTGGGCGGTGAAGGCGGTGCCGTTCCAGTCTCCGGTGAGGCACCGGGCGGTGGAGCCGTCGGTGGCGCGGACGGCGCCGGTGCTGAAGGTGAGGACCCAGACCGTACGGGCCGGGTCGCCGTCGACAGGGAGCGGGAAGAGGTCGGGGCACTCCCACACCCCGCCGCCGGCCACCCAGTCCCCGTAGCCGAACGAGCTGGTGTGCGTCCAGTGGAGGAGGTCCCGGGAGGTGAAGAAGCGCACGTGGTCGCCGCCGGACACCACCATGACCCACTGGCCGCGGGCCTCGTCCCGGACCACCTTCGGGTCGCGGAAGTCCCAGCCGCCGTCCGGGCCGCCGGGGTTGCCGATCAGTGGCTCGGGACCGCCGTACGGCTGCCAGGAGCGGCCCCGGTCGGTGCTGTAGGCGGCGCGCACCGCCTGGTTCCCGCCGATCCTGTCCGGGTGGTAGCTCGTGTGGTACGCGATCAGGCCGGATCCGCCGCCGAACAGACCGGAGGCGTCGCCGAGATCGGCGACAGCGCAGCCGGACCAGCGGTGGCCGTACTCGTTCCAGTCGAGGGCGGTCGGCAGCGCCCGCCAGTGCAGGAGGTCGGTGGAGACGGCGTGCGCCCAGCGGCCTTCGGCCTGGTGGAAGAGGTGGTACTCCCCCTCGAAGTGGACGAGGCCGTTGGGGTCGCTGCCCGGTCCGGTGCGCGGCGAGTGGTGGACGGCGGGGCGGTACGGCTCGGTGTAGTGCTCGCGGACGTCGGCGGCGTACACGTCCCGGAAGTACGCGGTGCCGCCGGCCGCGACGAGGCCGACGGTGTCGCCGGAGGCGGCGGCCGGGGCGCGCAGGGCTTCCACCCCGTCCACGGAGGCGCTGAACTCGCCGCCGATGAGGTGGACTTCGATGCGGTACGGAGTTCCCGCGCGGATCGGACGTACGGACGGCTGCGCGGTGGCGAGGACGGCGCGGCTCGTGTGGTCGAGGAGCCGTATCGAGCCGGTCGCGGTGTCCAGGAGGAGCTGGTGTCCGCGCACGAGGAGGCCGGCGGCGCTCGCCCCGGCGAGCTGCACGTCGGCGGAGACGACGAGGCCGGGGCCGTCCGGGGCGGGGGCGGTGCGCAGCCCGTCGTCGCCGCGCAGGCCCTTGAGGTCACGGGTCCAGGTGCCGGAGAGGGTGGTGGCGCCCGGGAGTTCGGCGGGCGGTCCGGCGGCGGTGACGTTCTCGAAGGACACCCGTCCGTTGTAGGCGAGGAGTCCGGGGCGGCCGGAGAGGTGCGGGGCGGGCGCCGGGTCCTCGGTGTCGATGACGGGGGCGTAGCCGTCGGGGCGGAGGAAGTCGCTCTGCCAGTGGACGCGCAGGCGGCGTCCCTCGGCCTCGACGCGCAGGCGGTGGACGGTGCCGGGCGTGATCGGGGTGGTGTGCGTGGCGAGGGTGACGTCGCCGTCCACGCGGTAGAGGCGGAGGCGGCCCAGGTTGGGGTCGGCCTCCACCGCGTAGCCCCGGGTGCCGGTGGAGTCGGCGCGGACGAGGAGGGCGGCGACGGCGTACGGGTCGTGGACCAGGACGTCCGCCTGGACGGAGGTGTCGTACGCCTCCTCGGCGGCGATCGTCCGGATGTTGGCGCCCTCGGGCGCGGCGCCGGTGAGGCCCAGCGGGGTCGGGGTCCAGGTGCCGGTGCTCGTCCAGCCGCCGAGGTCGGTGGTGACGGTCCAGGTCCGGGGCGGTCCGAAGCTGACCGTGCCGCCGTCGGCGAGGAGGCCGACGTGGCCCGCGGTGTGGCGGTGGTCGACGGCGGTGAGGACCTGGACGCCGTCGACGTGGACGGTGAGCGCGGGCCCGTCGACGGTGACGTCGAGGACCTCGCCGGGACCGTTGCCGCCGGAGGCGAGGGTGGTGCCGCTCGCCAGATCGACCAGCTCCACCTGTCCGTTCGCGGGTTCCAGGAGGACGGCGTAGCCGGTGGAGCCGTCGGGCGCGGCCCGCAGGACGAGCCCGCCCCGGGCGTGCGGGGTGCCCGGATCGGCCGTGATCCGGACGGAGCACCCGGCGCGGACGCCGATCCGGTGCTCGGACACGGCGAGCGCGGTCCCGGAGGCGGCGGAGGCGCGCTGCCCGCCGTCCGGGGTGCGCTGCCAACTCCCCCGGTACGGAAGGGGGTCGGGGAGCGGCGAGGTGACGGCCTCGGGCAGGGCCGCGGTCCGGCGGCGGCGCGCGGGGGCGGCCTCGGCGGTGCGGGGTGCGGCGAGGGCGGGCAGGAGGGCGAGCCCGCCGGCCTGGAGCAGGGTGCGGCGGCGGAAGGGGAGTTCGGGGATACGCATGGGGGCCTCCTCGGCGGTGGGGTGGCGCCTGTACGAAGGGGAGGGTCCGGTGCCGGGCGCGGGGCCCGGCACCGGCGAAGGGGGCACGGCCGGACGGGTGGAGGAGTCACGGCCGAACGGGTGGAAGGGGCACGGCCGACGCGGGCGCGGGACCGGGAGGGCGGTCACGGCCAGAGCGGGCGCGGGGCCGGGAGGGCGGTCACGGCCAGAGCGGGCGCGGGGCCGGGAGGGCGGTCACGGCCAGAGCGGGCGCGGGGACGTCTCGATCGGGGCCATGTGCCAGGCGTCGAGGCGGGCGACGGTCGCGCGGCCGGTGGCGGTGAGCGAGACGCCGGTCGCCTCGGCGGGGCGGGTCGGGTAGACGCGGGCGGCCAGGGCGCGGCCGTTGGCGAAGACCTCCAGGGCCGAGTGGTCGACGAGGACGCGGAGTTCGACCGTACCGTCAGGGCCGAAGGGCAGGTCGCCGTGGCGGGGCGAGGTGTCGACGTCCGGGTCGAGGCTGCTCGCCCCACGGTGGAGGCGCAGGGTGCCCGAGGTGCCTGCGGGGTCGCGGGTGATCTCGACGACGGTCCGCTCGGCGCCGTCCGGGGTCTCCCGTACCCCGAGCCGTACCGTGGCGCCCGGGGCGAGGCGGACCGTCGCCTCCAGGTCGAGCTGGTCGCCGCGGATCGCGTCCAGGTCGCCGTCCCCCTCGAAGGGGCCGATGTGCACGTGGTCGCGGCGCAGCCGCGTCAGCTCCGGCACGGGGGCCTGGTCGAGGGCGCCGTCGGGGCCGAGGGTGACGAGGCGCGGCAGGGACATGACCCCGGACCAGCCGGCGCGGGCGGTGGCCTCCTCGCCGCGGCCCTCCTGGAGCCAGCCGAACATGACGCGGCGGCCGTGCGCGTCGCGCGTCGACTGGGGCGCGTAGAAGTGGTTCTGCCCGTAGTCGAGGCGGTGCAGGGCGCTCGGTTCGAAGCGGTCGCCCTCGTACCGGCCCGTCCAGTAGAGGGGGTGGTGGGTGGTGCCCTCGTCCCAGGCGGAGAAGGCGAGGACGTCGGTGCCGTCCACCCGGAAGAGGTCGACGCACTCCCACATGGTGCCGGTCCAGTCGGGGTCGGCGGCGGTGCCGTGGCTCGCTTCGCCGGTCAGGAGCGGGCCCACGTACCGCCAGTCGCGCAGGTCGTGGGACTCGTACAGGAGGGCCGTGCCGCCCTCGCCGCGGATGCCGGAGCCGACGAGCTGGCGCCAGACGTCCCCTTCCCTCCAGACGCAGTGGTCGCGGTACGCGGTGACGTCGACGCCCTCCGGCGGCGCGGCGATCACCGGGTTGGCGGGGTCCTTCGTCCAGTGCCGCAGGTCGGGGCTGCCGGTGGCGACGCAGGGCAGTTCGCGGTCGCCGTGCCGGCCCGAGTAGACGAGGGTGGGCACTCCCCCGTCGTCGACGAGGACGCCGGACCAGCAGCCGTCGCGGTCGGGGCCGGTGGTGCCGGGGACGAGGGCGACGGGTTCGTCGGTCCAGGTGACGAGGTCGGTGGAGGTGGCGTGGCCCCAGTGGATGCGGTGGTGGGCGGGGGCGAGCGGGTTGTACTGGTAGAAGAGGTGGTAGACGCCGTCCCAGTGGCTGAGCCCGTTGGGGTCGTTGAGCCAGCCGCCGGGGGACGTGAAGTGGAAGCGGGGCCGGTGCGGGTCGCGGAAGGCCCGCTCGGCGAGGCCCTCTTCGACAGTGGCGGCGATCAGGTCGTGTGTCATGCGGCGGTTTTCTCGGCTTCCGGGGAGGCGTCGTCGGCGGGCTGGAACACGCGGTGGGCGATCTCGTGGGCGGGCGCGTAGAGGTGGCAGCGCACCCAGTGCGGCTGCCCTCCGTCCTCGCCGACGGTGTGGCGTACGGGGGTGGTGGTGCTGCAGGTGCCGTCGTCGTAAGGGCAGGACTCGGGGTTCAGGACGGCGGCCCGCAGCCCGGCGCGCTCGGCCTTGTCGTAGCCGGTGCGGCGCGTCGGGTCGGGCACGGCGGAGAGCAGCAGCCGGGTGTACGGGTGGGCGGGGGCGTCCATGACGGCGAGCGCGTCGCCGCCCTCGACGAGTTCGCCGGCGAACATGACGGCGGTGGTGTCGGCGAGGTAGCGGGCGGAGCCCAGGTCGTGGGTGATGTACAGCATGGACAGGCCGCGTTCGTCGCGCAGCCGGCGCATCAGGTTGAGGACGCCGACCCGGACGGAGACGTCGAGCATGGAGGTCGGTTCGTCGGCGAGGAGGACGTCGGGTCCGACGGCCAGGGCGCGGGCGATGGCGACGCGCTGGCGCTGTCCGCCGGAGAGTTCGTGCGGGTGGGAGTCGAGCATGTCGGCCGTCAGGCCGACCTCCTCCATGAGGGCGGCGAGCCGTCCCCGGTCGGCCGGGTGGCCGTGGAGGACGAGGGCGCGGACGAGGAAGTGCTCGATGCGGTGGACGGGGTTGAGGGAGCCGAAGGGGTCCTGGAACACCATCTGGACCTTGCCCCGGTACGTACGGGAGGCGCGGCGGCGCTCGGTGCGGAGCACGTCCTCGCCGTCGAGGAGGATCTGCCCGGAGGTGGGTCGTTCGAGGCGGGCGAGGCAGCGGGCGAGGGTGGACTTGCCGCTGCCGGACTCGCCGACGAGGGCGGTGACGCGGCCGGGGGCGAGGTCGAGGTCGACGCCGTTCACGGCGCGGACGCGGCGGCGGGAGAAGACGGTGCCGACCGGGAAGTCCTTGGTGAGCCCGCGGATCTGGAGGAGGGTCATGCGGCGGTGCCTCCGGTGAGGGCGGCCCAGCGGCCGGGGGCCACCTGGCGCAGGTCCGGGATGTTCGTGGAGCAGTCGGCGCGGTCGTCGGGGCAGCGGACGTGGAAGCCGCAGCTGTCGGCGGTGCGCGGGGCGTCGAAGAGGCCGGTGAGTTCCCGGCGCGGTCCGGTGAGCGGCGGGAAGGCGTTCATCAGCGCTTCGGTGTACGGGTGGAGGGGCCGCGCGAACAGCTCCTCGGCGTCGGCGAGTTCGACGATCCGGCCGCCGTACATGACGCCCATGCGGTCCGACAGCTCGACCATCAGGGACATGTCGTGGGTGATGAAGAGGACGGAGAAGCCGAGCGCCTGCTGGAGTTCGCGGATCTGGGCCATGATCTCCTGCTGGACGACGACGTCGAGCGCGGTGGTCGGCTCGTCCATGATGAGCAGGGTCGGCTTGAGGGCGACGGCCATGGCGATGACGACGCGCTGGCGCATGCCGCCGGAGAGCTGGTGCGGATAGGCCTTCAGCCGGTCGGGCGAGATGCCGACGAGGTCGAGGAGTGCGGCGGAGCGGTCGCGGGCGGCCCTCTTCCTCAGCTTCTCGTGGGTGGTGAAGATGTCGCCGATCTGTTCGCCGACGGTGAGGACCGGGTTGAGGGAGTTCATCGCGGACTGGAAGACCATGGCGATCTCCCGCCAGCGGAAGGCGCGCAGTTCGCGGGCGTCCATGGCGAGGACGTCGCGGCCCCGGAAGGTGATCGAGCCGGCGGTGATCTCGGCGGGGTCCTTGAGGAGCCGCATGACGGCGTTGGCGACGGTCGACTTGCCGCAGCCGGACTCGCCGGCGAGTCCGAAGATCTCTCCGGCTCCGATGGTGAAGGACACGTCGTCGGCGCCGACGACGCTGCGGCCGTCGCCGCGGTATTCGACCCGCAGGCCCTGGACGTCGAGGACGTTCACTTCTTCCCCTTCCGGCGGGCGCGCAGTCGCGGGTTGGTGATCTCGTCGACCGCGTAGTTGACGAGGGCGAGCGCGAAGGCGACGAGCGCGACGCACAGGCCGGAGGGGACGAACGCCCACCAGGCCCCGGTCATCAGGGCGCCGTCGTTGCCCGCCCAGTAGAGGTTGGTGCCCCAGCTGACGACGGAGGCGTCGCCGAGGCCGAGGAACTCCAGGCCGGCCTGGGCGCCGATGCCGAAGATGACGCAGCCGAGCAGGGTGGTCATGACCACGGACGCCATGTTGGGGAGGATCTCCCGGAACATGATCCGCAGCGGTCGCTCGCCGGTGACGACGGCGGCGGCGACGAAGTCCTTGCCCCGGATGGAGGTGGCCTGGGCGCGCAGCACGCGGGCCGATCCCGCCCAGCCGGTGACGGTGAGGACGAGGACGACGGTGGTGGTGCCGGGCGGCAGGAACGCGGCGAGGATGACGAGCAGCGGCAGGCCCGGCAGCAGCAGGAAGACGTTGGTGACGAGGGTCAGCAGGTCGTCGACGAGCTTGCCGAGGTAGGCGGAGGCGAGCCCGACGAGCAGCGCGACGAGGGTGGCGGCGATGCCGACGGTGAAGCCGACGAGCATCGAGCTGCGGGTGCCCCACAGGGTGAGGGCGAGGACGTCCTGGCCCTTGGCGGTGGTGCCGAGCCAGTGGCCGGCGGAGGGCGGGGTGGCGCCGAGGTCGGTGATGAGCGACGGGTCGCCCGGTGCGAGGACGGGGGCGAGCGCGCCGAGGAGTGCGAAGACGGCGAGCAGGAGGAGTCCCGCGCGGGCCTTGCGGTCGGCGAGCAGCCGGCGCCCGAGGCCCTGGCGGGCGGGGCGCGCGGTGCCCGGCGAACGGGGCGGCACGTCGTGGGACACGGCTGTGCCGGTGTCGGGGGTGTCGAGGACGGACATGGTGGATTCCCTCCTCAGCGGACGCGGACGCGCGGGTCGAGGCGGACGTGGATGAGGTCGACGACGAAGTTGGCGAGCAGGACGGCCGCCGTGATGGTGAGGAAGATGCCCTGCATCAGCGGGTAGTCGAGGGCCTGTACGGAGGCGAGGAGCTGGTAGCCGATGCCGGGGTAGGCGAAGACGACCTCGGTGAGGAGGGCGCCGCCGACCATGAAGCCGAGGGCCATGCCGAAGTTGGTGACGGACGGCAGCAGGGCGTTGCGGGCGGCGTACCGGAACATGATCCGGGCGGGGCTCAGTCCCTTCGCCTCGGCCATGGTGATGTAGTCCTCGGCGGCGGTGGCGATCATGGTGTTGCGCATGCCGAGCATCCAGCCGCCGATCGAGACGAGCACGATGGTGAGGGCCGGGAGCACCAGGTGGGTGGCGACGTTCCCGAGGAACGCGGTGTCGAAGGCGGGTTCGAGCCCGACGTCGTACGCGTGCCGGAGCGGGAACCAGCCGAGGGTGACGCCGAAGAGGTACAGCGCGCCCATCGCCAGCCAGAAGTACGGGAACGAGCCGACGAAGATCAGCAGCGGCGGCAGCGCGGAGTCGAGGATCCCGCCCCGGCGCCAGGCGGCGAGGACGCCGAGGAGGTTGCCGACGAGGGCGGCGACGAGCAGGGCGGTGAGGCCGAGGAGCAGCGTCCAGCCGATCTGGGAGCCGATGACCTCGGAGACCGGGGTCGGGAAGCGTGAGATGGAGATGCCGAGGTCGCCGGTGGCGACGCTGTGGAGGTAGTCGACGTACTGGCGCCACAGCGGGCGGTCGTCGAGACCGAAGAGTTTCTGCAGCTGGGCGATCTGATCGGGCTGCATCGTCCCCTGGGCCTGGGCGAACATCCGGGAGACGGGGTCTCCGGGCATGAAGCGCGGCAGCAGGAAATTGAGGGTGACGGAGGCCCAGAAGGCGATCAGGTAGAACCCCAGGTTGCGCAGGACGAGACGCACTGCTCTTCTCCCTGTCGGGTGTTTCGGGGTGCGGGGCCCCGGCGGCGCGCGCCGGGGCCTGGGGCGGAACTAGCCCTTGACGGGCCGGAGGGAGGTGAGCACGAGGACGGTGGTCACGGACCGGTTGGAGAGGGTCGCGTACGGGTGGTCCTCCGTCGGCCAGCCGGTGAACCGGGCGTCGGTGTACGCGCCCCACTCGGGTCCGGGGAAGAGCGGGACGACGGGGGCGTCGGCGGCGAACAGCTTCTGGAGCTCGCCCGCCCTGGCCCGCTGGGTCTTCGGGTCGGTGGTGGCGGCGAAGGCGTCGATGAGCTTGTCGGCCTTCGGGTCGCCGAAGCGGTGGTAGTTCTCGGTGGCCTTCTCGCCGACGGGCTTGACCTGGGTGGTGGCCATGGCGCCGCGGTAGAACTCGTACGGTGTGGCGCCGTTGTTGCTCCACACGATGCCGCTGTCGAAGGTGCCCGTCTCGTACGAGGAGACGACGGCGGACCAGTCCGGGGACTTCACGGTGGCGGTGACGCCGACCTCGGCGAGGTTCTGCTTGATGATGTTGGCGACCGAGATCCAGTCGGAGGAGGCGGAGCCGACGGAGATGTCGAGGGTGAGCGGCTTGCCGTTCTTCTGGGTGCGCCTGCCGTCGGCGCCGAGCTCGTACCCGGCGGCGTCGAGGGCCCGGGCGGCGGCCTTGGTGTCGTACGTGGTCCAGTCGCAGGCGGCGGTGACGGTCTTGTCGCGCCAGGTGTCGTAGGCGTTCGACAGGCCGGTGCAGTCGGCGGGGGCGCTGTAGCCGTTCATGGCGACCTTGGCGATCTTGGCGCGGTCGACGGCCCGGCTGAGCGCCTTGCGCAGGGCGGGGTCGTCGAAGGGCGCCTTGGCCGTGTTCAGCTGCCAGTTGATCATCGCGCCGGTGGTGGGGAACCAGTAGTGGTTCGTCTTCGGGTTCTTCGCGACGAAGGACTTCTGGATGTCGGGGACGAACGCCTGCGTCCAGTCGACCTCGCCGTTGGTGAAGGCGAGGTTGGCGCTGTCGTTGCCGGAGAAGGCGAGCAGGCGTATGCCGGCGATCCGCTGCTTGTCGGGCTGCCAGTACGAGGGGTTCTTGCGCAGCTCGTAGGACTGGCTCTGGAAGTGCTCGACCTGCGTGTACGGGCCGGTGCCGACGGGGGTGGCGTTGGTGTCCTTGGCCGGGTCGGCGATCTTCGACCAGATGTGCTTCGGGACGATGTAGTGCCCGCCGATCTCGTAGAGGGACGGCGAGAACGGTTTGGTGAGGTGGAACGTGACCTTCTGCGGCGTGTCGGCGGTGACCTCGTCCAGGTACTCGAATCCGCCGAGCAGCTTCTTCTGGAGCTCGAAGGTGTGGACGACGTCCTCGGCGGCGAAGGGCTTGCCGTCGGACCACTTCACGCCCTCGCGGAGGGTGAAGGTGACGGACTTCCCGTCGGGCGCCTGGGTCCACGCGGTGGCGAGCCAGGGGGTGTCCTTGCCGTCGGCCGGGTTGTGGACCATCAGCGGTTCGTAGACCGCCTCCTTGGTCAGGGGCGCGGCCTTCGGGGAGAAGGGGTTGAAGTTCCGCGTGAAGGTGCCCATGTCCTCGCGGGGAATGGTGAGGAGCTGGTTGCCGGAGGTGTCTCCGGCGCCGGCCGCTCCCGCGCCGCCGGAGCAGCCGGTCAGGAGCAGGGCGGTCGCCGCGGCGCCCGCCACGAGGGCGGGGCGGAGCCCCCGCGGCGCTCGGCCGCGGGCAGGGGAGGGTGTCATAATGGTGGCTCTTTCCTCTCTTCAACACACCGGACGAAGACGGGACGGAAGAACTCGGCGGATCTGATTCGCGGTCAGACCGACGAGCGTTCGAGCAGCGGGCAGTCGACCATCACCCGAGGGGTGTCGAGCGGCTGTCCCGCTGCGAGAGCGGCGAGCATGTCCACGCCCTTGGCGCCCATGGCCTCGAACGGCAGGGCGAGCGTGGTCAGTTTGGGCCGCAGATAGGCGGCGATGAGTTCCTGGTTGTCGTAGCCCACCACGGCCACGTCGTCCGGGATCCGCAGCCCGCGTTCCTTGATGGCGTCGTACGCGCCCATCGCCATCCGGTCGTTGCCGCAGAAGAGCGCGGTCGGCCGGTCGGCGCGGTCGAGCAGTTCGCAGGCGGCGGTGTATCCGCCGTCGGCGGTCGCGTGGCCGGAGACGACCAGCGACGGGTCCAGCGGCAGACCGGCCTCGCGCAGCGCCCGCTCGTACCCCTCGCGCCGGCCGAGGGCGGCGGGGATGTCGGGGTCGAGGTTGATGAACCCGATGCGCTCGTGGCCGGCCTCGACCAGTCGGCGGGCGGCGCGGTGGCCGCCGCCGATCTCGTCGGGGACGACGGAGGGCAGTTCGCCCTCGGCGTCGTAGCAGTTGACGAGGACGGTGGGGACCTCGCGGGCCGCCTTGGGGAGGGTGACCGCCCGGTGCCAGGTCGTGGCGTAGAGCAGTCCCTCGACCCGCTGTTCGAGGAGCTTGTCGAGGGCGGCGGCCTCCTGGGCCCGGTCCCCCTCGCTCGCGGCGATCAGCAGGAACTTGCGGTCGAGCCAGGCGCGGTCCTGGGCGCCCTTGATGACGTCGACGGCGAAGGGCGCGGTGACGATCTCGGTGATCAGCCCGTACCACTCGCTGCGCTGGGCGGCGAGGGCGCGGGCGCCCGCGTTGGGACGGTAGCCGAGCTCGTCGATCGCGGCCAGGATGCGCCGCCTGGTCTCGTCCGGGATGGCCGCGCCGGGGCGGTCGTTCAGGACGAAGGAGACGGCCGTGCGCGAGACCCCCGCCCGCCGGGCGACATCGCTCATGGTGACGCTACGAGGACCACCGGCCGCCATGTCGCTTCCCCCTGCCTTTGCCGCGTCTCTAGGTTACGCGCTTTAGTAACGCGCGTTAGTGCGACGTTGCACGCAAGTTACGGCCGCCTTCCGGCCACTGTCAATATCTTGGTCACCGAGGACGTCCGACGGTGGGGAAGAGGTGCCCGGTGGAGACGGTCGAGGGGCTCGCGGTCATGGCGTTCGACGGCGGGGAGGAGCTGGAGACCTGGCTGGAAAAGCACCACGGGGACACCCCGGGCATCTGGCTGCTGCTGGGCAGGAAGGGCTCGGACGTGCCCTCCCCCAGCGCGGAGGAGATCCTCGACGGCACGCTCGCGTACGGCTGGATCACCGGCAAGCGCATGGCCCGCGACGAGCGGAGCTACCTCCAGAAGATCACCCCGCGCCGGCCCCGCAGCCTCTGGTCCCAGGTCAACGTGCGCCAGGTCGAGGCACTGACCGCCGCCGGACGGATGCGGGAGCCGGGCCTCGCCGAGGTGCGGGCGGCGCAGGCGGACGGACGCTGGGAGGCCGCGTACCCCTCCCAGAAGGACGCGACCGTGCCGGACGACCTGGCGGCGGCCCTGGCGGCACGGCCGGGGGCGGCGGAGGCCTTCGAGGCCCTCGGCAGGACCGACCGCTACCTGGTGATCCTCAGCCTCTGGCAGGCCCGCACCGCGAAGACGCGGACGGCACGGCTCGAACGGGCGGTGGCGGCGCTGGCGGCGGGGGAACGGCCGGGGTAAAGGCCCTCAGCGTCGCCGGCGGCGGGGGAACGGTCGAGCTGAGGGCCGTCACCGTCTCCAGCGGCGGGGAACGACCGAACCGAGGGCCGTCACCATCTCCAGCGGCGGGGAACGACCGAACCGAGGGCCGTCACCGTCGTCGGCGGCGGGGAACGACCGAACCGAGGGCCGTCACCGTCGTCGGCGGTACAGCACCTGGTGGGCGTCCCATTCGACGAAGGACTCGGCGTGGTCCAGGCCGACGGCCTCCAGGAGCCGGCGGGAGCGGTGGTTAGCCTCCTGGGTGACCGCGACCACGCTCGGCGCGGTCTCCAGCGCCCGTGCCACGGCCGCGCCGACGGCCTCGCGCGCGTATCCCCGCCCCCAGTGCTCGGGCAGGAACTGGTACGAGACCTCCGTCTCGCCGCCCCGCCCGGCCTCCTCCACCGTGACGAGCCCGAGGAGGACACCGTCCTCGGCCCGGACCACCGCGTGGAAACCGGGCGCCCCGACGATCCGCCGCTGCCGGATCCGGATGACCGAGTCGATGACGGGACCGCCGAGGTGGCGCCGTACCTCGGGGTCGGTCCACAGTCGGGTCACGGCCGGCAGGTCGCCGCTCCGGACGGGCCGCAGCACCAGCCGCTCGGTGCCGAGCGGGCCGGCGGACGGGGCGGGGGGCGGGGAGACGGTCACAGCTCCGATCATCTCAGGACCGGACCGGAACGCGGGGCCGGGTCAGCGGCGCTCCGGGACGTCGCCGCGGATGACGGGGACGAGGCTGCGCAGGGCGAGTCCCGCGGCGACCAGCGTGGTCGCCGCGACGACGAGGCACAGCACGGCGATCGGGGACATCCCGCCGCCTGTGGCGGCCAGGCCCGCGCCTCCGCCACCTACCGCGCCCGCTCCGATGGGCTTGCCGTACATGGGGTGATCCTTCCGTTGGTGGGGGTGGGCTCAGGTGGCGACCCAGCGCTCCTGGCGGCGCAGGACGAGGTCGATCAGCGACCGGGCGAACACCAGCTGCCGGAACACGTCGTACAGGAGCTCCGGCACGAGCGGGAGGGCGAGCAGCACGGCCCGGCGTCCCGCCCGGCGGACGGTCAGGGTGCGTTCGAGGACGAAGATCAGCGTGATCGCCCCCCAGAACAGCGAGAAGCCCTGCCAGCCGGCGGTGGCCAGGACGAGGACGGTGGCGGTGGCGAACAGGGCGAGCGCGAGGCCGCCGATGCCGAGCATCAGCTGCTGTCCGAAGTACGGCAGGGTGACGCGGGTCAGTCCGTAGTCGCGCAGGTTCTCCAGGGCGCCGCGCTGCCAGCGCATGCGCTGGTGCCAGAGCTTGGGGAGGGTCGGCATGACCTCGGTGACGAGCCAGCAGCCGTCGGGCGAGACGGTCCGGTGGCCGAGGGTCTTGACGGCCTTGGTGATCTCGTCGTCCTCGGTGAGCGAGGCCAGGCTGTAGTAGCCGTCCCCGCCGCCGATCCTGCCCGCCCTGCGGGCGTCCCGGACCTCGCGCAGGACGCTCGTGCGGAAGACCGTGCCGGTGCCGGTCAGGACGGTGGCCTTGTTGCCCTTGCGGTGGATCTCCAGCGCGTACCGCTCGTACTCCATCCGCTGGAGCAGTCCGAGGAGTCCGCCGCCCTCCTCCCCGAAGAAGATGCCGCCGACGGCGCCGACGGCCGCGTCCTCGTCGAGGGCGTCCACGGCGCAGGCGACGAAGCGCGGGTTGAGGACGGTGTCGGCGTCCTGGACGAGGAGCAGCGCGTCGTCGGGAAGCTCGTCGAGGAGCGCGGGGAGGGCCTGGTTGAGCGCCCCCGCCTTCTTGTCCCGGTTCGCGGACGTCACGAAGACCTCGGCGCCGCAGCGCTCGGCGATCTCCGCCGTGAGGTCGGTGCAGTTGTCGGCGACGACGACGATCCGGTCGGGCCGGACGGTCTGCCGGTAGAGGCCGGCGAGGGTGGCGACGATGCCGTGCTGTTCGTTGTGCGCCGGTACGACCGCGACCAGTTCCACCGCCGTTTCCTTCCGTCCGTTCCGGATGTCCTGGAACGACGGTGCCGTGGCGCGGTTGCGGGGCGGGTGCGCGGTGGGTGCGGCCTGGTTGCGGGGTGTCGACGGAGGACGTTCGGCGGGTCCGGAGGGACTTCCGTCCCGTCCGGGCGCGGGCCGTGGGTCGGCGGGCCGGCAGGTCAGTCGACGCGGTGGTAGCGGTATCCCACGCCGCGGACGGTGGCGATGCCCGTACGGCCCCCGGTGGCCTCGGCGATCTTGCGGCGCAGCCTCAGCACCGCGTACTTCACGCGCCGCGCGTCGGCGTTCTCGTTCTCGCCCCACACCTCGCCGAGCAGCCACCCGTGGCCGAGGACCTGCTCGGGGCGGGCGACGAACGCGGCGAGCAGGTCGAACTCCAGCGGCGTGAGGTCGAGCGGGGTGCCGTCGGCGCGGGCCACGCGCGTGGCCCGGTCGACGACGATGCCCCGTGGCCCGGCCGGGCCGGGCGCGCCGTTCCCCGGAGCCCCGGACGACGGCAGCAGGCGCCGGAACCGGGCGGCGACCCGGGGCAGCCCCTGTTCGCGGGAGATGCCGTACGTCAGGTAGTCGTCCGCCCCGGAGCGGTAGGCGCGGGCCGCGTCGACCTCGATGTAGACGGGGGCGACGACGACGATCGGCATGACGTCGGCCCGGTCCCGCAGGTCCTGGAGGAGCCCCCAGGGATCGCAGCGGGGCAGTTCGAGGCTGAGCACCACCCCTTGCGGCTCGTGCTCCCGCAGCGCCTGCCGCGTGGCGGGACCGTCCACGGTCTGCCGCACCTCGTGCCCCTGCTCGCGCAACATGCCGCCGACCACGTCGACGACGCGGGTGTCCGTCAGGGCGAAGAGGATGAGGGGCCGGGCGGGCCTGCTCCGCTCCGGAACGACAGAGGGTGACATATCTGGACAATAAGCCGACCGCGGTCTTCGTGACACTCGTCGTTCCGGAGGGAGAGCGACCGACCGGGACCGGGCCGGTCAGCCCAGCGCGGCCTGCCGGGCGGTCAGAGCGGCCTTGACCGGCTCCCAGTCCGGGGTCGTCGGCGCGAAGGGCTCCTTCGCCGTGGCGATGCCCTTGTAGCCGCTGGAGGTGACCAGGCGCACCACCGGGCCGTCGGTCTCGCGCGGCCCGTGGGCACGGAGGCCGGCGAGAACGGCGGCGGAGGAGGTCTCGCACCAGATCCCCCTGGGCCGCCAACTCGGCACGTGCGGCGGCCATCTGACTGCCGGTCACCGTACGGACCGCCCCCCGGTCGCACGGGCGCGAGGAGCGGACCGCTGCCGCTCGCTCCCGTCCCGGGCTTCAGCCCATGCGGCGGGTGAGCGCGGCCAGCGCGCCCGGCCGGCTGCCCGGGACCCGTCGCCGGAGGGCGACCATGACGGGGCCGAGGGCGCGGGCGCGCTCGGGGTCGCCGATCTGCTCCCACTGGTGGTGGGCCCGGTCGACGGCCCCTTCGACGTCGGGGTCGTCCGGGCGCTGCAGCAGCCCGAGCCGGGCCTCGGCGGCGGCGAGCCAGAGCTCGCAGCTGCGGGCCGGCTCCCCGGCGAGGCGGGCGAGGTCGGCCCGTACCTCCGTCCAGTGCACGGCCTCCATCGACCGGGGTCCGTGCCGGCGCAGGGCCTCGTGCTCCCAGGCCGCCGCGACCGCCGCCGCTTCCCCGTGCCGACCGGCCATCGCGGCCGCGAGGATGGCGGGATGGGGGTCCGGCACGGGCACCGGCCCGCCCGTTCCGGCGGGCGGGGACGAGGACGGGGGCGGAGGCGGAGTCGCGGGGGTGAACGCCGGGGGGATCGTCGGGGGGATCGCGGGCACGGGTACGGGACGGGGGGCGGGGGCGGGACGGGGAATGGGTGCGGCAGCGGGTGCCGGGCCGGAGGCGGACGCGGGCACAGGCGCGGGTGCCCGGCCGGTCGCGGGGACGGGCCCCGGAGCGGGCATGGTGGCCGGTGGGGGTACGGGGGTGGGCGTGAGGAAGAAAGGTTCCGGTGCGGGCGCCACCGTCACCGCCCGTGCCGCGGCCTCCGCGTGGGCGGCGGCCGGTGTCAAGCGGGCGCCGGAGCGCCGGAGTTCGGCCCAGGCGCGCAGGTACTCGGGGGTCGTGGGCTCGCCCTTGCGCGGGGCGGGCACCACGCGCCCGTGGAGCAGGGGTCCGGGCCCCAGGTACAGCAGTCCGGGCGCGGCGGTGAGGCGGCGCCAGACCTCCGGGTCGGCCGCGAGGTCCGCGACGACGGTCGTGGTGCCGGGCTGCCGGGCGCCGAGTTCGGCGGCCAGCCAGTGCCAGGGCAGCGCCGTGTAGCGGAGGGTCGCCGGGGTGGTGCGGGCGAGCGCGAGGTGGGGCAGCTGCTGCCGGCGGTCCAGATGGAGCTGGCCCGCGAGGCAGACGACCAGGGGGCCGGGGCTCGCGGCCGCCGCGCGGAGGCGGGTGAGGACGGTCTGCGGGTCCAGGGGGTCGGCGAGTTCGACGACCGTGGCGGCCGTGGTGCCGGTGAGGACCCCGGGCGGCACGGCGGCGAGCACCGGCAGCACGGAGGCGGCGTCCATCGCGCGGCCCCGGCCGGCGGGTGCGGCGGCGAGCAGGACGGCGGTGCCCATCGCGCTCGGGGCCGCCGCGCCCGCACCGGCGACCACGGCGCTCGCGGCCGCGGTGCTGGGCGTACGGCCCTCCGGCACGACCGCGCCCGCTTCCGCACGAGCCTCCCGCGCAACCGCCCCGGCTTCCGCACGCCCCTCCGGCACGACCGCACTCACTTCCGTACGGCCCTCCCGTACAACCGCGCCCGTTTCCGTACGCGCGTCCGACCCGCTCCCGGCCGCCCCGCCCGTGACCGTCGTGTCCGCGCCCGCCGTGCCGATTCCGTCGTCGTTCACCACCCCAGCACCGTAACGCGTCGCGCCCTGTCCGATAATCGCCGGGCCTTTGGCATATGCCAGAAGCACCACCGGATCGAGTGTTGCCAAATCCCTTACGGGCCGTCCCGGGCTGTGCCACAGTCGTGCGGGGGCCACCTTCCACACCTGGCCGCGCCGCGCCTGTATCGGAGTACGACATGCCGTCCCATCTGTTCGCGGACCGCCCCGCCCAGCCGCCGGAGCCGGGCGCGGTGGACGCGCTGATCTCGCAGACCCGCCGCCTGCGCGGCGAGGTGGACGCCGTGCGCCGGGACGCCGTGGCGGACGAGGACGATCCCCAGCAGCGGTGGCAGCGCGCCCTGTGCGACCTCGCGGTCCACCAACTCGACGACCTGGGGACCCACTTGGGGCAGCTCCGGGCCGGAGTCCCGGCGAGCGCCGCTCCCGGGGACGGGGCCGTGGACACCGTCACCGAGGCCGCCGGCACCGCCGTGGACACCGCGCGCGCGACCGAACCCGGCACGGCGTACGGCGTGGCCGCCCCGCCCCGGACCGGCTCGCTGCTCTCCCGGGTCGGCAGCGCCGAGTGGAACCTGCTCACCGACGAGGTCAGCTGGTCCGAGGAGCTGTTCCAGATCTTCGGACGGCCCCGCGAGAGCGGCCCCATGTCGCTCGACGAGATGCCCACCATGGTCCTCTCCGAGGACCAGCCCGCCCTCCAGGGGATGGTGACGGACTGCCTGATCGACGGGAAGCCGATCGACGGCGAGTTCCGGATCGTCCGGACGGACGGCCAGGTGCGCACCGTGCACATGACCGGCGAACCCGTGCTCGACACCGACGGCTGCACCGCCTCCATGTGGGCCGTCCTCCGAGACGTCAGCGAGCTGCGGCGCAGCGAGCGGGCGGTCCGCGAGAGCCGGGACAGCCTGGAGCGCAGCCGTCAGATGGAGCGGACCGAGCGGCGGGTCGCCGTCGAGCTCCAGGAGGCGGTCCTCCCGCCCTGGCGCGGCTCGCTCCGCTTCGCCCACGACGGCCCCGCCCCGCTCGACGTGGCCGCGCACTACCTCCCGGCCGCCAGCACCCGGCTGATCGGCGGCGACTGGTACGACGCGCTCGCGCTGCCCGGCGGGGACGCGCTGCTGACCGTCGGCGACCTGACGGGCCACGGGGTCGCCGCGACCTCCTCCATGGCCATGCTCCTCGGAGCGCTGCGGGGCATGGCCGTCGCCGGCATCCGCCCCGCCGCGCTGATGGGCCACCTCAACCAGCTCCTGGAGACCTCCGTACAGCCCGCGCTCGGCAGCGCCATGTGCTGCAGGTACGACCCGGTGGCCCAGACCCTCACCTGGGCGCAGGCCGGCCACCCCGCCCCGCTGCTCTTCCGCGACGGGACGGGGCACGTGCTCCGGCGGCCCGAGGGCGTCCTGCTCGGGGCGACGACCGGCGCCGCCTACGGCGAGGCCGAGACCCCGCTGCTCCCGGGCGACCTGCTGGTCCTGCACACCGACGGGCTGACCCGCGGCAGCGGCTGGGACGACGAGGCGGGCATGCGAAGGCTGCTCGCCCTCGGCCCCCGGCTCGCGGAGGCGCGGGAGGCGCAGGACGGCGTGCGCGCGGTGGTGGAGGAGTTCGGTGAGGAGTCCCGCGTGGACGACGCCTGCGTGATGGTGGTCCGGGTCGCCCGCTGAGGGCACCCGGTGTGAAGACCTTCCTGAGCCTCCCCGTCCTCCGGGACGGGGAGGCTCAGGCCTGTCCGGTCCGGGGGCGGTTGACGGGGGACCTGGGGAGGGCGAGCTCGATCTCCTCGCGCAGGTTCTCGATCCTCGAGTAGCCCGCGTACTGGCCGGTGAGCCGGTACATCTCCCGCAGCCGGTCCCAGGTCCGGTGGGACGAGGTGTCGCCCATCGACATCAGGGCGAGCCGGGCGTACCGGTCGGCCTGTTCCGGGTCGTCGGCGATGAAGCAGGCCGAGGCGAGCGAGATGTGGTCGAAGAGCTTCGACCGGTCGTGCCCGCCGCGCCGCAGTTCGAGCGCCATCTTGGCGTGGCGCTGCGCGGGGACCGCCGCGGCCGGGTCGTGCTCGGCCAGGGTGCGGTAGGCGAGGGCCTGCATGCCGTGCATGTCGGCCTCGTCGAAGTTCTGCATCCAGCTCGGCTTCTCCTCGCCCGTGTCGGAGACGAAGAGGTCCTCGGCCTCGCCGAGGGTGCGGCGCATCGCCTGGCCCCGGCCCATCGACGCCTGCGCCCAGGCCTCGATGGTGTGGAACATGGCCTGGGTGCGGGGCAGCACCCGCTCGCCCGAGCCCGCCTTGGCGAGCTTCATCAGGTCGAGGGCGTCGTCGGGGCGGCCCAGGTGCACCATCTGGCGGGCGGCCCGGGACAGCGCCTCGCCGGCCCGGGGCCGGTCGCCGCCCTCGCGCGCCGCGTGGGCGGCGATGACGAAGTACTTCTGCGCCGTCGGTTCGAGGCCGACGTCGTGGGACATCCAGCCCGCGAGGACGGCCAGGTTGGCGGCGACGCCCCACAGGCGCCGCTGGAGGTGGTCGGCGTGGCGGTAGGCGAGCATGCCGCCCACCTCGTTGAGCTGGCCCACGACCGCCTTGCGCTGGAGGCCGCCGCCCCGGGAGGCGTCCCAGGCGCGGAACACCTCCACCGAGTGCTCCAGGGCCTCGATCTCCTCCGACCCGATGGGGGCGGCCTCGTAGCGGTCGAACCCGGCGGGGTCGGCGTGGAGGGGATCGATGGTCCGTGGGGCCGCGCTCTTGCGTGTGGGGTCGGTCTGCAGCCAGTCGTGCATGGCACTGCTGAGTACGGAGCCGGCGGCAAGCGCGGCACCCGCGCCCACCAGGCCGCGTCGGTTGAGCATGAGGTCCATTCCCGTGAATTCGGTGAGGACCGCCGCCGTACGATCGGGTGCCCAGGGCAGCCCGTCAGGGTTCTCCGTCTTCCTGACGTCCTGCTTCCTTCCGGCGCGCCCGTGTCGTACGAACCCGAGGTCCTCGATGGTCACGACACGGCCGAGTCGCTCGGTGAACAGTGCTGCCAGCACCCGGGGGACGGGATCGCGCGGGGTCTCGCCCCGGTCGATCCACCGCCGCACCCGCGAGGTGTCCGTCGCCAGCTGGGGGTGGCCCATGGCCGCCGCCTGCCGGTTGACGAGTCTCGCGAGTTCGCCCTTGGACCAGCCGGCCAGGCCGAACAGGTCTGCCAGGCGGGTGTTGGTTTGCTCGGTCACGTCTAAGCCCCCAGGTTCTCGGCTGAGTTGACAGTAACCCCCTGTCATAGGCCTGGCGACAATTCGCCAGGGTTCGCCAGGGTGCGCTCGATGTTCCGCCACCCGCGCGCGGGTGTCAGGTAGGAACGCGCCACCCCGCCCCGCCGACCGGCCCTCATTCCCCAGGGTGCGGACCGGGGGCGGGCGGGGCGACGCATGCAACTCGTCGGCGCACGAAGGGATCTGTCACCTCCATGTACACAGCATCGTCCTCCGTGTCCGCACCGCCCCGGCCGCAGCACCGCACCGTCCCGGCCGGCGCCGGGCCGTACCTCGCCCCCGCGCCGCAGGTCGTCCGGCCGAGGCGCTGGGTGGGCGGCACCGGTACCCAGCCGGTCAGCGGGCGCATCGATCTGTCCGGCCCGCAGGGGGCGCAGCTGAAGATGGCGATCGCGTCGGTCCACCGGATCTGCCCGGAGTTCAACCCGGTGCAGGTGCTGCGGCGCAGCGGCCGTTCCGTACTGATCGTCGGGACGACCGGGCGGACCACGGCGGTCGCGAAGTGTTTACTGGACCACTCCCCCGCGTGGGTCGAGCGGTTCCGGCACGAGATAGCGTCCTACCGCTCCTTCGTCCGTCACCGTCCGCCGGTGCGGGCGCCGCGGCTGATCGCCGCGGACCCGGAGAACTGCACGCTGGTGATCGAGCGGATGCCCGGACGGGCGGCGGCGCTGTCGCGCCACCCCGTCGAGGCGCCGCCCAGGGCGGACGTGCGGGCCGCGCTCGGCGCGATCGCCCGGCTCAACGCCTGGCGCCCGCCGGCCGGGACCTTCGACGCCCCGCTGGACTACGGGGCCCGGATCGCGCGCTACCACGAGCTCGGCCTCTTCACGGACCGGGACCGGGACGACCTGCAGAAGCTGCTGCACGGTCTGGCGCACGCGGGCGGCCGCCAGGGGATGGGCCAGTTCTGTCACGGCGACGCCCTGCTCTCCAACATCCTGCTCTCCCCCGCCGGACCGGTGCTCGTCGACTGGGAACACGCGGGCTGGTACCTGCCCGGCTACGACCTGGCGACCCTGTGGGCGGTGCTCGGTGACGCGCCGCTGGCCCGGCGGCAGATCAGTCAGCTCGCCCAGCAGGCGGGCCCGGCCTCCCGGGACGCCTTCCTGGTGAACCTGATGATCGTGCTGACGCGGGAGATCCGTACCTACGAGACGGCGGTGCAGCGCACGATGAAGGAGGCTCCGCCGGCCGGTTCCGTGCCGGTGCCGTCGGGGGCGCTCGCGCCCGGCGAGGAACAGCGGCTGCTGCTGAGGCGGCTGCACGACGACTGCGCCATGGCACGGCGGGCCGTGCGCGCGGCGGTCGGGACGCGCTGAGCGGGCGGGTCCGACCGACCATACGGGGGCGGTGCGCCGTGAGCCCGGTGCCGACACACCGGGACGCGGCGCACCGGCTTGTCCGCGCCTCCGCGCTTCCGCGCCGAGGAACACGCGGGAACCGCGTGGAACCGCCTCCAATGGTCCACTCCAGTGACGCGTCCCAGGCCCGGGACCCGTCTTCGCGAAACTCCGCCACATGGCCTCCATTCCCGCCCTGACGTGGGAACTTCCTTTTGCGCAGGTGTGATTGACGGGACGTCCGGGAGCCGATACCCCTGTACGGGTTCGGCCCCGCACGCCCCCGTGTCACCCCCTGCCTCTGGAGGCTGCCTTGTTCCGTTCCGCGTCGCGCAGACGTCCGTCACCGATCCGTGTGCCGGGGGCGGTGGGCGCCCTGGCGTCCGCCGCCCTGCTGCTTCCCCTGCTGTCCGCCGCCCCGCCCGCCGGTGCCGAGGTGCCCGAGGCGGGTGTCCTGCAGGGGCAGTTCGCGCGGGCGGCCGAGCGGCAGGGCGTGCCCGAGAGCGTGCTGCTCGCCGTCTCGTACCTCCAGTCGCGGTGGGACACCCACGGCGGTGCGCCGAGCGTGACCGGCGGTTACGGGCCGATGCACCTGACGGACGCGGCGACGGCCCTGGCGCGGACCGTGCCGCACCACTCCGAGGGCGGGGAGGACGCCCGTGGCGACGACTCCCGCCCGGTCCGTACGACTTCGGACGCGCCGGTGCCCGAGGCCGCCGGGCTGCCCGAGGGGCTGCGGACCCTGGAGCGGGCGTCGGAGCTGTCCGGGATCCCGGCCGAGGAGCTGCGGACCGTGCCGGCCGCGAACATCGAGGGCGGGGCGGCGCTGCTCGCGGCGGCGCAGCGGGAGGCCGGGCTGCCGGCGAGCGCGGACCCGGCCGACTGGTACGGGGCGGTGGCGCGGTACTCGGGCGCGGACGACTCGGCGACGGCGGCGGTGTACGCGAACGACGTGTTCGACGTGATCCGGACCGGGGAGACGCGGACGACGGACAGCGGGCAGGTGGTGTCGCTCCCGGCGGCCCCGGCCGTCGCGCCCGCCACCCGTCAGCTGGACGCCCTGGGGCTCCGCCGGCCGGCCGGCGGGCCGGTGGAGTGCCCGGCCTCGGTGGCCTGTGAGTGGGTCCCCGCGCCGTACGAGGAGTTCGGCGACGGCGACTACGGCAACCACGACAAGGCGGACCGGCCCGCCTCCCAGTCGATCGACTACATCGTGATCCACGACACCGAGGCCGACTGGAAGACCACCCTGAAGCTGGTGCAGGACCCGACGTACGTGTCCTGGCAGTACTCGCTGCGGTCCTCCGACGGGCACATCGCCCAGCACCTCTCCCTCAAGGACGTCGGCTGGCACGCGGGGAACTGGTTCGTGAACGCCAAGTCCGTGGGCCTGGAGCACGAGGGCTTCCTGACCTCGCCGGACTCCTGGTACACGGAGGCGATGTACCGGACGTCGGCGCGCCTGGTGCGGTACATCGCGGGGCGGTACGGCATCCCGCTGGACCGTCAGCACGTCCTGGGCCACGACAACGTGCCGGGGCCGACAGCCTCCTCGGTCAAGGGCATGCACACGGACCCGGGGCCGTACTGGGACTGGGCGCACTACTTCCGACTGCTCGGGCGTCCGATCACCCCGAGCGCCGGTCCGCACGCGGGCGTGGTGACGATCCGGCCCGACTACGACTCCCACCGGCCGGTCTACACGGGCTGTGTGACGGCGGGGCAGGCATGCGCACCGCACGGCAGCGGGGCGGTGCGCCTGTACACCGCGCCGAGCGCCGACGCGCCCCTGGTGAAGGACATCGGTCTGCGGCCGGGCGGGCAGGACTCCACCACCGGGGTCAACGACACCGGTGCGCGGGCCTCGACCGGGCAGAGCTTCGCGGTGGCGGAGCGCCGGGGCGACTGGACGGCGGTCTGGTATCTGGGACAGAAGGCGTGGTTCGAGAACCCGGTGGAGGAGCCGACGGCGGTGAACGTGCGGGGGCGGGTCCTGACGCCCCGGGAGGGTCTGGCCCAGGTGCCGGTGTACGGGAGGGCGTATCCGGAGGCCTCGGCCTATCCGGCGGGCGTGCCGGTGCAGTCGGTGTCGCCGCTGCCGTACAAGCTGCTCGCGGGTCAGCGGTACGTGGTCGGGGGCAGCACCCCCGGCGAGTACTACTTCGCGCCGACGTTCGATCCGAGCGGGCACACGGTCGTCCGGGGCCAGGAGGAGTACTACCAGATCCAGTTCGGCCATCGGGTCGCCTTTGTGAAGGCCTCTGACGTGGTGGTTTCCCAGGGCTGACGGAGGTCTGGCCGAAAGGTGCGGGGTGGTGCCGGTCGTGGGGTCCGGCGCCACCCCGTCGGCGTTCATACGACTATTCAGGAGATCGCGTGCGCCGTCCGGGCGGGGGGTAAGGCTGGGCCGGTCAAAGCCCCAGCTCACCGGAAGGCCCCCCAGGAAATGCCTCAGCCCTTCGTTATGCCGGATTTCTATGTTCCGTATCCGGCACGGCTCAATCCCCATGTGGAGGCCGCCCGCACGCACACGCGTGACTGGGCACGGGAGATGGGGATGCTGGAGGGCTCGGGGGTCTGGGAGGAGCACGACCTCGAATCCCACGACTACGCGCTGCTCTGCTCCTACACCCACCCGGACTGCGACGAGGAGGCGCTGAACCTCGTCACCGACTGGTACACCTGGGTCTTCTTCTTCGACGACCACTTCCTGGAGGTCTTCAAGCGCACTCAGGACCGGGCGGGCAGCAAGGCCTATCTGGACCGGCTCCCGCTGTTCATGCCGGCGGACCCGGCGGCGGGCATGCCCGAGCCGGTCAACCCCGTCGAGGCGGGACTCGCGGACCTCTGGCGGCGGACCGTCCCCTCGATGTCCGAGGGCTGGCGGGTGCGGTTCGCGGAGGCGACGGAGCACCTGCTGTACGAGTCGCTCTGGGAGCTCGACAACATCAACGACGGGCGGGTCGCCAACCCCCTGGAGTACATCGAGATGCGCCGCAAGGTGGGCGGGGCGCCCTGGTCCGCCGGGCTCGTCGAGTACGCGGCGGGGGCCGAGGTCCCGGACCAGGTGGCGTACTCCCGGCCGCTGCGGGTGCTCAGGGACGCCTTCTCGGACGCCGTGCACCTGCGCAACGACCTGTTCTCGTACCAGCGCGAGGTGGAGGACGAGGGCGAGAACAGCAACGGCGTCCTGGTCCTGGAGCGGTTCCTCGGCTGCACGACGCAGGAGGCGGCGGACGCCGTCAACGACCTGCTGACCTCCCGGCTCCACCAGTTCGAGAACACGGCGCTGACCGAGGTGCCGCTGCTCGCCGCCGAGAAGGGCCTGGGGCCGGAGGAGTGCGCGGCCGTCGCGGCGTACGTGAAGGGGCTCCAGGACTGGCAGTCCGGCGGTCACGAGTGGCACATGCGCTCCAGCCGGTACATGAACGAGGGCATGGTCGGCGGGCCCTCGCACCTGGACGGGATCATCGGGACCTCCGCCCTCGACATCCGGAACCTGTTCGGCCGTCAGGCGGCGTCCCGGCACCGCGCGTTCACGCATGTGCCGCACCAGCCCGTGGGGCCTTCGCTGCTGCCCGAGTTCGACCTGCCGTACCCGCTCACCCTCAACCCCCACCACCGGGACGCGGCGCGGCACACGGTCGACTGGGCCGAGCGGATGGGGCTCCTCGACGACCTGTGGGACCGGCCGATGGCGGAGGGCTTCGACCTCGCGCTGTGCGCGGCGGGCCTCGACCCGGACGCCTCCCCCGAGGAACTGCGGCTCAGCTCCGACTGGCTCACCTGGGGAACCTACGCGGACGACTACTACCCGGCCGTCTTCGGCCGGACCGGCAACCTGGCCGCCGCGAAGGAGCAGACCGAGCGGCTCAAGGCCTGCATGCCCCTCGACGAGCCGGCGACCGGCGCGGCGTTCGCCCTGAACCCGCTGGAGCGCGCGCTCGCCGACATCTGGGAGCGGACCGCCGTTCCCATGGCGTCCGGGGCGCGGACGGAGCTGCGGACCTCGCTCGACGTGATGCTCGACAGCTGGATGTGGGAGATGCACAACGTGGTGCAGCACCGGGTGCCCGATCCGGTCGACTACATCGAGATGCGCCGCAGCACCTTCGGCTCCGAGCTGACCACCCTGCTCTGCCGGCTCCGGCAGGAGGCCGCGCTGCCGCCGGAGCTCTTCCGGTCGGGCACGGTGCGCGGCCTGGAGAACGCGGTCATGGACTACGGGGCGCTCGTCAACGACCTCTTCTCGTACCAGAAGGAGATCGAGGTCGAGGGCGAGGTGCACAACGGCGTCCTGGTGCTCCAGAAGTTCTTCGACTGCGACTACCCGACCGCGGTGTCGATGGTCGACGATCTGATGCGGGGCCGGCTGCGCCAGTACGAGATCCTGAAGCAGCGTGAGATCCCCCTGCTCTTCGAGGACTTCGGGATCGACGCGGCGGGGCGGGAGGCCTTCGGGGAGTACCTGCGGGGTCTTGAGGACTGGCTGGCTGGCGTCCTCAACTGGCACCGGAACGTGCGGCGTTACGGCGCGGAGGACGTGCACGCGGGCAGTGGCAGCACGCTGCTGCGGGGCGGGCCGAGGGGGCTCGGCACCTCGGCGGCGCGGATCTCCGAGCTGCTCGGCGCGGGCCGGCGCTGAGGGACGCCGAAGGCCTCCGGGACGGATCCCGGAGGCCTTCGGAGCGTCGTGTCAGGGGCGGCGGCCGCGCAGTTCGTCGATCTCTCGGCGCTCGCGCTTGGTGGGGCGGCCCGCGCCCCGGTCGCGCACGGCGGCGACGGCGACGTGCTCACGGGGCGGCGGGGGCGGGCTGTTGTCGACGTACGCCTCGGCGGCGACCGGCGGGCCGACCCGCTTGACGTGGAGCTCCTTGACCTCGACGATCCGCTCCCGGCCGCCGTGGTAGACCCGGACCTCGTCGCCGGGCTTCACGGCCTGGGCGGGTTTGACCCGCTCGCCGTTGACCTTGACGTGTCCGGCCCGGCAGGCGGCCGCGGCCTGCGAGCGGGTCTTGGTCAGACGGACCGCCCAGATCCAGGCGTCGACGCGCGCGCTCATCGGCCCCCGCTCCCCGTCAGCCCTGCTGGAACAGCTCGGCGGGCAGCGGCTTGAGCAGCGCGTACAGGTCGTCGGTGATCGGCCGGTCCCAACTGGCGATCGTCACGAGGACGTTGTCGCTGCGGTCGAACTGGACGCAGGAGATGCGGCTCTCGGAGAGCTTGAGGCGGCGCACGATCAGGAGGTTGTCGCCCTGCATGACGGGCACGTCCTCGGTGTCGAGGACCTCGACCGGCTCGTCGTTCTCCAGGGCGGCGAGGAGCTGCGCCACCTCGAAGGGGATCTGGCCGTCGGCGAGCTCGCGCGCCGGGGAGCCCTCGGGGAGGTTGCCGATGATCATCGCGGGTCCGCGGCCGCCGAACAGGTCGTAGCGGAGGAACACGCCCTGGCAGGAGCCGTCGGGTGCGGGCAGCAGACCGGCGCCGAGATTGCCGGGCCAGTCCCCCGGGTCCATGGCCAGGACATCGAAGTCCGGGCCCGCGGGTGTGGCGGCGCTGCGGCGGCGGAGGAAGGACATACGGCCATGGTACGTGCCCCGGCGCGTGGCGCGACGCGCCGGGCGGCGACCGCGTCCCGGTCGCGTCCCGGTCGCGGACGGTGAGCCCGACGGCGGCCCGCTCACGGGCGGTGAGCGTGTCCGCGCGGCCCTGTGCGGCCCTGTGCGGCGCGCGACGGGCCGGGGGCCTCGGTGGTCACCCGGAGCGCCCGACCGGTCACCGAAGGCGCGCGCCAGGCGCGGGAGCACCGGGCGAGTGGCCCCGCGAAGGCCCCGGAGCAGGCCGGGACGCTGGGACCTTCAGTCGGTCGAGCCGGCCGATCGCCGCGAGAGGCGGTCCAGGACGGCCAACGCCTCATCTGCCCGGTCGTGTTCGACGAACAGGTGGTCGTGGTGGAATCCGGCCACCACGTTGCAGCTCAGGCCGGCGGCGGCGAGCTCGGTCGCGACGGCCGCCGTGAGGCCGACGGCGTCGAGCGCGGAGTGCACCCGGAGCGTGATCCGGCCCGCCACGTAGTCGTAGGCGAGCCCGGCGGCGTCCGCCTCCTCCTGCCGGACGACGAGGGTGAGGCCCTCGGTCTCGGCGACGGTGACGACGGGGGCGACCCCGGCCGGGGCGGGGCCGTCCACCGTGGTGAAGACGTAGCGGCCGGGGTCGAGTTCCGGGCGCATCCCGGCGAGGAGCCTGGTCAGATCACGTTCCGCGTGCATGGGGCCCAGCGTAGGCGGGCTCAGCCGGTGGGCGGGGTGTCCCCCACGAGCCACATGGAGAAGAACTGGGCGCCGCCCCCGTAGGCGTGGCCGAGCGCCCGGCGCGCTCCCTCGACCTGGTGCGCGCCGGCGTCCCCCCGTACCTGGAGGGCGGCCTCGGCGAAGCGGATCATCCCGGAGGCTCCGATGGGGTTGGTGGAGAGCACCCCGCCCGAGGGGTTCACGGGGAGGTCCCCGTCGAGTTCGGTCACGCCGGCCTCGGTGAGCTTCCAGCCCTCGCCCTCCTCGGCGAAGCCCAGGTTCTCCAGCCACATGGGTTCGTACCAGGAGAACGGCACGTACATCTCGACGGCGTCGATCTGCCGCCGGGGGTCGGTGATGCCCGCCTGCCGGTAGACGTCGGCGGCGCAGTCCCGGCCGGCCCGCGGGGAGACGAAGTCCTTGCCGGCGAAGAGGGTGGGTTCGCTGCGCATGGCCCCGCCGTGGACCCAGGCGGGCGGGCGCGGCGCCCGGTCGGCGCCGGTCCGGTCGGTGAGGATCATGGCGCAGGCGCCGTCCGAGGAGGGGCAGGTCTCGGAGTAGCGGATCGGGTCCCAGAGCATCGGGGAGGCCTGGACCTTCTCCAGGGTGAGGTCGTGTTCGTGGAGGTGGGCGTACGGGTTCAGAAGCGCGTTGCGCCGGTCCTTGTACGCGACGAGGGAGCCGATCGTGTCGGGGGCGCCGGTGCGGCGCATGTACGCGCGCACGTGCGGGGCGAAGAAGCCGCCGGCCCCGGCGAGCAGCGGCTGCTGGAAGGGGACGGGCAGGGAGAGGCCCCACATCGCGTTGGACTCGGACTGCTTCTCGAAGGCGAGGGTGAGGACGGTCCGGTGCACGCGCGCGGAGACCAGGTTGGCGGCGACGAGCGCGGTGGAGCCGCCGACCGATCCGGCGGTGTGGACGCGGAGCATGGGCTTGCCGACGGCGCCGAGCGCGTCGGCGAGGTACAGCTCCGGCATCATGACGCCCTCGAAGAAGTCGGGGGCCTTGCCGATGACGACGGCGTCGATGTCCGCCCAGGTGAGCTCCGCGTCCGCCAGGGCGCGGAGGGCGGCCTCGCGGACGAGTCCGGCGATCGAGACGTCCCTGCGGGCGGCGACGTGCTTGGTCTGGCCGATGCCGACGACGGCCACGGGCTCTTTAGCCACGGTTGTCCCCTTCCAGGACGGCGACCAGGTTCTGCTGGAGGCAGGGGCCGGAGGTCGCGTGGGCGAGGGCGCGGTCGGACTCGCCGCGGTGGATGCGGGCGGCGGCCTCGCCGAGCCGGATCAGTCCGGCGGCCATGACGGGGTTGGCGGCGAGGGCGCCGCCGGAGGGGTTGACCGTCACGCTGTCGTCGAGCCCGAGGGCCTTGCGCAGGACGACCTCCTGGGAGGTGAAGGGCGCGTGGAGCTCGGCGGTGTCGACGGGCCGCTCGAAGGCTCCGGCGCGTTCGGCGGCGAGGCGGGTGGAGGGCGAGTCGGTGAGGTCGCGGACGCCGAGGGAGTGGGCCTCGATCCGGTGGTCCATGCCCCGGATCCAGGCGGGGCGCGCGCACAGCTCGCGGGCCCGGTCGCCGGCGGCGAGGATCACGGCGGCGGCGCCGTCGCCGACGGGCGGGCAGTCTCCCGTGCGGAGGGGTCGGACGGCGTAGTCGCCCTGGGGACGGGCGCCCGGCAGCTGGGCGTGCGGGTTCGTCCGCGCGTCCCGGCGGCTGCGGGCGGCGATCGCGGCGAGGGCCGGTTCGTCGGTGTCCCCGGCGTCCACGAGGGCCTGGGCCTGGAGGGCGGCGAGGGCGACGGAGTCGGGCCAGAGCGGGGCGAGGTAGTACGGGTCGAGCTGGCGGGTGAGGACGTCGCGGACGGAGCCCGGCGAGGACTTGCCGTAGGCGTAGACGAGGGCCGTGTCCGCCTCTCCGGTCAGCAGCTTCACCCACGCCTCGTACAGCGCCCAGGCGCCGTCCGTCTCGACGTGGGACTCGGAGATCGGCGGCCAGGCGCCGACGCCGTCGAGGGCCATGGTGAAGGAGAAGGCGCGTCCGGCGAGGTAGTCGGAGGAGCCGGAGCAGGTGAAGCCGATGTCGGAGGCCTTCAGGCCGGTCCGTCGCTGCACCTCGTGGAGGACGGGCATCACCATCTCGACCTCGGAGAGGTCGTCGGTGCGCCGCCGGTGGTCGCTCTGGGCGAAGGCGACGATCGCCACTTCCCTGGCCGTCGTCACAGCAGCTCCTTGTAGGTGTCGTAGTCGGCGTCGGGCTCGCCGGTGGGCCGGTAGTGGTCGGGGTAGCGGCCGTCCTCGCTCCACACGGGTTCGACGCGCAGGCCCATGCGGACCTCGTCGTACGGGATGCCGGCGATCCGGCCGTGGAGGGCGAGCCCGGCGCCGTCGAGGGCGATGTGGGCGTAGACGTAGGGGACGTCGATGTCGAGGTTCTTCGCCTTGATGTTGACGATGCAGAAGGTGGTGACGGTGCCGCGGGGGCCGACCTCGACCCGGTCGGTGGTGGCGACGCCGCAGGTGGGGCAGGCGCCGCGGGGCGGCACGTACACCTTGGCGCAGGAGGGGCAGCGTTCGCCGACGGTGCGGCGCTCGGCGAGGGCATGCAGGTAGCGGGTCTGGGCGCGGCCGGGGCTGTACGTGTAGTCCAGGCGGGCCGGGGCGACGATGCCGGTCACGGGGTTCTCGAACTCCCCGTCGTGCGGGGCGGGTTCGTGCGCCTCCGTGCTCTCGTGCGGTTCGAAGCAGGCGATGTCCGTGATGGCGCCGGAGCGTTCGGCGGCCCAGCGGATCCGGACCCGCAGTCCGGTGCGGACGGCTTCGGGATCGGGGGCGTCGAGGGCGTGAAGGAGGGCGGTGTCGGCGCCGTCGAGGCGCACGAGGACCCAGGCGAAGGGGGTCGCGAGGGGCTGCCCGGGGCGGGGCTGGGGGTTCCAGGCCCAGGTGGTGACGGTGCCGGTGGCGGCGACCTCGACGAGCTCGCGGAGTTCGGCGGCGGTCACGGGGTCGTACTCGACGGGCGGGACGAGCACCTCACCGGCCTCGGTGCGCACGCCGAGGACGGTGCGCTCGCGCAGTCCGGTGAGGAAGGCGGACTGGACGGGGCCGAGGGAGCGGGTGAAGGGGAACTCGACGACGAGGGGGGCGCGGAGGGCCTCCGGCGGTGGGGTGACGGCTGTCATGGGACGGCTCCTTGGGTGGGGTGGGCGCGCGACGGGGCGGGGCGCTGGTGCGGGCGCGGGTGCGGCGGCGCGGGTACGGCGGCGCGGGTACGGCGGCGCGGTCGGGTGCGGGCGTGGGGCCGCTGCGCGGGGCCTTTCCCCACCCCGCCCCTTCCCGAACCGGGGCTCCGCCCCGGACCCCGCGCCTCAAACACCGGCGGGGCTGAATTCAGCCCGTCCGGCGCTTGAGGACACGGCCGCAGGCCGTACGGGGTCCGGGGCGGAGCCCCGGTTTGCCTGGGGTCCGGGGGCAGAGCCCCCGGTTTCGGGAAGGGGCGGGGTGGGGGAAACGTCACTCCCGCCGGTACACCGGCGCCCGCTTCTCCGCGAACGCCCTCGCCCCCTCCTTCGCGTCCGCCGTGTCGAAGATCGGCCACCCCCGCTTCAGTTCGGCGGCGAGCCCCTCCGTCTCGGTCATCTCGGCCGTCTCGTACACGGACGCCTTGACGGCCTCGACGGCGAGCGGGCCGCAGGCGTTGACGCGTTCGGCGATGTCGAGGGCGGCGTCGAGGGCGGTGCCGTCGGGGACCACGCGGCCGACGAGACCGATCGCGGCAGCTTCCTCGGCGCTGTAGGGGCGGCCGGTGAGGAGCATTTCGAGGGCGTGGGTGCGGGCGATCTGGCGGGGCAGGCGGACGGTGGAGCCGCCGATGGGGAAGAGGCCCCGCCGGACCTCGAAGAGGCCGAAGGTTGCGGAGGCGGCGGCGACCCGGATGTCGGTGCCCTGGAGGATCTCGGTGCCGCCGGCGACGCAGTACCCCTCGACGGCGGCGATGACGGGCTTGCGGGGGCGGTGGTGGCGGAGCATCGCCTTCCAGTGCAGGTCGGGGTCGGCCTTGAGCCGGTCCCGGTACCGCTCGCCCGCCATGCCCTTCCCGGCGAGGGCCTTGAGGTCCATGCCCGCGCAGAAGGAACCGCCCGCGCCGGTGAGGACGACCGAGCGGACGCCGTCGTCGGCGTCGGCCTCCAGCCAGGCGTCGTACAGGCCGACGAGCATCGGCAGCGAGAGGGCGTTCTTGGCCTCGGGCCGGTTCAAGGTGAGGACGAGCGTGGCGCCTTCGCGCCGGACGCTGAGGTGTTCGGTACCGCCCATGGGGGTCTCCCGTCTCCAGTTCTGGAACAGGTTGCAGGAGCCCGGGGTCCAGTTCAATAGTTTTCTGACACTCAGTCAGATTCTTCTGCGCTTCCCCTTCCCCCGGTGGCCCGTCGGCGCTCTAATGACCGCCACGTCCATGCGAACCAGCGAACCCGGGTCAGGAGGAACGGTGGAGTACAACCTTGCCGACCTGTTCGAATCGGTCGTCGACGTGGTCCCCGACCGCGAGGCGCTGGTGTACGTAGACCATCCGGGCACGGGCGCGGAGCGGCGGCTCACGTACGCCGAGCTCGACGCCGCCGCCAACCGGCTCGCGCACCACCTGATCGACGCGGGCGTCCGGCCCGGCGAACACCTCGGCCTCCACCTGTACAACGGCGTCGAGTACCTGCAGACCGTCCTCGCCTGCCTCAAGGCGCGGATCGTGCCGGTCAACGTGAACTACCGGTACGTGGAGGAGGAGCTCGTCTACCTCTACCGGGACGCCGACCTGGCCGCGCTCGTCTTCGACGCCGAGTTCACCGGCCGGGTCGCGGCGGCGCTGCCGCAGACGGAGAAGCTGCGGCACCTCGTACGGGTGGGGACCCCGGACGAGGAGGCCCCCGCACTCGACTGCGTGCCGTTCGCCGAGGCGGAGGCCGCGGGCTCACCCGACCGCGGCTTCGGCCCCCGCTCGGCCGACGACCTCTTCATCATCTACACCGGCGGCACGACCGGCATGCCCAAGGGCGTCCTGTGGCGCCAGGAGGACCTGTTCTTCGCGGGGCTCTTCGGCGGCGACCCCTCGGGCGAGCCCGTGAAGCGCCCCGAGGAGCTGGCGGAGCGGGTCGCGGCCGGCGGCGCCGGCATCACCTTCTTCCCCGCGCCGCCGCTGATGCACGGCACGTCCACCCTCACGGCGTTCATCGCCCTCAACTACGGGCAGCGGGTCGTCCTGCACCGCAAGTACGTGCCCGAGGAGGTGCTGCGCACCCTGGAGAAGGAGAAGGTCTCCAGCATCTCCCTGGTCGGGGACGCGATGCTGCGGCCGCTCGTGGACGCGCTGCGCGGACCGCTCAAGGGCACGGACCTCTCCGCCCTCTTCAGCCTCTCCTCCTCCGGCGCGATCATGTCCGAGACGGTGCGGGCCCAGCTCCAGGAGCTCATGCCGAACGTCACGCTGCTCAACAACTTCGGCTCCACCGAGTCCGGTTCCAACGGGCGCGCCACCGACGACTCCGGCCCGGCCAAGGGCTTCCGGCTGCACGTCAACGAACGCACCCAGGTCGTCGACCCGGTGACCCGGGTCCCCGTCGCACCGGGCGAGACCGGCCGGCTCGCCCAGCGGGGCCACGTCCCGCTGGGCTACTACAACGACCCGGCCAAGACCGCCGAGACCTTCTTCGAGCGGGACGGGGTGCGGTGGGTGCTCCTCGGCGACATGGCGACCGTGGACGAGGCCGGGGTGGTCACCGTCCTGGGGCGCGGCTCCCAGTGCATCAACACGGGCGGCGAGAAGGTGTACCCCGAGGAGGTCGAGCAGGCCCTGAAGTCCCACCCCGACGTGTACGACGCGCTGGTCGCCGGCGTCCCGGACGCGAAGTGGGGCAGCCACGTCGCCGCCGTCGTCCAGCTCCGGGACGGGGCGGGGCCGCTGGACCTGGAGACCCTCCAGACCCACTGCCGCCGGCAGCTGGCGGGCTACAAGGTCCCCCGCCAGCTGGTCCTCGCCGACCGCATCCAGCGCTCCCCCAGCGGCAAGGCGGACTACCGCTGGGCGCGCGCGGTGGCGGTGGAGGCGGACGGGGAGGAGCGCGACTAGCCCGCGTGGCGGTGCGCGGGGTCGGGGGCGCACAGCCAGCCGTTGACGGCGAAGCGACTGTCCGCGTGCTGCTTCCCGGGGCAGGAGACCGGGCGCACCTCGTGCCAGGCGGTGGGCAGGAAGAACACGATGCTGTCGTGCTCGGGCTCCCAGTCCCGCCAGGTGCGCTTCTCCCACGCCCCGGTCGTGTCGGTGTGCAGCGGCAGGGCGGCGTCGAAGACGCGCAGCTCGCCGCCGGTGAACGGCCTGGGCGTGCGGTGGAGGTAGTACACGAACGTGAGCAGGCGCCGAGGGGCGTACGCGATGCCGCTGTCCTGGTGCGGCCGGTAGAAGTCCCCGTCGTTGTGCACGTTGAGCCCGTAACTGGGTTCGGTGTACCTGCAGTCGACTCCCAGCGTGCGCTCGACCGACTCCCGGACGTCGTCGATGGCCGCGAGCAGCTCGGGCGCCTCGAAGTCCGGGCACGAGCGGGACCGGCGCAGGTCGGGGTCCAGCTCCCGGTCCCGGATCATGGAGGGCTTCAACCGGTCCCCCGTGGAGGCGACGGCGCGCTCCAGGAGGGTGCCGGCCGTCCGCTCGCCGAGGAATCCGGTGATGCGGCAGACCGTCGCCGGGAGCCGGAAGACCGCATCCGTGGACACCGGCGACAGATCCTGGCGCGCCGTCATCGCCCCACCTCGGACGAGGACGAGGACGAGGACGAGGCCATGGCGGCGCCCTCCCGCAGCCGGGCCACTTCGGCCTCCAGCTCCGTCACGTGGCGGTGGAGCGCCTGGACGCAGACCAGGGCCACGCCGAGACCGTCGACGACCGGGATCCTGGTGTCGTCGGGGTTGAAACCGAAGGCGGCGTGCCAGTCCTGGGCCATCGGCCCGAGGTGGCGGACGTCCTCCGGCTCCCAGAGGTAGCGCCAGGTGCTGATGGGCAGGGCGGCCACCGTCTCAAGGACCGCGTGTCCGTTGACGGCACCGACCGGGGCCACAGCGGCGCCGGCCTCGCCGTCACCGGCCTCGCCCCGGCTCGCGGGACCGTGGTCGGCCGCCCGGGACCGTCGGGGGAAGATGCGCATCGTCACCGGCTCCAGTCGACCGGGACCACGTCCTGCTTGAGCCCGCGGTCGCTGCAGACGGCACACGGGCTGGCGGGCAGCCCGGGCCCCTGGTCCGTGCCGACGGTGATCGCCCCGTGGGCCCCGACCGGGGTGTGGACGCCGTCGCCCTGCAGCGCCGCCTCGTAGCCGCCGAGGAGTTCCTGAAGGGTTCCGGGGCCCAGGTTCTCCGGGGCGGTGATCGCGGCCACGCCGTCGTAGTCGGTGTAGGCGGCCCCGAGCGTCCGGCCGCCGATGGTGGCGAACACGATCTTCACGCCTCGTACGGGCTCTCCGGTGACGGCGTCGGAGGCGATCGCGTGGATGTTCTCCAGCTGCATCTGGGTGACGTTCAGGGTGGCCTGGCTGGCCACGAGCCTGACCGGCTTCAGACTGGGGCATTCCGCACCGCTGCACGGCACGGGCGCCGAGGTGGCCGCGGTGGCGGGGACGGCGCCTCCCGCGCCCAGCGACGCCAGCGCGGCTGCCATCACCGCGACGGTCCTACGTCCGACAGAACTCATGTCCACTCCCGATCGACCCGAGCCGTCCCCTGTGGGACGACGCGGACGACCGTAGCCACGCCCGTCCCGGCGTGAACGTCCGATGGACACGAGTGCGCACCATCTGGTGAACCGTCGGCGGCGCCATGACGAACACGGACGATTCATACCGGCCAACGAGCGGCCGCGGAGTCCCTCTAGATCCCGAACTCCCTGATCGCGGCGAGGAATTCGGCCGGCCGGGCGTTGTGGATGAGGTGGCCCGTCTCGATCGTGACCAGGCGGGCGTCCGGGATGCGGTCAGCAAGGAGGGCCAGTTGCTCCTGGGGGATGTGGCTGGTCTCGCCGCCGGCGAGCACGAGGGTGGGGACCGTGATCGCGGGGAGGTCCGCGCGCCAGGCCGGATCGGGGGCGTTCAGCTGGGCGTCGGTGGTGGGGACGATCGCCCAGTCGAAGGCGAGGGGGCCCTCGGGGCGCTCGGCGACGGGGCGCGGCGGGTCGAGCGGGGCGAAGGCCGGGGGCTCCTCCAGGACGAGGCGGCCGATGAGGCCGGGCTCGCGCCGGGCGAGGAGGTACGCGGCGCCGGCACCCATGGAGTGGGCGACGACGGTGGCACCGGTGAGGCCGAGGGCCTTGAGGAAGCCGCCGAGTTCGTCCCGGAAGTCCTCGAAGCCGTAGCGGCCGGTCCGGTCGCTGAGTCCGTGGCCGGGCAGGTCGAGGGCGTACACCCGGTGGTCGGCGGCCAGGTCCGCGGCGATCTCCGTCCAGGTCGTGCTGTTCTCGCCGCGGCCGTGGACGAGGACGACGGGCCGGGCGTCCTCGGGTCCCGTGACCCGGTGGGCGATCCGTACGCCGTCCACGGTGACCGTGCGGACGGCCGGGTCGAGGAAGGCGGCGAGCGGGCGGACGAAGGCGTCGGCGTCGTCGATCCAGGGGTAGTGGCCGGCGCCCGGTTGGACGACGAGCTCCGCGTGGGGGAAGAGGGCCGCCGCCTCGGCCGCCTTGGCGGGCGTCGGGCCCGCGTCGTACTCGCCGGCCAGGACCAGGACCGGGGCGGTGAGCGCGCCGAGCGCGCGGCGGGTCGCCTCCGGGTCGTAGGCGCCCGCGCCGTGGTAGGCGGGGGCGGCTTCCCAGTTCGTCTCCCGCCCGCTGCCCGCCGCGTGCTCCTGGGCGGCGGCGTCCCAGCGGCCGTAGGCGAAGGGGGCGGTGATCTCGTGGACTCGCCGCAGCGGGGTGTCGGGGCCGGTCGCGTCGAGCGCGGCCCTGGCCTCGGGGTACCAGGGGCGGTCGGCGAAGACCTCGGCGGCCTCGTCCCACTCCTCGTCGGTGGTCCCGATGCCCAGGGCGCGGGCGAGGGAGGTGACGAGGACGAGGGAGCGGACGCGCTCGGGGTGGGCGGCGGCGTACAGGACGGCGAGGTTGCCGCCCGCGGAGTGGCCGAGGAGGTCGATCCGCTCCAGGCCGAGGTGGGCGCGGAGGGCCTCGACGTCGCCGACCTGCCGGTCGCAGCGGTACGTGCCGGGGTCGGCGGGTGCGGCGCTCGCCCCGGTGCCGCGGGCGTCGAGGAGGACGAGGGCGCGGTGGGCGGTGAGCCCGCCGAGGTCCCCGAGGTAGCCGGCGTCGCGCATCGGCCCGCCCGCCAGGCAGACGAGCGGTGCTCCCTCCCCCTGGACGCGGTAGGCGAGTTCGGTTCCGTCACAGGTGGTGAACGTCGGCATGTCGCCGATCCTCGCCGGACCCGGTGGATCTTGGCAATCGGTTTCGCGAGGAACGGGGATCCGGCGGCGCGATACGGTGGAGGACCGTCCCCGTACCGTCCCCGAGCTGCGAAGGAACCGTTCCACCGTGCCCGACACCCGGGAATCCGCCCTGCGCGGCGACTGCGCGAACTGCTTCGGCCTGTGCTGCGTGGCGCTGCCCTTCGCGAAGTCGGCCGACTTCGCCGTGAACAAGTCGTCGGGCGAGCCCTGCCGGAACCTCCAGGAGGACTTCCGCTGCGGGATCCACACCCGGCTGCGGCCGAGCGGTTTCCAGGGCTGCACGGTGTACGACTGCTTCGGCGCCGGCCAGCGGGTCTCCCAGGTGACCTTCGGCGGCGTGTCCTGGCGCGAGGCCCCGGAGACGGCCCGGCAGATGTACGAGGTGTTCCCGGTGGTGCGCCAGCTGCACGAGCTGCTGCGCTACCTCACGGAGGCCCTGGCGCTGCGGACGGCCCGCCCCGTCCACGCCGGGCTGCGGGCGGCGCTGGCCCGGGTCGAGGAGCTCGCCGGGGGCACCCCGGACGCCCTGGAGGAGCTGGACGTGGCCGCGGTGCGCGCCGAGGTCAATCCGCTGCTCCTGAAGACGAGCGAGCTGGTCCGCGCCACGGCCGGCGGGCGGCCGAAGAGCCGGCGCGGGGCGGACCTGATCGGCAAGCGGCTGCGCGGGGCGAAGCTGCGGGGCACGGACCTGCGCGGGGCGCTGCTCATCGCCGCCGACCTGACGGGGGCGGACCTGTCGCTGACGGACCTGATCGGCGCCGACCTGCGCGATGCCGACCTGTCGGGCGCGGACCTCACGGACGCCCTCTTCCTGACACAGCCCCAGCTGAACTCGGCGCGCGGGAACGCCGCGACCCGCCTGCCGGAGGGCTTCGACCGCCCCGCGCACTGGACGGCCTGACGCCCCCCGTGGCGGGTGACGACGACGATCGCCATGGACTTATTACGTATGACAAGACTATGATCTACGGCGACATCGCGTGTCGGTCACCGGCTGGGTGAGGCATGGAGGTGTCGGGAGATGCCTTCGGAGGCATTCCTTGTCAGTCGAGTTGAACCACACGATCGTCCACTCCCGGGACAAGCGGGAGTCCGCGGAATTCTTCGCGAACCTGCTCAACCTCGAGATCACCGCCGAGTGGGGTCCGTTCATCGCGGTCGCCCTGGGCAACGGCGTCACGCTGGACTTCGCCACCGTCCCCGCGGACAGCATCACCCCCCAGCACTACGCCTTCCTGGTCTCCGAGGAGGAGTTCGACGCGGCGTACGCGCAGATCAGGCAGCGCGGCATCGAGCACTACGCCGACCCCCACCGGAAGCACCCCGGCACGATCAACCACAACGACGGTGGCCGCGGCGTGTACTTCATGGACCCGGCGGGCCACGCCATGGAACTCATCACCGTGCCGTACGGCGGCTGGACCTCCTGACCACACGCCCCGAGGGCCGCACCCCTGGCACCAGGGGCGCGGGCTCTCAGACCTCGTACGCGTACGGCGTCGTGGTCGTCAGTGGCAGGAAGCCGAGGCGCCGGAGGATCGGGCGGCTGGTGTCGGCCGCGTCGACCTGGACGTAGCGGTGGCCGCGGGCGGCGGCGATGCGGGCGCGGTGGGCGACCAGGGCGCGGTAGAGGCCGCGGCCGCGCCAGCCCTCGACGGTGCCCCCGCCCCAGAGGCCCGCGAAGTCCGTGCCGGGGTACAGCTCCATGCGGGCGGCGCTGACGGGTTCGCCGTCCGCGAGGGCGACGACGGCGGTGACCGTGCCGGGGTCGGCGGCGAGCCGGTCGAGGAGCTGGCGGCCGAGGCGGGAGCTGTCGGTGCCGAAGGCGCGCTCGTGGACCTCGACGACCTGGCGGATCCCGGCCTCGTCGGTGACCGCGCGGAGCTCGACGCCCTCGGGGAGCGGGACCCCACCGGGCAGGGCGGCGGCCTCGGCGGCCATCAGGGTCTCGGGGTCCTCGGGGGTGAAGCCCGCCGCGCGGAGCCGTTCGCCGAGGTCGGCGGGGGTGTCGTGCCCGTACAGCTTCCATTCGAAGGACAGGCCGGCGGCACGGTAGTGGTCGATCTGGGCGGCGATGGCGGCGTCGGCGCCGGCCGCGTCGAGTCCGGACCAGAGGACGCCGTTCCACGCGTGCGCGGGGCCGGTGTGCCGGACGACGGCGCCCACGCGCTCCACGCGGCAGCCGGGCCCGTCGGGGCGGGCCTCGCGCCGCAGCTGGAGGTCGTACAGGTCGCGCAGGTGCTGGGGTTCCATGGCGGCCACTCCAGCACCGGTCGCCGGTGCCGGGCAACGGGATTTGCCGGCACCGGGCACCGGCGGTCAGGCGCGCGGGCGCACCTCGACGTTCTCCAGGATGCCGACGGCGTCCGGGACGAGGATCGCGGCGGAGTAGTAGGCGGAGACGAGGTAGGAGATGATCGCCTTCTCGTCGATGCCCATGAAGCGGCAGTTGAGGCCGGGCTCGATCTCGTCGGGCAGGCCGGTCTGGTGGAGGCCGATGACGCCCTCGTTCTTCTCGCCGGTGCGGACGGCGATGATCGAGGAGCTCTGCCGGTCGGTGACCGGGATCTTCCCGCAGGGCAGGAGGGGCACCCCGCGCCAGGCCGGCATCCGGCGGCCCTCGACGTCGACGGTGCCGGGCACGAGACCGCGCTTGTTGCACTCCCTGCCGAAGGCGGCGATGGCCCGGGGGTGGGCGAAGAGGTAGTCGGTGTCGCGGCGCATGCTGAGCAGTTCGTCGAGGTCGTCCGGGGTCGGCGGGCCCGAGTGGGTCTGGATGCGCTGGTCGAATTCGGCGTTGTGGAGCAGGCCGAACTCGGGGTTGTTGACGAGCTCGTGCTCCTGGCGCTCGCGGAGCTCCTGGACCGTCAGGCGCAGCTGCTGCTCGGTCTGGTTCATCGGCTGGTTGTAGAGGTCGGCGACGCGGGTGTGGACCTTCAGGACGGTCTGGGCGACGCTGAGTTCGTACTCGCGCGGCCTGGGCTCGTAGTCCGCGTACGCGCCGGGGATCACGGTCTCGCCGAAGTGGCCGGCGCTGAGCTCGATGGCCGCCTCGCCGAACGGGTTGATGGAGCGCCGGTGGCCGTCGGCCCCGCCGCCCTGGACGTGGTCGCGGAGGTTCTCGTACTGCTCGGCCACTGCCTGGTAGGCGGTGCGGGGCAGGGCGAGGAGGGTGACGGCGGTGACGGCCTTGGCGGTGAAGTCCCAGGTCCCGTCCTCGGCGAGCACCTGGCCGCCGAAGGTGTCGCCGTCGCCGAGGCGTCCGAGGAGGGTCTCGTCGCCGTACTGTCCGGTGCCGAGCTTCTCGATCTTGCCGTGGGCGATGAGGTAGACGTGGTCGGCCCGCCCGCCCGCCTCCACGACGACCTGGCCGGGCTCGTACTCCTGCTGGACGAAGCGCTCGGCGAGGGCACCGAGCGCCGTGGGGTCGTCGAAGCCGCGCAGCAGCGGGAGTTCGGCCAGTTCGGCGGGGATGACCTCGACCCTGGAGCCGCTCTTGACGAAGGTGACGCGGCCGTCGCCGACCACGTACGAGAGGCGTCGGTTGACCCGGTAGGCGCCGCCGGGCGTGTGGACCCAGGGGAGCTTGCGGAGCAGCCAGCGGGAGCTGATGCCCTGCATCTGGGGTTCGGACTTGGTGGTGGTGGCGAGGTTGCGGGCGGCGGCGGTGCTGAGGCTGAGCTGGACCCGGTGGATCTCGACGGCGGGCGGGGTGGCCGCCGGTTCGGTGTCGACCGACATGGGTGACTCGCTTTCTGGGGCGTTCGCGGACTCGTTCGTCACTCTGCGCGTCCAGATGTAACGCACGGTGGTGTACGTCATCCGGGTGCGGCGCGAACGGGTGGTTGCGCCATGTGGCGGCGGCCGCCCCGCGAGCGCCGTGCGCGCTCCGCCGTCCGGGCGGCCGGGCACGCGGGAAAGTTTCGCCGCCCCCCTTGCCAAGCCCCGGGTACCTCCGGTTTTACTGGCCCGGAACGGATCAACCGAATGATCGGTAGTCCGTTTTACGACAGCGGAGGAGTGGGCGCATGACGGAACTGCTGGACAGCGGCGAACGGCTCGGACGCGAGGAGCTGGCGGCGCTCCAGCTGGAGCGGCTGCGCGCGACCCTGCGCCACGCGTACGACAACGTGGAGTTCTACCGGCGCTCCTTCGACGCGGCCGGGGTGCGCCCGGAGGACTGCCGGGCGCTCGCCGATCTGGCCCGCTTCCCGTTCACCGCCAAGTCTGACCTGCGCGAGCACTACCCCTTCGGCATGTTCGCCGTCGACCAGTCCCGGATCCGGCGGATCCACGCCTCCAGCGGCACCACGGGCCGCCCGACCGTCGTCGGCTACACCGAGGCGGACCTGGACATGTGGGCCGACGTGGTGGCCCGCTCGCTGCGCGCCGCCGGGGCGCGCCCCGGGCACAAGGTCCACGTGGCGTACGGGTACGGCCTGTTCACCGGCGGCCTCGGCGCCCACTACGGCGCCGAGCGCCTCGGGTGCACGGTGATCCCGGCCTCCGGCGGCATGACGGCCCGGCAGGTGCAGCTCATCCAGGACTTCCGGCCCGAGATCATCATGGTGACCCCCTCGTACATGCTGACGCTGCTCGACGAGTTCGAACGGCAGGGCGTGGACCCGCGGTCGACCTCGCTGAAGGTGGGCGTCTTCGGAGCGGAGCCGTGGACGGAGGAGATGCGCAAGGAGATCGAGGAGCGGTTCGCGATCGACGCGGTCGACATCTACGGCCTGTCGGAGGTCATCGGCCCCGGCGTGGCGCAGGAGTGCGTGGAGACCAAGGACGGCCTGCACATCTGGGAGGACCACTTCTACCCGGAGGTCGTGGACCCGTTCACCGGCGAGGTGCTGCCCGACGGCGAGGAGGGCGAACTGGTCTTCACCTCGCTCACCAAGGAGGCCATGCCGGTGATCCGCTACCGGACGCGCGACCTGACCCGGCTCCTCCCGGGGACCGCTCGGGTGTTCCGCCGGATGGAGAAGGTCACCGGGCGCAGCGACGACATGATCATCCTGCGCGGGGTGAACCTGTTCCCCACCCAGATCGAGGAGATCGTGCTCCGCACCCCGGGCGTGGCGCCGCACTTCCAGCTGCGGCTGACCCGGGAGGGCCGGCTCGACGCGCTGACCGTGCGGGCCGAGGCCCGTCCGGACGCGACGCCCGGGGAGCGCGCGGAGGCGGCCCGGGCGGTCGCGGCGGCGGTGAAGGACGGGATCGGGGTCTCGGTGGGCGTGGAGGTGGTCGACCCGGAGACGCTTGAGCGCTCGGTGGGCAAGATCAAGAGGATCGTGGACCTGCGGGAGGATCTGTAAGGGTCGCCGCCGAGAGGGGGCGCCGGACCCGGCCGATGCGTAGCCTGGTGGGAGGAGGTGGTTGCGATGCTGTCGGACTCCCCCGTGGTCGCGATCATTCCGGTCAATGACATGAGCCGGGCCAAGCAGTTCTACTCCGAGACCCTCGGACTCTCCCTGGTGAAGGACACGGCCGAGGACACCAGGTACGCGTGCGGTGGCACGATGATCGGCCTGTACGAGACGCCCTACGGCGGGAAGGCCGGCCACACGCTGGCGAGCTGGAAGGTCGACGACCTCGACGGCGAGATGAAGGACCTGCGCGCCAAGGGCGTCACCTTCGAGGACTACGACCTCCCCGAGATCAAGACGGTCGACGGCGTGGCCGAGACGGAAGGCCTGCGGGGCGCCTGGTTCAAGGACCCCGACGGCAACATCCTCTGCGTGATGGAGGAGAAGGGTCAGGGCTGACCGGCGAAGCGGTCGCGCAGCTCCCGCTTGAGGATCTTCCCGCTGGCGTTCCGGGGAAGGGCGTCCACGAGGTGGACGCGCTTCGGCGCCTTGAAGCGGGCGAGCTTCTCGCGTGCGTGGTCGAGGAGTTCGGCCTCGGTGACCTCGCCGCGCGGGACGACGACGGCCGTGACCGCCTCGATCCAGCGCTCGTCGGGGAGGCCGATGACGGCCACCTCGGCGACGCCCGGGTGCGTGTAGAGGGCGTCCTCGACCTGGCGTGAGGCGACGAGCACGCCGCCGGAGTTGATGACGTCCTTCACCCGGTCGACGATCGTGAGGTAGCCCTCGGCGTCGCGGACCGCGAGGTCCCCCGAGTGGAACCAGCCGCCCCGGAAGGCCTCCTCGGTCTCCTCGGGCTTGCGCCAGTAGCCCTCGCACAGCTGCGGGGAGCGGTAGACGATCTCCCCCGGGGTGCCGTCGGGGACGTCCTCGCCGTCCTCGCCGACGACGCGGGCCTCGACGTGGCGCACGGGCCGACCGCAGGAGTCCATCCGGCCCTCGTGCTCGTCGGGGCCGAGGACGGTGGCGAGCGGGCCGATCTCCGACTGGCCGAAGCAGTTGTAGAAGGCGAGTTCCGGCAGCCGGGCGCGCAGCCGCTCCAGGACGGGCACGGGCATGATCGAGGCGCCGTAGTAGGCCTTGCGCAGGGCGGAGAGGTCGCGGGTGGCGAACTCGGGGTGGTTGGCGAGGCCGATCCAGACGGTCGGCGGGGCGAAGAAGCTGTCGCAGCGGCCGGCCTCGACCAGGTCGAACAGGACGCCCGGGTCGGGTGCGTCGACGATGGTGTTCTCGGCGCCGACGGCGAGGTAGGGCAGTAGGAAGACGTGCGTCTGCGCCGAGTGGTAGAGCGGCAGCGCGTGCACCGGCCGGTCGTCCTCGCCCAGGTCGAGGGCCTCGATGGCGCTCGCGTACTCGTGGGCGAGGGCGAGGTGGGTCATCATCGCGCCCTTGGGCAGGGCGGTGGTGCCCGAGGTGTAGAGCAGCTGGGCGAGGTCCCGGGCGTCGCGGTCGGTGTCGTACGGCTGCGGTTCGGCGAGGGCGTCGAGCAGTGAACCGGGCGCGTCCCGCAGCGCCTTGACCGCGAAGCCCTCGGGGATCCGGTCGGCGAGGGCGGGGTCGGCGAGCACGAGGGAGCTGTCCGACTGCTCCAGGAGGTACGCGAGGTCCTCGCCGGTCAGATGGTGGTTGACCGGCACGTGGACCAGGCCAGACCGGGCGCAGGCGAGGAACGCGATGAGGTAGGCGTCCGAGTTGTGGCCGTACGTGGCGACCCGGGCGTACTCCGGCAGGGCGAGGCCGTGCTCCGGGTCCCGCAGCACGGCGGCGGCGGTGTCCACCGCGGCGTCCAGCTCCGCGTACGTCCAGGTCCGGTCGGCGTACCGGAGGGCGGTCCGGTCGGGCACGCGCCGGGCGCTCGCGCGCAGGACGCCGTCGACGGTGCGGCTGAGGAGTCGGTCCATGCGGTGATCCTCGGCGGGGGACGGGCGGAAGGTCAAGTACCGCGCGGCGCGCCGTACATACCCGGACCTCGGATACCGAACGGGATGTTGACAAGGGGCCGCGCAACTGCGTGCATGGTCCAACCCGCAGTGCTCATCCGCCCGTTGGGAGGCATCTTGCACCTCCGTACCCGTCTGAAACACCTGGCGCTCACCGGCGCGGCCCTCGCCGTCGTCACGGCCTCGCTGCCCGGTGCGGCGGCCGCCGACTCCGGGGACCGGGACCGCCACCCGTCCGACCGGGGCCTGTCGGCCGTCATCCGCTACACCGAGTACGGCATCCCGCACATCGTGGCGAAGGACTACGCGAACCTGGGCTTCGGCACGGGCTGGGCGCAGGCCGCCGACCAGGTCTGCGTGCTCGCCGACGGCTTCCTGACCGTGAACGGCGAACGCTCCCGGTACTTCGGCCCGGGCGCCGCCCCCGACGGCTCGCTCTCCTCCGCCACGACGAACCTCTCCAGCGACCTGTACTTCCGTGGCGTCAAGGACGCGGGCACGGTCGAGGACCTCCTCGGCACCCCGGCGCCGGCCGGACCGAGCGGGGACCTCAAGGAGCTGATGCGCGGCTGGGCCGCCGGCTACAACGCCTGGCTGCGGAAGAACCGGATCACCGATCCGGCCTGCGCGGGCGCCGACTGGGTCCGTCCGGTGACCGCGCTCGACGTGGCCCGGCGCGGCTTCGCCGTCTCGGTGCTCGGCGGGCAGGGCAAGGCCGTGGACGGCATCACGGCGGCCCGCCCGCCGGTCGCCGCCCTGTCGGCGGCGCGCTCCGGTGCCGCCGAGGAGGCCCCCGACCCCGCCCGTACGGCCGAGGCCGCGCGCGAGCTGTTCGCTCCCGAGAACGCCACCATGGGCTCCAACGCCGTCGCGTTCTCCGGCGCCACGACGGCGAACGGGCGCGGACTGCTCCTGGGGAACCCGCACTACCCCTGGCAGGGCGGTCGCCGGTTCTGGCAGTCGCAGCAGACCATCCCGGGCGAGCTGAACGTCTCCGGCGCCTCTCTCATCGGCACCACCGTCGTCAACATCGGCTTCAACGACAAGGTCGCCTGGAGCCACACCGTCGCCACCGGGGTGCCGCTCAACCTGCACCAGCTGGCCCTGGTCCCGGGCGACCCGACCGCGTACCTGGTGGACGGGAAGCCCGAGCGGATGACCCCGCGCGAGGTGACCGTCGGGGTCGAGGACGGCGCCCCCGTCACCCGCACCCAGTGGTGGACCCGGTACGGACCGGTCGTCGGCGGTCTCGGCCCGCAGCTGCCGCTGCCGTGGACCACGAGCACGGCGTACGCGCTGAACGACCCCAACGCCGCCAACCTGCGCGGCTCCGACACCGCGCTCGGTTTCGGCAGGGCCCGCTCCACGCAGGACGTCGTCGACACCCTGAAGCGCACTCAGGGGCTCCCCTGGGTGAACACGATCGCGGCGGACTCGGCCGGGCACTCGCTCTTCGCCCAGTCGCAGGTGCTCCCCCGGATCACCGACGAGCTCGCCGCGCGCTGCTCCACCCCGCTCGGCCGGGCGACCTACCCGGCCTCGGGCGTCGCCGTGCTCGACGGTTCGCGGTCGGACTGCGCGCCCGGCTCCGATCCGGACGCGGTGCAGCCGGGCGTCTTCGGCCCGGCGCGGATGCCGGTCCTCCGGGACACCCCGTACGTGGAGAACTCCAACGACAGCGCCTGGCTGGCCAACGCCGACCGGCCGCTGACCGGCTACGAGCGGATCTTCGGCACGGTCGCGACGCAGCGCTCGCTGCGCACCCGGGGCGGGGTCGAGGACGTGGCGGCGATGGCCGGCCGGGGCGGGCTCACGGTGGCCGACCTCCAGCGGCAGCAGTTCGCCAACCGCGCGCCGGCCGGTGACATGGCGGCGGCCGACGCGGCGAAGGCCTGCGCGACCGCGCTGCCGGAGGACCCGGAGGTCTGCCGGGTGATCGGGGACTGGGACCGGACGGTGAACACCGGCAGCCGGGGCGCGCTGCTCTTCGACCGGTTCTGGCGGAGGTTCACCGGCACGGTGAAACCGGCCGACCAGTGGAGGGTGCCGTTCTCGGCCGCCGACCCGGTCCGCACCCCGAACACCCTGAACACGGAGGCGCCCGGCTTCGCGCAGGCCCTCAGGGACGCGGCGGCGGAGCTCCGGGCGGCAGGCATCGCGCTCGACGCGCCACTGGGCGACCACCAGTTCGTCGTACGGAACGGGGAGCGGATCCCGGTGAGCGGCGGGACCGAGTCGCTCGGCGTCTGGAACAAGGCCGAGCCCGTGTGGAACGCGGCGGGCGGCGGCTACGTGGAGGTCGCGCACGGGACCAGTCACGTGCAGGCGGTGGGCTGGGACGGGAGCCGGTGCCCGGTGGCCCGCACCCTGCTCTCGTACTCCCAGTCCTCGAACCCGGCGTCGCCGCACTACAGCGACCAGACCCGGCTGTTCTCGGGCGAGCGCTGGGTGACCTCCCGGTTCTGCGAGAAGGACATCCTGCGCTCGCCCGCGCTGAGGACGGTGGTCGTCAGGGGCTGAACGGGTCCGTCACGGACTGAACGACAGGAACACGAAGGCCGCGAAGATCGAGAGGTGGACGCTGCCCTGAAGGAGGGTGGCCCGTCCCGGCACCACCGTCAGGGCGCCCACCACGGCCGTGAGCACGAGCAGCACCATGTGGAGGGGCCCCAGGCCGAGGATCAGGGGCCCGTCCAGCCAGATCGAGGCGAGGGCGATCGAGGGGATCGTCAGGCCGATGCTGGCGATGGCCGAGCCGTACGCCAGGTTCATGCTGGTCTGCATGCGGTCCCGGCTCGCCGCGCGCACGGCGGCGAGCGTCTCGGGAAGCAGCACCATCAGGGCGATGACGACGCCGACGACCGCCTTGGGCAGGCCCGCGGAGGCGACGGCGTCCTCGATGGTGGGCGAGACGAGCTTGGCGTTGCCGACGACGGCGACGAGCGCGACCACGAGCAGACCGAGGCTGAACCAGGCGTCGCGGGCGGTGGGCGGCGCGGCGTGCTCGTCCTCCGACTCCGGGATCCCCCGGTCCGGCCGCGGCACGGGCAGGAAGTAGTCGCGGTGCCGGACCGTCTGCACGGCGACGAACACCCCGTAGAGGACCAGCGAGGAGACCGCGGCGAAGGCGAGCTGCGCGGCGGAGAACTCGGGGCCCGGGTGGCTCGTCGTGAAGGTCGGCAGGACGAGCGTCATGGTCGCGAGGGTGCAGACGACGGCGAGCTCGCCTCCGGAACCCTCCGCGTTGAAGACGGCGACCCGGTTGCGCAGCGCGCCGACGAGCAGGGAGAGGCCGACGATGCCGTTGCACGTGATCATGACGGCGGCGAAGACCGTGTCCCGTGCGTAGCTCGTCGCCTTGTCCCCGCCTCCGATCATCAGCATGACGATCAGCCCGACCTCGATGACGGTGACGGCCACGGCGAGGACGAGGGAGCCGAAGGGTTCGCCGATGCGGTGGGCGATGACCTCGGCGTGATGGACGGCCGAGAGCACCCCGGCGAACAGGCAGACGACGACGATCCCCACCGCGAAGCCCGGGAGCTCGCGCCCCCAGGCGAGGGCAAGCACAAGCGCCGCCACCACCGGCCCCCAGGTGGTCCACTGCCGTGCCCTTGCCGTCACTGTCGAACTCATGATCCGCATATTGCCACAAAGAGCCATTCGCCCGTTTCGTTCGGCCGTCACGGTCGGCGAGAACCCGCCGGGAGCGGCAGACGGCCGCCCGCGCGGTCACAGCGGGCGTTCCCGGCCCTCCCAGTACGGGTCGCGGAGGCGGCGCTTGTAGAGCTTGCCGTTGGGGTCGCGGGGCATGGCCGTGACGAAGTCGACGGACTTCGGGCGCTTGAAGCCGGCGAGGCGGTCGGCGCAGTGGGCCAGGATCCCGGCGGCGAGCGCGGGCCCCGGCTCGTACCCCTCGGCCGCCTCGACGACCGCCTTGACCTCCTCACCCCAGTCGGCGTGCGGGATGCCGAAGGCGGCGGCGTCCGCGACGGCGGGGTGGGAGAGCAGCGCGGCCTCGATCTCGGCGGGATAGATGTTGACCCCGCCGGAGATGATCATGTCGATCTTGCGGTCGCGGAGGAAGAGGTAGCCGTCCTCGTCGAGGACGCCGAGGTCACCGACGGTGAAGAAGTCACCGATGCGGTTCTTCGCGGTCTTCGCCTCGTCCCTGTGGTACTGGAAACTGCCGGTGTTCATCTTGAGGTAGACGGTGCCGAGTTCACCCGGCGGCAGCCGCTTCCCGTCGTCGTCGAAGACGGCGAGTTCACTGATCGGCCAGGCCCTCCCGACCGTCCCGGGCCGCTTGAGCCACTCCTCGGCGGTCGCGAAGGCTCCGCCGCCCTCGCTGGCCGCGTAGTACTCCTCGACGCACCGGCCCCACCAGTCGATCATCGCCCGCTTGACGTGCTCGGGGCAGGGCGCGGCCCCGTGGATGGCGTGGCGCATGGAGGAGACGTCGTACCGCTCCCGCACCTCCGCGGGGAGGGCGAGCAGGCGGTGGAACTGGGTGGGGACCATGTGCGTGTGGGTGCAGTCGTACCGGTCGATGAGGCGGAGCATCTCCTCCGGTGTCCACCGGTCCATGAGGACCAGCGGGTGCCCGATGTGCAGGGCGGCGGCGGCGAACTGGAGCACGGCCGTGTGGTAGAGCGGCGAGCAGACCAGGTGGACGTTGCCGTCCGCCGGCCGGATGCCGAAGATGCCGAGGAAGCCGCCGAGATGGGTCTCCTCGGGGAGCTTCCCCGGGAGCGGGCGGCGGATGCCCCGGGGCCGGCCGGTGGTGCCGGAGGTGTAGTTCATGACCCAGCCGAGGGTGCGGTCGCCGGGCGCCGACTCCGGCTGCCCGTCGAGGAGTTCGGCGTACGGGCGGAAGCCGGGGACCGCCCCGACGGCGTACCGGTGGCTGGGGGCGAGCCCGGCCTCGTCGGCGGCGAGGGTCACGGCCTCGGCGAACCGCTCGTGGGCGACGAGGACCTTGGCGCCGGAGTCGGCGACGATCCAGGCGATCTCGGGGCCGACGAAGTGGTGGTTGACCGGGACGAGGTAGAACCCGGCCTGGGTGGCGGCGAGATGGGCGGTGAAGAACTCGGGGCCGTTGGGCAGGACGACGGCGAACGCGTCGCCGCGTTCGAGACCGGCGGCGCGCAGCCCGTGGACGAGCCGGTTGGCCTCGGCGTGCAGCCGGCCGGCGGACCACTCCTCGCCGTCGGGCGCGACGAGGACCGTGCGACCCGGGTCGGCGGCGGCCTGGGCCCAGAACCCGGGGAGAGTCTGCGTCACTGGGTGCTCCGTCCGGCGATGCGGTTGATGCGGTCGACGGCCTTCTCGAAGCCGCGGGTGAGCTCGTCGACGACCTGCTGGACGCTGCGCTCGGAGTTCATCCGGCCGACGATCTGCCCGACGGGCGTGCCGAGCAGCGGCTCGACCTCGTACTTCTGGATGCGGGAGACGGCCTCGGCGACCAGGAGCCCCTGGAGCGGCATGGGGAGCGCCCCGGGTCCCGCCGGGTCGTCCCAGGCGTCGGTCCACTCGGTGCGGAGCTGCCGGGCGGGCTTTCCGGTGAGGGCGCGGGAGCGGACCGTGTCACCGGACCCGGCGGCGAGGAGCTTGGCGGTGAGGGCGCGGGAGTGCAGCTCGGCCTCGGTGGTGGTGAGCCAGATCGAGCCGAGCCAGACGCCCTGGGCGCCGAGGGCGAGCCCGGCGGCGATCTGCTCGCCGCTGCCGATGCCGCCGGCGGCGAGCACGGGCAGCGGGGAGACCGCCTCGACGACCTCGGGGGTGAGGACCATGGAGGCGATCTCGCCGGTGTGGCCGCCCGCCTCGTACCCCTGGGCGACGACGATGTCGATGCCGGCGTCGGCGTGGTGGCGGGCGTGCCGGGCGCTGCCGGCGAGGGCGGCGACGAGGACGCCGTGGTCGTGGGCGCGGGCGACGACGTCGGGCGGCGGGGAGCCCAGGGCGTTGGCGAGGAGTTTGATCGGGTAGTCGAAGGCCACGTCGAGCTGGCTGCGGGCGACCTGCTCCATCCAACCGGTGATCCGCCAGCCGGAGGCCTCGCCCTCGGCCAGTTCGGGCACCCCGTGCTTGGCGAGGGTGGCGCGGACGAAGGCCCGGTGCTCCTCGGGGATCATGGCCTCGATCTCGGCCTCGCCGACCCCTTCGACCGCCTTCTTCGCGGGCATCACGACGTCGAGGCCGTAGGGCAGGCCGTCGGTGTGCTCCTGCATCCAGTCGAGGTCGCGGGCGAGGTCCTCGGGCGCGGTGTAGCGGACCGCGCCGAGGACGCCGAAGCCGCCGGCTCTGGTGAGTGCGGCGGCCACCGCGGGGAAGGGCGTGAAGCCGAAGATGGCGTGCTCGATCCCCAGTGTGCGACTCAGCTCCGTCTCCATGGGCGGCAGGATGCCGCAGCGGCGCGGCGGAGGGAAGAGGTTTTCTGACGCAACGTCAGATTCTTTGGAGTCGGTGCGTGCCGGTGCATGCCGGTGCGTCGGGGTTCCCTCGCCGTGCCCGGTGGGAGAGGGTGGGCATGACGGAGGACGCGGTACGAGACGGAGGGCCGAGCCGCCGCGCGTTCGGCGGCGGGGCGTCGGCCCTCGGAGGTGGGCTGATGAGCGGTGCGGTGCCGGGGACTGCGGCTGCGGCTGCGGCTGCGGCCGGCTCTCGGCCGGGGGCGGGATCGGTCGCGCGGCGGACCACGCTGCGGCGCGGGTCGGCGGAGCGGGCCGGACTGATCGCGGCGCACCTGGACGGGCTGGTCGCCGAGGCCGAGCGCTTCCTCGCGCCCTCCCCCACGCACCCCTGGTACGCGGGCGCCGTGCTCCTCGCCGGGCGGGGCGGGACCGTCGCCCTGCACCGGGCGATCGGCTGGGCCGTGCGGTACGCGGCGTACGACGAGAAGACCGACACCGGCGTCGAGCTGCCGCCCGAGCGGCGGATCCCGATGACCGAGGACACCGTCTTCGACCTGGCGTCGGTCTCCAAGCTGTTCACCTCGATCCTGGCCGTGCAGCAGATCGAGCGCGGGGCCCTCGGGCTGGAGGCGAAGGTCACCGCGTACCTGCCGGAGTTCGGCGGGGGCGGGAAGCGGGACGTCACGGTACGGCAGCTACTCACCCACACCTCCGGGTTCCGGCCCTGGATCCCGCTCCACCGGGAGCCGACGCGGGAGGGGAAGCTGCGGCTGCTGTGGGCCGAGACCCTGGCGAACCCGCCGGGGACCGCGTACCTCTACTCCGACCTCAACCTGATCTCGCTCCAGCTGGTCCTGGAGGAGATCACCGGTCACGGTCTGGACGCCCTGCTCCACGACGAGATCACCGCTCCGCTCGGGATGCACCGCACGCGTTTCAATCCCCCGCTCTCCTGGCGGCCGGAGATCGCCGCCACCGAGGACGCCCGGCCGCCCTGGTCCGGCCTCGACCGGGGCATGGTGTGGGGCGAGGTCCACGACGAGAACGCCTACGGCCTGGGCGGCGTCGCGGGCCACGCCGGGGTCTTCTCCCGCGCCCGGGACCTCGCGGTCCTCGCCCGCACCCTGCTCAACGGCGGCGCGTACGGCCGGGCCCGCATCCTCTCCCCCGCGTCGGTGGAGCTGATGTTCACCGACTTCAACACCGCCTTCCCCGGCGACGGGCACGGGCTCGGCTTCGAGCTCCACCAGCACTGGTACATGGGCGCCATGGCCACCCCGCGCACCGCCGGGCACACCGGCTTCACCGGCACCAGCCTCGTCCTGGACCCGACGACCGACACGTTCCTGATCGTGCTCGGCAACTCCGTGCACCCGGTGCGCTCCTGGCGCTCCGGCTCCGCGCCGCGCGTCGCCACGGCGGACCGGCTGGCCAGAGCGGTGCCCGTACGGCCGGCCGGGGGCCATCGCGCCCCCGAGCTCTCGGCTTCGCTCGAACAGGGGGGACCCCCTTGGTTCTCCGGCATGGACACCGGCTCCACCGGCACGCTCACCCTGCCGTCGGTCCCCGGCGCCGCCCGTCTGGAGTGCGCGCTGTGGTGGGACACCGAGCCGGGCGCCGACCGGGTCTTCCTGGAGGCCTCGGCCGACGGCGGCACGACCTGGCGGCCGGTGCCCTTCACCACCGACAGCCGCGCCGGGCATCCGACGGGCAGCCTCGGCGGCTGGTCCGGCCGCGTCTGGCACACCGTGTCCGCGGCGCTGCCCGACGCGAACGCCCTCCTGCGCTGGCGGTACACCACGGATCAGCGGTACGTGGGGCGGGGCGTGTACGTCGACGGGCTGCGGCTCCTCGACGGGGCCGGGCTGCCGGTGTTCGACGAGGCGCGGCCGGCGGACGGAGCGCGCATCGAGGCGAACGGCTGGACCAGGTCGGCCGATTGAGTCCGAGCTGACGAACCGTCGGGGCGGACTGCGCTCGGATGATCACATGAGGTAGCGTCCCGCCGGGAGATCTCACCGGGGGACGGGACGAACGCCGAGGCGAGCGTCTGTCGCGTCGCCCGTGCGCGGTGCCTTCCCGCCCGCGATGTCCTCCCGTGCGCGGGGGCCGCCGCAACCGGCCCGCCGGCGAACGCGGCACAACCGCTTCCCGGCCCAGCCGCCCCCTCGTCCGTCGCCTGCGCCTTCGTTCCCGTAAGAGGTGTCCCTTCATGCCGCCCTCGTCCGAGCGCCGTCCACCTGGCGCCCGCCGCTTCGCGCTGTCCGCGTGGTTCTGCGCGCTCTCCCTCGCCGTCCTGGCCGCGGTCGTCCTCGCGGTCGCGCCGCAGTCGCCCGCCGTCGCGTCGACGACGGCCGCGACCGCCGCGCCCGAGGTCGCGAAGGAGGTGTCCACCGTGCCGTTCAAGGCGCGGGAGAACTACTACTGCACCCGCATACCCGCCGTCGTCACCAGCAGGACGGGCGTCCTCCTCGCCTTCGCCGAGGGCCGCACCCGGCTGGACTCGACCGGCTGCCACGACGTCGGCGACAACGACCTCGTGCTCAGGAGGTCCCTCGACGGGGGCGCGACCTGGCTGCCCCTCCAGGTCGTCGTCGGCGGCTCCGACCAGCTCGCCCACGGCAACCCCGCGCCGGTCGTGGACGCGGTGACCGGCAGGATCACGCTCCTGTACTCCAGCAGCGACTGGAACCACGACGCGGCCAGGCCGAGCCGCGCCGGGTACGCGCGCACGGTCCACGCCGTCCACAGCATGGACGGCGGTGCGACCTGGTCCGCGAGCGTGCCGCAGCCGCAGCTCAAGGCCGAGGGCTGGGGCTGGGTCTCCACCGGCCCCGGCCACGGCATCCAGCTCGGCCGCGGCCCGCACCACGGCCGGCTGATCGTCCCCGGCGACCACACGGCCGGCGGTGACACGACCGCGGGCGCCCAGCTGTACGTCAGCGACGACGGAGGCCTCACCTGGACCCTCGGTGCCGTCTCCGAAGCGAGCAAGACCGGTGCGTACCCCGCCGAGCCGACGGTCGCCGAGACCGTCGACGGCGACGTCTACGTCAACGCCCGCAACTCCGCGCCCACGCACTGCCAGACCAACGAGCACCGGCTCGAAACCCTCAGCACCGACGGCGGCGGATCCTTCGCCACCCCCTTCACCCAGGTGGCCAACCTGGACACCGCCCCGGTCTTCGGCTCGCTGCTCCGGCTGCACGCCCTGGACCAGGACGGAAAGCCCGACCGACTGCTGTACTCGGGTGCCTCCCGCCTCGGCCCGAGCGCGCTGGAGGACCGGCGGGAGCTGGCCGTCCGCTCCTCGTACGACGAGGGGAAGACCTGGAAGACCGTCGGCACCCTGGTCTCCGCGGCCCGCACCGGCTACTCCGACCTGACGGTGCTGCCGAACGGTTCCGTCGGCATCGTGTACGAGACCGCCGGCAACATCCCGCACGGCAACGTCGCCTTCGCCGCCTTCACCGAGCAGGCCATGAACGACTCCGAGACGGAGCTGCGCCGCCCGCGCACCTCCGACACGCGCGTCAAGGCACCCGGCGAGGCCGGCAACCACGCGATCGTCCACGGCGGCGCGCAGCTGGGAACGCGCCTCGGCGGCGTCGCCATGGAGTTCGACGGCGTGGACGACTACCTGCGCCTCGTCTGCTCGCCGACCCTGCGGGTCGAGGACAAGGACTTCACCGTCACGGCCTGGTTCAGGCACTCCTCCACGACCGGAACGCAGTCCATCATCTGCGCCTACGGCATGACGGGGCGGCACTTCTCGGTGCGGACCGAGCCCGGGAACGGCGTCCTGCGCGGCACCGTCGGCACGGACATCGGCACCACCGAGGTGACGCTCCCCTCCTCGTACAACGACGGCCAGTGGCACCACGTCGTGTTCACCCGCCAGGGCCTCACCCTCCGCCTCGCCGTGGACGGGGGCCCGGCGGCCACCGCGACCATGCCGGCCGGGGCCTCGGCGAGCGAGCGGAACCTCACCCCGGCGGCCGAGTTCAACGTCCACATCGGCGCCCGGCCCGACTTCCCCAACCAGCCGGCCGGGGCGGCGCAGCTCTTCCGCGGCACCCTGGACGACGTACGGCTCTTCAGCACCGCCCTCACCGACACCGAGGCGGCCGACGTGAAGGCCGGCTCCCTCGCCGTGAGGAACAGCGAGGAGAAGCTCCGCCTCGGCTTCTCCAGCATCTGGTAGAAGGCGAACCCCCGGCAGGCGGGCGTGCCGCCCGCCCGCCGGGGGCGGAAGCGGCTCACGCCGCCTCGGCGTACAGCTCCTCGATCAGCCGGGCGACGTGCTCCGGCTCCCGCAGCGTCGGGTAGTGGTCGGACGCGGCCAGCCGGACGAGACGGCAGCCCGGGATCCGGTCGGCCATCTCCTCGTTGCAGCGCACGACCACCGGCCGGTCCTGCTCGCCCAGCGCGAGCAGGACCGGCACGGAGATCTCCCCGAGCCGGTCGAAGGCGGGCGGGCCCGTGAGCTGGCGGCCGGCGTTGCTGAGCCAGGCGGGCAGCACCGCCCGGCAGTGCCGCGCCGCGACCGGGTCGGACTCGGGGGCCCCGCCACCGGCCTTCCCCCACTCGGCGAGGCCGAGCCGGACGATGCCCTCCGTGTCACCGGCCTCGGCCATGGGTCCGAGGCGCTCGAAGAACTCGCCCGAGTCCAGCCCCTCGTACCCCGACACACCGGGAACGAAGAGGGCGAGGCCCGCCACCCGCCCGGGAGCCTCCAGGGCGAAGTCGACCGACGTGGCCCCACCCATGCTGGAGCCCACCAGGACCGCCCGCTCGATCTCGAAGCGGTCGAGGACCTCGGCCAGATCGCGGACCGGGGAGTACGCGGCGGTGGGCGCGGGTGAGCGTCCGTAGCCGCGCACGTCGTAGCGGATCACCCGGTGCCGCGCGAGGAGCGGGGGCAGGACCGGGTCCCACACCGTGGAGTCGCCGACGCCGGGGTGCAGCAGGACCAGCGGCAGGCCCTCCCCTCCCGTGTCGTCCGCCCAGACTTCGCCGTCCTTGACAGGGATCATGGTTTCCACGGGCCCCAGTCTGGTGGGGCGTACGGGAACTCCGCCAGTACGCCTCCGGGCGTCCGGCCGACGGGGCGCCCGTCAGGCACCGTTTTCGGACGCCGTGCGCAGGGCGGTCAGGACGGGGCTGATGAGGGGGTGGTCCTCCGCTCCGCGCCGGACGGCGGCGAAGACCCGGCGGGTCGGGGCGACGCCCTCGATCGGGCGGACCTCCACGCCGCCGAGCTCCATCCCGCGCAGGGCCGAACGCGGCACGAGCGCCACGCCTGCGGACGCCGCCGCGAGGGCGACGACGGCGCGGAAGTCGTCCGAGGAGTGCTCCGGGTCCAGGGTGAATCCGGCGTACTCGCAGGCCAGGACGGTCACGTCATGGCAGGGGTTGCCCTCGGACTGGCCGATCCAGGTGTCCTTGGCGAGATCCGCGAGCGCGACCCGTTCACCGGCCGCCAGGGGGTGGCCGGGCGGCAGGACGGCGTCGAACGGCTCGGCGTAGAGCGGGACGCGGGTGAGCCGGGCGTCGTCCTCGCCGGGCGCGCCCCGGTACTCGACCGCGACGGCCACGTCGACCTGCCGGTCCAGGACCATGAGCAGGCTCTCGTCGCCCTCCGCGTCCCGGACCCGGACCCGGATGCCGGGCGCGGTGCGGGCGAGGGCCGTGATGGCGGGGGCCACGACGAGCCCGATGCCGGTGGCGAACGCGGCGACCGTGACCGTACCGGCCTCGCCCGAGCCGTAGGCGGCGAGCTCGGCCTCGGCGCGCTCCAGCTGCGCGAGCACGGCGTTGGCGTGGCTGAGCAGGATCTCCCCGGCCGGGGTGAGGCGCGCGCCGCGCGCGTCGCGGTCCACGAGCCGGTGGCCGGTCTCCTGCTCCAGGGCGGCGAGCTGCTGGGAGACGGCGGAGGGGGTGAGATAGAGCGCGGCGGCCGCCGCCGTGACCGTGCGGTGGTCGGCCACCGCACGGAGGATGTGCAACCGCCGCGCTTCGATCATGCCCCTAGTGTCTCAGCCTGCGGACACTAGCCGCGCAGGGCCGCCCGGGCGTCGACGAAGGCGTCCACGGCCCGGTTCACGTCCTCCGTCGAGTGGGCGGCGGAGAGCTGGACGCGGATGCGGGCCTGGCCCTGCGGCACCACCGGGTACGAGAAGCCGATCACGTACACGCCGCGCTCCAGGAGCAGCTCGGCCATGCGGCCGGCCTCGGCGGCGTCGCCGATCATGACGGGGGCGATGGCGTGGTCGCCGGGGAGGATGTCGAAGCCCTCCGCGGTCATGCGGGAGCGGAACAGCGCCGTGTTGGCGTTGAGGCGCTCGCGCAGGTCGCCGGCGGACTCCAGGAGGTCGAGGACCTTGAGGGAGGCGGCGGCGATGACCGGGGCGAGGGTGTTGGAGAAGAGGTACGGGCGGGAACGCTGGCGCAGCAGGGCGACGATCTCGGCGCGGGCCGCGACGTAGCCGCCGGAGGCGCCGCCGAGGGCCTTGCCGAGGGTGCCGGTGATGATGTCGACGCGGTCCATGACGCCGTGCAGCTCGGGGGTGCCGCGGCCGCCGGGGCCGACGAAGCCGACCGCGTGCGAGTCGTCGACCATGACCATGGCGTCGTAGCGCTCGGCCAGGTCGCAGATCTCGTCGAGCGGGGCGACGTAGCCGTCCATCGAGAAGACGCCGTCGGTGACGATCAGCTTGCGGCGGGCGCCGCCCTCGACGGCCTCCTTGAGCTGCTGCTCCAGGTCGGCCATGTCGCGGTTGGCGTAGCGGAAGCGGCGGGCCTTGGAGAGGCGGATGCCGTCGATGATGGAGGCGTGGTTGAGGGCGTCGGAGATGACCGCGTCCTCGGCGCCGAGGAGCGTCTCGAAGACGCCGCCGTTGGCGTCGAAGCAGGAGGAGTAGAGGATCGTGTCCTCCTGGCCGAGGAAGGAGGAGAGGCGGGCCTCCAGCTCCTTGTGCACCTCCTGCGTGCCGCAGATGAAGCGGACGGACGCCATGCCGTAGCCCCAGCGGTCCAGCGCCTCGTGGGCGGCGGCGATGATCTCGGGGTTGTCGGCGAGGCCCAGGTAGTTGTTGGCGCAGAAGTTGAGCACCTCGCCGGGGCGGCCGCCCGCGGTGACCTCGACGGTCGCGGACTGGGGGGTGCCGATGACCCGCTCGGGCTTGTGCAGTCCGGCCTGCTCGATCTCTTCGAGGGTGGCGCGGACGGAGTCGCGTACGGAATCGAACATGGGTCAGGCTCCCGTGGTCCAGTCGAGGATGATCTTGCCGCTCTTGCCGGAGGCCGCGTCGTCGAAGGCGGCTTCGAAGTCGGTGTAGTCGTAGCGGCCGGTGATGACCGGGCTGAGGTCGAGCCCGCCCTCCAGGAGCACCGACATCGCGTACCAGGTCTCGAACATCTCGCGGCCGTAGATGCCCTTGACGGTGATCATGGAGGTGACGATCTTCGCCCAGTCGACGGCGAAGTCCTCGGCGGGCAGGCCGAGCATGGCGATCTTGCCGCCGTGGGTCATGTTGGCGATCATGTCTCGCATCGCATGCGGGTTGCCGGACATCTCCAGGCCGACGTCGAAGCCCTCCTTGAGCCCGAGGGTGCGCTGGCCGTCGGCGATGGTCTGCTCGGCGACGTTGAGGGCGAGGGAGACGCCCGTCTTGCGCGCCAGGGCGAGGCGCTCCTCGCTGACGTCGGTGATGACGACGTTGCGGGCGCCGGCGTGCTTGGCGACGGCCGCGGCCATGATGCCGATGGGGCCCGCACCGGTGACGAGGACGTCCTCGCCGACGAGCGGGAAGGAGAGGGCCGTGTGCACGGCGTTGCCGAAGGGGTCGAAGATCGCGGCGACGTCGAGGTCGACGGGGACGCGGTGCACCCACACGTTGGAGGCGGGCAGCGCCACGTACTCGGCGAAGGCGCCGTCCCGGCCGACGCCGAGGCCGACGGTGGCGCGGCAGAGGTGGCGGCGGCCGGCCAGGCAGTTGCGGCACTTGCCGCAGACGAGGTGGCCCTCGCCGCTGACCAGGTCGCCGACGTTGATGTCGGCGACGTCACGGCCGACGGAGACGACCTCGCCGACGAACTCGTGGCCGATCGTCAGCGGCGTGGCGATCGTCTTCTGCGCCCAGCCGTCCCAGGAGCGGATGTGCAGGTCGGTCCCGCAGATACCGGTCCGCTTGACCTTGATGAGGACGTCTCCGGGGCCGGTCTCCGGCTCGGGCACGTCCGTGAGCCAGAGTCCCGGCTCCGCGTTCAGCTTGACCAGCGCCTTCAATGCAACGGCTCCCGACGTGCGTGTCCTGTGATGTGAGGGTGCGGGCACGACTGAGTGCCCAAGATCCCCGGAAGAGAATCTTCCGTACGCGAGGCTTGCGGTCCATCGAGGATTTCTTAAGCGCGCTCGCAGATCAGCTTCACACCCCAGGCGGGGACGGGGCGACGTCAGCGGGGCCGAACGGCTGTCCGCCCCCGCGGCGGCCGGGCCGCTACCGCCCCAGGGCCGCCATCGCCGCGTTGTGGCCGGGGATGCCGCTCACTCCCCCGCCGCGGACCGCGCCCGCGCCGCACAGGAGGACGTTGGCGTGCCGGGTCTCGACGCCCCAGCGGCCGGTGTCCCCGTCCCCGTACGGGAAGGAGAGGTCGCGGTGGAAGATGTGGCCGCCGGGCAGCCGCAGTTCGCGTTCGAGGTCGAGCGGGGTCTTCGCCTCGATGCAGGGGCGGCCCTCCGCGTCGAGGGCGAGGCAGTCGGCGATCGGTTCGTCCAGGTGGGCGTCGAGCTGGGCGAGGGTCGCGGCCAGGAGCTTCGCGCGCGTGCCCTCGTTGTCGGCGGCGAACAGCCGGGCGGGGGTGTGCAGGCCGAACAGGGTGAGCGTCTGGTGGCCCGTGGCGGCCAGTTCCGGGCCGAGGATCGTCGGGTCGGTGAGGGAGTGGCAGTAGATCTCGGACGGCGGGGCCGAGGGCAGGTGCCCGGCGGCGGCCTCGGCGTGGGCGGTGGCCAGCTGCCCGTACCCCTCGGCGATGTGGAAGGTGCCGGCGAAGGCCTCGCGCGGGTCGACCGTGCGGTCGCGGAGCCTCGGCAGCCGGGTCAGCAGCATGTTGACCTTGAGCTGGGCGCCCTCCGGGGCGGGCGGGGGCGTCTCGCCGAGCAGGGCGGCCAGCTCCTGCGGGGAGGCGTTGACGAGGACCCGCTCCGCCTCGACCGTGCCCCCGCCGTCCGCCGTGCGGTAGGTGATCGCGGCGCGGCGGCCGTCGGTCTCGATCCGGGTGGCCTCGTGGCCGGTGAGGATGCGGGCCCCGGCGGCGCGGGCGGCGTCGGCGAGGGCGTCGGTGAGGGCGCCCATGCCGCCGACGGGCACGTCCCAGTCGCCGGTGCCGCCGCCGATGACGTGGTACAGGAAGCAGCGGTTCTGGAGGAGCGTGGGGTCGTGGGCGTCGGCGAAGGTGCCGATGAGGGCGTCGGTGAGGACCACGCCCCGGACGAGGTCGTCGGCGAAGGCCTTCTCGACGGTGACGCCGAGGGGTTCCTCGAAGAGCATCCGCCAGGTGTCGGCGTCGTCGACGCGGGCGCGCAGCCCCTCGCGGGTGGGGAGGGGTTCGGTGAGGGTGGGGAAGATGCGGCGGGCGGCCTCGCCGGTGCGCCCGTAGAAGGCCTGCCAGGCCTCGTACGCGCGGTCGGAGCCGGTCAGCGCGGCGAAGGAGGCCCGGGTGCGGTCGGGTCCGCCGCCGACGAGGAGGCCTCCGTCGCCCTTCGGGGTGTACGAGGAGACGGACCGTTTCCGCACCGCGAACCGCAGTCCGAGCTCGCGCACGATCTTCTCCGGGAGGAGCGAGACCAGGTACGAGTACCGGGAGAGCCGGGCGTCGACCCCGGCGAACGGCCGCGTCGACACGGCCGCCCCGCCGGTGGTGCCGAGCCGCTCCAGGACGAGGACGGAGCGTCCGGCACGGGCCAGATAGGCGGCGGCTACAAGGCCGTTGTGGCCGCCTCCGACGACGACGGCGTCGTACGAGCAGGCGGGGGCCGGGGCGTCGGGAAGTGGATCACGGTCGGTCATGGCACATGCTCACACGCGCGCGCGTGGCGGGGGAAGACCGCCGTCCGGTCATGATCCGTCATGATCACGGCATGACTGAGATCGTTCTGATGTCGGACCCGAGGGTCGTCGCGATACCCGTGACGGAGTGCGGTGAACGCCTTGTCGACGTCCGCGGCGTCGGCTCGCTGCTCGTCGACACCCGCAAACAGGACCCGGCGGACGCGTTCGCCCACCTGCGGGAGGGCGTCGTCGAGCGCCTCCTCCAGGCGCAGGAGCTGCTGCCGGACGGCCTGCGGCTGCTGTACGTCGAGGGGTACCGGCCGCCGTCGCTCCAGCGGGCGTACTTCGAGGAGTACGCGGACCAGCTGCGCGCGCTCCACCCCGAGTGGCCCGGGGAGCGGATCCGGACGGCGGCGAGCCGGTACGTGTCCCCGCCCGAGATCGCCCCGCACAGCGCGGGGGCGGCCGTCGACCTGACGCTGGCCGACGCCGAGGGGCGGGAACTGGACCTGGGGACCCGGATGAACGCGTCCCCGGAGGAGAGCGGCGGCGCCTGCTACACCCGTGCCGAGGGCATCTCGGAGGAGGCGCGGGCCCACCGGGAGCTGCTGGGCTCCGTGCTCACGACGGCGGGCCTGGTGAACTACCCGACGGAGTGGTGGCACTGGTCGTTCGGCGACCGGTACTGGGCCCTGGCCACCGGGGCGCCCTCGGCGCCGTACGGCCCGAAGGAGCTCACGCCGTCCGGCTGAGCCTCACGGCCCCGGCGGGGTGGCCGCCTTCAGGAGGAGGGCGGCGGCTTCCGTGCGGCGGCCGAGGCGCTCCAGGCTGTGGGCCTCGGCGTCGAGGGCGGCGAGGGTGTCGGGGTGGGCGGGGCCGAGGAGGCGGGTGCGGGTGGCGGCGATCACGCGGTGGCACTCCAGGGCCTCCTCCCAGCGCTCCAGCCGCCCGAGGGCGACGGCCGTCTCCCAGCGGCTGGTGAGCGTGTCCGGGTGGTCGGCGCCGAGGACCCGTTCGCGGTCGGCGCGCACGCCCTGGGACTCGGCGAGCGCCTCCGTCCAGCGTCCGAGCCGGCCGAGGTTGACGGCGAGGGCCTGGCGGGCGCGCAGCGTCTCCGGAGCGTCGGGGCCCTGGGCGCGGGTGCGGGCGGCGACGAGGTCGCGGCAGACGTCGAGGGCGTCCGCGGCCTGGCCGAGCCTGCCGAGGCAGACCCCGGTGTCGTAGCGGGCGGCGAGGGTGTCCGGGTGGTCGGGGCCGAGGGCCGCGGCGCGCGCGTCGGCGACCGCGCGGTACTCGGCGAGCGCCTCCTGCCCGCGTCCGAGGCGGGTCAGGGTGAACGCCACCTCGTGGCGGGTGACGAGGGTGTCGGGGTGCGCATCGCCGAGCAGCCGGGCCCGGGCCTCGGCGACCTCGTGCGCCGTGCGGTACGACTCCTCCAGGCGGCCGAGGCGCCCCAGCGTGAACGCGAGGTTGTGGCGGCAGCGCAGGGTGTCGGGGTGGTCGGGGCCGACGGTCCGCTCGCGGGCGGCGAGCACCTCCGTGTACACCTCGTACGCCTCGGGGTGCCGTCCGAGGCGGTCCAGGGCGTAGGCCCGCTCCTGCCGTGCCGCCAGGGTGTCGGGGTGGTCGTCGCCGAGCACGCGGGCGCGCGCCTCGGCGACCTTCCCGAAGACGTGCAGGGCGTCGGCGGGGCGGTCGAGCCGGGCGAGGGCGAAGCCGACCTCGTACTGGCTGGTCAGGGTGGCGGGGTGCTCCTCGCCGAGGACCCGCGCGCGGTCCCGGGCGACGGACCGGTGGACGGACTCGGCCTCGTCCCAGCGGCCGAGCCTGCCGAGGCCCATCCCGGCCCGGAAGCGGCCGGCGAGGACCGCGACCAGCTCCGCCGACGGCGGTGCGGGGGCGGGTGCGGCGGTGGTCCACTCGGTGGTGAGGACGGCCGCGGCGGGGTCGTGGGCGGCCGGGCGCGGCCCGGTGACGGCCGCGGGGCGGTGCCCGCCAGTCATTCCCCGGGCCCACGCGGGCGCGGGGGCCGCCGGCGCCTCGGGCGGGGGTACGGGCATGGGCCTCGTCACCGGCAGCGCGGGCGTCTCGGCGGGCGGCGGGAACGAGCCCGTGCCGAAGCGGCCCGAGACGATCCGGCGGCGCAGGTCGCCCGCGTCGGCCGGCCGTTCCTCGGGGGCCTTCGCGAGCAGGTCGACGACGAGCCGGTCGAGGTAGTCGGGCAGCTCGGCGCGGATCGCGCGCGGCGGGGTCGGCACCGTGTCCCGGTGGCCGATGAGGATGGCCCAGGAGTCGCCGAGGTCGAAGGGCGGGGCGCCGGTGGCCAGTTCGTACAGGACGCAGCCCAGCGAGTAGAGGTCGCTGCGGTGGTCGATCTCGCCGCCTCCGCCGATCTGCTCCGGGGACATGTAGTGGGGCGTGCCCATGGCGATGCCGGTCCCGGTGAGCTTGGAGGTGAAGCCCATGTCGGCGCCGAGCCGCGCTATCCCGAAGTCGCAGATCTTCACCGTGCCGTCCCGCAGCCGCATGATGTTCGCGGGCTTGAGGTCGCGGTGGACGATGCCCTGCCGGTGCGTGTAGGCGAGGGCGTCGGCGACCTGGTCGGCGATCTCGACGACGTCCTGGACGGGCAGCGGGTGCTGGTCGTTGGAGACGAGGAGCTGGCTGAGGTTGCGGCCCTCCAGGAGCTCCATGACGAGGAAGAGCACGCCCTCGTACTCGCCGAAGTCGTGCACGACGGTGATGCCGCGGTGCTGGAGCGCCGCCGCCACCCGGGCCTCGCGGCGGAAGCGCTCGCGGACCACGGTGAGGGCCTGCAGGTCCTGCTGCGGTCCGAGCGGTTTGAGGCACTTCACGGCGACGCCCCGCCCGAGCGCCTCGTCGGTGGCGCGCCACACCTCGCCCATGCCGCCGCGGCCGATGACCTCGTGCAGGCGGTACCGGCCCTGGATCAGTCTGGAGTCCCCCATCGCGTGCTGCCGCCCCCGTCGATTCCGTACTGCCTCCTCGGCTCCTCCAGTATGGCCGCCGGGTCGGACAGTGAATACGGGGCGGGGTACGCGTACGGATCGGGCCGGGTCTCCGGGCCGAGCCGGTCCACGGCGCGCAGGATGTGCCGGGGCGGCAGCCGCCAGCGCAGGCGGGCGGGGACGCAGCGCAGGAGGTTGGCCGTCGCGACGAGGCGGCGCGTGACGGTCTCCGGCGGCGGGGCGGGCCGGCCGTAGAGCGCGTGGGCGTAGGGGGGCAGGGTGTCGTACGCGAGCGCGGTGACGCGCCGCCAGATCACCTCGCGCGCCGGGACCAGGGCGGGTTTGACGGGCGGGCGGCGCAGGAAGTCCGCGACGGCCCGGGCGTCCGGCCCGGCGGCGAGGCCGGGGCGGACCGCCTCGAAGTAGGCGGCGAGCCGGGCGGTGGACGCGGGGACGGCGTCCGGGTCGAGGCCGACGAGCCGGGCGGAGGTGCGGTGCTCGTCGACGTACCGGTCGGCCTGGGCGTCGCTGAGGGGGATCCCGGAGCGGCGCGCGACCGAGAGGTACGAGTCGGTCTCGGCGCAGTGGACCCAGAGCAGCAGTTCGGGGTCGTCGACGCCGAGCAGCCGGTGGATGCGGCGGACGCGGGCACCGGCCGCCTCGGCGGCCTCGGCGGTCCCGTAGCTGAGGGTCCCGACGAAGTTCGCGGTCCGCATCAGCCGGCCCCAGGGGTCGTCCCGGAAACCGCTGTTGATCATGACGCCGCGGACGGCGACGGGGTGGAGCGCCTGGAGCCAGAGGGCCCGGACGCCGGCGATCCACATCACCGGGTCGCTGTGCAGCTGCCAGGTCACGGAGCGGGGCCCGAAGAGCCCGGGGTCGGCGTCCTGCCTCATGGCGCTCAGGCTACGCCGGAACCGTTTCCTCCGAACCGGTCGGGAGACGGCCTCCTCGGCGCCCGTCCCCGTGCGGGGTGCCGCCCGGTCGCGCATGCTCGAAGCATGTCCTGCGAGCGTGTCGACCGGCCCCCGCCGGCGGGTGCGGGACGGGCGGTGCCGGGATGACGTGGCTGCCCGTCCTCGCGGGAACGGCGCTGGTCCTGTTCATCCTGCGGGACGTCTTCCACACCATCTGGCACCCCACCCGGCACGGCGGGCTGAGCAGGCTGGTGATGCGGGGCGTGTGGCGGTTCTCGGCCCATCGCGGGGCGCGGTGGCGGCTCGTCGGTCTCGCGGGGCCGGTGGGCATGATGACGGTCGTCGCCGTCTGGTCGTTCGGCGTCGCCGTCGGCTGGGCGCTGCTCTACTGGCCCTACATGCCGGGCGACTTCTCGTACGCCACGGGGCTCGACCCCGCCGAGCACGCGAGCCCGGTCGACGCGCTGTACGTCTCGCTGGTCACCCTGGCCACGCTCGGTCTCGGCGACATCGCACCGGCCTCGGGGTGGCTGCGGATGCTCGCGCCGATCGAGGCCCTGGTGGGCTTCGCCCTGCTGTCGGCGACCGTCGCCTGGATCCTCGGCATCTATCCGGCCCTCGCCCGACGCAGGGCGCTCGCCCTGCGCCTGTCCCATCTGCGCCGCAGCCGCGTCACGGCCGCGGCCCTCGACTCCGCCGGGGGCGCCGCGCTCCTTGACGGGCTCGCCTCGGCGGTCTCGACCGTGACCGTCGACTTCCTCCAGTACGCCGAGTCGTACTACTTCTACGACGGGAGCGAGACCATCTCCCTGGCGGGGCAGCTCGACCACGCCGTCGGCCTGGCGGACCGGGCGGAGCTGGCCGCCCATCCGGACGTGCGGCTCTCCGCGGCGGTCCTGCGCACGGCGCTGGACGACCTGTCCGCCGTGCTCGACGGGCGTTTCCTGCGTACTGGCGGGCCCGCCGGTGAGGTGTTCGCGGCGTACGCGGCGGACCACGGTCGCTCCCGGGAGAACGGTGGCGGGGAGCGCGGAACTCCCTCGACATGATCGCCGCGGCACCACATCCTGGGTCCATGGAATTCCTCTGCTACCACCGTGACCGGTCCGGATCCATGCCCCTGCGGCAGGCCCTCGTCGAAGCCCACTGGGCGTACATGGACGGCTTCGCGAAGGAGCTGATCGCGCGCGGGCCGACCTTCGACCCGGTGCGGGAGACCTGCACCGGGAGCGTGCACATCCTCGACCTGCCCGACGCCGCCGCGGCCCGGGCGTTCGCCTTCGACGAGCCCAACTACCAGGCCGGGGTGTACCGGGACGTGCTGCTGCGGCGGTGGCGCAACACGCTGGGCCGGACGATGTGGGAGTTCCCCGGCGGCCGCGAGGGCGGCAACCGCTACCTGGTCCTGGGGCTCGGCGAGGGCGAGCCCGTCGACCTGACCCCGCCGCCCGGCCCGGAGTACCGGGACGACCTGATCGCCTACGGTCCCCTCCTCGCCGACGACGGCACCACCTGGGTGGGCACGGCGGCCCTGGTCCGCGCCCCGGACGCGGCGACGGCCGCGGCCGTCCTGCGGACCCCCGGCCGGTACGCCGACATCGAGGTCCACGACTGGTCCTTCGGCGGCCGCCCGACGACCTGACCGTCCAGCCCGTGAGACCGGCCGAGGGGGCCGCACCCGCGCGGTTAAGGTGCCCCTGTCCGTGGCCGGTACACGATGACCGGGCCACCCCTTTTCCGCTCGAATCCCCCCGAGGACGCCCATGTTCACTGTCAACGAGTACTTCGACGGCACGGTCAAGTCGATCGCGTTCACGCAGGAGGAGGGCCCGGCGACCATCGGCGTCATGGCCCCCGGGGAGTACGAGTTCGGCACGGCCGCCGCGGAGGCCATGCACGTGGTCAGCGGCGCCCTGACGGTCCTGCTGCCGGGCGCCGCCGAGTGGGAGACCTTCGCCGCCGGGACCCGCTTCGAGGTCCCCGGCGACAGCCGGTTCCAGCTCAAGGTGGCGGTGGACACCGCCTACCTGTGCGAGTACCGCTGACATACTGATCCGATGAGCGAACCGCCTGTCGCCGCGCTGGAGTCGTTGTCCGGGCTCGCCTTCGGCGATGCCTTCGGTGACCGCTGGTTCGGCATCCTGCGCCGGGAAGGACCGGCGGCCCTGGAGGCGCGGATCCTGCCTCCGGAGCCGCTGTGGCAGTGGAGCGACGACACCGCCCAGGCGCTCGTGCTCGTCCGGGAACTCGCCGAAGGCGGCGGCGCCGTCGACCAGGACCGTCTCGCCCTGCGCCTCGCCGAGGCCTACGCCGAGGACACGCACCGCGGCTACGGCGCCTCGATGCACGACGTGCTCCGCCGGATCGGCGCGGGCGAGCCCTGGCGGGACGTGGTCGCCGGGCAGTTCGGCGGCCAGGGTTCCTGGGGCAACGGCGCGGCCATGCGCGTGGCCCCGCTCGGCGCCTGGCTCGCCGACGACCTCGACGCCGTGGCCGAGCGGGCCGCCGCGCAGAGCGTGGTCTCGCACCACCACCCCGAGGCGGTCGCCGGGGCGGTGGCGGTGGCCCTCGCCGCGGCCCTCGCCACCCGCAGCCGGGGCGGGGCCGCCCCGGCGCGGCCGGACTTCCTCCGGGCGGTCGCCGCGCGGCTCCCCGACAGCGACGTCCGGTCCGGGGTGCGGATCGCGTCCCGGATGCCGGACCGCACCTCGGTCCGGCATGCCGCGGAGGTCCTGGGCTCCGGCTACCGGATGTCCGGACCCGACACCGTCCCCTACGCCCTGTGGTGCGCGGCCGGGCACCTCGACGACCTCCACGAGGGCCTCTGGACCACCGTCGCCGGACGCGGCGACATCGACACCACGTGCGCCATCGCGGGCGGCGTGATCGCCGCCCGCACGGGCGTCTCCGCCCTCCCGCCGGCCTGGCACGCGGCCCGCGAACCGCTGCCCCCGGAGCACGGTCCCCACGCCGCCGCGCGCACGGCGTGATCGGCGAGGGACGGTTCCAGGAGGGCGACGGCCTCGGGACGGGCGCGACGCGGCCGGGCCGGGCGCGCCCTAGCGGCGGACGCGGGGCATGCCCAGGCCGATCCAGGAGATGATCTCGCGCTGGATCTCGTTGTTGCCGCCGCCGAAGGTGAAGATGACGGCCGAGCGGTAGCCGCGTTCGAGTTCGCCGTGGAGGACGGCGCCCGCCGAGCCCTCCTTGAGGGCGCCGGCCGCGCCGACGACCTCCATGAGGGCGGCGTAGGCGTCGCGGCGGGCCTCGGAGCCGTAGACCTTGACGGCGGAGGCGTCCTGGGGGGTGAGGGTGCCGTGCTGGACGGCGTTGACCATCTGCCAGTTGAGGAGCTTCATCGCGTCGAGGCGGGCGTGGGTGCGGGCCAGGGTGCGGCGGACCCAGGGGAGGTCGAGGACGCGGCGGCCGTCGGAGAGCGGGGTGTCGGCGGCCCAGCGCTGGACGTCGTGGAGGGCGCGGATCGCCATCGTGCCGTGGGCGGCGAGGGTGACGCGCTCGTGGTTGAGCTGGTTGGTGATGAGCCGCCAGCCCTTGTTCTCCTCGCCGACGCGGCGGGAGACCGGGACGCGGACGTCGTCGTAGTAGCTCGCGGTGGTGTCGTGGGAGGCGAGGGTGTTGATGATCGTGCAGGAGTAGCCGGGGTCGCTCGTCGGTACGAGCAGCATGGTGATGCCCTTGTGCGGCGGGGCGTCGGGGTCGGTGCGGACGGCGAGCCACACCCAGTCGGCGGTGTCGCCGTTCGTCGTCCAGATCTTCTGGCCGTTGACGACGTACGTGTCCCCCTCGCGCACCGCGCGGGTCTTCAGGGCGGCCAGGTCGGTGCCCGCGTCGGGCTCGCTGTAGCCGATGGCGAAGTCGATCTCACCGGAGAGGATCCGGGGCAGGAACCACGCCTTCTGCTCGTCCGTGCCGTACTGCATGATCGTCGGACCGACGGTGTTGAGGGCCATGAGGGGCAGCGGCACGCCCGCCTGCGCGGCCTCGTCGAAGAAGATGAACTGCTCCATGGGGGTCAGTCCGCGCCCCCCGTACTCGGCGGGCCAGCCCACCCCGAGCCAGCCGTCGGTGCCGAGGCGCCGCACGGTCTCGCGGTAGAAGCGCTTCTGGGCGGCCGGGTCCGCGTAGCGGGTGTGGACGTCGTCCGGGACCAGCTCGGCGAAGTACGCCCGCAGCTCGGCGCGCAGGCTGTTCTGTGCGGGCGTGTACTCGAGGTGCATGGCGTCCCGTCCTCCCGTGGCGGCGTCCGCGGCGTCTTCCCTGCGGTGCGACGCGCGACGGCGGCCACGGTAGAACGTGTTCCACAAATGGGGAAGGCCCGGGACTCCTCCGGGATGCCCGCGACCCCGGTTCGGGGCGACCGATCCGGGGCCTGCGGGATGGTGGTGGTGTGTCCTAGGGCAGGAGCTCGTCCATGCAGGCGCGCCCCTTCTCGGCCATGCGGCGCTCCGCCCAGGCGAGGTTCTTCGGATTCACGTCGCGACCGGAGGCGAGGACCACGTCCTCCGGCGTGTATTCGCCCTCCGACCCGGTGTGCAGCAGCCGGTCGGGCGTCGGGAAGTCCCCCGGGGACGTCTTGTCGGGCTCAGCGTTCATGCCGCCTCCTACGTGTTCGTCCGGCACTCGCCATTCTCGTGTCCGGTCCCCCGAAGCGCATCCGGGGCCGCGGCCGGCGCGTGTCGACGGGCTGTCGGCGGCGTGTCGACCGGCACGGGGAGGGTGGGATCCCGGCCCCGTCGCCCCCGAGGAGTCCCGATGCCCCAGTCCCCGTCCCGGTCCCTGCCCCTGCACCGCCTGCGGGTGACCGCCGTCCGCCCGGTGACCCCGCGCATGCTCCGGGTCACCCTCGGCGGCCCGAGTCTCGACGGCTTCGTCCTGGCGGGCCCCGACCAGCAGGTGAAGCTGTTCTTCCCCCGGCCGGGCCAGACCGAGCCGGTCCTCCCCGTGCCCGAGCCCGACGGCGACGTGATGCGCTGGTACGGGGCGTACGCGGCGCTCCCCGAGACGGAACGCCCCTGGATGCGGAGCTACACCCTCCGGGCGCACGACCCGGCGGCCGGGACCGTCGACATCGACTTCTTCCTCCACGGGGACGGCGGGGAGGGCCGGGACGAGGGCCCCGCCACGCGCTGGGCCCGGTCGGCGCGGCCCGGGGACGCGCTGGGCGTGTTCGGCCCTTCGGCGGCGTTCGCGGCCCCCGTCGATCCGGGTGCGGGCGACTGGACGCTCCTGTACGCCGACGCCTGCGCGCTCCCCGCGCTCGCCACGGTCGTCGCCGCGCTGCCGCCGGGCCACCGGGCCCTCGCGTACGTCCAGCTCCCCGACCCGGCCGAGGAGCAGCCGCTGCCGACGTCCGGCGACCTGACCGTGCGCCTCCTGGGCGACGGCGACTCGCCGGCCGAGGCCGTACGGGCGGACACCCTGCCGGCCGGCACGCCGTACGCCTGGCTGGCGGGCGAGGCCTCCGCCGTGCGCGGACTGCGGCGGCACCTCGTGGAGGAGCGGGGCGTCGACCGGCGCGCGGTCCACTTCACCGGGTACTGGCGCCGCCGCCTCACCCAGGACGACGCGCCGACCCCGGAGGACCTGGCCGAGGCCCGCGAGCGCCTGTCGCTCGGCTAGGGCCCGTCCGGCGGGTCGGGCCGCACCAGGGCGGCGGCCTCCCTGAGGGAGAGGCCGGTGCCCTCCTCGTGCCGGCGGGTGTACGTCTCCGGGGGCAGGGCCGCGCGGAGCACCGACTCCGCGCGGGACCGGATCGCGGCCTCGGTCTGCGGGGTGAAGGGGCGGAAGCCGCCGCCGGTGTCGGAGCCCGCGTGGGCGTCGTACGCGCCGAGGAGCCGGGCTCCCGTCTCGGCGTCGCCCGGTGCGCCGCGGCCGCCGCGGGCCCAGGCGGCGGTCCCGAACTGGGCGACGACGAGGTGCGGGGCGACGAGGTGGGCGAGGGTCTCCACGTCCACGACGGCCCGGGCGAGCCGTTCCAGGGCCCGGTCGTGGGCGCCGTCGAGGCAGTCGAGCCACGCCCACGTCCCGCCGACGAGACCCCAGAAGAGGGCGGGGGTGACCTCCCCGAACTCCTTCTCCAGGAGGGCGAGCTGCGCGCGGGCGAGACCGGTGCGACCGGTGTGGCCGTAGTGCTGGGCGAGCAGCAGCCGCCCGGCGCCGGCGGCCTCGGCGCCCCACTGCCCGGCCTCGTCGGCGGCTTCGGCCAGGAGCCGTTCGGCCTCCGCGTCCCCCTCCGGGCTGAGTCGGAGCCGTACGGCCGCGAGGCGGGCCGTGAAGACGGGCACCTGGGAGCGGGCGCCGACGCGGGCGGCGGCCTCGGTCGCCCGCTCGAAGTCGGCGACGGCCTCGGCGAGCCGTCCCTCGCGCTCGTACGCCTCGCCCCGGGCCGCGAGGGACTCCGCGATCCCCCAGGAGTCCCCGGCGGCCTCGAAGAGGGCGAGCGCCTCGGCGGCGTCGGCACCGGAGCCGGCGAGCTTGCCCCGCATGAGGAGGGCGAAGCCCAGGTCCCAGCCGGTGGCGTGGGCTCGGCAGGCGTCGACGATCAGGCTCAGTGTCTCGTCGAGTCCGGAGAGCTCCCCGGTCATGAGCCGGGCGAAGTACCACATCGTGCCCGGCTGCCGGCAGGTCTGCGGGAGGCCGGGGCGGTACGCGGCGGCCAGGGCGGCGAGCCGGGCGCGGGTCTCGGGCCGTTCGAGGGCCGTGTCGTCCTCGACCCCCTCGGTCGCGAGGGCGTACATCCGGCCGCCGCGCCGGGCCTCCCACAGGCGCTCGCCGGTCCACGGCGGCGGCACGTCCACGCACCGCCCGTCGAACGGCTCGGCGGGGCGGACGGGCGCCCGGAACGGGTCGGGGCCGAGGCGTCCCGCCTCGACGGCCCAGGTGCGGGCGTCGCCCTGGTGGTTGCGGAGCTGCCAGAACCAGCTGAGCACGTGGACCAGGCAGAGCACCTCCTGCTCGTCGCCGAGCGCCACGGCCGTCCGCAGGGCGCCGCGCAGGTTGTCGTGCTCCCGCTCGAAGCGGGCGATGGCGGCGAGCTGGCCCGGACCGCGCAGCTCCGGGTCGGTCCGGCGGGCGAGCTCCCGGTAGTACGTGAGGTGGCGCCGCTCCACCGCCGCCCGTTCCCCGGCCTCGTCCAGCCGTTCCCCCGCGTACTCGGCCACGGTCTCCAGGAGCCGGAACCGCATCCCGGCGCCTTCCGGCGCGGCCACCACGAGCGATTTGTCGACGAGCGCGCCCAGGAGGTCGAGGACGTCGGCCCCTTGCGGGGCCGCACCGCCCGGCGCGTCGGGACCGGGTGCGCCCGGGGCGTCCGTACCCGCGTCCGCCCCGTCCGTGTCCAGGGAGTCCGCGCCCGTGCCCCCGCCGCCCCCGCACACCGCCTCCGCCGCCGTCAGGTCGCAGCCGCCCGTGAACACCGCGAGGCGCCGCAGGACGGCCCGTTCGGCCTCGTCGAGGAGCTCCCAGGACCAGTCGACCACGGCCCGCAGGGTCTGCTGGCGGGGAAGTACCGTGCGGGCGCCGGAGGTCAGCAGGCGGAAGCGGTCGTCGAGTCGGTCCGCGATCTGCCGGGCCGACAGCATCCGCAGTCGTGCCGCGGCCAGTTCGATCGCCAGCGGCAGCCCGTCGAGCCGGCGGCAGATCTCCTCCGCCGCCTCCGGGTCCTGCGCCGTGTCGAACCCGGGGCGGGCGGCCGCGCCCCGCTCCCCGAGGAGCCGGAGCGCCATGTCCACGGGCAGCGGGCCCAGGGGCCGGACCTCCTCTCCCGGCACGCCCAGGGGTTCCCGGCTCGTGGCGAGGACGGTGACGCCCGGACAGCGGGTGAGGAGCGTCTGCGCGAGCTCCGCCGCCTCGGCGACGACGTGCTCGCAGTTGTCGAGGACGAGCAGCATCCGGCGGCCGGCGCAGTGCTCGACGAGGGCCGCGAACCGGTCCTTCGGGTCGGCCGGGGCGACGGAGGGGGTGTGCCAGAGCTGGGTCTCGCGGGCCCCGAGCGCGGTGAGGACGGCGGCGGCGACCGTGGACTCCTCGCGTACGGAGGCGAGTTCGGCGAGGTGGACGGGGCCCTCGTACGTCCCGGCCGCCTCCAGGGCGAGCCGTGTCTTGCCGACACCGCCCGGCCCGGTGAGGGTGACGAGCCGCCGCCCGTCCCAGGCGGCGAGCGAGCCCAGTTCGTCGGTCCGGCCGATGAACGAGGTGAGGCGGGCGGGCAGGGTGTTCGGCGGCGCGGCCGGCACGGGCCCGTCCTCCGTGAGGAGTTCGGCATGCAGGGAGCGCAGTTCCGGCCCCGGGTCGGTGCCGAGCCGGTCCGCGAGGGCGGCGCGCACCTCCTCGTACGCCGCGAGGGCCTCGGCGGGCCGCCCGGCCGCGCGCAGGGCGCGGATCCGCAGGGCCTGGAGGGGCTCGTCGAGGGGCTGCCCGGCGGCGAGCGCGGCGAGCGGCGCGAGTGCGGCGGTGGCCCGCCCGAGGGCCAGGTCGGCGGCGAGCCGGTCGCGCCGCGCCTGGGTGTGCCGCTGCTCGACCCGTACGGCCAGGGGGTCGGTGTCCCGGCCGGGCAGATCGGCGAGGGCGGGTCCGTGCCAGAGTCCGAGGGCCTCGTCGAGGAGCGTGGCCGCCCGCTCGGCGTGGCCGGTGGCGAGGGCCGCGGCGCCTTCGGCGGCGAGCCGTTCGAAGCGGTGCAGGTCGACGGCGTCCGGGCCGGCGGCGAGGCGGTAGCCCCCGCCGGGCTCCGAGACGACGGCCTCGCGGCCCAGGGCGCGGCGCAGGCGGCCGACGAGGGCCTGGAGCGCCGCCGTACGGTCCTGGTCGCCGGCCGGGTCCTCGTCGGCCCAGACCTGGTCGATCAGCGCGCCGGGGCCCACCGCGCGCCCGCCGGCGGCGGCGAGCGCGGTGAGGAGGGCCCGGAGCCTGGCACCGCTCAGAGGGGCCTCCGTCCCGTCGTCGGTACGGAAGGCCCTGCAGGGACCGAGAACGCGGTAGGGCGGCTGCACCGGCCCATTCTGCCCCGGCGGGGTGACCGCGGTCCCGGACGGCCCCGGGACCGTCCGGACGGCGAACTCGCGCCACGCCGTGTCACCGCCATGGCGTCCGGGGGGTGCGGGTTCGACAATGGGGAGGATGACCGATGACGACCGGCGTACGCGCAGTGGCGAGATCGGGCCCGCCGAGTGGCTCGCCATGAACCGGACCGGCAGCTTCGACTGGGACATCGACACGGACACCATCGATGTCGACGAGTCCGGGCTGCTGCTCTTCGGCGTGGCCCCGGAGGCCTACGACGGGCGCCCGCTGTCCCTGGTGACGCGCCTGGCCCCCGAGGAGCGGGCCAAGCTGGAGGACGTCGTACGGAAGGCGATCAAGGGGGGAGCCGTCTCGTACACGGCGCACTTCCCCATCCCGCAGGCCGACGGCTCACCCCACTGGACGCACGTGCAGGCGCGGATCCTGCGCTCGCCCGACGGCCGGGCCCGGCGGATCGTCGGCGTCGTGCGGGACACGACCGCCGAGGTCGCGCACTTCGCGTTCGTCCAGGACCTGGAGAAGCGGCGCGAGGTCCAGACGAACATCGTCGAGCGGACGACGAACGCGCTGTCGCGGGCGGTGACCGTGGACGACGTGACGGCCGCCCTGACCGGTCCGGGCGGCCTCGCCCGGCTCGGCGCGGACGGTCTCGCGCTCGGTCTCGTCGAGAACGGCTCGCTCAACATCATCGCGCTGAGCGGCGAATCCCTCGACATCCTCAACGACTTCCGCAGCCGCCGCCTCGACCGGAAACTGCCGCTGGCCGAATCGGTCCTGAGCGGGCGGCCCCGGTTCGTCTCCTCGTTCCCCTCGCTGGGCCGGGACTTCCCCGAACTCGCCCCCTACGTCGCCCGGCTCGAATTCCGGGCCGCCTGCTACCTCCCGCTGGTGGCGCAGGCGCGTTCGCTCGGCGGCATGGCCCTCTTCTACCGGGGCCGCACCTCGTTCAACGCGGACGAGCGCAACCTCGCGCTCGGCCTCGCGGCGATCGTCGCCCAGTCGCTCCAGCGGGCGATCCTCTTCGACGAGGAACGGGAGCTGGCGACCGGGCTCCAGGCGACGATGCTGCCGCGCAACATCCCGCAGTTCGCAGGAGGCGAGATCGCCGTCCGCTACCACGCCGCGTGGAGCGGACGGCAGGTCGGCGGCGACTGGTACGACGTGATCCCGCTGCCCCGCGGCCGGGTCGGGATCGTCGTCGGCGACGTCCAGGGCCACGACACGCACGCCGCCGCCATCATGGGGCAGCTGCGGATCGCGCTGCGCGCGTACGCCGGCGAGGGGCACGCCCCGTCGACCGTCCTCGCCCGGGCCTCCCGGTTCCTCGCCGAGCTGGACACCAACCGCTTCGCGACCTGCACGTACGCGCAGGTGGACCTGGCGAGCGGCACCCTGCGCGCCGTGCGGGCCGGGCACCTCGGTCCGCTGATCCGGCACACCGACGGCCGGGTCGGGCAGCCCAAGCTGCGGGGCGGGCTCCCGCTGGGCCTGGCGACCGTGTTCGGGGAGGAGGAGTTCCCCGAGACCCGGCTCGACCTCGTTCCCGGCGAGACGCTGGTGCTGTGCACGGACGGGCTCGTCGAGCAGCCCGGCTCGGACATCGAGTCCGGTCTCGCGGCGCTGTCGGGCGCGATCAGCAGCGGCCCGCCGCAGGCGGAGGCGCTCGCCGACCACCTCTCCGAGCGCCTCTGGGAGCGGTGGGGTTCGGGCGACGACGTGGCGCTCCTGGTGCTGCGGCGCAGCCCGGACCCGGGCACGCCCCGGGCGCCGCGCATCCACCAGTACATCCACCAGGCCGATCCGCAGGGCCTCTCGGACGCCCGCGCGGCCGTCGGGCAGGCGCTCCGCGACTGGGGCATGGCGGAACTCGCCGACGACGCGGAGCTGTTGACGGGCGAGCTCCTGGTGAACGTCCTGCTGCACACCGAGGGCGGGGCGGTGCTCACCCTGGAGGTGCTGCCGGAGCCGGTGCGGCGGGTACGGCTCTCGGTGCAGGACCGGTCGAGCGCCTGGCCCCGGCGGCGCACCCCCGGCGAGGCCGCCACCTCGGGCCGCGGGCTGCTCCTGCTCGACGCGCTGGCCTCCCGGTGGGGCGTGGAACCGCGCGGCGAGGGCAAGGCGGTGTGGTGCGAGATCGGACCGGCACCGGTGGGGGCCGATGCCGGCCCCGGCGGTGGCGGCTGAGGAGGGCGCCCCGGAATCCGGGAGCGGGCGGGCCGGGCCGGGGCGCGCGCCGGAAACGGGTGAGGCCGGGGTCAGGCGCGCTGCCAGACCGTGGTCGCGTTGCAGAACTCGCGGATGCCGTGGCCGGAGAGCTCGCGGCCGTACCCCGAGCGCTTGATCCCGCCGAAGGGGAGCGCCGGGTGCGAGGCCGTCATCCCGTTGACGAAGACGCCGCCCGCCTCCAGGTCGCGGACGCAGAAGGCCACGTCCTCCGCGGAGCGCGTCCAGATGTTGGAACTGAGGCCGAACGGGGAGTCGTTGGCGACGGCGACGGCCTCCTCGATGTCGCTGACCGGATAGACGGTGGCGACCGGCCCGAAGGCCTCCTCCTGGTGGATCCGCATCTCCGGGGTGATGCCGGTGAGGACCGTGGGCCGGTAGTACCAGCCGTTCGCGAGCGCCGGCTCCTCGGGGCGGTGTCCGCCGCACAGGACGGTGGCGCCCCGGGCCACGGCGTCGTCGACGAGCGCCTCCAGGTCGGCGCGGCCCTGCTCGGTGGCGAGGGGGCCGACGTCGGTGGACTCGTCGAGGGGGTCGCCGACGGTGAGGGCGTTCATGGCGGCGGTGAAGCGCTCGGAGAAGTCGTCGTACACGTCCTGGTGGACGATGAACCGCTTGGCGGCGATGCAGGACTGCCCGTTGTTCTGCACGCGCGCGGTGACGGCGGTCTTCACCGCGCCGACGATGTCGGCGGAGGGCATGACGATGTACGGGTCGCTGCCGCCGAGCTCCAGGACGGTCTTCTTCACCTCGCTGCCCGCGATCCCGGCGACGGACCGGCCCGCCGGTTCGCTGCCGGTGAGGGTGGCGGCCACCACCCGGGGGTCCCTGAGGACGCCCTCGACCTCTCGGGAGCCGATGAGGAGGGTCTGGAAGCAGCCGTCGGGATATCCGGCGCGGCGGAAGAGGTCGCCCAGGTAGAGGGCGGTCCTCGGCACGTTGGAGGCGTGTTTCAGGAGGCCGGTGTTGCCCGCCATGAGCGCGGGCGCGGCGAAGCGGATCACCTGCCAGAGCGGGAAGTTCCACGGCATGACCGCGAGGATCGGGCCGAGGGGCCGGTAGTGGACCCGGGCCACGTCCGCGCCGGAGTCCTGGACGTCGTTCTCGGCCGGGTGCTCGTCGGCGAGCAGCTCCTCGGCGTGCTTGGCGTACCAGCGCATGGCCTTGGCGCACTTGCCGGCCTCCGCGCGGGCGGCCGCGATCGGCTTGCCCATCTCGGTGGTCATGGTGCGGGCGATGTCCTCGGTGTCCTCGTCGAGGAGGGTCGCGGCGGCGCGCATCAGCCGGGCGCGCTCGGCGAAGGAGGTCGTGCGGTACTGGCGGTACGCCTCGTGCGCGGCGGCGAGGCGCCGCTCGACCTCCTCGGGCCCGTGGGCCTCGTAGGTGCGCAGCGTCTCGCCGGTCGCGGGGTTCACGGTGGCGATGCCCATGACGTCTCTCCTCCTGACATCGGCCCCCGTCTGCAACCTTCCGCTCCCTGGGCTCCGGCGCAACAGGGGCGGGGCGGTGGGGTGACCGCCGCGCGGTCGGCTCAGGCGGTGAGCCAGGCCAGGGCGCCGGAGAGGTGGGCCCGGAAGACCGGGTCGCCGTACGCCTCCGGGGCGTGCCCGAGCGCCGTGAAGAAGACGCGCCCCCGGCCGGTGTCCCGGCACCAGACGAGCGGGTGGTCGTCGCCGTGGGTGCCGCCCCGGTAGGAGGATTCGTCGGCCCGCGCCAGGATGCGGGCGCCGCGGTCCCCCGGGTGGGAGGTGAAGTCGTACCACTCGTCGGTCCAGGCCCAGCGGTCCGGGAGCGGGGCGGTCGCCGGGTGGTCGGGGGCGTCGACGAGGACGCGGCCCGGCTGGAGCTCGGGGTGGCCGGCGAAGCGGGTGCCGAGCAGCTCGCCGTAGAAGGGCCAGTCCGGTTCGGCGTTGGCGGCGGCGTGCACGGCGAGGAGCGCGCCGCCGCCCCGGAGGTACGCGGCGAAGGCAGCGCGCCCCTCGGGCGTCAGGACGTTCCCGGTCGTGGAGAGCAGGACGACGACGGCGCACCGGCCGAGCCGCTCGGGGGTGAAGGCGCCCGGATCCTCGGTGATCTCGGCGGCGAGGCCGAGCTCCCCCGCCAGCTCGGCGAGGGCGGTGGCGCCGGCGGGGATCGAGTCGTGGCGGTAGCCCGCCGTACGGGTGTAGATCAGGGCGTCGGCGGCGGTGGGCACGCGGGGGCTCCGGGGGTGGTGCGGCACGGGGACGGCGAGTGGTGGAGAAAGCCGGGGGAAAGCGATGGAAAGCGCTTTCTCCACCGCGCTGACCGTAGCCACTGAAAACCCCGCGCCGCAAGCCCCGCCCCTCGGGCAGACTGCCGCGATGACAGCCCTCCATGATCACGGGCGGCGCGCGCTCGCCCATGTGGCCGACCGCTCCGCCGGCACTCCGCTCGACCCGGCCCTGCGGGTCACCCTCAACTTCCACCCCCACTTCCTGCACCGGCTCGCGGACGAGGGGGTCTACCGCTCCCAGTTCGTCACCGGCAGCAGCAACGGCGGCCTCACCGCCCACCCCGGCGGGGACCGCTGGCGCTGGGAGAGCCGCATCTTCGGCGGGGCGTACGACGCGGCCCCGGCCGAGACGCGTCCGGTGTACGGCGCCCTCGACTTCCGCCGCCGCCCCTTCGGCGCGGCCCCCCGCTTCGGCTCCGCCCATCTGCGGCTCACGGCGGCCGCCGTGGAGCGTGCGAGCTTCTGCTACCCCGACAGCTTCCTGGAGCCCGAGGACTTCGGCGTCGCCTCCCGGATGCGCCTGATCGCCCTCGCCGAGGCCGACGGGAGCGATCCGCTCGACGACTACATCGAGGCGCAGGTCCACGGCCCGGTGGTGATCGCACGCGACGTGGAGGCGCTGGTCCTGGACCCGAGCCACCGGGGCACGGATGTGGAGGAGGCGGCCCGGCGGCTGCCGTGTCCGGTGGAGTGGCACGGGGGTTTCCGCGTCTCCGTCGACGAGCTGCGGCGGTATCCCGACTTCCGGGGGCCCGAGTACGTGGAGCTCGCGGCCCGGATCGCGGTCGACGGCCTGCTGGACGCCCGGATCGTGCAGGAGGCGGCCGCGTCGGGGCGGTACGACCAGCAGGACGTCAAAAAGGTCTGGCACTACCTGGCCCGCTTCGGCGCCCCTGCCGCCCGTCCCTAGGGCTCCCGTTCCGGACCGCCCTGTTCGATCTGCCGGATGAGCCGCTTGAGCTGGGTGACCTCGTCCTGGAGCGCGCGGACGCCGGCGGGCGTGAGGGAGAGCCAGGTGCGGGGGCGTCTGCCCTCGTACCCCTTCTCGATCTCGACGAGGCCGGCCTTCTCCAGGACGGTCAGGTGCTGGCTGAGGTTTCCGGCGGTGAGGCCGAGGGCCGTGCGCAGGAAGCCGAACTCGACGCGGCGGGCCTGGTGGGCGACGGTGAGGATGCCGAGGCGCACGCGCTGGTGGACGACGTCGTCCAGGCCGAGGACGGGGTGCGGGTCGGGGTGTTCGCCCTGCTGGGCCTGTTCGCCCTGCTGGTTCTGCCGGCTCATGAGCGGCCGCTCTTGCCGGACCGCTCGGCCAGGGCGAAGCCGAGGGCACCGAGCAGGAGGAGTGCGCCGGGGACGGCGAAGTGGGGCACGGCGGACCAGGGGGAGGTGGCCGGGATCCCCCACCCGCCGGGCCCGAGCGGCACCAGCTCGATGGCCAGGTACACCGCGGCGAACAGCAGCAGGACGCGGCTGCGTTCCACCCGGGCCAGCACCAGCAGGGGCAGTCCGACGGCCGTGGCGCTGCCGGTGAGCCGTTCGAGGAACAGCGTCGCCCCGGAGTCCGCGTCGAGGCGCAGACCCCAGAAGTCGAGCGGTTCGCCGGGGTTCGGCATCCCGTGACGGAGGCTCCACGCCTGGGTGGCGGCCACCAGACCGACCAGGACGATCCCGGTGAGGACGTACGGCCCGACCGGGCTGCCGACGCCGCGGCTGCGGGAGCGGCGGAGGAAGAAGAACGCCGTCGCGGCGTAGGCGACGGCGAGACCGATCGTCCAGTAGAAGGGCGAACCCTGGCTGATCACGGTGCATCCGGCACCCGCGGCGGGGTCGCCCGGCGGGCAGGGAACGGTCTTGACCTCGAAGGTGAGACGCCCGACGAGGATTCCGCCCAGCGTGAGCGCGCCGAGGAGCAGAAGGGGGAACCAGGTGGCGCGCTGGGCGGCGCGCACCCGGCGGGTCAGTTCACCGAGACCGGCGAGGACTTCTTGGGGCGTGCCCGGCGAGGGCACCGATGCGTCTGTCATGCGCATCAGCTTTGCATCACAAACCAGTTGAGGCAAGAGACCGAACCGGCGCTCCCGCGATCCGTTGTCGCATCGGATACATCTCTGTATCTTTTGGCGCGCCGCGCCCCATCGCCCCCCCTCACCGAGGAGCCGTCATGAGCACCGTGCCGCCCGCTCTCGCCGCCGCCGTCGGGCCGCTGCCCGAAGGCGCGATCGTGCCGCTGCCGCCCACGTTCGAGTCCGTCGAGGAGGAGCGCGCGTACCGCAAGGAACAGCTCGCCGCCGGCTTCCGGATCTTCGGGAGGTTCGGCTTCTCCGAGGGCGTCGCCGGGCACATCACCGTCCGCGACCCCGGTGACCCGAACGCCTTCTGGGTCAACCCGTTCGGCATGAGCTTCACCCAGATCAAGGCCTCGGACCTGATCCTGGTGGACCACGAGGGGAACGTCCTCGAAGGGCGCCGGCCCGTGAACCGGGCCGCGTTCGTCATCCACTCGCGGGTCCACGCCGCCCGCCCCGACGCGGTCGCCGCCGCGCACTCGCACTCCCTGCACGGCAAGGCCTTCTCCAGCCTCGGCATCCCGCTCGACCCGATCACCCAGGACGCCTGCGCGTTCTTCGAGGACCACGGGATCTACGAGGACTACCGGGGCGTCGTGAACGAGACCGAGGAGGGCGAGCGGGTCGCCAAGGCCCTCGGCGCGTACAAGGCGGTCATCCTCAAGAACCACGGGCTGCTCACGGTCGGCCACTCCGTCGCCGAGGCCGTGTGGTGGTTCGTCACCATGGAGCGCTCCTGCCAGGCGCAGCTCCTGGCGATGGCGGCGGGCACCCCGCAGCTCATCGACCGCGAGACGGCCCTCCTCACCCGGGGGCAGATCGGCGGGCACCTGGCCGGCTGGTTCCAGGCGCGCCCGCTGTGGGATCAGATCACCGCGTCCGACCCGGACCTCTTCGACTGATCCGCGGGCCGGCCGGAGGCGCCGGGGACCTCGCGCGTCGTCGCCTCCAGGAGCGGGGCGAGGAACTGCCGTTCCAGGGTGCCCGGCGGCAGCTCGGCCGGTTCCACGTAGCTCTGTGCGAGACCGCCTTCGCGCAGGGCGATGAGGAGGCGGGCGAACCGGTCGGCCTCCACGGTCAGTTCGCGTCCGGCCCGGCGCAGGACGAGGGTGAGGCCGCGGGCGATCTCGGCCCGCAGCCGCGCGTCGTGCCGCGCGAGCACCCAGGCGGCCTGCCGGTCGCGGATCGCGTGCAGGGTGAACTCGGTGGTGACCAGGTACCAGTCCCGCTCGTCCGGCTCGACGCGGGCGGCGAGCTCGGCGAGCCGGGTCAGGGTGTACTCGTCGGGGGTCAGCGCGTCGATGGACTCGGCGAGGCGGCGCACGGTCCGCTCGCTGTGCTCGTCGAAGAGGGCGAGGAAGAGCTCTTCCTTGCTCGCGAAGTTCGAGTAGTACGCGCCCCGCGTGTAGCCGGCGCGCTCGCAGATCTGCTCGATGGTCGTCGCGTGGAAGCCGTGCTCCGCGAAGGTCTCCAGGGCCGCCTTCAGGAGCGCCGCGCGTGTACGGGGCCGCCGCCTGGTGACACCTTTCGGCACGGGTGGCTCCTCCTCGGTCGGGCCGCTCGCGCGGCGGACGCCCACCTTACCGGCGGCTCCTTCCCGGGCGGCGATCAGCACCGGCGGATAAAATCCACACATGGCAGAGCGGCCCGTCGCGCCCGCGGCGCCCGGTCTTGTCCTCGAGATCGACGGGGACGCGACGCTCATGGACCCGAGTCGCGTCTATCGCATCGGGCGCGACCCCACCAGCGACATCGTGCTCGCGGACGCCCGGGCGTCCTGGCACCACGCGGTGCTCAGCGCCGCGGGCGGCCACTGGACCCTGGCGGACGAGGGCAGCACGAACGGCACGTTCGCGGACGGCCTGCGGATCGCCCGGGCACACCAGGTCGGCCCCGGTACGGTCGTACGCTTCGGCCACCCGGCCGACGGCCCCCGCGCGATCCTCACACCCGGCCCCCCGGCCCACCCGACGGAACCACCGGCAGGCACGGGTCCCGTCTCCGCCGCACCACCGCCCGGCGCGCAGGCCGTCCCCGCCTCCGTACACCTGCCGAAGGCGCCCCTGCCCGAGGAGCCCTGGCCCGACACACCGGCGCCCGAGCGCCCACGGCCCGAGGAGCCCGCGCCGGGGACGCCGTACCCGGAGGAGCCCGCCCCGGAGAGCCCGGCACCCGGGAAACCCGCCCCCGGGACCCCGTACCCCGAGACCCCTCCCTCGGAGGCCCCGGCGCCCGAGGGTCCGACGCCCGAAGCGTTTCGACCGGAGAAGTCCCCTCCACCCCCCGAGTCCTTCCGGCCCCCCTCCGTCTCGCGTCCCGCCGAGACCGGTGCCTTCCGGCGGCCGACGTCCGTGCGGCCGCTGCCGGTGCACGGTCTCCGGATCGGGCGGGCGCCCGACAACGACGTGGTCGTGTCCGACCTGATCGTGTCCCGGCGGCATGCGGAGCTCCGGGCGCATCCGGACGGCACCTACTGGATCCATGACCTCGGGAGTCACAACGGGACCTTCCTCAACGGCGCTCGCGTCGTCGAGGCGCGGGTGACGGCGGAGGACATCGTCGGCATCGGGCGGTGCGCGTTCTGTCTGATCGGCGGGCAGCTCGTCGAGTTCACCGACACCGGCGAGGTGTCCCTGGACGTGCGGGAGCTCGCGGTGACCGTCGACCACGGGCGCAAGACGCTGCTCGACGAGGTGTCGTTCCCGGTGGGCCAGAAGTGCCTGCTGGCGGTGGTCGGCCCGTCCGGCGCCGGGAAGTCGACGCTCCTGGGCGCGCTCACCGGCCAGCGCCCGGCCGACCGGGGCACGGTGCTCTACGACGGCCGTGACCTCTACCGGGACTACGCCGAGCTTCGCCAGCGCATCGGGCTGGTCCCGCAGGACGACATCCTGCACCTCCAGCTCACCGTCCGCCGGGCCCTCGGGTACGCCGCCGAGCTCCGCTTCCCCGAGGACACCGCGGCGGCCGAACGGCGGGCCCGGGTCGACGAGGTGATCCGGGAGCTCGGGCTCGTGGAGCGCGCCGATCAGCCGATCCACAGCCTCTCCGGCGGCCAGCGCAAGCGCGTGAGCGTGGCGCTCGAACTGCTGACCAAGCCGTCCCTGCTCTTCCTGGACGAGCCGACCTCCGGTCTCGACCCGGGCATGGACCGCTCCGTGATGCACATGCTGCGCGGGCTCGCGGACGACGGACGGACGGTCGTCGTGGTCACGCACAGCGTGCTCAGTCTCGACGTGTGCGACCGGCTGCTCGTGCTCGCGCCGGGCGGCCGGGTCGCCTACTACGGGCCGCCCGCGGACACCCTCGGCTTCTTCGGCTTCGAGCAGTGGCCGGAGGCCTTCGAGGCCTTCGAGAACGACCGGGACCGCGACTGGGCCGGGCAGTACCGGTCCTCCCGCTTCCACCACCGGTACATCGCGGACGCGACGGCCCGCCCCGACGTCCCCGCACCCGCACCCGTACCCGTGGGCGGTCGGGCCGCCGTGGAGCCCGCTCCGCCGCCGAAGGCGCAGAGCTGGGGCTCCCAGCTGCGGACGCTGGTGCGCCGGTACGCGGCGGCGCTCTCCGCCGACCGGACCTTCATCGCCATCATGATCGCCCTGCCGTTCGTGATGGGCGCGATGGCCCGGGCCCTGTCCGAGGGCAGCCTCAACCCCGAGTCGACGCTGAACGTGCTGCTCATCCTCTGTGTGGGCGGGGTCCTCACGGGCGCGGCGAACGCCGTGCGCGAACTGGTCAAGGAGCGGACGATCTACCGGCGGGAGAGAGCCGTCGGCCTGTCCCGCTCCGCCTACCTCGCCTCCAAGGTGGTGGTGCTCGGTCTGATCACGGTCGTGCAGGCGGTGGTGCTGACCCTGGTGGCCCTGATCGGCGTGCCGCTGAACGTGCCCGGCGGCAAGGGCGTCCTGATGCCTCCTCTGGTGGAGCTCACCCTCGCGGTCGCGCTCCTCGCCTTCACGGCGATGATGCTCGGTCTGCTGGTGTCGGCGCTCGTCCGCAAGGAGGAGGTGACGATGCCGCTGCTCGTCCTCATCGCGATCGTGCAGGTGGTGTTCTGCGGGGCGCTCCTCAAGGTGCGGGGCACGCCCGTCCTGGAGCAGCTGGCCTGGCTGGTGCCCTCGCGGTGGGCGTTCGCGGCGATGGGCGCGACGATCGACATCGGGAGGATCGCGCCGAGCGAGAAGACCGCCGATCCGCTGATGCGGCACACGGCGGAGGCCTGGCTGTTCGACATGGGCGCGATGGTGGTGCTGTGCCTCGTCCTCGCCGTGGCCGTGGCCCGGCTGCTGCGCCGCCACGAGCCGGTCGTCATGCGGAGGTGAGGCCGTGACCGTCCCCGTACCGGCAGGAGCAGGCCCGTGAGCGTCCCCGTACCCGAGTACGTGCCGGACTTCCGGCCCACGCATGTGGTGCCGCGCTCCGGTCTTTCCGCCTGGGAGGCGCCCGATCCGGAGCTGCCCACGGCGTCCCTCGACGCCTTCCTGCCCGTGCGCCTGGAGGAGCGGGCGGGCGACTGGGGTCGGGTGCTGTGCTCGAACGGCTGGACCGCGTGGGTCGACGCGCGCCTGCTGGTGAGCGTGCCGGACGATCCTCCGGCGGCGGGCGGGCCCCTCACCAGGACCGCCGATCCCCGGCCGCTGATCGCCCGCGCCGAGGACGCGCTCGGCCGCTACCGGCGGGCGGCGGAGGAGCTGGGCGCGGGCCGGCTCGACGGCGAGGGCTTCCGGCTGCGGACCCGCGGACTGCGGGTGGGCATGGTCGTCGACGGGGAGTCGGTGTGGCTGTACGACGCGGAGCACGAGCGCTGGGTGTACTGCGACGGCGTCGGGCTCAGTACGTACGCGGCGTCGGTGGCCCCCTCGGCCGCGGCGCCCGCGCCCGGACCCGTACCGGAGTCCGCGGAGGCGGGGTACGAGCCGACGCAGGTGGTGCCCCAGGTGGATCCGGCGGCGGTCGCCGGGCCGCCGCCGACGCGGGTCGTGGGGCCGGACGGACCGGCGGGTGAGGGCCGATGACGGGCGGCGGGGCGCACGGGGACGCGGAGCTCCCGGCGGGCCGGGCCTCGGGGCTGCTGGGCAAGGAGGTCGCGGGCTACCGCGTGGAGGACGAGATCGGGCGCGGCGGCATGGCGGTCGTGTACCGGGCGCGGGACCTGCGCCTCGACCGGACGGTGGCGCTGAAGCTGCTGGCCCCCGAGCTGGCCCGCAACGACACCTTCCGCAAGCGCTTCGCGCACGAGTCGCGGGTCGCCGCCTCGATCGACCACCCGCACATCGTGCCGGTCTTCGAGGCGGGCGAGACGGAGGGCGTGCTGTACATCGCCATGCGGTACGTGGCGGGGCGGGACCTGGCGGCCCTGCTCGACCGCGAGGGGCCGCTGCCGCCGGTGAAGGCGGGCCGGATCGCGGTGCAGGTGGCCTCGGCCCTGGACGCGGCGCATGCGCACGACCTGGTGCACCGGGACGTGAAGCCCGGCAACGTCCTGGTCGCGGAGGGCACCGACGGCGACCATCCGGAGCACGTCTACCTGACGGACTTCGGCCTGACGAAGAAGTCCCTCTCGCTGACCGGCTTCACGACGGTGGGCGAGTTCGTGGGAACGCTCGACTACGTGGCGCCGGAGCAGATCTCCGGCAAGCCGGTGGACGGCCGGTGCGACGTCTACAGCCTGGCCTGTGTGGTCTTCGAAACCCTGGTGGGGGTGCCGCCGTTCCGCCGCGACAGCGACTGGGCGGTGCTGTGGGCGCAGCAGTACGATCCGCCGCCCCCGCTCTCGGAGGTGCGGCCCGGGCTGCCGTCGGCGGCGGACGCGGTGTTCGCGAAGGCCCTGGCGAAGACGCCCGAGGAGCGGTACGGGACGTGCCTGGAGTTCGTCGCCGCGCTGCGCACCGCCCTGGCCGGCGCGGGCGGAGGCGGTCCGGCGCCCGCGCCCGGGGCGCCGCGCCGGCCCGGCGCCCCGCCGGCCCCGCCCGCGTGGGCGCGACCGGTCTTCCGTGAGCTGGGCGGTCCCTAGGGGCCCGGCCGGTCGACCTCGCCCTTGCGGTGGACCCGGGTGGCGAGGAGGCCGCCGAGGAAGCCCGCGACGAGGCCCCAGAGGAGGGCGAAGCCGACCGTCTTCCAGATGTCCGGGCGGAGCAGTACCTCGCCGCCGAGCGAGGCGAGGTCGCCGATGCCGAGGACGGAGAGGCCGAAGCGGGCCTCGACGAGGGTGACCGGCGCGGCGACCAGCATGGCGAGGGCGAAGGCGACGCCCAGGTGGAGGGCGTGCCGCCAGGGCGGGGTCCGGGCCGGGGAGCGGACGGCCGCGACGAAGGCGGCGGCGAGCACCAGGACGGCGGCGACGGGCAGCAGCCACCACGCGCGCGCGTCCTGCGCGGCGAGCGAGGACAGGTCGACGGTCGAGAGGTCCGGGCTGTCGCCCTTGCTCCGCAGGACGGCGTCGAGGATCTGCGGCATGGGCAGGCCGAAGGGTCCTTCCGCCCTGCCTTCCCAGGAGCCGCCGATGCCCACGCCGAGGGCGATCCAGGTGATGTTGGGAAGGCCCAGGAGGAGGACGGCGAGGGTGTCCGCGGTGTGGCCCTTCGTCGCCGCGACGACGATCCCGATGACCAGGCCCACGACGACGTACGCGAGGAGCAGCAGGAGCATCGCGAAGGCCGCGGGACGGACGGGTTCCTGGTAGCGGACGAGCCGGGGCGGCAGCGGGGTCCCGCGGGAGACGAGGAGGGAGATGACGAGCACGCCGAGGATCCAAAGGAGGCCGTAGAAGAGCGTGGGGCCGAGGTCGGTGCGGAAGCCGACGGTGGGGTTCGTGGCGTTCAGGAGCTCGCCGAAGAGGTCCATGAGGGACCCCTGGGACTCGTCGCCGCCGAGGGTGAGGGGGAAGTCGTGGCGGGCGAGGGCCGAGAGGCCCGCGAGGGCGGCCAGCCAGAGCACGACGACGCTCGCCGCGCGGAGCAGGAGCGCGCGGGTGCCGGCCACCGCGTGGTGGCGCAGGGGGCGCAGGAAGCAGAAGCCGGTGACCAGGGCGCCCACCAGGGTGACGGTGAGCGGCATGGCGGTCAGTTCGGCCTGGGTGCCGGCGAGGGCGCCCGCGTCGCCGGAGAGGTCGACCTTGCCGCCCGAGGCCATGACGACGACCGCGGCGAGGACCGCGGCGAAGCCGCCGGGCAGGTCGGCGGCGCCCGCGGCCCAGAGGCCCAGCGCGGCGACGACGCCCATCGCGGCGAACCCGGCGACCACGGCGGCCAGGGCCTGGAGGGCGACGCGGGCGGGGGACCCGGTCGAGGTCGCGGGGGGCCGCGCGGAGGCGGGGAGCCGGCTGCTCACCCTGCCCACGCTAGTACCGGGGCGGGGGCTCCGCTTGCGGACGGACGCCGTTCGGCGCACACAATGGGCGCGGAACGGAAGAAAGGGAAATGACGTGACTTCCCACCCGCCGTCCGGCCCTCCGTCGGTTCCCCCCGCAGGTCCCCCCTCGGGCCCCCTCTCGGGCCCGAGCACACGCCCGGGAAGCGTCGGCCCCCCGCCGCCGCCCGGACCGCCCCGCGGCGGTCCGGGGGGTGGCGGTCCGTCCGGCGGCGGTGGCTCCGGAGGCGGCGACGGTTCCGGGGCGACCGGTGGCGGAGGCGGATCGGCCGGCGGCGGTTCCGGGCCGACCGGTGGTGGTGGTGGTAACGGCGGCAAGGGCGGTGGCGGCCCCTGGTGGCGTTCCGTCCCGAAGGTCGCCTCGCTCACCGCCGTGCTCGTGGCGGCCGCCGCGCTGGCCGTCGTCCTCACCAACCGCCCCGACGGCAAGAGCGACACGGCGGGATCCGGCAGCGGCGAGGTCTTCCTGCAGAACGCCGCCGCTTCCGGCCCGGACCCCTTCACCCGGTCGACGGCGCGCGCCGACGGCGGTTCCGCCCCGCCGGCCTCGCTGCCGCCCCGTACCGCCTCGGCCGTGCCCGAGGTGTCGGGGTCGACGCCCGGTCTCTACGGCGGGACGCGGTCGGTCTCCAGCTGCGACGTCGAGCAGCAGGTCCGCTACCTCTCCGGGGAGCCCGCGAAGAACGCGGCCTTCGCCTCCGTCGTCGGCATCTCGCCGACCGACGTGCCGGCCTACCTCCGCTCCCTGACCCCGCTCCAGCTCCGGGCCGACACCCGGGTGACGAACCACGGCTTCCGGAACGGCGCGGCCACCACCTACCAGGCGGTGCTCCAGGCCGGCACGGCCGTCATGGTCGACGGCCACGGGATGCCCCGGGTGCGCTGCGCCTGCGGCAATCCGCTGACCGGCCCGGTGGCGCAGAAGGCGCCGCGCACGACGGGCACGCCCTGGCAGGGGTACAGCTCCCAGCAGGTCGTCGTGGTGGCGCCCTCGGTGACCGTCGTGAACGTCTTCGTGGTGTACGACCCCCAGGACGACGGCTGGTTCGCGCGCGAGCACGGCGACACCGGCGAGCACGACAAGCCCACCCCGCCTCCCCCGCCGCCCACGGTCTCCCCGTCCACCCTGGTGCCACCCTCGCCGTCCAGCTCGTCCCCGTCGGTCTCCCCGTCGTCGCCGGTGCCGTGCGTGACCGTGACGGGCACGGAGACCCCCACGCCGAGCAACGGGATCACCCCCTCGCCGTGCCCCTCGACGCTCTCCCCTCCGGCGTCCTCGTCCCCACCGGAGTCGCCGTCCGACTCCTCCGGCCCCACCGACTCGTCGCCGTCGACGGAGTCGTCGGGCCCGGGGTCGGCGAGCCCGGAGTCGGCGCCCGCGTCGGACGGTTCGGCGGATCTCACGAGCCGGTCACCGGACCAGCAGGCGGCCCGGCGGGCGGACGGTACGACCTCGTCCACGGCTCCCGCGCCCGGTCCCGGACCCGCGCCCGTCGTCTGACGACCCTCCGGAGCCAGGCGCCGATCGGCAGGGGATGGGCCGTCCGCTCCTCCGCCCGCAGCTGCCACATCCGCTCGTCACGGTCGGTGAAGTGTCCGGGCATGGTCGTCCCCTCTCCTCTTGTCTCCTCTTGAGCAGGGCCACCAGGCCACTGGAAAGGAGTCTGTACCCTTATTGGCCCGGACAGCAGAGCCAATGAGGAGTGATTGGCATGGCAGTGGCACGTGTGGTCCACACCGCGGACCGGACCCTGACCGGTCGCCAGCTCGCGTCGCTCCTCACCCCTCCCGCGGAGGGCCGGTTCGGGTACCGGGAGCTGGCCCGGGCCGTGCGGGAGGCGCTGCTCGACGGCCGGGTGGCGCTGCGCCTGCGGCTGCCGGCCGAGCGGGAGCTCGCCGCGGTGCTCCTGGTGAGCCGGACCACCGTGACCGGGGCGTACGACCTGCTGCGGGAGAGCGGTTACGCGCACAGCCGGCGCGGCGCCGGCACGTGGACCGCGCTGCCGGACGGGCAGGCGCCCACCGTCCTGGGCGGTTTCCACGACGACGCCGGCGCGACCATCGACCTGGCCCTCGCCGCTCCGCAGGCACCGGAGGCCGAGCTGTCCGCCGCGCTCGCGGCGGCCGCCGCCGAGCTGCCCCGGTACGCCGGCGCACAGGGCTATCACCCGTACGGGCTACCCGCGCTGCGCGCCGCCATCGCCGAGCGCTACACGGCCCGCGGCCTGCCGACCCTCCCGGACCAGATCCTCGTCACGACCGGCGCGCAGCAGGCCGTCTCGCTGGTGCTCACGCTGCTCGGCCGGCCCGGCGACCGGGTGCTCGCCGAGAACCCCTCGTACCCCAACGCCCTCGACGCGATGCGGGGGCGGATGCTCCGCATCACACCGGTGCCGGTCACCGAGGCCGGCTGGGACACCGGGCTCGTGGACGCGGCGCTCCGGCAGACCGCGCCGCGCCTGGCCTATCTGATCCCGGACTTCCACAATCCGACCGGGCGGCTCATGCCGGCGGAGCAGCGCAAGGAGCTCGCGCGGTCCGCGCGGGCCACCGGGACCTGGCTGGTGGTCGACGAGACGCTGACGGACACGGCCCTGGACGTGCCCGCGCCGCCGCCCTTCGCGGCGGAGGTCGGCGGGGGCGACGGCGAGCAGATCGTCTCCGTCGGCTCGCTGAGCAAGAGCTGCTGGGGCGGGCTTCGGGTCGGCTGGGTGCGGGCCGCGTCGCGCGTCGTGACCGAGCTGGCCCGGGTCCGGATCACCGCCGACCTGTCCGGTTCGGTTCTCGACCAGCTGGTGGCCGTCGCCCTGATGGGCCGCCTCGACGTGATCGTGCCGCGGCGCCAGGAGGAGCTGCGGCTGCGCCGGTCCGCGCTGGCCGACGCCCTCGCCCGCCATGTGCCGGAGTGGCGGTGGGCGGTGCCGCCGGGCGGGATGTGCCTCTGGATCGACCTGGGCCGGCCGGTCGCCTCCTCCCTCGCGGCCCGGGCCCTGCGCCACGGGGTGCGGGTGGAGGGCGGCGCCCGGTTCGGGGTGGACCCGGGCACGCACGAGCACCGGCTGCGGATCCCGTTCACCCTGCCCGTGGACGCGTACGAACCGGCGGCGGAGCGACTCGCGGCTGCCCTGGAAGGCGACCCCGGGCGCTTCGCCGACCCGGCCCTGCCGGACTGGGTGGCCTGAGGGGGCCATATTCGGGTGCCCGGTTCCGGCGGTCCGTGTACGGTCCACCGAGTGGAACCGCTGACCGACACACAGATCCGCTCGTCCTTCGTGAACTGCACCAAGGGCGAGGCGGCGCGCCTCAAGCTGCCCCTCGACTTCGCCGAAACCCCCTGGGACGACCTGGACTTCCTCGGCTGGGTCGACCCGGGCGCGCCCCTGCGGGCGCACCTGGTCGTGCCGCGCGCGGACGGGCCGCTCGGCGTGAGCCTGCGGGTCCCGGCCACCGGCCGGACCAGCGCCGTGAAGTCGAGCATGTGCCAGATCTGCCTGACCGCGCACGCCTCCTCGGGCGTCACGCTCCTGGTGGCGCCGCTGGCCGGCAGCCGCGGCCGCGAGGGGAACACGGTCGGGACCTACCTCTGCGCCGACCTCGCCTGCTCCCTCTACGTCCGGGGCCGGCGGCAGCCGAAGCTGCGCCACCGGCGCCACGAGGAGTCCCTCACCCTCGACGAGCAGGTCGCCCGTCTGACGGGCAACCTGGACGCGTTCATCGAGCGGGTGACGGGGAGCTAGGCTCCGCGCCCCGGCTCAGCGGAAGGGGCTCAGCGGAAGGCCTGCTCGCCGGTGAGCGCCTTGCCGATGACCAGGGAGTGGACCTCGCTCGTGCCCTCGTAGGTGAGCACCGACTCCAGGTTGTTGGCGTGGCGCAGCACCGGGTACTCCAGGGTGATGCCGTTGGCGCCCAGGATCGTGCGGCACTCGCGGGCGATGGCGATGGCCTCGCGGACGTTGTTCAGCTTGCCCACGCTGACCTGCTCGGGGGTGAGCGCGCCCGCGTCCTTGAGGCGGCCGAGGTGGAGGGCGAGGAGCATGCCCTTGCCGAGCTCGACGGACATGTCGGCGAGCTTCTGCTGCGTGAGCTGGTACGAGGCGAGGGAGCGGGCGAAGACGACCCGGTCCCCGGCGTAGGAGATCGCCGTCTCCAGGCAGTCGCGGGCGGCGCCGAGCGCGCCGAAGACGATGCCGAAGCGGGCCTCGTTGAGGCAGCCGAGCGGGCCGGAGAGGCCGCGGGCCTCGGGCAGCATCGCGTCGGCGGGGAGCCGCACGTCCTCGAAGACCAGTTCGCTGGTGACGCTCGCGCGCAGCGACAGCTTCATCTTGATCTCGGGGGCGCTGAAGCCGGGGGTTCCGGCCGGGACGAGGAAGCCGCGGACGCCGTCCTCGGTGCGCGCCCAGACGACGGCGACGTCGGCCACCGAACCGTTGGTGATCCACATCTTGGTGCCGTTGAGCACCCAGTCGGAACCGTCCCGCTTGGCGTTGGTCCACATGGCGCCCGGGTCCGAGCCGGCGTCCGGCTCGGTGAGGCCGAAGCAGCCGATGTACTCGCCGGCCGCCATCTTCGGCAGCCACCGCTGCTTCTGCTCCTCGGAGCCGTACTTCCAGATCGCGTACATGGCGAGTGAGCCCTGTACGGAGACGAGGGAGCGCAGTCCGGAGTCGACGGCCTCCAGCTCCAGGCAGGCGAGGCCGTACGCGACGGAGTTGGTGCCCGCGCAGCCGTAGCCCTCCAGGTGCATGCCGAGCACACCGACCCCGCCGAGCGTGCGGGCCAGCTCGCGGGCGGGGATCTCGCCCTTCTCGAACCAGCCGGCGACGTGCGGCCGCAGCTCGCGGTCGGCGACGGCGCGGACGGTGTTCCGGATCTCCCGCTCCTCGTCGGTGAGCAGTCCGTCGAGGGCGAGCAGGTCGAAGGGGTGGACGGGGGTGGACGGCGACTTCACGGACGGCCTCCTGGCGACTGTGGCAACTCGGCGAACCGCAGCGTAGCCGCAGATCGGATATTGGATCCAGTATTGATAATCCGGGATCCAGACCCTACGGTCCGATTGGATCCAATCTCCGGTATCCGGTATCTCCAGCGGGAGCGAGGGAAGCTGAATGCGCGCAGACCAGCCGGGCACACCAGGGACACCCCCGACGGGAGGCGCCCTCTCCGGCATCGTCGTCGCCGACTTCGGCCGGGTCCTCGCCGGGCCGTACATGACGATGCTCCTCGCCGACCTGGGCGCGGACGTCATCAAGATCGAACGGCCGGGCTCCGGCGACGACACGCGCGCGTGGGGCCCGCCGTTCGCCGGCGGGGAGGCCACGTACTTCCTCGGTGTGAACCGGAACAAGCGCTCCGTGACGCTCGACCTCACGGACCCCGAGGACCTGGCAGCGGCCCGCGCGATCGTGGACCGCGCGGACGTCCTCGTCGAGAACTTCCGCCCCGGCACGATGGAGAAGCTCGGCCTGGGATACGAGGACCTGCGGGTGGACAACCCCGGGCTCGTCTACTGCTCGGTGACCGGCTTCGGCACCGCGGAGGGCGCCCGGCTGCCGGGCTACGACCTGCTCGTCCAGGCCATGGGCGGCCTCATGAGCGTGACCGGCGAACCGGACGGGCAGGGCACGAAGGCGGGGGTCGCCCTGGTCGACGTCATCACCGGCCTCCACGCGGGCATGGGCGTCCTCGCCGCCCTGCGGCACCGGGAGCGCACCGGCGAGGGCCAGCGGGTCGAGGTCTCCCTGCTCGCCTCCCTCCTCTCGGCACTCACCAACCAGGCCGCCGCCCACCTCGGCGCCGGGGTCGTGCCGCGCGCGATGGGCAACAGGCACCCGAGCATCGCCCCGTACGAGGTGTTCGAGGCGCGGGACCGGCCGCTGGTCCTCGCCGTGGGCAACGACCGGCAGTTCGGGGCCCTGTGCGAGCGGCTCGGCCGGCCGGAACTCGCCGGGGACCCCCGCTTCGCGACGAACACGGCCCGGGTCGCCCACCGGGAGGAGCTGGTCGAGGCCCTCGGCGGGCCGCTGGGCACCCGTACCGCCGACGGCTGGTTCGAGGAGCTCACCGCCGCCGGCGTGCCCTGCGGGCCGATCAACGACCTGGCGGCCGCCTTCGAGCTCGCCGACCGGCTGGGGCTCGCCCCGCGCGTCCCGGAGTCCGAGGCCGGTCCCGGCCAGGTCGCCCACCCGATCCGGCTCGGCGCCACCCCGCCCTCCTACCGCACCGCTCCCCCGCGCCTCGGCGAGCACACCGAGGGCGTGCTGGCGGAGCTGGGGCGAGTTGTCCACAGGTCGTCCGCGGCGAACGGCGAGGCGTAGGAAGATGGTCGGCACCGGCCGGGGGACCGACCGGTGGCGACACGAGGGAACGGAAGGTCACAGGCGATGAGCAGCGCGGTGCAGAAGCGGCGGCCGCAGACCGCCCAGCAGTTCGTCCTGGAGGAACTGCGGCGCGCCATCACCAGCGGGGAGCTCAGGCCCGGCGGGCCGATCCGCCAGGAGGCCCTGGCCGCGCGGTTCGAGGTCAGCCGGGTGCCGCTCCGGGAAGCCCTGAAGTCCCTGGAGGCCGAGGGCCTGGTGGTCCATCACGTCCACCGGGGCTACTTCGTCGCGGAGCTCTCCCTGAACGACCTGGAGGAGATCTACCGGATCCGGGAGCTCCTGGAGACCGAGGCGGTCCGGATGGCGGTCCGGTGGCTGCCGGACGGCACGATCGCCACGCTCGAACGGATCCAGCGGGAGGTGGAGCGGGCCTCCGACGAGGGGGACGTGGCCGCGATGGCGGCGGCGAACCGGCTCTTCCACTTCACCCTCATCGAGGCGTCCGGGATGCCGCGTCTGGTCCGCCTCATCGCGTCCCTGTGGGACGCCACCGACGCGTACCGCTCGCTCTACTACACCGAGTCCCCGCACCGGAAGCAGGCCATACGGGAGCACCGTGCCGTGATCTCCGCGCTCCGCCACGGCGACGAGGACGCCGCCGTCCGCTGGCTCGACGAGCACCGCGCCCACGCGGTGGCGGCGCTGCGGGAGGTCCTCGACCTGGAACGGGACTGAGCCCCGGGCCGCCGGCAGCGGCGGACTGATGTTCAGGCGGGCTCACTCGTTCCGGTCACGGAGACGGCCTCGCCGTCACGCATCTCCCTCAGCGCGGTTACCGAGACGCACTCATTGAGCCAGGCCCGGGATCCACGGGCCGCGGATGACAGGTGACGGACATGCGAACCGAGGCCGCCAAGCGGGTCGAGCTGGTCTTCTCCCTCTTCGACGCCAATGGCAACGGGGTCATCGACTCCGACGATTTCGACCTCATGACGGACCGCGTCCTGGAGGCGGCGGCCGCGTCGGACGACGACGCCAAGGCCGCCATCCGGGCCGCGTTCCGCCGCTACTGGACGACGCTGGCCGCGGAGCTGGACGCCAACGGCGACGGTGTGATCACCGTCGAGGAGTTCCGTCCGTTCGTGCTCGACCCCGAGCGCTTCGGCCCCACGATCAGCGAGTTCGCCGACGCGCTCTCGGCGCTCGGCGACCCCGACGGGGACGGTCTGATCGAGCGCCCGCTCTTCCTGTCGCTGATGACGGCGATCGGCTTCGAGAAGGAGAACATCCACGCGCTCTTCGACGCCTTCGCCCCGGACGCCGAGGACCGCATCACCGTGGCCACGTGGGCCGAAGGCATCGTGGACTACTACGCGCCGGACATGGCCGGGATCCCGGGCGACCAGCTGGTGGCCGTCGGGACCGTCTGACCCACCCGAGGGCGGGGCCCGTCACCGGGCCCCGCCCTCGACCCCGTGCGGACGTCACGGCCGGGGCTTGTGGGCGAACACCCAGCGGTTTCCCTCCAGCGCGTCGTTCGGCTCGGGGAGGGGGCCGCGTCCGTGCCGGCGGGTGAACTCGAAGGGCGTGTGGATCGAGGTGGCCCAGCCCCTGGCCGTCAGGGCGCCCGCGGAGTCGGGCCGTGGTCCCAGGTCGAAGAGGTCGAGCAGGTCGATGCCGATCTGCTCCCGCGTCGCCGTGTAGGTCCGGCTGTCGCGGTACACCAGCAGGTCCTTCTCCAGCTTGGCCTCGAAGGCCAGGGCGCTGCCTCCGGCGGCCAGCCCGTCCACCGCGTCGAGGAGCCGCGTCTCGGCGGGACCCGGCAGGTAGAAGAGGATCCCCTCGGCCAGCCAGACGCTCGGCGCGGCCGGGTCGAAGCCGGCGGTGGTCAGCGCGGTGACCCAGTCCGCCCGCAGGTCGACCGGTACGGGGACGCGCTTCACCCTGGGGGCGGCCGACAGGTCCGTGAGCACCCGCTGCTTGAAGTCCAGCACGCCCGCCCTGTCGAGCTCGAAGACCACCAGGTCGGACGGCCAGTCCAGCCGGTAGGCGCGCGTGTCCAGACCCGCGCCGAGCAGGACCACTTGGCGGACGCCCGGACGGACCGCTCCGAGGAGGAAGTCGTCGAGCACCCTGGTCCGCAGGCCGAAGTAGCGGGCGAACCGCCCCCACAGCGGATTGTCGTCCCCGTCCGGGACCTGCTCGATGCGCACCGGCCAGCCCGCACACGCCGGGGCGGCGCGCACGAAGTGCTCCGCGTGGACGTCCTGGGCCAGGCTGTCGTGGCGGTGGGTCTCGATCGCCCGGGCCGCGGCGACCAGGAGGGCGGTCAGGCCCACGCCTCCGTCCACGCCTTCCGGGTCTGTCTGCTGCGGCGCCATGCCGGTCATGTCTCCTCCGTCGGCGGGGGTGCGGGGTGCGGGGGGTCTGCTGGTCGGACGGGACGGGTGCGCGGGCCGCGCTCATCGGCTTCCGGTCTCCGGGAGCAGGACGGGCTTGACCACGCGGCCCGCGTCGCAGTCGCGTTCGGCCTCGTTGACGTCGGCCAGCGGGTAGGTGCGGATCAGTTGGTCGAAGGGGAAGCGTCCGGCCTGCCAGAGCGCGGTCAGCCGGGGTATCAGCAGGCCCGGTACGGCATCCCCTTCGCAGATGTGGCGGAGGCTGCGGCCCCGGTCGAGCGTGCCCGGTTCGAGCGGCAGCGCGCTGTGGAGGCGTGCCACGAGGCCGAGGCTGCCGGTGGGGCGCAGGGCCCGGAGCGCGTCGTTGACGAGCGGGGCCGAGGCCGTGGTGTCCAGGGCGTACCGCGCGCCGCCGTCGGTCAGCCGCCGGATCCGTTCGGGCAGTCCGGCCGTGTCGGCGTGCAGGGGGACCGCGCCGAACCGTTCGGCCAGGGCGAGCCGTTCGGGGTGCCGGTCGACGGCCACGGTCGGTACGCCGGCGGCGGTGGCCGCCATCACCGCGGCCAGGCCGACGGCTCCGGCGCCGAGGACCGCCAGCGGGTCGCCGGGGCCCGCGCCGAAGGTGTTGAGGACGGCTCCGGCGCCGGTGAGGAAGCCGCAGCCGAGGGGCCCGAGCAGTTCGAGCGGCAGCGCGGGGTCGACCCGGACGGCGTTGCGGGCCGGGACGAGCGCGTACGCGGCGAACGAGGACTGGCCGAACCAGCGGGGGGCCAGCGCCTTTCCCGTCGCGTCGATCAGCCGCGGCGGTTCCTCCTCGCGTCCCCCGAAGAGGTTGAGGGAGGCGAAGGAGTCGCAGTAGGCGGGGGCCGCGCCGAGGCAGTTGCGGCAGTGCCCGCAGGAGTCGAAGCTCAGGACGACGTGGTCGCCCACGCCGATCGTGGTGCCGGGGCCGCCGCCCGTCCGCACCACGACGCCGGCGCCCTCGTGGCCGAGGACGGCCGGCAGGGGGCTGCGTCCTGCGGACCGCCGGACGGCGAGATCGGTCCGGCACATCCCGGTGCCCGCGATCTCGACCAGGATCTCGCCGGGGGCGGGTTCCGTCCGCAGGGTCACCTCCTCGACGGTGAACGGGTCCTCGTACGCGCGCAGTACCGCCGCCTGGAACCTCACCGTCATGCCTCCCGTGGGCGGTGGACGACGAAGGGCCGGAGGTTGCCGTAGAGCCCCCACGGTCCGCCGGCGACGCCGACTCCGCTGTCCTTGACGCCCGCGAAGGGCTGGGCGAGGGAGAGTTCGGCGTGGTGGTTGATCCAGGCCGTGCCGCATTCGAGCCGATCGGCCACCGCCTCGGCCCGGTCGAGATCGGTGCCCCAGACGGAGCCGCCGAGGCCGAAGCCGGTGCCGTTGGCGGCGTCGACGGCTTCGTCGAGGGTCCGGTACGGCAGTACGGGCAGCACGGGTCCGAACTGTTCCTCGGTCACCACCGCGCTGTCGGGCGGGACGTCGGTGAGGATCGTGGGAGCGAAGAAGTGTCCCGGCCCGGTCGGCCGGTGGCCGCCGGACGCCGCCCGGGCGCCGTCCGCCAGGGCCTGGGCCGTGATCCGTTCGACCCGGGCCAGCTGCGGGGCGTTGTTGACCGGTCCCAGTCGGGTCGCGGGGTCGAGGCCGGGTCCGACGGCGACGCTCTTCGCCCGCTGGGCGAGGGCCTCGACGACCTCGGCGTGGAGCCGGGCCGGGGCGTAGACGCGTTTGACCGCCATGCAGACCTGCCCGCAGTTGCGGAACGCCGCCCAGAACAGCCGGTCCGCGATCCGGTCCACGTCGACGTCGTCCAGCAGGACGGCGGCGTCGTTGCCGCCCAGTTCCAGGGTGACCCGGGCGAGCGAGTCCGCCGCCGCCCCGGCGACGGCCCGCCCGGTGGGCACCGAACCGGTGAAGGTGACGTGGCGGATGCCCGGGTGGGACGCGAGGCGGGCGCCGAGGGGTTCGCGGCCGGTGACGACGGTCAGGACGTCCTCGGGCAGGACCGTGGCGAGGACGGAGCCGAGCAGCCGGGTGGCGAGCGGTGTGAACGGCGAGGGTTTGAGGACCATGGTGTTGCCCGCCGCGAGGGCGGGCGCGAACTTCGCCGCCGCGAGCTGGAGCGGGAAGTTCCACGGCACGATCGCCGCGACGGGTCCGAGGGAGCGCCAGCGGACCTCGCTGCGCACGGGCCGGCCGTCGTCGATCCGGCGGGTCCGGGGGGCCAGGTCGGCGAAGTAGCGCAGGCGGGCCGCCGTACGGGCGACCTCCGCGTACGACTCGGCCAGGGGTTTGCCCTGTTCCCTGGTGAGCAGCCGGGCGAGGTCGTCGCCGGCCGTCTCCACGGCGTCGGCCGCGCCGCGCAGCGCGGCGGTGCGGGCCTCGGGGTCGGCGCGCCACGCGTGCCAGGCCCGCCGGGCGCGCGCGACCACCTCGTCCAGCTCCTCCGGCCGCTGGTCGGGGGCCTCGTCGAAGGTCTCCCCGGTGGCCGGGTCGACGACGGGGAGGCCGGCGGTCCGGCGCCCGGGAACGCCACCGCTCCCGGGCGCCGTCGTGCCGGGGGTCAACGCGCCGCCGGGACGCCGACGGCGTGTTCCCCGGCCTGCCGGTCCATCTCCGCCCGGAAGGCGGCCACCAGATGCGGTTGGATCCGTCCGGCGTTGCGGTCGCCGCCCTCGCAGACCGCTCCCCGTACGCCCACGATGTCCGTGCCCATGCGGGTCAGGGGGCCGAGGTCGGCCTGGGTGACGCTGCCGGCGAGGGCCGCGAGCAGTCCGGCGGCGTGGGCCCGCCGTACGAACTCGGCGCAGACCTCCGGGGGGACGTGGTCGAACAGGCGCGTCCCGTCCTTGACGGCGGTGTCGAGCATGGCCGCGTCGGCACCGGAGCGGGCGGCGATGTCGGGCACGGCGAGCGGGTTGACGCAGCCGACGCGGTGGGCGTCGGCGTAGCCGGAGGCGACGACGAGCGCGTCGGGGCGGTGGTCCTTCACCGCCCGGACGACCGCGCGCATGACCTCGACGCCCTGCTCGGGCGTCGTGCATCCGTAGAGGCCGACCTTGATGTACGTGGCGCCGGAGACGACCGCGCCGAGCGCGGCCTGCGCCACCGTGCCGGGCTTGTACGGGACGTCGCCGACGGTGGCGGAGACCGGCTTGTCCGCCGGTACCGCCTCGCGGATCTCCCTGATGACCCAGGGGAAGTTGGCGCCGAGCGAGCCCTCGTCGGGCTTCTTGACGTCGACGATGTCGAGGTGCTCCGCCGCCTTCGCGCAGTCGAGGGCTTCCTCGACGCTGTCCGGGGAGATGAGAAGCAACACCCTGAAGTTCCTTCCGTCGCGGGACCACCGTGCGCTCATCCTTTCCGGCAGCCGTCGGCACCCGGTAGAGCGCACGGGGTTCCCCTGGCGCTCACGCCCCTGCGCGACGCGCCGTGCATATCCGGCTGAACGGGGCCTCTCGGGCATCTCCGAGGGCTTCGGGACGGGAGCAGGTCTCGAACAGTGATACGACTGCGTCCGCATCACGGACGCGACTTGTCGGGCGGGAGTCGCCGCGGCGAGGATGCCCGCATGACTCCCGCCCTCGTCTCCCGCCGCCACGTGGATCTTCTGCGTGTCGCGGGGATGCTGTGTCGGTCCGAGTCCCGCTGTCGCGCGGCCTGTTGCTGAGCCCCCTTCCGGCTCTCCGCACCTCCCCGCAGCGTCCGCCGTCTTCGCGTGACGGCCGTCCGTGCCGCTCACGACGCCTCCCACCGTCCTGAACCCACGGGCCTTCCTTCACGCTTCCACGCCTTTCGGGCCGCCGCGCGCGCCCGTCCCGGCTCCGCTCCTTCCCGAGGTACGTCCGCATGTCCTCTTCCACGTCCACCGCCCCCGTCCTGCACTGGTTCCTGCCCACCGGCGGCGACGGCCGCGACCCCGGCGGGGTGACCGCCGTCCAGGGCCGTTCCGCCGCCGCGACCCGCCGCGGCGCCGACCTCGGCTATCTGGCCCAGGTGGCCCGCGCGGCCGAACAGGCCGGTTTCGCCCGCCTCCTGACGCCCGTGGGGCTCGGCTGCGTGGATCCGTGGGTGCTGACGTCGGCCGTCGCCGCGGTGACGGAGCGGATCGGCTTCCTCGTCGCGTTCCGCGCCGGTCTCGCCCAGCCGACGCTGATCGCGCAGCAGGCGGACACGTTCCGGCACCTGTTCGGCGACCGGATCGCCCTGAACGTCGTCACCGGCGGCGACCCGGTCGAGCAGAAGGCGTACGGCGACCACCTCCCGAAGGCCGAGCGGTACGCCAGGACGGGCGAACTCATGCGTGTCGTCCGCGAGTTGCTCGACGGCGGGGCCGTCACGCTGGACGGACGGCACGTGCGGGTCGAGGAGGCCCGCCTGACGGCACCCGACGTCGGCACTCCCGTGCCCCTCTACTTCGGCGGCGCCTCCCCCGAGGCCGAGGAGGTCGCGGCGCGCCACGCCGAGGTGCAGCTGCTCTGGGGCGAGCCCCCGGCCGCCGTGGCGGAACGCGTCGCCCGGGTACGGGCCGCGGCCGCGCGTGCGGGCCGCACCCTGCGCTTCGGCATCCGTCTGCACGTCATCACCCGGGACACCTCGGCCGAGGCCTGGCGGGAGGCCGACCGGATCCTCGCCGGCTTCGACCCCGAGGCGGTCCGCGCCTCGCAGGAACGGTTCGCCCGTATGGACTCCACCGGGCAGGCCCGGATGACCGCGCTGCACGGCGGCTCCGCCGAGAGCCTGACCGTCGCGCCCAATCTGTGGGCGGGCATCGGCCTCGTCCGCGAGGGCGCCGGGACGGCACTCGTCGGTTCGCACGACGAGGTCGCGCGGCGGCTCTTCGAGTACGGACGGGCCGGCATCGACGAGTTCGTCCTCTCCGGCTACCCGCACCTCGAAGAGGCCTACCGCGTCGGCGAGGAGGTGGCGCCCCGGCTGCGGGCGCTCACCGAGGCGGCGGCCGGGAAGGCGGCGGCGTGACCACCCTCGACACGACGAGCGGCGCGGCCGCGCACGCCCCCGCGGACAGCGCCGGGAGCGGAGCCGGGAAGACCTCCCGGCGCCCGGCCCGCCGGGTCCGGTCCTGGGTGACGGCCCTGCGCTGGGCCGCGCTGCGGCTCCTCGCGCTCGCGGTGCTGCTCGCCGCCTGGCAGGCCGTGGTCGCCGCCGGTGTCTGGCCCCGGGTCCTGGTCCCGTCGCCGGGCGACGTGTGGCAGGCCTTCGTGCGGGCGTCGACCGTCCACGACGGGGTGCGCGGGATCAGCGACCACCTGCTGGTCGAGCATCTCGCGGTCTCCCTGCGCCGGATCGCGATCGGCACGGGCTACGCGGCGCTCGTCGGCATCCCCCTGGGGCTGCTGATCGGCGTGGTGAAGCCGCTCGCCGTGGTCCTGGAGCCGGCCGTCACCTTCCTGCGCACGCTGCCCCCGCTGGCGTACCTCTCCCTCCTCGTCATCTGGTTCGGCATCGACGAGTCGCCGAAGATCTGGCTGCTGCTCATCGCCGCGCTGCCGCCCGTCGCGGCGGCCACCGCGGCGGCCGTGCGGGGCGTCCCCGCCGATCTGGTCGAGGCGGGGCGGGCCCTGGGCGCGGGGCCGGTGGTCCTGCTGTTCTCCGTCCGGCTGCCCGCCGCGCTGCCGGAGATCCTCACCGGGGTGCGGATCGCCGTCGGCATCGCGTACACCTCGGTCGTCGCCGCCGAGACCATCAACGGCGTCCCCGGCGTCGGCGGCATGATCCGGGACGCCCAGCGCTACAACCAGACCGACGTCGTCATCGCCGGGATCATCGCGATCGGCCTTTCCGGGATCGTCCTCGACGCGCTGTTCAAGGGCGTGGAGCGGGCCGCCGTCCCGTGGCGCGGCCGCGCCTGAGAACCCCCACAAGACATCTGATCTCCCCTAAGGAACCGTCATGCCCTCCTCCCGTCGCGGCGCCGTCCTCGCCGCCTCCGCCACCGCCCTGCTGCTCGCCCTGTCCACCACCGCCTGCGGCACGGGCGGAGACGGCGGTGAGGGCAAGGGCGGGAAGGTCCGGGTGCGCATCGCGTACCAGGCGATCCCCAACGCCGATCTGGTGGTGAAGAACCAGAAGCTCCTGGAGAAGGCCCTGCCGGACGCCGAGGTGTCCTGGGTGAGGTTCGACTCGGGCGGCGACGTCAACACCGCCGTGATCGCCGGGTCCGTGGACCTGGGACTGCTCGGTTCGAGCCCGGTCACCAAGGGCCTCTCGGCGCCGCTGGACATCCCGTACAAGGTGGTGTGGATCCACGATCTGATCGGCGACAACGAGGCCCTCGTCGCCAGGAGGGACATCGCCTCCGTCGCCGCCCTCAAGGGCCGGAAGATCGCCACCCCCTTCGGGTCGACCTCCCACTACTCCCTGCTCGTGGCGCTGGAGTCGGCCGGTCTGAAGACCTCCGACGTGACGCTCGTCGACCTCCAGCCGCAGGACGCGCTCGCGGCCTGGAAGCGGGGCGACATCGACGCCGCCTACGTGTGGACGCCGAGCCTGACCGAGCTGAAGAAGGACGGAAAGGTGCTGATCACCAGCCGTGCGATCGCGGAGCGGGGCAGGCCGACCGCCGACCTGGGGGTGGTCACCGACGCGTTCGCGGCGAAGCATCCGGAGATCGTGGACGCCTGGCTGAAGGCGGAGGACCAGGCCGTGAAGCTCGCCAAGGGCGACCCCGCGAAGGCCGCCACGGCCATCGGCGCGGAGCTGAACCTCGCGCCCGACGAGGCCCGGAAGCAGCTCTCCGAGCTGGTCCTGCTCACCGCGAAGGAGCAGCAGGGCGCCCAGTACCTCGGCAGGCCGGGGTCCCCGGGCGCGCTCGCCGGGAACCTGCGCGACGCCGCCGTGTTCCTCAAGGGGCAGAAGGCGATCGACGCCGTGCCCGGGCAGGCGGACTTCGCGAAGTCCCTCGCGGTGGAGGAGCTGGCCCGTGCCGCCCGCTGACGCCTCCGCGCGCCTCGCCGACATCGAGCTGTCGGACGTCGGTGTCCGGTACGGCACGGCCAAGGCGCCCGTCGTCGCGGTCGCCGGTGTCTCCCTGGCCGTGGAGCCGGGCGAGTTCGTGGTCCTGGTCGGCCCCTCGGGCTGCGGCAAGACGACGCTGCTCCGCCTGGTGGCGGGCTTCGAGCGGCCCGCCACCGGCGCCGTGGAGGTGCGCCGGAAGGTCGGCGTCGTCTTCCAGCAGCCGCGTCTCTTCCCCTGGCGCACGGTGGGCGGGAACCTCGCCTTCGCCCTGGTCCGGCACGGTGTGCCCCGCGGCGAACGGGCCTCGCGCATCGAGGAGTTGCTCTCCCTGGTGGGGCTGTCCGGGATGGCCGGGCGGCGGACCTGGGAACTGTCGGGCGGGCAGCGGCAGCGGGTCGCGATCGCACGGGCGCTGGCGGCGGAGCCCCAGATCCTGCTGATGGACGAGCCGTTCGCCGCCCTGGACGCGCTGACCCGCGAGCGCCTCCAGGAGGAGGTGCGCACCCTGGCGGCCACGACGGGCGCGACCGTCCTCTTCGTCACGCACTCCGCCGAGGAGGCCGTCCTCCTCGGCTCCCGGGTCCTGGTCATGGCGGCCGGTCCGGGCCGCGTGGTCGCCGAGGTGGCCGTGCCCCTCCCCCGCGACCCGGCGACGGACGTGGCCTCCCTGCGCGGCGACCCCGCCTTCGCCGCGCTGCGGGCGGAGCTGGCGGCGGCGACGCGGAACCCGGCGGCGGTCTGACGGTCCCGCGCGGCCCCCCGCGCGGCCCCCGGTGGGGTTCGCGCGCCGCGCGGGGGCTGCGGTTACCCTTGCGCCGGACGCGAGGAGGAACCATGGCGCGGATGCCGTCGGCCGAACGACGCAGGCAGCTGGTCGAGGCGGCGATCAGGGCGATGGCCAGGGACGGGGTCGCCCGGACCACCACCCGGTCGATCTGCGCCGAGGCGGGGGTCTCGCTGAGCGTCTTCCACTACTGCTTCGACTCCAAGCAGGCGCTCCTGGAAGCGGCGATCGAGACGATCACCTGCAACTACGTGGCGCGCGTGAAGTCGGCGGTCGAGCCGGGTGCGACGCTGCACGAGACCGTCCGGGGCGCCCTGCAGACGTACTGGGACCACGTCACGGCCCATCCGGGCGAGCACATGCTGACGTACGACCTCACCCAGTACGCCCTGCGGGAGCCCGGGTTCGAGCATCTGGCACGCGCCCAGTACGACCAGTACGTGGTGTCGGCGGCGGCGCTGATCGAGCAGGTCCGAGGGGAGCGGGGGCTCGAACCCCGGGTGCCGGTGGAGGTGCTCGCCCGGTATCTGGCGGCGGCGATCGACGGGCTCACCCTCCAGTACCTGGTGCTGGGCGACGGAGCCGCGGCGGCCGAGAACCTCGATCTGACGGTGGATCAACTCGTATCCCTGTTCGAGGGTTGAGGCGTACTGGAGTCCGGCAGCCCATCAACAGGTCATTTGACCCGGACTATTGACTCGCTGTCTCGACACCGCGATCCTCGGGGCGCCCGGTACACCCCCACCGCCCGGAGGCATCGCACACATGAATCGATTCTTCTCACGCGGGAAGGGCGGAAGATCCGCCCTCCTCGCGCTGTTCATCGCCCTCGCCGCGGTGCTGTTCGGCTCCGCTCCGGTCCCCGCCGCCGCGGCCGGCGGCGCGTGGTGGGAGCCCACGTCCCGGCCCGCGCCCGACTCGCAGATCAACGTCACGGGCGAACCGTTCAAGGGGACGGACGCCCAGGGCAAGGTGCGCGGGTTCGTCGACGCCCACAACCACCTGATGTCCAACGAGGGTTTCGGCGGCCGCATGATCTGCGGCGCGACCTTCTCCGAGGCGGGCGCCGCCGACGCGCTCAAGGACTGTCCGGAGCACTACCCGGACGGCTCCGGCGCGCTCTTCGAGCACCTCACCGGCGGTGACAACGGCAAGCACGACCCGGTCGGCTGGCCCACCTTCAAGGACTGGCCCGCCCCCGACTCGATGAGCCACCAGCAGAACTACTACGCGTGGGTCGAGCGGGCCTGGCGCGGCGGGCAGCGGGTCCTGGTCAACGACCTGGTGACCAACGGCCTGATCTGCTCGCTCCTGCCGCGCGACCGCGGCTGCGACGAGATGGACGCCATCCGGCTCGAAGCCCGCAAGAGCTACGAGCTGCAGGACTTCGTCGACAAGATGTACGGCGGCCCGGGCAAGGGCTGGTTCCGCATCGTGACCGACTCCGCGCAGGCCCGCTCGGTGATCAAGGAGGGCAAGCTCGCCGTCGTCCTGGGCGTGGAGACCTCGGAGCCCTTCGGCTGCAAGATGATCCTGGACGTCGCCCAGTGCAGCCAGGCGGACATCGACAAGGGCCTCGACGAGCTGTACGGGCTCGGCGTGCGCAGCATGTTCCTCTGCCACAAGTTCGACAACGCGCTGTGCGGCGTCCGCTTCGACAGCGGGACGACGGGCGTGGCGGTCAACATCGGCCAGTTCCTCTCGACCGGCACCTTCTGGGCCACCGAGAAGTGCGCGGGCCCGCAGCACGACAACCCGATCGGCCTCGCCGCCGCGCCGCCCGCGATGGCCGAGAAGCTGCCGGCCGGGGTGAGCGTCCCCTCGTACGCCTCCGACGCCCAGTGCAACACCCGGGGCCTCACGCGGCTCGGGGAGTACGCCCTGAAGGGCATGATGCAGCGCGGCATGATGCTGGAGCTCGACCACATGAGCGTCAAGGCCGCCGGGCGGGCGCTCGACATGCTGGAGGCCGAGGAGTACCCGGGCGTCATCTCCAGCCACAGCTGGATGGACATGGACTGGACGGACCGGGTCTACCGGCTCGGCGGGTTCGTCGCCCAGTACATGGGCAGCGCCCAGGGCTTCGTCGGCGAGGCCGGCCAGAAGGCCGAGCTGCGCAAGAAGTACGGGGTCGGGCTCGGCTACGGCACCGACATGAACGGTGTCGGCGCCCATCCGGGCCCGGTCGGCGCGGACGCCCCGAACGCGGTGAAGTACCCGTTCCGCAGCTTCGACGGCGGCTCGGTCCTCGACCGGCAGGTCACCGGTGACCGCACCTGGGACCTCAACACCGACGGCGCCGCGCACAACGGCCTCGTGCCGGACTGGGTCGAGCAGATCCGGCTCTCCCCCGGCGGTCAGAGCGTCGTGGACGACCTGTCGCGGGGAGCGGAGTCGTACCTGACGACCTGGAAGAAGACCGAGGACCACGAGCTGGGCGTGAACCTGGCGGCCGGGCAGCCGGTGTCGGCCTCCACCACCCAGTGGTGGAACCCGTTCGTGGACTTCTCGCCCGGTCTCACGGTCGACGGGAACACGGGGACCCGCTGGGCCAGCGAGTGGTCGGACGACCAGTGGCTGAAGGTGGACCTGGGCTCGGTGCGCCGGGTCGGGCGGGTCACGCTGGACTGGGAGCGGGCCTACGCGCGCGCGTACCGGATCGAGCTGTCGGAGGACGGCACGACCTGGCGGGACGTGTGGTCCACGGACGCGGGTGACGGCGGCTACGACACGGCGACGTTCGACTCGCAGTCGGCCCGCTATGTGCGCGTCCACGGCGTGAAGCGGGCCACGGACTGGGGCTACTCGCTCTACGAGGTGGCCGTCAACAGGTCCTGAGCGCAAGGGGAGAGGGGCTGTCGGATCCCGACAGCCCCTCTCCGCGTGCGGGGGTTCAGCCGGCCGCGGGGCCCGTCCAGTCGGCGGGGACGCGGGCGAGCCGGACGCGCTGGGGGTGGTCGCCGACGTCCACGCTCGCCACCCGCTGCCCGGTGGCGAAGTCGATCGCGGTGACCCGGTCGGCTCCGCTCTCGGAGATGACGCAGGACCTGCCGTCGCCGCTCACGGTCGCCCAGTAGGGCTTGGAGGCCGGGACGAGCGGACCCTCCTTGAGGGTCTCCCGGTCGACGACGGTCGCGTAGTCGTCCATGGTCCCGGCGACGCAGAGCTTGTCGCCGTCGGGGCTGATCGAGAGCCCGTGGTGGCGCGAGTCGTTGACCCAGGTGGTGCGGTCGGGGTCGGTCGCCGGGTTGCCGGGGAGGGTCTTGAGGCGGGTGATGCGGTCGGAGTCGACGTCGTACTCCAGGAAGCCGTTGAAGAAGGAGACCTGGAAGTAGATCTTCTTCTCGTCCGGGGTGAAGACGAGCGGGCGGACGGCGTCGGAGAGGTCGCCGCGTCCGAAGGCGTCGAGGCGCTCGCGCATGTCGATGACGCGGACGGTCTCGAAGGTGCGGGCGTCGACGACGGTGATCCTCCGGTCGCCCTTGGTCCAGTCGAGCCAGGGGGCGTCGAGCGCGGTGGTGACCTCGCCGATGGACATGTTCCACAGCAGGCCGTCGGAGGTGAAGACGTTCTCGTGGGGCTTGTCTCCGGTCCTGAAGGAGCCGATCTGGCGTCCCGTGGCGATGTCCAGGACGTGCACGGTGTTCGCGGTGGAGGCGGAGACCGCGACGCGGGTGCCGTCGGGCGAGACGGCCATGTGGTCGGCGCGGTAACCGGCCACCGGGAAGCGCCAGTTGATCCGTCCGGTGCGCAGGTCGAGGGAGACGACGTCGGCGAAGCTGGGGCGGGAGACGACCATGGCGGAGCCGTCGGGGGTGGCGTACATGTCGTCGACGAACTGGTCGTGGCCCTCGCCCGGTCCGCTGCGGACGCCGAGGAAGAAGGCGAGCTTGACGGGGTTCAGGTAGATCTCGCGGAGGCGTTCCTCCTTGTCGGGGACGACGTTCACGCGCGCGACGCGGTGGAAGTCGCCGCGGGAGGCGATGACGTCGGCGGTGCCGTCCCAGTTGTTGCCGACGAACATCACCTCGCGGAGCCCGGCGGGTGCGGCGGCTCCGGTGCCGCCCGTCGTGGCGACGAGCGCGAGGGCGGTGGCGAGGGCTCCGAGGAAGCGGCGGGTGCCGGACGTGCGGGGAGAGGGCATGGGGGTCCTTCTTCCGTGGCGCGACGATGAGTTACCGGAGGTAACCATGGTCGCGTCGAGCCCACAAGCCCCTGGGAGGCACCCCGGCGCACCTGCCGTCCCGACCGGTGCGGGATCATGGGAGGAGGAACGCAGAAGGGACGGAACGGACGATGAGGCACCGCAGTGTCGCGGACCTGATGACGCCCACCGCGGTCGCGGTGCAGCGCGGGACGTCGTTCAAGGAGATCGCGCGGCTCCTCGACGAGTACGGCATCACCGCGGTCCCGGTGGTCGACGAGGAGAACCGGCCGGTGGGCGTCGTCTCCGAGGCGGACCTGCTGCGGCGGCACACGGCGAAGGACGGACCGAGCTCGGCCGAGGCCATGATGTCGAGCCCGGCCGTCACCGCCCGGCCCTCCTGGACGGCGGTCGAGGCGGCCCGCCTGATGGAACGGCACCGGGTGAAGCGGCTCCCGGTCGTGGACGCGGAGGGACGGCTGATCGGGGTGCTCAGCCGCAGCGATCTGCTCCAGCTGTTCCTGCGGCGGGACCGCTCGATCCAGGAGGAGATCCGTGAGGACGTGGTCGTCCGCATCCTGCGCCTCTCCCCCGCGGCCGTGCACATCGACGTCGACGAGGGGCGGGTGACGCTGAGCGGCACCCTGGAGCGCCCGGGCCTCGGCCCGATCCTGGTCCGCCTCTGCGAGACGGTGGACGGGGTCGTGGAGGTCGTGGACCGACTGGTGTACGGGGAGGAGGGCGACGCCCCGTAGGCCCCCGTAGGCCTCCCGTCAGGACGGCGCCCGGGAGCCCGGCGCGGGAGGCGGTTCCGTCAGGAGACCGCCTCCGGCCAGCCGTAGCCGGGGCCGGTGTGCTGGGGTACGGTCCCGGCGCCCACCGCCTCCATCTCCCGGTTGGCCTCCCGCATGAGCTTGCCCGCCAGGTCCTTCATCGCCCGGCTCGCGGCGAGTTCGTCGCCGATCGCCGGCACGTCCACGTCCGCCGGGTTGCACCGCGCGGAGCCGTGGCCCGTGATCGTCGAGGTGCCGGTGTTCAGCCGGGCCTCGGCCTTCGTCCTGCCGCTGTCCTCGGTCAGCTCCACGCCGACCGTCCATTCCAGCGTGCGGCTCATGGTCCGCCTCCTCGCATCGCCGGGTCGCGCGCAACCGAGGCACGGCCCCTTCCGATACCTCCAGGATCCATCGGCGGGTCCGGGAACGCACGGTCAGGGCGCGCGGAAGAGGCGGGGGAAGCGGGGGGCGAGCCAGGGCTTGCGGCCCCAGCCGAGGGCCTTGCCGCGGGCGATCACCGGCCAGGGGTCGACCCGTCCGAGGGCGAGCAGGAGGAAGGCGACCGGCTCGGTGAGGATCGTGCAGTCGGGGCGGGCGGGCGGCCGGTGGTCGGCGCGGACCGCGCCGTCGGCGAGGGTGACGCCGAATCCCGGACCGCCGCCCCGGAGCCGTACGGCGAAGCTCGCGGTCAGCCCGGCGACGGCGGCCGGGTCCGTGACCCTCGGCATCGCCTCGATCAGGAACGGCAGGGTGAGCCCGACCCGTCGCGCGTCGAGCATGTGGGGGCGGTCCAGGGCGAGGGCGAGGTCGTAGCCGTGGCCGAGCATGTGGGTCAGCAGGTACGAGCCGAGGACGGCGGGGCTCATCCGGCCGAGCGGCGTGGCGAGCCGCTCGTCCGGGTCGCGCCCCTCGACGTCCGCGAGGAACGCGGCGGCCCGGGCCGTGATCATCTCGGCGAGCGGGCCGGGCGTCCGCTCGGCGAAGCCGGCGAGGGCGCGTGCGTTGGCCTCGGCCAGGCTGCCGGGGGTGCCGTCGCCGTAGGGGCGCTCCCGTCCGGCGGCCAGGTCGGCCATGAGGGCGTTGGCCTGCGCCAGGTGGGCGGCGGCCTCCCCGACCGTCCAGGCGGAGCGGGGCACGGGCAGCCGCCCGGCGTCCGGCGCCGGGGTGCGCAGGACCGCCGCGATGTCGTCGGCGGTCCCCCGTATCGCCTCGGCAAGCCCTTCGGGAAGCACCCCGCCCGTTCGCCGCGCCATGGTTCCGCCCCTCCCCGGGTCCGGCGACTCCCCGTGGAGCACCGGTAGGTCAGGGACCGTACCAGCGGGTAGGTCCGCTTGTACCGGTCCCGTCCGGGAGGTCTTCGCCGGCGGCCGTGGCGGCGACGGCCTCCCGGAACCGGGGGCACTCGGCGAGGTCGTCGTGGGCGCAGTCCAGCGCGCCTTCGACCAGGTCGAGGCGGGCCTGCGCCTCCGCCACCCGGCGCCCTCGCGATCCCCGTCTTCACGGCCTCCGGCACCCGGGGCCGCTGACCCGCCGGCCCCGGCTCACGCCCCGGTCGGGTTCAGGGGCCGTCCACCGTGAGGACGAGCTTGCCCGTGGTGCGGTCGGTCTCGCCGAGGGCGTGGGCCTTGGCGGCTTCCGCGAGGGGGAAGACGGCCTCGACGTGGGGGCGGAGGGCGCCGGAGGCCGCGAGGGCGGCGATGGCGTTCATGCCGGCGTGGTCGGCCTCGACGAGGAGGGTCGCCACGCGGACGCCCCGCGCGGCCGCCTTCGCCGGTTCGTCCGGGTCGGTGGGCGGCAGCAGGGAGACGAGCGTGCCGCCGGGGCGGAGGACGTCGAGGGAGCGGGTGCGGGTGTCGCCGGACAGCGGGTCGAGGACCATGTCGACGTCCTGGACGGCCTCGGTGAAGTCGGTGGTGCGGTAGTCGATGACCTCGTCGGCGCCGAGGGAGCGGACGAACGGGTGCTTCGGGGCGCTCGCGGTGCCGATGACGTACGCGCCGCGGGCCTTGGCGATCTGGACGGCGAGGTGGCCGACGCCGCCGGCGGCCGCGTGGATCAGGACCCGCTGCCCGGGGCCGACCCGGGCGGTGTCGACGATCGCCTGGTACGCGGTGAGGGCGGCGAGCGGCAGGGCGCCGGCCTGGACGTGGTCGAGCTCGGCCGGCTTGTGGGCGAAGGCGCGGGCCGGGGCGGTCACGTACTCGGCGTGGGAACCGACGCCGTGCGGGTACGGCAGCATCCCGAAGACCTCGTCGCCGGGCTTGAACACGGTCACGCCGAAGCCGACGGCCTCGACGACGCCGGAGACGTCCCAGCCCAGGACGAGGGGCAGGCGGTTGAGGAAGAGGGGGCCGGAGCGGTGCTTCCAGTCGGTCGGGTTGAGGCCGGCCGCGCGGACGGCGACGAGGATCTGGCCGGGTCCGGGCACGGGCCGCGGGACCACGACCTCCCGGAGGACGTCGGGGGTGCCGTGGGTGTCCTGGCTGATGGCGCGCATGGTGGGCTGGTTCGTCATGCCGTCCAGACTCGCCGCCCGAGCCGCCGCGTACCATGGCACGATTGCCATCTTTCGAAGGGATCCTGCCATGAGCCCTGCCACGGGTGACCGTCTTCCGAGGCATCGTGTCGTCGTCCTCGCCCTGGACGGGGTCTACCCCTTCGAACTGGGCATCCCCAGTCGGGTGTTCGGCTCGGTGGCCGAGCACTACGAGGTCCTGACCTGCTCGGTGGACGGCCGGCCCGTCCGTACCAACTCCGACTTCTCCGTCACCGCCGAGCACGGGCCCGAGGCACTCCGCACGGCCGACACCGTCATCCTTCCGCCCTTCGACATGTCCCTCCTCTCCCGCGAGCTCCCCGCCGGGGTCGCCGAGGCGCTGGCCTCCGTGCCCGCCGGGGCACGGATCGTGTCCATCTGCACGGGCGCTTTCGTCCTCGCCGCCGCCGGGCTCCTGGACGGCCGCCCCGCCACCACGCACTGGGCGCTGGCCCCCGTCTTCCGCGACTGGTTCCCGAAGGTGGCGCTCGACCCCGACGTGCTGTTCGTCGACGACGGGGACGTGCTGACCTCGGCGGGCGCCGCGTCCGGCGTGGACGTCTGCCTGCACCTCGTACGGAAGGACCACGGCACCGCCGTCGCGAACTTCGTGGCCCGGGTGTGCGTCGTGCCGCCCTGGCGGGAAGGCGGGCAGGCCCAGTACATCGAGCAGCCCGTGCCCGAGACCACCGCCAACGGCACCTCGGCGACCCGGCAGTGGGCGCTTGAGCACCTGCACGAGCCGCTGGCGCTCAGCACGCTCGCCGGCCACGCCCGGATGAGCCTGCGGACCTTCGCCCGCCGGTTCGACGAGGAGGTCGGCATGAGCCCCGGCCGCTGGCTGATCCAGCAACGGGTGGCCCGCGCCCGGCACCTCCTGGAGTCCACGGACCTCGCCGTCGACGACATCGCGGGCCAGGTGGGCTTCGCCACCGGCACCTCGCTGCGCCAGCACCTGCACGCGGCGATCGGCGTCTCCCCGCTCGCCTACCGACGCACCTTCCGGGGCGGGGCCGCCCTGCCATAGCCATCTCGATAGGCTTCGCGCCGTGAGGCACAAGGATTCCGATGGCACGGCGCAGCCGGTGGGCGATCTGAACCTGCTGCGGACCTTCCTGGCGGTCCACCGCTCCGGTTCGTTCACCGCCGCCGCCGGGCTGCTCGGCCTGTCCCAGCCGACGGTGACCACCCAGATCCGGGCCCTGGAGCGGCAGACGGGCCGCGAGCTCTTCGTGCGGCTGCCGCGCGGTGTCGCCCCGACCCCCGTCGCCCACGACCTCGCGGCCCGGGTCGCCGGGCCCCTCGACGCGCTGGCCGCCGTCGCCGGGCACGAGGCCGCGCTCCACGAGCGGACCGCGCCGGTCCATCTGGCGGGTCCCGCCGAGCTGCTCTGCGTCCGTGCCCTGCCCGCGCTCGCCCCGCTGGCGGCCGAGGGCGTACGGCTCAGGGTGAGCACCGGTCTGACCGAGCCGCTCCTCGACGAGCTGCGCGCGGGACGGCACGACCTGGTGATCGCCACCTTCCGGCCGCGCGGGCGGGCCCTGACCGCCGTGCCGCTCACCGACGAGGAGTTCGTCCTGGTCGCCGCCCCCGGGTGGGCCGACCTCGTCGGGGAGCGCCTGGCGGTCGAGGGGCCCGCGGCGCTGCACCCCGTCCCCCTCGTGACGTACGCGGAGGACCTGCCCATCGCCCGCCGCTACTGGCGGCAGGTGTTCGGGGCGCGGCTCTCCCGCCCCGCCGCCGTGACCGTCCCCGATCTGCGCGGGGTCCTCGCCGCGGTCGTCGCCGGAGCGGGGTTCAGCGTCCTGCCCCGCTACCTCTGCCACGCCGAACTGGCCTCCGGCGCCCTGGTGCTCCTGCACGACCCGGAGGACCCGCCCCTCAACACCGGCTATCTCGTCCAGCGCCCCGGACGCCCCGGGAACCCCGACGTCACCCGCGTCCGGGACCTGCTGATCGAGGCCGGGCTCGGCTGGTGACCCCGGGGGCGTCGACGGCTCCTGCTATAACCGGAGCATGATCTACCACGTGGTGACGCCCGCCGACTGGTCCGACCGGCCGGAGGAGCCGTACGCCCCCGCCTCCCTCGCGGAGGAGGGGTTCGTGCACTGCTCCCCCGACGAGCCGACCACGCTCGCCGTCGTCAACGCCTTCTACCGCACCGCCTCCCGGCCGCTCCTGGTGCTCCTCCTCGACGAGAGTCGGCTCACGGCCAGGACCGAGTGGGAGGCGGCCGCGCCGACCCCGCCGCCCGGGGTCTCCGAGGACGTCCTCTTCCCGCACGTGTTCGGGCCGGTCGACCGCGCCGCCGTCGACGGGATCCTGGAGGTCGTCTGGGACGGGGACGGCCGGGCCACGGGGCTGGCGAAGACCGCCTGACCGGGCGTCAGTCCTTGTTCAGATAGGCCAGGACGGCGCGGACGCGGCGGTTGTTGGTGCCGTCGTCGACGATGCCGAGCTTGCCGAACAGGGAGGTCGTGTACTTCCCGATGGCGCTCTCGCTGAGGAAGAGCCGCTGGGCGATGACCTGGTTGGACAGTCCCTCGGCCATGAGGCCGAGCACCGCGTGCTCGCGTTCGGTGAGTCTCTCCAGGCGCCGGTTCGAGGGCCCGCCGGCCAGGAGCCCGGCGATGACGGCCGGGTCCATCGCGGTCCCGCCGGACGCGACGCGTTCCAGCGCGTCCATGAACTGGTCGGCGTCGAACACGCTGTCCTTGAGGAAGTAGCCGATGCCTCCCGAGCCGTCGGCCAGGAGCTCCCGGGCGTAGAGCTGCTCGACGTACTGGGAGAGGATCAGGACCGGGAGTCCGGGCAGTTCGGCGCGGGCGGCGACGGCCACCCGCAGGCCCTCGTCCGTGTGGGTCGGCGGCATGCGGACGTCGACGACGGCGACGTCGGGCCGCCAGGCGCGCAGCGCCTCCAGCGTCTCGGGGCCGGTGGCCGCCGTCGCGACCACCTCGTGGCCGTAGGCCTCGATGAGCCGGACCATCCCGTCGCGCAGCAGGTACAGGTCCTCGGCTACGACGATGCGCACGGCACCTCCAGGGTCACGCGGGTCGGGCCGCCCGCCGGGCTGGTGATCTCCAGGGTGCCGTCGAAGGCGGCGAGCCGGCGGCGCAGCCCGGCGAGGCCGCCGCCGTCCCCGACGCAGGCTCCGCCGCGGCCGTCGTCCTCGACGCCGACGACGATGCCGGTGCCGTCGCCGGAGAGCGCGATCCGGACCCCGCGCGCCCCGGCGTGCTTGACCGCGTTGCTCAGCAGTTCGGCGACGGCGAAGTACAGGGCCGATTCGACCGGCGGGTCCGGGCGGTGCGGGAGGTCCGCGGCGACCGTCACGTCGAGCGGGCTGTCCAGGGCGAGGGCGCGGACGGCGTCGACGAGCCCCCGGTCGCTCAGGACGGGTGGGTTGATGCCCCTGACGAGCTCCCGGAGTTCGGTCAGGGAGGCGGTGGCGCCCGCCCGCGCCTCCCGCATCAGTGCCCTGGCCCGCTCCGGGTCGGTCTCCATGAGCTTCTCCGCCGTCGCCAGGGAGAGCCCGAGGCCGACCAGGCGTGCCTGTGCCCCGTCGTGCAGGTCCCGCTCGATCCGGCGGATCTCGGCGGCCTGGGCGATCGTCGCGTCGGCGCGCTGGGCGGTCAGTTCCTCGACCCGCCGCGCCAGCGCCATCGCGGGCGAGGGGCGCAGGAAGCACGCGGCGACCGGCCCGAGCGCCCGCCAGGCGTACGGGGCGAGGGCGACGGCCGCCGCGAGGCCGAGCAGTCCGGCGAGGCGGCCCGGGGTCCCCCAGCGGCCGAGGCCGAGCCCGAGGACCGCCACGGCCGCGCCGGCCGGCGGGAGGCAGGCGACGAGGCCCGCGGTGAGCGGCACGATCGCCGTGAACCGCAGGTCGCGCCAGTTCGCGGGGTCGTTCCACCGGACGCGCCGCTTCTGGTCCACGAGGGCGTCGCGGCGCGTGCGTTCGTACCCGAAGCCGTTCCACCAGTACCCGGTGGACATCCGCGTGACCGGCGGGGCCTCCCGGTAGCCGGCGGGGATCACGGTGCCCGTCCAGCGGGCGACGAGCCCGCGGACGGCCCGGCAGACCGGCCGGGACAGGGCGGGCGTGCCCGTGCCCACCAGCACGACCGGAGCGAGCCACGACCACGGGTTGCCCGGTCCCCACCGGATGCCCCACGCCACGGCGGCGGCCCACACCGCGGGGACGGGCATGCTGACGGCCACCACGGCGCATGCCCGTAAGAACCCCACGCCCACGCGCGCCGACCACGTACCCAGCTGTCCCATGCCTCCGCCTTCGTCCTCGTCTTCCGTCCCGGTGCCTCCACTCTGCACCGGACGCGGCCCCCCGCCGCCCCGGTCGGCCGAGGAGTGTGGCTGCCCCCACCCCCTCGTACGCCCAGACGGATACCGGCCCTGCCGGGCACCCGGCAGGGTCGGTGGGCATGGAAACCGATCCGAACACCCCGTCCACGGCCGCCCCGCTCGACCGCGCCGCCACCCGACGGGCCTTCGCCACGGCGACGGCGAGCGTCAAGGTCTACGGCGCGCTCGGCGCCCTCTCCCTCCTCGCGGTCGTCGGGGTGGCGGCCGCCGGCCATCCGGTGAACACGTTCATGTGGGTACGGGCCGTCCTGCTGCCCCTGGTGGCCGTGCCGGTCCACCGGTCGGCCGTGTCCGCCTCCGGGGGGTCCCGGCGGGCCTTCGAGCGCGTGCGGGGCGTCGCCGTCGTCCTGCCGGTCGCGGTCATCGGCGTCGACCTGATCCCGGGCGTCTGCCCCCTGTGGTACGCCGCGATGCAGACCGTCTGCGTGCTGCCCGTGATCCGCCTCGCGTTCCTCACCCGGAGCCCCGCCCTGCGCACCGCCTTCCCCCAGTGAGGCCATCGCCGTGTGCGCTTCCTCCCGCTCTCGGTTAGACCTGGATCACAGGGTGTCGGCCGGCCCGCCGGAAGCCACCCGACCGGCGTCACCCGCCGCCCAGCTCACGGAGGAAGTCGTTGATCAACCGTCGCAGTGTGCTCGGCGGGGCTCTCGCCGCCGCGGGCCTGCCGCTCCTCGCCCCCGGCGCCCTCGCCGGGGGCGAGGCACACGCCGCGGAGGCCCTGCCCCCGGCCGGCCCGCACCGTGCGCAAGACCCCGTGCCGCCCGCGTTCACCACGGCCATGCCCGTCCCGCCCGTACTGCGCCCGCTGTCCTCGACGGGCGGCGTGGACCTCTACAAGCTGACCATCCGCAGGTCCACCGCCGAGATCCTCCCGGGCACCACCACCGATGTCCTCACCTACGACGGCCACTTCCCCGGCCCCGTCATCCACGCCCGCTCCGGGCGCCGGGTCCTGATCCGCCACCACAACGGCATCGACATGCCCGTCGCCGTCCACCTGCACGGCGCGAGCGTCCCGCCCCCTTCCGACGGCAACCCGATGGACGTCTTCGCCCCCGGCACCTCGCGGACGTACACGTACACCAACCGGCAGCCCCACGCCTCGCTGTGGTTCCACGACCACGCCCACCACATGGAGGCCGAGCACGTCTACCGCGGGCTGACCGGCACGTACCTGCTCACCGACGACCTCGAACAGCGCCTTCCGCTGCCCAAGGGCCGGTACGACGTGCCCATCACGATCCGCGACGCCCGCTTCGACGAGCAGGGGCGGCTGGCGTACACGATGAGCGACCGCAACCGCACCACCATCCTCGCCAACGGCAGGCCCACCCCCTACTTCCAGGTCGCCGCCCGCAAGTACCGCTTCCGCCTGCTCAACGGCTCCAACCTGCGCATCTTCGCGCTGGGCCTGTCCGACGGCACCCCGCTCACCCAGATCGCCTCGGACGGCGGCCTGCTCGAACGCCCCGTCGCCGTGCCCGTCCTCACGCTCTCCCCCGGCGAACGCGCCGACGTGGTCGTCGACTTCTCCCGCCACCCCGTCGGCACCCGGCTGGTCCTCACGAACAGCGGCCCCGGCCGGCCCGAGCAGATCGGCAAGGTGCTCCGCTTCGACGTCGTCCGCACCGCCGACGACCCCAGCAGCGTCCCCCCGGTCCTGCGCGCCCTGCCGCCGGCGGGCGCCCTGCCCAAGGCCGCCGTCACCCGTGACATCGCCCTCGGCATGGACGAGGACGGGCGGCCCGACCCCCGGGGGTTCATCAACGGGCAGATGTACGACCCCGACCGCATCGACACCACCGTGGCCTTCGGGTCGTCCGAGATCTGGAGCGTCACCAACACCAACAAGCGCGTCGCGCACAACTTCCACGTGCACCTGGTCCAGTTCCGGGTCCTCGAACGCGGCGGGCTGCCCGCGGGCCCGACGGAGGCGGGTCTGAAGGACACGGTCCGGGTGATGCCGGGCGAGACGGTGAAGCTGCACGTGACGTTCGACGGCTTCCGGGGCGACTACGTGTACCACTGCCACATGCTCGACCACTCGGCCATGGGCATGATGGCCACCTTCCGGATCCGGTGAGGGCCCGGCGCGGGGCTCCCCCGCCGGGCTCGCGGGCCCCGCGCGACGGAGGGAGACTGAAGGGGTAGCGCGGCCGGTAGGCAGGGGTGCCCCGAAGGAGTGGCCATGGGCGGCACGGCGGTGGAGACCCTGCGCGAGCTGCTGCGCGGCGAGGTGCTCGGCCCGCAGGACCCGGGGTACGACGAGGCCCGGCAGATCTACAACGCGATGATCGACCGTCGGCCGGCCGTCATCGCGCGGTGCGCGGACACCACGGACGTACGGGCGGCGGTGCGGTACGCCCGCGAGAGCGGCATGGACCTGACGGTCCGCGGCGGCGGGCACAGCGGCGGCGGCCTGTGCCTGGTCGACGGCTCGCTGATGATCGACCTGTCGGGCCTGCGGTGGGTGCGGGTGGATCCGGCGGCGCGGACCGCCCTCGTGGGCGGCGGCAGCCAGCTCGGCGACCTGGACCACGAGGCGCACGGCTTCGGGCTCGCGACCCCCGCCGGCATCATGTCCACGACCGGGGTGGGCGGGCTGACGCTGGGCGGCGGACACGGCCATCTGACCCGCGCGTACGGCCTGACCATCGACAACCTCCTCGCGGCGGACGTGGTCCTCGCGGACGGCTCGGTCGTCACCGCGTCGGCGGAGGAACACCCCGAGCTCTTCTGGGCCCTGCGCGGCGGCGGCGGAAACTTCGGCGTGGCGACCTCCTTCACGTACGCCCTGCATCCGGTGGACACCGTCGGCCTCGGCGTCACCCTGTGGGATCCGGAGCACATCGGGGCGGTGCTGCGCTGGTACCGGGAGTTCCTGCCGGCGGCGCCCGACGACCTGAACGGCTTCTTCGCCACGCTGACGGTGGCCCCCGGGCCGCCCTTCCCCGAGGAGATCCACCACAAGAAGATGTGCGGCGTGGTGTGGTGCAGCACGGGCCCGGCGGACGAGGACAGCCTCGCGAAGACGTTCGCCAACGTCGCCGATCCCGCCCCGCCGGCCTTCCACTTCGCGACGCCGATCCCGTACCCGGCGCTCCAGGCGATGTTCGACGAGCTGATCCCGAAGGGCCTCCAGTGGTACTGGCGCGGCGACTTCTTCGACCGGATCACGGAGGAAGCGATCGACGTGCACCGCGCGTTCCTGGAGAACGTCCCCACCGAGCTGTCGACGATGCACCTCTACCCCGTCGACGCCGCGGCCCACCGCGCGGGCCCGATGGACACGGCCTGGGCCTACCGGGACGCGGTCTGGTCCGGCGTGATCGGCGGCATCAGCCCCGAACCGTCCGAGGCGGAGGCGATCCGCACCTGGGCGGTGGACTACTGGGAGGCGCTGCACCCGCACTCGATGGGCGCCGGATACGTCAACTTCATGGGCGCGGACGAGGGCCGGGACCGGGTCCGGGCCACGTACCGGGGGCACTACGACCGGCTGGCCGAGGTGAAGCGGACGTACGACCCGGACAACGTCTTCCGCCACAACCAGAACATCACCCCGGCACAGAGCTAGGACCGCCCCCGCTCGGTTCACGGGTGGCGGCCGGTGGCCGTACCGTCGTCCCGTGACCGAGGAGGGCTTCCGATGCGCAGCGTGACCTACTCCATGGGCGTCTCACTGGACGGCTACATCGTCGGGCCGGACGGCGGCTTCGACTGGACGGCGCCCGACGAGGAGGTCTTCCGCTTCTGGATCGACGAGATCCGGGACGTCGGCGTCCACCTGCTGGGACGACGGCTCTACGAGACGATGCTGTACTGGGAGACCGCCGACCAGGACCCCTCGCTCGACGACGCCTCGCGCGAGTGGACCGCGCTCTGGAAGCCGCTCCCCAAGGTGGTGTTCTCCACCACCCTGTCGGCGGTGGAGGGCCACGCCCGCCTGGCCTCCGGCGGCGTGGCGGAGGAGATCGAACGGCTGCGGGCCGAGCCGGGCGAAGGCGACATCGCGATCGGCGGCGCCACGCTCGCCGCCGAGGCGGCCGCGGCGGACCTGATCGACGAGTACCGGACCGTGGTCCACCCGGTCCTCGTCGGCGGCGGCATCCCGTTCTTCCCCCGTGCCGAGCGCCGGGTGGACCTCGAACTGGTCGGGACCCGCACCTTCGGCTCGGGAGTCGTCCACCTCCGCCACCGCGTGGTGCGCTAGGCGGCCCGGCTCGGCCCCGCTCGCGGCCGACGCCCGCGTACATCGCGACGTCCGGCGCCGGTGTCTCCGGCCGCCACGCGGAGCACGACACCACTCCGGGTTCGAGCAGTTCGAGCCCGTCGGAGCAGCGCGCGATCGCGGCGGGGGTCCGCTGGGTGGGCCTCGGCGTGCCGTGCTCCTTCCAGAAGGCCACGGCGGAGTCGACGTCCCGGAGGTCGGCGTCCAGGTAGTCCGCCCGCCCCAGGAACAGCCGGTCCGCCTTCGCGTACTCCCCGCTCCCGGGATGCGACTTCCGGATCTGGTCCCCGGCCGTCCGGTCGACCGGGTAGTCGTCCTCGCCGCCGGTCGGGTAGTTCCATTGCGCCGACGGCGCATTGCCCTCACTGTTCGCCTTGCCCCCTTGTCCACGCCATGGAATACGGCGGACCTGGGGGCCTTTTTCACGTATTCGTCTCTCCGGCCGGCGACGGGCCGGGAATGAAGTCGCTTGAATTCCAGCATTCGGATCCATTCGGACTTCTGAATTCCGCACGGTAATTCTCCACCGCGCCTCTGTTTCGCCTCCAGCGCCCCGCTACCACCACCGGGCATCGTCGCTGCCGCACCACAGCACCCATTCCTGTCCGCGGCTGTCCGCCGCGAATCCCGACCGCCAAGGAGGCGCCATGGACGCTCCGGTGATCATCGTCGGCGCGGGCCCCGCGGGGCTCGTGCTGGCCGCGGAACTGCGCCTCGGCGGCGTCGAGGTCCTCGTCCTGGACCGGCTGGAGAAGCCCTCGGAGGAGTCGCGGAGCCTGGGCTTCACCGCCCGTGCGGTGGAGCTGTTCGACCAGCGCGGGCTGCTGCCCCGCTTCGGCGAGCTGGGCATCAGCGCCAGGGGGCACTTCGGCGGACTGCCGCTGGACTACGGCGTCCTGCTCGACGCCCACTTCGGGGCGCGGGCCGTCCCGCAGGCCGTCACCGAGCGGGCGCTCGGCGACTGGGCGGCGGAGCTCGGCGCCGACGTCCGGCGCGGCTGGACCGTGGTGGGCCTGCACGACGACGGCGAGGGCGTGCGGGTCGAGACCGAGACCCCCGACGGGCCGCGCACGCTGCGCTGCCGCTACCTGGTCGGCTGCGACGGCGGGCACAGCTTCGTGCGCCGCGCCGCCGGTTTCGAGTTCCCCGGGACGCCGTCGACCCGCGAGATGTTCGTCGCCGACATCGGCGGCTGCTCGCTCAGGCCGCGTCCGATCGGCGAACGGCTGCCGTCCGGCATGGTGATGGCCACCCCGATCGGCGAGGACGTCGACCGCATCATCGTCGTCGAGCACGGCGTACAGCCCCGACGGCGCACCGAGCCCCCGGAGTTCGCCGAGGTGGCGGACGCCTGGGAGCGGCTGACGGGGGAGGACATCCACGGCGGCACCGCCCACTGGATCAGCTCCTTCGGCGACGCGACGCGCCAGGTCACCGAGTACCGCCGGGGCTCCGTGCTGCTGGCCGGCGACGCCGCCCACACCCATCTCCCGGTGGGCGGGCAGGGGCTGAGCGTCGGTGTGCAGGACGCCGTCAACCTCGGCTGGAAGCTCGCCGCCACCGTGCGCGGCACGGCCGGTCCCGAGCTGCTCGACTCCTACCACGCCGAACGCCATCCCGTCGGCGCCCGGCTCCTGCTCAACACGCTGGCCCAGGGCGTGCTGTTCCTGAGCGGAGCCGAGGTCGAGCCGCTGCGCGAGGTGTTCGCGGACCTGATGGAGCTTCCCGAGGTCCGTCGCCATCTGGCCGGAATGGTCAGTGGTCTGGACATCCGCTACGACGTCGGCCCCGGCACGCACCCGCTGCTCGGCGCCCGCGTCCCCCGGCGGGAGCTGCTCGGACCGGACGGGCCGACGACCACCACCGCCGCGCTGCGGACCGGCCGCGGGGTGCTGCTCGACCTGGCGGACGATCCGGAGCTGCGCCGCGCCGCCGAACCCTGGGCCGACCTGGTCGACGTCGTGACGGCGGCCCCGCGGCACCTTCCCGAGGGCTGCCCGCTCGCCGGGACGTCGGCCGCGCTGCTGCGCCCCGACGGCCACGTCGCCTGGACGGATCCCGGATGCGGGCCGCTGCCCGACGCGCTGACCCGCTGGTTCGGGACAAAACGTTTCGCGACCTCCCATCAGTAACCGCATGTGAACGAGGAGAGATTGATGCACAGCACCTTGATCGTCGCTCGTATGGACCCGTCGTCGCAGGCCGAGGTCTCCCGCATCTTCGGGGAGTTCGACACCACCGAGCTGCCGGGGCTGATGGGCACCCGCCGCCGTCAGCTGTTCAGCTACCGCGGCCTCTACTTCCACCTCCAGGACTTCGACTCCGAAACCGGCGGCGAGGCCATCGAGGAGGCCAAGAGCCACCCGCTGTTCGTGAAGGTCAGCGAGGACCTGAAGCCGTTCATCGAGGCCTACGACCCGGCCACCTGGCGGTCGCCCGCCGACGCGATGGCGCAGCGCTTCTACCACTGGAACGCCCGATGAGCGAGCGGCGGGTCGTGATCACCGGCATCGGGGTCATCGCGCCCGGCGGGATCGGCACCAAGGCCTTCTGGAGCCTGCTGAGCGAGGGCCGCACCGCGACCCGCGAGATCAGCCTCTTCGACGCGAGCGCGTTCCGGTCCCGGGTGGCGGCGGAGGCCGACTTCCACCCGGAGGAGCACGGGCTGACCCCGCAGGAGATCCGGCGGATGGACCGGGCGGAGCAGTTCGCCGTCGTCACGGCGGCGGAGGCGATGGCCGACAGCGGCCTGGAGCCCGAGGACCTGGATCCGTACCGGACGGGCGTCACCGTCGGCAGCGCGGTGGGCGCCACCATGTCGCTGGACCGCGAGTACCGGGTGGTCAGCGACGACGGCCGGCTGGAGGCCGTCGACCACGAGTACGCCGTGCCCCATCTGTACGACTACTTCGTGCCCAGCTCCTTCGCGGTCGAGGTGGCCCGTCTGGTGGGCGCCGAGGGTCCGGCCGCGGTCGTCTCCACCGGCTGCACCTCCGGTCTCGACTCCGTGGGCCATGCCGCCGGGCTGATCCGCGAGGGCAGCGCGGACGTGATGATCGCGGGCGCCGCGGAGGCGCCGATCTCCCCGATCACCGTGGCCTGCTTCGACGCGATCCGGGCCACCACGCCCCGCAACGACGACCCGGAGCACGCCTCCCGGCCGTTCGACCGCAGCCGCAACGGCTTCGTCCTCGGTGAGGGCGCGGCGATGCTGGTCCTGGAGGAGTACGAGCACGCCAAGCGGCGCGGCGCCCACATCCACGCGGAGATCAAGGGCTTCGCCACCCGGTGCAACGCCTTCCACATGACCGGTCTGAAGGCCGACGGCCTGGAGATGGCGGAGGCCATCACCGGAGCCATGGAGGAGGCGGGGATCGAGCCGGAGGCCATCGGCTACATCAACGCGCACGGCTCGGGCACCCCGCAGAACGACCGCCACGAGACCGCGGCCTTCAAGCTCGCCCTGGGCGAGCACGCGTACCGGACCCCGGTGAGCTCCATCAAGTCGATGATCGGGCACTCGCTCGGCGCGATCGGCTCCCTGGAGATCGCGGCCACCGTCCTGGCCATCGAGAACGACCTGGTCCCGCCCACCGCGAACCTGCGGGAGGCCGACCCCGACTGCGACCTCGACTACGTGCCTCTGGAGGCCAGGCCGCACCGGATCGACACCGCGCTGACGGTCGGCAGCGGCTTCGGCGGCTTCCAGAGCGCGATGATCCTCGGGAGGGTGTCATGAACGGCTCCGTCGTCGTCACCGGCATCGGTGTCACCGCGCCGAACGGCCTCGGCACGGAGGACTACTGGCAGGCGACGCTGGCCGGGAAGAGCGGCATCGCCGAGATCACCCGGTTCGACGCCGCGCGCTACCCGGCCAGGCTCGCCGGGGAGGTGCCGGGCTTCGTCGCCGAGGACCACCTGCCGAGCCGGCTGATCCCGCAGACCGACCACATGACGCGGCTGGCCCTGGTCGCCGCCGACTGGGCGCTGGCGGACGCCGAGGTGGTGCCGGAGGACTGGGAGTCCTTCGACATGGGCGTGGTGACGGCCAGTTCCGCCGGCGGCTACGAGTTCGGCGAGCGCGAACTGCGGAACCTGTGGGGCCAGGGCGGCGGCTATGTGAGCGCCTACCAGTCCTTCGCCTGGTTCTACGCGGTGAACACCGGCCAGATCTCGATCCGCAACGGGATGCGCGGGCCGTCCGGCGTGCTGGTGGCCGACCAGGCCGGCGGCCTCGACGCGCTCGCCCAGGCGCGCCGCCAGATCCGCAACGGCACCCGGCTCGTCCTCGCGGGCGGCGTCGACGGCTCGATCTGCTCCTGGGGCCATGTGGCCCGGCTGGCCGACGGCACGCTGAGCACCGTCCCCGACCGGGACCGGGCCTATCTGCCCTTCGACTCCGCCGCCTCCGGCCACGTCCCGGGCGAGGGGGGTGCGCTGCTGGTCATGGAGTCGGCGGCGGCGGCCCGTGCCCGTGGCGCCCGTGTGTACGGCGAGATCGCCGGCTGCGCCTCCACGTTCGACCCGAAGCCCGGCAGCGGGCGCCCGCCGGGCCTGGAGCGGGCCGTCCGGCTCGCCCTGGACGACGCCGGCATCGCCCCCGGCGCGGTCGACGTGGTCTTCGCGGACGCCGCCGCCGAGCCGGAGGCGGACCGCGTCGAGGCCGACGCCCTCCGCGCCGTGTTCGGACCGGGCGCCGTCCCGGTCACCGCCCCCAAGACCATGACCGGACGGCTGCTGTCCGGCGCGGCACCACTCGACGTGGCGTCGGCGCTGCTGTCCATCCGGGACGGGCTGATCCCGCCCACCGTCAACGTCGCACCCTTCTCGGGCTACGGCCTCGACCTGGTGTGCGACGAACCGCGGGAGGCACCCGTCCGGACCGCTCTCGTACTGGCGCGTGGACACGGCGGCTTCAACTCCGCCGCGGTCGTCCGCGCCGTCGACCCTTCCACATCATTTGGAGATTCGTGATGAGCAGCACCGAGTTCACCCTGGACGACATCCGAGGCATTCTGCGCCAGTCCGCCGGCGAGCCGGAGAACCTCCCGCTCGACGGCGACATCGCCGAGCGCACCTTCGAGGAGATCGGCTACGACTCGCTGGCCCGGCTGGAGGCGTGCGGCCGCATCGAGCGCGAGTACGGCGTGAGCCTCGACGCGGAGCTGATCCAGGGCACCTCGACCCCGGCGTACCTGATCGCGGCCGTCAACGCCCAGCTCGTCGCGCAGCTCGCGTCCTGAGCCCGGCCGACCCCACCAGCAGAAGGAGAAGGACATGACCGAGCACGAGGGCCGGGTCGCACTGGTCACCGGCGCCACCTCGGGGATCGGACGCGCGACGGCCAAGTGCCTGGCGGAGCAGGGGCACCGGGTCTTCATCTGCGCGCGGTCCGCCGAGAACGTGGCCACGGTGCTGAAGGAGCTGCGGGACGAGGGCTTCGAGGCCGACGGCATCGCCTGCGACGTGACGGACCCGGAGCAGATCCGCGCCTTCGTCGCTGCGGCGGTGGAGCGGTACGGCCCCGTGGACGTCCTGGTCAACAACGTGGGCCGGAGCGGGGGCGGCGTCACCGCCGACATCGCCGACGAGCTGTGGCTCGACGTCATCAACACCAACCTGAACAGCGTGTTCCTGATGACCCGTGAGGTCCTGAACGCGGGCGGCATGCGGAACGCCGAGCGCGGACGGATCATCAACATCGCCTCCACCGCCGGCAAGCAGGGCGTCGTCCTGGGCGCCCCGTACTCCGCGTCGAAGCACGGCGTGGTCGGCTTCACCAAGGCGCTCGGCAACGAGCTGGCGCCCACCGGGATCACCGTCAACGCGGTGTGCCCCGGCTACGTGGAGACGCCCATGGCGGAGCGCGTGCGGCAGGGATACGCGGCGGCCTACGGGACCAGCGAGCAGGCCATTCTGGAGAAGTTCCAGGCCAAGATCCCGCTCGGGCGCTACTCGACCGCCGACGAGGTGGCGGGCCTGGTCGGCTATCTGGCCTCCGACCGGGCCGCCTCGATCACCGCGCAGGCGATGAACGTCTGCGGCGGGCTCGGCAACTTCTGAGGGCTCGGCAGCTTCTGGGCCCGACCGGGGCCTTTCGTGGCCCGATCGGGGCCTTTCGTCCACGAGGACCGCACGGAAAGGAGATCCGGCGATGACGAAGCCGGGCCACCGCGAGGTGGAGCACGAGATCACGGTGGGCGCGCCCGCCGACGCTGTGTACGAACTGATCGAGAAGGTCGCGAACTGGCCCCGGCTGTTCCCGCCGACCGTCCACGCCGAGCAGGTCGAGCTGGACGGCTCCACGGAGCGGATACGCATCTGGGCCACGGCCAACGGGACCGCCAAGAGCTGGACCTCGCGCCGTGAGCTCGACCCGGAGGGGCGGCGCATCACCTTCCGCCAGGAGGTGTCCGCCCCGCCCGTCGCGGCCATGGGCGGCACCTGGCTGATCGAGCCGCTGTCCGGGACGGAGTCCCGGGTGCGGCTGCTGCACGACTACCGGGCCGTCGACGACGACCCGGAGGGCCTCGCCTGGATCGACGCCGCGGTCGACCGCAACAGCACCGCCGAACTGGCGGCGCTGAAGGCGAACGTCGAGCTGGCCACCGCCTCCGCGGACGGCGACGAGGGGCTGATGTTCTCCTTCGAGGACACGGTCCGCATCGCCGGCTCGGCCAAGGACGTCTACGACTTCCTCAACGAGGCCGACCGCTGGCCGGAGCGGCTGCCGCACGTCGCGACCACGACGCTGACCGAGGACTCCCCCGGTCTGCAGGTGCTGCGGATGGACACCCGTACCAAGGACGGCGCCACCCACACCACCGAGTCGATCCGGGTGTGCTTCCCGCACAGCAGGATCCTCTACAAGCAGATCACGCTGCCGAAGCTGATGACCCTGCACACCGGCTGCTGGACGCTCACCGAGGTCGACGGCGGGGTGGAGGCCACCTCCCAGCACACCGTCGTCCTCAACCCCGCCACCGTCGAGGAGGTCCTCGGCGCCGGCGCGGGGATTCCGGAGGCCCGGGTGTACGTCAAGAACGCCCTGAGCGGCAACAGCCGCGCCACCCTGGGGTACGCCAAGGACCACGCCGAAGGCCGGCGCTGACATGAGCGGTCGGGTCATCGTCGTCGGCGCCGGGCCCGTCGGGCTCGCGCTCGCCGGTGAACTGCGCGTCGGCGGGGCCGAGGTGACGGTGCTGGAGCGGCTGGCCGCACCGACGACGGAGTCCAGGGCCACCACCCTGGACGCCCGCACCATGGAGCTCCTGGACGAGCGCGGCCTGCTGGCGACGCTCGGCACGGTGCCCCGCGAGTCCCGGGGCCACTTCGGTGGCCTGCCCCTCGACCTGGACGGCCAGCCCTCTCCGTTCGCGGGCCAGTGGAAGGTGCCGCAGGCGCGGGTCGAGGCACTGCTCGGCGACCGGGCGCGCGCGCTCGGCGCGGACGTCCGGCGCGAGCACGAGGTCCGCGCGCTGCACCGGACCGAGGACGGCGTCACCGTCGACGCCGTCGAGCTCGGCTCCGGGCGGAAGGTGCGGCTGACCGCCGCGTACGTGGTGGGCTGCGACGGCGAGGAGAGCACCGTCGCCGCCCTGGCCGGCTTCGAGTTCCACGGCCGGGACGCCCGCCGCGAGCTGCTGCGCTGCGACGTCCGCGGGGTCGACATCCCCGACCGTCGCTTCCAGCGGCTGCCCGGCGGCTTCGCGGTCGCCGCGACCCGGGAGGGGCTGACCCGGGTCATGGTGCACGAGTACGGGCGTACGCCCGCGCCGCGCACCACCGCGCCCGGCTTCGACGAGGTCGTCGAGGCGTGGGCGCGGGTGACCGGGGAGGACATCGGCGCCGGCACCCCGGTGTGGGTGAACGCCTTCGGCGACGTCAGCCGCCAGGCCACGCGCTACCGCCGGGGACGGGTGCTGCTGGCCGGGGACGCCGCCCACCGCCACCTGCCGGTCGGCGGACAGGCCATCAACCTCGGCCTGCAGGACGCCTTCGACCTGGGCTGGAAACTCGCCGCCGAGGTCGCGGGCACCGCACCGGACGGGCTGCTGGACTCGTACCACGAGGAGCGGCACCGGGCCGGCCACCGGGCCATGGCGATCATCGACGCCCAGGCCCACATCATGCTCGGCGGCCCGGAGTTCGATCCGCTGCGCTCCCTCTTCCGGGAGCTCCTCGACCACCGGGCGGTGCGCGAGCTGCTGGCCTCCCGGCTCGGCGGTCTGGACGCCGGCGCCGGGAGCCCGCCCGAACCGGCCGAACCGGCCGGGACACCGAACCGCTGAGAGGGGAGCCCTCATGATCACCCGTCGGGCGCTGCTCGGGGCCGGTGCGGCGGGGGCCGCCGCCGCGGCGGTCCCCGCCACCCGTGCCCTGGGTCTGGGCGCCGTTCCCTGGAGCCGACTGGACCGGCAGCTGACCGGGGACCTCGTGCTCCCCTCCGATGCCCGGTACGCGACCGCCAAGCAGCTGGACCTGATGCAGTTCGACGCCATCAGCCCGCAGGCCGTCGCCTACTGCGCCGACGCGCGGGACGTGGCGCTGTGCCTCGCCTTCGCGCAGCAGAACGGACTGGTTCCGACGGTGCGCAGCGGCGGCCACAGCGCCGCGGGGTACTCCACCGGAACCGGTCTGGTGGTGGACGTGTCCCGGCTGAACTCGGTGCGGGTCGGCGGCGGTTCGGTGACCCTGGGACCGGGCGCGCAGAACGTCGACGTGCTGAACACGCTGGCCGACTCGGGGCTCGCCCTCGTCGGCGGCGCGTGCCCGACCGTCGCCGCCGGCGGGTTCGTCCAGGGCGGCGGGCTGGGGTTCCTCACCCGTACGCTCGGCATGACCTGCGACGCGCTGACCTCCGCGACGGTGGTGCTGGCGAGCGGGCAGACCGTCACGGCCTCCGCGCAGGAGCACCCGGACCTGTTCTGGGCGCTGCGCGGGGGCGGAGGCGGCAACTTCGGCGTCGTCACGTCCTACACGCTGACGCCGACCGCCCTGTCCCAGGTGGCCACTGCGCAGCTCGGCTACGCCTACGACCAGGCGCTCGACATGCTCGACGGCTACGCCCGCTGGCTGGTCGACTGCCCCCGTACGATCGGCTCGGCGGCGGTGGTCACCCTCGTCGACGCGGCGCCGGGCCATGTCCCGGCCCCGGCGATCATCGTGGTCTCCACCGGGACCCCTGCCGAACTCGACGCGGAGCTGGCCCGGTTGGAGTCCCTGACGGGTGGGCCGGCCTCGCGGCAGGGCTCGGTGCTGCCCTACCGCGACCTGATGACGGGCATCTTCCGCTGCACGGGGATGACCGTCGAGGAATGCCACCGGGCGGACGTCTTCCCCCGGGGGCAGCTCCCCCGGACCGCGTTCGCGCTGGAGCGCAGCCGTCTGGTCCGCGACGCCGTGCCCCGGGACGGCTGGGCGCGCGTCCTGGCGCTCTTCGACGAGCAGCGGGTGTCCGGCGGCCAGACGCACGGGCTCCAGGTGCTGCCGATCGACGGCGCCGTGCGGGACCTGGACCGGACCGCGACGGCGTTCGTGCACCGCGACAGCCGTTTCTCCGTGAACTTCCAGGCCTACGTGGCGCAGGGGCAGGTCACGGACGGGCTGCGGACCGCCGCGAAGGCCTGGGTCGACGCGGGCTTCGCGGCCGTCGACCCGCTCTCCTCGGGCGAGACCTACCAGAACTTCGTCGACCCGGAACTCGCGGACTGGAAGACCTCCTATTACGCGGAGAACTATCCGCGACTGGTGCGGACGAAGAACCGCTACGACCCGAACGGTCTCTTCGGATTCGCGCAAGGAATACGTTGACGAAAACCGGACCGACAGGGCGCCGGCACACCGATTGCGAGAGGGAGGACCAGAAATGGCCAAGCAGGAGAACCTGGACCCGAGCACGTCGTTCTTCGACCAGCTGAAGGAGAAGACCGGGCCCGTCGTCCTGGCCAACACCTTCGTCGTCCCGGAGGACGATTCCGAGACGTTCCTGGCCGTCTGGAAGAAGCACGCCACGTTCATGAAGGCGCAGCCGGGGCTGCTCTCCCTGCAGATGCACCGGGGCACGGCGGGGAGCCGGCTGTTCATGAACGTCGCGATCTGGGAGTCGACCGAGGCCCTCGCCACGGCGCTCGCCGACCCGCAGTTCCAGGCCATGGCCGTCGACGTCCCCGAGGACATCGTCTCGTACGCGCACGTCTTCGAGAAGGTCGCCGTCGAAGGCCTCTGCGTCGCCTGACCTCGGCCGGGGAATTCTCGCCCGAACTCACTTGATGAATGGGGACTTCGCCATGGATGTGGGACTTCTCTTCGACCTGCGGAACCCGGAGGGCTGGAAGCGGCCCTGGGCCGATCACTACGCGCAGAACCTGGAATTCTGCGAGGAGGCGGACCGGCGGGGCGTGGGCGGGCTGTGGTTCACCGAGCACCACCTCTTCGAGGACGGCTATCTGCCGCAGCCGCTGACCTTCGCCGCCGCCGCCGCGGCCCGCACCCGCCACGCCCGGATCGGCACCTCGGTGGTGCTGCCCGCGCTGCGCAAGCCGGCCCAGCTCGCGGAGGAGGCGGCGGTCGTCGACCTCCTGAGCGGCGGACGCCTGGAGCTGGGCATGGGCGCCGGCTACCGGGTGCCCGAATACTCCCTGATGGACGCGGACTTCACGCGGCGTTTCCGGAAGACCGAGGAGCACATCCGCGAGGTCCGCCGGCTCTGGGAGGAGGGTGTCGTCACCCCCGGTCCGATCCAGGACCCCGTCCCGCTGTGGGGCGGCTTCTACGGGCCGCGCGGCGCGCGGATGGCCGGCCGGCTCGGCATCGGGCTGCTGCACATCTCCCACGAGCTGTTCCCGCACTACCGCGAGGGGCTCGTCGAGGGCGGCCACGACCCGGCGACCGCCCGGCTCTCCGGCCTGCTGCCGATCATCCTCGCCGACGACCCGGACGAGGCCTGGTCTCGTGTCGCGCCCTACCTCGCCCACCAGATGAACAGCTACCGGCAGTCGTCCGTGGAGGGCACCGACAAGCCCCGGCCGCCGATCATCCACGCGGACGAGTTCCGCAACCGGACCTCCAACGCCCCCTGGGGGGCCCTGAAGATCCTCACCCCCGAGGACGCCGCCGTCCAGATCAAGGAGATGACCGAGGGGCTGCCGGTGGAGCACCTGATCTTCTGGGCGAGCATCGCCGGTATGCCGGACGACCTGACCGTACGGAACATCGAGCTGGTCAGCGAGGCGCTGCCGCCGCTGCTGGGTGCGCGACGGCCGTCCGGACGCTGACCCGTACGCCGTCCGCCGTGGCCGTCCCCGCCCGGGACGGCCACGGCGGAGGGGACTCCGACGAGGCCCGCCAGAGGGCTACTCGCCGGTCCCTCCGAGGTGCGCCGCCCACGGGTAGTAGACGTAGTCGAACGCCGCCGGCGCCCCGGTGATCCTGCTGCCGAGCCACACGTCGTTCGTCAGCTGGATGCCGGGGAACATCGGTGCCGTCTCGTCGTGCAGCTTCTTCTCCATCGCCACGACCACCTCGGCGCGGGCCTTGTCGTCCTTCTCGGCCACCGCCTTCGCGTAGAGGGCGTCGACGCCGCTGTAGCCGGACTGGTTGAAGGAGCCGCCGGACACCGCGGTGATGCCCAGCCAGTCGAGCGGGTTGGGGATGTTCGGCCAGAACTGCGTGTACAGCAGGTCGGTGTCGCCGCGCGTCGCCGGGTCGTACAGGTAGTTCGAGTAGCCGGTCGCGGGGACGACGTTCAGCTTGAAGTTCAGGCCGATCCTGTCGGCCGCGTCCTTGATGCCGACGCCCAGCTGCTGGGTCTCCGCCTGCTGCGGCACGACAAGGCTGATCCGCTTCGCCTTCACGTCGGCCGGGACACCGGCGAGCAGCTTCTTCGCCTCCTCGATCCTCGGCGTGCCGTCGGTCCTGACCGAGTCGGCGTACGGGGTCAGGGCGTCCTTCGCGAAGCCGTAGACGGCCGGGACGGTCTGCAGGGAGGCCGGGGTGCCCTCACCCGCGTACACCTGCTTGCCGATGCCCTTCCAGTCGATGGCCGTCTGGAGCGCCCTGCGCACGTCGGCGTCGCCCATCGCGCCCTTCGTGTTCGCGACGACGAGCGTGACGGCGAGCGGCGCGGGGCCCGAGTGGAGCCTGCCCGCCGGGGATGCCTTCAGCTGCGCCAGAGCGGCCGTCGGCGGCTGGTACGTGCCGTCGATCTGGCCGGAGAGCAGGCCGGAGGTGATCGCGGAGTCGTCGGTGAGGAAGGTGAAGTCGATGTTCTTCACCTTCAGCGGCAGCTCCTTGTTCCAGTAGCCGTCGTAGCGGCTCGCGCTGATCGACTGCCCCCGCGTCCACTTGGCGAACTTGTACGGGCCGGTGCACATGAGGCCGACGTCGGGCGTGCCGACCTTCTTGCCGTTCCGCTCGTAGAACTTCTTCTGGACGACGACCCCGGCGTAGCTCGCCAGTTCGTCGTTGAAGAGGTAGTCGGGCCGCTTGAGCCTGACGGTCACCTCCGAGGTGCCCGTCTTCGTGATCGAGGCGACGTTCCGGTACAGGTAGCCGTAGAAGCCCGTCCTGTCCGTCAGGTTGTGGTTCATGCTCCACACGACGTCGTCGGCGGTCATCGGCGAGCCGTCCCAGAAGGTGACGCCGTCGCGGATCTCGTAGACCCAGGTCTTCGGGTCGGGGTTCGTGTACGAGGTCGCCAGGTTGGGCTTGATCCTGAAGTCGGGCGTCTGGGCGAACAGGGTCTCGCACATGTTCGAGTTGATCATGTTCGGCGTGTAGTCGGCCGCGTGGAAGGGGTCGACGGTCTGCGGCTCGCCCTGGAAGACGTTCCAGGTGATCCTGTCCACCGAGCCCTTGCCCTGCGGCGTGTAGGTCGTCAGCGCGTCGGAGGTGCGGGTGCCTCCGGTTCCGGTGGTGCCGCCTCCTCCGGAGCAGCCGGCCAGTACGAGGGAGGCGGTGGCGGCGACGGCGAGTGCGGCGGTCCGTCCGCGCGGGCGGGGTGCGTGCATGGCGCGACTCCTGGTCAGTGTCGGGCGGTGAGGGTTTCGGGGTCCCAGCCGGGGCGCGGGACGCTGTCGCGCAGCAGGCGGGTGTAGGGGTGCCGGGGGTGGTCGAGCACGTCGGCGGTGGGCCCTTGCTCGACGACGGCGCCGTGGCGCATGACGATCGTGTCGTCGGTGACCTGGCGGATGACGGCGAGATCGTGGCTGATGAACAGGTAGCTCACGCCGCGCTCGCGCCGGATGTCCGAGAGCAGATTGAGGATCTGCGCCTGGATCGAGACGTCCAGGGCGGACACGGCCTCGTCGAGGATGAGGACGTCCGGATCCGCGGCGAGCGCGCGGGCGATGGCGACGCGCTGGCGCTGGCCTCCGGACAGTGCCCTCGGCAGGGCCGCGAGCTGCCGGTCGTCGAGTCCGACGAGTCCGGCGAGTTCGCCCACCCGCTTCCTGGTCCCCTCGCGGCCGAGCCGGGCGTGGACGCCGACGACCTCCGCGAGGCAGTCGCCGACGCGCTGGCGGCGGTCGAGCGAGGTGTACGGATCCTGGAAGACGATCTGGACGTCCCGGCCCCGCCGGCGGCGGCTGCGGGCGGAACGCGCCGGCTGGGTGCGGTCCTCGCCCCGGACCGTGACGCGGCCGCCGGAGGGACGCTCCAGGCCGATGATCATCCGGGCCGTGGTCGTCTTGCCGGAGCCGGACTCGCCGACGATGCCGAGGGATCCGCCCGGGGCCAGGGAGAAGCTCACGTCGGCGACCGCGGTCGCCCGGGCACGCCCGTGGCCGAACGTCTTGGTCAGGTGCTCGACCACGAGCAGGGGTTCGGTCATCGCTGGGCCTCCTCGTTCGCAGCGGTGCCGGCGGGCACCTGCGGCAGCAGCCGGCCGCGCAGCTCGGGCATCCGGACGCACCGGGTCTGACCCCCACCGATCCGCAGCAGGGGCGGCACCCCCACCCGGCACTCGTCCCGCGCGAAGCGGCAGCGCGGGGCGAACGCGCAGCCGTCCGGCGCCTCGTACGCGGTGGTGGGGTGACCGGCGATGGCGGGCAGCCGCTCGACGCGCCGGTCGATCTCGGGGCGCGCCCGCACCAGGGCGGCGGTGTAGGGGTGGAGCGGGTCCTCGTGCAGCCGCTTCGACGCCTGTCGCTCCACGGCCTGCCCCGCGTACAGCACGATCGTCTCGTCGCACACGGCGCCGGCGAGCTCCAGGTCGTGCGTGATGAAGAGCATGGCCATGCCGTACTCGCGCTGCATGCGCCGCAGGATCGCCATCACCTCCGCCTGGGTGGTGACGTCGAGCGCGGTCGTCGGCTCGTCCGCGAGGACGAGCCGGGGCCGTGCGGCGACCGCGGCGGCGATCATCACGCGCTGCAGCAGACCGCCGGAGAGCTCGTGCGGGTACTGCCGCAGCCGGCGCTCCGGGTCCGTGATCCCGACCTCGGCGAGCAGTTCCCGCGCGCGCTTGCGGGCGGCGACCTTCGGCATCCGGTCGTTGACGCGCATCGCCTCGGTGAGGAAGTCGCCGATCGTGCGGACGGGGTCGGTGTGGGCCCGGGCGTCCTGGAAGATCATCGCGACGTCCCTGGCCCGGTAGGACCGCAGGGCCTCGGCGCGCAGGCCGAACACGTCGGCGCCGTCGAAGCGGACGCCGCCCCGGACCTCGGCGCCGTCGGGGAGCAGCCGCGCGAGGGCGCGTACCGTCATCGACTTGCCGGAGCCGGACTCGCCGACCAGGCCGAGCGTGCTGCCGCGGTCGAGCGAGAACGAGACGTCGCGCAGCACGGTGCGCGGTTCGCCCGCGACCGGCAACCGGACCGTCAGGTCCTCGACGTCGAGAAGTGCGTTCACGAGCGTGCCTCCCAGCGCTCCGTGAGCCGGTCGCCGAGCGTGTTGACGGCGCCGACCGTGATGACGATGAGCGCGCCGGCGTACAGCGCCTCCTGCGGGTGCTGCTGGAGCACACCGGCCGTGCCGGTGCCGACCATCGCGCCCCAGTCCGAGGTCGGCGGCTGCACGCCGAGGCCGATGAAGGAGAGGCCGGCGAGGTCCATCAGGGCGAACCCGAAGGCGAGGGTGGCGTTGGCGACGATCAGCCCGCTCACGTTGGGCAGGAGGTGCGCCAGCGCGATCCGCAGCCCGTGCACGCCCTGGACCCGCAGCGCCGCGACGTACGGCAGGTTGCGTTCGCGCAGCGCCGCGCTGCGCACGATCCGTGCGATGTACGGGACGTAGGCGAGGGACAGCGCCACGACGGCGGCCGGCAGACCGGAGCCGAACAGGGCGGTCGCGAGGATGGCGAGGAGCAGACCGGGGAAGGCGAACACGGCGTCGACGACGCGCACCGTCATCTGGTCGAACCAGCCGCCGAACCACACGGCCGCGAGCGCGAGGACCGTCCCGAGGAGGGTCGAGACCACCACGACGAGGAACGGTCCGACCAGCGCGGTGCGGGAGCCGTGGACGAGGCGGGAGAGGAGGTCCCGTCCGCTCGCGTCGGTTCCCAGCAGGTGCGCGCCGCTCGATCCCTGGTAGGCGCCGGAGAGGTCGACGGCGTTCGGGGCCTGGAGCGAGACGACCGGCGCGAGCAGGGCGCAGCAGACGACGAGCCCGAGGAGCCCGAGCGCCACCAGGCCGGACAGGCCGAGGCCCCTCGTGCCGCGCGTCCGCCGGCCGGTCTTCCGGGCTCCGGTACGGCGTATCGCCGCTGTCGCGCTCATGAGTCCTTCTTCCCGAGCGACACACGCGGGTCGAGCAGCGTGTAGGCGAGGTCGATGAGGGTGTTCAGCACGATGAAGGCGGTGACGTACACCAGGCAGATCGCCTGGACGACGGGGAAGTCCTTCTGCTGGACCGAGGTGACGAGGAACTGGCCGAGCCCGCCGAGCTGGAAGACCTGTTCCACGACGACGCTTCCGGCGATCAGGCCCGCGATCGTGAGGCCGGCGACGGTGAGCACGGGCATCGCGGCGTTGCGCATCACGTGACGGCGCACGACGGTCCGGCGGGGCAGTCCGCGGCTGATCGCCGTCTGCACGTGGTCGGCGGACAGCTCCGCCCGGACCGCGGTCTGGGCGAGTCGTGCGACGAACGCGACGGACGCGAGCGCGAGGGCGAGCGACGGGAGAACCAGGTGGTGGATCCGGTCGAATCCGCCGCTGCCGGCGCCGAACACCGGGAACCACTCCAGGTCGACGGCGAAGACGACGATCAGCACGACCGCTCCGACGAAGGTCGGCACCGCCATGACGCCCGTCGCTCCGGCCATGGCCGACCGGGACGCCCAGCCGGGCCTGAGGCCGGCGAGCGTGCCGATGGCCAGACCGAGTACGAGGACGGTCGCCGCGGCCATGAGGACGAGCAGCGTGGTCACCGGGGCGCGGCCGCCGACCAGCGAGGACACCGGCTGGTTGTAGATGATCGAGGTGCCGAGGTCGCCGTGCAGCACGCCGCCCAGCCACCTCAGGTACTGCCGCCCCACGGAGTCGTCGAGGTGGTAATCGGCCTTGATACCGGCGACCGCCTCGGGGCTCATGGTGCGACCGTGCGTGAGGTACGTGAGCGGGCTTCCCGGCGCGGCGTAGAGCGCGCCGAAAACAACCAGGCTCGCGAGGGACAGGGTCACGGCCAGCCCCGCGACGCGCAGGGCGACGAACCGCGCGACCGCCCCGACGGGCCGCTTCCCCGGCTCCGTCGCCTCCGACGGCACGGGCGCCGTCGTGATCACCTGGCTCATCGGTCCGCCTCCGGTCGCGCGTGATGGACCGTCCGGCCGCCGACGACCGTCCGCAGCACGCGGGTGTCGAGCAGTTCGTCCAGGGGGCGGGCGAAGACGTCCCGGTCGAGGACGACGAAGTCGGCGTACTGGCCCTCGGCGAGGCGGCCGTGCAGATGGTCGGAGCGGCTCGCCCAGGCGGCGTCCCGCGTGGCGTGCACGATCGCGTCCGCCAGCGGCAGGGCGTAGTGCGCGAGGTTCGCGGGCAGCGACGGGTCCAGGGCCGAACGCCGGGTCGCCGCGACGAACATGTTGGGCAGCGGCGCGTGCGGCGAGGTGGGCGAGTCGGTGCCGAGGACGAGCACGGCCCCGGCGCCGGTCATCTCGGGCCACGGGAAGCCGCGGTCGGCCCGCTCGTCGCCGAGCGTCCGCCGCCAGTTGTCCTGGATGGCGGGGTCGGCGTGCACGGGCTGCATGCTCGCCGTGATGCCGAGTGCCGCCAGGCGGTCGATGTCCGCGGCGTCGACGACTTCGAGGTGCTCGATGCGGTGGCGCCGCTCCTTGGGGCCGTTGAGGGCGACGGCGTGCTCGACGGCGCCGATCGCGACCCGGACCGCCTCGTCGCCGATGGCGTGCAGGGCGACCCGCAGGCCGGCCGCGTCCGCGGCGGCGACCACCGGCGCGAGCTCGGCGAGGCTCCAGATCGGGGCGGCCTCCGCCCCGTTCGCGTAGGGCTTCCCCAGCGCCGCGGTGCACCCGTCGACGGTCCCGTCGACCATGACCTTGATGCCGGTCACCCGCAGGTACGGGGTCGACCCATGCGCGGCGAGCGCGGCGGCGCGCTCGACCATCCCGCCGCGTACGGCGCGGGCCTGCGCGTACCGCTCGGCCGAGGCCGATTCCGGGGTGCCGGTGTCGCCGTCGGCGGGGCCCGCGTCGAGGAAGTGGTTCGTGTGGACCACCCAGCCGTCGCCGCCGGGCCGCACCACGGCGACTCCGGCGGGTGACATCTCCGGGGACGCCGCCGCGGCCCGGCCGTCCCGGTAGGTGGCGACGGTCAGCGCGGTGGACGCGTTCACCTTCGCGGGGGCGATGATGTCGTGGGCCGCCGCCACCGTCGTCGCCTCCTCCAGGACGCGACGCGCGACGGCGTGGACGGGCATGCCGCCGGCCGGGATGTCGGAGCGGTGCCTCGGGATGTCGAAGTGCGGGCCGAGGCCGGCGTCGTTGCGGCCGCGTTCATGGGGATCGGTGCCGGTCGAGCGCAGTACGTGCAGCTTCATAGTGCCGTGGGACCTTTGCCTTGTGAGGACCGTCACAGGGAGGGACGGGCGACACGCTAGGGAGGTAAAACGTTTAATACAACGGTCTTCCTCACGTCGCTTTCCGCTCCCCCGGAGGTCGCCATGGCCCGGTCGAAGGGCGTCACCATCCGCGACGTCGCCCAGCGCGCGGGGGTCTCCGTCGCCGCGGTCTCCATGGCGCTCAACGACACCGGGACGCTGAGCGCGGCCACGCGCCTGCGCGTCCGGGCCGTCGCCGAGGAGATGGACTACCAGGCCGACGCGCTCGCCCGCGGCCTGCGACGCTCGTCGGTCGGGGCGATCGGGCTCGTCATGCGCTCACTCGACGCGCTGGGCGAGTACGCGCCGCCGGGCGTCGACGTGTTCGCCCGCTACATCGGCGCCGTGTCGGCGCAGGCGATGAACCGCGGGCTCAGCGTCATGCTCGTGCCCGACCCGACCAAGCGCCCGACACCCCCGCTGGCGCTGTCGCTCGACGGCTACATCGTGACGATGCCGCACGTGGACGATCCGGTCGTCGCCCTCCTCGAACAGCGCGAGATCCCGTACGTGACGCTGGGACGCGATCCCGGCCGCCCGGAGTTCACCGACTGGGCCACCGAGGACGAGCAGTCGAGCTTCCGGCGCATCTACGAGCACTTCGCCGGGAACGGCGCCCGGTCGATCGCGCTGGTGCGCGGAACCGACCCCAACGCCTGGAACATCGACAGCGAGGCGACGTACCGCGCCTGGTGCGAGAGCGCCCGGATCACCCCGCGCGTCTACATGTCGGCCGAGCGCGCCGGCGAACACGGCGGCGAGAGCGTCGCGCACACGATCGTCGACGACGGGGTCCCCGACGCGATCCTGTGCCACACCGGCCGCCAGGCGGCCGGAGTACTGGCGGGCCTCGCCGCTCGCGGCGTCCCCGTGCCCGACCGGACGATGCTCGCCGCCGCCTCCGACTCCGAGCACACCCGGCACAGCCGCCCCGCCATCTCGGCCGTCGAACTCCACGTCACGGAAACGACCTTGGCCCTCCTCGACCTCCTCCAGGCCCGCATCGCGGGCACCCCGAGCACCGGCCCCGTCCTGACGACCTCCCGCTTCCGCGTCCGCGCCTCCTCCCGCCGCCCCCACCCGAACACCTGACGACTCACCAGGCTTCGGCCGCCCCGGGTGCGGCCCGTCGCGGCGACGAAACGCCGCCGGAGGGTCCGTTCGGAGACGCCGGGAGCCGCGCCGCCCCTCACCCCCGCGTCGGACGCGACTCCGGCCCGGGTGCCGGCCGACGACCGACGGCCATCCCGATGATCACGCCGATCGCGGTCAGGGTCGCCAGGGCCGCGTACCCGTACGCCAGGGTCGCGGCCGACGCGACGGCCGCGACGAGGAGGGGGCCTCCCGCGTCACCGAGCTCACGGCCGAGTTCGGCCGCGCCCATGGTCTGGCCGAGGCGTTCGGTCGGGGTGGCGTTCGCGAGGGCGGCGAAGCCGAGCGGGGTGACCAGGCCGGTGCCCGCGCCGATGAGGCAGGCGGCGACCAGCACCCCGGCCAGGCCCGGGAGCATCGCCGCGAACAGGCCGGCGGCGGTGACCGCGAGGCCCCGGGTCAACCCCTTGCGGGTCGTCAGACGCCCCGCGTCGAGGGCCCGTCCCGCGTACGGCTGGACGACGGCGGCGGTGGCGGCGAGCACGGAGACCGCCGCGCCGGTCGCGACGGTGCCGAGGCCGGCCGCCGCACCGGACACCGGCAGGAAGCCCACGCCCACGGACAGCGCGGCCGTGGCCGCGGCGAGCGCGGAGGTCGGGGCGAGGAACGACCGGTCGGCCAGCCGGCGGGCCAGGTCGAGCAGGGTCTGCCGCTGCTTGGGCAGGGGCGGTACGGCCGGGACGGCGAGCGCGGCCCAGACGGCGACGGCCGCGCCGAGGACGGCGAGCACGAGGAAGAGGAGGGCGAGGCCGCCCGCCCAGACCAGGAGCCCTCCGAGGAGCGGGCCGAGGGTGTAGCCGAGCGACTTGGAGAATCCGTAACTTCCGAAGGCCCTGCCGTGCTCGGCCGCCGGATTGAGCCGGGCGACGAGCGCGGAGGCCGCCGGCGAGAAGGCGGAGGCGGCGGCCCCCTGGCCGAGCCGCGCGGCCCACAGCCAGCCCGGACTTCCCGCCGCGACGTACAGGGCCGAGGCGGCCGAGAAGGCGAGCAGCCCGCCGACGAGCACGGGCTTGGCGCCGATCCGGTCGGCGAGCGAGCCGAAGACCGGCTTGAGGACCACCTCGGCACCGTCGTACAGGGCGAGCAGCCCGCCCAGGACGAGCAGGGAGGTCACGGCGTCCTCGGAGAATCCGCCCAGGTTGGCGGCGATGCCGTGCGCACCGAAGGCGGTGGTGAATCCGGCCGCGTGCAGCGGCCACATCCGGCGTATCGGCGTGGTGTTCGTCGTGCTCATCCGCTGCCCTCGGGGTGTTCGTGCAGGACCTTGAAGACCAGTTCGGCGTAGTGCTCGCAGGCCGCGGCGCACTGCTTGAGGCGCTCGGCCGCGTCGGCGGCGAGGAGGGAGCCGAACACGTCGCGGGCCGTCAGGTCGCGATGCCGGCGGCGGAGTCGTTCCAGGCCCTGTTCCTCCTCCTCCAGCTCGGCGAGGGTGAACTTCCCGATGCGGATCTCCTTGGCGATCTCCTCCTCGAACTTGCCGCAGTCGGCGAGGAACCCGGTCCAGTCCGCCTCCCGCAGCGCGTCGAAGGACTCGCGCGGCCGGGCGGCGTCCTGCCCGCCGCGGCCGGTCGCCTCAAGGACGACGGTCTGCCCCTGTGCCCGCTCGGAGAGCTCGACGGTCCGCCGCACCCCGTCGGCGAACACCGGCACGTCCGGCACCGCCCAGATCCCTTGCCCGAGGGAGAGCGCGCCGATCCTGCGCAGCTCCCGCCAGGCGGCGACCCGGTGCCGGGACGGTTCCGCGGGGATCTTGACGATGAGGACGAGCCATCGGCTCCGATCGGCCTGCGTCACACCAGTAAAACCTGCGTCACACCAGTAAAAGTAGCAAGCATCACATTCCCCGCTCGACGGTCCGCCCTCCGGAGCGCACACCATGACCGCCCAGGACCGTCTTCGGTCCCTCGGCCTCAGGTGGCCGCGTCGGCCGTCACGTCCGGGGAGGACGGAACGGCGCCTTCGGCCCTCTGCAGGGTGACCGTCATCGTCAGGCCCCCACCGGGCGTGTCCTCCGCCGTCAGAGTGCCGCCCATCGCCTCCGCGAACCCCCGGGCCACCGCCAGGCCGAGACCGACTCCCTCGCCGCGCGGAGCGTCGCCGTAGCGCTGGAAGGCGCCGAAGATCCGGTCCTTGACCTCGTCCGGGACTCCGGGGCCGCGGTCCACGACCCGGAGTTCCACGCGGTCCGCCAGGGCGCTCGCCGCGACGAGGACGGGCTGCCCGGGCGGGCTGTACTTGACCGCGTTCTCGACGATGTTGGCGACGGCCCGTTCCAGGAGGCCGCGGTCGACGGCGACCATCGGCAACGTCTCCGGGATGTCCAGCTCGACGCTTTCCTCGGGGACGCCGAGCAGCGCCATCGGGACGACCTCGTCGAGGTCGGTCTCCCGGATGACGGCGGTGACGGTGCCCGTGTCCAGGCGGGACATGTCGAGCAGGTTGCCGACGAGGTGGTCGAGGCGGTCGGCGCCGTCCTCGATGCCCGCCAGGAGCTCGGCCCGGTCCTCCTCCGACCACTCGACGTCGTCGGAACGCAGCGACGTGACCGACGCCTTGATGCCGGCGAGCGGCGTGCGCAGGTCGTGGCTGACGGCCGCGAGGAGCGACGTACGGATCTTGTTGCCCTCGGCCAGCTTGCGGGCCTCCTCCGCCTCGCCCACCAGCCGCTGCCGCTCCAGCACCACGGCGGCCTGCGCGGCGAAGGCGCCGAGCACGCGGCGGTCCTCGGCGGGGAGCACCCGGCCGCCCAGGGCGAGGGAGAGGTGGTCGCCGACCGGCATGTCGGCGTCCGCGTCGTCGGGGCGGTCGCACGGACGGTGTCCGACGGAGGCGACGCACGACCACGGCGCCGTCTCGTCGGGACGTTCGAGGAGGGCGACCGACTCCATGGAGAAGGTCTCCCGGACCCGTTCCAGGAGCGCTTCGACGGTCGTCTCACCGCGCAGCACACCGCCCGCCAGGAAGGAGAGCGTCTCCGCCTCCGCCCTCGACCGGGCCGCCTGATGCGTCCGGCGCGCCGCCAGGTCCACGACCGAGGCCACCGAGATCGCCACCCCCACGAAGATCGCCAGCGCGGTGATGTTGCGCGGGTCCGCGATCGTCAGTTCGTGGATCGGCGGGGTGAAGAACCAGTTGAGGAGCAGCGAGCCGAAGGCCGCGGACGCCAGGGCCGGCTTGAGTCCGCCCAGGAGCGCCGCCGCGACGGTGAGCGTGAGGTAGAGCAGGACGTCGTTGGCCAGGCCCACTTCGGGCACGGCCGAGTTGAGGACCACGGTGAGGAGGGCCGGTCCGCAGAGGCCGACGAGCCAGCCCCAGATCGTCCGGGACCGGCCGAGCCGGGCCCCCCGGGCGACGGGCAGCCCCCCGCCCTTCGCGGCCTCGTCGTGGGTGACGATGTGGACGTCGAGGTCGGGTCCGGACTCCCGGGCGACCGTCGCGCTGACACCCGGCCCGAAGAGGTAGTGCCAGGAGCGGCGCCGACTCACGCCGAGCACGATCTGGGTCGCGTTGACGCCTCGGGCGAAGGCGAGCAGCCCGGCCGGTATGTCGTCGCCGACGACGTGGTGGAAGGTCCCGCCCAGGTCCTCCACGAGGGTGCGCTGGACCGCCAGTTCCTTCGGGGAGGCCGAGGTCAGGCCGTCGCTGCGCGAGATGTACACGGCGAGGACCTCACCTCCGGCTCCCTTCTCGGCCAGCCGCACGGCCCGCCGTATCAAGGTCCGGCCCTCGGGCCCGCCGGTCAGACCGACGACGATCCGCTCCCGCGACCCCCAGATCTTCGAGACGCGGTGCTCGGTCCGGTACTCCTGGAGGTACTCGTCGACCCGGTCGGCCGTCCACAGCAGGGCCAGTTCGCGCAGGGCGGTGAGGTTGCCGGGGCGGAAGTAGTTGGAGAGCGCGGCGTCGACCTTGTCCGGCTTGTAGATGTTGCCGTGCGCCATACGGCGGCGCAGCGCCTGCGGCGACATGTCGACCAGTTCGATCTGGTCGGCCCGGCGGACGACCTCGTCGGGCACGGTCTCCTTCTGCCGGATGCCCGTGATGGCCTCGACGACGTCCCCGAGGGACTCCAGGTGCTGGATGTTGACCGTCGACACGACGTCGATCCCGGCCGCGAGCAGCTCCTCCACGTCCTGCCAGCGCTTGGCGTTGCGCGAGCCCGGGACGTTCGTGTGCGGCAGCTCGTCGACGAGCGCGACCGCGGGCCGACGCGCCAGGACGGCATCCACGTCCATCTCCGTGAAGGACGTCCCCCGGTACTCGATCGTCCGGCGCGGAATCATCTCCAGACCGTGGAGCATGACCTCGGTCCGGGGCCGGTCGTGGTGCTCGACGAAGGCGACGACGCAGTCCGTACCGCGCTCGACCCTCCGGTGCCCTTCGGAGAGCATCGAGTACGTCTTGCCGACCCCCGGCGCCGCCCCCAGATAGATACGCAGCTTTCCGCGTCCCATGTTCTGCGTCTCTCCTACGGCTCTACGGTTCGAACCGATAGCCCATACCGGGTTCGGTGATCAGATAGCGGGGATGCGACGGATCCATTTCCAGCTTGCGTCGCAACTGGGCCATGTAGACCCGGAGATAGTTCGTCTTGGTGCCGTAGCTGGGCCCCCACACCTCCTGGAGCAGCCGGCGCTGGCTGATGAGCCGCCCAGGGTTGCAGATCAGTATTTCCAGCAGATGCCATTCGGTCGGGGTGAGCCGTACATCACGCTCCTCGCGCCGCACCCTCTTGGCCACCAGGTCGACGGTGAAGTCATCGGTACTGACCTGGCCTCCCGCGACCGGTTCGGCCGCCGGAGCCTCCGCGGCCCGCCGGGTGGCTGCGCGCAGCCTGGCCAGGAGCTCGTCCATGCTGAACGGTTTGCTCATGTAGTCGTCGGCCCCCGCGTCGAGGGCACGGATCTTGTCCTCGGAGCCGCTACGAGCGGAGAGAACCAGTACGGAGGCACGGCTCCAGCGCCGCAACGCCCGGATGACGTCGACGCCGTCCATGTCCGGCAGCCCCAGATCGACGATCAGCACGTCCGGCGGTTCGGCGGCGGCGAGGGAGAGCGCCGTGGCACCGTCCGGCGCCGCGTCCACCACGTATTGGCGCGCCTGCAGGTTGATCACCAGCGCTCGTGCGAGCTGTGCGTCGTCCTCGACCACCAGCACCCGCGTCATCGGCGTGCTGCCTTCCTCTTGTACGTGCAGTTCGTGTGGTAAGTGCAGTTCGTGTCGTCCGTCGTGCCGCGGGAGCCGGCGGACCCGGGGCGTTCCCGGATCCGCCGGCTCCCGTGCCGCTTCGACAAGGCCATCAGCCCTTCATCAATTCCCTGAGTGCGATGTCGAGTCGGAGGACGTTGACGCGGGGTTCGCCGATGAAGCCGAGGATCCGGCCGTCGGTGTGGTCGGCGACGAGCCGGTCGACCCGGGCGACGGTGAGGTGGTTCCTCGCGGCGACGCGGTGGACCTGGAGCCGGGCGTACCGGGGGGAGATGTGCGGGTCGAGGCCGGAGCCGGAGGAGGTGACGGCGTCGGCGGGGACGTCGGAGGGCCTGACCGGGCGGCCGGGGACGGAGTTGTCCTTGACGACGGCGGCCTTGGCGTCCTTGATCTCGGAGCCGTTGGCCTTGCCGGGGAAGGCCGCCTGGGCGATGCCGGTGACGGCGAGCGGGTAGAGCACGCCGCAGAGCACGGTCAGGACGAGCAGGGCGTGCAGGCCCGCCCAGAGCAATCGTCCTGCGTTTCCTATGTTGTTGTTCATCGTGGTCAGCCGATTCCGGGGATGGGGGGGAGGAGCAGGTCGATGAGCTTGATGCCGATGAACGGGGCGATCAGGCCGACCACGTTCTCCACGCTCATGAGCGCGTCACTCCCTGGTGAGTCCTTATGGGTGTCCTGTGGCGAGGAAACCCGCTGCGCGGGGCGCCTGGGAGCACTTTGACGGGTCCCTTGCGGGGTGCCGTCACATGCTGACGGCGTCTTGGCGGATCCCTGACGCGCGGCCACTCTCTCGGCGGAATCCGGAGGCGGCTCCGAGCGCCGAGGAGCCGAGGGCCCGGACGGGCGGGCAGGACGTCCGGGCGCGGCACCATGGCACGGGCGCGGTACGAGCGCGGCACCGTGGCACGGGATCTCGGCCCTCGCCCGCCGCGCCGTACCGTCCCGGAACTCCCCCGCCCGGCCCAGGAGTGCGGCCGCGACGGGCTCCGTCTCCGTGGGCGGGCCCGGTGTTCGGCTCATGGGCCGCGGACCGCGCAGCCGGACGGCGGCCCAACCCACCTCCGCCCAGGGGGGATTCCCTGGTTCCGGGGTGGGGCTGGCCGCACCCCGGGCCGGGGGTGCGTCGGATGTCCCGGCGATCAGCGGTTCCGTAGCGTCGCCGTCATGACCAACACCACGACCCGCACCCGCTTCCGGCAGGCGGTGCAGCGCAGGCGAGTACGCCGGTCCCTGGCCGCCGCGACCGCCGTCGTCCTCGCCGCCCTTGCCGCCGCCCCGGCGGTCGCGGCCTCCGAACCCCGCCCGGCACAGCAGAGCACGGGGCGCGGGGCCCTTCTCGGTGTCACTCCCGTCGCCGACCTGAGCCGGGCCGAGGTCGCCGCGTTCCTCAAGGACGCCGGCATCGATCCGGCGACCGTGCGCCACGGTGTGCGCGGCTACCGGCTCACGTACCGGACCCTGACGCCCCGGGGCGAACCGACCACCGCCACCGGCCTGTTGGCGCTCCCCAAGGGCGGCGAGCGCCGGCTCGACCTGGTGGCCGACACGCACGGCACGATGGTCCACCGCGACTACGCGCCGTCCGTCGCCCAGGACTTCGGGCTGTACGCGCCCTATCTGCACGCCGCCGCGGGCCGCGCCGTCGCCGCACCCGACTACCTCGGGCTCGGCAAGGGCCCCGGCCTCCACCCGTACATGGACACCGCCTCCTCCGTCTCCGCCTCGCTCGACATGCTGCGGGCCTCCAGGACCGCCGCGCGTGCGCTCGGCAGGCCGCTCACCGGAGACGTGTACGGCACCGGGTTCTCCCAGGGCGGCCAGGTCGCCATGGCGCTGGGCCGCGAGCTGGAGCGGGGCGCGGACCGGCACTTCCGGCTGCGGGCGCTCGCGCCGGTAGCCGGACCGTACGACCTCCAGGGCGCCGAGACCCCCGCCCTGTTCGACGGCCGCGTCAACGACATCAGCGGTGTCTTCTACATGGCGTACTTCCTCACCGCGCAGAACCGGCTGCACCCCGTCTACGACGACCCGGCCGAGGCCTTCCGGCAGCCGTACGCGGGGTACGTGGAGGAACTCTTCGACACCCGGCACACCGAGGAGGACATCTTCACGAAGCTGCCCGGCTCGGTGAAGGAGCTGCTGACCGACGGCTTCTACGAGCGGCTGCGCCACCCGGACGGCGGCCTGCTGGCCGCGCTCAAGGCGCAGGACGGGACCTGCGACTGGAAGCCCGACGTGCCCGTACGGCTGCACAGCGCGGCCGGCGACACGGACGTGCCGATCGCCAACTCCGCCAGCTGCGCGGCCGATCTGGCCCGCAACGGTGTGACGGCCCCCGTGATCGACCACGGAAAGACCGACCACAACGGCTCCTTCAAGCTGGCGGGGCCCCAGATCGTGCGCTGGTTCGACACGCTCGCGCGCTAGGGGCCGTCAGGCCGGTCATGTGCCGCTTGAGCCGGTCGACGGCTCGTCCGCTCGCCGACCTGGTGCGACGATCAGGGACAGCGGGCGGCAACGGCCGTCCGCCGGCCCCCTTCGGCACCGGGGCCCGCAGCGGCGTCGACGGGTCCCGACCCTGCCCGTTCGGCGCGGCCTTCACCCGCCTGGAGGAGGGCGAGCGCCTCGCGGCCCGGGTCCTGACCGGGCATCCGCGCCTCGACGCCCTCGCCGACCCGGCTCTCTGGCTGCTTCCGGAGGCGGGTGCGAGGGCCTCCCGCGAGAACGGCACCCTGAGGGGCGGTGTGCGGGACCCCGACGGGCTCGGGCGCCGTGTCGAACGGGACACCGCCCACTCGGTCTTCACGGTCTCGGGCCTGCGCCGACCGCGTCCTCGTCCAGCGCGGCCGCGGCCTGGGCCGCCAGGTCGGCGGCGACCAGGCGCGCCTCAAGGGGCGGCGGTACGGAGCCGGGTCCGGGGGTCATCAGGAAGCGGCCCTGGTACCGGCCGTGGACGATGGCGCGCAGTTCGATCTCGCCGTCCGGCCAGCCCTGCTGCTCCAGGTCCCAGATCCAGCCGTCCACCCGTACCGTCCCGTCGGGGTCGAGCCGCGGCGGGCGCCCGATGAGCATGCCGTACTCGAAGCGGCATGCCCGCAGTTCGAGGACCTCGACGAGCTCCTGCCGCACCCGTCGGACGACGTCGTCGGACGACGTGCTGACGCGGGTCAGCCGGGTGGTGCCGTGCAGCCGCTCCAGATGCGTGGCGTCCGAGACCGCCACCCGCCTCATCGTCCTTCCGTAGGCGGCCAGTTGGGAGACGATCAGGCCGACGGACAGGAGCAGGACGGCGGTCTCGGCGTCGGCGCGGTCCTGGATGTGGAAGCTCTGGTACGGCACGGTGTGGAAGAAGTCGAACCACGCGGCGGCCGACAGGGCGGCGAGCGCGCCGGCGAACCGGTTGCCGAGCGCCGAGACGGCGACGACCACGACGACCAGCAGCAGGGCGAGATTGGTGTGCGTGACGGACGTCCGCAGCGGCAGCAGCGCGAGGGCCGCGGCGAACGGTGCCAGGACTCCGGCGGCGACGGCGGCCGTGTCCCGAAGCGGAATCCTCATGATCCACCTCGCAAGGTCCAGCCCCCCGCTGCACCGACACATCAAGCCTCCGCCCGGTGCGGCGTGGACGGCACCGGAGGGAGGAGTCCTTGACGGATCTCTGACGACGGGGTCAGCAGCGGAAGCGGAGCCGGCAGACGACCGCGTCCGTGTCGCGGCGGACGGCGTGGGCGACGACCGCGCCCCGCTGGTTCTGCAGGGCGCGCTGCCAGAGCCGCTCGGGCTCGGCCTCCGGGATGAGGACGGTGACCCTGGTCCCCGGTGCGGTCGCCCCCAGCTCGCGTACGTAGGCGCTGATGGGCCGGCCGAGGGACCGGCGCTCGGAGGAGAGCCGTACGAGGGGGACTCCCGGGTCCCACAGCGCCCAGTCCCGCTCCAGGGCCTCGGTGGCCGCCAGGTCCTCGGGGTCCGGGTGGCAGACGGTGAGGGCGCGGACCTCGTCGCCGAGGGAGACGGCGGCGGTGAGGGCCTCGCTGGTGACGCGGGTCAGGGAGGAGACCGGGACCAGGACGAGGGAGCGCTCGCGGTGCGGGGCCTCCGGGATCCGGCCGACGCCGAGACGCTCGCCGATCTTCCCGTACGCGCGGTGGACGGCCTCGAAGGCGAGGACGAGGACCGGGAGGGCGATGACGATCAGCCACGCCCCGTCGTGGAACTTGGTCGCGGTGACGACCACCGCCGACACACCGGTGAGGACCGCCCCGAAACCGTTGAGCAGGGCCTTCGCCGCCCACTTGGGTCCCCTCTCCCGGCGCCAGTGCAGGACCATGCCGGTCTGGGCGATCGTGAAGCCGACGAAGACGCCGATCGCGAAGAGCGGGACGAGGGTGTTGGTGTCGCCGCCGGAGAAGACGAGCAGGGCGGCGGAGACGACGGCCAGCCAGACGACGCCGTGGCGGTGGACCTGGCGGTCGGCCTTGAGTCCGAAGACGTGCGGCAGGTAATTGTCGCGGGCCAGGAGCTTCAGCAGGACGGGCAGGCCGCCGAAGGAGGTGTTCGCGGACAGGGCCAGGAGCACCATGGTGGCGAACTGGACGACGTAGAAGGCCCAGTTGTGGCCGAGGGAGGCGTCGGCGAGCTGGGCGAGGACGGTGACGCCCTCGACCGGCTGGAGGCCGAAGCGGGAGATCAGTACGGACAGGCCGATCAGCATCACGCCGAGCAGCGCGCCGAGCGCGACCTCGGCGCGCATGGCCCGCCGGGCGGCGGGGGCGCGGAAGGACGGCACCGCGTTCGCTATCGCCTCCACGCCGGTGAGCGCGGAGCAGCCGGAGGCGAACGCCTTGAGCAGGAGCAGGGCGCCGACGGTGGTGGCGTTGTCCGCGAGGACGGAGGCGTGGCCGTCCGAGGCCGCCGTGGAGACCGGCGCGTCGCGGAACAGGCCCACGACGATCAGCGCGAGGATCGCGCCGATGAACACGGCGGTCGGGAGGATGAAGGCGCGGGCCGAGTCGACGATCCCCCGCAGGTTCACGGCGGTGATCAGGACGAGGACGCCGAGGCAGATCACCAGCCGGTCCCCGTAGAGCCCCGGGAAGGCGGAGGTGAGGGCGGCGACACCGGCGGTCACGGCCACGGCCACGTTCAGGACGTAGTCCAGGACCAGGGAGCCGGCGGCCACGAGGCTCGTCCGGCGGCCCAGGTGGGTCTTGGCGACCGCGTACGACCCGCCGCCGTCGGGAAAGGCGGCGATGACCTGCCGGTACGAGGCCACGAGCACCGCCAGCAGGCCGGCGATGGCCAGCGTGACCGGGAGCGTGAAGCCGAGACCGTGTCCACCGGCGGCCGCGAGGACGAGCACGATGGCCTCGGGGCCGTACGCCACCGAGGCCATCGCGTCCAGCGACAGCGCGGCGAGCCCGGTGACGGCCGTCAGCTTGTGGCGCGCGCCGGTGTCCGGGGGCTCCTCTGCGACGGGCGTGGCCCCGTTTTCGGTGGTCAGAGCGGACATGCGGGTGATCTCCTTCGTGCTCAGGTCCGCTCAGGGTGTCCCCCGTCCGGCGTGGCTTCCGCGCTTCCTGCCGCGTTCTTGGCGCCGGGTGCCGCTCTCTTCACACGTTCTTGACACGAGGGCTCGGGAGGCCGGTGAGGCCGGGTCGCGCATCTTGACGTTTTCCTGACGCGCTCGCCCCGGTCGGTCGTTGACGCGTTGCTTACGCTGGCCCGGCCGTCCGCACGTATGGACGGATACCCCTCATCCGACCCAGTTCAGGAGTACCCCATGGCCACCACACCGGACGCGCGCACCGGACGATTGCGCGCGTGGATGCTGGAGGGCCTCTCCGACATGGGCAAGGGCAGGCCCTCCCGGCCCAAGGAGACGGCGCCGGACGCCGGGCACCAGGGCCAGCCGTGGTGGCGGGTGATGTGCCTGACCGGTGTCGACTACTTCTCCACCCTCGGCTACCAGCCCGGCATCGCCGCCCTGGCCGCCGGGCTGCTCTCCCCCGTCGCCACGATCGTGCTCGTCATCGTCACCCTGGCCGGCGCCCTGCCGGTCTACCGGCGGGTGGCGGAGGAGTCCCCGCGCGGCGAGGGCTCGATCGCGATGCTGGCGCGTCTGCTGTCCTTCTGGAAGGGCAAGCTGTTCGTCCTCACCCTGCTGGGCTTCGCCGCCACCGACTTCCTGATCACCATCACCCTGTCGGCGGCCGACGCCTCCACGCACCTGGTGGAGAACCCGCACCTGGAGTCGGCGCTGCATGACAAGCAGGTGCTGATCACCATGATCCTCGTGGCGCTGCTCGGCGCGGTGTTCCTCAAGGGCTTCCTGGAGGCCATCGGCGTCGCCGTCGCTCTCGTCGGCGTCTACCTGGCACTGAACGCCGTGGTCGTGGTCAACGGCCTGTGGCACGTCCTGACCGAGGGCCACGTCGTCACCGACTGGACCACCGCGCTGACGGCCGAGCACGGCAACGTCTTCGCCATGGTCGGTGTGGCCCTGATCGTCTTCCCCAAGCTCGCGCTCGGCCTGTCCGGCTTCGAGACCGGCGTCGCCGTCATGCCGCACGTGAAGGGCGACGAGGGCGACACCGAGGCCGAGCCCACCGGCCGCATCCGCGACACCAAGAAGCTGCTGACCACGGCGGCGCTGATCATGAGCGTCTTCCTGATCTGCACCAGCTTCATCACCACGGTGCTGATCCCGGCGAAGGAGTTCGAGTCCGGCGGCAAGGCCAACGGCCGCGCGCTCGCCTACCTGGCCCACGAGTACCTGGGCAACACCTTCGGCACCGTCTACGACATCGCCACCATCGCCATCCTGTGGTTCGCCGGCGCCTCCGCCATGGCCGGTCTGCTCAACCTGATGCCGCGCTACCTGCCCAAGTACGGCATGGCCCCGCACTGGGCCCGCGCCGTGCGCCCCATGGTCATCGTCTTCACCCTGGTCGCCTTCCTCGTGACCTGGATCTTCGACGCCGACGTCGACGCCCAGGGCGGCGCCTACGCGACGGGTGTCCTCGTCCTGATCTCGTCGGCGGCCATCGCGGTGACCATCGCGGCCCGCAAGGCGGGGCAGAAGGGCTGGACGATCGGCTTCGGTGTGATCTCGGTGGTCTTCCTCTACACGACCGTCGTGAACGTCATCGAACGTCCGGACGGCGTGAAGATCGGTGCCTGCTTCATCGCGGGCATCATCCTGATCTCGCTCCTGTCCCGGCTCGGGCGGGCCTTCGAGCTGCGTGTCACCCACATCGAGCTCGACGAGATGGCGGAACGTTTCATCCAGGACATCTCCCGCCGCACCCCCCGCTTCATCGCCAACGAACCGGGCAACCGGGACGCCGAGGAGTACCGGGCGAAGAAGGACCAGATCCGCGCCGACAACGACGTCCCCGGCGCCGAGGACTTCGTCTTCATCGAGGTGACCGTCACCGACCCCTCCGAGTTCGAGGCCGGTCTGACGGTGAAGGGCGAGGTGCTGCACGACCGTTTCCGGGTCCTGACCGTGGAGTCCTCCTCCATCCCCAACGCCCTCGCGGCCCTGCTGCTGCATGCCCGCGACCTCACCGGCGTCCGCCCGCACATCTACTTCGAGTGGACCGAGGGCAACCCCTTCGCCAACTTCTTCCGCTTCTTCCTCCTCGGCCGGGGCGAGGTCGCCCCCACCACCCGAGAGATCCTGCGCGAGGCGGAGCCCGACCGGGAGCGGCGCCCCCGCGTCCACGTCGGCTGACACCCGAGGCGGCCCGGGACCGCGGATCCGGACGCCGCCGCGCCCCGCCGCATCCGGCGGGGCGCGGTGCGGAGCACGGTTCAGACGGTCCGGGCCGCCTGTCCCCTCTCGCGGACGGACGGCCCCTTCCGCGGTGCCCGGGCGGTGGTCGACGGGCCGGTGACCGCGGGGGCGGTGAGCGTCGGGTCGACGGTCAGGAGCTCGATGCCGAGCGGCTCGGCCAGTGAGCGCAGGACCGGCTCCGAGAGCCGGATCCAGGGCTGCTCCGCGCCGAGGGTGGCGGTCAGCCTCTCCACGGTGGTGAACCCGACGGCGGTACGGGTGCCCAGCGGCGTCCGGAAGACCCGGACCGCCACCGCTCGTCCGCCCGGCCGGACCGGGGCGTACAGGGGACCGGCCGGGTCGGGTTCCTCGGGCTCGGGATCGTCGTACTGGAAGAGGCACATGAGGCGCTCCTTGGGGGACCTCGCACGGGCAGATGTCCGCCGGACGCGTGAACGCGATCCGGCACGGCATCGAAGCTATGCCCCGGTGCCCCCGCATCCGGCCGGTCCCTGACGGGACCTTGACGGCCGCCGGTCGTCTTCGTGCGCGTCCCTGACACTCCCGGGCCCGCCGCCCGGCGGTGGGCCCCGGCCTCGGGGCCCGGCTCACTCCGTGGGGGCCGGCGCTTCGCGCCGTACGGCGTCGGTCACCTCGGCGGTCGGCGGTGGCGCGTGGCTGCGGCGTCGGCGCAGCCAGACGTAGAGCATCAGGCACGGCAGCAGCAGTCCGCCGAGGGTGAGGACGAGGAATGCCGTGAGGCCGCTGATGTGGCCGACCAGCCAGTCGAAGTTCTGCCCGAAGAAGCCGACCACGAAGGACATCGGCAGGAACACGCTCGCGAGGATGGTGAGCCGCTCCATCGTGGCGCTCTGCCTGAGGTTGATCTTGTTCTGCTCGACGGAGATGACCGCGATGTTCGCTTCCAGGACCGTGGTGAGGAGGTCGCGTTGGGCGGCGACCTCCTCGTTGACGAGGAGCAGGTGGTCGTGCACGTCGCGGATGTACGGCACGAGGGCCGACGGTGACTTCCCGGGCTGCAGGCGCCGTCCCAGCACGGCGAGCAGCGGGTGCACGGCGCGGTAGAAGTCGGTCGCCTCGCGGCGCAGGAAGTAGATCCGTTCGGTCGGGGCGACGGCCCCGGAGAACACGGTGGCCTCGATCTGCTCGATGTCGCGTTCGAGCTCCTCGACGACCGGCGCGTAGCTGTCGACCACCTGGTCGAAGATGGCCCACAGCGTGGAGGCGCTGCCGGCCTTCAGCAGTTCGGGGCGGCTTTCGAGCCGGCTCCGGGCTCCGTGCAGCTCGCTCGCGATGCCCTGGCGCACGGTGATCACGAAGTGTTCGGCGAGGAAGATGCTGATCTCGCCTGTGTCGACCTCCTCGCGCTCGTCGTCGTAGCGCGCCGTGCGCAGGATGATCAGTTCGGTGCCGTCCTCGTACTGCTCCGCCTTCGGCCGCAGGTGGAAGGTCCGGGCGTCCTCGACAGCGAGCTCGTGCAGTCCGAAGACCTCGCGGACCCGGGTCAGCTCCTCGGGGCCCGGTTCGAAGACGCCCAGCCAGACGAACCCTCCCCGCTTGCAGTGTGCGGCCGCCTGCTCCAGTGGCATCGCGCCCTCGTGCTGGCGACGTCCGTCCTGGTAGTGCGCACAGTCGACGATCATGGCCGCCTCCTCGCGGCCGGTCGGCGTGCGCCGTCTCCTGCCCACCGGCGGCGTGGCGCGCCGTACCGGCCTCACAGGAATAGATGCTCCTCCGAGTCGTCCGGATTGTCCTCACGGCCGGTGTCGACACGCCCGTCCGGATGCGGTGGTTCGTCGGCCCGGTCGACGAGGATCGCACTGCGGTCACCGCCCCGCGGTGCGGAGGGGACGGCTCGGCCGTCCGCGACGGTCACGCCCGGTTCCGGCCGCCCGCGCCGCGTGGGTGCAAGCCCTCCTCCCGCCGTCGGGCCGGACGCGTCCGTTCCCGTTCCCAGCCCGCCGGAGTCATCATGGCCCCGCCCTCGGACCCGCCTCGCCCACGCCGTTCCGGGGCGTCGGTCCTCCCGGTCCTGCTCCCATCGCCGTCCTGATCGTGGTGGCGGTGTCCGTGGGGTCGTGGCTGCAGTTCTCCGAGCGGCAGGCGCTCGACACGGTCCACACGGCCGGCTTCGGTCGGGGGTGTCGTGGATCTCCGGAGGGAGCCGGATGGCGCCCTCGCCGTCGCGACGTGGCCGAGCCTCACCGAGTGGGATCCGACGGAGCCGGGCCGTCGGTGGGCAGCGTCAGGCGGAAGACCGTGCACCCGGGACGGCTGGTGACCGCGGCGGTACCACCGTGGGCGGTGGCGACGGCATGCACGATCGCGAGCCCGAGACCAGTACTGCCCGTCGTACGGGAGCGGGAGTGGTCAGCCCGCACGAAGCGGCCGAAGACCTCGGTCCGAAGTGATTCGGGGATGCCGGGGCCGTCGTCCGTCACGGTCACGGTCACGTCTCCCGGCCCGGTGGCGAGCGTGACGGTCACCTCGGTGCCGGGCGGGGTGTGGGTGCGGGCGTTGGCGAGGAGGTTGCCCACGGCCTGCTGGAGGCCGCGGGCATCGCCGGTGACGGTGACGGGTTCTTCGGGGACGTCCAGGCGCCAGCGGTGGTCCGGGCCGGCAGCGCGGGCGTCGTCCACCGCGTCGAGGATCAGCAGGGTGAGGTCGAGCGTCGCGCGCTCGACCGGCCGCCCGGCGTCCAGACGGGCCAACAGGAGCAGGTCGTCGACGAGGGCGCTCATACGCTGCGACTCGGCCGCGATGCGTTCCAGCGCATGCCGGACGTCACCGGGTACCGGGCCCCGGTGGCGGAGCGCGAGTTCGGCGTGGCCGCGGATGTTCGCGACGGGGGTGCGCAGTTCGTGGCTGGCGTCGGCGGCGAAGTGGCGCAGCCGCTCCTCGCTGGCGTGGCGCCGCACGAGCGCGTTCTCGATGTGGCCCAGCATGCGGTTGAGGGCGGTGCCGACCTGCCCGACCTCGGTGCGGGGATCGGTGTCGGGCAGCGGGCCCGGCATGGCGACCTCGCCGCTCGCGAGGGGCAGCCCGGCCACCTCCGCGGCCCGGGCGGTGACGCGTCGCAGGGGGCGAAGGGAGATCCGGACCCATGCCGCGCCCAGGAGGGCGGTGCCGGTGAGGGCGGCGCCGAACACGACGGCCTCGACCGCTTCGACGCGGCGGACGGTCTCCTCCAGCGGGTGCAGCGGAAGCCCGGTCAGGAGGACGTCGCCGTCGTCGCCCCGGACGGCGGTGACGCGGTAGGCGCCGATCCCGGAGAGGCGGACGGAGTGCCCGTGCCCGTCCGCGGGGACGCGGGCGAGGGTGCTGCTGTCGGCGGTGGTGAGGCGCAGCGGGCGGTCGGTCGCGTCTTCGACGACGGCGGCCTGGGTGACGGTGCCGTCCAGCAGGCGCGCTCCGAAGGTCCCGTCGGCCTGGCCCCGTGTGTCCGGGCGATTGTCGGCGTCCGGTTCGGCCTCGTGCTCCAGGCTCGCGGCGAACCGGCCAGGGGATGCGGCGAGCTGCTCGTCGAGCCGCCCGGTCAGGAAGCCGCGCAGCGCCACGGCGGTGGTGATGCCGACGGCCAGGCAGGCCAGGGCGAGCAGGGCGACCAACCCGGCGGTGAGCTGGCCACGCAGGGTGCGGGGTACCGGGCGCCTCACGGCGTGCCGTTCGCCTTGAGCACGTACCCGACCCCACGCACCGTGTGGATCATCGGCGGGCGTCCGGCGTCGATCTTCTTGCGGAGGTAGCTGATGTAGAGCTCGACGACGTGGGCACGCCCGCCGAAGTCGTAGGCCCACACGCGGTCGAGGATCTGGGCCTTGGACAGCACCCGGCGCGGGTTGCGCATGAGGAAGCGCAGCAGTTCGAACTCGGTACGGGACAGGTCGATGACGACTCCGCCACGGGCGACCTCCCGCGCCTCCTCGTCCATGGTCAGGTCGCCGACGGCCAGCCGGGGCGCTCCTGCGGGGGCTGTTCCGTGTCCGGCCCTCCGCAGCAGGCCCCGCAGCCTGGCCAGGACCTCCTCGAGGCTGTAGGGCTTGGTGACGTAGTCGTCGCCGCCCGCGGTGATGCCGGCGATCCTGTCCTCGACCGCGTCACGGGCGGTCAGGAACAGCACGCACAAGCGGGGTGCGTCGCGCCGGAGCTCCCGCAGCACCTCCAGGCCGTCGAGGTCGGGCAGCATCCGGTCCAGGACCACGGCATCGGGCCGGAAGTCGCGGCCGGCCGCGACCGCGGTCGCCCCGTCGGCCGCCGTCCGGACCTCCCATCCTTCGCCGCTCATCGCCGCGGCGAGGACGTCGGTCACATCGGGCTCGTCGTCCACGACGAGGATGCGGACGGGGGCGCCGTCGGGATGGTGCGGGGGTGATGTCATGCGGGGCTCTTCCATGGCCCTTCCAGCATCTCCCGTCCTGCGGCCGGGCGGGACACCGGGTGCCTCTGAGTTTCCTCTGAACCTCCGCTGAGGGTGACGGCCGGGGCGGTTTCAGAGGGAACCCAGAGGTTGGGCTGGGAGGCTGCGGCCCGTCTGCTCTCCCCCGTCCCGTCCGAAGGAGCATCATGGGACTCGGCTTGATCAACGGTCTTCCCGTCCACGTCCTGCTCGTGCACGTCGTCGTTGTCCTCGTGCCCCTTGCCGCGCTCGTGCTGATCTCCTGTGCCTGCCTGCCACGCGTCGGCCGCCGGTTCGGTCTCGCCATGCCGGTCCTCGCACTTGCCGCCCTGGTCAGCGTGCCGTTGACGACGGAGGCGGGCGAGTGGCTGGAACGCCATGTGGAGGGCGACCCGCTCGTGCGCCGCCACGCGGAGCTCGGTGACGGGCTCTTGCCCTGGGCCGTGGGGCTCTTCGTGCTGGCCGCGGCGGTCTGGTGGGTGCAGCGGCAGGCCACGGCCTCCGTGCCGGACCGTGCCGCGGCCGGGTGGGTGCGGTCGGCTCCCGTGCGCACTGCGGCCGTGGTGCTGTCCCTTCTGATGGGCGTGGGCAGCACGGTGCAGGTCTACCGGATCGGCGAGTCCGGGGCGAAGGCCGCCTGGCACGACGGCTACTCCGCCACGGCCCACCCGCGCTCGGAGGGGTAGTACGTCCGCCGCGGTCCCTCGCGGGTCCGGTCACCGAACCACGCCGGCCACTGTCCGCAACCGCGCGACCGGAGGGACTGGACCAACGGTTACCCCGACGTCGTCGACACCTGGGGCTTCGGCCATCTCCGTGGCCTGCTGCCCTGGCAGGCTTCGGGCCTCGCAGGCTCGGAGCAACGGCAGGGACCCTGTGGTCAGTCGTCTTCGCTCTCGGTCAGGTGCTCCATGGGTCGCTCCAGGATCTCCCCGGAGAGGGTCGGCGCCCGTTGCAGCCAGTGATCACGCCACTCCTGGTCCGCCATCATGCCTGGTCAGCCGCCTTCCGTGTATACGGAGTTCGTTCAAACCCCGCCCAGGCGAGGTTCGGCTGCGAGGGGAGCCCGCCGCGCTGGGTCATGACGATCAGGTCGCGGTCCCGGTTGACGCCGGAGGCGACCAGGAAGGGGATGGCTCCGAGCGCGTCGCCGCCGGGCCCCCCTTCCATGAACACCACCGGGTCCGAGGACGGCCTCGTCGACGTGGCCCGGATGACGGCCACGGTGAGCTTGATGGTCCGTCCGCCGCGGTGGGTCCGGCTCTCGGGCACCTCCAGGAGGCCGCACCGCCCGGCGATCGGCTCGGGCGTGTCCGGGCAGGAACCGGGCACGAACCGCGCCGGTCCTCCCTGACGGGGCCCGGTGAGGAGGGGTGCGACGGCGGCGCCCGGTGTCGGAGCGACCGCGCCGAGGAATGCCAGGCCGGACGCGGCGAGCGCCACGCCCCTGGGTGCGTAGGGTCTCCATGCCCGCCTTCGTACGGACCTGCCGCTCCCCCGGGCGAACGGCAGGCAGTCTGTTCCGATGCCCTGTTCCGTCATGTGATCCCGTCTCCGTGATGGCCTCGGCCGCGCCGAGACCGACGACGATGCCGTGCGGCTCCGCACGTCCCCGTAGGTCCGTGACGCGTCGGGGGGCGGCCACCGCGAAGGCCAGCCTCTGCCGGGGGAAGGGCGTCCACCACCGGGGAGCTCCACTCGGAGCAGTCCGTCACCGAAGGGGCCGCCGGGCAGGGCGTGCTTCCTCGGCTCTCAAGGGCGGGAATTTCTCGAGGAGTTGGGACGACCGGCCGGCGTCCCGCTGCTCGCGCGGACGTTCCGGCCGGTCATCGGTCTCCTCCGCCTTCAGTCGGGCGGCTCCGAGGGGCGGGGCCGCTTCGGTTCCGGCTCGGGGGCGTCGGGCTCGGGCGTACCCGGGCCGGCGGGGGCGGGCTCGGGCGGCTGGGGCGGAGGGGTGGGTGAGTCGGGTGGCGCCGGCGGATCCGGCGTCACGGGGGGTTCGGTCGATTCGTCGTCGGGAACGGTTCCCATGGCCATGACTCCTATCGGCCGAGGGCGTGCTCGAGCTGCTCCTTGTTCATCTTCGAACGGCCCTGGATGTTGCGCTGCTTCGCCTCGTTGTAGAGCTGCTCCTTGGTGGGGCCCTGGGCGCCGCTGTGGGAGCGCAGGCCGCCGCGCCGCGAGGAGGAGATGTCCTGGGTCGAGCTGCGGCTGGCCTCCTTCGACTCCCCGTGCCGGGCGCGTTCCTTGTTGACCGTGCGTGCGGCGATCTCCTTGGCGCGCTCCTCGCTCTCCCCGCGTTCCAGCGCGCTCTCCTTGATGTGCCCGTACTGGCGTTCCCTCTTGGGACTCGATCTGCGGGGCATGGTCACCCCTCCTGTCCGTGTGCTCGCGGGCGCGTCTGCCCCGCGCCGGCGAAACGAACCCGACCAGGGGTCCGTCGGCGGGTGTCGTGGCCTCAGTGGCCGAACAGATGCCGTCTGTGGCCGGCTCTCGGGGGCGCGGTGGGCGTCTCCTCGTCCTCCGGGACAGCGGACTCGACCCGCCGGGCAGGCTCTGCGGGGCGGTCCTGCCGGCGGAGCCCGCCGCGCTCGGCCGACCGGACCGGGCGGCGGCCCCTCCGGGCCATCCACATCAGGGCCAGGCCCATGCAGAAGAGCAGGCCGAGGGCCACACCGGACAGGAAGACACCCAGGGGGTCGAGTGTCACCAGGTCGTGTCCCAGGATCGTCACCTGGTACTCGGGCCCTCCGGAGAGGTTGTCGGCGATCAGCAGCCCGGTGAAGGCACCGGATGCCGCCATCAGCAGAAGTCCTAGCAGCAACATGGGTTCCCTTTCCGTTCCGGTTCGGTCACCCCCCGCAGGTGGCGCCTACCCGGGCCGGTCCGCCCCTAACGGCCACGGCCGGAGGGCCTCGGAAAAGAAACCCGCTGGCATGTTTGGCGGGCGCGGGAAGGGACAGCCGCCGGTTAGCGGGACAGAAGGACGCCCAGCGGCGGCGAGCGCCGCGTGACGACTCCGATGACGTGAGGAGCGTGAACCGACATGGGCGGCGACAGGAAGAAGGGCGATGCCGCCATGCGAGGCGAGCGCCGGACGCCGGGCGGGGACCGCGCGAAGCGGATCCGCGGACGGTCGCCGGAGCCCGATCAGCTGAACACGGGCGGTCGGCCGGTCAGTCCCGACGAGGTCGTGCGTGAGCACGATCAGGACGCGACGATGCACGACGTGATGCATGACGTGCGCGGCGAGGATCCGGACGACACGCGCGGAGACCGCTGATTCGGCGCGGGCCGAGTGCGGAGGCCTCCGTTCCCTTCGGACGGGGCTTCCTCCTTGCACATCGCGGCACCGCAACGGGGCCGAAGAGGTTCGCAAGACCGGAGAAAATCATGATCATAATCGGAATCGTCCTCTTGGTCGTCGGTTACCTGCTCGGAATTCCCTTCCTGTGGACCCTCGGGATCATCCTGACCGTCATCGGCGCCCTCCTGTTGGTTCTCGGATCCGTCGGACACGCCGTCGGAGGGCGGCGTCACTACTGGTAGACGCACCCGGAGTGCGGCACGTGAAGGAAGGAGGACCGATGAGCGGGCGCCGGTCACCGGAATGGACCCGGCGCTTGGTGCTGCACGGCACCACAAATGTCGTCAGCCAATGCCGTGACTTCACCCGCCTCGCCCTGACCGAATGGCAGTGGCTGCCGGCGGCCGGGAGCGGGAGCGGCCACCCGGACGAGACGGCCGACGACGTTCTGCTGCTGGTGTCCGAGGTGGTGGCGAACGCCTGCATGCATGCGGGCGGCCCGAGGTCGCTGCTGCTGCGCTGCACCGCCGATCGGCTGCGCATCGAGGTCACCGACGGAAGTCCGGTCCCCCCTGCCGTCAGGTCCTCGGCCGACCCGGCCGTACCCGGTGGCCACGGGTTGCTCATCGTGGAGCGCCTGGCCCGGGAGTGGGGCTCGGAGCGGGTGGGCAGCGGGAAGTGCGTGTGGGTGGAGGTCGACACCCCGCCGGCCCTCAGGCGGGGTGGCTGGCTGGTCTCCCGGTGGCTGGACAGGTTTCCCCGCTCGGCCTGATCCCCGGGACGGGCTTCCCCGATTGGTCTGAGCCCGAGGGCTAGAGCCGATTCGGCATCGGACCGATCGGGATCCAGAATCCAGAATCCGGGATCCAGAATTCTGGATCCCGGATTCTGGATTCTGGATCCGGGTTCAGCCGGACTCCGGAGTCCCAGGGGAATCGGGATCGCACTCGTCCGTCAGCATTCCGGCCCGCAGCACGGCCATGATCCGGCTCAGCAGTCGTGACACGTGCATCTGGGAGAGGCCGAGCCGCTCGCCTATCTCCGTCTGGGTCAGCTCCTCGCCGAACCGCAGCGAGAGGATCGACCGGTCGCGGTCGCTGAGTTCGGCGAGCAGCGGTTTCAGCGTCTCCAGGCATTCGATGCGCTCGTACGCCCCGTCCTCCTCGCCCGGCGTCAGCCCCTGGGGGCCGGTCTCCTCCTCCTGTACGGGGGTGGGGGTGTCCAGGGAGCCGGCGGTGTAACCGTTGGCCGCCCGGCGGCCTTCGTTCAGCTCGGCGGTGCTGATGCCGAGGCCTTGCGCGAGCTCGTCGTCGGTCGGGCGCCGCCCCAGCCGCTGTTCCAGCGCGTCGTGCGCCTTGGCCATGTCGAGCCGGAGCTCCTGGAGGCGGCGCGGAACCTTCACCGACCAGCTGGTGTCCCGGAAGAACCGCTTCATCTCGCCGGTGATCGTGGGAATGGCGAACGCGGTGAACTTGACGCCGCGCTCGACGTCGTACCGGTTGATGGCCTTGATCAGGCCGATCGTGCCGACCTGGACGATGTCCTCCAGCGGTTCGGAGCGGTTGCGGAACCGGCGCGCCACGTACTTCACCAGGCTGAGGTTCATCTCGACGAGCGTGTTGCGCACGTAGGAGTACTCGGGCGTGCCCTCGCTCAGCCCGTTCAGGCGCCGGAAGAGGGCGACGGACAGGGTCTGCGCCTCGGCGGTGCTGACGGCGAGCGGGACTTCCGGCACTTCGGGGGTGTCGGCGTACTGGTCGGTGGGGAGCTGATCCGCGATGTCGCGGGAAAGGGATGACATGAGTTTCCTCCGACGGGTGGCGGTGAGCCCGTCGGCCCTGGGTGGGCGGCGGAAACCGTCGCGTTCTTCTCAAAGGGGTATATACCCCCACGCAGGGACGTCTGACCCTTCCTGTGCCACAGTGGATCGCAGCGAGGTCAGACATGAACGATTCCGACCGGATTCTGAAGAAGCTGCTGGCCGGGCTCACCGCGGTACGGGACGGGGATCTCGGCACCCGGCTCCCCGACGACGCGGTCGGCCTGCCCGGCGAGATCGCGGCCGTCTACAACGGAATGGTCGACCAGCTGTCCCTGGTCACGGCCGAGGTGACCCGGGTGGCCCAGGAAGTCGGGGGCCAGGGCCTGCTCGGCGGCCACGCCCGGGTTCCGCGCACCGGCGGCGTCTGGCGGGACCTGACCACCGGCGTCAACAGCATGGCCGACAACCTCACCTCGCAGGTGCGCAACATCGCGCAGGTCGCCACGGCCGTCGCCCGGGGCGACCTCACACAGAAGATCCGGGTGGACGCGAGCGGCGAGATCCTGGAGCTCAAGGAGACCATCAACACCATGGTCGACCAGCTCTCCTCCTTCGCGGAGGAGGTCAGCCGGGTGGCCCGGGAGGTCGGCACCGAGGGGAATCTCGGCGGTCAGGCGACCGTCCGCGGCGTCTCGGGCACATGGAAGGACCTCACCGACAACGTCAACTCCATGGCCACCAACCTCACCAACCAGGTACGCAACATCGCCCAGGTCACCACGGCCGTCGCCCGGGGCGACCTCACGCGCAAGATCGACGTGGACGCCCGCGGCGAGATCCTGGAACTCAAGACGACCATCAACACCATGGTCGACCAGCTCTCCTCCTTCGCCGCCGAGGTCACCCGGGTGGCCCGCGAGGTCGGCAGCGAGGGCCGGCTCGGCGGCCAGGCCGAGGTGGCCGACGTCTCCGGCACGTGGAAACGCCTCACGGAGAACGTCAACGAACTGGCCGGCAACCTCACCCGGCAGGTGCGCGCCATCGCCGAGGTGACCAGCGCGGTCGCCGAGGGCGACCTGACCCGCTCGATCACCGAGGAGGCCCCCGGCGAGGTCGGGGAGCTCAGGGACAACATCAACGCCATGGTCGAGTCGCTGCGCGCCACCACCCGGGCCAACCGGGACCAGGAGTGGCTGGCGTCCAGCCTCGCGGGAGTCTCCCGGCGGATCCAGGGCATCCGCGAACTCCCCGCCGTCGCCCGGCTGCTGATGCGGGAGGTGCCGCCGCTGGTCGACGCCCAGTACGGCAGTTTCTTCCTCGCCCAGGAGGGGCCCGACGGCACCGAGCTGGTGGCGATCGCCACGTACGGCCTGCCCGACGACCCGGACACGGGCCCCCGCCGGTTCCGGATCGGCCGGTCCCTGGTCGGCGAGGCCGCCGCCGGCCGGCGCACGATCGTCGTGGACGACCTCCCGCCCGGCTACGCGGTCATCGCCTCCGGCACCGGAGCCGTCGATGCGACCAGCCTGATCGTCCTGCCCATCGTCGTCGAGGACCAGGTGCTGGGCGCCGTGGAACTGGCCTCCGTCCACCCGCTGCGCCCCCTGCACCGGGACTTCCTGGAGCAGTTCACCGAGATACTCGGCGTCAACGTCAGGTCCCTGATCGCGAACGCCCGCACCGACGAACTGCTGGAAAGATCGCAGCAGTTGACGGCCGAACTCCGCTCCCGCTCGCGGGAACTCCAGGACGGTCAGCAGGAACTGCAACGGTCCAACGCCGAACTGAAGGAACAGGCGGCCCTGCTGGCCGAACGCAACAGGGACATCGAGCGCAAGAACCTGGAGATCGAGCAGGCCCGCCAGGAACTGGAGGCCCGGGCCCAGCAGCTGTCGCGCACCTCGATGTACAAATCGGAGTTCCTGGCCAACATGAGCCACGAGCTGCGCACCCCGCTGAACAGCCTGCTGATCCTCGCCCAGCTCCTCGCGCAGAACCCGGAGGGCAACCTGACGGAGAAGCAGGTCGACTACGCGACCGTCATCCACTCGGCGGGATCCGACCTGCTCCAGCTGATCAACGACATCCTCGACCTCTCCAAGGTCGAGGCGGGAAGGATGGACGTCCACCCCGAAACGGTGTCGCTGCGCCGGCTGCTCGACTACGTCGATGCCGCCTTCCGGCCGGTCGCCGACGAACGCGAGCTGGAGTTCACGGTGAGCGCCGCCCCGGACGTGCCCGAGGAGCTGACCACCGACGAGGCCCGGCTGCGCCAGGTGCTGCGCAACCTGCTCTCCAACGCCCTGAAGTTCACCGCGACCGGCCAGGTCTACCTGCGCGTGACGACGGCGGGCGCCGACGACCTGCCCTCCGCACTGCGGGAGAGCGGCCCCGTGATCGCCTTCCAGGTCGTCGACACCGGCATCGGCATCCCCGCCGACCGGCTGGAGTCCGTGTTCGGAGCCTTCCGGCAGGGCGACGCCACGACCTCGCGCGCCTACGGCGGTACCGGTCTCGGGCTGTCCATCAGCCGCGAGGTCGCCCGGCTCCTCGGCGGGGTGATCGTCGCGCAGAGCGCGGAAGGCCGGGGCAGCCGGTTCACGCTGTACCTGCCCGTGCAGGACGTCCGGGCCCCGGTCGGCCCCGCCGCCCCGGACGGGACGCGGCCGCCCGCGCGGGAACCGAGCGACCCGCTGCCCGATCTGGGCGGGCGGACCGTGCTGGTGATCGACGACGACGCCCGCAACGTCTTCGCCCTCACCGCCATGCTCCAGGGCGCGGGCCTGCACGTCCTGGCCGCCGACAACGGCGAGGCCGGGATCGCGCTGCTGGCCGACCACAAGGACGTGGACCTCGTGATGATGGACCTCATGATGGCCGGGCTCGACGGGTACGCGACCACCCGCGCCATCCGCCGGATGCCCGAGCACGGCGACCTGCCCGTCATCGTGGTCACGGCGAAGGCCATGCCGGGCGACCGGGCCGAGGCCCTGGCGGCGGGGGCGACGGACTACGTGACCAAACCGGTGAACGCCCAGGACCTGCTCGCCGCCATCCGCACGTGCCTGGCCGAGCACGACGACGCCCCCCTCCACGACGGGAATCCCGACGGGAATCACGACCGGGACCGGGACCGGAATCACGACCGGGACCGCGACCGCTGAGCAGCGGACCGGGAGCCGCCTCCGCCGCCGGGCGTCACGCCGCCTGTCCGGCGACCCGGACGACCACCAGACTCGTGTCGTCGTCGGTGTCCCCGCTCACCTCCGCCATCAGCCGGTCGGCCTGCTCCTCCGGCCCGGCGGCCGCCAGCCGCTGCGCGGTCCCCCGCAGCGCCTCCAGGCTCTCGTCCAGCCCCGCATGCCGCCGCTCGATCAACCCGTCCGTGTAGAGGAGCAGCGCGTCACCCGGGCGGAGCCGGGTGACGGTCTCGTCGTACGAGGCTCCGGCCAGGGCTCCCAGCAGGACGTTGTGCGCGCCCTTCAGGAACAGGGCCCGCCCCTCCCGTAGGAGCAGCATCGGCAGGTGTCCGGCGTTGGTCCAGCACAGCGTGTGGTCGGCAGGGTCGTACAGGCCGCACACGGCGGTGGCGGTGGGCTGGCCGGAGGTGCGCAGGGCCATCTCGTTGAGCCACTCCATCAGGCGGCCCGGGGTGCTCCCGGTGAAGGCGAGCCCGCGCAGCGCGCCCCGCAGCGCCACCATGCCGGTCGCGGCGTCGATGCCGTGCCCGGCGATGTCCCCGACGCTCACCAGTACCCGGCCGCCGGGCAGCGGCAGTACGTCGTACCAGTCCCCGCCGACGCGGTACTCCCGGGCCGCCGGCCGGTAGCGGGCCGCGATCTCCAGCCCGGGCGTGACCTCCAGCGCGGGTATGTCCGGCACGATCGCCCGCTGCAGCTGCCGGACGACCCAGTCGCGCAGCTCCGCCTCCGCGTGCGCCGCGTTGAGTCGGTCGAAGCTGGCGGTCAGCGCCACCTCGGCGCGGTACTGGGCGGAGACGTCCTGGTACACGCCGGCCAGGCCCGTCAGCACGCCGGCCGTGAGGACCGGCTCGGCCACGATGTGCACGTGCCGTACGCCACCGTCCGCGTGGATGGCCCGCACCCGCGCGGACGCCCCCTCGTGCCGCTCCGTCAGCGTGGACACCAGCGCGTCCAGCGCGTCGGCGTCCTCCCGGAACAGCCGTGTGGCGAGCAGCCTCAGGGGGACGGGCTCCTGCGTGCGGTCCATCCCGAAAATAAAATAGGCCTGTTCGCTCCAGAGGGAACGGCCCGTCAGCAGGTCGTCGTCGAAGCACGCCAGCTGCTCCAGCCGACTCAGTACGCGGGTCAGGACGGGGCTGTCGTCGGCACTGTCCCACAGCACGGCGCCGCGGCCACGGCCCAGCGCCAGGACCCGGACGCGGGCCATGGAGCCGGGAACCCACTGCGGCGGTCCCGCTCCGTGGGCGGGCAGCTTCCGCTCGTACTGCGGCCCCGCTCCCGTCGCCGCGCACGAGAGCATCCGGACGAGGTCCTCGTGGGCGTACGGGAACACCTGCGCCACCGGGCGCCCGACCGGATCGCGCACCGCGCCGAGAGCCTTGCGGGCCGCGCCGTTCACGTACTCGACGGTCGCCGGCTCCTCGGCCGGCTCCCGTCCCGCTCCCAGGACGACCGCGGCGGGCTGCTGGAGCAGATCCAGCAGCCCCGCCACGATGCGCGGGGGGCCCGGATCGTCCGCGTCCCAGTCCAGGACGCGGGCCACGGGCTCGCACAGTTCGGTCAGGGCCCCGCGCAGCGGCTCCTCCAGAGGGTCGGGCCGGTCCCAGGCGGCCAGCAGCAGCCCGGCGACCCGTCCCTGCGCCCGTACGGGAACCAGCGCGCGGGCGCCGTCCGCGGCGGCCCCGGGAATCGGCGCCTGACCGGCCGCGGGGCCCGCGGGCAGCCAGACGGGCTCACCGTCGGCCATCGCCCCGTGCAGAGCGCCACCGCCCTCCTGCGGGACCCACTGCCAGTGCACGGCCTCCTGTCGGCTGGCCCCCGCGTGCCCGACGAGGGCCAGGCAGTCGCTCTCCGTGCGCCGCCAGAGGAACACCGACCGCACACCGAGCGGCCGCAGTCCCGCCTCCAGCAGCGTGTCGAGGGCCTCGCCGGCGCTCTCGGCCACCAGGACGGCCTCGGTGCTGCGGCGTGCCCGCCGGGCCCGGGATGCGCTCGGGGACCGCCTTTGAGGGGTGTCGACGGCGACGGCTCCGACGGCGGCGTTGACGATGTCGGCGGCCAGGTCCGCCGCGTCCAGCCCCGTCGAGTCGGCCAGCTTCAGCAGGTGCTCGGCGGCCTCGGCCGGCGCGGCGCCCAGCTGGACGGTCAGGACGCCCGTGGCGAGATCGAGCAGCCGCCTGCGGGCCCGGTCGTCCCGCATGACGCCGATCTCCGAGGTGAGCGCGGTGACGGCGTCGGCCAGAGGCGTTCCGCCCGGCTCGTGCCCCTGATCGGGTCCGGGTGCGCTGCTGGGTGGGAACGTCACGACGATCCCCGTCGGCCAGGATGGGCTCGGATACCCATACAACGGATTCTACGGTTCCCCTCCGGAGGGGGTCACATGTGCGGCATGCCGTAGTACTTGGCAAACTGCTCGAGGTAGGTGGGGTCGCGGGGCTGCCTTTCCCGCTCGAACTCGGGCGCGTTCTTGATCTGTTCCTTGGTGCGGTCGACATGGACCGTCTCGTCGACGCGGTCGACGCGCCGGATGGTGCTGGCGGGGAGCAGTACGTGCTTGCCGAAGATCCATACGCCGGTGTCGACGACGAGGTAGCCGGCTCCGGCCTCGTCGGTGTGCTCGTCGACCTTTCCGATGCCTCCGTCGGTCGCCTCCACCTTGTAACCGATCAGGTCGGTCCCCGTCTCGTAGCCCGAATCGGAGCGGTAGCCCCAGATGTCCGCGTTCATCGTCCGCTCTCCTCACGGTCCGCCGCCGGCCTGTGGCACCTGTGGATCACGAACAGGAGCAGACAGGTCAGGGTGACGACCCACACGGCGGCGAAGGCCCAGATCAGTGCCAGGGACGAGGTGCCCACGGCCCGTGCGAAGAGAACCACGCAGGCGACACCGAGGAGCACGGCGCGCAGGCCGGGCCCGCGGAGGCGGCGCCGGTCCTTCGGGGGCATCCAGGGGCGGATGCCGCGGCGCAGGGTCCGCAGCCTGCGGTCCAGGAGCCGGTCGGCTCGCAGGTCCTGCTCGATGTCGTCGAGTATCCGCTGTTCCTGCCGCGAGAGTTCGGGCCCGTCCATGGCGAGGCCTCCTCTCCTGGTGGGGTGCCTTCGCGTTCTGTCGTGCGCCTACCCGCGCCGTGGCGGCGCAAGCGCCGCGGCGCCCCGTCAGAAGGGGCCCGGCCCGGCCGGGCCGACGATGCCGAACAGCGCGCCGTCGGGGTCCCGCAGGGTGATCCCGTTCGGGAAGGGGACGGAGTCCGTCCCGGCGAGGGCGCTGCCGCCCAGCCCGATGGCCTCCTTCACCGCGGCTTCGGTGTCGGGCACCCGGAAGTGGACGTGCCAGCGTGGCCACAGGTGCGGGTCGCGGGCCTGCGCGAGCGCCCCTCCGTGCAGGCGGGCCACCGTGCGGCCCGCGTGGCGCAGCAGGATGCGGTTGTCCTCCTCCACGTAGGCGACCTCGCAGCAGCCGGCGTGGGCACAGGCCCATTCCAGGACCTCTCCGTAGAAGAGGGCGGCGTCGAAGGCGTTCCTGGCGCGCAGTTCGAGCCAGGCCGGGGCGGCGTCGCCGCCCATACCCCAGTCGGGGATGGAGTCCCCCTGCCAGGTCCCGAAGACCGCCCCGTCGGGGTCGGCGGCGAGCGCGGCCCGTCCGGTGCCGAAGGGCAGGGGGCCGACGGCGACGGTCCCGCCGCGTTCGAGGATCCGTGCCGCCGTGACGTCGGCGTCGTCCACGGCGAAGTACGGGGTCCAGGCGATCGGGATCGTGAGCGTCGGGGGCAGGGCTCCCAGGCCGGCCACCGGGACGCCGCCGCCGAAGCCCACGGAGAACCCCTCCCCGGGACGTACGGGCCCGAACTCCCATCCGAGGACGGCGCCGTAGAACTCCTGCGCCGCATCGAGGTCGCGGGCCATCAGACTGGCCCAGCAGGGCGCGCCGAACGTTTCGTGGCTCGATGTCGACACGGTTCTCAACCCCCTCGGCCGGACGCCCCCGGGAGCGCCTTCCACGGTACTCGCGGGCGCTCCCGGAGGCGGTGCGCCGCCGCCTTCAGGGAGCGGGGGCGCCCGGCGGGGCTCCAGGGGTTCTCCTCGACGAGCCGGTCGGCGTCGGTGAGGGTCCAGCGGCGCGCGTCGAGATCCGGATCCTGGAGGTCGTCCCAGGAGATCGGGGCCGCGACGGGCGCGCCCGGCCGGGCGCGTACCGCGTACGGCGCGACAGCGGTCTGGGCGTACCCGTTGCGCTGGATGTCGAGGTACAGCCGCCCGTGGCGGGCCTTCTTGCGGACCTCGGTGGTGAGCCGGTCCGGGTGGCGGTCGGCGAGGACGGCGGCGACGTCGGCGGCGAAGGCGCGTACGTCGTCGAAGGGCGCGCGCCGGTCCAGCGGGACGAGGACGTGCAGGCCCCGTGAGCCGGTGGTCATCAGCAGGGAGGGCAGTTCGAGCTCGTCCAGCAGCTCGTGCAGCCACCCCGCGGCCTCCCGTACGGGCCGGAAGTCGTCGCCCGGCGGATCGAGGTCGAAGACCAGCCGGTCCGGGTGGTCGGGCCGGTCGGCGCGGGAGAGCCACCGGTGCGGGGTGACGCACCCCTGGTCGGCGAGGAGGACCAGCGTGGCGGTCTCCTCGCACAGGACGTGGGTGACGGTCCCGCCCTCCTTGGGCAGCTCGGCCCGGTGGACCCAGTCCGGGAAGTGCGCGGGGATCTCCTTCTGCTGGAAGCCCGGCTCGCCGATGCCGTCCGGGTAGCGCTCCAGCATCAGCGGGCGGCCGCGCAGATGCGGCAGCATCCGGCGGGCGACGGTGCGGTAGTACGCGGCGAGGTCGGCCTTGGTGATGCCGTCCCCGGGAAAGAGGACCTTCTCCGGGCGGCTGACCTGGACGACGCGCCGGCCTGCCCGGATCCTCTTCTTCTCCGTGCTCATCAGGTCACGTCCTCGCGCGCCGGGCGTTCCCCGGACCGGGCGGTCCGGTGCCCGCCTTCGCCGCCGTTCACCGTTCTCCGCCGTTCTGGGGCCGTGACAGCGCCTTGCGCCGCAGGAGGTAGGGGACGACGTACCAGGAGAGCGCGAACCACAGCATCACCCCGCCGACGGTGATCCCGGCGACCAGCGAGCTGCCGAGGACCACGTTGAGGATCAGCATGAGCGTGCAGGCGACGGTCAGGGTGAGGAGGACCATGCCGCAGATCATGAGCCGCCCGGCGGCCGTCACGACCTCCTCCTTCAGCCGCAGCCCGGAGAGGCAGCGGTGGAGGGAGACCGGGGCGATCAGGGCGGCCGTCGAGGAGACCGCGAAGACGACGGTGACGACGTACAACCCGCGGTCGAAGCCGTCGAGTTGACGGAAGCGGGCGGTGAAGGCGAGGCTCAGCAGGAAGCCGAACAGGATCTGCCCGCCGGTCTGGGCGACCCGGGTCTCCTGAAGGACCTCCTGCCACCGTCTGTTGGCCCGTTCCCGGGCGTTTTCCGGTGAGTGCGGCTCCTGTGGCCGGCCCGCCGTCTCCTCCGCGATGCGCCCCCGGCCTCCGTCAGGCGTCTCATCGCGGTCATGACGTCCTCCTCGGCTCGGGCATGCCGTTCTGCGGGTGCCCAGGGGACGGTCCCGCAAACCTTCCGGTCGCTCCGCCGGGCGGCTACCCGTCGGACGACCGCCCGGCCGCGGCGGTCCCGGCGGGGACGGTCGCGAAGGGGCTGGTGCGCAGGTGTGCGAGCAGGTCGGCCGGGTCGTCGTACACGGCGGCGGCGCCCGCCTCGACGAGGTCGGCGCGCGGGATGCCGCCGCACAGCAGCCCGGCGCTCACGACGTGGGCGTGGCGCGCGGCCTCCATGTCCCAGACGCTGTCGCCGACGAACACGGCCCGGTCGGCGGGCACGCCGACGAGCGAGAGGGCGTGTTCGAGCGGGTCGGGGGCGGGCTTGCCCTCTTCGACGTCGTCGGCGGTGGCGGTGTCCGTGAGGGCCTCGTCGGCGTCGACGGCCCGGCGCAGGGCGGCCAGCTCCCGGTCCTTGGCCGAGGTGACCAGGGCGACCTTCCAGCCGTCGTCCGCGAGGGCCCGCAGCAGGTCGCCCGCCCTGTCGAGGGCCTGGAGGCGGTCGAAGAAGGTGCCGTAGAGGGTGTCGTGGGCGGCGCCGAGCCGGTCGTCGTCCGACCGGTCGCGTTCCCCGCCGAGCAGGTGGTCGATGAGCCGCTCCCCCGGCAGGCCGATGGCCCGGTGCACGGCATGGGCCGGCACCCGGTGGCCGCCCTGCCGGAAGGCCTCCCACCAGGCCACGACGTGCAGGTGGTTGGAGTCGACGAGGGTTCCGTCGACGTCGAAGAGTGCGGCGCGGTCCATGTCCGGACTCCCTACGGGTCGCGGAGGGCGGGAAGCGGGGGTCGCCTCCGCCCGGGGTGGACGGTCACTTGGGCGGGGGCGGGGTCGGCGGACCCGGCCCCGGCCTCGGCGAGGGGACGGGCGGCCGCCACGCCGGCGCCCGCGTCGTCCCCTCGGGGGACGCTCTTCGCCGCGTCCTGCGGCCGGGTGTGCCGGATATGCCGGGTGCGCCGGGTGTGCTCGGAGGCCTGACCGGACCCCGCCGGGCGCGGGAGCCCGACGGGCGCCGGGCCCGGCTGGTACGGGACCCGGCGGGCACGGCACCCGGCTGGTACGGGACCCAGCGGGCACGGCACCCGGCGGGCACGGGACCCGGCGAGCACGGACCCCGGCGAGCACGGAGCCCGGCGGACGCCGGACCCGGCGAGCGCGAAACCCGGCGAGCGCGGAGCCCGGCGTCTGGGAGCCGGCCCTCTCCTCCGGAGTCGGAGGTCAGGGCATGCCCGGCTCGTCGTCGGACGGCAGCGACCAGGACCGTGTCTCCCGGGCCGTGCGCGTCGGTCGTTCGGGAGTCTCCATCGGTCCGGGCGCCTCCCGCATCGCTTCGGGGCCCTTCTCGGTGCGCCCCACGGACGGATCCGTCATGGCTCCGGTCCGCGCCGTGTCGGCGTCCCCGGGACGGATCCGGCCGCGCCACCCGCCGGTGGCCTGCCCGTGCTCCTCGATGAAGCCCTTGAAGCGCTTGAGGTCGCCCTTGACGCGGCGGTCGAGCATGCCCATGGCGTCGGCGGCCTTCTCCGCCATGCCGTCGGGTTCGACGTCCATCGCGAGCCGCACCCGGGTGTGGCTTTCGTCCAGGGGCTGGAAGCTGACGACGCCCATCTGGCGTACGTCGCCTCCCATCGTGCGCCACGCGATGCGCTGGTCCGGAAGCTGGTCGACGATCTCGGTGTCGAACTCGCGCCGGACCCCGGCGACCTTGGTCTGCCAGTGGCAGTGCCGGTCGTCGATCTGCCGGACGTCCTCGACGCCCTCCATGAAGTTCGGGAACTCCTCGAACTGCGTCCACTGGTCGTAGACGTTCCGCAGCGGTACGTCCACATCGATCGTCTGCTCCACCTTGCTCATGGTGTGGCCTCCTTCATGTCCTCATGGCTGTGCGGGGTCTGGACGCCGGGACCGCCGTCAGTGGGCGGCGGCTCCGAATTCGGCGTGCTGGGTGCGCAGGGCGAGTTCGGACTCCGCCCGGGGCGGCCGGCCGAAGAAGCAGCGGCGCGCCTCGGCGAGCATCTCCTTCACCAGTGACCGGAACTCCGTGTCGGTGAGCCCGTGGAGGTCGCGTACCGCCCTGCCGTCGGCATCGCCAGGCATGGGATCCGCCTCCTTCCGTTCGTGCTGTCGTCGCGACTACCCACTGCGGGGCCACCGATTCACCGCCGGCGCCCGGGCGCGTGTCCACCGGGCCCTGGCATGGCCGACCCGGGGGCGGGTAGTCGCGCGCCGAGGCGAGGAGTCCGTGATGGAGATCCTGACGATGGGCGTCGAGGAAGAGTTCGTGCTGGTCGACCGGACGACGCGGGCCCCGGTCAACCGGGCTCCGGAGGTCATCCGGCGGGCGGGCCGGGAGCTCGGCGAGCAGGTCCAGGCCGAGTTCTTCAACGCCCAGGTCGAGGTCTGCACCCGGGCCACGGCGAGCCGCCGGGAGCTGCGCGACGAACTCACCTGGCTGCGCGCGACGGTGGGCGCCGCCGCCCGGGACCTGCGCTGCAGGCCGATCGCCTGCGGCACCCCCGTGCTGCCGCCCGAGGAGCCGCTGACGGTGACCGACACCGAGCGGTACCGGCTGATGGCCCGCCGCTTCGCCTCCCTGGTCACCCGCGCCGACGGGGTCGCGCGCGACGACGGGCTCGTCTGCGGTTGCCACGTCCACGTCGGGACGCTCGACCGGGAGCGCGCCCTCGCGCTCGCCCAGCACATGCGGCCGTGGCTGCCGGTGCTCCAGGCACTGGCCGGGAACTCGCCCTACGCCGGCCGGCGCGACACCGGCTACCAGAGCTGGCGGGCCGTCGAGCACGCGAGGTGGCCGACCGTGGGCCCCACCCCGGTCCTCGACGAGCCCCAGTACCTCGTCCACGTCGCACGGCTGGTCAGGGAGGGGACGCTGCTCGACAACCGCATGGTGTACTGGCACGCCCGGCCCTCGGAACACGTACCGACCCTGGAGATCAGGGTCGCCGACGCCAACGCCGACCTCGACACGGTGGTGTTGCTCGCGATCCTGGTCCGCGGGCTCGCGGCCACCCTGCTGGCCCGCGTCGACGCCTCGGTGCCGCCGCCCCGGATCCCCGGCCCGACCCTGCTCCGCGCCCACCGGCTCGCCGCGGCCCAGGGCCTCACGGGCATGGGCCTGGATCCGGTGGACGGCCTGGAGCGGCCTGCCGTGGCGCTCCTGGACGCGCTGCTCGTCCTCGCCCGGCCGGGGCTCGACGCGACCGGCGACACCGACTGGGCGTACGCGCAGTGGCGGCGGATCCGCGCGGACGGCGGCGGCGCCGCACGTCAGCGCGCCGTCTTCCGCCGCCACGGCCGATTCGGCGCGGTGGTCGACGCGCTGGCCGCCGCCACGACGGAGAGCTGACCGGCATGGGGTCCGCCGTCCGCGCCGGGGAGCGCACGGCGGCCCTCCGCGTGTGCCGTCTTCCCGGCGTGTACGCGCCCCAGGCGGACACCGCGCTCCTGGCGGCCCAGCTGCGGTGCGAGGAACTGCGGCCCGGGGCGCGCTCGCTCGACCTGTGCACGGGCACCGGTGCCCTCGCGGTCCTCGCCGCGCTGCGGGGCGCGCGGGCCACCGCCGTCGACATCTCGCGCTCCGCGGTCGCCGCCTCCCGGGTCAACGCCCTGCTGCACGGCTGCCGGATCCGGGCGGTGCGCGGAGACCTGGACGCGCCCGTGGCACGCGAACGCTTCGACCTGGTCACCGTGAACCCGCCCTACGTGCCCAGCGAGGACGCGGAGGCTCCCGCCCGCGGTGCGCGGCGGAGCTGGGACGCCGGTACCGACGGCCGTCTGCTCCTCGACCGTGTCTGTGCGCGGGCGCCCGGCCTCCTGGCGCCGTCCGGGGTCCTGCTCCTCGTCCAGTCCTCGCTGGCCGGGGTCGCCGCCACCCTCGACGCGCTCGCGCGCGGCGGGCTGCGGGCCCGTGTCGTCCGGAGCCGGACCGAGCCCTTCGGCCCCGTGATGTCGGCCCGGGCGGACTGGTTCGCGGTCCGGGGGCTGATCCCTCCGGGGACGCGTACGGAGGAACTGGTCGTGATCCGTGCCCGCCGGGTGTGATTCGGGACGGGAGAGCGGGGCAGTCGCGCGATACCGGCGAGTCCGAGCCGAGGGACGGTGTGTGATGTCTGCTTCCCCGAACGAGAGCGCCCCGTGGGTGAGGATCCCGCTGGACGGTGGACCTGACGGTCAGGAGAGCGCCCGGTCCCGTACGCCCCTGCTCCGGCTGCGGCCGCTTCCCGAGGGTCCGCTGCTGGTGGAGGGGGGCGCGGAGATCGTCATGCCGGACGGGTCGGTGATCCGCTGCGAGCGGCCCGTGACGGCCCTGTGCATGTGCCGGCGGACCCTGCGGGCGCCGTTCTGCGACACGAGTCACCGGCTTCGCCTGCGGGCCGGCGCCGGCACGGAGACGAAGGGGGCCACCCGGCGCACGCCGCGTGGCCCGACCGAGGAGGCGGAGACGTCATGACCCTGCTCACTGCGGCCGTCGCGACCGGGCCGGAGGCCCCCGAGGCCCGCGGCGAGGTCTCCCGGGGAGTCCGGGAGCGGCTGCTCGGCTCCGGCTCCGCGCGGCTGCCCCGGGCGGCCGGGATCGCGCGCTGCGCACCGTACGGGGAGGACCTCCAGCTCGCCCTGCACCTCTGCTACGAGCTCCACCACCGGGGCTTCGCGGGCGTCCCCGAGACCCTGGAATGGGACCCCGACCTGCTCAGGGTCCGGGCCCTGCTGGAGCACCGCTTCGAGAGCGCGCTGCGCCATGACTGCCGTCACCGCCCGGACGCCGACGAGGCGCTGGCCGTCCTGCTCATGGAGCCGGTCGGCGGCACCGGCGTCTCCCACTTCCTGATGTCCTCGGGCGAGCTGTGGCACCTGCGCGAGTACGTCGCCCTGCGCTCCGTGCACCAGCTGCGGGAGGCCGATCCGCACCTGTGGGTGATCCCCCGTCTGAGCGGCCGCGCCAAGGCGGCGATGGCGGCCGTCGAGTACGACGAGTACGGCTGCGGGCGGGCGGAACGGATGCACTCCCGGCTCTACGCGGACCTCATGGCCGATCTCGGTCTCGACCCCTCGTACGGGCACCACGTGGACGTCGCCGGGGCCGAAGTGCTCGCGGCCTCGAACCTGATGTCGATGTTCGGCCTGCACCGGAGGCTGCGCGGGGCGCTCGTGGGGCACTTCGCCACCCTGGAGACGACCTCGCCGCCCGCCGCCTCCCGCATCGCCGCGGCGATGCGCCGGACCGGCGCCGGGCCGGCCGCGGAGCGGTACTACGAGGAGCACGTGGAGGCCGACGCCGTCCACGAGCAGCTCGTGCGCCGCGACGTCGTCGGCGGCCTCCTGGAGGACGAACCGGACCTCGCCCCCGACGTCGCCTTCGGCATCGCCGCCACCTGCCTCCTGGAGGACCGGCTCGGCGCCCATGTGCTGGACGCCTGGTCCCGGGGCGAGAGCGCCCTGCGCGCACCCCTGCCACAGCCCTGAGGACCGGCCCGGCCGGCGCGTCGGTGTCGGGTCCGTGCCGCCTGGCCGTCGGCGTCAGGTCCGTGCCGCACGGACGCGCAGCGCGCGGAACGCGACGGCCGCCGCTCCCCCGGCCGCCGACAGCAGGAGGCGGTGCCGGGCCGCCACCGTGTACGGCGAGCGGCCGGCGGCCTCCTGGCCGAACGAGCCGTGGGCGCCGTGGTCCCGGCCCCGGGGGCCGTCGAGGGGCTCCCACAGGTTGTGCGGGGCACCGGGCCGTGCGGGCTCGCCGGTCTGCTGCGCGTCGTATCCGGTACGGGCGAGGTAGCGGTCCAGGAGCGCGGGGGCGACCCGGTGGGCGAGCACGGTCCCGGCCGTGGAGGCCCCCACCCGGTACTCCGCGCGACGCGGGTGGCGGGCTGCGTGGAGCACGGCGCGGGCCGCCACCTCCGGCTGGTAGACCGGCGCCACGGGGCGCGGGCGGCGGGGCAGCCGTGAGAGGGCCCAGGAGAACTGCGGGGTGTTGAGGGCGGGGAGCTGGACGACGGTCACGGCCACGCCGCTGCGCTCGTGCCGGAGTTCCATCCGGACGGCGGCGGTGAACCCGTTGATCGCGTGCTTGGCCCCGCAGTAGGCCGCCTGGAGGGGCACGGACGCCTCACCGAGCGCCGAGCCGACCTGGACGACGACTCCGGAGTCGCGCGGGCGCATGCGCCGGAGGGCGGCTCGCGTGCCGTTGACGCAGCCGAGGTAGGTCACCGCGGTCACCCGCGCGTACTCGTCGGCCGTGACGTCCGGGAAGCGGGCGAAGACCGAGGTGAACGCCGAGTTCACCCAGATCTCGATGGGCCCGAGGACCTCCTCGACGCGTGCGGCGGCCTCCTCCACCCTGCTGGGCTCGGCCATGTCGACCGGTACCACGAGGGCCCGGCCGCCGGCCTCCTCGACCTCGGCCGCCGCGGCGTCCAGACCGCGGCGCCCGCGGGCGAGCAGCGCGACGCTCGCGCCCTGTTCGCCGAAGACACGGGCGACGGCACGGCCCACCCCGGCGCTCGCGCCGGTGACGACGACGGTCCGGCCGGCCATCGGCGGCCGTGCGCCCCGGCGCGCGCGGATCACGAACAGGCCCTCCACGAAGGTCCCCAGGGCGAGCCCCCCGCGCCAGGGGCGAGGAACGTACGGGGCACGCCTGCCGCTTGTCATCGCTTGTCCTCTCCTCCGGTGGGGGTACGGGGCGCCTGCCCGTTCCGGTGACGGGCAACCACGGCGGGGACGGGGGATCCCTGTCGGGCTCCGGCACGACACCATCGGCGCGGCGCGCATGTTCTCGGGGGAAGGGGGCAGCCGCGCTGGTACCGAGTTCCCGTGCCGACACCGAACGGCCGGGCCCCGAGGCAGCGGAGGTGCCTCCATGCTTGCCCTTCTTCTCGTCCTTCTCGTGATTCTGTTGCTGTTCGGCGGAGGGTTCGCCCTCCACATCCTCTGGTACATCGCCATCGCCGTCCTCGTGCTGTGGCTGCTCGGCTTCGTGATGCGGAGCGGCAGCGGCCGCTGGTACCGCTGGTGAACGCGACCGCACCGGACACGTACTGCCGCCCCGGACGATGTCCGGGGCGGCAAGGCGTGGAGACGGCCTCCGCGGGTCCGGCGCGTCAGGACCTCCGAGCGGTCGCGCCGTCCCGTTCGCGTTCACCGGAGTCCGCCGGTTCGGCCGCGCCCGTGCTGAGCAGCCGGTGGAAGAAGGACCGGTAACTGCGCAGCGCCGTGCGCAGGCTCTCCGTGTCGACGTCCCCGTCCTGTCGCCACTGGGCTTCCAGGACCTTGCGGTGGTCGGCGAAGGTGGTGGCGAGCTTCTGCATCACGTCCGCCACGAGCGTGTCGGCCTCGTGCACGGCCCTGCGGGGGTCGTCCACGAACAGGCTCTGCAGCTCGCGCCACCGGTTCCGGAGGCTCTCCTCCTCCTCGGGGTCCATCAGCCGGGGTGACCCGTCGGCCTCGCGGACGAAAGCGTTTCCGGTGCCGCCCGCGCCGTCGGTACCGGTCGCCGACCGGGCTTCGGTGACCGGCGCCACGTCCGCGTCCCTGTCCGCGTTCATGCCCGTGTCCGCGTCCATGTCCCTGTCCGTCTGCGCATCCGCGCCCGGCGCGTCGTCCGCGCCGCCGGTACCGACGGCTTCGCCCGGGTACACGGGCGCCGCGCCGGTGTCTCGGACCTCCTGTTCACGGCCCGTGTCGGGGCCGGGCTCGCGCTCGCGCTCGCCCGAGCGGGCGATGTCGTCGGTGGACAGGCCGGTTCCGGTCTGTGCGGGGGTGTCGTCGTCGTGCATGGCGGAGTCCGCCTCTCAGGACCGGCCGGAGCCGGGCCGGTTTCCGTCGGAGAGCAGTTCGTCGAAGAGGACCCGGTAGTGGATCATCGCCCCGCGCAACTGCTCGGTGGTGGCCCGGTGTTCGGAGCCCAGCCGGTCGACCTCGTGCGCCGCGCGGTAGTGCTCCAGAGTGCGGCCGTGCTCGACGGACAGGTCCCGGGCCCTCTGCTCGAAGTCGTCCGTGGGGTAGCCGCGTTCGCGCATGAGGGCGGTCACGAGCTGGTCCGCGTCGTGGACGGCCGTCTCCGGACGGTCGACGAAGTGTTCCTGCACTCCTCTCCACTCACGCGCGTACCGCTGTCTCCGGTCGGGGGCGAGCGGCCGGATGTCGAGCGACTCGTGCCGCTCCTCCCGCGCGCCGAGGTCGTACTCGGCGACTCGGCGGCTGCCCGTCTCCTCGACGGTGCGGTCGTACTCGGCGCCGAACCGCTCGCGGAGCCGGCGCTGTCGGCGGCGGTCCAGGAAGATCGCCAGTGCGATCAGGACGATCACGACCGCGACGGGGATGACGATGGCCAGAAGTGTTCCCGTGGACATGACCCGGCTCCCTTGGCTGTGGCGGGTCTTTGTCCCGGCGGCTGCCCACCGGCGCCCTGGTGAAACAGCCGACGGTCGCCCTCATCGATCGCACCCGTTCGACGGGTCGGCCCGGACGGGTTTCGTCGCACCACCGGCGGTTAGTCGCGCAGGTGGGCCCGTCCGGGGCCGAGGAGCGGGACCGCGCAGGGAGGAGTCGGGTGATGAAGGTTTCCGACCATGTGCTGGAGCGGCTGCGTGACTGGGGGGTGGAGTACGTCTTCGCCTACCCGGGTGACGGCATCAACGGACTGCTGGCCGCCTGGGGACGTGCCGGGGACCGGCCGCGGTTCGTCCAGGCGCGGCACGAGGAGATGTCGGCGTTCGAGGCGGTGGGGTACGCGAAGTTCTCCGGACGGACCGGGGTGTGCGCGGCGACGTCGGGGCCGGGCGCGATCCACCTGCTGAACGGCTTGTACGACGCGAAGCTCGACCACGTGCCGGTGGTGGCGATCGTCGGGCAGACCGATCGCAGCGCGATGGGCGGTTCCTACCAGCAGGAGGTCGACCTCGCCTGCCTGTACAAGGACGTGGCCTCGGATTTCCGCGAGGTGGTCACCGTCCCCGCTCAGCTGCCGAACGTGCTGGACCGGGCGCTGCGGGTGGCCGCCACCCGGCGCACGGTCACCGCGGTGATCATCCCGGGGGACGTGCAGGAGCTGGACTACGAGCCGCCGGCGCATGCGTTCAAGCAGGTCCCTTCGAGTCTCGGCGTCTCCCGCTACGCGCCGGTCCCGGCCGAGGAGGAGCTGGCGAAGGCGGCGGAGCTCCTCAACGCCGGTGAGAGACCGGCCGTGTTGATCGGTCAGGGTGCGCGCGGCGCCCGCCCGGAGGTCGAGCAGGTCGCCGACCTGCTCGGCGCGGGCGTGGCGAAGGCCCTGCTCGGCAAGGACGCCCTGCCGGACACGCTGCCCTACGTCACCGGGGCGATCGGGCTCCTCGGCACCCGTCCCTCCTACGAGATGATGCGGGACTGCGACACCCTGCTCGTGGTGGGCTCCAGCTTCCCCTACACCCAGTTCCTGCCCGAGTTCGACCAGGCCAGGGCGGTGCAGATCGATCTGGACCCGTCCATGGTGGGCCTGCGCTACCCGTTCGAGGTGAACCTCGTCGGTGACGCCCGCGAGACGCTGCGCCGGCTGATCCCGCTGCTCGAACCCAGGAAGGACGGCGCCTGGCGCAAGACCATCGAGGACAACGCGGCCCGCTGGTGGGAGGTCATGGAGCGCCGCGCCGAGGTCTCCGCGGACCCGGTCAACCCCGAGTACGTCGTGCATGCCCTGGACGCGCTGCTGCCCCGGGACGCGATGGTGGCCGCGGACTCCGGGTCGGCGGCGAACTGGTACGCCCGCCACCTGCGGATGCGCGACGGCATGCGCGGCTCGCTGTCGGGCACGCTCGCGACCATGGGACCGGGGGTGCCGTACGTGATCGGCGCGAAGTTCGCGCATCCCGACCGCCCGGCGATCGCGATCGTCGGCGACGGCGCCATGCAGATGAACGGCCTCGCGGAGCTGATCACCGCCGCGAAGTACCACCGGGAGTGGTCCGACCCCCGCATGGTGGTCGCGGTGCTCGACAACCAGGACCTCAACCAGGTCACCTGGGAGATGCGGGCCATGGAGGGCGCCCCGAAGTTCGAGCCCTCGCAGGACGTCCCCGGTCTGCGCTATGCCGACCTCGCGCGGCTGCTCGGCCTGGAAGGGGTACGGGTGGAGCGGCCGGAGGACGTGGAGCCGGCCTGGCGTCAGGCCCTGGCGGCGGACCGGCCGTTCGTCATCGACTTCCGCACCGACCCGGCGGTGCCGCCGATCCCGCCGCACTCCACCTGGGACCAGATCGAGGCCGCCGCGCTGTCGGTCCTCAAGGGCGACGGCGACCGGGCGTCGGTGGTCAAGCAGGGGCTGAGGGCGAAGATCCAGGAGTTCCTGCCCGGCGGTGGACGGAGCTGACCGATGCCCGGCAGCCAGGAGGTCGAGCTCGTCGCACTGGAGCGGGCCCTGCGGGCCGCGGTGGACGGCGAGGTCCGCTTCGATGCGGGGAGCCGCGGGGCGTACGCGACGGACGGCTCCAACTACCGTCAGGTCCCGCTCGGCGTGGTCGTGCCGCGTACGGTGGAGGCCGGCGCCGCCGCGCTCGGGGTGTGCGCCCGGTTCGACGCGCCGGTCCTGTCCCGTGGGGGCGGCACCAGCCTCGGGGGGCAGTGCACCAACGAGGCGGTGGTCGTCGACTGGACCAAGTACTGCCACCGGCTGCTTTCGGTGGACCCGGAGGCACGGACCTGCGTGGTCGAGCCGGGCATCGTCCTGGACGAACTGAACCGGCGGCTCGCCCCGTACGGGCTGAGGTTCGGGCCGAAGCCGTCCACCCACAGTCACTGCTCGCTCGGCGGGATGATCGGCAACAACAGTTGCGGGGCCTCCGCCCAGGCCTACGGCAAGACCGTCGACAACGTCCGCCGCCTGGACGTCCTCACGTACGGGGGCACCCGGTTCTGGGCCGGTCGTACGGACCGGGCGGAGTTCGCGAGGATCACGGCCGGGGGCGGGGCCCGCGCCCGGCTGTACCAGGACCTGAAGGACGTCGTCGGGCGCTGTCTGGCCGAGATACTCGAGGGCTATCCGAAGATCCCGCGCCGGGTCTCGGGATACAACCTGGACTCGCTGCTGCCGGAGAACGGCTTCGACGTGGCCCGGGCCCTGGTGGGCAGCGAGGGCACGCTGGTGACCGTCCTGCGGGCCGAGCTGGAGCTGGTCGAGGTGCCGGCCGCCGAGGCGCTCCTCGTCCTGGGCTTCGAGGACGTCCACGCCGCCGCCGACGCCGTCCCCGCCCTCCTCGCCCACAGCCGCCCCGCCCAGCTGGAGGCCGTCGACGGGCGCATGGCGCAGCTGATGCGCGAGGAGCACGTCCATCTGGAGTCGCTGGAGAGCCTGCCGGAGGGCGACAGCTGGCTGCTCGTCCAGTTCACCGGCGACACGAAGGAGGAGACGGACGAGCAGGCGTACGAGCTGTTGCGGTCGCTGGGCCGTGCCGAGGACGACCCGGGGGTGGTGCTCTCCGACGACCCGGCGCGCGAGCGGGAGATGCTCAGGGCCCGGGAGGCTGGCCTCGGGGTGACCGCCCGCCCGCCGGACGGCTCCGAGACGTGGGAGGGCTGGGAGGACTCCGCGGTGGCCCCGGAGAAGCTGGGCGCCTACCTGCGCGACCTGGAGCGGCTCTTCGACCGGTTCGGTTATCAGCAGGCCTCCCTGTACGGGCACTTCGGGCAGGGCTGCGTGCACACCCGGATCCCCTTCGAGCTGCGCGAGGGCAAGGGCGTCGAGGCGTTCCGGGCGTTCCTGTTCGACGCGGCCGACCTCGTGGCCTCGTACGGCGGGTCGCTGTCGGGCGAGCACGGCGACGGGCAGGCCCGCGGCGAACTCCTGCCGCGCATGTTCACCCCGGCCCTGATGCGGGCGATGGGCGAGGTCAAGGCGCTGTTCGACCCGGGCGACCGGATGAACCCCGGCAAGGTCATCAGGCCCCACCGCGTCGACGAGGACCTGCGCCTGGGCGCCGCCTGGCGGCCCGAGCCGCGGCGGACGCACTTCGCGTACTCCGGCGACGGCAACGACTTCGGGCGGGCGGTGCTGCGCTGTGTGGGCGTCGGCGACTGCCGCACCCGGCGGGGCGGTGTCATGTGCCCGTCCTACCGGGCCACCGGCGAGGAGGAGCACTCCACCCGAGGCCGGGCGCGGCTGCTGTTCGAGATGCTCGGCGGCCACGACGACTCTCCGGTCACCGGCGGCTGGCGCTCCACCGAGGTCCGCGACGCCCTCGACCTGTGCCTGGCCTGCAAGGGCTGCAAGTCCGACTGCCCCGTCGGGGTCGACATGGCCACCTACAAGGCCGAGTTCCTCGCCCACCACTACCGGGGCCGGCCGCGCCCGCCCACCCACTACTCCCTGGGCTGGCTGCCGTTGTGGGCGCGGCTGGCCCGCACGGCGCCGGGGTTCGCGAACGCCGCCCTGCACGCGCCGGTTCTCGGCCGGGCGGGGAAGCTGCTCGCGGGCGTCGATCCGCGCCGTGACGTACCCCTCTTCGCCGCCGAGTCGTTCCAGGAGGCCTGGCACCGGTCCGACGGCACGCGGCCCGATCCGCGCGACCCGCGCACCGTGCTGCTCTGGCCGGACACCTTCACCAACCACTTCCACCCGCACGTCGCCGAGGCCGCGGTCCGGGTCCTCCAGGACGCGGGCTTCCGGGTCGCGGTGCCGCACGGGGCGGTGTGCTGCGGTCTGACGTGGATCTCCACCGGGCAGCTCGCCACCGCCCGCCGCGTCCTGGGACGGACCACGCGCGTGCTGCGGCCGTGGCTGGAGGCCGGGACGCCGGTCATCGGCCTCGAACCGTCCTGCACGGCGGTCTTCCGGTCCGACGCCCCGGAACTGCTCTCCGGCGACCAGGACATCACCCGCCTCGCGGCGCAGACCCGGACCTTCGCCGAACAGCTCGTCGGGCACGCCCCCGACGGCTGGCGGCCGCCCGCGGTCCACCGGGCGGCGACCGTGCAGACCCACTGCCATCAGCATGCCGTCCTCGGCGCCGACCCCGACCGGGAACTGATGCGCCGGGCCGGTCTGGACGCGCGCGTGCTCGACGAGGGCTGCTGCGGCCTCGCCGGCGACTTCGGCTTCACCCGAGGGCACTACGACGTGTCGCGGGCCGTCGCCGAGCTGGGCGTGCTGCCCGCCGTGCGCGACACCCCGCCCGGCGCCCTCGTCCTGGCCGACGGGTTCAGCTGCCGCACCCAGATCGAACAGGCCCCGACCGGCCGCCGGGCCCTGCACCTGGCCGAGGCCCTCGCCCTGGCGCTGGACGGGCCGCTGCCCGCCGACCGCCCCGAGAAGGCGGCCGCGCGCCCCCGGCTCCGGAGGGGTGCGACGCGATGAGGTCCCCGCCCGCGCCGCGGACCACGGCCACCGGCACCCCGACGGTCGAGGCCCTGGAGGCCGACGTCCTGGAGTTCCCGACCGATGCCCCCGAGGCGGACGGCACGTTCGCCTGGGACCGTACGACCATGGTCCTGGTGCGGGTCCGTGGCGGCGGCGCGGCGGGCCTGGGCTACACCTACGGCGACCGGGCCGCCGCCGACGTGGTCGGCGGGCTCCTCCACGAGGTGGTCGTGGGCCGGACGGTCCTCGACGTCCCGTCGGCGAACGAGGCGATGAGCCGGGCGGTACGGAACGCCGGCCGGCCCGGCCTGATCGCCGGAGCCGTCTCCGCCGTCGACGTCGCCCTGTGGGACCTCAAGGCCCGCCTCCTTGAACTGCCGCTGGCCGATCTGCTCGGCAGGGCCCGGACCGACGTCCCCGTCTACGGCAGCGGCGGCTTCGCCACGTACACCGATCGCCGGCTCGCCGAGCAGCTCGACGGGTGGGCGGACCAGGGCATCACCCGCTTCAAGATCAAGATCGGTGAGGGGTGGGGGACCCGGGAGCGGCGCGACCTGGAACGCACCGGGCGGGCCCGGGCCCTCGTGGGCGACGACGCCGAACTGTACGTGGACGCGAACGGGGCCTACACCCGCAAGCAGGCCGTCCGGGTCGGGAGGGCGTTGGACGGCATGGGCGTCGGCTGGTTCGAGGAGCCCGTCTCCTCCGACGACCTCACCGGCCTCGCCCACGTGCGCGCCGCCGTCGCGGCCGACGTCGCCGCCGGCGAGTACGGCTACGACCTGCCCTGCTTCGCCCGCATGATCCCGGCCGTGGACTGCCTGCAGGCCGACGCCACCCGCTGCGGCGGCATCACCGTGTGGCTGCGCGCCGCCGCTCTCGCCGAGGCCCACGGCCTGCAGCTGTCCGCCCACTGCGCCCCCAACCTCCACGCCCACGCCGCCGCGGCCGTGCCGAACCTCCGGCACCAGGAGTGGTTCCACGACCACGTCCGCGTCGAGAACCTGCTGTTCGAGGGCGCCCTCGACCCGGCCGGCGGCGCCGTGCGGCCCGGCCGGAGCGGGGAACCGGGCCTCGGCCTGACGATCCGGCCCGACGTCGCGGACGAGCACCGTGTCGGCGGGTCACCGAGCACAGAGGAAGGAACGGGATGGCCATGACCGACTACGGATACTTCCTGGCGTCCGAGGAGTTCACCCCCGGGGAGCTGATCGACCAGGCCCGGCTGGCGCAACGGGCCGGGTTCACGAGGCTGGCGATCTCCGACCACTTCCACCCGTGGAACGACGCCCAGGGCAACAGCGCGTTCGTGTGGTCGGTGATCGGCGCGCTGTCCCAGGCCGTGGACCTGCCCGTCACGACGCTGGTGACCTGTCCGACGGTCCGTCTGCACCCCGCCGTCACCGCCCAGGCCGCCGCCACCTCCAGCGTCCTGCTCGGCGGCCGCTTCGCCCTGGGCGTGGGGACCGGGGAGGCGTTGAACGAGCACGTCCACGGCGACGCGTGGCCGTCGTTCGAGGACCGTGCCGAGATGCTCGACGAGGCCGTGGAGGTGATGCGCGAGTTGTTCACCGGCGAGCTGGTCAGCCACCGCGGCCGGCACTACACCATCGACAACGCCCGCCTCTACACCGCCCCCGAGGGTCGTCTGCCGGTGTACGTCTCCGCGTTCGGGCCGAAGGCCGCCGAGCTGGCCGGCCGGATCGGGGACGGGTTCGTCACCATGGCCCCCGACACCGACCTGGTGGGCGCCTTCCGGGAGAACGGCGGCGCGGGCAAGAAGGTGGTGGGCGGAGTGAAGGTGTGCTGGAGCGGCGACCGGGACGAGGCCGTCGACCTGGTGCACCGCCTGTGGCCGAGCGAGCTGCTGCCCGGCGAGCTCGCCCAGGTCCTGCCGACCCCGGCCCACTTCGAGCAGGCGAGCGAGCTCGTCACCCGGGAGATGGTCGCCGACGCGGTCACCTGCGGCGACGAGGCCGAAGAGCACGTGGAGACCGTACGCGCCTATGCGCGGGCCGGATTCGACGAGGTGTACGTCGGGCAGATCGGCCCCGACCAGGAGTCCTTCTTCGAGGCCTACCGGGAGCGGGTTCTGCCCGCCCTGTGAGAAGGAAGGTACGACCGTGCGGTACGAACACATCGGGACGCGCGCGAAGGAGCGCCCGACCCCGCTGGACATGGGCACCGTTCCGGTGCCGCCCGACCCCGACACCACGCCCGTGCCCCCGCCGGAACCGCCGCGGCCGCCCGGCCCGCCGGACCCGGTCGGGCCGCCCGCGCCGCCGGACCCGGCCGAGCCGCCCTCGCCGCCGGATCGCCCGGCACCGCCCGGGAGGCCCGCCCCGTCCCCCGGGCCGGGGTCCCCGGAGCCGCCCGGCTGACGTTCCTCCCCGCCGCTGCTGGGCCGGGCGGGTGACCCCGGCCGGGAATGCGCGAGGTGCTGGAAATCGTGGTGTGGTGGGCCGTGCTCACCGCCGCGACGGTGGTGTTCATCAGCTCCGTGTCCCCCGTCGAACTGCTCGTGGCCGTTGTCGCCGCCCTCGGCGGGGCGTTCGCGGCCCGCAGGATCCGTCAGGCCGTCGGCGGCCGGGTCGGGGGCGGCCGGGGCGCGGGGCGCGCGCTCCTCGCCCTGCCCGGCTCGGTCGTACGGGGTCTGGCCGCGCTGACGGCCGCCCTGGTCACCGGTCAGGCGGGCGCCACGGTGCGGCGCGTCCGCCTGGGGCCCGGCACCGGGGCCGGGTGGGCGGGCACGCTGCTCGCCACGTCGCCGGACACCTGCGTGATCGACGTCCCCCACGACGACGAGGTCCTCGTCCACACCCTGCGCCGGGGAGCCGGGCCGATGGAACGGGCCGTGGCCCGCGCGGACGGTGCGCGGTGAACGCCTGGGCGGCGGCGGCCCTGGTCCTGCTGGCCGTCCCGGCTCCGGCCTGCTTGTGGGTGGCGGCGCGCGGCAGCGCGGTGCGCCGCCTGGTCGGGGCCTCGCTGTTCTCGGGCGTGGCCGGCGCCGTTTTCCTCGTACTGCCGCAGGCCTACGACCGCTCGTCCTACCAGGACCTCGCGCTGATGCTCGGCGTCCTCGCCCCCGCCGGCACCCTCGTCTTCACCCGTTTCGTCGCCGGCACCGCCCCCACGTCACACGATTCCGCGCCCGGGGCCTGACGGCGGCGGGCAGGAGGGAGGACACGGATTGACGGCGCGTCACGTGCTCGTACAAGTGCTGCTGTGGACCGGTGTGGCGTGCGTGCTCCTGTCCGCGGCGGCGGTGCTGCGGCTGCGCGGCACGCTGATGCGGCTGCATGCGCTGGCGCCCGCGTCGTGTGCGGGGGTGCCGCTGATCGCCGCGGCGGTGGCCGTCGACCAGGGGGTGGGCCGGGCGGCCGCCAAGACCCTGTTCATCGGCCTGCTCTTCGCCGCCGGCGGCACGGTGACCACCATCGCCGTGGGCCGCGCCGCCGTCGAGGTCGAACCGGCCGAGGAGAGGGGCGGGTCGGCCGAGGAGGGGGGCGGGGCGTGAACGAGTGGCTGGTCGGCGTCTCCGTCGCCTTCGTCGTGCTCACCGCGACGGTCGCGGTCCTCACCCGGGACCCGGCCCGGCAAGCCGTCGTCCTCTCCGTCCTGGGCCTGGGCCTGGCGCTCCTCTTCGCCGTGCTCCAGGCCCCCGACGTGGCCCTGTCCCAGCTGGCCGTGGGCACCGCGCTGACCCCGCTGCTGATCCTGCTGACCGTCCGCAAGGTCACCCGTCGCCCCACGCGCGCGAGCCGCGACGCCGACGGGCACGGCGGCACCGAGAGGCGGGAGCGGGGGTGACGGCGCGCGCCCGGCTGATCGTGTTCCTGGTCGCCGCCGTGCTGTTCGCCGGCTTCTTCACGGCCGCCTGCGCGCATCTGCCGCCCTTCGGGACACCGGACCATCCCTACGGCGAGCGGGCGGTGGCGGCGGCCCTGGCCCACCGCACCGCGAACGTCGTCTCCTCGGTCAACTTCGACATCCGCGCCTTCGACACGCTCGGCGAGGAGTCGATCCTCTTCGGCACCGTCCTCGGGGCGGCCCTGCTGCTGCGCCGGGCCCATGACGAACGCCACCGCCGGGCGGAGGCGGAACGCGTCATGCCGACCACCCGCCTGTTCGGCACCGTGCTGCTGCCCGTCGCCCTGATCGTCGGCGTGTACGTCGTCGCGCACGGTCAGCTCAGCCCCGGCGGCGGTTTCCAGGGCGGCGTCGTGCTCGCCACCGCCCTGCACCTGGCGTACGTCGCCGCCGACCACCGCGCCCTGAAGCGGATCCGGCCGCTGACCGTGCTGGACGTGGCGGACTCGCTCGCGGCCGCTTCGTACTCCCTCGTCGGCCTGGCCGGTCTGGTCGCCGGCGGCGCGTTCCTCGAGAACGTGCTGCCGCTGGGCACCTTCAACACCCTCACCTCCGGCGGCACCGTCGCGGTGCTGAACGCCGCGGTCGGCGTCGAGGTGGCCTGCGGCCTGGTCGTCCTGCTCGCCCACTTCCTCAGCCAGGCCGTCGAACTCACCGACCCCGGCCGGCCCGAGAACGGAGACAACTGATGGGAACGTGGCCCTGTCTCGCCGCCGGATGGGTCCTGCTGATCGCCCTGTACGGCCTGGTCACCAGCCGCGACCTCATCCACGCCATCGGGTGCCTGGCCGTCGCCCAGTCCTCCACCTACCTCCTGCTCCTCGGCGTCGGCTACCGCCGTGGCGCGACCGCCCCCGTGTACTCCGACCTCACGCCCGGCAGCCGTCCGGTCGTCGACCCCGTCGTGCAGGCGCTGGCGCTGACCGACGTCGTCGTCGGCGCCACCGTCACCGCCCTGCTGCTCGCCCTCACCATCCAACTACGCAAACGCCACGGCACCGTCGACCCCCAGGCACTCACCGGCCTCCGGGGCTGACACGTGACCGAGGCCGCCCTGCTGCCGCTCGCCGTGGCGATCCCCCTGCTCGGCGCGGCGCTGCTCGCCGTCGCCGGCCGGACGCTGCCCCGTATCGGCTGCGACGTCCTGGCGACGGCGTCGGCGACGGCCGAAGTGGTCTGCCTGGCCCTGCTCTGGCCGCGGAGCCGGCACCTCGCGACGGCGGACCTGGGCGGCTGGCCCGCCCGCCTGGGCATCGTGCTCGCCGCCGACCCGGTCGGAGCGGGTCTGGCACTGCTCGTCGCCGTCCTGGTCCTCGCGGTCGTGGTCTACTCCTGGCGGTACTTCGACGAGCCCTCCGGCGAACACGCCGGAGCCTTCCCCGCCCTGATCCTGCTCTTCGAGGCCGGGATGGCGGGCTTCGCCCTGACCGGAGACCTGTTCAACGCCTTCGTCTTCTTCGAACTCATGGGAGCGGCCGCCTACGCGCTGACCGGATACCGCATCGAGGACCCCCGCCCCCTCCACGGCGCCCTCACCTTCGGCATCGTCACCTCCTTCGCCGCCTACTGCTCCCTCTTCGGCATCGGCCTCCTCTACGCCCGCACCGGCGAACTCAACCTCGCCCGCCTGGGGTCGCGCCTGGCCTCCCGCCCCACCGACGTCCTGACCGTCGTCGCGTTCGTCCTCATCTGCACCGCCCTGCTGGTGAAGGCCGCGGCCGTACCGTTCCACTTCTGGCTGCCCGACGCCCACGCGGTGGCCCCCACCCCGGTGTGCATGCTGATGTCCGGCGTGATGGTCGAGCTCGGCGTGTACGGCGTCGGCCGCGTGTACTGGACCGTCTTCTCCGGCCCCGGCGGCATCCCCCCGCAGGCCTTCCGCACCACCTTCACCGCCCTCGGTGTGCTGACCGCTCTGGTGGGCGCCCTGATGTGCTGGCAGCAGCGCCACCTCAAGCGGCTCCTCGCGTTCTCCACCGTCAGCCACGTCGGCCTGTTCCTCATCGGCGTCGCCCTGCTCACCCCCGCCGGCGTCACCGGCACGGCGGTGTACGTCGCCGCGCACGGCTGCGTCAAGGCCGCGCTCTTCGCCCTCACGGGAGTGCTCCTCGACCGCTACGGCTCCGTCGACGAGCACGGCCTGCACGGCAAGGCCCGTGAACTGCGCCTGGTGGGGGCGCTGTTCGTGACCGGCTCCCTCGCCCTGGCCGGGCTGCCGCCGTTCGGCACCGGCCTCGGCAAGGCGCTCGGCGAGGACGCCGCCGGGCACGCGCTGCCCTGGCTGCTGCCCGCCGTGTTCGTCGCCGCCTCCGCCGTCACTGGCGCCGCCGCGCTCCGCGCGGGCCTGCGCGTGTTCTTCGGGGCGGGCCCCGCACCCCACAGCCGTCCGGGCGAGGAGGAGACCACCGGCGAGGGCGAGGAACCCGAGATCCGCTCGCCCCGGCGCACCCTGCCGCCCACCATGATCGTGGTCCCGGGCGTCCTGTTGGCCCTGGCCGTGCTCATCGGCTGCCTCCCGGCCGTCGCCGGCGCGCTCGCCCACGGGGCGGCCGTCTTCACCGACCCCGCCCACTACGCCGCCGCGGTCCTCACCGGCCCCGGCACGCCACCGGCCGCCGGGACGGCGCCGGAGTCCGGCTGGACCGTACGGGGAGTGCTCCTCGGCCTGCTGTCCACCGCCCTCGCCGCCGCGTCGGCGACCGCCGCGGTCCACCACCGCGGCCCCGCGCTCCCCGCCCGCCACCCGGTCGTCCGCGCGGTGCGGACCCTACGCCGCCTGCACTCCGGACACCTCGGCGACTACCTCGCCTGGCTCACCCTCGGCCTCGCCGCCCTGTGCGCCGCGATCGTCACCCAGACCTGAACGGGCCCGCGTCACCTGCGGGGGTGATGGCGGACGGTCATCCCTCACCTGCGAAAAGCTGCGCTGATCCGGTGATCTCCAGCAGGCGGGTCATCTGGGGGCTGGCGGCCGTGATGACAAGGGAGCGGTGCTCACTGAGGGCCCGCTGGCGGGCACGCAGCAGTACGTTCAAACCGCTGGAATCGCAGAACTCGACCTGAGACAGGTCCAGGGTGAGCGCGGCACCCTCACCACAGGCCTCCATGGCCTGCAGAAGGACCGTTCTCAAATGGGTGGCGCTTTCGATGTCGAGCTCACCGCGGACGATGACGGCCGCGCCGTTCGCGTTCGGTCCCACGGAGATGCTGACTCCTCCGTCACTCTCGGCGACCGGCCTGGAAGCTTCGCGGCGGCTGATCATCGTGCCTCCAAAGCCAAATGCCCCCTTTGTGCGAATTATCACCCCAGCCATCTTATGCGTCAATAATTGCAGGAAATCCCTATCGCACGACTACACCGCGCACACCCCTCCCTTCCCCTCCTCTTCCCTGAAAACGAGCCCTTCCCTCGAAAAAAATCGGGCATAGTCCCCCTATGGGAGAAAAAGGATTGCAGGGATCCAGATGGACGTTCCTCACCAACCACGCCCGCGTCCTGCTCACCATCGCCCGCGACCCCCACATCCGGCTCCGTGAGGTCGCCCTCGTCTGCACCCTCACCGAACGAACCGTCCAGGCCATCGTGGCGGACCTCGAAGAAGCCGGATACCTCACCCGCACGCGCGCCGAGGACGGCCGCCGCAACCGCTACACCGTCATCTCCAGCTCCCCCTTCCGCCACCCCGCGGAAGCCGGCCACGAGATCGCCGAACTCCTCGCCCTGCTCGCCGCCCCACCACCCCCACCCGAGAAAACCCCACCCCCGGACGACAAGAAGCCGTAGCGGCCCCGAAACCGCTCCCCCGCCACAGGAAAACACCCGTACAGGCATAGAGCGCACCCCTCGGGGCATAAACCTAGCGTCACGCAGGAGGTGCACCATGGCCGCCGGCACCGGGCGCACAGGTCGCCCGACCACAGACCCGGAACCCCGCCGGAACGTGGTCCACGTGAGCGGCGAAATGGACTTCGAACACGCCGAAGAACTCCACGCCTCGCTCACAGCGACCCTGACCCAGGCCCCCGCGGGCTCGGACATCGTCGTCGACCTGCAGAACTCCTCCTTCTGCGACTCCTCAGGCCTCAACGTGCTCCTGGCAGCCCGTCGGCGCGGGCTGGAACAGGGGCAACACCTCATCCTCGCGGCACCCAGCCATCAGATGATCAGACTGCTGGAACTCACCCGCACGGACAGCCTGTTCACCTACATCCCCGTCGCGGCGGACTGAGCCCGGCCACCCGCCCCTCACGGGCGGCGCGTCGGTGTGGTGTACGAACTGACGGTGTCGACAACGGCCCGACCTCGACGAGAAGCAGAGTGCGCCCTGGCCGAAGCCGCCACGATCACCACCGACCGGCGCCCGCCGGCGCCTCAGAGCCAGTCCGGGTCGACGATCTCCTCGCCCTCGCCCCGAGGCTCCTCGAACCGGGCGGGGAAGTCGTCCAGGGCTTCCGTCGTCACGACGAGCGCGTTGGCATCCACCCGCTCGTTGCACGCCGCCAGCCGGCGCAGCAGCTCGTCGCGCCCGACCGGGAAGTACATGAGCCTCCACCGCCCGCCGGCCGACTCCACCAGCCTCTTCATCGCCTCGCGCTCCTCACGCGGCCACAGCCCGTGGTCCCACACCACGTCCCGGCCCTCGGCGACCAGTTCGACCAGCCGCTCGTGCAGCTCGGCGACGACCGGGGCCTCCTTCTCGAAGTAGGCGTTCTCCGGGTAGTCGACGCCGTACCGCCCGTACCGCTCGAAGACCACCTCGTCCACCGACAACCGCACCGCACCCCGGGGCTCCAGCACCCGCCGGGCATGGGTCGTCTTCCCCGAGCCGGTCAGCCCCACCAGCAGGAAGACCGTCGGAGCACCAGGCTCGACCACCCTCAACTCCCCTCACCTCCACCTGCGTTCCCCGGCGGACGGCAATGAAGTCCCCTCCCGATCGACTCCCTCACTCCGCGCCTGCCGGCCGAAGAACCCCGACGATCGTCCTGCGGACGCCGACACGTTCGCGATGCCGACCGCACCCGTCCGCTCCTGTCGCATCCACGTCCTACCAGTCGGTGCAAGACACTGGGCATCGACTGGGCAAGGGCGGGTACTGGGGCGGCGATTGGAAGGCCGGACGGTCACTGTCCCGGTCCGTCCGGCATGCGGAGGACGGCCGCGCCGTGGACGCGGCCGGCGGCGAGGTCGGTCAGGGCCGTGTCGGCGTGGGTGAAGTCGTAGCGGGTGAGCGTCGGTCGTAGCCGGTGACGGGCGGTGGAGGCCAGGAAGGCGCGGCCGTCCTCGCGGGTGTTGGCGGTGACGCTGCGGAGGGTCCGTTCCCGGAAGAGGTGCTTCTGGTAGTCCAGTGGCGGGATGTCGGACAGGTGGATGCCCGCGACGGCGAGGGTTCCGCCGCTGGCCAGTGCCTCCAGGGCCACCGGGACGAGGGCGCCCACGGGGGCGAAGAGGATGGCGGCGTCCAGGGGTTCGGGCGGTCCCGTCCGGGCGTCGCGGGCCGAGGTGGCGCCGAGTTCCAGGGCGAGGGCCTGGGCGGCTGGGGAGCGGGTGAGGACGTGGACGGTGGCGCCCTCGGCGAGGGCGAGCTGTGCGGTGAGGTGCGCGGAGCCGCCGAAGCCGTAGACGCCGAGCCGGCCGCCGGCGGGGAGGTCAGCCCGGCGCAGGGCCCGGTAGCCGATGATCCCGGCGCAGAGCAGGGGCGCCAGCTCCTCGGCGGAGTATCCGGTGGGCATCTCATAGGCGTGGTCCGCGGGGACGGTCGCGTACTCGGCGTAGCCTCCGTCCGCGTCCCAGCCGGTGTAACGCGACGAGAGGCACAGGTTCTCCCGGCCGCTCGTGCAGTACGGGCACGCCCCGCACGTGCCGCGGAGCCACGGGATGCCGATCAGGGCACCGACTCCGGGTCCGGTGGCCTCGCCGCCGGTGGCGACGACCTCGCCGACGGCCTCGTGGCCGGGTACGACCCGGTCGCGGTGGGGCAGCAGGTCGTGGTCGCGGACGTGCAGGTCGGTACGGCACACACCGCAGGCCCGTACGCGGACCAGGAGCTCGCCGGGCGCCGGGACCGGTACGGGAAGTTCCGCGCGCTCCAGGCCGCCCGGGTGGTCGGCGGAGACGACCCAGGCCGCCATCGTCTCCGGAATCGAGGCCTCCATCGTGTCCTCCCTCGGTTCGCGCGAACTCTGGACACCTTCATCCTTGGAGCCCGGCCCGTCTCGCGCATGCCGGGGCGCCCCTGGCCGGGGATCCTCGGAACATGACCGAGAACGAGATCAAGCTCAAGGCCATCGCCGCTCTCACGGCTCTGCGCGCGGGTGTCTCGGAGAACTTCGTCTCGGAACTGCTCGGGGAGGTCATCCCCGAGCAGTTCGAGGTCCCTGTCGGGGCCGCGACCGAAGAGGTCTGCATGGCCGTACTGCGTCAGGTGACCGAGCCGATGAGCGCTCTGATCAGCGGATTCATCACCGCCTTCGAGGCGGTCGCGGGCGCCTACGACGAAACGGGCGCCGAGCCGCACACCGATGCCGTCCTCCAGGAACTTGCGCTGCGCCTGGCCGGCGACGATCTGGGATGACGGGCGGAGGAGGAGGTCGGGGTCTCGTCGCCCGCCCGGCTCGGCTTTCGTACGCTCCCGCTGCGACGGGCGCGTGGTCGGGCGGTTCGGTGACGGACCCCTGGGCGGGGCGGAGCAGCCGGATGCCCACCTGGTGGCCGGGGCGCAGGACGGCCGTGCAGACGGGTGCGTCGACGTCGTCGGAGATCCGGTGGTCGACGGACGGCTTCGTGGCGGGCAGGGGCGAAGAGCTCGCCCGGTGTCTCCACGCGCTCCAATCCGAGGCCGGAGAGCTGCCCCCTCCTCCAGGGCCTCCGTAACGGCCCACGGCCCATCGTCGGCCCCTCCGAGGCCGGTGAGTGAAGCCCGGTCGGTGGCGTCGAGCCGGGCAGGAAGCTTTCGAGGGCCTCGGTGGTGGCGGTCTCGCTCATGGCCTTCTGGGCGTGCCGCGCGCGCTTGCGGTGGTTCTCGTACCCCGCCTGCACGCGCTGCAGGTCGGCGGCGCGCTCGGCGAGTTCGGCCTCCAGGACGCCGGCCCGGTCCGGTGGCTCCAGTACGTGCTCGCCGCCTTCGCGCTCCGGTGCCTCCTCGTGGGGCTCCCTGAGCTGGAGGGTTTCCGGGTCGATCCGCCTCCGGTCGTGAACGACCACCTTGGGGTGCTGCTCTCGATAGGCGCGGGGCTGTTGTTGGTGTCACCAGTCGGTGGGCAAGCAAAGGCGAAAGGTCCCACGGTGGCCATGGCCGCCGCCTCAAGTAACGCCATGCCTCTGTCCGCCCGCACCGGAGGTGGGATTGCGGAGCTGACGAAGTGGGAGTATGCGACCGTGCCACTGCCGTTGCACGTAACGAAAGCCACTCTGGACACTTGGGGCGCGGACGGCTGGGAGCTCGTCCAAGTTGTGCCCGCACCTCCTGGCTCAAACGGCGACAGCCCGGTGGCCTACCTGAAGCGGATGAAGTTCGCATGAGAGCCGACGTGCCTTGACCTGGTGGCGGACACGTCCACGGGGCGGGCGCCCTCCGTCGCACGGCCGTCTCGGTTTCCGTCTCATTCAGCACCGTTCACGGCCGTTCAGGCGAGACCCGGAGCTCTCCCGACACTGGCGTCCAGCCGCCCATGAACCCAAGTGAACGCCGCCGAACAGCCCCCTCCACCTCACCACCACAGTTGGAAAGCGTGCATGTCGGCGCCGGTAGAGTGCTGTCCGTGTCGAGTCGACAAGTCTGCCCGCGCTGTGAACAGGACTGGGTTCACACCCGTACCGTTTCAAGTCCGACGGCGCCCCGTTCTCTTTGTGCACGGAGTGCGACTCCCTGTGGTGGCCTGAGCGGCCGATCGAAACTGCCGGGGCACTCTTCCTCGATGACGTCGTTGCAACCCGGCTCGGGGTTCAGGGCAACCCATGGACCACGCGAGTTTGGGCCGACGTCATCGAACCCAACCCAGCACCCCTGACACCTACGGCTGATCACCAACGAAGGTGAACAAGGAACACCATCGGCCGGCGAGTGAGACCGCTCCACCCGGAGATCGCGCAGCGCCTCGGCGACGCGACGGGGCAGCCTCTACGCCATAGATCTGGGTCGTCCCCGGGCAGATCTCGGGAGCCGACCGCGCGCAGCCGGACGCTGTCTCGCGGTACCGGCAGGCCACCCATCCTCCTGAAGGACATGCGACGGCCGTGCCACAACCCTGCCAGATCGTGCGGGGAATCACGGGGAACGAAGGAGAGAGACGGGGGCACGGGCTGTGAGCTCGCTGCCCCGGAGCGGTACAGGTCAGCTCCCGGGTCCCCCTCCCGCTCTCCTAAAGCGGTTGTAGACCCTTCCGGCCCGGCTCGAACGGGCTGGTCCCCTCCACAGCGGGCCGGTGCTACGGGTCTACAGCTGTCGGCCGACGCAGGCGGAATGATCGTAGGTGGCGAGCTCAACTGTCGGCATCTGCGTTTCCGCGGGTGCCTTGCAGCCCTGGCAGGGGGCGGCTCGGGCTGTGGGCTGTGGGCTGTGGAAGGGCGGTCGAGGACGGCCAGCTGCGACACGTCATGACCGCTGAGCCGCAGGTCAGAGGGCATCATCCAGATAACGGTCCAGGGCCGATTAAAAACCAGAGCAAAAAGTAAACCTGACATGAAAAGAGTGGTTGCGTACTCGCCAGTCGCTGGCCAGACGCCCTCAATGCCGCTAGGCAGCTGCGACGTGTTCGTCGGCTATGGCCTGTTCCAGTGAGGAGCGAATACGGGGGCCAGCCCTTGAGAAACCCAGAACTCGTATCATCTCCCGCAGCATATCGTCGTGGGACCTCTCCTTGTTGTCGCTGGCTATCCATCGTGCCACGGCTCGGAGATCCTGGGTCGTGTAGGCCTGTATGGGAATCCGCTCACGCGGAGACCGCACGGGGATGGAGCCTTCAAGGTGCTCAGGAAGCTTCGCCCGGAAGCATGCTTCCGCCACAGACCCGTAGATCGGAAATACCTTCGTCAGGCCCATTACGCGAAATTGCTTGGTTATGCGCTCAGTATTGATCGCGAGTCGGAGTGAAATGTTGTGTGCCCGGCAGCGCTTCAGCATTCCAGCAATGACTCCGAAGCCTGTCGAATCGATAAAATCCGTCATCGACAGATCGAGGACGACTCCATCGGGCCTCCTGCGCACCAGATGGACAAATTCGGCCCTTACCCAGGGGGCAGAGTAAACATCAAGCTCCCCGGCGATCGAAGTAACCACCCAACCGTTCTCTTCGCGCACTCGAATATCGCAACTATAAGTTGGGGAACCTGGGCCAAATGAGCTTTTGTCAGCCTTAGTAAAATACTCCGCAGGAATCTCGGACAGATTCAACTCACTGTTTCGCGTGCGGTAGCGTTCATGTGCCCGGTTCGGAACCAGTGCAAGGGTTTCGGCCGCCGTATCCGTGCCCGATGATTGCGGTGCAGGTTGGCCTTGCTCCTTGGCTAGGCGGGTCAACTCCCGGTATACCCGGCCGAAGCTAAGCAGTGACTGTTCTTCAGGAATTCCGTAATTCATGACACTGAGTAGAGACCCTGTGAAAACGGTATTCCGGTGACCCGTTTCGCTCTTAGCTACGGCATTTCCGGAGGTAGCAGTGATGGTGTACGCCCCACTAACAGGGACTTGATGGATGGCCACAATATCATCGGAAGGCGACGAGAGTGTTTCGCCGATCGCTCGGCCCGAAAAGCAGCAGTCGAGAACGACCACTCGATTTTTGGCGTGACTTGTCAGGAACACATCCCTGACGAGCTCGAAGGGGATGGCGCTCGAAGGGATGGAGTCCCACTCCGTGTTGGCCAATGAGAGGAACAGCTCATGCCGCCGGGTCGCGATGAGTCCATGGCCGCTGTAGTAGAAGAGGAGTAGGTCCTGGGCCCCTTCTGCGGCTTCATTCAAGCCCGCACCTACATATGCCTGGTCCGTGGGATTCAGGAAGGTGGAACAGTGCTCGGGGGATATTATTCCGTAATCCAAGTCCGTCAGAGCGCCGTGGAGGTCGAACACATTCGATCTGACTTGCAACTGATCGGGGAGCCTCTTATCGCGGTAGGTGCTCACTCCGATGAGGACGGCCCTGGATCTCGCCGGGTCTGGAAGCCTCATGACCGACCTCGGGTTCTAGCGGTTCCTCAGCGCACGCAAGATCGACTCGACATCCTGCGGGTGGGCGTTTTCGATTTCCACTTTCCGACCCCCCCGCTCCTCGACCACAACACGCACATGGCTTCGGGAGCGGAAAGACAGCCATGTCTGGATTGACTGCAAGAGGACTGGCAGCACCCCAGCACCGCCCGCTAGCACCGTAATTGTCTCTGGAAGCGCTCCCAGGTCCTCGGCCCCGACGGAGGCTGTCGACAGGTTCACCCTGCCCCTCAATTCCGGTTCACGACGCAACCAGTCGACCAGCTCCTCAAGCTCCGCCACGCGACCGTAGCCTGGTATGTGCACGTCTACATCATTTGCGTCCATGGCTCACCTCGGTGCTGTCGCACACGTCCATCTTCTGCCGCAGCGGGGCGACATGCATCCGGGGCGAGGGCGTTGACAGCCAGGTAACTGAGCTCTCCGTCCCAAACGCGACTCGGCGCGCGGTGGCTCATAAGCCTGAGCCGATGGCCTCGATGCTGTTGCCGGGCCCGTGATGACTCCTTTAAGGCGAGTCGCTTATCCCCAGGATTCGCCATGGGCGTGGGCGGCAGAAGATAGCGCGATGCCCGTGCTAGGTACGGTCTATTTCATGGACTGGCGATTCGGTGGATGCCACCCCTGGGCCTCTGCCTCAGGAATCGCGCGAGACGCGCGGGCCCTCCGGAGCCGTGTGCGGCCAGCGTCATCAGGGTTGGCATGAACTCCGAGCACAGCAGTGCCCCGACGGAGAGCACCCACGTCACGGTCGTGGCGGACGGTGCTGGGCTGGTCTTCGCGTGGGACGCGGACGCGCGCATCGAGGTGCGAGACCTCGGGGGCGAGGTTGTCATCGAGGCGAATATGGCGGGCCTCAGGACGCTGTCCCGGCATCTGCTGGTGCTGGCCGGTGATGGCGTTCCCGATGGGGCCCATCTGCACCTCGAAGACAGCAACGGGCTGGAGGAGGGGTCCGTCAGCCTGGTGCTGGAGCGCAGCGACGAGGAGTAGCGGCGCCGGCTCGCGGGCGGCGATGGCTGGGCCGTCTGTGGGCCGTGCGAGGGGGCTCACGGGCGACTGGTGGCGACCAATAGTGACAGGTCGGCTACGAGGGTGACCTGGGAACCCGAAGGTCAGGGGGTGCCCCACCTACTGGTTCGCCCCCCGGGGGTGGCGGTCAGGCAAGATGGGGTGCTTCTTGCCGTGGCGGCAGATCAAGTTGCTCGTGATGGTGCCAGATGAGGTATCGGTCCTCTTGGCGCAGTTCCGCGGAGCCCCACTCGATGCGCATGACGCCCTGAGCCATGGAGCAGGCGTATGCGACGAGGACGAGCTTGACGTCCTCCGACAACAAGGCGAGGTCAGGGTGCGGTTCTTGCTCGCTCAACTCGTCGAGGCCAAGGTCGAAGGCTTGTTGCATGGGTTCAGGGCCGTGCCGACGTATCAGGTCAGCTCGGAAACCAGTGGCACGTCGTAGTCTTGCTGCCGTGACGGGTACGTCCTTCTTCGCGTAGCGCAGCGGATAGATCACGTGGTCGCCCAGGACCACGAGCGTTCGTCCTTGTAAGCGGACCGGGGCGGCGGCGGGAAGCGAGGCGAGGCCAACCTCCAGTTCTTCGTACTGAGCGGCGTACAGGCCGTGTCCGTATGCCTCTAGCGTCTGGGTCTGTACTCCCTCGTGGCCGCTACGCGCTCGGTCGTGGGCGCGAACCAGGCTGGCAGGGATCAGGTCGGTCAACTGCCCCGCGGCGTCCCCGAAGGTCTTCTCAGCCCAGCCCGTCACGGTCCCCACGGCCTACCGCCCTTCCCCCTTGTGGCACCTGAGTGCCGAGCAGGATTCAACGGAACCGTGCAGCGTGAGGGTCAGCAGCGCAAGTGTGCATCCGTAGCACGATGGGGCGCACGGTGCGATGGCGCCCCGCTATCGCGCTGCGTCAGGAGCGGGACTCCGCCGAGCGCTCGGTCAACTGGCGACGTCACGGTCCAGCGCCGTACTCGCATGTTGAAGGAACTCCCGAACGCCATGGTCCAACTGCTTGAGCTTCTCGGGGAACTGTGAGGTGTCGTAGGCAACGGTTGAGTCGCTTACGCCGTCGGAGAGACGAGCGAAGCTCAGCAGGATTCGAAACGGAGCTACCAGGTCACTTGAAAGCTCCGTCACCTTGGCTACGAACGGTTCGAGTTCAGCCGGTCCGTCCAGGACAACATGCCGGCCGTATTGGCTAACGTCGTCAGCGAGCGTAAGGGCCTGATCGGTATAGCCATCCTTAAACTCACTGTGCCTCAGGTATGCCGTAGCGTCCGTGGTCACGTCGTCAGAGGTCCTGGACCGGTCGAGGAGTCGGCCGAAGTGCACCCAGGGCTGTAGGTGATCGTGGAGCGTCGTAGCAGCGGAGGAAAACGCCTCATAGGAGGCTCTTCGTGGCTCCCTACGCCCACGCAACGACTCGTTACGCATCTGCATCTTGGCTGCTGACCTTGCGGTCCAACCAGTCACGATCACGCCCAATGTTCCGACTCCCGCGCCCAGCACGGCGGCTATCCCCGCATCCATGGCGACCATGATGCCGTCGCGGTGGCGCCTGAGTGCCGTGTCTGCGGACGGGAGGAGAACCGCCCCGTTCATGGGTGGCGATGAGGTTGTCCCTCGGCGCTGAAGGGTAGTTGGCTCAACGTGGCTGACGACCTCAAGGAAGACATACGCAATCTTGTCCGACATCTGGGCGGTAGCATCTGCGATCGTCACTATCGCCAAGCTCACGACGCAGCCGAGAACATCTGCTCGGGCGTCTATGCAATGATCCCAGTCGAAGTGCACGACCTTGTACACGAGACAGCCTTGGCGGGGTACGCAGCCGCACTTGACGACCTGGAGGAAGGAAAGCTGGACGCTCGCGTACGCGAGCGTTCCGGACTTCTTGACTAGTCGTCTCTGGGCGCTGCCGGGCAGCCCCATCGGAGTCTCGACCCCAGGATCCAGGCGCGCGGCCTATTTGCGGGCGCGGCCACGTCATCACATCCAGCCTAACCCTCTGACCTGGCAAAACACCCGAGACGCACAGGCTCCGAAGTTGCGTCCGGAGAAGCCCCCGGACTTTAGTCCGGGGGCTTCGACTCGTTTGCGGTACGGAGCTGCTATCCGAAGGCCGCTGCGGACAGTCGAGGGCTCGCATCTTCTTCTGTGGGCGCGGCGGAGTCCGGCGCAGGGAGGCGGTGGCCGCGGCTTACGGCCACGCGGAGGGTGTTCCGCAGAGCTTCGGTGAGATCCCTTGCCAGGAGGCGGAGTTCCGCCGGCTCGGATTCCGCGTCGCCGATTACCTCTATGGCGTGCTCCAGGAGCTCTCGCCCGACGTCGAGTTGGGCGGCTTCAGTGGTGTCGGCCAGGCGGGACAGGTGGCTGCTGGCGTCGTCAGTGCTCAGGTAGCAGGGCTTTCCATCCGGGCCCGACCACGGGAGGAGGCGGAGCTCGCTGTGGGCTGTCATCCTTCCGTCCTCCTTTCTTCGATCGTGTGGTGAGTGGTGAAGAGCGCTTCGGCGCGGTCGCCGGGGAGGATCAGGCGAGCCACCTCGATTACACGGCCTGTGATGTCGGCAGACACTCGCGTGATCGCGAGCACGGCCAGCGTCGTGCTGATCCGGAGGGCGGAGGCCTCTTCCGGGGTGGGCAGTCGGGCGGTGACCACTTCTCGGGTCTCCGCCCGTCTGGGGCGAGGCCACGGCAGTTCGGCCGGTTCCAGATCGCGCGGTACGTAGATGCGGGCCAGGCTGTGCAGCCTCTCTCCCTGGTGGGTGAGGCAGAGGAACTCCGTCAGTGGAGTGCGCGAGGGGACCTTGAGTAGGGGGATGAGGTCCCCGCGTGCTCGGAGGTTGGTGGTGCGGATCGTGACGTGGAGGTCTGTGTCTGGGGTGAGGCGGCCTTCGGTGTACGTGAGTCGGTGGAGGGGGTGGCAGATGAAGTTGCCTTTGCCGTGGATCTTCTCGATCAGGCCCTCGGCCTGGAGGAGTGCGAGAGCGTTGCGCAGGTCAGGGTGCTTACCTTGTAGTCCGCGGCGAGTCGGGGCTCCGAGGGGAGGCGGGCGCCGGCCTTCAGGTGGCCGGTGGTGATTTGAGCTCGGAGGTCGGCGGCGATGGTCTGGCGTAGGGACGGCACGGGGGCGATCACCACTTTCTGAGCACTCGGACGGCGATCAGGCGCGTACGGGTGTGCATGGTCAGGAGTTCGCCCGATTCGAAGAGGAGGCGTTTGGCGCCGCCGGGCAGTTGGCGTAGGTCGGCCACTCGGCACGGTTGGCCGCCGATCTGGATGACGTCACCGCGCTGCACTGTGGCCGTGGTGATCTCGACCGGGGAGGCGAGTGCTCCGCCGGAGGGCAAGCCGTTCATGACGTCGCCTCCCCGGTCGAGGTGGCCGCGGAGTGGCAGGAGCAGACGCATGCCTCGTAGACGACCGGGATGCCGATCGGTGCCGTCGTCGGGGAGGAGTGTGCGCACTCGTGGTGCGTGCCGATCTGGCAGGCGCTGGAGCGGTAGGGCGTGGTCGCCGCCGCGGGGACGCGGGTCATCCGTGGGCCTCCGCCGGCGCGAAGCAGGTGTGGGCGAGGAGGTCGGGCGGGATCGGCTCCGAGTTCTGCCTTGTGCGCTGCACGCCGGCCAGGATGTACGGGCGGATGAGGGCCGTCTCCGCGCCCGGGAGGAAGCGCATGCGCTCTCCGAGCTGCCGGAGGAACAGCGTCAGCTCGTCGGACGGTTTGGGGTGGATGAGCGTCGGGCGCGTTGGCGTTAAGGTCTCGCGATATCGGGCTCTTGGGGCGTACCGCTCTCTGGTGTGCGTGATGGCGCGGCGGATACGGTTGAACACGCTGATCAGCTCCTATCGCTGATGGCCAGGTCCCCGGACGTCGCCCGTCGCGGGGACCGTTTTGTTCACGGCGGCCCATAGGGTGCGGCCGCCCAGGCTGGTGGCCAGGAGACCGAATCGGTCCGCCGCAGCCATGACTTCCAGGACCTCCCGCCATGTCTCGGCGGGGAGGGATTCCGGTATCTCCGCTTCGATCGATGTGTGCCGGGGTGCTCTTCCAGACGTGTGGTGAGTCCGACGGCTGACAACCGGGCAGCCAAGGCCTCCGCGCTTACTTCTGGAGCAGGCACAGGGCAGCCTCCGTCACCGGCGATCACTTTGAGTGAAGCTAGTTAGCTAGATCAGAGCTAGTGGACTAGATTTTCCATATGCCTGAGCAGCCGCCATACCTCCGCGTCGCCGACGAACTGCGGCGGCGAATCGCGGAGCACGAGTGGACTCCTGGAGACCGGCTGCCCTCTCGGGCGCAGATCGGCCAGCAGTACGGGGTGGGCGAGAACGTCGTTCGCCGTGCCCAGGAGCTGCTGATCTCCCAGGGTGTGCTGGAGGGGCGTGCCGGGTCCGGGACCTATGTCGCCGAGTCCCGGCAGCGGGTGCGGGGTGCGGTCCGCAGCGCGCGAGCAGCCCGACGGGTCGCCGTTCCGGGCCGACATGAAGGCCGTGGGGCGGAATGGCGGCTGGGAGAGCCGGACCGATACGAAGGTTCCTGCGCCGGCCGAGATCGCCGCACGGCTCGGGATCGGTGAGGGCGAGCTGTGCGTCCGGACCGTGTACGAGTTCCTCGCCGACGGACGGCCCGTGCAGCTGTCCACGAGCTGGGAGCCGTACGACCTCACCGGCGGGACTCTCGTCGTTCTTCCCGAGGGCGGGCCGCACGCCGGGGCCGGCGTCGTGAACCGGATGGCCGAGATCGGCGTCACGGTCAGCCATGCCGTGGAGCAGCCGGAGCCGCGGCAGGCCACTGCCGAGGAAGCTTCGCTTCTCGGTATCCAGAAGGCCGCGCTTGTCACCCACATCCGGCGGACCTACTACAGCGACGAGGGGCGGCCGGTGGAGACGGCAGACATCGTCGCGCCTGCCGCCCTGTGCGAGATCGTCTACGAGATTCCCATCAACCGATGATGGGAGGCTGTGATCCACTCGGGACGGGTGCGAATGGCGGATGATCTTCAGTTCAGCTGGGAACTGAGCGGCTCAGGATGGGCCACGTACCGGATCGCCGGCGGTGCTTCGGAGCATAAGGGCGTCGTCAGCTATTGCACGGATTCCCTCGCCGACCTACTGAATGCCGCGACGGGACTTTACGGGAACTCGACTGACCAACGTGTTTCGTTTGACCTCGAACCTGCCGAGCTGAGGTGGCGACTCCGGCGCCAGGAAGCAGACGTGAGCATCGCCATCTACCGGTTCCCGGACGTGACGACGAGCTGGGACGCGCCCGACGCCACAGGCACTCTTTCCTGGAGCTCAACGCAACCTCGCAGCGTGCTGGGCCACGCGGTGATGGAAGCCGCCGAGACCGTGTTGCGGCTTCACGGCGAGGCGGGGTACCAGGAGAAGTGGGTGCTGCATCCGTTCCCTGTTGCCGCTCTGCAAGACCTTCGGCGGCTGCACCGGCGAGGCGACGACTGCCGGCACGCGCAGTGCTGGGACAGCTCTGAGTACTGACACCGGCCAGCGGTACGAGCGAGCGCGAAGGGCGTAGGAACGTGCACCTCAAGCGGCTCGACGAACAGGTGTCTGATGAGGAACTGAACGACGGCGGTTGATCATTACCGGGGACGGCTCCTCAACAGCCAGTCCATGCGATTCACGGCTCCCAGTGCGTTCGGCCCGAGCCAGCATTCACGGGAAGATCCGCTTTTGAGGGGGCGATACGCCGCTCGTCAGGCGCCGACGTGTTCCACCAGACAGACGTATGCCGGCGGTACCTCGGCGTCGAGACGGCTGTAGTCGAGGATCGCCGGGTAAGTCAGACGTGTTCCGGGGTAGGAGGGTGTGCACTCTTGGGGGGAGTCATAGAAAACAACCGACTCGCCATCCAGATGCACAGCTTGCCCATCGACGGCGCCCACGAGAGTGGCGCCGCACTGATAGCCAGGGGCATTCAAGAGAAGCGCGCCACTGCGGTCGGCCCCCGTTCCTTCGCCAGTCCAAGCAATACAGAACGCAGTACCGGGATCGCCGCCGGTTTCCGGCTGGGAAACGAGGTGGACAACCCGGGTGGAAGGACGCTCACCACACAGAGTGTTGATATCAGAGACGTACCACGGCGCACCGTCTGTGCAGATGTCTTCCTTGGATTTACAGCTTCGCTCGCCGTCGGGAAACTTGTAGGTGACGGGTAGGCATGTGGCCGACGTCTTGGCACCCGGCAGAGTGCTGGTTGACGACGGCGTCGAAGCCGGGGCCGATCGGTCGCCGCTGTGCATTGTCGTGGGAGGCGTTGGGGCGACCGGTTGTTGCTCGCGGATTGTGTAGGTAACTCCCAGAGCCACGGCGAATGCCATCACGCCAGCAGTGGCAAGGAGCCCGGCGCGGCGTCGGAGGGGACGTCGTTGGGCAAGCGTCCATGCAGGGTCGTCCTGAGCGGGCATGTCCCAGTGGGCGGCCACGAGGTCCCCGATGACGGTGGGCGTGTCAGCGTTCGGGGACAGGATGCTGGTGGTCTGGGCGGAGAGCAGAGCGGTGCATTTCTCCGCCAGAACGGCGGGTGTGGGTCGGTCGCCAGGTTCTTTGGCCAATGACGACGTCACCACCGCGAGCAAGTCGTCAGGCACGCCGGCAATATCGGGTTCGCCGGACATCACGCGGAAAGCCACTACGTCCGGGGCTCCGGTGCCGAACGGCAGGCGTCCTGTCGCGGCGTACGCGATCAGGGCTCCCCAGGCGAATACATCGCCGGCGGCGCCAGCCATGCCGGTTCGGTAGTACTCGGGGCTGATCCAGCCGGCGGTGCCTGTCATCACACCCGTGCGGGTTACAGAAGTGCCGTCAAGAGCGTGGGCAATACCAAAATCGAGCACCCGAGGGCCGGACGGTGCCAGGATCACGTTGGCCGGTTTGATGTCGCGGTGAACCACCCCTGCCTCGTGGATGGCCGCCAGTGCCGCCGCGGTACCCGCCGCCAAGGCGTACAACTGGGCCCCGGCCAACGGACCGTCTGCAGTGACACGTTGACCAAGCGTGGGCCCAGGCACGTACTCGGCGGCCAGCCAGGGGTGGTCGGCGTCGGTGTCGGCGTCGAGCAACGCCACCAGACAAGGACCGGAGACCCGCCGGGACAGCGTGACTTCCCGCTTGAACCGTGCACGAAACTCGCCGTCGTCGGCCTGCGCCGGATGAATGAGCTTGAGCGCGACTCGACGCCCCGCGGAGTCCAGAGCGGCATGGACAGTTCCCATTCCGCCGGAACCCAGACGGCCGAGTATCCGATAGGGGCCAACGCGGCCGGGATCGCCAGGACGGGCAGGCTGGACACGCGTGGGCAACGAACCTCCAAGGGCTAAGGTCGGGACGATCCAGCACCGTAGCGTCCTGGCCGACGTTCTGGACGTCTCGCGGGTTTTCGCAGCCCAACCGTTGCGCGTTCTGGCGGGCTAAGGTTCCGCAGATCCGGTCGCGGCCCGCCGGAGCCGCTGCCAGACAGCAACGGTTCGCCTCAGACCCGTAGGTGCGGCCAGCCGTCCCGGTTGGAGTAGCTCTCGAAGCAGTACCGGGTCGATCGGTCCCACTCCTCGCCGGTGGCCAGCTCGTACGCCTTGTCCGGCACGTACAGCAGCCATTCGCCGTCGCGCTCGCTTGAGGTGTACGGGGCGAACTTGCCGACGTCGAAAAAGACGCTCTCCCACACAGCCTGCCCTGCAGCCACCACAGCGCAGCGTGCGTACAGGAACACGTCGGACGACTGGGGGAATGGGCTGCCGTACCGGGCTGTCAGGTCGACCACCGGCAGGGTGCCGAACTTCTCCTGATCCAGGCGGTAGAGGGCCTCGGCGTGGCGTTCCGCGAAGCCGATGATGTCGGGGACGGAGCGGCGGCTCAGCTCTTCGGCGAGGCGCTGGCAGTTTGCGTGGGTTGCTTCGCCGTTCAGGGTAGCTATCAGCGCCCAGAAGTCGGACCATGTCATTCTCACAAGCGCAGGATGCCAGGGGGATCTGACGCCTGGTGGGCCAGCTACGGCCAAGAGCGCCCGATCAAACTGGGTTGTCAGTGCTTCGGCGTACTTTCTCGCCATGGTGAACAGACTCCCTGAGAACTGGCGTGCCTGGATGGCGCAGGTGGCCCATGACGTCGACGCTGGGATCCTGGAGCCTGAGTGCGCCGGCGTGGCGGAGATGTACCCGGAGTCCTTGCTGAGGGCGACGGGCTCAGCGCTGGAGGCATTCGAGGCAGAGCTGCGTGTGCTTGTGAAGCCTTCCGACGAAGAGGTCTTCAGGGCGGTCGAGAAGGTCGTTCTCGCGCTCAACGCCGTCGATCGCGATCCGCTTCACAGGGGAGCACGCTTCTGCACCGAAGAACGGGAGCAGCTGTGCGAGTACGTCGACCTCACCCTGGGCGAGTATGGCGTGGACGTGGCTGCCCTGTTGGCGAGGCAGGGCATGGTCCGAGCTGGGATCACCGACGCCTGGCGCGACTGGTGACCGCGGACTAGGCAGCGGATCCTGACATTCAAAGCTGACATCAACGGCACCAGACGTGGGTGGTGTCAGACGGTCAGTAGCGGTGGGTAGGCGCCAGCTCGGGGGCGTGGCTGGCCCGCCCCGCACGGGCTTACAAGGCAAGTGTCGGCGCCAGGCTTGGCAAGAAGGGGACTTGGGAGAGTCGAAGCGAAGCAATGGTACCGGCTCCGTTGGACATCGCGGCGCGACTCGACATCCCCGAAGGGGACTACTGCGTGCGTACGTCGTACGAGTACTTGGCCGACGGCAAGCCCGTTCTCGTGTCGACGAGTTGGGAGCCGTACAGCATCACGTCCGGCACGCTCGCGGTTCTGCCTGAGAGTGGGCCGTACGCAGGGATGGGCGTCGTGCGCCGCATGGCGGAGATCTGCATCACGGTCAGTCGTGCCGTAGAGCAGCCGGAGCCGCGCCAGGCGTCTGCCGAGGAGGCGTCGCTCCTGGGTGTCCAGAAGGGCGCACTGGTGACGCACATCCGGCGGACGTACTACAGCGATCAGGGGCAGCCCGTGGAGACGGCTGACATCGTCGTGCCGACGGCGCTGTGCGAGATCGTCTACGAGGTCCCCATCAGCCGTTAGTTGGCCGCGATGAAAGCGGGAAGCGGCGGACCTGTCCCCGGGCGTTCCGGTTCGCGGATAGTGGGTGCTGCCACGCGTTCGGCGCGTCTCTCTGTGAGTACTTCTGGGACAACCTCACCTATGCGCCCGCTTCGAGACGGGGCGCATGGCCGACGGTGACATCGACACGGTGATCGCAGGTGAGCCGTGATGTGCGAGCGCGGTGCACTGTTTGCCACGGCGATGACACCCCGTGGCAGCAACCGCTATGTCGACTTTTCTTGTCTTCGGCGTCGGCAGCGAACCTTAGGATGAGTACTGCTCCTCTAGCTCTTCCCCTGTACGTCGTTGACCTCTTCGCACGAGGCGGCGGCCTCGCCCTGATGGTCAGGGTGTTGGAAGGGAAGGAGGTGCAAGGTGATGAGCTCTGACATGAGCAAGTCCCGCAGGAAGTGGTCCGGCCCCGAGAGGTGGCAGGTGGGTCTCTCCCTGGTGGGGGTGTTCGTGGCGATCATCGCCTTGGCGGTGCAGGTCATGGAATAGCTGCATCGTGACCGCTGAGCGTGGCTGTTGAGCTGGGTGCAAGTGAGCCCAGCCGAATGACAGACGGCTGGGCTCGGTACTGCATGGCGGGGGCCTGACCTGGGGTAGGAGCCGGGTCGGGCCCTCGACTGTCAACAATTGTGAACAGTCCTCTGGGAATACTACACCGAACTGAATCCCCAGGTCAGAGGCTATGTGGACGTCTCTACGGTTCTATGCCACCGCTGCAATGGCCACCAGGATGTCTCCTCTTCAAGGCACTCGGGCCGCTAACGCAGCCTTGGTGCTGCATGGCAGAAGCGGTGCATCGACTCAGTCCGCGGGCCCCTTCCTCTTTGGGGAACACCGAACTCGGCCCGCTGGCTCGATCGGTGATGGTCGTGCGGTACAGCAGCTTCGTACCGCAACCCCGGCAACTGTCCCGCCCGATGGCCCCTCTCTGGGGCCTCAGAGAGGCCGGTATGGCCGTTGCTGACCGATGCCGCTAGAGCTACGGATCAGAAGGTTCCCGAGCTGGTCGCCAGCTGGGTGGCCAGGGCGCTTCCTGCAGGTCCGTCATCTCAGCAACCTGCAGGCTCCTTCTTGCGTGCTGATAGAAATCGGCCCGCGCAGCCCTGTAGTCGCTGAAGGCGTTGGCCCAAGTGGCGGCGTCTCCCGGCTTTCTCCCGCGGGCCAACCACTCAAGATGCCAGAGACTGCGGTTGAGAGCTCGTACCGCTTCAGCCGTACGAGCATCGGCCAGCAGGCTCATGGGTTCCACCATGGCTGATCGTCGGCGCTCAGCGGTTGCTGCTTGCTCCAATACGTCATTGGTCGATTCGAGGGGCGCCGGATGGTCTGTCAGGTTGCGGCCAGCGGCCAGTCGCAGGTAGTAGCTGGAGCATTCCTTCACTGCGTGGCCGTAGTCGCTGTATGCCTGAAGCAGGCGCTCGTCCCAGCGTGTGGCCTGCTGCCGGCGCCACCGACTTCTCTCAGTCAGCGCTCCAGCGGCGTAGGACATGACGCCACCAACAACCACCCCGACAAGTGCGGGTAGTTGGTCCGCGATTCCACTCACTTGCCCCCCAGCCGCTCAGCCCCTCAGCCCCTCATACCCATTCCCAACCTGCCAACCTTCATGGAAACGGATCCGAACGTGGACGTGGCCGGATTCACCGTGGGGCACCGTCATCACGCAGGGGGTCAGTGCAGCCCCAACCGTGCAGGTCAGGTGCAGGGCCATCCTCCCGCTCTCCTAAGGCGGTGGCTTCCTTGCAGCTAGCGGCAGGGGCCAGCTCGCACAGGCCACCAACGCGCTGCCGTCCTCGGTAAGGAAGAGCAGGGTGAATCGTGTCCGATTGTCGGGATCAATCAGTGCGGTGCGCACGGGCCGGTCGTACTCCCTGATGAGCTGAACCGCTCGTGCCAGCCCAGGGGCTTCGAGTCCGCGCATCCGCATACGCTGAAGTCGGCGACTGAAGACTCCGGCATGCACACCAGTGGGTTGTACCCGCTCTTCCACCGAGTAGGGGGCGCCGCGGCGTAGGGCGGCCAGAGCTATCGCGGACGCCTCGTCATCACCGATCAACAGCGATTCCAGCACATGCCGTTCCATGGTCACCCCCGTTTGGGTCGTGCGGTACAGCAGCCAGGTACCGCAACCCTAGTAACCGCCCCCGCACGGCAGCGTCCCTACGGGCCCACCCAGCGGCCGGTATGACCTGCGTTGAACGATCCCGCTAGAACTACGGATCAGGAGGTCCTGACTTACGAGATCCCGATCAACCGGTAGAGGGCTAACGCATCAGGCCTGCCCTCAACAGCCCATCACGCCGGGTCGGCCAGGTCAGGGCCCGGACCAGACCGTTGGTCACGACCCAGTATCCCGGGTGCACCCAACCTTCTTCCTTCGACAGGAGCCCCGGACCCTCGTCGCGGCACAGATGCCGCATCAGGCGTTCGTACGCCGGACCGCCGGCCACCAGCAGCAGGGGCGCGGTGAGAGTCGCACCGACCCAGACACCACACCGAAGGGCCACCTGAGCATGTCCATCTATACCCACGCGACGAGTATGGCGCCTACGGCTCGGGTATCGTCCGACCCGGTCGATCAGTAGAGCAGTTGGCGGGGCGGCATGCACAACGAGCGGCTCGACGAGCCACTGTCGGACGAGGAGCTGAAGCTGTTCGTCCAGTACCTGCATCGGTTCGCGAACCACGACGTGGACATCTCCGTGAGGATGGAAGCCGGGGACCCTGAGCACCCCGTCTACGTACTCTTCGGCAGGGACTATCCCCCGGTCGGAGACGCTTCCGACTATCCGCGGCCCTTCGCGGACCGGCGGCGGTCGGCATCCACAGATGACATCAACGACGGTGGATGACAGCAGTCCTCACGGCCCCTTACGGCCTTCGCGAGCTGCGGCCCGACCCCGCAGGTGTAGTAGTCCAATCCAGCTCACATGGGAATGTTCAGCGGCACAGTTCCATGATGGTGTCGTCGAAGTCGGGGAACTCTTGTGTGGCCTGCGCGACGATCGTCGCTGCCGACGCGCGGCAGGCCGGAGCGTGCTGCTCCGCGATGGCTGCTAGGTCCTCGTTGACCCGCGGAGCCCAGTCGGGCTCGGGTTCGTAGAAGGCGGCCGCTTCCCACGGGCCGAAGCCGTCAGCCAGCAGCCATAGGAAGGTGCCCAGGTCGCGGGCGACGACTCCGGTCTCTCCTTCGGAGCCCATGAAGACGACGGGCTGCTCTGCCAGTTCCTGGCCGGGACGGATGAGCCAGAAGGCTGCGTACCCGCCGGTGCCGTCCTGGCCGAAGACACGGAAGTCATCGCCGGTCAGGTCGCTGTTGCCCGTCCATGCACGGAGCCAGTCCGTTGTCTCGTCGGCAGTCAGGAAGGACTCGTACGGTTCGAAATCGACGCCGTCCTCCCCTATGCAGTCGAGCCGGACCGCCATGGCAGCGGCGAGCGCAGCGGGAAACTGGCGGTCTTCGTTCGGGAGCATGCGAACAGATTAGTGACCACCCGGGAGGCCCACGAGGCCTCTGGCCTCACCGACTGTGCAGCTGGCGTTCGTAGGAGACTTTTAATAGCAGCCGTGAGAAGCCGTCCGCAGCGGACAATGCCGGCATGACGCTGACGATTTGGGTCGATGACTGGCAGATGCAGTGCTGCGGAGAGAGCTTCGCGCCAGGCGATGTTGTCTCGTGGACCCTGTTGGAGGCCGATCCGGAGGACTATGCCGACCTCGTCGGTAGCGAACGTGCGGCTGAGATCGACTTTTGCGAGGAGCATCACGGCCAGGAGGAGGGGCACGCGCCCACCTCGGTGGAGGTGGTGTCGATCGTCGAGGTGCACTGCCGTTACAGGGTACCCCCGGGCGCCACGAGCAAGGTGAACTACCCCGTTCCGGGCACGACCGTATTGGTACCGGTTGAGAAGGCGGACGGGTGGGCGAAGGCCGGACCGGATCTCAGGTTCGCGGGCTACTTGGTGACCGCCCGACGTGTCACCGACCTGCCGGAAGGTGCGGCTGCTCACGGTCAATAAGGGAGCTGGCGACGCGTGCCAGATGCGTGCCAGATCGAACGGTCAACCCCGGTCACTGGAGGATCTCTGCGGCGTCCACAGCTTGTGACAGCCGTCGTAGCGCACAGAGCCGGTGAGCTGCCATGACGGGTCGGTCGGCTGCGGGTGCCAGGCTTCCGGGTGGGGTGTGTCCGGCCTGGACATGACGTTCCTCTCGTCGGCTCCCCTTGATGGGCGCGTTCCCGTACGAGGTGCCCCCCTGCCCGGCCGAATGAGCGGGCCCCGCCCGGGCAGTCGAGGGGAAGAAGAGCCGCTGCCCGATGACCTTGTGAGCTGGTGTGAGCATGGCGAGTGACACAGGCCCCCCGACACGTCCCGTTCCGCCGGATCCCGTGGACCCGTCGGAGCCGCGGCCGGCACCCCCGACGGACCCGGTCCCCGCCGGCCCGCCATCGCCCCGACCAGGTCCCGGCCCGGCTCCGACGCCGGGGCCTGGGCCGGGACCGGGGCCGGGGCCCGAGCGGGAGCTTCGAACGCGCGCAGGGCGGGCTGCGAGGGGGACGTCGCCGAACGATCCGGTTCCGCCGAGTCCTACACCGGTGCCGGGCCCGGGTCCCGGTCCGCAGCCGGGGCCGGTTCCCGGTCCCGTGCCCGGGCCGGGTGGGCCTGATCCGGTGCCGCCGGCGCCCCCGCAGCCAGAACCGGATCCTCAGCCGGGAGGCCCGCGACCGGAGCCGCGGCCCCAGCCGGGCCCTCTGCCCGGCCCGGTGCCCGCGCCGGAGCTGGTCACCTGACCCGGCCGGGGGTGTGTCGTCAGGACACGCCGGATGCGTCAGAGGCCACGAAATACGGTGTGGTGGGCGACTCGTCGAGGGTGAACAGGGCGCCGTCCGGGTCACGCACGGTCGCCTGGCCTCCGCCGGCCGGCCAGAGGCCGTTCTGGACGAGGCTGCCGCCGTTCTCGACGGCCGACGCGGTGGCCTCCGCCAGGGAGGGGACCTTGAAGTGGACCAGCCAGCGCGGCCGCCGCTGCGGCCTGGGTGCGGCCGCCTCGACGGGACCGCTGTTGAGACGGGCCACCGCTGCGCCGTCGCGCCGCAGGACGACCTGATCGTCCTCGTACGAGATGTCGCAGCAGCCCACGCCCTGTGCGGCGGCCCAGTCGAGGACCTCGCCGTAGAAGAGGGCGGCGTCGAACGCGTTCCCGGTGTGGAGCTCCAGCCACGCGGGTGCCGGTTCGTCGCCGACGTGCCAGTCGGACAGGACCCGTCCCTCCCAGATCCCGAAGGTGGCGCCCTCGCGGTCGGCGACCAGGGCCGCGCGGCCGCTCGGCGGGTAGCGGACGGGGCCGACGCCGATCGTGCCGCCGCGCTCGCGTATCCGGGCCACCGCGTCGTCGGCGTCGGCGACGGCGAAGTACGGCGTCCAGGCGACGGGCACCGCGAGTTCACCGGCCACGGCCGCGATGCCGGCCACCGGCGTTCCGTCCACCTCGGCGACCGAGAACGCCTGGCCGAGCGTGCCCTGGCGGAACGACCAGCCCAGCACGGCGCCGTAGAACCGCTCGGCGGTGCTCCGGTCGCGTGCCGCCAGGCTGAGCCAGCACGGCGCACCGATCAGATCGGCTGTGACGAGGACCATGGAGGGTCTCCTTCCCTTGGCCGGGCGACCGCCAGGATGCCGCCACCGCTCATGGTGCCGCCGGTCGGCCGAAGAGTTCGTCGTAGCCCGGGGGCAGCTGCGTCAGGACGCGGTGCGTGAGGTCTCCTCCCGCGGCCTCCGCCGCCACGCTGAGCACGGCGCCGACGTCCCACCGGGCGGTCTCGTCCGTGGCTCCGTCGATCCACGCGGCGGTGGCGCGCACGAAGCGTTCGGGGGACAGGGGCTCGGCGGCTTGGAGCGGGTTGAGCAGGATCAACGCATAGGTCTCGGGGAGCCGGGCGGCGAGCTCGCTGCGTTCGCCGCCGACCAGATGGGCGCCGAGCAGCGCCAGGACCACGCGGGCCGCCCGGTCGGCCTCGTAGTCGGTGTCGTACTCCCCGCGTTCCCGGACTTCCTTGAGGAACACGTCCTTCAGCATCGGTTCCGTCCCGTCGGAGGAGGAGAAGGGGGACAGGGTGGGTGGGCGCGGAGGACGGGGACGGAAAGGGGAGGATCCGTGCCCCGTCCCCCGCGCAGAGCCGACTGCGGCTCGTCTCAGCTGCTTGTCTCTCGGCTGCTTGTCTCTCGGCTGCTTGTCTCTCAGCTGCTCATCTCTCAGCTGTTGATCTCCTTGCGGTCGCCCCGGTTCTCGATGGTGACCTTGCGGGGCTTGGCGCGTTCGGCGATCGGGATGCGCAGGGTGAGGACACCCGCGTCGTAGTCGGCGGCGATGTGCTCGGTGTCGAGCGTGTCGGCCAGCATGACCTGGCGGGAGAAGACACCCAGTGGCCGCTCGGAGAGCTCCATCTGGGCGTCGTCGGCGTCCACCGCCGGACGCCGCTCGGCCCTCACGGTCAGCATGTTCCGCTCGACGTCGATGTCGATCGCGTCCGTGGCAACGCCGGGCAGGTCGAAGGCGACGACGAACTCGTCGCCCTTCCGGTAGGCGTCCATCGGCATCGCGGACGGCCGCGACCAGGTGCCGGGTGTCAGCAGCTGCTGGGTGAGCCGGTCGAGCTCACGGAAGGGGTCGGTGCGCATCAGCATCGAGAACACCTCCAGTCGGTTCAGTCGTCATCTACTGGGATCTACTGAGGCGCTTCACCTCATTCCGGTGTAACATGTCATCAACCTGATGACAAGAGTAAATGTCATCGAAAAGGTGACGAATCGGAAGGATTCGTGACCATGACCGCGAGTGACCAGAGCGGTGAACACCATCGCCGCGACGTACGGAACGTGAACGCGCCGGACGTAGCGGTCGGTGGGCACGGCGACGTGCGTACGGGACCGAAATCGCTCCTCGCCGCCACCGAGGCACTCGACGTCATCCGCGCGGCCCTGCGTACGGCATGCGCCGCGGACCCGGACGCCATGCGCCCCGCGCCGGACGAGGGCGGGCGCGTCGAGGACGGGCCGGAGCGGGCGCTGGCCTCGCTTCTGCTGCTGCGCGAGGTGCGCGACGAGCTCGGAAGCTGGGAATCGAGGCTCATCGAAGAGGCCCGCCGGACCGGCGCCAGCTGGGCGGATCTGGCCCACCCGCTCGGCGTGGCCAGCCGACAGGCTGCCGAGCGCCGTTACCTGCGGCTCCGGCCGGGCACCGCCGGAAGCACCGCCGAGCAGCGCGTCCAGGCGACCCGCGACCGGCGGGCCGCCGACCGGGCGGTCGTCGCCTGGGCCCGCGTCCACGCGGCCGACCTGCGCCGCCTCGCCGGCCAGATCACCGTCCTGACCGGCCTCCCCGAGGCGGCCCGGGCGATCCTCGCCGAGCTCGACCGCGCCCTCGCCGAGGACGACGCCTCCGGGCTCGTCGCCCCGCTGACCGGGGCCCGGGACCACCTGCGGGCCACCCGCCCGGACCTCGCCGAGAACATCGACCGCCTCGCCCTCCGCGCCGAGCAGCTCCGCCGCGACAGCGCGCATCAGCGCGGCAGGACCTGAGTGACCGCGGCCCGGCCGCGAACCGAACGAATCGCAGGCATGCGCGCCCGTACCTCCCGGATCCCGAAGATCGCGCCCTCAGGGTCTGCGACCAGTTCCGCACGGCCGCTCATCGAATACGACGGAGCCGGACCCGATCGTGCCGCCACGGCGACGATCGGGTCCGGCCAGAGGGCCGCCCTGCCCGCCGTGAGCCCGCCGCCGGTGCTGCGGGCGTGCGGTTGCGCTCGGTCGTCTGCCCGCTGCCCGCCCACCCGTGCCCGTGGGTACGCGTGGCGAACGCCCGCCCGGGTGACCGGTCGGCTGAGGGCGCGGCGGCCCGGCCGGTGGCGTCGAGCCGCTCGTACACGGTCGTGCGAAGGGTGCCGCCGTCCATGGCGTGGCTGATCAGCATGCCGGCCTCCCGTTCGCGCGTCCGCAACGGGCGTCTTCACAGCCGCGCGGCTTCCCGGAAGTGCCTCGCGCACTCCAGCGGTCCGCCTTCATGACCAGGCGTTGAGCAGTCTGTCGTGGTGGGCGGCGAGCCAGGTAGCGAAGTCCTGGAGGGCCGGGTCGAGGTCGCGGACGGCGACGAGGTCGCGGGCGGCGGTGAAGCGGTGCTCGCAGTCCGCGTAGTACTGGAACATGTTGCCCGTCTCGTCCGCGCCCGGGAATCCCTGCGCGCGCCACTCGTCGGGGCTGAGGGGCCGGTACCGCACGGGTTCGCCGAGGGAGGTGGAGAGCGCCGCGGCCATGTCGGCGACCTTGAGGTGCTCGCCGGCGATGCTGATCGTGGCGGCGATGAGGTCGGCTCCGCGCCGGAGGATCGACAGGGCGGTCTTGCCGATGTCGTCGACCGCGATGCCGGAGAGCCGGCTCTCGCCCATGGGGTACGTGAGGTGGAAGGCGCCGTCCGGGCCGCGCTGCGGGGCGAAGGCGCCGAACAGGTTCTCCCAGTAGAAGGTGGCGCGCAGGAACGTGGTCGGCACCGCTTCCTCGGTGAAGTAGTGGTCGGCTTCGGCCTTGCCGTCGAAGTGCGGCACCTTGTAGTGCTCTTGGAGGGTCGGCATCCGCTCGTCGTCGAGGGAGATGCACTCGCGGGTGTCCTCCAGGGTGGACCAGATCGCGTGCTGCACTCCGGCGTGGGAGGCCGCCCGGGCGAGCGCCTGTGCCTGGGTCTTCTCGCGCTCTGCGGACATGTGTTCCCAGAAGTTGGTGACCAGGAACGCGCCGTACGCGTGCTCGAAGGCGGGCGCGAGGCTGGGCGGATCGTCCATGTCGGCCCGGACGATGTCGTCGACGCCGAGGCGCTTCAACTCCCGGGCGGCTTCCCCTTCGGGGTGGCGGGTGACGGCGCGTACCGCGAACTCGCTCTCGTGGTCGGCGAGTACGGCCCGCACAAAGCCGCCGCCCTGCCTGCCGGTCGCCCCGATCACCGTGATGATCTTCCTGTCGGTCATGGCTCGATCGCCTCGCACCTCGGTTCAGCTGCTGCCGTCCCTCCCGCGTCTACTCGCCCTTGCCCTCCCGCTTGTCCTCGTCGACGATCTCAGCATCGACGATGTCCTCCTCGCCACCGGCTCCACCTGCTCCACCGGCTGCGGGCCCGGCGTCCCCCCGCGCCTCCTGCTGCTGGGTGTACATCGCGGTGCCGATCCGCTGTGCGACCGTGCTCAGCCGGTCGGTGGCGGTGCGGATCTCGGCGGCGTCCTCGCCCTTGAGCTTCTCCTTCAGCTCGGCAACCGCGGTCTCGACCTCGGACTTCACGTCACCGGGAACCCTGTCCGCGTTGTCCTTGAGCAACTTCTCGGTCTGGTAGACGAGTTGCTCGCCCTGGTTGCGGGTCTCGGCGGCCTCGCGACGGCGCCGGTCCTCCTCGGCGTGGGCCTCGGCGTCACGCATCATCCGCTCGATGTCGTCCTTCGGCAGCGAGGAGCCGCCGGTGACGGTCATCTTCTGCTCCTTGCCCGTGCCCAGGTCCTTCGCGGTCACGTGCATGATGCCGTTGGCGTCGATGTCGAAGGCGACCTCGATCTGCGGGACGCCGCGCGGGGCCGGCGGCAGACCGGTCAGCTCGAACATGCCGAGCTTCTTGTTGTACGCCGCGATCTCGCGCTCGCCCTGGTAGACCTGGATCTGCACGGACGGCTGGTTGTCCTCGGCCGTCGTGAAGATCTCGGACCGCTTGGTCGGGATCGTGGTGTTGCGCTCGATGAGCTTGGTCATGATGCCGCCCTTGGTCTCGATGCCGAGGGACAGCGGGGTCACGTCGAGCAGCAGGACGTCCTTGACCTCACCCTTCAGGACACCGGCCTGCAGGGCCGCGCCGACGGCGACGACCTCGTCCGGGTTCACGCCCTTGTGCGGGTCCTTGCCGGTGAGCGACCGCACCAGAGAAGTCACCGCGGGCATCCGCGTCGAGCCGCCCACCAGGATCACGTGATCGATGTCGGCGACCTTGATGCCCGCGTCCTCGACCGCCTGACGGAACGGCGTCTTGCAGCGTTCGAGCAGGTCTTCCGTCATCTTCTCGAACTGCGCGCGGGTGAGCTTCTCCTCCAGGTGCAGCGGGCCCTCGGCGGACGCCGTGATGTACGGCAGGTTGATCGACGTCTCGGTCGCGGACGACAGCTCGACCTTCGCCTTCTCCGCGGCCTCGCGCAGCCGCTGCGCCGCCATCTTGTCCTTGGCCAGGTCCACGCCGTACCCGTTCTTGAACTGCTTCACCAGGTGGTCGACGATCCGCTGGTCCCAGTCGTCACCGCCTAGATGCGTGTCGCCGTTGGTGGCCTTCACCTCGACGACGCCCTCGCCGATCTCCAGGAGGGACACGTCGAAGGTGCCGCCGCCGAGGTCGAAGACGAGGACCGTCTGGTCGTTCTCCTTGTCGAGGCCGTACGCGAGGGCGGCCGCGGTCGGCTCGTTCACGATCCGCAGGACGTTGAGCCCCGCGATCTCGCCCGCCTCCTTCGTCGCCGTCCGCTGCGAGTCGTTGAAGTACGCAGGCACGGTGACCACCGCGTCCGTGACGTCCTCCCCCAGGTAGGCCTCGGCGTCCCGCTTCAGCTTCTGCAGCACGCGGGCGGATATCTCCTGCGCGGTGTACCGCTTCCCGTCGACCTCGCCGCTCGCCGGGAACCGCCAGTCCGCCTCGCCCATGTGCCGCTTGACCGACCTCACGGTGCGGTCCACGTTCGTCACCGCCTGCCGCTTGGCCAGCTCACCGACCAGCACGTCACCGCCCTTGGCGAAGGCGACCACGGACGGTGTGGTCCGCGCCCCCTCCGCGTTCGCGACGACCGTCGGCTCACCGCCCTCCAGGACGGAGACCACCGAATTCGTCGTCCCCAGATCGATACCGACCGACCGAACCATCTTCGGCCTCCCAAACCCGAGGGCGCCACACCACGACGCCTTTACCCGGCGCCTTCCCCGCACGGCCGCGGGTATGCGCCCGTCCATGAGGTCAGCAGGGCTGTGGAACCGAGCAGAGCAAGGGCGGTCGCGCAGAGCGCGCGGGCCGCCGTGTCGGGCGGCGTGTTGTTCTTCGAGGTGGCGCAGGCGGCGTGAGAGTTCATGGACGGCGGCGATCAGGACGCCCTGGGCATCGACGACGTCGATGGTGGTCTCGCGCCGGCCGTAGCCGAAGGCGGCCCGCCGGTCCTGGGCCATCGGACCGATGTGCAGGGTGTCGGGGGTCCCGGGCGTAGCGCCACTCGCTGACGGGCAGTTCGTCCAGGAGCGCGAGGATCCGGGCCCGGGTGAGGGGGTCGTCGCGCGCATCGGCGTCGACCCGGGCAGCGGCGACAGCCAGTTCCCCACCACCGAGTCCGTGGTGCGCAACGGCGTGATCCCGATCGGCCTGTCGGTCCTCTTCGGTGCCGGCGTGGTGACCTGGCTCGGCTGGTGGGGCAGCGTCCTGAACTACCGGGTGCCGGTGCGGCACTGGGTGCGCTTCGTGCCGATCTCGATGCCGGTGGTCGCCGTCCTCGGCGTGAACCACCCCGACCTCTCCGACCAGCCGGTCTCCCTGGTGCCGGCCCTGGTCATGATGACCGCGCTCGTCGGCATCGGCGAGGAGCTGATGTTCCGCGGCATCGGCGTCCAGGTCTTCAAGCGCGCCGGCCTCAGCGAGGGAAAAGTCGCCTTGTGGTCCTCGGTGGTCTTCGGTGTCGTCCACGTCAGCAACGCGTTCGGCGAAGGCACCCAGGCCGTCTCCCAGGCCGTGATCGTCTCCACCTCCGGCTACTTCTTCTACCTGTGCCTGCGCGTCGGCGGCACCCTGCTGCTGCCGACGCTGGTGCACGGCCTGTGGGACTTCAGCCTCGCCTCCAACGCCGTGGGCGCCACCCCCAAGGCAATCCCCCGGGATGATCCTGTCGATCGCGCTCCAGGTCGTCCTGATCGTGCTGGCGATCGTCAAGCGCCGCACCGTCGAACCGGCCGACCGTCCCGACGACACCACCGTCGCCCCGGCCGCCCACCGCGCCGCCGGGCACTGACACCCCGCTGTACTCGCGGGCCACGGGCCGTCACGGACGTGAGCCAGGGGTGACCACCGCTCCCCCGGCCCGGGCGACAGGCGGCACCGGCCGGGCCTACGGCGATGTCCGGTCGGACGACCGAGTCGATCAACGCTCACCACCCGCCCTCGTCCCGGCGAGGCCCACGCCCCGTCCACGCACCCTTTGACGCAACCGGACTCGGCGCCAAGACCGCCTGCCGTCACCGACGCGCCGGAAGCACCCCTCCTGCTTGGTGGCAGATGATCGACGGGATCCCGCACCAGGTGCAGACCGGCGTGCACTGGCGCGATCTGCCCGACCGGTTCGGTGCGTGGAAGACGGTCTACGAACGCCGTCGGCTGTGGTCGACCGACGGGACCTGGGAACGTCTGCCCCAACGGATCCAGGCGGAAGCGGACGCCGCCGAGGACATCGACCGGGCGGTCGAGTCGTTCGTGGAGGGCCGGGGAGGACGGAGATCGCGCGGATGGCAGGTCCGCCGCACCTGTTCGTCGTGGGAACCGAGGCGTTCTCGCAGGTCGGCGCGGTGTCGGCCTACGACGCGCGACTGTCTCGGCCAGGTTGTGCAGCAGGCGCCAGGCATCGGCTGCTTGCCGAGCTTGCGGGGCACCTGCTTGGGCCCGTCGCGGAAGGAGCCGGCACGGTCGCGGCAGATGATCCGCACCTCAGGGCGGTTCCGCAGCTGTAAGGGGCGTCCCCCCTCCCCCCCCTGATCAGGGTCAGGGTCAGGGTCCCGCGCTCCCGGCCGTTCTCCTCCCCCGTCGGTATCCGTCGCTTCTTGGAGGTCGAAGCGACCGGTTACTGGTCGGAGTGGCGGGTAGGCGGTGCAGTGACCGTCCGGGAAAGGACCGAAATGAGTGCCAAGGAGAAGGCCAAGGCCAGGATCGAGCAGATCATGGGCAAGGTCGTCAGGCGAACCGCCCATGCCTCGGGCGACGACACCACGGCGGCCAAGGGCGCCGCGCTACAGGCCCGGGGCAAGGCCCGGCAGATCAAGGAGAAGGGCAAGGACTTCTTCAAGCACTGATCGGGGCATACAAGGGGGAAAACGGGGTAGCCGCCGCGATGGCCCAGCCATGAGGCGGGTCGAGACTAGTGCGGGAAGGTGACTGTCGTGGCCGCAGGAAAGAAGGCCAAGAACATGGCGCAGACCGCCAAGGGCAAGGTGAAGGAGACCACGGGCAAGGCCACCGGCGACACGAGCCTGGAGATGAAGGGCCGCGCCGAGCAGGTCGCGGGTGACGCCAAGCAGACCGCGCAGAAAGCCAAGGACACGCTGAAGCACTGACCGAATGCGCGACCGTCCGGACGATCCCGGGCACCGATCGGCGCATCACCCGCCCTGGAGGAGGAGCGGCCACGAGGGCCGCTCCTCCTTCTGTCATGTGGGGCACGGGCAGTGATCAGCGCCTGCTCCGCCGACCACCGACGGTCTCGTACTCGTCGTCTTCCTCGTCCTCATCCGCCTCTTCGCCCCCGTCGTCCTCGGCGTCCTCGGCGTCCTCGGCGTCCCCTTCCTCGTCGGCCTCCTCGTACCCCTCGCCGTCCCCTTCCTCGTCTTCGTACCCCTCGCCGTTCCCCTCCTCGTCTTCGTACCCCTCTTCGTCCTCGTACTCCTCCTCGGGCTCCTGCCCTTCCTCGTCCTCCTCCTCGCCCGTCTCACCGTTCTCCTGTTCCTCCTCAAGGGCTTCCTCGTGCGAACGGACCACTTCGCCGTCGCGGATCTCGCCCCGCCAGCCCTCCGGTTCCTCGTCCGTGAGGGTGACATGGCGGCGGAAGTGCTTGAGGTCGAGTCGGAGTCGACGGCCCTGGGCGCGCCACAGGTTGCCCGTCTTCTCGAAGAGGCCGGAGGGGTAGTACTCGACGGTGAGCAGGATCCGGGTGAGGGACGGGGCGAGCTCGTGGAAGCTCACACAGCCGCGGGTCGACCCCTTGGCGCCATCGGAGGTCCAGATGATGTGGTCGTCGGGTACCTGCTCCTGGACCGTGGCCTTCCAACTACGGGTGGAGGGGCCCACCTTGACCTTCCAGTCGCTGGTGGTCTCGTCGCCCTGCGAGACGTTGCGGACGCCCTTGGTGAATCCGCTGAAATCCTCGTACTGGGTCCAGTGGTTGTAGACCCGCTTCAAGGGAGCACCCACATCGACGGTCTCGACGATGCTGGTGATCTTCCGGGTTCCGCTCCTGCGCTTGCCCTTTCCTCCGCCGAACAGGTTCGACGCGGCATCGGTGACCTTGTCCTTGAGGCCGCTGAGGGAACTTCCCACCATGGCCTTGACCGGGGAGTCCCCTTGGAAGATGCGTCCGCCGACATCCGTGAGCTTGCCGCCGTTGTCGGCCACGTCGTAGAGCTGATCGGTGACGTCTCTGAGCTTGTCCGTCGCCTTCTCCGCCAAGTCTCCCGCCTGGGCGGTGAGGAACTCGCCCAGCTCACCGAGCAACCGGTCCATTCCGGATTCGGACTTCTTGCCGTGGCTGCGGTCTTCGGTTGCCATGACCTACCTCCGCGTCGACGGTTTGCGCGCCGCCGTCTTCTTCGCCGCCGTTTTCTTCGCCGCCGGCCTACGGGCCGGGCTCGTGCGCGCTGCGGTCTTCTTTGCTGCGGTCTTCTTGGCGGGCGCCTTCTTCGCAGGGGCCTTCTTTGCGGGGGCCTTCTTTGCGGGAGCCTTCTTTGCCGGGGCCTTCTTGGCCGGAGCCTTCTTGGCCGGAGCCTTCCTGGCCGGAGCCTTCCTGGCCGCAGTCTTCTCTGCCGCCGTCTTACGTGCTGCCGTCTTCTTCGCCGGACGGGCGCTGGTGGTCTTTTTCGCGGGGGCGGCCTTCTTCGCGGGCGCCCCTTCGGATGTCGACCGCCTCTGCGGCGTGGTCTTCTTCGCCGCAGTCTTCGACGCGGACCTCTTGGTGGTCGTCTTCTTGGCCGGCGCGGCGGTTTTCCTGCCCGTCGAGGTCGTAGCACCACTCCGAGAAGCCCTAGGGGGACGAGACTCGGTGGTTCCCCTCTCCCGTGTACGGGATGACGGACGGGAGGACCGCGGTGAGCGCGACTTCTCCGGCTGCTGTTCCTCCTCTTCCTCACCCTCGTCCTCACCCTCTTCCTCGGGTTCTTCCCCGGCCTCCAACTCGTCTTCCTCGTAGCCCTCGTCCTCGTCGTCCTCGTACCGTTCGCCCTCGTCGTCCTCGTACCGTCCGCCCTCGTCGTCCTCGTCGTCCTCGTACCGTTCGCCCTCGTCGCCCTCGTACCGTCCGTCCTCCTCGTCATAGCGGCCTTCCTCGTCCTCCTCCTCTTCCTCCTCGCCGCCACCGATCGCCAGCGTGCGCTCATGGAGCGAGTCCGCGAGGTCGGCAAGCTTGCGGTCGGCCGCCGCACTCAGTGCCTGGCGGCCGGCGTCCAGGGCTTCGCCCCTGAGCTGCTCGCCGATGTCGGCGACCTGAGGAATGTCCTTGAGCTTGGTCAGACCCTGGGTCACGAGCTGTCGCGGGTCGAGACCGAAACGCCGGCCCGCGAGGTAGGTCGCCAGGGTGAAGGCGAGGCGGGCCTTCTTCGTTCGTCCCAGTACGTAGCCCCCGGCCAGTGCGGCCGCCAGGGTGATCTTGGTCGTGTTGTCCATGACCTCTGTCCCTTCACCGGGCGCCTGCGGCCCTGTCGCCGCCTGGTACGGGACTCTCGCATCGGGTTGCGAGCCCTCTGTACACCCGTGAAGGACGCCCCGCTCGGGCGGTGGGGAACGAGCCTGTTCTCCCAGCATGGCGTCTGCCCCTATACCATGGACTTCTAACCTTTGCTAGCCGTATGTCCTCTTGGAGCGCCCTATGGCCTCATCGGACCCGGATCGCCCCCGACGTACAGCTGCGCACGCGGATGACGACCAGCGGCTGGAACGTCAGCGACGGAAGCCCGCGCCACGACGGCGGAAATCCGTCGACGCGGCTTCGGCCATGAGAGCGGCCGCCGTCCAACTCGCCACACTGCTGGGCAGACCTCCCGAGTCCGTGTCCTCGCTGAAGCCCACGGACGAGGGGTGGGAGGCGCAGGTGGAGGTGGTGGAACTGGAGCGCATTCCGGACACGACCAGCGTGCTGGCCAGCTACAAGGTGGCGCTCGACGAGGAAGGCGCGTTGATCTCGTTCGAGCGAACTCGCCGTTACAACCGCGGAATGATCGATCGGCCGTTCTGACTTCGGCTCGGCCGTGGAAGGAGGCGCCATGACCATGGTGCCGCAGAGCGGCAGTGCCGTCAGCGGGGGCAGGGGCTCCACGAGCAGTCTCTACGACGTCCTGGAGCTGATCTTGGACCGGGGGCTGGTGATCGACGTCTTCGTCCGCGTGTCCCTGGTGGGCATCGAGATCCTCAAGATCGACGCGCGGATCGTCGTGGCCAGCGTGGACACCTATCTCCGCTTCGCCGAAGCATGCAACAGGCTCGACCTCGAAGCGGGCCGCAAGGCCCCGGCGCAGCTTCCCGAGGTCGTGGGGGACATGGTGGAGGGCGGGTCCCGCGGCAAGTCCAAGGGGGCGCTCAGCGGGGCGGTCGAAGCGGTGACGGAGTCCCTGAAGGGAAAGTCCCGTGACGACGAGGAACCGGACGAGGAGGAGGCGGAGGAGGAGCCCGCTCCCCGGCGCCGGCGGCCCCCGGCCCGACGTACGGCGCGCCGGGAGAAGGAGTGACCCATGGTCCTCTACGTCTACGCGATCGTCGCGAAGAACCACCCTGCCTCCCTCGACATGTCCGGCGTCGGCTCGGAACCGGCGCCCGTACGCTTCCTCGGTTCCGGGCCTCTTCGCGCCGTGGTCAGCGACATCTCCGAGGAGATCCGCCCCAAGCGGCGTGATCTGCTGATCCACCAGGAAGTGCAGGAACGCCTCATGCGGGGCGGGCCCGTCCTTCCCCTGCAGTTCGGCTATACCGCCCCCGACGAGTCGACGGTCGAGGAGGTGCTCCGCAGGGACGCCGACAGCTATCTCGCCAATCTGGAGCGGCTCGACGGCTGCGCCGAATACCACGTGCGCGCGTCCCAGGACGAGGAGCGGCTCCTGCGCCAGATCCTGCGGGACACCCCCGAAGCCCGGGAGCTGAACGAACGGATCCGCTCCGGCGAGGAGGATCCGCAGCTGCCGCTGGCCCTCGGTCAGCTGGTGGCCGCGCAGGTACGCGAACGACAGGACGCCTTGGCGTCCGGACTGGTCGAAGCGCTGGTGCCGTTCGCCCGGGAGCACAGCGTCCGGCAGGCGTCGGGCGACGATTTCCTCAACTTCTCGCTGCTGGTCCCCGAGGACCGGAAGGAGGACTTCCTCACGGCACAGGCGAACCTCGCCCAGGAGATCGAGAACGGCGTCGAGCTCAGACTCAGCGGCCCGCTGCCGCCGTACAGCTTCGTGCAGTGACTGAACACCCCGGGAAAGGAGGGTACGAGGATGGGCCTGGTGACGTACCTGCTCACGCTTGCCTTCGCCCCCGTGCGCAGCGTCGTCTGGGTCGCCGAGAGGGTGGTCGAGAAGGCGGAGGAGGAGTACTACGACCCCGCTCCCGTCTGGCGGGAGCTCGCGGCCCTGGAGGACCGGCTCGTACGAGGGGAGATCGATCAGGAGACCTTCGACGAACGTGAGGACGAGCTGCTCGACCGGCTGGACGAGATCACGGCCCATCGGCGGCCCACGCCATGACCGGAGAACGAGGCCTGCATCGTGTCTGATCCCCTGCCCGAACGCTTCGGGCACCTGCCTTCCCGAGCGGCTCCGGCACCGTACGGCCCGAGTTCCTCCGCGACCCTCGCCGACATCCTCGAACGTGTCCTGGACAAAGGCATCGTCATCGCGGGGGACATCCGCATCAACCTGCTCGACATCGAGCTGTTGACCATCAAACTGCGGATCCTGGTCGCCTCCGTGGACAAGGCGAAGGAGATGGGCATCGACTGGTGGGAGCACGACCCCTCGCTCTCGTCGAGACACAGCGACGATCCGCTGGCGGAGGAGAACCGCCGGCTGCGCGCCGAACTGGAAGAGCTGCGGCGCGCGGCCGTGACCTCCCGGGACGCCCGTCCACGGCGCGCTTCCCGGGCGCGGGAGGACGCGACGGGCGCGCCCGATGAGTCCGATGAGACGGCCACGACGCGGGAAACCGCCGAGGGACCGGATGACGCCGCTGCGAAACCACCCCGAAGGCGCAGGGAATGAACAGTCACGACGGCCTGACCTACGTCTATGCCGCAGCTCCCGACACACGGCGGCTGCGGACCGGGCTCGTCGGCGTCCGCGGAGTGTCGGGGGCGCCCGTCTCCCTCCTCGGCCCGCTCGGCGAGAGCGAGAACGCGTCGGGCGGCACCCCGGGTACGAGCGACACGGAGGACGCCGTCGCATTCGTCGTCAGTCGCGTCGCACCCCGTGAATTCGACGAACGCGCGCTGAAGCGGCGCTTCGAGGACCTGGAGTGGCTGGAGGGCGTCGCGCGGGCCCACAACGAGGTCGTCCAGACGATCGCCCGCCACGACACCGTCCTGCCGCTGCGCCTGGCCACCGTCTACGAGAACGACGACCGGGCCCGCCGGGCGCTCGTCGCCCAGGGCCACGCCTTCGCCGAGCGGATCCGCCTGCTCCGCGGCCACAGCGAGTTCGGCGTCAAGCTCTACGTCACCACCGCAGCGGCCCCGGAGGAGACGCGCGGTGACGCGGACGCCCGTTCCGGAGACACCGCCGCACTCAGCCCCGGCAAGGCGTACCTGCGGCGGCGCCGGGCACAGCACACCGCGCAGGAAAGCCGCTACCTGCACGCCCAACAGGCCGCCGAACGACTCGAAGCCCTCACCGCCCGGTTCACCCCGCACCGTGTGCGCCACCCCGCCCAGCGCGGCGCCCTGGCGGGGCCCGACGAGAACGTCCTCAACGACGCCTACCTGGTTCCCGACGACCGGGCCGACGCGTTCCGCGCGGCGGTCACCGCGGCGGCGCAGGACCTTGAGGGCGTGCGCGTCGACGTCACAGGCCCCTGGGCCCCCTACTCCTTCGCCATGCCGGCGCCGTCACTCCAGCGGCTCCCGGCGGACGGCGACCGGGACGGGCGAGCGCCGTGACCGTCGACCGGCCCGTCGAAGCGCTGCCCGGACGCCAGGTCGCTCTGGTCGACCTGCTCGACAGGCTGCTCAGCGGGGGCGTGGTCCTGTCCGGCGACATCGTGCTGTCGATCGCCGACATCGATCTCGTACGCATCTCGCTCCGCGCCCTGATCGTGTCCGTCGGCACCGAGGCGGACCCGATGGCACCGACTGGCCGGGGGCCGACGTGAGCGGGGCCGGTCCGGCACCCGGGGAAGGGAAGGCCCCTCCGGGCACCTCGCCCGACCTGCGCGGCGTCGCTGCCGACCTGGGCGACGCGTTCCGGCTCCTCCAGGCACCGGCCCTTCCCGCCGACGAACCCCCGCCTCCCGCGCGCCGGATCCGGACCGGCCGCGAGACGGTGGAGGAGGACCTCCTCAAGCTCGTCCTCACGATCGTGGAACTCCTGCGCCAGCTCATCGAAAGGCAGGCACTGCGACGCGTCGACGCCGGCGACCTCACGGACGACCAGGAAGAGGAACTGGGCGCGACCCTGATGGCCCTGCACGACGCGCTGTCCGACCTCTGCGCCGAGCACGGCTACACGCTGGACGACCTCAACCTGGACCTCGGACCGCTGGGCCCCCTGCTGCCCCGCGGGGAGTGACGCCTTCGCGCGCATGAAGCGGCGGACCGGGGGCAGGCGCTGAACGGACGCCGCGAAGCCCGTCGGAGCTCCGGCGAACTCCGCGACCTCGCCGCTCTTGCGGTCGCCCAGCACCGGACCGCTGTCCCACCTCGGGATCCACGTCGACTTCCTGTCGCCGTCGTGGGTTCCGGTCCCGATCGGGAACATGATCACGTGGGGCTGGACCGGCTACAACATGCTGATCATCTACTCCGCGCTGCAGACGATCCCCGCCGAGGTGACAGAGGCCGCCGCGCTCGACGGCTGCACCGGATGGCGCCTGGCACGGGCGGTGAAGACCCCGCTGGTGCGCCCCGCGCTGGTGCTGACCACGGTCTTCTCCACCATCGGGACGGCGCAGCTGTACACCGAGCCGGCGGTGCTGGTCCGCGCGCGCGTCCCGGGCGTCGACCCGAAGTTCTCCCCGGTCATGAACACGACCTGGGCCTGTACACGCTGATCCCGCTGTGGTGGCTGTTCGTCTCCTCGACCAAGGCCTCGGGCTACCTCTACACTGGTACACCCCTGTGGTTCTCCCCCTTCGACCTGGTCACCAACATCAGGGACGTGTGCGGCTTCGAGGACGGCATCTTCTCCACCCGGCTCGCCAACAGCGCGCTGTACAGCCTCGTCGGCATCCGGAACAACTACCTGCTGCCCTCGCTCATGCTCAACACCTCCTCACTGCAGCCCGTCACGGTGGGCCTGGTGCGGTGGCGCTCGGAGTTCGCCAACGGAGTGCCGCCGCTGCTGCCGATCACCGGTGCGTTCCTGTCGCTGATCCCCCTGCTCGTCGCCTTCATCGGTCTCCAGCGGTTCTGGCGCAAGGGCCTGACCGCAGGCTCCGTCAAGTAACGCGTTCGCTGCCCCGCTTCCCTCCTGAACCGCAAAGGACCACTGCATTGACCCGTGCCCACGTCGTTCTCGACAAGCAGGCCGTCATCGCTCCTGTCCGACGCCGCACCTTCGGCTCGTTCGTCGAACACCTCGGCCGCTGCGTGTACACCGGGCTCTACGAGCCGGAACACCCGAGCGCGAACAAGGACGGCTTCCGCATGGACGTCGTCGAACTGGTCAGAGAGCTCGGCAGCACGACGATCCGCTACCCGGGCGGCAACTTCGTCTCCGGCTTCCGCTGGGAGGACTCGATCGGCCCGCGCGACCAGCGTCCGGTGCGCCGCGACCTCGCCTGGCACTCGCTGGAGTCGAACCAGGTCGGCCTGGACGAGTTCGCCCGCTGGCTCAAGCTCACCGACTCCGAGCTGATGCTCGCGGTGAACCTCGGCACACGCGGCATCCTGCCTGCCCTGGACCTGCTCGAGTACGCCAACCACCCCTCCGGTACGGCGCTTTCGGACCTCCGTATCGCCAACGGCACACCGGACCCGCACAACGTGCGCATGTGGTGCCTCGGCAACGAGATGGACGGCCCCTGGCAGACCGGCTTCATGACGGCCGACGACTACGGCAAGCTCGCCGCCCGTACCGCCGGCGCGATGAAGACGGCCGACAAGGACCTCGAACTCGTGGTCTGCGGCTCCTCCGGTTCCTCGATGCCGACCTTCGGCGACTGGGAGCGCACGGTGCTCGAGCACACCTACGACCACGTCGACTACGTCTCCTGCCACGCCTACTACCAGGAGCACGACGGCGACCTCGGCTCCTTCCTCGCCTCGGCGACCGACATGGACTACTTCATCGACACGGTCGTCGCGACCGCGGACCACGTGGGCTACAAGAAGCGCTCCCACAAGAAGATCAACATCTCGTTCGACGAGTGGAACGTCTGGTACCAGAAGGAGCACGAGGAGTCCGGCGAGGTCAACGACGAGTGGCGGCACGCCCCCCGGCAGCTGGAGGACGTCTACTCGGTGACGGACGCCGTCGTCGTCGGCAACCTGCTGATGACGCTGCTCAAGCACAGCGACCGCGTCACCTCGGCCTCGCTCGCGCAGCTGGTCAACGTGATCGCGCCGATCATGACCGAGCCCGGCGGCCCTGCCTGGCGGCAGACGACCTTCCACCCGTTCTCGATCACCAGCCGGCTTGCCGCCGGTGAGGTGATCCGGCCCGTCGTCGAGGCGCCGGCCTACACGACGGCACGCCATGGCGAGGCCTCCGTCGTCGACGCCGTCGCGACCGTCGACGAGGACCGCGCCGCGGTCTTCCTCGTCAACCGCGATCTCACGCAGGCCAGTCAGGTCACGGTCGAAGTGCGCAGCCTTGGCTCCTCGCGGATCCTGGAGGCGGTCACGCTCGCCGACCCGGATGCGTACGCGAAGAACACCCTCACCGAGCAGAACCGCGTGACCCCGCACCCGAACCCGAGCGCGATCCTGTCCGACGGGCTGCTCAGCATCGAGCTGCCGCCGGTGTCGTGGACCGCGATCGCGCTGGGCTGAGTACCGCAAGCCCCGCCCCGCGAGGACATGTCCACGGCCACCGTGCAGGCGCCGACGCTCAAGACGCTTTTCGACTGACCGCGTGACCTGACGCGGGGGTGGTACGCGGTGAGGCCGGAAAGCGATCTCTTTCCGGCCTCACCGCTTGCCGTCCGGGTCCCCATCCGGTGACGCGTTGGAAGGTCCGTTGCCGGTTGGCGCTGCCCTTGTCGGCGTACTGGACCAGCGCGGCGCCGTCGGCCGTGCCGCCTCCGCCGACGTCGAGGACCTTGCCGCTGCGCACGCTGACGCATGTGCAGGCCCTGGTGGGGGCGATGGTGTACTGCACGGAGTCGGCGTCGACGTAGCCGGTGTTGTTGGGGTTGTAGGTGTACAGGCCGACCCGGTCGCCGCGGTATCCACCCCAGGCGAGCTGATAGGTGCCGCCGAAGGCGGTGTACGTGGTGCCGTCGAGACTGCAGGAGAACCGGCTGACGCCGTTAACGTCCCAGGTGGTGCGCAACCACACGGCGTTCTGCGTGACCACCGGGCCGTTGGTCGGGGTGCCGCCGACGTTCTGGGCAATCGTGGTGGTGGTCCCGGAGCGCCGCACGCCCAGTCCGGCGTAGGTGGCCGCGTAGTGGCACAGTCCGGCGTGCTGACCGTCGACGAGGCCGTCCAGTTCCAGGCGGACGGTCACCGTCGCGCCGCCCGCGGCACGCAGCACCCGTTGGGCGAGGGTGTTGCCGAGCCTCGGCCTGCGCCTGGCCGTCAACGGCGAGCCGCGCCAGGACGGCCACACCAAGAACATGGTCTTCGACGTCGCCCACCTGGTCTGGTACCTGAGCCAGTACATGGCGCTCGACCCCGGCGACGTCATCAACACCCGCACCCCGGCCGGCGTGGCCCTCGGCCTGCCCGGCACCCCCCACCTGCGCACGGGCGACACCGTCGAGCTGTCCATCGACGGCCTCGGCACCCAGCGCCAGACGTTCAACAACGCCTGAAAGGCACCCCGTTGTCCGCAACCACCGCGCTCCAGGCACCAACCGACACCCACCAGGACCCGGATACGTCCTTCCGGGCCACCGAACCGGCGGACGAGCAGAAGGTGATGACATGACGGCCGCCGACCTTGCGGGCCTGGCGGCAGTGGTCACCGGCGGCGCCTCCGGTATCGGCCTGGCCACCGCGTCCCTGCTCGCGGAACACGGCGCGCGGGTGGCCGTTCTGGATCCCGCCCCCGCATCGCTGAAGGAGCCGCTGCCGGGCTTCACCGCCGACGTCGGCGACCACGCCTCCGTGCGTGCCGCCGTCGACGCGGCGGCCGACGCCTTCGGCGGCATGGCGGTCCTGCGCCTGCGACCCGAACAGAAGACGTGACGTGAGGATGCACCGCAACATCCTCAGGTCCGGGCCGGTGCGGGTCAGTGAACCCGCCTTCGACACGGCGGCGATCGACAACCTGTTCACCCCGGTCACCGACGCCGAGGCCGAGGAAGCCGTCGCCGCCACCTGGGAAGCCGGTGTCCGCCACTTCGACACCGCCCCGCACTACGGCCTCGGACTGTCCGAGCGACGTCTGGACGACGCCCTGCACGACCTGCCCCGCGACGAGTACGTCATCTCCACCGAGGTCGGCCGACTGCTGGAGCCGACCGCCCTCGGCGGCGACGACCTCGCCAACGGGTTCGCAGTCCCGGCCACCCACCGGCAACACTGTGACTTCGGCGCCGAGGGCGTGCGGCACTCCACCGAGGACAGCCTCAACCGGCTGCGATCGGCATCGGCATGAACCAGGCGGAGGCACTGGCGCGATTCGTCCGCGAGACCGACATCGACGTGGTCCTGCCGACCGGCCGCTACAGCCTCCTCGACCAGCGCGGCCTGACCGAACTGCTGCCGCTGGCCGCCGAGCGCGGCGTCGGCGCGGTGGTCGGCGGCGTCTTCAACTCGGGCCTGCTCGCCGACCCGAAGCCCGGCGCAACCTTCGACTACGCCGCAGCACCGAACGAACTGCTCTGCAAAGCAGTGGGGTTGAAGGAGACCTGCGAGCTGCACAGGATGCCGCTGCGGGCCGCCGCGCTGCGCTTCCCGTCCGGGCGCCCGGCCGTCGCGAACGTGCTGGTCGGCGCCCGTGACACCCCCGCGCCGACGCGCGAGTCCCTGCGCGCCCGGTGGCGACGGCCGAGGGAAGCAGGCCGTACGACGACGGAAGGGAAGGGCCGATGAGCGGCCGCGACACCGTACTGGGCGACATCCGGAGCGCGCTGGTCGACGTGCCGGACGTCGAGGTTCCCGACGGCGACCCCGCCCCGCGCGATCCGCGCTCCCGGCAGGCGGGGCCGGACGTCGTCGGGCTGCTCGTCCAACGCGCCACCGGCTACCGCGCCACCGTCGTCCGGGTTCCGCCGTCCGACGCCGTCGCCGCCGTGGGCCGCGCCGGCCCGCACCCGAGCAAGGTCGATAGCGCTGCCCCGGGTTTCCCCGACGACCTCGTACCCGAAGGACCCTGACCCCGGTTGGAGGACGCTCCGCCGCTCACGGCCCGACAGCTCGACGCGACGGACGCCGCACTCACCACCGTCGCCGCAGCGATCGCCCTCACCGGCACCGTCGCCCTCGACGGCGGACCGGGACAAGGACGTCGGCCGCTGACCCCGATCTCCGGCCCCTCAGCCACCAGCGACAGCGAACTGGACCGGGTGGAGGGCGTACACGGACCGCGAACACTCGACCTCGTCGTGATCGCGGACGACCAGGGCCTGCCTCTCTGATGCGGTGACAACCGACACGACATGGAAACTTTAGTTTACTTAGACAGGTTCGGAAACTATAGTTGTCGCATGACGGCCTCTGAGATCACCCCAGAAGAGCAGGCAGAACTCGACAAGGCCCTGTACGACGCCTTGAACCCCCTGGCCTCGGCCATCCGCTCCCGGGAGACCGGGCTGCCCGCCGACCGCATGTGGGCGGCGGATCCTGCCGAAGTGGCACTGTCCGTCCTGGCCGCGTGGAAGGTGGTGGACAGGGAGGTCAAGCGCCTCACGGAGCAGGCTGCGGCGACCGCCGGTTCCTACGGCGCGAGTTACGAGCAGTTGGGAGCCGTCTGGGGCATCACCCGGCAGGGCGCCCGCAAGAAATGGCCCGAGGCCGTCAGCCGCCCAGCACCCGCAACAGCGGGCAAAAGCACGCTTGCGCTGTTCGGAGGGACCGCCGAGCTGGCTCAGTCGCCTTCCGGCGATTGGGGCTGGACCGGACGAGGCGCTGACGGAGCATCCGGCACGGCCGCCGACCGGGCGTCGTACACGACCGCCGAAGAAGCAGCGGCCCACGCGGGCGCATTCCTCAAAGAACACGCCCTCGACAACGGCGATCAGCCCTAGGCGGTGCCTTCAAATGATCTTGGCTGATGGATCACTGTGCCGTGATACGTCGCCATGAACTGTCGGACGCCGAGCGGGAGTTCGTCCGGCCGTTGCTGCCCGAGTCGTCGTCACGGGCAGCAACACCAACGACTGCACCCGGTCCACCGCCGCGATGGAAGCGATCCGGGTGACCAGGGCTACAGCTCGCAGGCGCTCCGCGCCCGGCTCCGCCGCAAGGGCATCACCCATACGATCCCCGAGCGGGCCGGTCAGGTCCGCAACCGGGCCCGACGAGGCAGCCGCGGAGGCCGCCCACCGGCCTTCGGCCGCGAGATTCACCAGCACCGCGACGTCGTGGAACGGTGCTTCAACCGCCTGAGGCAGTGGCGTGGCATCGCCACCCGGTACGACAAGACCGCCCAGTCCTACGAAGCTGCCGTCAACCTCGCCTCACTCCTGATGTGGGCGTGACATTCAACGACAGAACCTAGGCCCGCTCTCCAGGAGCTCCGGCGAAGTGACACTCGGCGGCGCCGATCGGCCCGCGTCGGCCCCGCTGTTCTGGGCCCATGTCAACCTCTGCAGTCGGTTCGAGTCGGGCATGGGCAATCGGATCGATGCCCACCCGGCCGTGTGACCATCCCAGGCCGGCGGTGGACGAGCCGGGGCCGACGCTCGCAGGGGAGGTCGCGGAGCAGTGGTGGTACAGGGGTCTGGGTCGAAGCCATCCGCCGTGGCTTCGACCCAGACACCACGGGCGGCTTGTGCTACCTGTCGACGGCGTCGGTCACGTTCTGCCAGCTGTCCAGGTCTGCGATCCGCGCCTCCAGGGCGGGGCGCATGGCCGTCGCGCCGGCGGTGCCGAGGGCGAGGCGCAGTGGAGGGTTGGGGCTGTCGACCGCGGTTCGGATGCCTTCGGCGATCCGCGCGGCGGCGGAGAACGCGGACGGCGGCAGCTCTCCGATGGCCTTCTGGACCTGTCGAACGGTCTGGTCATAGTCGGAGAGGCCGGTTGCGACGTCGAGGTTGGTGAGGAAGGGGGTCGCGGTCATCCCGGGCTGGATGAGGGTGACCTTGATGCCGAGCGGTGCGAGCTCGGCCGCGAGCGCGTCCGACAGTCCCTCGACGGCGTACTTGGTGGCGGCCAGCAGGCCCACGCCGGGATGGGCGGACTGCCCGTAGACGGACGAGCCCTGCAGGACGTGGCCGGACCGCTGGGCACGGAGCACCGGCAGGGTTGCGCGGAGCACGTTGAGCACTCCGAAGACGTTGGTGTCGAACACGGCCCGCACCTGGGCGTCGGAGGCCTCTTCGACGGCTCCGAACAGTCCGTATCCCGCGTTGTTGGCCACGACGTCGATGCGGCCGAACCGCGCGAGCGTGCCGTCCACTGCGTCCCGGACGGCCTGCTCGTCACGTACGTCCGCCGGGATGAGGAGGAGGCGCTCACCGTGCGCTTGCGCCAGTTCGTCCAGGGAGGAGGTGTCGCGGGCGAGGGCCGAGACGTTGTCGCCGCTCTGCAGTGCCTGGAGGGTCAGTTCGCGGCCGATGCCGGATGTCGCGCCGGTGATCAGCCAGGTACGGGGATGGGCCTGCTGGTTGGAGGTTCTCTTCATGTTGCGACCGTAAGGCGATAGCCCGCAACAGGTCAACACATCTGGTCACCAAGGTTGCTCGCTACCCGACTTAGCTCCGCCTGCGCTGATGTAGGGTGGATGCATGAGCAGTACGACAGCCGGATCTCCCGAACCCAGCCCGCGCACCGTGACACCGACGGTGGAGACCGTCCTCGCGTTCGTGAACACCCGCGCGGACGGATCGGGTCGCCGAGAGCTGTTCGAAGACGGGCGCTCGTTCGCGGCGTGGCTGGCGGAGCGCGACGAGTTCGACGGCGACTCCGTGGTGACCGACGCCGACGCCGCGGTCGCGCGCGAGTTGCGTGACGCCCTGGTGACGGTGCTGCTCGCGCACTCGGGCGACGAGGAAGGCCTGGGCGAGCCGCTGCAGCACGCCGAGCGGCACCTGCGACGCGTGGGCTCGCTCCACCCCTTGGCGACCGTGGTGACGGCCGACGGCGCAGAGCTCGCCTCGCCACAGACCGGCGTGCCCGGCGTCTTCGGAACCGTACTGGCCGCGGTGACGACGCTCGCCCAGAGCAGCAACTGGGGACGCATCAAAGCCTGCCGGAATCCCCCATGCCATTTCGGTTTCTTCGACCGCACCCGAAACGGAGCGGGCCTGTACTGCAGCACCGGCTGCGGCTCGCAGGTCTCCATGCGCAAACACCGCCAGCGGCAGCGCCAGGGCAGCGGTGCGCCGTCCAAGGCATGAGACCGCCCCTCCCATGAGGGGGTGCAACCGGGGGCGCCCGGCCTGGGACCGGTGCTGGCCCCGACGCGGTCAGCACCAGTAGTCGTTGGCGGCCGCGGCGGGGCGAATTCGATGGCCACCGCGCGGCGATCGCGATGAGCGAGTCGGGGTTGGCCCTTCACCGACGCTAGTACTGCTTCGTTACGTAGGGTGATCTCGCCTGGTGGTGGGCATCTTTCGGCTATGAGGCTTGGGGAGGTGGAACGGCTCCGGGATGAGTTGTTGGAGTTCGTTGCCGATGTGTTCGCCTCACTTCCACGGCGGGATCAGCGCCGGTGGAGCGGGTGCTATCTGCGAGGTCTAATGCCGGACAGGCGGCGCAAGTCGATCCAGCCGATGACCGAGCGGCTGCCGGACGGGAACATGCAGGCCCTGCAGCAGTTCGCGAACCAGTCGCCGTGGGATCCGCCGCTGGTGCGGTGGCGGATCGCCGAGCGGTTGAGCAGGGCGGTTGAACCCGAGGTGTGGGTGGTCGAGGATGTGTCGTTCCCCAAGCGCGGCACCGCGTCGGTGGGAGTGGCCCGGCAGTACTGCGGAGCGCTGGGGGCTTGTGTCTGAATAACTGTCGGAGTTGATCATGCGCAGGTGTCGTCGCTTGACGGTATGCGGGCTTGAAGTTGAGCGAGGGTGCGGGCCGGGGTTCCGGGCAGCGGAGTGACCGTAATGCGGTGCAGGTCCAGGAGGCGGTGGCCGTCTTGGGACTGGTTGGACAAGTTGGTGCGGGTGACGTTCAGGAGCTGGGCCAGAAGTGTGCTGGTGGCGGCTCTGCGGCGGCGTAACAGGGCGGTCAGCAGGCGGTGGTAGTGGTCGAGGCTGCTGGTCTGCGGGTGGAGGTAGCTGCGTGGGCGGTGGAAACGTCGTTGGAATGCTGCCTCGGCGAGGGCGTCCCAGTGCGGTTCCGAGATGGCGACCAGGTGGTCGAAGGCGGAGCGTGACATGCCGGCCAGGGCCGGGTCGGTGAGCATCGCGGTCAGGGCGGGATCGATTCGCTGCCGGGTCGGTGCCGGCTCCGGGAGCCGGGGTGCGACCGGTGCCAGGGTGTAGTTCCAGTCACCGTGGAAGGCGTGGGGTGTGATGGGTAGGGCATGGAACTCGACGGGTGGGACTGAGATGCCCAGGCCGTACTGGCCGGTGTCGAGTTCGGCCCCGATTCTGAGGCCGGTGCGGGTGGTCGTGGCGGCGATGGTCTCGACGACGACCTGGTAGCTGGTCAGGGGCCTGCCTCGCCAGTTCGCGGTGATGTGGCAGAACATGCGGTGTTCGATCTTGTTCCACTTCGATGTTCCGGGTGGGAAGTGGCAGACCGTGATCTCGAGTCCGCTGTCCAGGGCGAAGGCGGCGAGGTGCTTCTTCCATGTCCAGCGGCGGGGGTCGTTGGAACCGCCGCAGTCGGCGGTGATCAGAAGCCGGCCGGCGTCCGGGTGGTCGTCGCGTCCGCGTTGCTGCCACCAGCGGCGGATGGATTCCACCGCGAATTCGGCCGTGTCGTGGTCGGTCCCGACGTTGACCCAGCCGGTGTTGCGGGCGATGTCGTAGATCCCGTAGGGGATGACCACGGGCTGGTCACTGGCGATGAACGTGTGGCAGTCCACACGGATGGGGTTCTTGCCCGGCCGCCAGACGCGGCCGGGCCGGTCGCGGTTGCCGAGCCACTCCTTGGCCTTGGTGCCGACGCTGATCACCGGCTGATGGTCATCAAGGAAGGCCGCGGCAGTGGCGTTGATATGCGTGAACTGAGCATCCCGGTCCGGATGACTGGCGCCTTCCGTGGTCTTGGCAGTGCCCTGCAGGCTGTATCCCAGGGTGTGCAGCAAGCGTCCGACGGTCGCCGCGCTGACGGGGTGGCCCTGAGTGGTCAGCGCCGAGGCCAGAGACCGCAGCGAAAGCGTGGTCCAGCGCAACGGCGAGACCGGGTCGCCCCGGGTGTGCGGCTCGATCAGAGCCTCGAGCGCGGGCAGCAGAGCGGGGTCCGTGACCGTCACCGGCTTACGACCGGCTCCCGGAGCCCGGATCCGCCCAGCTGGCAGAGGGCGCCCGGACAGCTCGGCGATTCCACGGGTGATCGTGGCCGCACTGGCGCCGGAAGCAGCCGCCACCAGCGTGATCCCGCCGTAGCCAAGCGCGGCGGCCTCGCTGGCCAGGTAGATCCGGCGGCGACGCTCATCGAGATGGGGAAGGAACTGATCGAACTTCGCCCTCAAAGCCACAACTGAAGCCCGAGCGGCCGTACCCGCAGTCACACCTCATTGTCCCGACAACACCCTTGCACCGAGCAGTAATTGAAATACACGCCCTGGGCAAGGTCGGCAACTGCCAGGTCGCCGTCAGCGTCCACGCGGCGACCGACACCGCCTCATGCCCGTTGAACTGACAGCTTTACCTGCCCCGGGAGTGGACGGACGAGCCGGCCCGCTGCCGGACCGCCAGAGTCCCCGCCGACGTCAGCCACCGGAAGAAGTGGCGGTTGACCCTGGGCCTGCTCGACGCGCTCGCCGACTGGAAGCTCACACCTCCCGTGGTGGTGGCAGACGCGGGATACGGAGCGAGCACGCCCTTCCGTCCGGCCGTGGAGGACCGGATCCTGTCCTATGTTGGTCTCGCTGACGGGCAAGAAGGTCGCCCATCACGAGGCCGCGGAGCCGGACCGGCCGGCCTATGGCGGGCTCGGACCACCGACGCTGCCGCGTGACCGCACCCCGCCACAAGCCTTGCCCAGGCTGGCTGCCGACGCGCCTGCCTCCGATTTCCGTGAGGTCACCTGGCGTGAAGGCAGCAAGGGGCTGATGACCTCACGGTGCGCGGCGCTGCGGGTACGGCCGACGGGCAAGCAGGCCCTGCGGGCCGCACAGGACGCCGGCGGAGGGCACTACCAGTGGGACGGAGTGCCGCCGGTGCGGACCGTGCTGGTCGAGTGGCCCGCCGAGGGGACTGTCCCGGCCGGGTACTCGATCTCCAACCTGCCGCAGGGCACGCCCCTCGAGGACGTGGTGCGGTGGGCGAGGATGCGGTGGCGGATCGAACACGACTACCGCGAACTCAAACACGGCCTGGACCACTTCGAAGGCCGACCTGCCCCTCCACCAGGCTCTCGGCACCCTCCAGGACCTGCTGCAATCCTGGACCGGCACTTGCACCACCCACGGCCGCCGACTGCCCCGCAACCCAACCAGACTCAGAACCTAACGAAGCACCACTAGGAGCTGTGCAAGCTGCGGGTGGCGATCGGCGCGGTCGCGGCGGGCGGCGCCAGCGGCTCCCCCGTCAGTGTGACGGACGGCGTCGCGCTCTCGTTCTGCGTGGTCGCCGTGCCGCCGGCGCCGGTCCAGGCCGCGCCGGCCGCCACCAGCATCGCGGCTGTGACGATCCCATGCTTCGCCTTCATCTGCTTTCCCTCCCGCACGAACTCATGATCGACACCGTTTCTAGTACGACCGTCACGGCTGGAAGAAGGCAGGACAGCCTGGCGGTGCCAGGGGGACTGGACCGAGGCCGGTATGTGGCCGCGCCTGCATGAGGTTCTCCTTGCCGAGCTACACAGGGCTAGAGCCTGTCTAACGAATCAGTGCACCTCTTTCATTCTCTAACACAGGATGAAATGGGCTGGTCAGCAGGGCTGGTGACGAGGCAGGGCCCCTCGTCGTCGGCGTGGTGATTCCACTCATCACACCAGCGACCGAAGAGGCCCTGAAGGTTTCCGTATCCTGCCACGCTCAACGTCCCTCATGAGCTCGTCGAGCATGTCGCCTGGCTGCCGCACCAGCACCGCCAGGCCCGCAACACCCGCTGGCGCAAGCTCGGCTGCTTCCAGCAGGCGTTGCTCACTCTCGTCCACCTGCGGAAGAACGAGACGTTCTCCCAGCTCGGAGCAGGTTTCGGGATATCCCAGGCCACCGCCTGGCGGTACGTGGACGAGACCCGGGACGTCCTGGTCTCCTGGGCGCCCGGCCCCCACGAAGCCCTCACCGGCCTCGGTGAGGGCGACCACGTCATCGTTGACGGCACCCTGATCCCCACCGACCGTATCCACGCCGACGAGCCCTACTACTCGCAAAAGCACCGCAAGCACGGCATGAACGTGCAGGTCATCACCCGTCCCGACGGCACACCGCTGTGGTTCTCCCGGCCAACACCGGGCCGCACCCACGACCTGACTGCGGCCCGCGCCCACGGCATCATCCAGGCCTGATTGGCACCATTGTCCAGGCCGTCCACACGCTGCTGACCTGCAACTATTCAGGATGAAAGAGGTTCATTGAGCTCTTTCAGAGTGGCCACTGATCGAGTGACCCAGGCCGAGTCAGGATGAGGACCGCAACGCACAGGGCTCCCGCACCGTTGAGGGAGGTGTTCGAAGTCTCAACCCATCGGCACAGGAGCCCTGTTGGTTCCCCATCCTGCCGCACTCGACCTGCCTCATGCTCTGGTCGAGTGGGTATCCATGCTCATCGTCACCCGTGAGGGTGACCGCCGCTGCAAGCTGCCGCCCCACCAGCGTGCCCTCGTGGGCCTGGTCTACCTCCGCCGGCACGACACGCTCGCGCAGATCGCCGCCGGCTTCGGCATATCCGTCGGCACCGCCCACGCCTACGTCACGGCCGTCGTCCAGCACCTGTCCGGCCGGGCACCCGGCCTCCTGCGGGTCCTGCGCGAGGCCGATCCGGATTACGTCCTGCTCGACGGGACGCTCGCCGAGTGTGACCGTGTCGGCGACAGTCGGGCGGACTTCTCCCAGAAGCACCGCCGTCACGGTGTGAACGTGCGGGTCGTGGCCGATCCCGCGGGCAACCTGCTGTGGATCTCACCCGCCCTGCCCGGCTGCACGCACGACCTGACCGCCGCCCGCGCCCACCGCATCATCCGGATCTGCGAACGCCAGGGCGTCCCCGTCCTCGCCGACCGTGCCTACATCGGGGCCGGGCCCTGGGTGACCACACCGATCAGACGGCTCCCGAACCGGGACCTGACCACGACCCAGCAGACGATCAACCGGGCCCTGTCAGCGGCGCGAGCACCGGTCGAACGAAGTGTCGCGCGACTCAAGTCCTGGCGCATCTTCCGCAAAGCCCGCTGCAGCCCCAACCGCATGACGGCCATCGCCGCAGCCGTCCTCACCCTGGAGCGTCAACGCTGAAAATGCTCATTGACTATTTCCTCCCCGACAAAGCACCCGCCCAGGTCACAGCCCTAATCACGGGATTCGATGGCGTCTGAGGTCCGGCGCCCCTTTCTCCACAGGGGTGCCGACCCGGGCTTTCCAAGCCCGTCCGATCCGGGCTTCAAGGGGCGCCAAAAAAGCGGGGTAGGCCTACTGCTGGCCGCCTCTCTGATGGCGGCACCAGCAGTAGGCCTTTTCAGGCTGTCCGGAAGGCTGGCAGCCGACCTGACAGGTATGCGGCCCCTTGGCGGATGGGGCCGCGGGTTCCAATCTGCGGGATCAGCTGATCTTGGAGCGGTGCTGGCTGAAGAGGTCGTGGCGCTGGTGGTCGTCCTGGCCTACGAACGCCTTGAACTCGCCGATACTGTAGGCGACGACTCCGCTGGAACGCGTCACCGCGGTCATCTCGAAGTCGTGCTTCAGGTGGTTGAGGTGCCGTTCGACCGTCGGCTGGTCCATGACTGTTCCCAATGCCTCGAGCTTGGCGATGATCTGCTCGACCGACAGCGCCCGCGCGCTGCTGCGCAGCAGCTTGTACACGGGGTCGGTAACGGCGTCAGCGGTCTCGACAAGCTCGCGGGGCTCCCCGACCTTGTTCAGCGCGTTCCTGATCGATACGCCGAGAGCCTTGGCCACGGGCGGCGGGAATGCATTTCCAATCTGGCGGTACACACTGGTCTTCCGACCGTGGAACCTCCAGCGGAAATCGTCCTCGCCTCCATCGCCCTCGCTGTCCGCGTCCTGCCAGCCCTGGATGCGGGCGACCATGGTCGTGGTCAGCTTCGGAAACGGTCGGCCGTCGACAACAGGAGGACCGTCGGCGGAAGGCGCCTCATTGGCGACGCCCATTGCGTCTACGCCCTTCTCTGCCCATGCGCGCTTAGCGCGTGTCGGGCCGAGGTCGGCACCACCATGCTTCTTCGACCCGCCGACAATAGTAGGCGCGATGCCTGTAGCCGATTCAGCCCATTCCTGGGCGCCCTTCCAGCCCTTCTCCGCCATGAGGTCGACCAGGAGCTCGCCTACAGACTTGGCGCTCCCCGGCTGACGCTCCGGCCACTCGAAGTAGGGAGCGAACTCCCGCTGGAGCGCGACTAGGACGAAGCGCGGGCGCAACTGGGAGACCCCGAAGTCGTCTGCCTGAAGGAGCTGCCACTCTGCGATGTAACCGTGCTCCTTGAGCCGGTCGAGCACATGCTGGCGGTAACCTGCGAAACGGTTGGCGCTGAGGCCGCGCACGTTTTCCAGAAGCAATGCCTTCGGCTGCACCTTGCCGCAGAGCTCGATGGCCCAAGCGAACAGGTCGCGCTCGTCATTCGTGCCCAACTGCTTCCCTGCGATGCTGAAGGGGGGGCACGGAACTCCGCCGGCAAGGAGATCAACTTGCTCCGCGTCAAGGGCCGGATTCCAGACAGCAGGGTCAGCGACATCGCCGACCTTGACGGACGTCTGCGCTTCTTCCTTGCTGTAGCCGAGGAACTCCACAAGGTTGCAACGCAGAGTCTCGGCAGCATGGGGATCCAGCTCGACAGCAAGGCGGTGGCGGAAACCTGCCCGTTCCAGCCCGAGGGACTGACCACCCGCACCCGCGCAGATCTCGACGACCTCAAGCGGCTTTGCAGGCTCGATGGCCGACATACTGATCTCCCTCCGGGTACGCCAGGATCCCCAGCGTAGAACTGGCGGTGCCGCTGCAGCCGCCTTAGTGGACACACAGGCATCCGGCAGCGCAGGCTCCGCGGCAGCACCATAACCGCAGGTAGTGGTAGAGCGGTGGCCATTCGCCACTGCATGCCGGACAAGGATGCGCAGTCTACGCGGCAGGACCGACAGCTTCCATTTGAACGCCCAGAGTGGGAGCGCTCCAGCGCGGGTCAGATATCCAGCGCCTCACGGACCTGCTGCCTGGCGTCCCAGGGAAGACAGCGGTAGGCGTTCCACGCCCTCTCCAGCGGCGTCGAGCCCCGGCGTCCCCGCTCTGCCCAGCGTGCCAGCCGCTGCAGGTCAGCCGGATCCAGGCTCTTGATCTCGGCCACAACCTCGTCAGCGCGCGCAGGCTGCCCGTCACTCCCGGCGCGGCATCGCTTGCACTCCGTGACAAGCAGTGCCTCTTCCCTGCCATCAGGAAGGACTGTGGCCCTCTGGACGACTGATAGCACTGCGGTCTGGTTCGAGTCGTCGACGTACGGCTCCGCGCCGCCGATACCGCACACCGTGCACATGTGGCCGTCGCGCTCATACGCTTCCCGCGTCTGCTTGGCGGTGGCTCTCTTCCGTGGCGCGGCTGCTCTGCGCGCAGCAGGATCCCAGACGGGCACTCCCGCCTTCACGAACCGCTGGTCTTCGGCCATCAGTGAGGCGTCTTCAGTGTTCGTAAGGATGACCCACTTGAAGTCCCGGAGGTCCCGGAGGCGGCGGTCGGCCTGGGAGATGCCGGGGAACGCGTCGCGGAGCTGCTCCTTGGTGAAGGTGTTACCTTCACCGATCTCCTGGACGAGCCACAGCGCGCCCCTGATCATGGTTCCGCCCTTGAGTTCAGGGTCGTTCCAAGCGGGGAGGGTCACCTCTGCTCCGTTCTTCTGGTTCTCAGATGTCCGAGTCTGGGCGATCACCAGTCCGCTTGTCAGCGGTTCCTGTCATTATTCCTGACGAGTGAGTGCGACTGCTGCTGAGGAGAGGGTCTGTCTATGACTGTGAAGTTCGGTGTCCCGCCCGAGGGTGAGCGGATCCGGTCCATGGTCGAGGAACGACTCAAGCAGGCCATGGCCGACAACGGCGCCAAGGTCACGGTGGACTGGCGCGGCGAGCAGAAGCACCTGAGCGTGATCTCCATGCCGGTGGACCTCCTCTACTTCAACCCCGACACCCACCGCATCCGCGCGCAGCGCACTCTGGACCCCGAGCAGAACCGGGTACTGGAAGAGCAGCCCTGGAGTGAGTCCGCCCAGGACTACCTCGCCACCCTCCTCAGCCGCAGTCCGTCGAATCCGAGCCAGATCGACCCGGACTTCAGCACGCTGCAGGACGAGCTCGACGACTTCGGGCAGAAGGAACCCGGCATCATCAGCCCCGACGGCATCCTTGTCGACGGCAACACCCGCTGCGCGGCCCTCCGCAAACTCGGCATCAAGGACATCCGCGTGGGTGTGCTGCCTTCCGACACCTCCCGGCGCGACATCAACAGTGTCGAGCTCGCGCTCCAGCTGCGGCGGGACAAGCGGCGCGAGTACTCCTACATCAACCGCCTGATCGCGATCGAGGAAGAGCTGGCGAATGGGCGCCGTGTCGAAGACGTCGCGCGGGACTTCAACATCAAGGCCACCACACTCCACCAGGACCGGTGGGTCTACCAGTTGGTCATCGACGCCATCGATCGCAGCAAGGACCCGGTCAGCGGCGTCGAGCTGCGGCTGGTGGACTTCGAGGACCACCAGGAGAAGCTCCGCGAACTGCAGCGCGACTACACGAAGCTCGCGAAGACAGATCCGGATGCGGCCGAGCAGCTGAAGGAGTCCCGGCTCGCAATGGTCGTCCTGAACTACCCGAAGACATCGGTCCGTCTCGCTGAAGCCGACTTCCACACCCGCTACGTCGATGAACGGCTGCCGGACGACCTGCGCCCGGTCGCGCAGGCAGCCGCCGCAGTATCCATCCCCGGTCTGCCGGGGGTAGCCGTCCCTGACGCTACCGCTACCGTGAAAACGATCCGAGCCCTCACCGACAACCTCCTGCGCGCCAAGGCTGCGTCCCTCGCCGGGGACAAACTCGCGCCCTCGGATGTCACCCAGGCCGCCGCAAAGATCAAGGCGGCCCGCAGCACGTTCGACGTCGCTGTGAAGATGGCCGGCCAGAACGCCCAGCTGCAGAAGCGGAAGATCGCGGTACCAGAGCGTCTGACGGACGCAGCCGACTACGTGAACCAGTGTGCGGCGGAGTTCGCTGAGGCCAAGGCGAAGCGCGCACTCGATGAGGACTCTTTCGACGATGCCCTGCTTACCCTCCGTGCGAGCCTCGCACGCTTGGCCAAGCAGGCAGGCCGCACGTTCAGTTCGCCGGGGGACGGCGTCGAGTGGCTGCTCAACGCCGTCCGGGAGAACTGATGACCGCAACTGCATCGAGCCTGGAGATCGGGTTCGGGGACAGCGTGACGAAAGCCCGGTTGCGGGCCGGCGCCGGACACGAGGGTGACCTGCGCCGCCTCGCCCTGCGCTTCCGCAGCAGTGTGCAGCGCTCCCCTGGGAGCATGGACGTAGACATCGACGACCTGCTCACGAACCTCGTGGCACTGACGACGTGGCCTGCGCAGTCGAGCGTTTCATGGGACAACCAACTGGCGGCCCTTGCAACGGACTCCGCTGTGGACGCCCAGACTGTGGCCGACCGCCTCGACCCTGTATCCGAAGGCATCGGCGAAGTACCGGACGATGAGGTCGACGGGCTGCTCGGGCCCTCCTGGACCGCCGGCCTCACGCCTTTCCAGCGCCGGGATATCGCCAAGCTCCTCTCGCTGCGCCACGGTGCGAACTTCTCCGTCCCTGGTGCCGGCAAGACACGCGTCGGCCTCGCTGTGTTCCACGCGCTGCGCCGCACCAAGGGCATCGAGCGCCTGCTGATCGTCGGACCGAAGTCCTGCTACGAGTCGTGGCAGTACGAGAACACGCAATGCCTCGATGAGCCGCTGCGCATGGAGGTCCTGTCCCGGAACGTCGACCCGGCCGCAGACGTACTCATCGTGAACTACGAGCGCCTCAGCCCGTCGGTCGACGAGCTCGGCCAGTGGCTCACGGCCCGCCCCTCCATGATCCTCCTCGATGAGGCGCACAGGATGAAGCTCGGCGCCGAGGGGACGTACGGGGCGGCCTGCCTCGCTCTGGGCCCGCGGGCCCGACATCGGCTGATCCTGACCGGTACTCCGGCGCCGAACGGCGTCAAGGACATCGAGAACCTCTTCGGTTTCGTGTGGCCTGGGCACGGCCGCCAGAAGGTGACGCAGGCTGTGGCCGGCGGCGACCTCGCCAAGGCTAGTCAGGTCCTGCGTCCGCTGTTCACCCGCACCACCAAGGGCGAGCTGGGCCTGCCTCCGGTGACGACAACCCTCCGGACGCTTCCGATGCCCCCGCTGCACCAGGAGGTGTACGAAGCCCTGATCGGCCGGTTCTCGGCCCGGGCTGCCGGAGCCGAAGGAGACTTCCAGGCCCTCGGCAAGATCATCGTCTACATGCTTATGGCGGCTACCAGCCCTGCCCTACTCGCCGTCGGTACGACGCGGTACGAGCCTCTGATGTACCAGGTCCCGCCCCTGGCCGTCCCTGAAGGGAGCCCTCTTTTCGACCTCATGCGGGACCTCCCGAGTTACGAGATGTCGCCGAAGTACCGCGAGGTCCTGGCCATCGTCGCGGAGAACGCGGCCAAGGGCCGCAAGACCTTGGTGTGGTCCACGTTCATCCGCAGTCTGAACACACTGGAGAGGATGCTCAAGGAGTTCCGTCCGGCGATGGTCCACGGAGGCACGGAAGACCGCGATGCAGAGATCGAGCGCTTCCGGAAGGACCCGGACTGCATGGTGCTGCTCTCCAACCCGGCTACGCTCGGCGAAGGCATCAGCCTGCACCATGACTGCCACGACGCGGTGTACGTCGACCGCGACTTCGCGGCCGGACGCTTCCTGCAGAGCCTCGACCGGATCCACCGCCTCGGTCTCGCACCCGAAACCGAGACCCGAGTCACCGTGCTCGCCTCCGAGGGGAGTATCGACGAGGTCGTCGACCAGCGGCTAGCCGACAAGCTGCTTTTCATGGGACGCATCCTTGATGACCCAGCCGTCCAGGAGCTCGCGGATCTTGATGATGAGCCTGCTGTCGGCGGAGGCCTTGACCAGCGGGACCTCCAGTCGCTGATGGGCCATCTCCGTGCCCGTTCCGCCTAGCCCTGTCCTGCGTGCCGCTGTGCGGTGGCTGGAGCTGCTTCCGGACTCCAGCGCCGCACGGTGCCGCGCGTTCTTCACCAACCATGCCGATTTCAGCGATCTCACCCCCACGCAGTACGAGGCGGCGTACTCGTGGCTCGGGGAGAACGACCTGCTCCTGGATCTGCACGACAGGACCGCGGTGAGCGAACGCGTCTTCCGCGCCGCACTCGCTTCCAGCGGCGCGGCCTGGCTCCCGGACGCGGATATCCTCGTACGCGGCCCGGAGGAGCTCCCAGACGACGCTCTACGGGCCGCAGAGGCGCTAGGCATCCCTGAGAGCGATGCATACGAGCAGGTCAACGCGGTCTGGGGCAAGGTGGACACAGAGGCGCGAGCGCTCATCGGCAGCGCCGGCGAGTCGGCTCTCGTCCGCCTCATCTCTGAGGCTACGGATGCCCGGGTCGAGCACGTTGCTGCGCACTCCGACGGCTTCGGGTACGACATTGCTGTACATGCGCGGCGGCACCCACTGCACATCGAGGCGAAGAGCACGGTGCGGCGCGGAAGGGTCACCTTCTACCTGTCCCGGCACGAGTACGAGACGATGCGCCGCGATCCGGCATGGCAGCTCGTGTTCGTCCAGCTCACCCAAGATCTTGCTATCACCGCGACCGCTTCCGTCTCTGCGGAATGGATCAGTCTCCAGGTGCCGCAGGACAAGGGGTCCTTCGGACGCTGGGAGGCATGCCGACTCGACGTTCCACCTGACGCCCTCGTCTCCGGCATCCCGCGGCTGGCCCCTTTGCTCAGGCCAGGAACAGCCGGGCCGCTGCTACCAGACACACGGAACGGCTGAAAGCGGGAGCGCCAAGCGCAGCATCAGCGCTCCCGCCTCAGACAGGACGGCCTTACGCCCTCTGGACACCGGCGTCCGCCAGAAGGAACTCTTCGATCTCGCCATCCCACGCCGGCGACTCCGCCTCAGGGCAGTCCGCTGCGGGCAGGGCGTCGGAGAAGGCGTCCTTCAGAGCCGCCCGCCACTGGTCCGCAGTCCCACGGAGCCTGAAGGGACCGACCAGCAGGGTCACACCGTCCTCATCGACCTTCATCGGCGCCGCTTCCCCAGCCACAGTGACATCGCTGTCGAGACCGCTGGCGGCCGCATCAAGCGCAGCGTCCAGTTCAGCCGTGTCAATCCGTCCGGCCCAGTGCCGCGCCCCGACCTGTGCCTCGGCGAGCAGCAGAGTGCGGCTTCCCGCGGTGTACCCCACGAGTACAAGGGACTTGCGGGGTGTCTCAGGCCGCGCGCCACCGGCGCTTCCCGCATCGATAAAGCCCGGGCGGAAACGGTCGAGGAGAGCGGAGATCCGCCCCGCAAGGAGCATGCGACGGGCGACAAGGAACTCTCGGAACCCCTCGGTTTCGAGGACCTTTGCATCGGTCGGAACAGCATGGGCTGCCAGGTCGTCGGCCTGCACTTCTTTGATGTACTCGGCAGGAGCCCGGTTGCCGATCATGTTCTTGGCCGTCTGCTGGGAGACGAAGACGATGTTCGCCAGTTCGTTGATCTCCGCAGACGAGTACTTGTTGCGGTGGTTCCGTAGCTGCGCGGCCGGGTGCAGCATGCTGTACTGCAGCTTGTCCGTTCCCTCGGAAACGACAGAGATCGGCCCGCCGGCCCACCAATCCTCTGCCCCGGAGTGGGCAGCAGCCAAGTAGGAGAGCATGATGTACGGGCTCTGGATATTGCGCCCGGACAGGTCTCGGGCGGTCACGTTGAAGCCCTTCTCCTCCAAGCGCAAGTTGGCGAGGAGCGCACGGACGGGCTCGTCCGAGTCGAGGGCATTGACGTCCTGGGTCAATGCGCTGTCAGTCGCACCGCCGTAGCGGTTGCTCCCGCTCGCGGCCAGGAACCAGTAGAGCAGCCCCTTTTCCACCTCAGCGCCGACACGGGTGCCTTCCGGCAGGCGGCCGTAGAAGACGATCAGCGGATGCAAGGCCGTGACAGACGGGATGAGTGCCGTGGTCGGAACGAGTAGCTGCTCGCAGAGCAGCGGAACGACGCGCTCAAGCCCGCGGCGCACCCGCTCCCAGCCTTCCCTGACGGCCTCCGGACTGGCAGTGGGTAGTCTGGAGACAGACGAGGTTCGCTTGCCAGAGATGGACAGACTGAGCGTGATCGCCTTGATGAGGAAGTTGACGTCGACAGCCCGGTAGCCGCGCTCTGCCCACCGGGCCGATTCCTCCTCAAGCTCCCTGAGGAATCCTGGCGAGCGAGCGGAGAGCGTCGCCATCGCCAGATCGGTCGTCTTCAGCGGACGGCCGCCGCTGTTGACCCGCACGAAGATCTGGGTGACCTCTTCATAGCTGAAGCCGTGGAGGACCTCCATATGGAAGTCGCGCTGCGAGATCGCTTCGAGTGCCTTGAGGCGGCGCCCGATCTCTGCGCCGTCGATCGACAGCCCGGCCGAACGGAGCTGCATCTGAAGCGCGAACGAATCAGCGTCCGGTCCGACGACGTCGTAGACCTTGATCCACTTCGGGCTCCTGAGCGTGGCGTTGCTCTGGTTCTGAAACGCCTCCGTCTCGATATTGAAGACGACCTGCGCTGTCGGATGATCGTTGAAGACGCGGTACAGCGAGGTGAGCCGCTGCTGGCCGTCGAGAAGGTACAGCGGCATAACACTGGGAAGCCCCTGTCCGGCCCCGATCGCCGCAGCGCGGGTTTCAGCCCCCTCGTCCGTCTTCCACAGCAGGAGTGTTCCCGCCGGATATCCGAGGTACATCGACTCCACAAGCTTCGCGACTTGCGACGCCTTCCAGACATAGCCGCGCTGGATCTCCGGGAGCATGATCTCCCCGTCAGCGATCTGGCTGATGAGCGTCCTGATGTCCCGGTTCGTACGTTCGACTGCCATGCCCTGCTGCCCCACCCCTGCCGTTCTGGATCAGGCCGCTTTCAGCCTGGACCAGCACAATTACCACTGCGCTGATCGATACGGTAGACGAGGCAAGAGCAACTACGCGCCTGGGCCGTTGAACTCGGCACGCTCTCATGCCAGCTTCAGCGCCACGCCTCCGGCTCTGCCCGAACCGCCGCCTTGCGCCGACGTGACTCCACCGCAGCGCAGACGACCGCAGAACTCACTTCCGGGGGCTCGTGCTCCCAGAACCTCAGGACAAGCCAGCCGGCTTCCGTGAGGCGCGCATCCGTGTCCCTATCACGCTGTACATTCCTCCCGATCTTCTCGCGCCAGTAGTCGGGGTTCGTCTTCGGCGGTACGAAGTGCTCAGGGCAGCCATGCCAGAAACAGCCATCAACGAAGACCGCGACGCGGGTCGGACGAAAGACGAGGTCAGCCGTCCGACGCATCCCTGGAAGCGGCTTGGCCGCGACCCGGTAGCGAAGCCCAGCCGCGTGGACAAGAGAGCGCAGCGCACGCTCTGGAGCCGTATCCCGGTTCCGGTTTCCGAGCATGCTGCGGCGGTTCGCAGCGGAGGACGCCCAGGATCCGGCTGGTGGGGACCAGTCACCAGCAGCTGGTTCTTGAGGCACCTCGTTCATCGCCATACAAGTATATGACTGATGTCGCCCCACCCTCGAGACGCCCACCGGAAGCCGCAGCCGATACACGCAGCCACGGAGCAGTTGGCCTCCCAGCAGCGGCCCTCCAGAAACAGGCCTCACTCGCTTTCCAGCAGCAGTCGCACTCTGGGCCCCATGGAAGGCTGTCCCTATGCTGCGCGAACCGGCTGGACTGGAGATCGGCGAGGACGGCCGGGTTGAACTCCCCCTGGGAGTACTCGTAGAAGCCGGACTGCACCCTGGGGCCCGCGTTGTCGCGTACGGCGACGGCGACGGCGACGGCGACGGCGACGGCGACGGCGACGGCGACGGCGACGGCAGGATCGTGCTCCGCAGGGCAGACGACGCAATCGCAGAGCTGATGACCACCGGGTCCTTGACCTGACGCGTTGGGAGCGGGGTCTGCCCCCCCGGTTCAGCGCGCTCACCGTGATCCAGCCGCTACCAGCCGACGCAGGCCAGTTCGAGCCCCCCCTGCTAGGGGTCGACGCGCCGTTCGCAATGGGCGCGGAGTCGTTTGAACCGGTGCGACAGGCATGCGCCCGATCACCCAGGGAGCATCTCGCGCCTGGGGCTGTTACCAACACCGTCAAACCATGCTTGCAATCGAGGACGGATCCGGAACCGCGTCCGCACCCGTGCGCATACGCGATTGGACGTCAATAATTTCGCCATGCTGCGCATCTGCAAAAGCTCATCCATCCAACCTATACCTGACACCTCGCCAAGGAAGTCAGCATGAACTCAGCATCAGTACCGCGCTGAACCGCCTCCCGTCGCCGTGAACCGCCAAGATCGACAACTTGCCTTACCTGCTCTGACCTGCGAAGACCCTGCTCGTCGGCCCACCCGTTACTCTCACCAGGAGGTACCCGTGAGGATGTTGATCAACGTCCCGGAGACCGTTGTCGCCGACGCGCTGCGGGGGATGGCCGCGGCGCATCCCGAGTTGACTGTGGATGTGGAGCGGCGGGTGGTCGTGCGGCGGGACGCGCCGGTGGCGGGGAAGGTGGCGCTGGTGTCCGGCGGGGGGTCCGGGCACGAGCCGTTGCACGGGGGGTTCGTGGGGCCGGGGATGCTGGCGGCCGCTTGTCCGGGCGAGGTGTTCACGTCACCGGTGCCCGATCAGATGGTGCGGGCCGCGGCCGCGGTCGACAGCGGTGCCGGGGTGCTGTTCGTCGTCAAGAACTACACCGGTGACGTGCTGAACTTCGAGATGGCGGCGGAGCTCGCGGAGGACGAGGGCATCCAGGTCGCCAAGGTCCTCGTGGACGACGACGTGGCCGTGACGGACAGCCTGTACACGGCGGGCCGGCGCGGCACCGGGGGCACGCTGTTCGTGGAGAAGATCGCCGGGGCCGCCGCCGAGGAGGGACGGCCGCTGGAGCGGGTCGAGGCGATCGCCCGACGGGTGAACGAGCGGTCGCGGTCGTTCGGGGTGGCCCTGAGCGCCTGCACCACCCCCGCCAAGGGCAGCCCGACCTTCGATCTCCCCGAGGGCGAGCTGGAGTTGGGGATCGGCATCCACGGCGAGCCGGGCCGGGAGCGGCGGGCCATGATGACCTCGCGGGAGATCGCGGACTTCGCCGTCGACGCCGTCGTGGAGGACCTGCGTCCGGACGGGCCGGTCATCGCCCTGGTCAACGGGATGGGTGCGACTCCGCTCCTGGAGCTGTACGGATTCAACGCCGAGGTGCAGCGGGTGCTCACCGAGCGGGGTGTGCCGGTGGCCCGGACACTGGTCGGGAACTATGTGACCTCGCTCGACATGGCGGGCTGCTCCGTGACCCTGTGCGAGGTCGACGAGGAGCTGCTGCGCCTGTGGGACGCTCCGGTGCAGACGCCCGCGCTGCGCTGGGGGCGATGAGACGGTGACGGGGCTGGAGACGGGGCTGGAGATGGGGAGCGACATGACGGAGACCATCGGCGCCGGATTCCTCGTGCGCTGGCTCGCCGCGGTGGCCGAGGACGTGGACCGGGAGGCCGACCGGCTCACCGAGCTGGACTCGGCGATCGGCGACGCCGACCACGGCGCGAATCTGAAGCGGGGGTTCGCCGCCGTGACGGAGGCCCTCGGCAAGGAGCCGCCGGCGAGTCCCGGCGCGGTGCTCACCGCCGCCGGGCGGCAGCTCATCTCCACGGTCGGCGGCGCTTCGGGACCGCTGTACGGGACGCTGCTGCGGCGCGCCGGGAAGTCCCTGGGCGAGGACGGCGAGGTCACCCGGGAGCGGCTCGCGGAGGCGCTCGGCGCCGGGGTGAGTGCCGTGTCGCAGCTGGGCGGTGCCCAGGTGGGCGACAAGACCATGCTGGACGCGCTCGTGCCGGCCGTGGAGGGGCTGCGGAGCTCGTACGAGGCGGCCCGTGCCGCCGCCGAGGAGGGCGCCCTCGCGACCGTCCCCCTCCAGGCCCGCAAGGGCAGGGCCAGCTATCTCGGGGAGCGGTCGATCGGTCACCAGGATCCGGGGGCGACGTCGTCGGCGCTGCTGTTCGCGGCGCTCGCCGCCACCGCGGCCGCGGAGGGGGCACGATGAGCCCCGCGGCCGGAGGAGGCCCGGAGACCTTGACCGGAGGAGGCCCGGAGACCCCGACCGGAGGAGGCCCGGAGACCCCGGCCGGAGGAGGCCCGGGAGGTCCCGTCTCCGCGTCCGTCGGCATCGTGCTCGTCTCGCACAGCGCGGCGGTCGCGGAGGCGGTGGCCGAGCTGGCCCGTGGTCTGGCCGGTGGCGGTGACCTGGCGCCGGTCCTGCCTGCGGGTGGCACCCCGGACGGTGGGCTGGGGACGAGTTCCGAGCTGATCTGCGAGGCGGCGAAGGCCGTGGACCGGGGTGCGGGGGTGGCGCTCCTCGTCGATCTGGGCAGCGCGGTCCTCACGGTGAAGGCGCTGCTCGCCGAGGGCGACGAGCTCCCCGAGGGCTCGCGCCTGGTGGACGCGCCGTTCGTCGAGGGCGCGGTGGCCGCGCTGGTGACGGCGAGCGCCGGCGGGGATCTCGACGCGGTGGCGGCCGCGGCCTCGGAGGCGTACGCCTACCGCAAGGGGTGAGGGGAGGCCGGGTGCGCCCCGGGGGTCGGGCCGGGGCCGGTCAGTCGTGGTTCAGGCCCGGTGGGCCGGGTGGCCCTTGGTCAGCAGATCGCCGTATCCGAGGGCCAGGACGGGGAAGCCCAGCCCCGTCAGGGCCAGGCGGGCGGTCTCGGCCGTCGACGGGCGGGCGCCGACGGCCTCGTCCAGGAGGTCGACGACGTAGTGGAGGCCGGTTCCGACGAGGGCGAACCACACGTGGTGCCTGCTGAACGTCTCGCTGTGGGCGGGGATCATGCGGGAGGCGGCCGCCTGCACCCGCGCGCGGTCGACGGGGACCCTGACGCCGTCCGAGACGTAAGTGACGGTCGCGCTGTCCTCATTGGCCACCACGGGTGCTCCTCTCGTACGGAGCCCACATGCTACCGAGTAGTAGACATCACTCCCCGATTCTTCTGCAACTAGTTGCAGAAGCTGTCCGGGGTCGCCTAGAACTGGGGCGACGACCCCTGCGCGAGGAGGCGCCCCCATGACCCCGTACCCGCATCTGCTGAGCCCGCTCGACCTCGGGTTCACCACCCTGCCCAACCGGGTGATCATGGGGTCGATGCACGTCGGCCTGGAGGAGACCGAGCACGGCTTCGAGCGCATGGCCGCCTTCTACGCGGAGCGCGCCCGGGGCGGCGTCGGGCTCATCGTCACCGGTGGCATCGCGCCCAACGAGGCCGGCCGGCCCTGGGACGGCGGGGCCAAGCTGACCACGGTCGAGGAGGCCGCCGAGCACCGGCTGATCACCGACGCCGTGCACGCGGAGGGCGGCAGGATCGCGATGCAGATCCTGCACTTCGGCCGGTACGCCTACCACCCCGGTCTCGTCGCGCCCAGCGCCCTCAAGGCCCCCATCAGCCCCTTCGTACCGAACGAGCTGACCGACGCCGAGGTCGAGCAGACCGTCGAGGACTACGCGCGCTGCGCCGAGCTCGCCAAGGAGGCCGGATACGACGGCGTCGAGGTGATGGGCTCCGAGGGCTACCTCATCAACGAGTTCATCGCCTCCGCCACCAACCAGCGCACCGACCGCTGGGGCGGCTCGTACGAGAACCGGGTCCGCTTCCCGCTGGAGATCGTCCGCCGGATCCGCGAGCGCGTCGGCGAGGACTTCATCCTCGTCTACCGCCTCTCCATGCTCGACCTGGTGCCGGGCGGCTCCACGCTCGACGAGGTCGTCGCGCTCGCCAAGGAGATCGAGGCCGCCGGCGCGACCATCATCAACACCGGCATCGGCTGGCACGAGGCACGCATCCCCACCATCGCCACCTCCGTGCCGCGCGGCGCCTACACCTGGGTGACGAAGAGGCTGATGGGCGCGGTGTCCGTGCCGCTCGTCACCTCCAACCGCATCAACACCCCCGAGGTCGCCGAGGAGATCCTCGCCGACGGGCGCGCCGACCTGGTGTCGCTCGCCCGCCCGTTCCTCGCCGACCCCGACTTCGTCGCCAAGGCCTCCGCCGACCGCGCCGACACCATCAACACCTGCATCGGCTGCAACCAGGCCTGCCTCGACCACACCTTCAGCCTGAAGATCACCTCCTGCCTGGTCAACCCGCGCGCCTGCCACGAGACCGAGCTGGTCCTCTCCCCCACCCGGCTCGCCAAGCGCGTCGCGGTCGTCGGCGCGGGCCCGGCCGGTCTGGCATGCGCGGTGTCGGCGGCCGAGCGCGGCCACTCCGTCACCCTCTTCGACGCCGCCGCCGAGATCGGCGGCCAGCTGAACATCGCCAAGCGCGTGCCGGGCAAGGAGGAGTTCGACGAGACGCTGCGCTACTTCCGCGTCCAGCTCGCCGAGCGCGGCATCGACGTGCGCCTGAACACGTACGTGTCCGCCGCCGACCTGGCGGACTACGACGAGGTCGTCGTCGCGACCGGCGTCACCCCCCGCACCCCCGGCATCGCCGGCGAGGACCACCCGAGCGTCCTCAGCTACCTCGACGTGCTCCGGGACGGCGCGCCGGTCGGCGAGCGGGTCGCGATCATCGGCGCGGGCGGGATCGGCTTCGACGTCGCCGAGTTCCTCACGGACGGCGGCGAGGGCGCGAGCCAGGACCCCGAGACGTACTTCCGGCAGTGGGGCGTCGACACCTCGTACGAGAACCGGGGCGGACTGCGCGCGCCCGAGCGGAACGCGCCGCCGCGCCAGGTGCACCTGCTCCAGCGCAAGACCACCAAGGTCGGCGCGGGCCTCGGCAAGACCACCGGCTGGATCCACCGCACCGAACTCAAGCACCGGGGCGTCACGATGGTCGCCGGCGTCTCGTACGAGCGGATCGACGACGCGGGCCTGCACGTCACGATCGACGGCGAGCCGCAGCTGCTGCCCGTCGACACCGTCGTGCTCTGCGCGGGGCAGGAGCCGCGCCGCGACCTGTACGAGGAGCTGGTCGCCGCCGGCCGCCCGGCGCACCTCATCGGCGGGGCCGACGTCGCCGCCGAGCTGGACGCGAAGCGGGCGATCGACCAGGGGACGCGGCTCGCCGCCACCCTGTGACCCTCGCCCCGTGATCACCGTGGCCGGCCGAACCTAGGATGCGAGCATGTCCCTCCCGCACGCGATCCTCACCGCGCTGCTCGAAAAGCCGTCCTCCGGCCTCGAACTGACGCGCCGCTTCGACAAGTCGATCGGCTACTTCTGGTCGGCCACGCACCAGCAGATCTACCGCGAGCTCGGCAGGCTGGAGCAGGCGGGGCACATCCGCGCCCTGCCCGCTCCGGTGCCCGCGCGGGGGCAGAAGAAGGAGTACGAGGTACTGCCCGCGGGCCGGGCCGAGCTGAGCGACTGGGTGGGCCGGGTCGAGGACCCCAAGCCGCTCCGGTCCGCCCTCCTCCTGCGGATGCGGGCCGCGGCGATGGTCGGCTCGGCGGGGCTGCGGGCCGAGCTGTCCCGCCACCTCGCCCTCCACCAGGCCCAGTTGGACGAATACCTCGTCATCGAGGCCCGCGACTTCCCCACCGAGCGCCGCCGCAGCGAGCCGGACCGGTTGCGGCATCTCGTGCTGCGGGGCGGGGTCGATCTGGAGCGGTTCTGGGTGGAGTGGCTGACGGGGGCGCTGGCCGAGCTGGGGGCGGAGGAGTAGGGCCTCCCTCCGGGCCCGCGCCCGCTGTCCTGTGGGCCATCGGCCTACGGGTTCGTCGAGGCGCGGCGCCAGGCTGATTCTCCGAGGAGGCGCAGGCCGTTCAGGCCGACCAGGACCGTGGAGCCCTCGTGGCCCGCGACGCCCAGGGGGAGGGGGAGGTGGCCGGCGAGGTCCCAGGTGACGAGGGCGGTGATGAAGGCGCCCGCGATGACGAGGTTCTGGAGGACGAGGCGGCGGGCCCGGCGTGAGAGGGAGACGACGGCGGGGATCGCGCGGAGTTCGTCGCGGACGACGACCGCGTCGGCGGTCTCCAGGGCGAGGTCGGAGCCGGCCCGGCCCATGGCGATGCCGGTGTGGGCGGCCGCGAGGGCCGGGGCGTCGTTGACGCCGTCGCCGACGAGCAGCACCTTGGCGCCCGCCCGCTCCCACTCCCGTACCGCTTCCGCCTTCTCGTGCGGGAGGAGGCCGGCGCGGACGTCGGCGAGTCCCGCCTCGGCGGCGATGCGGGCGGCGGCGCCCGCGTTGTCGCCGGTGAGGAGGGCGGGGGCGGTGCCCGTGAGCCGGGCCAGGGCCGCGACCGCCTCCGGGGCGCCCTCGCGGAGCCGGTCGGAGAGGTCGAGGACCGCGGCGGGGGTGCCGTCGACGAGGACCTCGACGGCGGTGTCCGCGTGCGCGCCCGCCGCCCGGCGGACCCGCACCTCGCGGCCGTCGACCACCGCCCGCACTCCCCGCCCCGGCTCGGCGGTGAACTCGCTCGCCTCGGGGATCTCCAGGCCGCGGGCGCGGGCCTCGGCCACCACGGCGCGGGCCAGCGGGTGCTCGCTGGGCAGTTCGGCCGCCGCCGCCAGGGCGAGGACCGAGTCGTCGCCGTGGACGGCGGTCACCTGCGGCGTGCCCTCCGTGAGGGTGCCGGTCTTGTCGAGGGCGACCCGGTCGACCTCGCCCAGGCGTTCCATGACGACGGCGGACTTGACGAGGACGCCGTGGCGTCCGGCGGTCGCGATGGCGGAGAGCAGCGGCGGCATGGTGGCGAGGACCACCGCGCAGGGCGAGGCGACGATCATGAAGGTCATCGCGCGCAGCAGGGCCCCGGTGACGTCGGCGCCGAGGGCGACGGGCAGGCCGAAGAGCGCGAGGGTGGCGACGACGACGCCGACCGAGTAGCGCTGCTCGATCTTCTCGACGAAGAGCTGGGTGGGGGCCTTGGTGGCGCTCGCCTCCTCGACGAGGGCGACGATCCGGGCGATGACGGAGTCGGCCGCGTCCTTGTCGACGCGGACGCGGAGGGCCCCGGAGCCGTTGAGGGTGCCGGCGAAGACCGGGTCGCCCGCGGTCTTGGGGGCGGGGAGCGGTTCGCCGGTGATGCTCGCCTGGTCGACGTCGCTCGTGCCGCGCAGGACGGTGCCGTCGGCGGGGAGCCGTTCCCCGGGCCGTACGAGGACGGTGTCGCCGACCGCGAGGGCTGCCGCCTCGACGGTCTCCTCGTGGTCGAGGGCCGCGCCGGTGAGCCGGACGGCGGTGGCGGGCGCGAGGTCGAGCAGGCCGCGCACCGAGTCCGCGGTACGGCGGGTGGCGAGGGCCTCCAGGGCTCCGGAGACGGCGAAGATGACGATGAGGAGCCCGCCGTCGAGGTATTGGCCGATGGCGGCGGCTCCGATCGCCGCGACCACCATGAGCAGGTCGACGTCGAGGGAGCGTTCGCGCAGCGCCTGGAGTCCTGCCCAGCCCGGCTCCCAGCCTCCGGCGGCGTAGCAGACCGCGTAGAGCGGGCCCCAGAGCCAGGCCGGGGCGCCGGCCAGGTCGAGCGGGAGGGCGAGGAGGAAGGCCAGGGCCGAGAGGGCCGCCCAGCGCACCTCGGGCAGGGCCGCGGCCCGGGTGGGGTGCGGCGGTGGCACCGGCGTGCGTACGGGGGTGGGGGCGGGGGTCCGTGCGGTGCCGAGGTCCGGGAGGGCCATGGGAAGGGCACCTCTCTTTCGGGGGTGGCGGGGAGGAAGGCACACCACCATACCCGAACACATGAAGAGGTCTTCACATATTGACATAAGAGCGCCGCTACGATGAGCGCATGGGACACGGAGCGAACGGCCAGACCACCCCCGCCACCCACCTGGACGCCGAGTCCGCGGCCACCATCGCCGCCACCCTCCAGGCCCTCGCCACCCCGTCCCGGCTGATGATCCTCACCACGCTCCGCCAGGGGCCGTGCGGCGTCACCGAGCTCGCCGCCGCCGTGGAGATGGAGCAGTCCGCCGTCTCCCACCAGCTCCGGCTGCTCCGCGCGCTCGGCCTGGTCACCGGCGTCCGGCAGGGGCGCCGCATCGAGTACAGCCTCTACGACAACCACGTCGCCCAGCTCCTCGACGAGGCCGTCTACCACATCGAGCACCTCAGGCTCGGGGCGCGCGACGGAGCGCGCGAGGAGATGCGCGACGGGGTGCGCGACGGGGTGCGCGACGAGATCCGTACCGGCGTGGATACTGGTCAGTTGTAGTTCCACGACACGAAGGGGCGGGTATGGCCGACGACTTGGGGCGCCGCGCGACACGTCACGCGGTGGTCATCGGGGGAAGTCTCGCTGGACTGCTTGCCGCTCGGGTACTCGCCGAGCACGCCGAGAAGGTGACGGTCGTCGAGCGCGACCGCTTCCCGGAGGGACCCGAGGCGCGGCCGGGTGTCCCGCAGGGCCGCCACCTCCACGTCCTCATCGCGGGCGGGCAGCGGGCGTACGACGAGCTGCTGCCGGGATTCGTCGACGAGCTGCGGGAGCTCGGCGCGCCCAAGGTGGGCGTGCCCGAGGACATGGTGCAGTGGCAGAACGGCAAGTGGATGAACCGGCTGCCCGCCACCGTGCACTTCTACTCGGGTTCGCGCCCGCAGCTGGAGTGGCTGGTGCGGCAGCGGGTGTCCGCCGACCCGCGGATCGAGCTGGTCGAGGGCCACGAGACGGTGGGCCTGACCGGCGACTCCTCGCGCGTCCGGGGCGTGCGGCTGCGGGAGCGCGGCGCGGGCGCCGAGAAGGAGACCCGCGTCCTGGAGGCCGATCTCGTCGTGGACGCCTCCGGCAGGTCCACGAAGGCCGCGGACTGGCTGGCGGCGATCGGCGCCGAGGCGCCGCACGAGGAGACCATCGACACCGGTCTCGCCTACGCCACCCGGGTCTACCGCGCCCCGGCGGGCGCGCTGGACAGCGACGCCATGGGCTACTTCATCGTGCCCAACCCCGAGCAGGAGTACGGCGCCGTCGTGCTGCCCGTCGGCGACGGCACGCACCTGGTGACCCTCTCGGGGCTGCGCGGCAACGAACCGCCCACGGAGGAGGGGGCGTTCGAGGAGTACGCGAAGCGGATGCCGCACCCGATGATCAGCGAGTGGCTGGCGAACGCGGAGCCGGTGTCCCCCGTGTACGGCTTCCGCAAGACCGCCAACATCCGGCGCCGGTACGACCGTCCGGGCCGCCGCCCGGCCGGTTTCCTCGCCACCGGCGACGCGCTCTGCGCCTTCAACCCGGTCTACGGGCAGGGCATGGCGGTGGCGGCGATCACCGCCGTCGCCCTGCGCCGTGCGCTCGCCGACCCGAAGCGCACCCCGACCACCCGGCGGGTGCAGCGCGCCCTCCTCGACGCCTCCCGGCAGGCGTGGGACGTCTCGACGGGCGCCGACAAGAAGATGCCCGGCGCCGTCGGCGCCGAGGACGCCCCCGGCGCGCTGGACAAGGCGGTCGGCTGGTACATGGGCCGGGTGCAGGAGCGGGCGGCGGGCGACCCGGTCGTCGGCGCGGCCTTCCGCAAGGCGATCACCCTCACCCACCCGATGACCGTGCTGTTCGCCCCCGCAGTGGCGCGTGCCGTGCTCTTCGGGTCCGTGGCCGAGACACCGGTCGAACCGCCGCTGCGGCGCGGCGCGTAGCGCCGTACGGGTGAGGGCGGCGTCCTCTTGCGCGTACGGGTGACGGCGGTCCCGGGGCGGGTTCAGGCGCCCGGGGCCGCCGTCACCACGCCGGCGGCGATGGCCGCGCCGAGGGCGGCGTAGTCGTCGGCGTTCTGTCCGGCGTAGACGAGCGCGAAGTCGGCGACGGCGCGGTCGAAGACGTCCGAGGAGCCGAGGTAGGCGGCGATGGCGATCCGGTCGCCGGAGCGGGCGTGGGCGCGGGCCAGGGCCCGGCCGCAGAGCCGCGCGTAGTCCCGCAGGGTGGCCGGGGACATGGTCTCCACCTCGGCGGAGCCCTTCATGTCGCGCAGCTGCCGCCAGTAGAAGTGGCGCTGTTCGGGTCCGGTCATCCAGCCGAGGAAGATGTCGCTCGCGGCCTGGGTGAGCCGCTGTCCGGAGACGACGCGGCGGCCCTGGTGGGGGTAGGCCGTCGGCGCGAGGTACGGCTCCAGGACGGAGCGGCCGGCCTCCTTGATCTGGAGGATGAGCGGGTCGCCGTCGTCCCGTCCTTCGAGCAGGAGGATGAAGCAGCGGGTGCCGACGCTGCCGACCCCGACGACCTTCCGGGCCGCGTCGACGAAGTGGTAGCGGTCGAGGAGGACGCGGCGTTCCTCGGCGAGGGAGCTGCGGTAGTCGCTGAAGATCTTGCCGAGGGTGACCCGGTCGATGTCCGTGGTGCGTTCGAGGAGCGGTGGGTCGTCGACGATGTGCCGGTTCCCGGCCTCGTCCGTGTCGGTGAGCTTGGCGAGGGCCTGGAGGCTGGTGCGGCGGCGGGCCCGGTCGAGCCGGTGGGCGAAGCGGGCCCGGTCGTCGCCGCGGACCAGGGGGAGGAGGTCGTCGGCGGCGATCCGCTCGTACCAGACGTCGAGTTCTCCGAGTCCGGCGAGGCGGCGCATGGTCGTGCGGTACGACTCGACGGCGACGAGCGCGGCGCGGTGGGCCTTGGGCTTGGCGCTGCCGTTCTGGAGGGCGGCGACGGTGACGCTGGCGGCGAGCCTCTTGACGTCCCATTCGAAGGGGCCGGGGAGAGTCTCGTCGAAGTCGTTGACGTCGAAGAGGAGCGTCCGTTCGGGTGAGGCGTACACCCCGAAGTTGAGCAGGTGGGCGTCGCCGCAGAGCTGGACGGTGAGCCCGGTGTGGCGCTGGGCGCCGAGGTCGGCGGCCATGACGGCGGCGGCGCCGCGCAGGAAGGCGAAGGGCGATGCCGCCATCCGGGCGTAGCGGAGGGGGACGAGGTCGGGGAGCCGGTCGACGGACTGGCGTTCCAGGACGTCCAGCGGGTGGGGGCGCTGCGAGCTGGGTATCCAGCGGCCGTGGGAGGCGCGGGGGACGCGCTTGCGGGCCTCCTTGCCCCGCGTGGCGCGTTCCGACGGTGTCGTCATCCGGCCTCACCCGCCTCTTCCCGAAGCCGTGCTACCGGCCCGTCACCTGGAACCTCATTACAAGGCGCGACGCTCGTTTCGGCCACTCTGCCGGACCGGCCTAGCTAAATGGTTTAGACCAATGATAGGAATTGATCACCCACCCGACCCGTGCTGTCACACTGAGCGAAGAGAGGGTTGATCATGGCCGAGCCCGATTCCGGGACGGCGGCGGAAGTGCCGCTCTATCTCCGGGTCACCGCCGCCCTGCGCGAGGAACTCGCCCAGCGACGCATCTCCCCCGGCAGCCGGCTCCCCTCGGAGCGCACGCTTTCCCAGCGCTACCGCGTCAACCGGCAGACCGTCCGCAGCGCGCTCCGGCTCCTCAGGGAGGAGCGGCTCGTGGTCACCGACCGGCGCGGCACGTTCGCCGCCGCCGGGACGGCCGAACCCGAGCCGGACACAGCGGCGTTCACGGCCCGCCGGCCGACGTTCCCCGGCGGGCCGCAGGCGGCCGAGGCGCTCGTACGGGCCTCGCTGACCTGGGAACCGCCGCCCGCTCCCCTGGCGCCGCGGCTCCTGCTCACCCCCGGCGAACCGACGCTCGTCCACCGGCACACGGTCCTCGGACCGCAGGGGGCGGCGCTCCAGCGGGCGGTGTCGTGGTTCTCCCGGGCGGCCCTCGCCGAGATCCCCCAGCTCTCCCGGTACCGGCGGGGCAGGGACTGCCGCCAACAGCCCGACCTGCGGCTCCTGTACCACTGGATGCACCAGGCGGGGCTGCGCGTCACCCACCGCGAGTCGGTCGGCGTCCCGCCCTGCCCGGCCGGCACGGCGGCCGGCGACGCGGCCCGGCTGCTCGTCCACCGGGTGGTCAGCGACCAGCACGGGCATGCCCTGGAGATCACGGACATCGACGTCTCGGCCCGGTCGGCTGCCTGGACCTACGAGTTCAGCGCCTGAGGGCGCCCCGGCTCCTGTCCGGTACGGGAAGCAGGAGCCGGGCGCGGACGCCCGAGGCCGTCAGACGATGCCCTCGGCGATCTCCGCCTCTTCGCGGGCGGTCCCGTACGCGGTCGGCGTGCCGTACGAGCGGCGGGCGACGTACCACCAGACGCTGGCGAGGACGAGCACGACGACGAGCGCGACGGCCGCGTAGTTCATCGTGTCCACGTTCACCGGTGACTTCTGCGGCAGGCAGAAGAGGACGGTCACGAACGCCACCCAGACGACGGCGATCCAGCCGACCGGCCTGCTCCAGCGACCGAGGCTCCACGGGCCGGGGACGAAGCGGTTCCCGGCGCGCAGCCGCAGGTAGACCGGGATGGCGTACGCGGGCGTGATGCCGATGACGTTGATCGCGGTGACGGCGCCGTAGGCGGTGGCCGAGTAGAGAGAGGGGACGGCGAGCACCGCGGCCACGACGACCGCGAGCCAGACGGCGGGGACGGGCGTCTGGGTGCTGCCGCTGACCTTGCGCCAGAGCCCCGAGCCGGGCAGGGCGTTGTCGCGGCTGAAGGCGAAGACCATGCGGCTCGCGGCGGCCACCTCGGCGTTGCCGCAGAAGAGCTGGGCGACGATCACCACGAGGAGCAGGAGGGCGGCGCCGCGGGAGCCGAGCGCGTCCAGGAAGATCTGGGCGGGCGGGACGCCGGTGGCGCTGTTCTGCGTGCCGGCGTAGTCCTGGATGGCGAAGGTGAGTCCGGCGAGGAGGGCGAAGCCGGCGAGCCAGGAGACCCAGATGGACCGGACGATGCCCTTGGCGGCGGTGACGGAGGCGTTCGAGGTCTCCTCGGAGAGGTGGGCCGAGGCGTCGTAGCCGGAGAAGGTGTACTGGGCGAGGAGCAGGCCGATCGCGGCGACGTAGAACGGGTTGGCCCAGCCGGTGTCGTTGACGAACGTGGTGAAGACGAAGTCCACGGACTGGTGGTGGTCGGGGACGAACGCGAGGGCGCCGACGATGACCGCGACACCGACCAGGTGCCACCAGACGCTGACCGAGTTGAGGACGCTGACCAGGCGGACGCCGAAGAGGTTGAGCCCGGCGTGCAGCAGCAGGATCGCGAGGAAGACGAGGAAGGTCGAGCCCGGGGTGGGGACGAAGCCCCACTGGAGGTTGAGGAAGGCTCCGGTGAAGAGGGCCGCGCCGTAGTCGATGCCGGCGATGGCGCCGAGCAGACCGAGCAGGTTCAGCCAGCCGGTGTACCAGCCCCAGCGGCGTCCGCCGAGCCGGTCGGCCATGTAGTAGAGGGCGCCGGAGGTCGGGTAGGCGCTGGTGACCTCGGCGAGGGCGAGGCCGACGCACAGGACGAAGAGGCCGACGCCGATCCAGCCCCACAGCATGACGGAGGGGCCGCCGGTGCCCAGGCCGAAGCCGTACAGGGTCATGCAGCCGGAAAGGACGGAGATGACCGAGAAGCTGATCGCGAAGTTGCCGAAGCCGTCCATGCGGCGGGCGAGGACGGGCTGGTAGCCGAGCTCTCTGAGTCTCGCCTCCTCGTCCTGGGACGGTGGTGGCTTGCGTATCGCGTCGATCGGGGCTTCGCTGCGGGACATGGGGACCTCCGGGGGGACGGACTGAGCGGGGCGGGGGGCGGAAGCTCGGGGCGCCGGGGGCGCGGCGGCGCGTCAGCCGCCGAGGCAGCGGGCGCGGGCGCGCAGGAAGACCTCCTCGGCGAGGCCGCGGTCCTCCGGGCGGGCGGTGCGGTAGGCCCAGGGGAGGGTCGTGTAGTACGGGCCGAGCGCCTCGAAGACCCGGGCCGCGTCGGTGAAGCGGAGGGCCCCGAAGAGGGCGTGCGCCAGGTGGTTGAGGTCGAGCAGCGAGGCCTCGTCGGTGGCGCAGAAGAGGAACCAGGCGTCCAGGGCGCGCTGGGCGTCGCGTACGGCGTCCTCGGCGACCCAGTGGAGGTCGAGGGCGCGCTCGTGGCCGCGCTCGCGCCGGTAGCGCTCGACCCGGACGTACAGCGGCAGGGCGTGCAGGGCGGAGCCGACAGGAGCCGAACCGGCGGCCCAGTGGGAGTAGTTGACGGCCTCGGAGAGGGGTCCGGATCGGCGCGCGTAGACGAACTGGAGCATCCGGTGGTGGGCTTCGCGGTTGTGCGGGTCGCGCTTCTCCACCTCGGCGAGCAGCCCCCAGGGGCCGGGCGGCAGCATGGGCGCCGGCGGGGTGAGGCGGTGCTCGGGCATGCGCTGGCGGCCGTCGAGGGCGGCGAGGGCGATCAGCCCGACCCAGGGCACGGGGTCGGCGGGCGAGCGGTCGCAGGCGTCGCGGCAGGCGGTCCAGGCCTCCTGCCAGAGTTCCCGGGTCCGGGCGTGGCCGGCGCGGTGGGCGCGCACGGCGCGCTCCACGGCGACGCGGCTGTGCATCACGGTGGCGGCAAGGCTCTCGGGCTGCTCGGCGCGCCAGATGGGGACGACGTCGGTGCCGGCGGCGACGGTGGCGAGGACCTGGGTGCGCCGGGTCCAGGCCTCCCAGTCGGAGGTCTCGTCGAGCAGCCGGGCCATGGAGACCCAGCGGCCGGTGCGTAAGTCCTGGACGGCGCTGCGCAGCGCGTGGTCGTGGCCGGCGGGGTGGTAGACGGGCCGGAAGCCGTGTCCGGCCATCAGGGAGTGGGGGGTGGTGTGGATGACATGGGTCCTCGGTGGATGGAAGGGGTGGTCAGTCCCCCGGCGGGCGTCCCGGCCGTTGATCGGCGATCACTATAGAGGGCGATGGATGCGACCGGTCCACTTTCTTTTCTGACAGTAACTATTAAGCCAACGACTGAATTTGACTTACTGTCAGGTATGCCGGGAGACCTGACGTCCTCGGCCGCCGAGGCTTGACGAAGCCCCCGGGCGACGGCACCCTGACCCTTTTCGGTGATCGGATGATCACCGAGCGGTCGAACGACGGGAGCAGCGGGATGACGGGCGGAGCGGTACTCGCCGTCGACCAGGGCACGTCCGGTACGAAGGCCCTCGTCCTCTGCCCCGAGCGCGGCGTCATCGGCACCGGGACGGCACCGGTCCGGCCCCGTCACCTCCCCGGCGGTCTGGTCGAGGTCGACCCGCGTGAGCTGTACGACTCCGTGGTCGCCGCCGGGCGGGCGGCGCTCGCCGAGGCGGACACGGCCGTCGTCGCCGTGGGCCTCGCCAACCAGGGCGAGACCGTGCTCGCCTGGGACCCCGCCACCGGGGAACCCCTCACCGACGCCCTCGTCTGGCAGGACCGCAGGGCGGCCTCCGTCTGCGCCGGTCTCGACGCCCACGCCGAGGAACTGCGCCGGATCACCGGCCTTCCCGTCGACCCCTACTTCGCCGCGCCCAAGATGGCCTGGATCCGCCGCCACGCCACCGGCGCCGGTGTGGTCACCACCAGCGACGCCTGGCTCGTCCACCGGCTCACGGGCGCGTTCGTCACCGACGCGGCGACCGCCGGACGGACCGGACTCCTCGACCTCGACACGGTCGACTGGTCACCGACCGCCCTCGACCTGTACGGACTCGGCGGCGAGGCGCTCCCCCGGGTCGTGGACTGCGACACCCCGGTCGGCACCACGACCGCGTTCGGCCCCGCGCTGCCGCTCACCGGGCTCCTGGTGGACCAGCAGGCGGCGCTGCTCACACAGAGCGCCGACGACCCGGCCGCCGCCAAGTGCACCTACGGCACCGGGGCCTTCCTCCTCGCGCAGACCGGCCCCGAGCCCCGACGCACCGCCTCCGGCCTGGTCAGCTGCGTGGCCTGGCGGCTCGGCGGGCGCGTCACCCACTGCCTGGACGGCCAGGTGTACACGGTCGCCTCGGCCGTGCGCTGGCTCACCGACCTCGGCGTGATCGCCGGGGCCGGGGAGCTCGACGCGGTCGGCGGCGGCGTCCCGGACTCCGGCGGCGTCACCTTCGTCCCGGCCTTCGCCGGGCTCGCCGCGCCCTGGTGGCGGGGGGACGTACGCGGCTCGCTCACCGGCCTCGGCCTGGACACCGGCCCCGGCCATCTGGTGCGCGCCCTGTGCGAGGGCATCTCCGCCCAGGTCGCGGAGCTCGCCGCGGCCACCGCCGCCGACCGGGGCGCACCCCTGACCGCCCTGCGCGCCGACGGCGGCCTCACCCGGTCGTCCCTGCTCATGCAGACCCAGGCGGACCTGCTGCAACTCCCCGTCGAGGTCGCGTCCCTGCCCGACGCCACCGCGCTCGGCGTCGGCGCCGTCGCCCGCCTGGGCCACCACCCGGGACTCACGCTCCGCGAGGCCGTCCCGGAGTGGAAGCCCTCGGCGGTGTACGAACCCCGCATCTCACCGGAGGAGGCGGCGGAGCGCCTCGGGCGGTTCCGCGCGGAGGTGACGGCGCTGGTGGAGCGGTCGGGCGGCGGCGCTGGTGGCGGGGCCGAGTCGGGGCCCGGCGCGGGTGGCGGGGCCGGGTCAGGGTCAGGGCCAGGCCTGGGTGGCGGGGCCGAGTCGGGGCCCGGCGCGGGTGACGCAGCCGTATGAGGGTCACGCGGAGCGGGCCGCTTCCCGTCGGTGAGGCGGCGGAGTACGACGTCGTGGTCGTCGGTGCGGGGGTCGTGGGCTCCGCGATCGCCCGCGCGCTGGCCCGCCATCCGCTGCGGGTCGCGCTCGTGGAGGCCGCGGACGACGTCGGCGACGGCACCTCGAAGGCCAACACGGCCATTCTGCACACCGGTTTCGACGCCGCACCCGGCACGCTGGAGGCGCGGCTCGTCCGCGAGGGGCACCGGTTGCTCACCGCGTACGCGCGGGAGGCCGGCATCCCCGTGGAGCCGCTGGGCGCGCTGCTCGTCGCCTGGGACGAGGGGCAGCGGGCGGCGCTCCCCCGCCTCGCGGAGAAGGCGGAGCGCAACGGCCACCGCACCACCCGTCTGCTCTCGGCCACCGAACTCGACTCACGCGAACCGCACTTGGGCCCGGGTGCGCTCGGCGCGCTCGAAGTGCCGGGCGAGTCGGTGATCTGCCCGTGGACGACCACCCTCGCGTACGCCACGCAGGCCGTCCGCTCCGGGGTGGACCTGCATCTGAACTGCCGCGTGGAGAAGGTGCGTCCGGGCGAGCCGTACCACCGGCTCGTCAGCCGGCGCGGGGTGCTGCGCGCCCGCCTGCTCGTCAACGCCTGCGGCCTCCACGCCGACGCCTTCGACGCGATGGTCGGCCGGGAGGACTTCACCGTCACCCCGCGCCGGGGCCAGCTGCTCGTCTTCGACAAGTTCGCCCGCGACCTGGTGCGGCACATCCTGCTGCCCGTACCCGGACCGCTCGGCAAGGGCGTGCTCATCTCGCCGACGGTGTACGGGAACGTCATGCTCGGCCCCACCGCCGAGGACCTGGACGACAAGACCGCCACCGGCACGACGGCGGAGGGCCTCGCCGGGCTGCGCGAGCAGGGCGGCCGGATCCTCCCCGCCCTGCTCGACGAGGAGGTCACGGCCGTCTACGCGGGGCTGCGGGCCGCCACCGGCCAGGAGGACTACCGGATCGCCGCCCATCCCGGGCTGCGGTACGTGACGGTGGGCGGCATCCGCTCCACCGGGCTCACCGCCTCCCTGGCCATCGCCGAGCACGTGCTCGGCCTCCTCGCGGACTGCGGCCTCGACCCGGGACCGGCCCGCCCGCTCGCCCCGGTGCGGATGCCCAACCTCGGCGAGGCCTTCCCCCGCCCGTACCGGGACGCGGAACTCATCGCCCGAGAGCCCGAGTTCGGGGCGATCGTGTGCCACTGCGAGCGGGTCACCCGGGGCGAGATCCGGGCCGCCCTCGACTCCACGATCCCGCCCGGCGGCCTCGACGGGCTGCGCCGCAGGACGCGCGCCCGGGGCGGCCGCTGCCAGGGCAACTACTGCGGCGCGGAGGTACGGGCCCTGTTCGAGGAGCAACGGTACGAGGAATACGGGAAGGGGGCCCGGTGATCCGCACGGTCGACGTCCTCGTGGTGGGCGCGGGCCCCGCCGGGCTCGCCGCGGCCACCCGCCTGGCGGCGGCGGGCGCGGGCCGCGTCGAGGTCCTGGAACGGGAGCCCTCGGCGGGCGGCGCCCCCCGCCACTGCGCCGCCCGGCCGGGCTTCGGCGCGGACGCCCTGGGCCGCCCCTTGGACGGCCCCGCGTACGCGCGGCGCGCGGTGCGGGAGGCGCTCCGCGCCGGCGCGACCCTCCGCACCGGAGTCTCGGCCACCGGCTGGGCCGGGCCCCTCACCCTGGACGTCACCGCCCCGACCGGGCTCGAACAGATCCGGGCACGCGCGGTCGTCCTCGCCACCGGCGCCCGCGAACGCCCCCGCAGCGCCCGCCTCGTCCCGGGGACGCGCCCGGCCGGGGTGCTGACGACGGGCGAACTCCAGCGGGTGGTCGAGCGGTTCGGGGCGGGTGGGGGGCCGGCCGGGCGGCGGGCGGATTCGGCCGGGCCGCGCCAGGAGGCCGTCGGACGCCGCGCGGTGGTCGTCGGTGGCGACCCCGTGGCCCGGGGCGCGGTGCGGACGCTGCGGGCGGCCGGGGTGGAGGTGGCGGCCGTCGTCACCGAACTCCCCGCCACGGCGGCGGGGTTCGGGCGGGTCCCGGTCCTCACCGGCGCGGTGGTGGCGGAGCTGCTCGGACGCGGGCGACTGAGCGGGGCGGTGGTGCGGGGCCGGGACGGGCGGACGACCGTACTGCGGTGCGACACGGTGGTCCTCACCGGCGACTGGATCCCGGACCACGAGCTCGTCCGGGCGCGCGGCCTGCCGCTCGCGCCGGGCACGCGGGGGCCCGTGACGGACAGCGCCTTCCGTACCGCGGAGCCGGGGGTCTTCGCCGTCGGCAACCTGCTGCGCGGGGTGGAGCCGGCGCTGGTCGCCGCCGCCGAGGGACGGGCGGTGGCGGGGGCGGTGCTGGACCGGCTCGACGGCCGCCCCTGGCCGTCGGCGGGCGTGCCGGTGACGGCGGTGGGCCCGCTGCGCTGGGTGGCGCCCGGGCTGGTGGGCCCGGAGGCGGCGCCCCTCCTCGTCCGGCCGGAGCGGCGGCTGGCGCGCCCGGTCCTGGCGGTCGCCCAGGACGGCGTACGGCTGCGGCGGGAGCGACTGGACGCGACCCTCGTCCCCTGGCGTTCGGTCCGGCTCGGGGCCCGGTGGACGAGCGGCGTGGATCCCGCGGGCGGTCCGGTGACGGTCGGCGCCGAGCAGGAGTAGGACGGGACCACGCACGCGGGGCTGCGCCGAACGGGCCCTTCGTCCAGACTGGGGCCCATGCCGGACAAGCGCAGCGCGGGTCTCCTGGTCTTCCGCCGCACGGCGGACGGTGGCGTCGAGGTCCTCATCGGTCACATGGGCGGGCCCTTCTGGGCGTCCCGCGAGGAGTCCGCCTGGTCGATCCCCAAGGGCGAGTACGAGCCCGACGAGACCCCCGAGGCCGCGGCCCGCCGCGAGTTCCAGGAAGAGCTGGGCCTCCCCGCCCCCGAGGGCGAGTGGTTCCCCCTCGGCGAGTCCCGCCAGCGCAACGGCAAACTCGTCACCGCCTGGGCCGTCGAGGGCGACCTCGACCCGGCCGGGGTCGTCCCCGGCACCTTCACCATGGAGTGGCCGCCCCGGTCCGGCGTCCGGGAGGAGTTCCCTGAGATCGACCGGGTGGGCTGGTTCACCCCGGACGCCGCCTCCCCGCTCCTCGTCTCCGGGCAGCGGGTCTTCCTGGAGCGGCTGGCGGCACACCTCGACGAGCGGGCCTGAGCCCGATTGTCAGACCCGTGCGAGAGGGTGGTGGGCGCCGAAACCGTCGAGAGGGAGACCGACATGACCACGATCACCGCCGGCGAGCGCGCGGCCGCCCAGGCGTACCTGCGGCTGCTCGAATCCACTCAGGCCGTGCTGAGCGACCCGCTGCTCGCCCCGTACGCGGGGGTGATGCTGACCCATCCGATGGCCGAGGCCGACGAGGCGCTGCGGGCGGCGGGTCTGGTCGGGAACGAGGACCGGCTGCTGCGCCTCGTGGCCTCCCTGCGGGCCTCGCCCGCGACGGCCGGGGGGCGCCCCGGTTGAGGCGGCGGCCCCCGTCGCGGGCGCGGCGGGTGCGGGGTGTCAGGCGCCGGGGCGGACGGGGAGGGCCCTGACGCTGTTGCCGACGAAGCCGGAGTGGCGGGCGAGCTCGGCCTCCGGGACGGCCAGGTCCAGGTCGGGGAAGCGGGTGAAGAGGGCTTCGAGGGCGATCGCGGCCTCCATGCGGGCGAGCGGGGCGCCCAGGCAGTAGTGGGGGCCGTGACCGAGCGAGAGGTGCTTGGCCGTCGCGGTGCGGGTGATGTCGAAGCGGTCGGCGTCCGGGCCGTGGGCCTTCTGGTCGCGGCCCGCCGCCGAGTAGCCGGCGAGGACGGGGGTGCCCTTCGGGATGACCGTGCCGTCGACCGTCAGATCGCGCGTGGGGTAGCGGAAGGGGAAGTAGCTGACCGGGCTGTCCCAGCGGAGGGTCTCCTCCACCACGTCGGCCCAGTCGGCACGCCCCTCGGTGACGAGGGCGAGCTGGTCGCGGTGGGCGCAGAGCGCCCGGACCGCGTTGGTGACGAGGTTCAGGGTGGTCTCGTGGCCCGCGACGATCATCAGGAGCAGCGTGCCGATCAGCTCGGGCTGGCTGAGCCGGTCCCCGCCCTCGTCCCGGGCGGCGATCAGGGCGCTGGTGAGGTCGTCGCCGGGGGCGGCGGCCTTGGCGGCGGCGATGGAGGCGAGCAGCTCGACGAGTTCGCGGTTGGCGGCGACGGCCCGCTCGGGCTCGGTGTCGGTGGCGACGACCAGGCTGGAGAGGTGGTGCAGCCGGTCCTGGTGGGCCGGGTCGACGCCGAAAAGTTCGCAGATGACGCCGAGCGGCAGCGGAAGCGCGTAGTGGCGGCGCAGATCGGCGACGCCGTCCCCGGCGCGGGCCGCCTCCGCGAGTCCGTCGAGGAGGCCGGCGGTGACCGCCTCGACGCGCGGGCGGAGCTCCTCGACCCGGCGGGCGGTGAAGGCGCTGCTGACCAGGGTCCGGAGCCTGCGGTGGTCGGTCCCGTCGGCGGTGATCATGCCGGGGACGGTGGCGAAGGTCAGCAGCGGCCAGCCGTCGGGTATGCGGCCCTCGGCGAGGGCGCTGAAGTGCTGGGGTCCCTTGGCGACGTCGGGGTGGTTGAGGAAGTCGCGCAGCGCGTCGTGGCCGAGCACCGCCATGCCCTCGATCCCGCCGGGCAGGATCACCGGGGCCACGGCGCCCTCGGCGAGCAGCCGGGCGTTGTCCGCGTGCGGGCAGCCGCCCGCCGGGTCCATGCGGTGCGGCGGGCGGCCGGCGGCCGGGGTGGTGTGCGGTGTGTTCAAGGAAGGGACTCCTGACTGCGGATGCGGGCCGGTACGGGGTGCGGGCGGTGCGGGGTGCGGGGTCGCGGCCCGGTGCGGGCCCGGTGCGGGCCCGTGCGGGGTGCGGGCGGTGCGGGGTGCGGGCGGTACGGGGTGCGGGCGGTACGGGGTGCGGGGTCGCGGCCCGGTGCGGGCCCGGTGCGGGCCCGTGCGGGGTGCGGGCGGTGCGGGGTGCGGACAGTGCGGGTGCGGGCAGTGCGGGTGCGGGCAGTGCGGGTGCGGCCGTCGCAGGCCCGTGCGGGCCCTTGCGGGTGCGCGGACCCTTGCGGACCGTCTCGGCGCCCGGGCGGTCAGATCCTACGGTCAACGGCGCTCTGTTCGTACGGAGTTGTCCGGGGCTCCGTGCTCGTCCCGGCCGCCGCCCCGGCCGAGGAGTTCGGCCAGGCCGCGGCGGGTGGCGGCGACCACCACCCGGTCCCCCGGGCCGAGGAGCCGCTCGGGCCGCAGGCGCCAGGCCTCGCCGGGGCCGCCTCCGCGTCCGTCGAGGGCGATGACGCGCCAGGCGCCGGGACGGAAGGACTCGGCGACCGTCCGGCCGTCCAGGAGGGGATGGTCCGCGACGTCCACGGCGGCGAAGAGGAGGACGCGGCGCTCGACCGGTACGGCACCGAGGACCTGGCGGCCCATCATGGCGCCCGCGAAGGCGGGTGCGGCGAGGTGGGAGACGCTGCGGCTGCGGGTGAGGGCCCCGGGGTGGGCGGTGCGCAGGGTGCGGAACACGGCGGTGGCGAAGTCGTCGTCGTACAGGCGCAGCACGACCCGCAGCTCGGGCGTGACGGCGCGGGCGGAGAGCGCGGCCTCCAGGTTGGTGATGTCGACGCTGGTCAGGGCGAGGAGGGCGCGGGCGCGGTGGATGCGGGCAGCCTCCAGGACGCCTTCCTCGGTGACGTCGCCGATGACGGTGGGGACCCGCAGCCGGCGGGCGACGGCGACGCCCCGGGCCTCCGGGTCGGATTCGACGCAGACCACCGGGATGTTCAGCGCCCGGAGCCGGGCGAGGACGCGGGTGCCGACCTTGCCGAGGCCGAGGAGGACGACGTGGCCGGAGAGTCCGCGCGGCGGGCGGCGCAGGGTGGTCGCGGTGCGGAAGGTGCCGAGTCCTTCGAGGAGGGCGGCGACGATCACCGGGAGCAGGAGGAGGCCGACGAACCCGGCGAGGATCTGGAGGACCTGACGGCTGGTCGGCTCGCCGACGGCCGGGTCGCCGATGGCGAAGATGTCGAGGAGCGTCAGATAGGCGGCATGCAGGGGGTGGTCGCCGGTGGTGAGGGTGGAGGCGAGGGCGAGCGCGAGGACGGCGCCGGCAGCACCCGCGAGGGACCAGCGCAGGCGGCGGGAGAAGAGCGAGGCGACGGGCAGCGCGGAGGCGGCGAGGCGGACCGGCGGGAGGGCCGGGCCCGCCGGGGTGACCGCTTCGAGGGTGACGGCGGCGCGCCCGGTGGCGGCGGCCACCGTCCGGTCGTCCGGCAGGAGGCGGGGGCCCGCGTCGCCGCTGTGCTCGGAGCCCTCGCAGCCCGCCGGGTCTCCTGCGGTGGCGGAGAGCAGGGCGAGCGTGCACAGGCCGGGGTCGGGTGCCTGGCCGGCGACGGGCGGCCGGTCGACGGCGTGCAGCAGCAGTCCCCCGGCCTGGACCACCTTGCTGGTGCCCGCGACGGCGGCCGCGGCGAGGCCGGGGGCGGCGGTGTCGACGTCGGAGAGGACCGTGGTGGCGGCGTCGAGCTTCTCGGGGTCGAGGCCGGGTTCGGCGACGGCGGCGGCCTGGTCGAGGAGCGTTTCGAGGTGCTGGCCCAGCTTGCGGTTGTAGAGCCGGATCACCAGGCGCAGGCGGGGGTTGAGGCGGCGGGCGGTGAGCGCGGCCCGGATGTTGGTCTCGTCGTCCTCGTGGACGAGGGCGAGGGCGGCGGCGCGCTCCGCCCCGGCGTCCGTCAGGGCCCGGTCGTCCGCCTCCGCGGACTCGACGACCCGCAGCGCGCCGGTGGGGTCGGCGCCGTCCGCCGGGGTGCCGGTCCCGGTGGTGCGGGTGACGGCGGCGGTCACCCGTCCGAACAGGGCGAGCGCCCGGCCGGTGCGGCCGGCGGGTGTGCGGGGCGCGTCGGGCAGCGCCGGTACCAGGAGCGTGACCTGCTCTCCGTACACCTCGTGGAGTTCTCGCGCGAGGCGGTGGGCGAGGGCGTCGTCGCCGCACACGATCATGTGCCCGGCGGGGGCGGTGCGGGAGGGCCGCTCGGTCCGGGGGGCGGGCGCGCCGAACGGTCCGGCGGGCGTCCCGGCCGCCCGGGCGGGGGCGGGGACGGCCCGGACGCCCGGTTCGGCGGGGGTCACTCCGGTGGCGTGGTCCGGAACGGCGTTGCTCTGGTACGGGTGTGAGGGCACGTCACAAGGATGCCCTGCGCCACCGGCGGCGGGCCGGGGCCCTCCCGCGCCCGCCGGGACCACCCGGGCGGACGCACGACGCGCCGCCGTACGCCACATCCGCTACGCCGGTCGGCGCACTCCGATCTGCGGGGTCCGCACCCGCTTCCTACGGTGGCTGAATGATCGTCATGTCAGCTGTCCGTCATGCCGCCGCGGGTTCCGCGGCGCTGCTGTTCGCGCTGCCCGTTCCGGCGGCCGCCGTCTCTCCCGCGCGTCCCGTGCCCCGGGCCGTGTCCTCGGTCGGGGAGCCCACGCCGCCCGCGCGGCAGTACGTCGACCGGACGCGGCTCGACCGGCGGGGCACCCAGGTGCAGCGGCTGCCGGGGGCGCCCGAGGTGCCCTCGGTGTCCGCGCTGTCGTGGGTGGTGGCGGACGCCTCCTCGGGCGAGGTGCTCGCCGCGCGGAACGCGCACCGGAAGCTGCCTCCGGCAAGCACCCTCAAGACCCTGTTCGCGCTGACCGCGCTCCCTCACCACGCGCCCTCCGAGCAGCACACCGTGGCCGATTCCGAGCTGACCGGGATCGGGGCGGGGAGCAGCCTGGTCGGGGTGAAGGAGGGGTACACGTACAAGGTGTCGGACCTGTGGAACGGCGTCTTCCTCAGCTCGGGGAACGACGCGGTGCACGTCCTGGCGGAGATGAACGGCGGCTGGGAGTCGATGACCCGGCAGATGCAGGAGAAGGCCCGCTCGCTGGGCGCCGAGGACACCCATGTGGTCTCCCCGGACGGCTACGACGCCCCGGGCCAGGTGTCCTCCGCGTACGACCTGGCGGTGTTCGGCCGGAACGGGCTCCAGGACCCGGTGTTCGCCCGGTACTGCTCGACGGCGTACGCGGAGTTCCCGGCGGGCTCCTCGTCGTACGGCATCGCCAACACGAACAGGCTCCTGACGGGCGAGAACGGGGTGGAGCGCTACCCCGGCATCCTCGGGATCAAGAACGGCTACACGAGCAACGCGGGCAACACCCTGGTCTCGGCGGCCCGGCGCGGCGACCGGACGCTCGTCGTCTCGGTGATGAACCCCCAGGAGGGCGGCGGGCTGGCCGTGTACGAGGAGGCGCGGCAGCTGCTCGACTGGGGCTTCGAGGCGGCGGGCCGGGTGCAGCCGGTCGGCTCGCTGGCGCCGGTACGGGCGAAGGCCGCGGCCGACCCGGGCACGCGGGCGGTGTCGGTGGCCCACGAGAAGCCCGACGCGGCGGCAGTGGCGGCCCGCGCGGGGGCGGAGGCGGCCGCCGCCCCCGCGAAGAAGGCCCCGGAGGCGGAGACCTCGGGCCCCTCGGCCGGGCTTCCGCTGGCCCTGGTGGGCTCGGCCTGCGCCGCCGCGCTCGCCCTGTGGGGGTGGCGGCGCAGGACGGCGGCCCAGCGGGGCTGACGCTGGACCGCCGGATCGTGCGGCGCCGCTGGAGACACCGGACCCGGCGGTGCCGGCGACGGTTCGGTGGGCGCCGCACGATCCGGCTCCTAACCTGCGGGAACACCGTCCGGGACCGGCCCGGACGGGCTTCCCGAGGGAGTGACGCGATGACGGACAGTACGCCCGCGGCCGTACGGGTCGCCGAGCGGTTCCGTGAGGTGAACGGCGACCATCCGATGACCGCCGCCGACGACGCGTACGTCTCCGCCCAGTTCGTCCCGCTGGAGGTCCTGTGCGCCGTACTCGGCCGGGACCCCGACGAGGTCCGGCGGCTGATGCTCGCGGGCCTGCTGCCGCTGCCGGGCTATCTGCGGTCGGACGGCGCCGAGATGGTGCCGCGCGATCTGTTCGCGCTCGCCGACGCGGCGGGCGGGGTCGAGCACCTGCGGGCGTGGTTCACCGGGCACTGGGAGGACCCCGCGCAGGGCGAGGAGGAGTGGGAGGCGTACCTGAGCGGCCGGTACGTCTGCCTGCACGAGGTGACCCCGGCGAACATCCGGCGGAAGGAGGAGCTGACGGCGGAGATCACCGCGTGTCTCGCCGGGGCCGCGGCGGATCCCTCGCCGAAGTGGCGCACCGCCCTCCACGCGCGCGTGGACGCGCTCGACGCCCTGGAGCCGGCGTTCACGGCGTACGACCGGCTGCGGTTCGGCGGACCCGTCTCGCGGGACACGTGCGTGGCCGCGCCCCGGGCCCGTTTCCCTCACGCGCGCGCGTGAGCGGCGACCCGGCCGGCGAAACGCCCCGGGTCGCCGCTGTCGGGCGGGTCAGGCGCCGACGTACTGGGCGAGGTGCTCGCCGGTGAGGGTGGAGCGGGCCGCGACGAGGTCGGCGGGGGTGCCCTCGAAGACGATCTTGCCGCCGTCGTGACCCGCGCCGGGACCGAGGTCGATGATCCAGTCGGCGTGCGCCATGACGGCCTGGTGGTGTTCGACGACGATGACCGACTTGCCGGAGTCCACGAGCCGGTCGAGGAGGCCGAGGAGCTGCTCGACGTCGGCGAGGTGGAGTCCGGTGGTCGGCTCGTCGAGGACGTAGACGCCGCCCTTGTCGGCCATGTGCGTGGCCAGCTTGAGCCGCTGGCGCTCGCCGCCGGAGAGGGTGGTGAGCGGCTGACCGAGGCTCAGGTAGCCGAGTCCGACGTCGGCGAGCCGGGCGAGGACGCGCTGGGCGGCGGGGGTCTTCGCCTCGCCGGAGCCGAAGAACTCCTCGGCCTCGGTCACGGACATCGCGAGCACCTCGCTGATGTCCCGGCCGCCGAGGAGGTATGCGAGCACCGCGGGCTGGAACCGCTTGCCCTCGCAGTCCTCGCAGGTGGAGGAGACACCGGCCATCATCCCGAGGTCGGTGTAGACGACCCCCGCGCCGTTGCAGGTGGGGCAGGCGCCCTCGGAGTTGGCGCTGAACAGCGCCGGCTTCACGCCGTTGGCCTTGGCGAAGGCCTTGCGGATCGGGTCGAGCAGCCCGGTGTACGTGGCGGGGTTGCTGCGCCGGGAACCGCGGATCGCGCTCTGGTCGACGGAGATCACCTCCTCGCCGGCGGGGATCGACCCGTGCACGAGCGAGCTCTTGCCGGAGCCCGCGACGCCGGTGATGACGGTGAGCACGCCGAGCGGGATGTCGACGTCGACGTCCCGCAGGTTGTGCGTGGACGCGCCCCGGATCTCCAGGGCCCCGGTGGGCACGCGTACGGACTCCTTGACGGCGGCCCGGTCGTCCAGGTGGCGGCCGGTGACGGTGCCGGAGGCCCGCAGCCCGTCGAGGGTGCCCTCGAAGCAGACGGTGCCGCCTTCCGTACCGGCGCCGGGGCCGAGGTCGACGACGTGGTCGGCGATCGCGATGGCCTCCGGCTTGTGCTCCACGACGAGCACCGTGTTGCCCTTGTCGCGCAGCTGGAGCAGCAGGTCGTTCATCCGCTGGATGTCGTGCGGGTGCAGGCCGGTGGTGGGCTCGTCGAAGACGTACGTGACGTCGGTGAGCGAGGAGCCGAGGTGTCGGATCATCTTGACGCGCTGTGCCTCGCCGCCGGACAGGGTGCCCGCGGGCCGGTCCAGGGAGAGGTAGCCGAGGCCGATCTCCACGAACGAGTCGAGGGTCAGCTGGAGCGCGGTGAGCAGCGGGGCCACCGAGGGCTCGTCGAGGCCGCGGACCCAGTCGGCGAGGTCGCTGATCTGCATCGCGCAGGCGTCGGCGATGCTGACCTTCTTGATCTTCGAGGCCCTGGCGCCCTCGCTGAGCCGGGTGCCGTCGCAGTCGGGGCAGGTGGTGAAGGTGACGGCCCGCTCGACGAACGCCCGGATGTGGGGCTGCATGCCCTCCTTGTCCTTGGCGAGGAAGGACTTCTGGATGCGCGGGACCAGACCCTCGTAGGTCATGTTGATCCCGGCGATCTTCATCCGGACCGGCTCGTGGTGGAGGAAGTCCGCCCGTTCCTTCTCGGTGTACTCGCGGATCGGCTTGTCCTGGTCGACGAAGCCGGACTCGCTGTAGAGGCGGTAGTTCCAGCCGCCGGGGGTGTAGCCGGGGATGGTGAGCGCTCCCTCGGCGAGCGACTTCGAGTCGTCGAAGAGCTGGGTGAGGTCGATGTCGGAGACGGTGCCCCGGCCCTCGCAGCCCGGACACATGCCGCCGGTGCGCTCGAAGGTCGCCTTCTCGGTCTTCCTGTCGCCGCGCTCGACGGTGATCGCTCCGCTGGCCCGGACCGAGGGGACGTTGAAGGCGTAGGCGCTGGGCGGGCCGATGTGCGGCTCGCCGAGGCGGCTGAAGAGGATCCGCAGCATCGCGTTGACGTCGGTGGCGGTGCCGACGGTGGAGCGGGGGTCGGCGCCCAGACGCTGCTGGTCGACGATGATCGCGGTCGTCAGGCCTTCGAGGACGTCGACCTCGGGCCGGGCGAGCGTCGGCATGAAGCCCTGGACGAAGGAGCTGTACGTCTCGTTGATCAGCCGCTGCGACTCCGCGGCGATCGTGTCGAAGACGAGCGAGCTCTTGCCCGAGCCGGAGACCCCGGTGAAGACCGTGAGCCGGCGCTTCGGGATCTCGATGCTCACGTCCTTGAGGTTGTTCTCGCGCGCGCCGTGCACGCGGATCAGGTCGTGCCGGTCGGCGGCGTGGGGTACGGACGGCCGCTCGTCCGCCCTCGGGGCCTTGCTCATCGTTTCTCCCGCGTTCGCGCAGTGCCTGACGTCGATCCTCCGCGTCCGTGACCGGACGCGCCGGACACACCGGGCCCGTCGAGCACGTGGGCGAAGGTCATGGCCGTCACGCTAGTGGCGGCAGGGCGGCCACGCTTCTCGATTCCTGATCTCCTTCACCGGCCACGAAGCGCTCGGCGGCGCGGACGGCCTCGCGGGCGGTGCGCACTCCCATCAGGACGCACAGGGTGTACGCCGTGTCCTCGAAGCGCCGGCGGGCCGACAGGTCGTGCGGCCTGTCCAGCACGGTCCGCTCCTGGGCGCGGAAGTGCCGGAGCAGCCGGTCGACGGTGTTCCTGTCGGGCAGCAGCATGGCCGTTCTCCTGTTCTCCTGCGGTCGCTCCATAGTCAGGGCCGTCGGCCACGCCCGCGACCCGCGCGGAAACCCTGCGTGACCGGCGGGTCACGGGACGGTCGCCGGAATGCGCTTCCGGCGCCGATGGCGGAGGGTCGGAGACATGAACCCGAGCACGCTTGCGCGCGTCGTCGTCACGGGCGCCACCGGCAACGTGGGAACGAGTCTGGTCCGGCTCCTGGCGGGCGATCCGGGCGTCGGCTCGGTCCTCGGTCTGGCCCGGCGCCTGCCCGGCCTCGACCTCCCGGGGGTGGAGTGGGCCGAGCTGGACATCTCACGGGAGGGGGACGGGCCGCGGCTCGCGCAGTACGTGGCGGACGCGGACGCGGTGGTGCACCTGGCCTGGCGGTTCGGGCCCACCCACGACCCGGTGGAGACCTGGCGGACCAACGTCCTCGGCTCGGTGCGCCTCTTCGACGCGGTGGCGGCGGCACGGGTGCCGGTTTTGGTGCACGCCTCCTCGGTGGGGGCGTACTCCCCCGGGCCCGAGGGCGGCGCCCCGGTGTCCGAGGCCTGGCCGACGCACGGCTGGCCGGGCGCCGCGTACACCCGGGAGAAGGCCTATCTGGAGCGGGTCCTCGACACCTTCGAGCGGGACCATCCGCTGACCCGGGTGGTGCGGATGCGTCCGGCGTTCCTCTTCAAGGAGGAGTCGGCGAGCGGGCAGCGGCGGATCTTCGCGGGACGGTTCTTCCCGGGGCAGCTGGTGCGGCCCGATCTGCTGCCGCTGCTCCCGGAGTTCGAGGGCCTCCGCTTCCAGGTGCTGCACACGGAGGACGCGGCGGAGGCCTACCGCCGGGCGGTGCTGCGGGACGTCCGGGGCGCGTTCAACCTCGCGGCGGAGCCGGTGATCGACGCCGCCGTGCTGGGCGGGCTGCTGCACGCCCGGCCCGTGAAGGTGCCCGCCGGAGCGGTACGGGGCGCCCTGTCGGCGGCCTGGCGGCTGCGGCTCGCCCCGGCCTCCCCCGGCCTCTTCGACGCGCTGCGGCACCTGCCGCTGCTCGCCACCGAACGGGCCCGGCAGGAGCTGGACTGGGAGCCCGCGGCGACCTCGCTGGAGGCCCTGGAGGCGTTCCTGCGCGGGGTCCGCGCGGGCACGGGCGACGACACGGCACCCCTGGCGGGGCACCGCATCGGCTGACGGGCGCGGTGCCGGGGACCCGAGGCCGGGCCCCCGGCCCGTTCCCGCGCGTCAGCGCGCCCCGGTGGCGGACCAGTCGACGAGCCGTATCCCCGCGCCCGCGGCCTCGCGGCCCCGGCAGTCGGCGCGGTGGCGGCGCAGGAGGGCGTCGATGTCGAGGTGGCGGGCGAACTCGGGGCGGGCGGCCAGGCGTTGGGCGTAGGCCCACAGCGCGGGGTGTCCGGCGACCCGGTCCATGGCGGCGGCGTCGAGGTGCCAGCGGTGCACGGTGTCGAGCTGGACGAGAGCGGCCCAGACGTGCACGTCGGCGGCGGTCGGCGCGTCCCCGAGGACGTACGGCCCGTCGGCGAGGCGGCGCTCCAGGGAGCCGAGCGCGGCGAAGAGGACGGCGAGCGGGTCGCGGTGGGCGGCCTCGCCGTCGAGTCCGAGTTCTCCGGCGCGCTGCGCGGCCCGGTTGACGCTCCGCTCGCAGAGGTCGGCGATCGCGTCGATGGCCTCGCGGTGCGCCTCGGGCAGCAGATCGGGGCCTTCGCCCCGGAAGCGCAGGGCGAGGTCCCGGAGGATGTCGGGGACGTGGGTGCTGACGATCCGTCCGGTCCACCCGTCGCTGAGCACGGGCGCGGCGGCCGGCCCGGCGTAGAGGTGGGCGCTCGCCTCGTACAGCGGGCGGAGCGCCTCGTACCCGCCGTCGGGCGTGTCGGGGGTGCCGGGGAGCACGGTGAGCGGGAGCGTGTCGTCGAGCCCGAGCAGGCTGTGGGTGAGGGCGATGCCCAGACACCGGGGGTCGGCCGGGTCGACGTGGAGGCGGTAGCGGTGCGGGACGGCGTAGTGGCCGCTGCTCGCCTCGCGGCCGATCCTGCCCCGGAAGGCGGGCACGGCGGAGGCGGGCAGGAGCGAGGACGGGACGACGACGGACATGCTTCTCCCTCGGGGAGCTCGGTGCGGGGCCGGGCGGGGTGCGGCGGCTTCGGTCGTCAGGGCGCGACGCCGCGGCACGGGGCCCGGGGCAGCAGAGGTGCGGGAAGAGGAGGCGGACGGGGCGCGGCGGGCGCCGGGGGCCGGGCCCCGGCGGTCGGGACCCGTCCTGCGGATCAGGCCTCGGCGGGCCGCGGCACGCCCGCGCGGGAGCGGCGACCGGCGGCGCTGCAGACCCGCAGCAGATCGATGTGCCGGCGGGACGTGAGGGGCAGCGAGCGCGGGAGGGGTACGGCGGGCGAGGCGTTCCTCCGGCCGGTGCGTCCCATGGTTTCCTACCTGTTCGCTCGGTTTACCCGTCCCGAGTGTCCGGCGGGTCACGGGCGACGTCAAGGGGGCGGGACGGCTCGCCGCCCGGGCCACCGATCGAGCGGCCGATCGGCACGGATCCCGTCGCGTCCGTGCGGAATAATGCGCGCATGCGCATTTCAGCCAGGGCCGACTACGCGGTGCGGGCCGCCCTCCAGCTCGCCGCGGCCCAGGACTCGGGGCCACTGAAGGCCGAGGCCATCGCGGTCGACCAGGACATCTCGCACAAGTTCCTGGAGGGCATCCTCGGCGACATGCGCAAGGGCGGTCTGGTGCAGAGCCAGCGCGGCGGCAACGGCGGGTACTGGCTGGCGCGGCCGGCGGAGACGATCTCGGTCGCGGACGTCATCCGCTGCGTGGACGGCCCGCTGGTCTCCGTACGCGGGGAGCGGCCGCCGGACCTGTCGTACACGGGGCCCGCCGAGTCGCTGCTCACGCTGTGGATCGCGCTGCGGGCGAGCGTCCGCGGTGTCCTCGGCGTCTCCCTCGCGGAGCTCGCCGCGGCGGAGCTGCCGGCCGGGATCCTCGCGCTCGCGGACGACCCGGAGGCCTGGACCAACCCCTGACCGCCGGGGCCGACCTTCCGCCACCTGCGCGAACCCGACGCCGTCTCGCCCAACGATACGAGCTTGTCCAGCCCGTGGACGCCCCTTGGGGCCGGGCGGTCGGCTCTGCCAATATCCCTACTATTCCAGTGGGAATACTAGGGATCGGGTGAGGTGACGTGAGTACGCCGAGGAGATCGTCGAAGAGACCAGCGATACGCATCGCCTCCGCACCGCCCGGCCGGACCGTCGACCGGCCCGCGGACGACGAGATCTGGCCCCGCGTCACCCGCGAGCTGGCCGACGACCTCGCCGTCGACGCCCTCGCCCGGGACCGGGCCGGAAAGGCCCCCTTCGACGAGGTCGGACGCCTCCAGGAGGCCGGACTGCCCGCCCTCCTCACGGCGCCGGGACCGACCCGGCGGGGCGCGGACTGGCGGGCCGCCTGCGCGGTCGTGCGGGAGATCTCCGCCGCCGACAGCTCCGTGGGCGAACTCCTCGCCCACCACTACGCGCTCTCCTGGAGCGGCCGCTTCTTCGGCCCCGCGCCGCAGGAGGCCGCGACGCGGGAGACCGGCGACGCGCTCTCCCTCGACGTGTGTACGGCCGAGGAGGGCTGGCTGCTCGCCGGAGGCGTCGAACCGCCGCGCGACGGATCCGAGCCGGGCCTCACGCTCACTCCCGCCGGCGGCCCCGGCGGCGGCTGGATCCTCGACGGCCGCCGCGCCTTCGCCTCCGGCGTGACGGTCGCCGACCGGCTCGTCGTCGGCGCACGGCCCGGCGGCACCGGCGACCTGCTGGTCGTCCTGGTGGACCCGGCCCACCCGGGGGTGCTCACGGACGCCGGCGCGGAACGGGTCGGCCAGCGCCTGGCCGGCGCGGGCACCGTCACCTTCGACCACGTGCCCGTGGAGCCGGGGCACGTCCTCGGCGTCCTGCCGCGCGACGAGCACGCCGTCGCCCCCTTCACCACCCTCGCCCCGCTCGCCCTGCGGCTGCTCCTCGTCCAGGTGGGGCTCGGCATCGCCGAGGGGGCGCTCGCCGAGGCCCGGGACATCAGCCGCGCCGGGCAGGCGGGGGCCGACCGCGCGGGAGGTCCCGCGGACGGCGCCGCCCCGGTCGGAGCCGGGGACGACCCGTACCTCCTCCTCGCCTACGGGGAGCTGGCGACGGCCGCGCACGCCGCCGCCGCGGTGGCGGAGCGGGCGACGGACGCCTTCGCGCGGGGGCTGCTCGCCGAGCGGACCCTCGGCCTGGAGGAACGCGCCGACATCGCCGTCCTCGTGGCGGCGGCCGAGACCGTCACCGGCCGGGCGGCCGTCCACATCACGACCCGCATCCTCGAACTCGTCGACGGCACGGCGGGTGCCGACGCCCGGGGCGGCGGACCGGGTTTCGACCGCTTCTGGCGCAACGCCCGCGCGCTCACCGCGCCCACGCAGGCGGCCCACCGGCTCCGCGACATCGGGGACCACTACCTGCACGGCACCCACGCCCGGCTCACCCTGCGGGCCTGATCCGCCGGACGGGACCCATCGGGGGAAGGGACGGACGGACCGGCATGTCGGGACGTCCGGCCCTCTCGCCGGGCGGTCGAAGGGCCCAAGCTGGAGGCAGGAGGGCCGGCCGCCCGGCGGGCCCGTCACCGCACGCACGGAGGCAGCCTGATGAGTCGTGAGATCGTCGCAGGAGTGGACGGTTCCCCCGAGAGCCTCGCCGCGGCCGACTGGGCCGCCCGCGAGGCCCTGCACCGGGGCCTCCCGCTGCGGCTCGCGCACGCGTGGCGCTGGGAGCCGCTCGACCTGCCCCTGGCCCAGGACCCCGAGGAGCAGCAGCGCGCGGCGTACGCCCTGCTGCGCGAGGCCGAGGCCACGATCGCCGCGCGCCACCCGGGGCTCGCGCTCACGGCCGAGGTGCTCCCCGACACCCCGGTCGCCGCGCTGCTCGGCACCCAGGACCGGGCCGAGATGCTCGTCATCGGCTCGCGCGGCCACGGCGCCGTCACCGGCTTCCTGCTCGGCTCGTACGGGCAGCAGGTCATCGCCGCCGCCACCCGCCCGGTCGTCGCCGTCCGGTCCCGCGACGACGAGGCGGCCGAACCGTCCTCGGGGTACGTGCTGGTCGGCCAGCTCGGCAGCCCCGAGGACAGCGCGGCCGCGCTCGGTTTCGCCTTCGCGACCGCCGCCGCGCGCGGGGTGGCGGTGCGGGCCGTGCGCGCCTGGAGCCTGCCGCCGCTCTACGCGTACAGCCCGGCCTCGATGCGGCTCGCGGACGAGGCCGGCGGGCTCGTGCCGTACGAGGAGAAGGCGCTGGGCGAGGCGCTCGCCCCCTGGCGCGAGCGGTACCCCGACGTGCCGGTCACCGAGCACGTCGAGCTGGGCAGCGCGGGGCAGGTGCTGCTCTCCGCCTCGGGCGGCGCCCAGCTCCTGGTGGTCGGCCGGCGGGCGAAGCGCGGGGCCGCCGGGCCGCGGATCGGTTCGGTGGCGCACGCGGCGCTCCACCTCGCGCCCTGTCCGGTGGCGATCACCCCGCAGGGCTGACAGGCTCGGACGCGGGTTGACGCGCCGCGTTGACGAGGAGTGTCGGGGTGGCCGGGGCCGGAAAGTCTTACCGCCGTCGCCCCGGTGGCTCTCCCAGCGCCGGACCGTCCTGCGACCTCGGCGAGAGAGCGGAGCTCCATGCGGCACCACGAACGTCCCGGCCACTCCGGAGACCTCGAAGGCCCCGACGCCCTCGAAGGCCCCGAAGCCACCGACCGGTTCGAAGCCACCGGCCGCTTCGAAGGCCCCGACCGGTTCGAAGGCCCCCGGTCCGCCGGGCGGCACCGCAGACGCGGTGGGACCGTCCGGCGGCATGCCTTCCGCCGGCCGTCCTTCCGCACGGCCGTCACCCTCGCCGGAGGCGCCGCCGTCGTGCTCACGGTGGCGACCGGGATGTACGTGGCCACTCCCGCGACCGGCACGACGGCCGACGCCGTCTCCGTCCCGTACGGGTCGGCGGCGGCCGAGAAGGCCGCCCGGTACGTGCAGGACGTCGTCGCGCTCGCCAACGCCGAGCGCGAGAAGGCCGGTTGCGGCCCGCTCCGGTCCGAGAGCCATCTGCGGGCGGCCGCCCAGGGCCATGCCGACGACATGGCCGAGCGCGACTACTACGAGCACCACAGCCCGGAGGGCCGGGACGCGGGCGACCGGATGAGCGGCGCCGGGTACGCGTGGTCGGCCTGGGGGGAGAACATCCACCGGGGGCCGAAGACCCCGGCCCGGGCCATGGAGGACTGGATGGACAGTCCCGGGCACCGGGCGAACATCCTCAACTGCTCGTTCAGGGACATCGGCGTCGGGGTGACCCTCGCCGCCAACGGCCCCTGGTGGGTCCAGGACTTCGGCGTCAGACGCTGAGCGTTCAGGAGGCGGGCGTTCAGGAGACGGGCGTTCAGGAGGCGGGGGCGGCCAGCTTCTGCACCCAGATCCTGCCACCGGGGCCGGGCACCGACGCGACGCCGGTGTCCCGGTACCGGCAGTCGAGCATGTTCCGCTCGTGCATCGTGTCGCTCCGCCAGTCCTCGACGACGGTCTCCGGGTCGGCCGCGCCCCGGGCCAGGTTCTCGGCCCAGGCACTCCAGTCGTATCCGGCGGCGGTGATCCGCGCGTCCGCGAACTCGCCCTCGGGGCTGCTGTGCCCGAAGTAGCCGCGCGCCGCCATGTCGCGGGCGTAGTCGCGGGCCGCCCGGACCAGCCGGGGGTCGGTCCGCAGCGGCGCGCAACCGGCCGCCGTCCGGAGCTTGTTGACGAGCGCGGTGACCCGCTCCCCCGGGTCGGCCGCCGCCGTGGGGCGCGGGGTGCGCCGGGGCGCGGGGGCCGTCGTCGGCGCGGGGACGGCGGCGGTGGTGGCCGGCGGGCTCGGGGACGCGGTGACCGGCGCGGTCGTCTCCGGAGGCGCGGCGAGGGGCCGCTCGGGCCTGACGCGTACGTCCGGATCCGACGGTACGAGGAGGGCGACCGCCCCGAGGACGGCGACGGCCGCGACCCCGGCGGCGACGGCGCGCCGCAGCGGGGCCCGTCGGCCGCCCCGTACGGCGGGACTCCGCTCGTACGCCGTGTGCTCCAGCGCCGGTCCCTCCGCGTGCGAGGCCGCGAGCGCCAGGGGCGGGACGAGGCCGATGCCGACGAGGAGGCCCTCGACGGGGGCGAGGCCGCGGCGGCCTTCGGCGCGGGAGGTGCAGGCGGCGCAGGCGCGCAGGTGGCGGGCGATCCGCTTGCGCCAGAGCGGGGAGGGCCGGCCGTCCCAGGCGGTGACGGTCTCCGCGAGCTCCGGGCACGGCGGCAGCGCGTCCAGGGCGCGGACCACGGCGCGGCCGGTGTCCAGGCGTTCCTTCATCCGCTGGACGCGGACGGCGGCGTGCGCCGGGGTGACGCCGAGGCCCTCGGCGAGCTCGGCGCGGGTGAGTTCGCCGGCGGCCTCCAGCCACCACAGGGCGAGGAGTTCGGCGTCGTCCTCGTCGAGCCAGCGGGTCGCGCGGGCCACGTCGCGGCGCTGCCCGGAGAGGCCGAGGCGGAGGATGGTGAGTTCGGTGAAGTCGCCGGCCGGGTCGGCGAGGTCCGCGGCCCGGTCGAGGCCGGGCACGGGCGCCTGCCGGCGCTCGTGCCAGCGGCGCCGTATCCCGTTCATGGCGATGGCGACGAGCCAGGACCGGAAGCGGGAGGGGTCGCGGAGGCCGGTGAGGCCGTCGAGGGCGCGGACCATCGTCTCCTGGACGATGTCGTCCGTGTCGGCGTGGCCGTCGAGGGCCCGGCCGACGATGTTGTGGACGAGCGGGAGGTGGTCGCGGACCAGTGTGTCCCTGGCGTCCGCGTCACCCGCCCTGGCCGCCTCCACAAGCGCGGTGGTGCGCCGCTCGTCGCTGTGCATGGATCCGCTCCCTCATCCCTGGTCCGAGTCCCCCGTCATGCGGAGACCCGTGGGCACGGGAGGGATAACACTTTTCTCCGGCGGCGGCTACACCGGCGGCACCGTGGGCAGGAGCGGGACCGTGGCCCCGTTCCCCTCCCGGACGGCCGCCACGACGGCGTCGTGCAGCTCGCGGCTCTCCTCCTCCGATCCGCACGGAACGGGACTGCCCGACATGGTGAACCAGTCGGATGCGCCGCTGTACTGCACGGCCACGCGTGCCTCGCGATCGGCGAACGTCGTGTGCACGGTCAGATCGCCCGTGACGACGCCCGCCTCGTCGGTCAGCACCCCACCTCGCCCGGTGTAGACACCGGCGGTCGTCCAAGATGCCCAGCTCATGCCCTCCAGGGTCACACCGGGGGGTGAGATGCGCCACCGACGGGACCGCCCCGGCCGGAGGGATTCCGGCCGGGGCGGTACGGGTCGCGCGCCGGGGCGGACGACGGTTCCGCGCCGGATCAGGCGAGGGACGCGACGGCCTCGTTGAACGTGGCGGACGGGCGCATCACGGCCGCGGCCTTGGCCGGGTCGGGCTGGTAGTAGCCGCCGATGTCGGCCGGGGAGCCCTGGACGGCGATGAGCTCGTCGACGATCTTCTGCTCGTTCGCGGAGAGGGTCTCGGCGAGCGGGGCGAAGGCCTTGGCCAGCTCGGCGTCCTCGGTCTGGGCGGCCAGCTCCTGGGCCCAGTAGAGGGCCAGGTAGAAGTGGCTGCCGCGGTTGTCGATACCACCGAGGCGACGGGTCGGCGACTTGTCCTCGTTGAGGAAGGTGCCGGTGGCGCGGTCGAGGGTGTCGGCGAGGACCTGGGCGCGGGAGTTGCCCGTGCTGGTCGCGAGGTGCTCGAAGGAGGCGGCCAGGGCGAAGAACTCGCCGAGGCTGTCCCAGCGGAGGTAGTTCTCCTTGACGAGCTGCTGGACGTGCTTCGGGGCGGAGCCGCCGGCGCCGGTCTCGAAGAGGCCGCCGCCCGCCATCAGCGGGACGACCGACAGCATCTTGGCGCTGGTGCCCAGCTCCAGGATCGGGAAGAGGTCGGTCAGGTAGTCGCGCAGGACGTTGCCGGTGACCGAGATGGTGTCCTCGCCGCGGCGGATGCGCTCCAGGGAGAACTTGGTGGCCTCGACCGGGGAGAGGATCTGGATGTCCAGGCCCTCGGTGTCGTGCTCCGGCAGGTACTGCTTGACCTTGGCGATGATCTGGGCGTCGTGGCCGCGGTTCTCGTCCAGCCAGAAGACGGCCGGGGCGCCGGTGGCGCGGGCGCGGGTGACGGCCAGCTTGACCCAGTCCTGGATGGGCAGGTCCTTGGTCTGGCAGGCGCGGAAGATGTCGCCCTCGGCGACCTCCTGCTCCAGGACGACGTTGCCCTCGGAGTCGACCAGGCGGACGGTGCCGGCCTGGGCGATCTCGAAGGTCTTGTCGTGGGAGCCGTACTCCTCGGCCTTCTGCGCCATGAGGCCGACGTTCGGGACGGAGCCCATCGTCGACGGGTCGAAGGCGCCGTGGGCGCGGCAGTCCTCGATGACGGCCTGGTACACGCCGGAGTAGCTGTGGTCCGGGAGGACGGCGAGGGTGTCGGCCTCCTGGCCGTCCGGGCCCCACATGTGGCCGGAGGTGCGGATCATGGCCGGCATCGAGGCGTCGACGATGACGTCGGACGGCACGTGCAGGTTGGTGATGCCCTTGTCGGAGTCGACCATCGCCAGGGCGGGGCCCTCGGCGAGCTCGGCCTCGAAGGAGGCCTTGATCTCGGCGCCGAGGCCGTGCGGGATGGCGTCGAGGCCGGCCAGGACGGTGCCGAGGCCGTCGTTCGGGGACAGGCCGGCGGCGACGAGCACCTCGCCGTACTTGGCGAAGGTGTTCGGGAAGAAGGCGCGCACGACGTGGCCGAAGACGATCGGGTCGGAGACCTTCATCATCGTGGCCTTGAGGTGCACGGAGAAGAGCACGCCCTCGGCCTTGGCGCGGGCGACCTGCTCGGCGAGGAAGGTGCGCAGGGCGGCGGCGCGCATGACGGCGGCGTCGACGACCTCGCCGGCGATGACCTTCAGCGGCTCGCGGAGCTCGCTGACGGTGCCGTCGGCGGCGGTGAACTCGAAGCGGAGGGTGTCGTCCTTGGCGATGACGGTGGACTTCTCCGTGGAGGCGAAGTCGTTCTCGCTCATGGTGGCGACGTTCGTCTTGGACTCGGGGGTCCAGGCGCCCATGCGGTGCGGGTGGGTCTTGGCGTAGTTCTTGACCGAGCCGGGCGCGCGGCGGTCGGAGTTGCCCTCGCGCAGGACCGGGTTGACGGCCGAGCCCTTGATCTTGTCGTAGCGGGCGCGGACGTCCTTGTCCTGGTCCGTCTTCGGGTCGTCCGGGTAGTCCGGGAGGGCGTAGCCCTGCGCCTGGAGCTCGGCGATCGCGGCCTTGAGCTGCGGGATGGACGCCGAGACGTTCGGCAGCTTGATGATGTTGGCGCTGGGCGTCTTGGCCAGGTCGCCGAGCTCGGAGAGGGCGTCGGCGATGCGCTGGCCCTCCTCCAGGAACTCGGGGAAGACGGCGATGATGCGGCCCGCGAGGGAGATGTCACGCGTCTCGACCGTGACGCCGGCCTGCGAGGCATACGCCTGGATCACGGGCAGGAACGAGTACGTCGCCAGGGCGGGCGCCTCGTCAGTGTGGGTGTAGATGATGGTCGAGTCAGTCACCGGGTGCTCCGCTCCACGTCTGCGTATGCGAGATTGCTCGACATCAAGATATCTCGTGATCGTGCTCCTCGGTAAAGGGCCCCACGAGCTCGGCGTCGCGCGGGACGCCGGCGGCCTCGACGAAGGGCCCGCCGAGCCGGTACGGGAGGGGGGCGCCGTCCACGTCGACGCGGCGGAGTACGGCGAGCAGGACGAGCCCGGTGGCGGCGACCACTCCGGCGGCGAGGGCCTGGCCGCAGCGGTGGGCGAGGCGGAGCTCGGCCGGGTCGTACGGGGCGGTGGCGGGCAGCGCGAGGGTGTCGCCGAGCAGCCAGAACCCGGCGCCGAGGCCGGCCAGGGCGAGGAGGGCGAGCGGGACGGTCACCGGGAGGCCCGGCAGGGCGGGCCCGCGTCGCGGCCCGGGGCGGACCTTGCCCTTGCGGGCGAGGACGGCGAGGAGGCCGGAGGTCACGGCGAGGGCGACGAGGGCGGCGGCGATGACGTCGCCGGGCCGGTGCTGTCCCGCCGCGATGGTGTACGCGCCGACGGCGGCGGCCCAGAGCGTGGCGGCGCCGACGGCGAGGGCGCGCAGCCGGTAGGGGGCGACGAGGACCAGGCCGAGGGCGATGCCGACGGCGAGGGTGCTCTGGGCGCTGGGGAAGCCGCTCGGGACGAGGGCGCCGGCGGTGTCGACGAGCCGGGGGCGGGGCGCGTACCGCTGGAGGAGTCCGGTGACGGCGAGGGCGGTGACGACCGCGCCGGCGGCGGTGCCGGTGAGGACGTACCGCTTGCGTATGAGGCCGGTGCCGAGGAGGAGGACGCCGCCGAGGACCAGGGAGAAGGTGGTGAGCCCGGCGAGGGAGGGGTGGTCCCGGAGGACCGTGACGGCGACCGGGTCGGCGCGCCGGCCGGTCACGGCGGCGTCGCCCCAGCGGCGGCCGGTCGCGGTGAGCACGAGTCCCGCGTAGACGACCGTGAGGAGGAGGACGGCCCCGAGGCAGGCACGCCGGGTCCGGGTGCGGACCCGTGTGCTGAACGAGCCGGCGGCCTCGCCGGCCACGGCGGCGTACCACCAGGTGTCACCGGTCTCCAGCGGCCTCGGGGAGCCGCCGGCGCGGAGCCTGTCATAGGAAGCCATGCCCCGATTCGAACCCACGCGCGGCGGCGGCGCCCGCTGGACTCACCCGAACGACACGCCGGGGAGCGGGTCAGTGGTGCGGGCGCGGGCGCTTGGACAGGACCAGGAGGGCCAGTCCGCCGAGGAGGCAGGCGATGCCGACCAGGTGGACGTCGGAGCGGGATCCGCGGTCGAGGAGCGCCGTGGACGCCTGGAGCGCGAGCGCGGCCCCCGTCATCAGCTGCCCCCAGCCGAAGAACCCCGTCCGGTGGACGTAGCCCCGCTGCCAGGGCATCACCCAGCCGCTGACGAGCGCGGCCGCCCCGCCGACCAGCAGCAGCGCCGCCAACACGGCGCTCAGAAGCGCGATGTACCAGGACACGATCCACCCCTTCGACCCGGCACCGCGCCGGAAATCGACGCGATCATGCCACAGCGAGGTGCCGGGAGCGATCGCGGTCGTGGCGGCGCGTGCCGTACAGGGTGAAGGCCGTGTTCACCAGGGCGACGTGGCTGAGCGCCTGGGGTGTGTTGCCGAGCTGCCGGCCGGCCACCGGGTCCCATTCCTCGGCGAGGAGGCCGACGTCGTTGCGGACGTCGAGGGCGCGCTTGAAGACGGCCCGTGCCTCGTCGGCGCGGCCGGTCATGGCGAGGGCGTCGGCATACCAGAACGTGCAGGCGAGGAAGGTCCCCTCGGTGCCGCCGAGGTCGTCGAGCTCGTGCGTGCCGCCGTCCCGGACGTCGCCGTAGCGGCGCAGGAAGCCGTGGTCGTCGAGCCGTTCCATCGCCCGGAGCGTGCCGAGGACGCGGGGGTCGTCGGCGGGCAGGAAGCCGAGCCGGGGGATCAGCAGGGCGGTGGCGTCCACCTGGCGGCTTCCGTAGTACTGGGTGAAGGACCGCTGTTCCTCGCTCCACCCGTGGGCGCAGATCTCCGCGTGCAGTTCGGCGCGGAGGGCCCGCCAGCGCCCGAGGGAGCCGCGCAGTCCGGCGACGCGGGCGAGGCGGACGGCGCGGTCGGCGGCGACCCAGGCCATGACCTTGGAGTGGACGAAGTGGCGGCGCGGGCCCCGGACTTCCCAGATGCCCTCGTCGGGTTCCCGCCAGCGCTTGCCGAGGTACTCCAGGAGCGAGGCGACCAGGGCCCAGGTCGCCGGGTCGAGGGCGATGCCGGCCCGGACGGCGGAGTAGACGGTGCTGAGCACCTCGCCGTAGATGTCGAGCTGGAACTGGTCGACGGCCGCGTTGCCGAACCTGACGGGCTGTGAATCCTCGTAGCCGGGAAGCCAGTCGGCGTACGTCTCGGGGAGCCGGCGCTGCCCCTCGACCCCGTACAGCGGCTGGAGGTCGGCGGGGTCGCCGGCGACGGCGCGCAGCAGCCAGCCCGTCCAGGCCAGCGCCTCCCGGCGGCATCCCCCGCGGAGCAGGCAGGAGAGGGTGAAGGTCGAGTCGCGCAGCCAGCAGAAGCGGTAGTCCCAGTTGCGGCCCCCGCCGACGGACTCGGGGAGGGAGGCGGTGGGGGCGGCGACGATGCCGCCGGTGGGGGCGTAGGTGAGGGCCTTGAGGGTGAGCAGGGAGCGGATCACGGCCTCGCGCGCGGGGCCCTCGTAGCGCAGGGCGGCGGCCCAGTCGTCCCAGAAGGCGAGGGTGCGGCCGAGGGCGGCGTCGACGTCGGCGGGCGAGGCGGGCGGGGGCGCGGGGGCGTGCGAGGGGTGCCAGCCGAGGACGAAGGCGACCCGCAGGCCGGCCGTGACGGTGAACTCGCAGGTCGTACGGTCGGGGGTGACGGCGAGTTCGACGCCGGGACCGCAGCTGAGGTGGGCGGAGTCGGGTCCGGCGACGAAGACGGCGGTGCGCCGGTCCGTCGAGCGGGTCCAGGGCACGATGCTGCCGTGGTGGAAGCGGACCCTCAACTCGCCCCGCACGGGGACGCGTCCGGCGATCCCCTCGACGATCCGGACGATCCTCGGGGCGGGTTCGCCCGCGCGGCGCGGCGGCATGAAGTCGGTGACCCGGACGGTTCCGGAGAGGGTCTCCCAGACGGTGTCGAGGACGAGGGTGTCGCCTCGGTAACTCCTGCGCGTGCAGCGGCCGTTGCCGACCGGGGCGAGGATCCATCGGCCGTGGTCCGGGGTCCCGAGGAGGGCGGCGAGACAGGCGGGCGAGTCGAAGCGGGGCGCGCACCACCAGTCGACGGACCCGTCGGTCCCGACGAGCGCGGCAGTCTCCAGGTCACCGACGAGGGCGTAGTCCTCAATTCGCCCTGCCATGACGGGATTGTATGCCTCCTGGGAAGCGGGTGCACAAAGCACGGGGAATTCGCGGTGCGCGGGGAAGGGAAAAACGGAAGTGCGGGAGGGTCATTCCTTCGCGTCCGCCCGCATATTCTTCCGCTTTCCTTGACGGCGTCGCCCCGGGCGCAGGATTCTGAAAGGCGCGGGCCGGCCGCGCGCGAGGCCGTACCGACGAGTAAGGCCCTACCCCATGAGCAGCGATCCGCATCCCCTGCGCAGGTCGACCGACCGGATCCCCGGCCCCGGCACCCCGACGGTGAGTCTCGTCCTCACGGTCCGCCCCGGCGGCGGGGACCCGGGAGCGACGCTCGACCGACTCCTCGACCAGGTGCCTTCGGCCGTGCGGGAGGTGGTCCTGGTCGGCGGTCCCGCCGGGCGGAGCCGGGAGCACGCCGGGCTCACGGTGCGCCGGCTCGGGACCTGGGACTTCACCCGGGGCGACTTCCCGCATGCGGGACTGCTCGCGGCGACCGGGGACCTGGTCGTCCTGATGAACGCCGACGGAAGCATGTCGCCGCACGAGATCCCGCATTATCTGCACTACCTGGAAAGCGGTTACGACTTCGTCAAGGGATCGCGTTTCATCGCGGGCGGGGATTACGCCGACTATCCGTTGTCGCGGCGGCTCGGGCACCGCGCGCTGCTGCGGGTCGCCCGCCGGCTGTACGGGCAGCACCTCACGGATCTCTGGTACGGATTCTGCGCGTTCCGCCGCCCCTTCGTCGATCTCCTCGACCTGCGCGAGGACGGCGTGGAGCTCGGGGCCGAACTGGTCGCGCACGCGCTGCACTACGGGCTGCGCGTCGCCGAGGTGCCGAGCCTCGAACTGCCGCGCCGTCACGGCCCCTCGCACCCCCGCACGGTCCGGGACGGCGCGCGCATCCTCGGCACGCTCCTCGACGAGCGGCCGCACAACGCCCTGTCGCGGCTGGCGCGCGGCCCCCTCCGGGGCTCCCGCGGTTGACGAATGCCACCCAAGGGTGCTAACGCTAAAGAAGGCATCATTTCAGGGCGAAGAGACCCTGACCGCATTCCCGGCGGGGCCGGTTGTCGGAAGAGGCGCGACGTGACCTCCCTCCAGATCAGCCGAGTGCCGGCGGCATCCGTTCCGCACCCTCTGCGACGGGTGACCGACTGGCCTTCCGGTGACGCCCGACGCCGCCCGCTCTGCCGGCCGCCGCACCGCCCGACCGCTCATCCGACGCGCCGGGCCTCCGACCGGATCGGCCGCGCCGTTCCCGCGCCCCGGAGCGGGGCCTGCCGGGCGCGCGGCACGGCACGGCGCCGGCGGGCCCGTACGACCCACACCGGCACGGCGCGGCGCGGCCGCGGCTCGTCCGGTTCATCCGGGTCGTCCGGTTCAGCGGGTTGTGCCAGAAGACCGGGGCCGGACGGGCCCCGCGCGGCCGCCGGCCCTCCTCACCGTGACCGTGCCCTCGCGCACGCCCTGATCCCCCGCCCGACCGCGCGCCCCGCCCCGCGCGCCCTGCGCCGGGGAGGCGAGGCGCGATGACCGCCCCCCTCCTCGTCGCGGTGTCCGGCCCGGACGGAGCGGACGGGGCGGACGGGTCCTGGCTGGTGCGCAGGCTCACGTCGCTGCTCGGCGAGCGCGGTGTCACCGTCGTCACCGTCCACGGCCACGGCTGCCTCCTGTGCCGGGGGTTCCCGGTTCCGCCCCGGGTGAGGGACGCGGGCGAACCGGGTGGGGGCGAGTGGGCACGGCGCGCCACGGACCCCCAGCGCCAGGGTTCCCGGCTGCGCCGTGCCCACGCGCTCCTCCACGCGGGCGAGCTCGCGGCCCGGCTCACGGCCGCCACGCTCCTCGCGCGCACGCGGGCGCGAGGACGGCCCCGGACGCGCGGCGGACAGGCCGTGGTCATGACGGACCGCGGCCCGCTGGACGGCCTGGTGGCCTTCGACCCGCCGACCTCCTCGGGCGCCGCGTCCGCCTTCCGGCTGGTCGACCGCCTCTACGGCCTGACGCTCCTCCTCGGCACCGGCACCGACACGCCTCGGGGCCGCGGCCGGGAGGAGACCACCGGACGGGCCCGCTACCGCAACTGGTCACAGCGTCTGTCGGGCATCGCGCGCCTCGACGACGAGCGGGCTCCGTCCCTGGTCGCGGGCGGGGCACTGGAACGGATCCTCGACGAGATACGGGAGCGGGAACGGGCGGCCGCCGTGCCGGAGCGCGGCACGGCGGCCGGGAAGCGGCGGCACGTGGTGGTGTCGGTCTACGAGGACGCCGACGACCCCGCCTGCCGGGGCGGCGGGGTGCCGGCGGCCGACAGGGTGGCCCGGCGGCTCGCCGAGGACTTCCGGGTGACCGTCGTGACCGCCGGCCGGCGCGGCGGCACCGAGGACCGGGACGGCGTCCACTACGTGCGGCTCCCGGTGGGCCGGGCGGGGCCGCGCGCCGGGCCGCTGCTGTTCCTCGCGCTCCTGCCGTTCGTGGCCCGCCGGATCCGGCACGACCTGTGGCTGGAGAGCTTCACCCCACCGTTCTCGACGGGCTTCCTGCCCCTGGCGACGACCGCCCCCGTCGTCGGCGTCCACCAGGGACTCGGCACCGAGGCCCCGGGGCGGCACCGCCTCCCGTTCTCCCTGGTGGAACGGCTGGGCCTGCGCTGCTACCGGCACATCGTGGTGAGGAACACGGCGGACGGTCCGGCGGTCCGCCGGCTCAGCCCCCGGGCCGACGTCCAGGTCATCCCCCACGGGGTCGAGCAGCGGCAGCTCGACGAGACCCGGCCCGGGGCCGGCCGGTTCATCCTCTTCCTCGGACGGATCGACACCTGGACCAAGGGCCTGGACCTGCTCCTCGACGCCTACGACCGGGCCCGTCCCCCGCTCGACCTGCTGCTCGCGGGCAGCGGCACCCCGGCCGAGGAACACCGGCTCGCCGCGCTCGTCACCGCGCACGCCCGCGGCCCCGAGCCCCGGATCCACTGGGTGAGGTGCGACGGTGAGGACCGCCGGCGCCAGCTGCTGCGCGACAGCGCCTTCCTGGTGCTGCCGTCCCGGCACGAGACCTTCGGTCTGGTGGCCCTGGAAGGCATGTCGTACGGCAAGCCCGTCCTCCACTTCGACCTGCCGGCGCTGCGCTGGATGCACGACGGCGGGGACGTGGCCGTGCCGCCGTTCGACGTGGCGGCGTTCGGCGCGCGGATGACGGAGCTGGCCACGGACACGGAGCTCCGCCGCGGCCTCGGCCACCGCTCCGGGATCGCGGCACAGCACTACACGTGGGACGAGATGACGGGCCGCTATCTGGCCCTGGCCCACCGGCTCGTGGACTCACCCGCCGCCGCGCGGCGGCCGAGGAAGAGGGGTGCGTCATGGCAGACGACCCACTGACCAGCTTCGTCCGGACGGTCCTCGGCTCCGGCGTCCCGATCATCGTGCTCTCCCCGCACCTGGGCGACGCCGTCCTGTCCTGCGGCGCCCTGCTCGGCTGGGCGGGACGGCGGGCGCCGGTGACGGTCGCCACCCTGTTCACGGAGGCCGCGCCCCCGCCGTACACCCTCTCCGCCCGGCAGTACCTGAGGCAGACCCGGGCCCGGGACGCGGAGGAGCTCTTCGCCGACCGGCGCGAGGAGGACCGGCGGGTCCTCGCACTGCTCGACGTCGACTGGCGCCACGTCGGCCTGGTCGACGGGATGTTCCGGCGGCTGCCGCGGGCCCGTCGGGGCGGGGAGCGGCTGTCCCGGCTGCTGCCCGAACTGGACCATGTGTACCCGACGTACCGGGGGCACCTGTCCCGGGGCCGGGTGTCCGCGTACGACACCGGGACGCAGCGCGCCGTCGGGGAGACCGTCGACGCGCTGCTGCCCGCCCGCTCCGGCGGCCTGGTGCTCGCGCCCCTGGGGGTGGGCGGGCACGCCGACCACGTCCTGGTCCGCACCGCCGCCGAGCGGAGCGGCCGCCGGATCGTGTACTACAGCGACTTCCCGTACAACCAGGCCGCCGCCGACGACGACGGGTTCGCCGGCAGCCACCGGCTCGTGGCCCGCGCCTGGGATCGGGACCTCGACCGGAAGGCCGAACTGATCCGGGGCTACCGGACGCAGGCCGACGCCCTGTTCCCCGGAGGCCGCATCCCGCGCGTGCCCGAGGTGTACCTGCTGCCCGAGGCCGGGACCACGAACGCCACCCCGGCCGGCCGCCGCCTGCCGGGCAGGCGGGCCCGCACCGCCGAAGGCGTGTCGTGAGCGTCCCGGGCGGCTCCGCCGCGGCCGGACCCGCGGTCCCCGTGCCGGGACCGGGGGCCACAGGGGTGCCCGATGGCCGGGGATGAGCGGCGGCCCCGTGTCCTGCTCCTGACCGGCGGTCCGCTGGACGGGACCGGGGGCTGTGCCGTCCGGCTCGCCTCGGACGTCCTCGGCGCCCTGCCCGAGGTGGACTTCGTCTGGTTCTCCCGGCGGCCCGGCCGGGAGCGGCCCCCGCCGGAGCACGGACGGCCCGTGCGCGTCCTTTCCGGGGGCGGGGGTCCGCTCGGCCCCGGACGGGTGCAGTCCGTGCTCGCCGGGGCCGTGTTCGCCCGCCGGGTCGCCCTGGTCCATGCCTTCCTCACGGTCGGCCGCGGCTTCCCGCTCTTCTCCCGGCTGCGCCCGCTGCTGCTCGGCGGGCGGCCGGTCCTGCACACCGTGGCCGGAGTGCCGGACCCCCGCCGCCTGGCGCACGCCCGGCCGCTGGGGATGACGGTCGCCCTGTCGGAGTCGATGGCCCGCCGGCTGAGGTCCGCCGGCTTCGGGGACGTACGGGTCGTCCCGCCCATGATCGGGCCGGACGAGTGGCCGTACCTGCCGCGTCCGCGGGGACTGCCCGCGGTCCTCTTCACGGGGTACCACGATCCGGGCGGCGGGGCGGAGACCGCGATCGACGCCGCGGCGGAGGCCCAACGGGAGGGGGCCAGGTTCCGGCTGGTGCTCGCCATGCGCACACGGCCGGGGCAGGACGCCGCGGGGCTGGCCGAGGCGCTGCGGGAGCGGGCCGGGGCGGCGGGGCTCACCGACTTCGAGGTGCGCGGCCACGTCGGGGACATGCACGCGCTGCTGGCCTCCGCCCATGTGCTGCTGTTCCCGCCGGCCGTGCTCGGCCACGCGGACATCCCGCTCACCGTGCTCCAGGCGCTGGCCTCGGGGCGGCCCGCGATCCTCAGCGACCTCCCGCAGTTCGCCGACTTCGGCCACGCCGTGCTGCGGGCCCCCGCGGGCGACGCGCGCCGCACCGGGCAGCAGCTGGCGTGGCTGCTCGACCAGCCGCGTTCCTGGGACATGCTCGCCGAGCGGGGGCGGGTCCTGGTCGAGGACCACTTCGGCCCCGAACGCTTCGCGGCCCGGTACGCGGCGCTCTACCGGGAGCTGCTGTCGCCCTGAGGCGCGGGGGTTCCGGCGGGACCCGGCCGTTCCGCCGTGAGCAGCAGCATGCCGGTGTCCCCGTACTCGGGCAGGGTGTGGTCCTTCTCCAGCCGGACGATCCGCAGGCCGGTGGTGCGGGGCGCGAAGACGGCCCGCAGCGCGGCCTCGTCGACCGGGCAGGCGGGCCAGACGGGGCCGGTGCCGATGCGGTAGCTCGGCATGCCCTCCATGAAGGCGGCGAGGAGCCGGCCGCCGGGGGCGACCGCGTGGACGAAGACGTCGCAGACCTCGGTGAACTCCTCGAAGTCCTCGGTGACGCTCTCGGCGACGAAGTTCATGGAGGCGAGGTCGTAGGTGCCGGGGCGCAGGTCGCCGGCGGTGCCCCGGACGACGCGGACCCGGCGGAGCGCCTCGGCGCAGCTTTCCGGGAGGGCGGGGTCGAGGGAGCGGCAGAGGCGGTAGAAGGGCAGCCAGCTGTCATCGACGCCGTGGGTGAGCTGTCCGCGCAGATAGCGGACGCCGGCGGCACTGGGTTCGAGGGCGTCGACGCGGCGGGCGGCGGCGCCCGCCAGCATCAGCGGGTAGAGGTTGGGGCCCGCGCCCAGTTCGAGGGTGCGGGCGAGGCTGCCGGGGGCGAAGCTCCGGTAGACGCCCGCGTGGTGGTGGATGACGCCGATGTCGTACGGGTGGAGGGTGCGGTAGTTCTCGGCGAGGTAGGCGTCGACCGGCCAGGCGTCCCAGTCGGCGTCCCGGTTGCGACGCGGCCGGGCCGTCTCCGGTGACCGTGCCGTCTCAGCCGTCTCAGGCCGGACCGTCTCGGAGCGAGCCGTCTCGGGCCGTGCCGTCTCCGAGGGGCCCGGCTCCGGCGGGTCCGGCGGGGGCCGGTCCATCACTCCTCCGCGGGTCGGCCGGCGGTGACGGGGCGGACGGAGGCGGTGGACTGGAGGGGGAAGCGCGCGACGAGTTCCGTCAGGGCGGCGCACAGCTGGTCGATCTCCTCGTCGGTGTTGGCGGCGGTGATCTGGATGCGGAAGCCCACCCGGTCGCGCGGCACCAGCGGGTAGGACGCGAGCGTCACGTAGATGCCGTGCTCCCACAGGAAGGCGGCCACGGCGTCGAGGTCGTCGGCGTCGCCGAGGGGGATCTCGACGATCGGCAGGCCGTCCGTGTTGGGGGTGGCGATGCCCAGGCCCCGCACATGGGCGAGGACGCGGGCCGTCATGCCGTACAGACGGGCCCTGATCTCGTCCCCGCGCTCCTCGTTGACGTCGAGTCCGGCGAGGGCGGTGGCGAGCGAGGCGGTCGGCGAGGGCCCCGAGTACAGGTACGGGGACGCCGCCACCTTGAGGTGGTCCTTCAGCCAGCGCGGCACCGCGAGGAAGGCGAGGAGCGAGGAGAAGGCCTTGGAGAAGCCGCCGACCAGGACCAGGTTCTCGTAGGTCTCGCCGAGGTGGCGGACGATGCTGTTGCCGCGCGCGCCGTACGGGCTGGTCTCGTCGGCGCGGCGCTCCCCGATGACGCCGAAGCCGTGGGCGTCGTCGACGTACAGCAGGGCGTCGTTCTCCCGGCAGATCCGGGCGATCACGGGCAGGTCGGGATAGTTGCCGGTCATGCTGTTGACGCCGTCCATGCAGACGAGCCGGCCGGCGTCGGCGGGCGCGCCGCGCAGCAGCGCCGACAGTTCGTCCGGCCGGTCGGCGTGGAAGCGGTGGATCTCGGCGCCCTGCCCCCGGGCGCCGACGCAGCCGTCGTACACGGTGCGGTGGGCCTGCGCCTCGACGAAGACCTGGCCGCTGCCGGCGAGGAGGGGGATCACCGACTGGTGGATGAGGGTGATGGTGGGCAGCAGCAGGGTGTCGGGGGCGCCGAGGAGTTCGGTGAGCCGCTCCTCGATGCGGGGGTAGAGCCGGGGGCTGCCGAGGAGCCGGGACCAGCTGGGATGGGTGCCCCAGCGCCGTACCTCGGGCTCGATGGCCTCGATGACCTCGGGCTCCAGGTCGAGGCCGAGGTAGTTGCAGGAGGCGAAGTCGACGAGCCAGTCGTCGCCGACCCGGATGCGGCGGCCGTCGATCTCGTCGATGACGGCGTCGCACATGAGGCTGGTCCGCTGGAGGTGTTCCAGGTCGCGCCAGCGGGCCTCGCGCGGGGGCCGGGTGGTGGCGACGGCCGGGGCGGGCCGGACGACGGGACGACCGGCGGGACGGCCTGCGGGCCCGGCGCCCGCGGGAGAGGAGCGGTGCAGATAGGACTCGGCCTGGTGGGCGGTCATGGGGCGGGCGAAGAGGTAGCCCTGCCCGTACCGGCAGCCCATGTCGGCGAGCAGCGCCCGCTGCTCCTCGTGCTCGATGCCCTCGGCGACGACCTGGAGGCCGAGGACGTCGGCGATGCGCACGATGCCCTCCACGAGCGCCACCTGCTGCGGGTCGGTGGTGATGTCGTCGATGAACGACTTGTCGACCTTGAGGACGTCGATGGGGAACTCGCGGAGGTAGCTGAGCGAGGAGAACCCGGTGCCGAAGTCGTCGATGGCGATGGCGATGTCCAGGTCCTTGAGGGCGGCCATCGTGTTCCGGATCTGGGTGTCCTTGCGCATGAGGACGGTCTCGGTGAGCTCCAGGACGAGCGAGCCGGGCGCGAGTCCGGAGGAGTGGAGGGCGCGCCGCACCTCGTCGAGGAAGCCGGGGTCGCGGAACTGCCGCGCCGAGACGTTCACATTGGCGCGCAGGGGGCTGCGGCGGGGGTGGGCGCGCTGCCAGCGGGCGATGTCGAGCGCCGCGTGTTCGAGGACCCAGGCGCCCAGCGGCATGATGTGGCCGCTCTCCTCGGCGAGGGTGATGAACTGGTCGGGCGGCACCATGCCGCGCCGGGCGTGCGGCCAGCGGATGAGCGCTTCGAGACCGGCCGGGGTGCCGCCGTCGACCTCGACGATCGGCTGGTAGCGCAGGGCGAAGGCGTGGTCGGCGATGGCCGTGTCCATGCCCGCCTGGAGTTCGTGGCGGGCGACCAGCCGGGAGTGAAGCTCGGGGTGGAAGAGCCGCCAGCGTTTCTTGCCGGCGGCCTTCGCCGCGTACAGGGCGAGGTCGGCGTGGCCGAGGAGCTCCTCGGCGTGGGCGCTGTCGAGGACGGTGGCGATGCCGACGCTGGTCGACACGGAGACGGCGCCGTCGGTGAGGTGGAAGGGCTGGCTGAGGGTGTGCACGATCTCGGCCGCGAGGGTCTCGGCGTCCCGGGGTTCGCGGGCGCCCTCGATGAGGACGGCGAACTCGTCGCCGCCGAGCCGGGCGGCGGTGTCGGTGAGCCGCAGGACCGAGGTGAGCCGGCGGGCGACGGCGACGAGGAGTTCGTCGCCCACCGAGTGCCCCATGGTGTCGTTGACGACCTTGAAGTCGTCGAGGTCGACGAAGAGCATGCAGGTCAGGGTGGACTCGCGGCGGCCGCGGAGCAGCGCCCGCTCGATGCGTTCGAGGAGCAGGACGCGGTTGGGGAGCCCGGTGAGGGAGTCGTGGAAGGCCCGGTGGGTCAGCTCCCGTTCCAGTTTCCGCTGCTCGGTGACGTCGCGGAGGGTGAGGACGAGGCCGTGGACGGTCCGCTCGTCGCGCAGGTTGCTGCAGCGGACCTCGACCTCCAGTTCGCCGGAGCCCCCGTGGAGCAGCTTCCAGTCCTCCCGGGCGTCGGCGGAGCCGTGGCCGCGCGCGTCGGCGAGGACGCGCAGGGCGCCCGCCGTGTCGGCGGGGGCGAGGACCTCGGTGAGCGGGGTGCCGGGGAGCAGGGGGCGGCCGAACATGGACTCGGCGGAGGGGCTGGCGTACCGGACGGTGTCGTCGTCGTCGACGATCAGGATGACGTCCGAGGTGTTGTGCACGAGGGTGCGGAAGTAGGCCTCGCTGGTGCGGCGGTTGACCTCCTCGCTCAGCCCGAAGCGTTCGAGGGCCAGGGCCGCCTGGGAGGCCAGGGACTGGGCCGATCCCATGATCTCCGCGAGCTTCTTCTCGGGGCCCGCGAGGAGCAGCACGCCGAGCAGCGGTTCGCGTCCCGCCGGGGTCTGGAGCTCCAGGGGGCAGAGCAGGACGTGGGTCGCGGGCGTGACCTCGGCGGCGAGGGCGGGGGCGAGCCGGGTCACGGGGAGCATCCGGGTGCCGTCGGCGACGTGCTCGGGCCAGGCCGTGCCGGGCGGCCCGACCAGTTCGTCGGTACGGACGCTCCAGGGGTGCTCCGGGGTGGCCACGGCGTTGAGGCCGCCCCGGCGGTCCCGGGTGAGGAGGAGGACGTGGTGGGCGGTGCCCGCGCCGAAGAGGGTGGCCGAGGCCGTCTCGACCGCGCCGGCGACCTCGCGGGGGCTGAGGGCGGCGACGAGGGAGGCGGCGGCGACCCGGAGGCTGCGCTCGCGCGCCTCGGCCTTGCCGTGGTCGTTCATCATGCCCCAGAGCCGGGCGAGGACCAGGAGGAACATGAGCGCCGAGAAGATCGCGATGACGGCGATGTCCTTGTTCTGGTCGTGCCGCAGCGACTGGATGAGCAGCAGGGCGGGGGCGACGAGGGAGGCGCCGGCGAGCAGCGCGAGCCGGCGCTCGGCGGTGCCGGAGGCCGGTTCGGGGACCGGTTCGGTGAGGCCGGTCATGGAGGGGTGGAGGGCCGCGAGGCCCCAGGCGGTGAAGAAGACGACCCAGCCCAGGTCCCAGGGGGTGCCGACCATCCAGGTGCCCTTGAGCTGGAGGATGCCGTAGACGACGTCGGAGGTCAGGATGCCGCAGGTGCCCAGGGCGAGGAGCTGGACGGACCGGGAGCGCAGGCCGCCGGGCACGAGCAGCCGGGCGAGCATCGCGAGCATCAGGACGTCGCCGAGGGGATAGGCCATGGAGATGGCCTTCTCGGTCCAGCTCATGCCCTCGCTCCTGGCGAGCGGGGTGATCAGGTTGACCCAGCCGAGCAGCGCGAGGCCGGAGGTGAGGATCAGCGCGTCGAGGAGGACGCCGAGGTCGCGGCCGACCACCCGGTAGCGGATGAACCCGAAGAGGCCGACGGCGAACAGCGGGTAGGTGGCCAGGTACAGGGCGTCGGCGACGGACGGGAAGGGTCTGGTCTCGCCGAAGAAGGACTCCAGGGCGTTGTAGGCGGTGTCGCCGCTCACGAAGGTGAGGTTGGCCGCGGCGAGCACCAGCCAGGGCCAGCGCTTGGCGGGCCGGTGCAGCCGGACGCCCACGAGGATGGCGGCGACGCCGCTGAGCCCGATGAGCGCCCACAGGGTGGTGTGGCGGGAGGGGATGTTCAGGTACGCGACGGTCAGCAGGGTCACGGTCACGAGGTACACGAGGGTCCAGCGGCGCAGTGTCCCGGGCGCGACGGGCGGCCGGTCGAGCTGGCGCAGCGGCATCGTCGACCGCCCCCTATGCCGGGTCGGACGCCGTCGGAAGCGCCCTGGTCGCGGGTACGGACCCCGTACGGGTCCATTCTCCGGGGCGCCCGGGACGGCTGCATCTCGGCCGGGCGGGGTCCGGGCCGGCCGGGACGGCGGGCCGTCAGGAGGAGGCGCGGACCACGAGTTCGGTGGGCAGGATCCGGCGGGACCGCTCGTCAGGGCCGCCGGGCGAGGCGATCTCCTGGAGGAGCAGGCGGGCCATGGTGCGGCCCATCTCCTCGATGGGCTGGCGCACGCTCGTCAGCGGCGGGTCCATGTGCCGGGCGACGGCGGAGTCGTCGACGCCGACGAGGGCCACGTCCTCGGGGACCCGGCGGCCGGCCTCCCGCAGGACGCTCCGCGCGCCGGCCGCCATCACGTCCGAGGCGGCGAAGACGGCGTCCAGGCCGGGCCTGCGGTCCAGGAGCTCCCGCATGGCGCGCCGGCCGCCCTCCTCGGTGAAGTCTCCGTGGGCGACGAGCGCCTCGTCGGGGGCGAGCCCGGCCTCCGCGAGGCCCTGGCGGTATCCGTCGAGGCGGCAGCGGGCCACGTACATGTCGAGGGGGCCGGTGACGGTGGCGATGCGGCTCCGGCCGCGCGCCGCGAGGTGGGCGACGGCCGCCCGCCCGGCGCCGGTGTTGTCGGAGTCGACGAAGGCGACGCGCTCGGCCTCGGTGCGGCGGCCGTTGAGGACGGCGGGCAGGCCGAGGGCGCGGACCTGGTCGGGCAGCGGGTCGTCGCCGTGCACGGAGACGAGGAGGACGCCGTCGACGCGCTGGGCGGCGAGGTACTGCTCGAAACGCTGCCGCTCCTGCTCGCTGCGGATGAGGGTGAGCAGCAACTGCTTGTCGGCGTCGGCGAGTTCGGCGCTGACGCCGCGGATGATGTCGAGGAAGTACGGCTCCGCGAAGAGGCGCGCCTCGGTCTCCGGGATCACCAGGGCCACGGCGTCGGTGCGACTGCCGGCGAGGGCGCGGGCGGCCCGGTTGGGTACGTAGCCGAGTTCCGCGACGGCCCGTTCGACGGCGGCCTTGGCCTGCTCGCTCACCTTCGGAGAGCCGTTGATCACCCGGGAGACCGTGCCGCGGCCGACTCCCGCCAGGGCCGCGACCTCCTCAAGGGTGGGCCTGCCGTTCTGCCGTCCGCTCACCGCCATGTGCCGCATCTCCCCTCGGGCGCGCCGCCCCGCCTGCGTGTGCAGGCGAACCTACCAGTCGTGGCGGGGCGGCCCCGGGGCCCGTGACAGGCTCTCTCAGACGCCGGTCGGAGCGAGCTCGGCCATGGCACCCCAGCCCTGCTGCGGGACCTCGACGTTGATGATCTCGGGAGTGGCGGCGATGGCCCCGGCCATGGCCTCCAGGCCGGCCGCGAAGTGCGGAGAGGCGACGTGGACGGCACCCGCCTCGGCGTCGGCGAAGGCCTCCAGAAGAACGAAGACGTTCGGGTCGTCGACGCTCCGGGACCAGTCGAAGAACAGGTTCCCGGACTCCGCGCGGGTGGCACGGGTGAACTCGTCGACCAGGTCGAGCCAGCGGTCGGCCTGGTCGGGACGGACGGTGAAGCGGACGGCGATGAAGATCATGCGTCCACCTTGGGGTGGCGGGGGGCGACGGGTCGAACGGGACGGTTCGGGATTCCGGCAGGGCCGGAAAGGGGGGTGGGCCCCGGTCCCCCGTACGCCGTCACGGCACCGCCGGGAACTCCGGTGCCGCGCGGGTCAGCGCGGCTCGGATCTCGCCCTGGCGCCGGGCGAAGTCGGCGGTGGGCAGGGAGACGGACAGGGCGTGCACGATGCCGTCGCCGCGCTCGGGCAGGGCGACGGCGAGACAGGTGTACGCGAGGTCGGCCTCCCCCACCGAGACGGCGAAGCCCTGGCCGCGCACCCGGTCCACCTCGGCCTCGAAGCGTTCGGCGCTGGTGATGGTCCGCTCGGTGAAGCGGGCCATACCGTGCTCCGCCAGGTACCGGCGGCGCAGCGGGCGCGGCAGCGCGGCGAGCAGAGCCTTGCCGTGGGCGGTCGCGTGGGCGCGGACCTCGGGACCCGGGGTGAAGGGGTGGCCGGTGTCGGTGACGGGGGCCGTGGTGTCGACGACGGTGATCAGGCCGTCGCGGTACGCGGTGTGGTACGCCTCCGCCCCCGTGGCCCGCCGCAGCCGCCCGAGGAGCTCGCCGGTTCCCGCACCGAGCCCGTGGTGCCGCTGGTGGGAGCGGTGCAGGGCCGGGACGCGGGGTCCGGGCGCGTACCCCTCGGCGGTACGGACCAGATAGCCGCGGGCCAGCAGGGGCCCGGTCACGTGATACACGGTCGAGAGCGCACAGCCGAGCCTCCTCGCCAGCGCCTTCGCCCCGACGGGTCGGTCCGCGTCGGCGACGACGTCGAGAACGGCGAGGGCCCGGTCGACGGACTGGGGGCCGGGTGTGACAGCCATCGCTCCAGCTTATGCGTCCCGCCGCCGCCCCCCCGTTGTGGGCAATCGTTCCGCTGGGGCGGAACGGGTGGGCACAACGGACCCGCGCCCTGCCGGCGCCAGAGGCTTACGAGCCTGAACCCGCAC
>NZ_JBIRQU010000008.1:0-370106 GCF_044333355.1 Streptomyces sp. NPDC021012
GAGAGCCGGTGCGCCAGGTGGATCGGCAGCGGCATCAGCTCGGGCGTCTCGTCCGAGGCGTAGCCGAACATCAGGCCCTGGTCGCCGGCGCCCTGCTTGTCCAGCTCGTCCTCGTCGCCCTCGACGCGCTTCTCGTACGCGGTGTCGACACCCTGGGCGATGTCCGGGGACTGCGACCCGATGGACACCGACACGCCGCAGGAGGCGCCGTCGAAGCCCTTCTTCGAGGAGTCGTAACCGATCTCGAGGATCTTGTTCCGGACGAGGGTCGGGATGTCCGCCCACGCCTTGGTGGTCACCTCACCGGCGACGTGCACCAGGCCGGTGGTGATCAGCGTCTCGACGGCGACGCGCGAGGTGGGGTCCTCGCGCAGCAGGGCGTCGAGAATGGTGTCGCTGATCTGGTCAGCGATCTTGTCGGGGTGGCCCTCGGTGACGGACTCCGAGGTGAACAGACGACGGGACACAACGCTCCCTGGGGTTGCAGCGGCTGCTGGCTACTCGTGACGCGGACCGGCAGGGGGCTGCGCCCCGCGACGTTCCACGAACAGTCTATCGGTCGTGGTCGGACAATGGACCAGGTGTCTCGCCTGGCGAATACCGGCGACCGGGCGGAACCGGCCTGCGGCAAGGCAGATGTGCCCGTCGGAGTGGGGCGCAAATCACTCCTGGGGTGGTGTTTCGCACCTCCGGCGGAGCGGGATCGCGCCACCGGAGGGCCGCCGCCGGAGCGGGCGGGATGCGTCAGGTCGCGGGGCGCAGCCGGGGCAGGACCAGGTCCCAGACCGTCTCGGCGAGCGCTTCCTTCGGCCCGTACGGCACGGGGGTCTCGGCGCCGTCCGCGGCGAGGACGACGGCCTCGTTCTCCTCGGAGCCGAAGGTCTTGCGCTCCCCCACCTCGTTGACGACGAGGAGGTCGCAGCCCTTGCGGGCGAGCTTCGCGCGGCCGTTGGCGAGGACGTCGTCGGTCTCGGCGGCGAAACCGACGACCACCTGGCCGGGCAGGGCGCGGTCGGCGGCCAGCTCGGCGAGGATGTCGGGGTTGCGGACGAGCTCGATCGTCGGCGCGCCCCCGTCGTCCTTCTTCTTGATCTTGCCGGGGGCGTAGACGGCCGGGCGGAAGTCGGCGACGGCGGCGGCCATCACGACCGCGTCGGCGTCGGCGGCGGCCTTCAGGACGGCCTCGCGGAGCTGGACGGCGGTGCCGACGTGGACGACGTCGACCCCGGCCGGGTCGGCGATGCCGGTGTTCGCCTCGACGAGGGTGACCCGGGCGCCGCGGGCGGCGGCGGCCTTCGCGAGGGCGTAGCCCTGCTTGCCGGAGGAGCGGTTGCCGAGGTAGCGGACGGGGTCGAGGGGCTCGCGGGTGCCGCCCGCGCTGACGACGACGTGCCGGCCGGCGAGGTCGGGGGCGGTGACGCCGCGCGCGAGGATCCTGCGGCAGACCTCGAAGATCTCCGCCGGGTCGGGCAGCCGGCCCTTGCCGGTGTCGACGCCGGTGAGGCGGCCCACGGCGGGCTCGATGACGACGGCGCCGCGGCGGCGCAGGGTGGCCACGTTCTCCTGGGTCGCCGGGTGCTCCCACATCTCGGTGTGCATGGCGGGGGCGAAGACGACCGGACAGCGCGCGGTGAGCAGGGTGTTGGTGAGCAGGTCGTCGGCGAGGCCGTGGGCGGCCTTGGCGAGCATGTCGGCGGTGGCGGGCGCGACGACGACGAGGTCGGCGGCCTGGCCGATCCGCACGTGCGGGACCTCGTGGACGGACTCCCACACCTCGGTGGAGACGGGGTTCCCGGAGAGCGCGGACCAGGTCGCGGCGCCGACGAAGTGGAGGGCGGAGTCGGTGGGGACGACGCGCACGTCGTGGCCCGACTCGGTGAGCCGGCGGAGCAGCTCGCACGCCTTGTAGGCGGCGATGCCGCCGCTGACGCCCAGGACGACCTTCGGCTTGGACACGACTTCCACGACTCCCCGCACTCGGCTGCGTACGACTCCATGAGACACCACAGGCCCGGCGGATGTTCCGCCGGGCCTGTGGTGACGAGCATTACTTACAAGCGCTGCATGCTTACTGCGCGGGGCCCTCGATGGCCTCGGACGTCAGCAGACCCGCGTTGATCTCGCGCAGGGCGATCGAGAGCGGCTTCTCGTGGACGTGGGTGTCGACGAGCGGACCCACGTACTCCAGCAGGCCCTCGCCGAGCTGGGAGTAGTACGCGTTGATCTGACGCGCGCGCTTGGCCGCGTAGATCACGAGGCTGTACTTCGAGTCCGTGGCCTCGAGCAGCTCGTCGATCGGCGGGTTGATGATGCCCTCGGGCGCGGTGATGGAAGAGGACACGCTCTACCTTCCGAAGATGGAAAAAAGATCAGACAACGTGCATCAACGTTAGCAGCTCGCGTGCGACGTCCTCGACGGAGGTGTTGACGAGCGTGGTGTCGAACTCCGATTCGGCGGCCAGCTCGACCTTCGCGGCCTGCAGCCGGCGCTCGATGACCTCGGGCGACTCGGTGCCGCGGCCGGTGAGCCGGCGGACCAGCTCGTCCCAGCTCGGCGGGGCCAGGAAGACCAGCTGGGACTCCGGCATGGAGTCCTTCACCTGCCGGGCACCCTGGAGGTCGATCTCCAGGAGCACGGGTTCACCGGAGTCCAGACGCTCCAGGACGGCGCCGCGCGGGGTGCCGTAGCGGTTGCCCGCGAACTCGGCCCATTCGAGGAGCTCACCGTTGGCGATCAGCTTGTCGAACTCGTCGTCCGTGACGAAGAAGTAGTGGACGCCGTGCTTCTCGCCGGGGCGGGGCTTGCGGGTCGTCGCCGACACCGAGAGCCAGACCTCGGGGTGGACCTTGCGCATATGAGCGACGACCGTGCTCTTGCCGACCCCTGAGGGGCCGGAGAGCACGGTCAGTCGCGGACGTGCCTCTGCTGCCATGCAGCGATTATTCCAGCTTCACCGGTGTGCCCGGGACGCGTGCCCCGGGCCGGGAAGCCCGACCGGTCACCCGATCAGGCGCCGGTGCTGCCGAACTCGCGCTCCAGGGAGGCGATCTGGTTGGAGCCGAGACCACGGACGCGGCGGCTCTCGGAGATGCCGAGGCGCTCCATGATCTGCTTGGCGCGGACCTTGCCGACGCCCGGCAGGGACTCGAGCAGCGCGGAGACCTTCATCTTGCCGATGACGTCGTTCTCCTGGCCGGTCTTGATGACCTCGTGCAGGGAGGCACCGGAGTGCTTGAGTCGATTCTTGACCTCGGCCCGCTCCCGGCGAGCCGCGGCGGCCTTTTCGAGCGCGGCTGCGCGCTGTTCAGGGGTAAGGGGCGGAAGAGCCACGCCTACGTCACCTCGGATGTCGATCTGTCGGATACGGACCGGTGAGGAACCTGGACGCCCCACACCAGTGGAGCAACGATCAACGGTGTGGTCGTTGAACGCCTGCTCTGCTCCGGAGACTAGCGGCCGAGGCCGCTCCAGTCAGCGAGAACAGAGGAAAAGTCCTGGTCAGCATCGACCGACCAGGACTTTTCCGGCATATCGACCCGGTTTTGAGCCAAGTTTTCGTCAAGGAGTGAGACGGCTCACCACCGGGCACCCCGTCCGCTCCGACCTGCGGATTGTCCGGGAGCCCGGTCAGCCGGCGACGGCCGCGCGGATCTCGTCCGCGTAGCGGTGCGCCGAGTCCCGCAGGGCGGCCACGTCCGGGCCGTTCCTGAGGACCCCGCGGCTGACGTTCGGGACGACGTTGCGGACCGCCGCGCCGAAGACGGCGGGGAGGTCGGCGGGGGTCGCGCCCTGGGCGCCGATGCCGGGGGCGAGGAGCGGCCCGTTGATGTCGAGGTCGAAGGAGGACAGGTCGCCGAGGGTGGCGCCGACGACCGCGCCGAAGGAGCCCATCGGGGTCTCCCCCGCGTTCTCCTCGGCGAGGTGGGCGAGCATGGTCGCGCCGATGGTCCGGCCGTCCTCGCGGACCGCGCGCTGGACCTCCGCGCCCTCCGGGTTGGAGGTGAGGGCCAGCACGAAGAGGCCGGCGCCGGACTCCCGGGCCAGGTCGACGGCCGGCTTGAGGGCGCCGTAGCCGAGGTACGGGGAGACCGTCAGCGCGTCGGAGAAGAGCGGGGAGTCCTTGCGCAGGAAGGTCTCCGCGTACGCGGCCATGGTGGAGCCGATGTCGCCGCGCTTGGCGTCCATGACGACCAGGCCGCCCGCCGCGCGCAGGTCGGCGGTGGCGCGCTCCAGGACGGCGATGCCGCGCGAGCCGAAGCGCTCGAAGAAGGCGGACTGCGGCTTGAAGACGGCCACGGTCTCGGCGAGGGCCTCGACGACGGTGAAGGTGAAGCGCTCGAGACCGGCGATGTCGTCGGTCAGGCCCCAGGAGTCGAGCAGGGCCGCGTGCGGGTCGATGCCGACGCAGAGGGGGCCGCGCTCGTCCATGGCGGAGCGCAGGCGGGTGCCGAAGGAGAGAGTCACTGGGCGGCCTTTCGGTTGTCGGCGCCGACGGCCTCGGCGAGGGTGGCGTACGGGGAGGCCGCGAGGCGCGCGGCGAGGCCCTTGTGGATCGCGCGGGCGTAGAAGGGGCCCTCGTAGATGAAGGCGCTGTAGCCCTGGATCAGGGTGGCGCCGGCGAGGATGCGCTGCCAGGCGTCCTCGGCGTTCTCGATGCCGCCGACGCCGACGAGGACCAGGCGGTCGCCCACGCGCGCGTGGAGGCGGCGCAGGACGGCGAGGGAGCGCTCCTTGACGGGCGCGCCGGACAGGCCGCCGGTCTCCTTGATCAGCGCGGGGTCGGACTTCAGGCCGAGGCCCTCGCGCGCGATGGTGGTGTTGGTGGCGATGATGCCGTCGAGGCCGAGCTCCAGGGCGAGGTCGGCGACCGCGTCGACGTCCTCGTCGGCCAGGTCGGGGGCGATCTTGACCAGGAGGGGGACCCGGCGGCCGGTGACCGTGCGGTCGGCCGCCTCGCGGACCGCGGTGAGCAGCGGGCGCAGGGACTCGGTGGCCTGGAGGTTGCGCAGGCCGGGGGTGTTCGGGGAGGAGACGTTGACGACGAGGTAGTCGGCGTGCGCGGCGAGGCGCTCGGTGGACTTCACGTAGTCGGCGGCGGCCTCGGCCTCGGGGACGACCTTGGTCTTGCCGATGTTGACGCCGACGACGGTCTTGAAGACCGGGTTACGGGTGGCGAGGCGCTCGGCGACGGCGGCGGAGCCCTCGTTGTTGAAGCCCATGCGGTTGATCAGGGCACGGTCCGGGACGAGCCGGAAGAGGCGCTTCTTGGGGTTGCCGGGCTGGGCCTCGCCGGTGACGGTGCCGATCTCGACGTGGTCGAAGCCGAGCATCGACATGCCGTCGATGGCGACGGCGTTCTTGTCGAAGCCGGCGGCGAGCCCGAAGGGGCCGTGCATCCGCAGGCCGAGGGCCTCGGTGCGCAGCTCCTTGTGGCGGGGCGCGAGGACGGCGGCGACGAAGGTGCGCAGGACCGGGACGCGGGCGGCGAGCCGGATCCAGCGGAAGGCCATGTAGTGGGCCTGCTCGGGGTCCATGCGCTTGAAGACCAGGTTGAAGAAGAACTTGTACATGTGTCTGTCGTCCAGATGTGCTCATGACGAGGGGGACACCGCAGTCCTGCCGGTGTCCCCCTCCTCGTACGGGCTCTTAGTCGCGGGCCGCGGTCAGGTGCTCCGCGTGCTCCTGGAGCGAGCGGACGCCCACGCCGCCGTGGTTCAGCGCGTCGATGCCCTGGACGGCCGCGGCGAGCGCCTGGACCGTGGTGAGGCACGGGACGCTGCGCGCCACCGCGGCCGTACGGATCTCGTAGCCGTCGAGGCGGCCGCCGGTGCCGTACGGGGTGTTGACGATCAGGTCGACCTGGCCGTCGTGGATGAGCTGGACGATGGTCTTCTCGCCGTTCGGGCCCTCGCCCTCGCTGAGCTTGCGGACGACCGTGGCGTTGATGCCGTTGCGCTTGAGGACCTCGGCGGTGCCGGAGGTGGCGAGCAGCTCGAAGCCGTGGGCGACGAGCTCGCGGGCCGGGAAGATCATCGAGCGCTTGTCGCGGTTGGCGACCGAGATGAACGCGCGGCCCTTGGTGGGCAGCGGGCCGTAGGCGCCGGCCTGCGACTTGGCGTAGGCCGTGCCGAAGACCGCGTCGATGCCCATGACCTCACCGGTGGAGCGCATCTCCGGGCCGAGGACGGTGTCGACGCCGCGGCCGTGCACGTCGCGGAAGCGCGACCACGGCATCACGGCCTCCTTGACGGAGATCGGCGCGTCGAGCGGCAGGGTGCCGCCGTCGCCGTTCTTCGGCAGCAGGCCCTCGGCGCGCAGCTCGGCGATGGTGGCGCCGAGCGAGATGCGGGCGGCGGCCTTCGCGAGCGGCACGGCGGTCGCCTTCGAGGTGAAGGGGACCGTGCGGGAGGCGCGCGGGTTGGCCTCCAGGACGTAGAGGATGTCACCGGCCATGGCGAACTGGATGTTGATCAGGCCGCGGACGCCGACGCCCTTGGCGATGGCCTCGGTGGAGGCGCGCAGGCGCTTGATGTCGTAGCCGCCGAGGGTGATCGGGGGCAGGGCGCAGGCCGAGTCGCCGGAGTGGATGCCGGCCTCCTCGATGTGCTCCATGACGCCGCCGAGGTAGAGCTCCTCGCCGTCGTAGAGCGCGTCGACGTCGATCTCGATGGCGTCGTCGAGGAAGCGGTCGACCAGGACCGGCCGGGTGGGGCTGATCTCGGTGGACTCGGCGATGTACGACTCCAGGCGGGCCTCGTCGTACACGATCTCCATGCCGCGGCCGCCGAGCACGTACGAGGGGCGTACGAGGACGGGGTAGCCGATCTCGTCGGCGATGGCCTTGGCGCCGGCGAAGGTGGTCGCGGTGCCGTGCTTGGGGGCCGGGAGGCCCGCCTCGGCGAGGACGCGGCCGAAGGCGCCGCGGTCCTCGGCGGCGTGGATGGCCTCCGGGGAGGTGCCGACGACCGGCACGCCGTTGTCCTTGAGCGCCTGCGACAGGCCCAGCGGGGTCTGGCCGCCGAGCTGGACGACGACACCGGCGACGGGGCCGGCGAGGGTCTCGGCGTGGACGATCTCCAGCACGTCCTCGAGCGTCAGCGGCTCGAAGTACAGGCGGTCGGAGGTGTCGTAGTCCGTCGAGACGGTCTCCGGGTTGCAGTTGACCATCACGGTCTCGTAGCCGGCCTCGCTCAGGGCGAAGGAGGCGTGGACGCAGGAGTAGTCGAACTCGATGCCCTGGCCGATGCGGTTCGGGCCGGAGCCCAGGATGATCACGGCGGGCTTCTCGCGCGGGGCGACCTCGGTCTCCTCGTCGTAGGACGAGTAGAAGTACGGGGTCTTGGCGGCGAACTCGGCGGCGCAGGTGTCGACCGTCTTGTAGACCGGGCGGACGCCGAGGGCGTGCCGGACCTCGCGGACGACGTCCTCGCGCAGGCCGCGGATCTCGGCGATCTGGGCGTCGGAGAAGCCGTGGCGCTTGGCCTCGGCGAGCAGCTCGGGGTCGAGCTTCTCGGCGGCGGCCAGCTCGTCGGCGATCTCCTTGATCAGGAAGAGCTGGTCGACGAACCAGGGGTCGATCTTCGTGGCGTCGAAGACCTCCTGCGGGGTGGCGCCGGCGCGGATGGCCTGCATGACCGTGTTGATGCGGCCGTCGGTCGGGCGGACCGACTCGCGGAGCAGCTCGGCCTTGTCGCCGGGCTCGCCGACGAAGGTGAACTGCGAGCCCTTCTTCTCCAGGGAGCGCAGGGCCTTCTGGAGCGCCTCGGTGAAGTTGCGGCCGATCGCCATGGCCTCGCCGACCGACTTCATGGTCGTGGTCAGCGTGGAGTCGGCGGAGGGGAACTTCTCGAAGGCGAAGCGCGGGGCCTTGACGACGACGTAGTCGAGCGTGGGCTCGAAGGACGCCGGGGTCTTCTCCGTGATGTCGTTCGGGATCTCGTCCAGCGTGTAGCCGACGGCGAGACGGGCCGCGATCTTGGCGATCGGGAAGCCGGTCGCCTTGGAGGCGAGCGCCGAGGAGCGGGAGACGCGCGGGTTCATCTCGATGACGATGATCCGGCCGTCGTCGGGGTTGACGGCGAACTGGATGTTGCAGCCGCCGGTGTCGACGCCGACCTCGCGGATGATCGCGATGCCGATGTCGCGCAGGCGCTGGTACTCGCGGTCGGTGAGGGTCATCGCCGGGGCGACGGTGATCGAGTCACCGGTGTGGACGCCCATCGGGTCGAAGTTCTCGATGGAGCAGACGACCACGACGTTGTCGTTCTTGTCGCGCATGAGCTCCAGCTCGTACTCCTTCCAGCCGAGGATGGACTCCTCCAGGAGCACCTCGGTGGTCGGGGAGAGCGTGAGGCCCTGGCCGGCGATGCGGCGCAGCTCCTCCTCGTCGTGGGCGAAGCCGGAGCCGGCGCCGCCCATGGTGAAGGAGGGGCGGACGACGACGGGGTAGCCGCCGAGCTCCTCGACGCCCTTGAGGACGTCGTCCATGGAGTGGCAGATGACCGAGCGGGCGGACTCGCCGTATCCGATCTTGGCCTTGACGGCCTCGACGACGCCCTTGAAGAGGTCGCGGTCCTCGCCCTTGTGGATGGCCTCGACGTTGGCGCCGATGAGCTCGACGCCGTACTTCTCCAGGACGCCCTGCTCGTGCATGGAGATCGCGGTGTTGAGCGCGGTCTGGCCGCCGAGGGTGGGCAGGAGGGCGTCGGGGCGCTCCTTGGCGATGATCTTCTCGACGAACTCGGGGGTGATCGGCTCGACGTAGGTGGCGTCGGCGATCTCCGGGTCGGTCATGATCGTGGCCGGGTTGGAGTTGACCAGGATCACCCGCAGGCCCTCGGCCTTGAGGATGCGGCAGGCCTGGGTGCCGGAGTAGTCGAACTCGGCGGCCTGTCCGATGACGATCGGGCCGGAGCCGATGACCAGGACGGACTGGATGTCGGTGCGCTTAGGCACGCTCGGCCTCCATGAGGGTCACGAAGCGGTCGAAGAGGTACGCGGCGTCGTGCGGGCCCGCGGCCGCCTCGGGGTGGTACTGGACGGAGAAGGCCGGCTGGTCGAGCAGCTGGAGTCCTTCGACGACCTGGTCGTTCAGGCAGACGTGGGAGACCTCGGCACGCCCGTAGGGGGTGTCGGAGACCTTGTCGAGGGGCGCGTCGACGGCGAAGCCGTGGTTGTGCGCGGTGACCTCGACCTTGCCGGTGGTGCGGTCCTGGACGGGCTGGTTGATGCCCCGGTGGCCGTACTTCAGCTTGTAGGTGCCGAAGCCGAGGGCGCGGCCGAGGATCTGGTTGCCGAAGCAGATGCCGAAGAGCGGCGTCCTGCGCTCCAGGACGGCCTGCATGACGGCGACCGGGTGGTCGGCGGTGGCCGGGTCGCCCGGGCCGTTGGAGAAGAACACGCCGTCGGGGTTGACGGCGTAGACGTCCTCGACGGTGGCGGTGGCGGGGAGGACGTGGACCTCGATGCCGCGCTCGGCCATCCGGTGCGGGGTCATGCCCTTGATGCCGAGGTCGACGGCGGCGACGGTGAAGCGCTTCTCGCCGATCGCGGGGACGACGTACGCCTCCTTGGTGGCGACCTCTGCGGAGAGGTCGGCGCCGGTCATCTCGGGGGCCTGGCGGACCTCGGCGAGCATGGTGCCCTCGTCGGGCAGCGCGTTGCCGGAGAAGATGCCGACGCGCATGGCGCCGCTCTCGCGCAGGTGGCGGGTGAGGGCGCGGGTGTCGATGCCGGAGATGCCGACGACGCCCTGGCTGCGCAGCTCGTCCTCCAGGGAGCGCTGGGAGCGCCAGTTGGAGGAGACGCGGGCGGGGTCGCGGACCACGTAGCCGGAGACCCAGATGCGGCCGGACTCGGGGTCCTCGTCGTTGACGCCGGTGTTGCCCACGTGCGGGGCGGTCATCACGACGACCTGGCGGTGGTACGACGGGTCGGTGAGGGTCTCCTGGTAGCCGGTCATGCCGGTGGAGAAGACCGCCTCGCCGAAGGTCTCCCCCACGGCCCCGTAGGCGCGGCCGCGGAAGATGCGGCCGTCCTCCAGGACGAGTACGGCGGGAGTCTTGGCGGCTCCCCTGGTGGAGGTCGTCATCGTACGATGCCTTCCGTCGTATTGATCATGGAATTGATGGCTTCGACCCAGGCCGTGTGCTCGGCGGCCCGGTCGGAGCGGAAGCCGGAGTCGAGCTGCTCGCCGCCGTGCTCCCAGGTGACGATCAGGAGCCCGCCCTCGGTGAGGACCTTGCCGGCGATGCCCTTGTCGAGACGGGCCCCGCGCAGGGCGGCGGCCGGCACGAAGAAGTCGTTCGCCCCGGGGCGTACGACCTCGATCCCGGCGTCGGTGAGCGTGAGCTCGGCACGGCTGCGGGTGCCGAGGCCGTGGGCGACGATCCGGTCGAGCCACTGCCCGGCGGTCGTGGACCCGTGGTAGCGCCCGCTGAGAGTCAGTTTCGCGTCACCGGCCCGGTCCGGCACGGTGGGGAGCTCGGGCAGGTCCGACTGGAGGCTGCCCCGCCACTTCCAGCCCTGGCGCATGAGCCAGTACACGAGGACGACGAAGAGCAGCAGTCCGGCGACCCAGCCGAGCCGCCCGGCCCAGTCGGTCACCTCCGCCGACTTCTGCTCGGCTGCCTCTGCGGCGATTGCGATGAGTGGTGTCACGCCAGCTTCCCGTCCACGACCGTTGCCCGGCCCCGCAGGAAGGTGTGGGTGACGCGTCCCGGCAGCTCACGGCCCTCGTAGGGGGTGTTGCGGCTGCGGGAGGCGAAGTCCGCGGGGTCCACGACACCACGGTAAGCCGGATCGACCAGCGTCAGGTTCGCGGGCTCACCAGCCGAGACGGGGCGGCCGTGGCCCTTGGCCCGTCCGATGCGGGCGGGCGCGAAGGACATCCGGTCGGCGACGCCGGCCCAGTCGAGGAGGCCGGTCTCGACCATCGTCTGCTGGACGACGGAGAGGGCGGTCTCCAGGCCGACCATGCCCATGGCGGCGGCGGCCCACTCGCAGTCCTTGTCCTCGTGCGGGTGCGGGGCGTGGTCGGTGGCGACGATGTCGATCGTGCCGTCGGCCAGCGCCTCGCGCAGGGCGAGGACGTCCTTCTCGGTGCGCAGCGGCGGGTTGACCTTGTAGACCGGGTTGTACGAGCGGACCAGCTCGTCCGTGAGGAGGAGGTGGTGCGGGGTGACCTCGGCGGTGACGTCGATGCCGCGGGACTTGGCCCAGCGGACGATCTCGACGGAGCCGGCGGTGGAGAGGTGGCAGATGTGGACGCGGGAGCCGACGTGCTCGGCGAGGAGGACGTCGCGGGCGATGATCGACTCCTCGGCGACGGCGGGCCAGCCGCCGAGGCCGAGCTCGGCGGAGACGACGCCCTCGTTCATCTGGGCGCCCTCGGTGAGGCGGGGCTCCTGGGCGTGCTGGGCGACGACGCCGCCGAAGGCCTTCACGTACTCCAGGGCGCGGCGCATGATCACGGCGTCGTCGACGCACTTGCCGTCGTCGGAGAAGACGGTGACGCCGGCGGCGGAGTCGTGCATGGCGCCGAGCTCGGCGAGCTTCTTGCCCTCCAGGCCGACGGTGACGGCGCCGATGGGCTGCACGTCGCAGTAGCCGGCCTCCTGGCCGAGGCGGTAGACCTGCTCGACGACACCGGCGGTGTCGGCGACCGGGTGGGTGTTGGCCATGGCGAAGACGGCGGTGTAGCCGCCGGAGGCGGCGGCGCGGGTGCCGGTGAGGACGGTCTCGGAGTCCTCGCGGCCGGGCTCGCGCAGGTGGGTGTGGAGGTCGACGAGGCCGGGCAGCAGGATCTGGCCGTCGGCCTCGACCACGGTCGCGCCCTCGGCGGACAGGCCGGTGCCGACCTCGGCGATGGTCTCGCCGTCGATCAGGACGTCCTGGACGTCGCCGCCGAGAACCTTGGCACCGCGGATAAGGATCTTGCTCATGGTTACTTGTTCTCCTCGGTGCGGGTGTGGCTGACGGCGGACTCGTTGCCGCCCAGAAGCAGGTAGAGGACGGCCATCCGGACGGAGACGCCGTTGGTGACCTGCTCGACGACCGTGCAGCGGTCGGAGTCGGCGACCTCGGCGGTGATCTCCATGCCGCGGACCATGGGGCCGGGGTGCATGACGATGGCGTGCTCGGGCATCTTCGCCATCCGCTCGCCGTCGAGCCCGTAGCGGCGCGAGTACTCGCGCTCGGTCGGGAAGAAGGCGGCGTTCATCCGCTCGCGCTGCACACGGAGCATCATCACCGCGTCGGACTTCGGCAGCACGCTGTCGAGGTCGTACGAGATCTCGCAGGGCCAGGTCTCGACGCCGACGGGGACCAGGGTCGGCGGGGCCACCAGGGTGACCTCGGCGCCGAGGGTGTGGAGCAGGTCGACGTTGGAGCGGGCGACCCGGCTGTGCAGGACGTCGCCCACGAGGGTGATGCGCTTGCCGGCGAGGTCCTGGCCGAGGCCGGCGTCGCGGCCGACGAGGCGGCGGCGCATGGTGAAGGCGTCCAGGAGGGCCTGGGTGGGGTGCTGGTGGGTGCCGTCGCCGGCGTTGATGACGGGGGCGTCGATCCAGCCGGAGGTGGCGAGCCGGTACGGGGCGCCGGAGGCGCTGTGCCGGATGACGACCGCGTCGACGCCCATGGCCTCCAGGGTCTGCGCGGTGTCCTTGAGGGACTCGCCCTTGGAGACGCTGGAGCCCTTGGCCGCGAAGTTGATCACGTCGGCGGAGAGGCGCTTCTCGGCGGCCTCGAAGGAGATCCGGGTCCGGGTGGAGTCCTCGAAGAAGAGGTTGCAGATGGTCCGGCCGCGCAGGGTCGGCAGCTTCTTGATGGGCCGGTCGGCCACCCGGGCCATCTCCTCGGCGGTGTCGAGGATCTGGACGGCGTCGTCGCGGGTGAGGTCGGCGGCCGAGATGAGGTGACGCATCATCGGGGTTTCGCTCCGTGGTGGGAGGGTGAGGACATGCGGGTGCGCAGGGCTGTGCCCCGGACCCGTCGGGGGTGCCGGTCCGGCTAGGAGGAGGCGGGCTTGCTGCCGAGCAGGACGGTGTCGCGACCGTCTTCCTCGGCGAGCAGCACCTTGACCGTCTCCCGCAGCGACGTGGGGAGGTTCTTGCCGACGTAGTCGGCGCGGATCGGGAGCTCGCGGTGGCCGCGGTCGACGAGGACGGCGAGCTGGACGGCGCGCGGGCGGCCGATGTCGCCGAGGGCGTCGAGGGCGGCGCGGATGGTGCGGCCGGAGAAGAGGACGTCGTCGACGAGGACGACGAGGCGGCCGTCGATGCCGTCACCGGGGATCTCGGTGCGGCCGATGGCGCGGGCGGGCTTCAGCCGCAGGTCGTCCCGGTACATGGTGATGTCGAGGGAACCGACCGGGATCTTGGTGCCGGTGATCGATTCGAGCTTCTCGGCGAGCCGGCCGGCGAGGAAGACGCCGCGGGTGGGGATGCCGAGGAGGACCACGTCGTCGGCGCCCTTGGCGCGCTCGACGATCTCGTGGGCGATGCGGGTCAGGACCCGCGCGATGTCCGGGGCCTCCAGAACGGGCCGCGCGTCATCGCTGTACTGCTGCTGGGTGTCCATGGGAAACGGACCTCCTTCTCCGCCTCACGGGACGGCTCTTAAAGGACGTCGGATTTGCGCCGTTCACTCTACCAGGGGTGCGCGGCGGATTCCCGCGCACCCCTGCCGCCGTTCCGGGCGCCGTCCCCCGGGAGGGGGCGGTACGGACCATTCGGCTTGACGGGTGGGTGTAACGCTGCGTAACCTCACAGTGAGTTACCAGCCGCGCGGCGCAGCCGCATGTCGTCACAGCGTCCGGGAGCGTTATGTCCAGCGAATACGCAAAGCAGCTCGGGGCCAAACTCCGCGCCATCCGCACCCAGCAGGGTCTGTCCCTCCACGGGGTGGAGGAGAAGTCCCAGGGCCGCTGGAAGGCGGTCGTGGTCGGCTCGTACGAGCGCGGTGACCGTGCGGTGACCGTGCAGCGTCTCGCCGAGCTGGCCGACTTCTACGGGGTGCCGGTGCAGGAGCTCCTGCCGGGCACGACCCCGGGCGGGGCCGCCGAGCCGCCGCCGAAGCTGGTCCTGGACCTGGAGCGCCTGGCGCACGTGCCGCAGGAGAAGGCCGGCCCGCTCCAGCGCTACGCGGCGACGATCCAGTCGCAGCGCGGCGACTACAACGGCAAGGTGCTGTCGATCCGTCAGGACGACCTGCGCACCCTCGCCGTCATCTACGACCAGTCCCCCTCGGTCCTCACCGAGCAGCTGATCAGCTGGGGCGTCCTGGACGCGGACGCGCGCCGCGCGGTCGCCCACGAGGACAACTGACCCTCGGCGAGGGCACAGCAGAAACGTACCGCCGGGCCCGTGGACGTCATCCGACGTCCACGGGCCCGTCGCTTTTCCCCGGAGCGCCGGGGCGTACGCGAAGGGGCCCGCAGCACCGAGTGCTGCGGGCCCCTTCGCATGCCGTACGGGACTAGGCGTCCGCGTCCCGGCGCAGGCGCGGCTTCAGGTCCTTGAGGCGCCCCAGCAGACCGTTGACGAAGGCCGGGGACTCGTCGGTGGAGAACTCCTTGGCGAGCTGCACCGCCTCGTCGATCGCGACCGCGTCGGGCGTGCCGTCCTCCCAGATCAGCTCGTACGCGCCGAGGCGCACGATGTTCCGGTCGGCGACGGGCATCCGGTCGAGGTCCCAGTCCACCGCGTAGGTCGCGATGAGCTCGTCGATCCGCGCCACGTAGGACGCGTATCCCTCGACCAGCTGCATGGTGAAGTCGCTCACCGGCGGCTGTCGGTCGTCGGACCGCGAGTGCCGGACCTGGTCCGCGAGGACCTCCTGCACGGAGGTGCCGCGCTGGTCCGCCTCGAAGAGGATCTGGAAGGCGCGCTTGCGCGCCTTGCTCCGAGCGGCCACGGTTACTTGTTCACCCGGCCGAGGTAGTCGCTGGTGCGGGTGTCGACCTTGATCTTCTCACCGGTGGTGATGAAGAGCGGGACCTGGATCTCGTGGCCGGTCTCCAGGGTGGCGGGCTTGGTGCCGCCGGTGGAGCGGTCGCCCTGGACACCCGGGTCGGTGTGCTGGATGGTCAGCTCGACGGCGGCGGGGAGCTCGACGTAGAGCACCTCGCCCTCGTGCTGCGCGACGGAGGCGGTGAAGCCCTCGATCAGGAAGTTGGCGGTGTCGCCGACGGCCGCGCGGGAGACGTGCAGCTGGTCGTAGGTCTCCATGTCCATGAAGACGAAGTAGTCGCCGTCCATGTAGGAGAACTGCATGTCGCGGCGGTCGATGGTGGCCGTGTCGACCTTCACGCCCGCGTTGAAGGTCTTGTCGACGACCTTGCCGGACAGCACGTTCTTGAGCTTGGTGCGCACGAAGGCCGGGCCCTTGCCGGGCTTGACGTGCTGGAACTCGACGACGGACCAGAGCTGGCCCCCGTCGAGCTTGAGCACCATGCCGTTCTTGAGGTCGTTCGTGGAAGCCACGGTTGCGGAATCTCCTGGACTGACGTGGACCGGGGAGGCGTACGCGCCTTACAGCGCGAGCAGCTCCTTGGTCGTGATGGTGAGTAGCTCGGGTCCGCCGTCCGCCTCCTGGCGCACGACGAGCGTGTCATCGATCCGGACCCCGCCCCGTCCCGGGAGGTGAACCCCCGGTTCGACGGTGACCGGCACACAAGCGTCCAGTTTACCCATGGCCGAGGGTGAGAGCTGCGGGTCCTCGTCGATTTCGAGCCCCACCCCGTGCCCGGTGAGGGGCACGGCGGCCTCCGCGTGCCCCGCGGCGTCCAGGATCTGGCGGGCCGCCCGGTCCACGTCCCGGTAGTCGGCGCCGGGGGCGAGGGACTCGCGTCCCGCCCGCTGAGCGGCGAAGACGAGCTCGTACAGCTCGATCTGCCAGTCGGCGGGGGTGGTGCCGATGACGAAGGTCCGGCCGATCTCGCACCGGTAGCCGCGGTAGTCGGCGCCGAGGCAGACGGAGAGGAAATCACCCTCCTCGACCCGCCGGTCGGTGGGCCGGTGCCCCCGGCGCCCGGAGTGCGGGCCGGTCCCCACCGAGGTGGGGAAGGCCGCCCCGTCGGCGCCGTGGTCGACGAGCCGCCGCTCCAGCTCCAGGGCGAGGTGACGCTCGGTCCGCCCCACGAGGATCGACTCCAGGAGCTCGCCGAGCGCCTGGTCGGCGATCTCCGCCGCGATCCGCAGACAGGCGATCTCGTCCTCGTCCTTGACGATCCTGAGCTGCTCCACGGCGCAGGCGAGGTCGGCGAGGCGCAGTCCCGGGGCGACGGAGCCCATGGCCCGGTGCCGGGCCACGGTCAGATGGTGCTCCTCGACCGCGAGCGCGTCGGCGCCGGCCCGGCGGGCTAGGTCGACGGCGGTGACCGCCGGATCGCCGCCGCCGGTGGACAGGACCTGCTGCCGGAGCAGCTCGTCGAGCCGCCCGTCGGCCGGCTCGCCACCGGGCGCGACGGGGCAGAGCAGGACGTCGGTGTCCGGCTCCGGCCCGACGAGCAGGACCGCGCCGGGCGGCGAACCACCCGCGAGATAGCGGACGTTGGCGGGGCGGGAGACCAGGGCCGCCGGGCTGCCCGCGGCCGCGCACCGGTCGCGCAGCCGTACACGGCGGTCCGCATACACCTCTGACATGCTCCGAGCCTACGAGCGTGGCGGCGGGCCGTCCTGTTCAGAACGGCCGTCCGGGCGGGCTCACCAGGTCGGCGGGCTCGCGATCGCGCGGGCGAGGACGTCGTCGAGGACGCGCGCGGTGGTCTCGACGTCGTACGTGGAGTTGTCGATGATCGGCAGGCCCGAGCCGTACCAGCCGGCCATCCGGCCGTGGATGGCGGCGACCTCCTCGTCCGAGAGGCGCCGGTTGCCGCTGCGCTCGGCGTTGCGCTCCAGGACGATCTCCAGGCCCGGCAGGAGGACGACGGGCAGCAGACCGGGGCCCACGTGGCGCTTCCAGCCGCCGAGGCCGACGACGGGCCGGTCGGGGAAGACGGCGTCGTCGACGATGCAGGAGATGCCGTTGGCGAGGAAGTTGCGCGCGGCGAAGCCGCAGGTGCGGCGGGCGAGCCGGTACTGCGCCTCGGAGTGCTCGTTCCAGCCGGACTGCGGGTCGGCGAAGCCGGAGCAGACCCATTCGCGGACGTCGTCGAGGCTGATGTGCGCGGTGGGCACGCGGCGGCGCTGCGCCCAGTGCCGGGCGACGGTCGTCTTGCCCGCGCCCGCGGGCCCGATGAGCAGCACGGCGAGGGTCGCCGTCCCGGTCCCGGCACCGTGCTCCACGGGCGACGCGCCCGGCACGGCCGGCGCGCCCACGGGCGGCAGCGGAACGTGCCCGGTGAGATCGGCGCGCGGCGGGGCGGCGGGGTGCGGCCCGGAGGCGGGGTGCGGCGGGGCGGCCGGATGCGGCCCCGAGCCGGGATGCGGCGGGGCGGCGGGGTGCGGCCCGGGGGCCGGATGCGGTGGGGTGGCGGGGTGAGGGGCCGCCGGACGCTGCGGTACGCCTCCGGGGGTGCCCCAGCCCGGCGGGGCGTGCGGGGGCCGGGGAGCGCCGGCCTGGACGGTCGGGTGCACACCGAGCCGGGGTCCGGAGGCCGGCCCCGGGTACGGAGCGCCCGGCGGAACCGGCGGGGGGACGACCGGCTGCCCACCGGGGTCGCCGCCGGCCGCCGGACCCCCCACTGCGTGCTGCATCCGGTGCCACTCCGTCTCGTGCGCCTGATGGATCCCCGGACCGGTGTGTCCGTGGACGGGCGAAACGTTACCGTCCCCGGCCCCCGCAGGGGGAACGGCCGGGGACGCCTCCTGGTGCCCGGCCGCCCCTGTCAGACCTTGTCAGGCCCTGTTCAGCCGGTGAGCTCCTCGGCGAGCGCCCGCAGCGCCAGCCGGTAGGAGCCGATCCCGAACCCGGCGACCGTCCCGGTCGCCACGGCCGCGATGACCGAGGTGTGCCGGAACTCCTCGCGGGCGTACGGGTTCGAGATGTGCACCTCGATCAGCGGGGCGGTCCGCTGGGCGGCGGCGTCCCGCATCCCGTACGAGTAGTGCGTGAACGCGCCGGGGTTGATCACCACCGGGATCGAGCCGTCCGCGGCCTCGTGGAGCCAGCGGATCATCTCGCCCTCGTCGTTGGTCTCCCGCACCTCGACGTCGAAGCCGAGCTCCGCGCCGAGGGTCCGGCAGGACTCGACGAGCCCCTTGTAGGAGGTGGCGCCGTAGATGTCGGGCTCGCGGGAGCCGAGACGGCCCAGGTTGGGGCCGTTGAGCACCAGAACCGGACGCGTCCCGCTCACGCGGACACCTCGCCGTACGCCGCGATCAGGACGGCCGGGTCGGGGCCCTCCAGGACGGTCGGCTTGCCGAGCCCGTCGAGCACGATGAAGCGGAGCAGGTCGCCGCGGGACTTCTTGTCGACCCGCATGGTCTCCAGGAGCTTCGGCCACTGGTCGCCGCGGTAGGTGAGCGGCAGGCCCACGGACTCCAGGATCGCGCGGTGCCGGTCGGCGGTGGCGTCGTCGAGCCGCCCGGCGAGGCGGCCGAGCTCGGCGGCGAAGACCATGCCGACGGAGACGGCGGCGCCGTGGCGCCACTTGTAGCGCTCGTTCTTCTCGATGGCGTGGGCGAGGGTGTGGCCGTAGTTGAGGATCTCGCGGCGGCCGGACTCCTTGAGGTCGCCGGAGACGACCTCGGCCTTGACCTTGATCGAGCGGACGAGCAGCTCGGCGGTGTGCGGACCGGCGGGGGTACGGGCGGCCTGCGGGTCCTCCTCGATGAGGTCGAGGATCACCGGGTCGACGATGAAGCCGGCCTTGATGATCTCCGCGAGCCCGCTGACGTAGTCGTGGACCGGCAGCGAGTCGAGGGCCGCGAGGTCGCACAGGACCCCGGCGGGCGGGTGGAAGGCGCCGACGAGGTTCTTGCCCTCGGCGGTGTTGATGCCCGTCTTGCCGCCGACGGCCGCGTCGACCATGGCCAGGACGGTCGTCGGCACGGCGATCCAGCGCACGCCCCGCAGCCAGGTCGCGGCCACGAAGCCCGCGAGGTCGGTGGTGGCGCCGCCGCCGACGCCGACGACGACGTCGCTGCGGGTGAAGCCGGTCTGGCCGAGCGCCTTCCAGCAGTAGGCGGCGACCTCGGCGGTCTTCGCCTCCTCGGCGTTCGGCACCTGGATGGCGACCGCCTCGTAACCCTGCTCGGCGAGGTCCGCGCGGAGCGCCTCGCCGGTGTCGGCGAGCGCCTCCGGGTGGATCACGGCGACCCGCTTGGCCTGGGTGCCGATCAGGCCGGGGAGCTCACCGAGGAGCTGCCGCCCGACCAGTACCTCGTACGGGTCGGTGCCCGCGGAACCGCCGACCTGGATACGGGTGACCTGGTCCTGGTCCGTCATACGTCCTTCAACTCCAGTGCGTCGAGGACCGCCTGGGCGACCTCTTCGGGGGTGCGGTCGTCCGTGGTGACGACGGCGCGTGCGACTTCTTCGTACAGATGGCGGCGCGCCTCCATCAGCTCGCGCCACTGGCGGCGCGGGTTGACGGCGAGCAGCGGCCGGGCGGTGTTGAGGCCGACCCGGCGTACGGCCTCCTCGACGTCCATGGAGAGGTACGCGACGGGCAGCCCGGCGAGCAGGGCGCGGGTCCCGGCGTCCAGGACGGCGCCGCCGCCGAGGGCGAGGACGCCCTCGTGCTCGGCGACGGCCGCGGCGACCGCGGCCCGCTCCAGGGCGCGGAAGTGCTCCTCGCCGTCCTCGACGAAGATGTCGGAGATCTCGCGTCCTTCGGCGGCGACGATGTCGGCGTCGGTGTCCCGGTAGGGCGCGCCGAGCCGTTCGGCCAGGAGCGCGCCCACCGTGGACTTGCCGGAGCCCATGGGCCCGACGAGGACGACCAGGGGTCCGGCGGTCACCGGATCGTCAGGTTGTCGAGGTAGGACCGGACGTTGCGACGGGTCTCGGGGACGCTGTCGCCGCCGAACTTCTCGACGACCGCGTCCGCGAGGACGAGCGCGACCATGGCCTCGGCGACGATGCCGGCGGCGGGGACGGCGCAGACGTCGGAGCGCTGGTGGTGGGCGGCCGCGGCCTCGCCGGTGGCGACGTCGATCGTGGCCAGGGCGCGCGGGACGGTCGCGATCGGCTTCATCGCGGCGCGGACGCGCAGCAGCTCGCCGGTGGTCAGGCCGCCCTCGGTGCCGCCGGAGCGGCCGGAGGTGCGCTTGATGCCGTCCTCGGTGCGCACGATCTCGTCGTGGGCCTTGGAGCCGGGCACGCGGGCGAGGTCGAAGCCGTCGCCGACCTCGACGCCCTTGATGGCCTGGATGCCCATGAGGGCGGCGGCGAGGCGGGCGTCGAGACGGCGGTCCCAGTGGACGTGCGAGCCGAGGCCGACGGGCACGCCGTAGGCGAGGACCTCGACGACGCCGCCGAGGGTGTCGCCGTCCTTGTGGGCCTGGTCGATCTCGGCGACCATCGCCTTCGACGCGTCGGCGTCGAGGCAGCGGACCGGGTCGGCGTCGAGCTTCTCGACGTCGGCGGGGGTCGGGTAGACGCCGTAGGGGGCCTTGGCGGCGGCGAGCTCGACCACGTGGGAGACGATCTCGATGCCGGCGGCCTCCTTGAGGAAGGACCGGGCGACGGCGCCGAGGGCGACACGGGCGGCGGTCTCCCGGGCGCTGGCGCGCTCCAGGATCGGCCGGGCCTCGTCGAAGCCGTACTTCTGCATGCCGGCGAGGTCGGCGTGGCCGGGGCGGGGCCGGGTCAGGGGCGCGTTGCGGCCCGTCTCCTTGAGCTCCGAGGGGTCGACCGGGTCGGCCGACATGACCTTCTCCCACTTGGGCCACTCGGTGTTGCCGACCATGACGGCGATCGGGGAACCGAGGGAGAGCCCGTGCCGGACGCCGCCGAGGAAGGTGACCTCGTCCTGCTCGAACTTCATGCGGGCGCCACGCCCATAGCCGAGGCGTCGCCGCGCCAGGTGGTCCGCCACCAGCTCAGTGGTGACCGGGACGCCGGCGGGAAGACCCTCCAGCGTCGCGACCAGCGCGGGTCCGTGGGATTCCCCAGCGGTCAGCCAACGCAACCTGCTCAACGATGCTCCTCATGCTCGCGCCCGGGCACTGCGACGGCGCGACCGGGTGCGCGGCCCTGGCCCGCCTTCCCCGATCCTCCCACGCCCGGGGGGTGAACCGGCCCTCCGGTCCAGCTGTCGGACGGCGGCCAGGCTCTGCGGAGCGGCCCCGGCCTCCTCGGTACGGGAAATCCTAACGAGCCGCCAGCGCCTGCTCCCCCGCCGCCCGCATCGCCGCGAGCGGGGCTCTGGGGACGCCCGTCATCTGCTCGACCTGGAGGACGGCCTGGTGGACGAGGAGGTCGAGGCCGCCGACGACCTTGCCGCCGCGGTCGGACCAGGTGGCCGCGAGGGGGGTCGGCCAGGGGTCGTACAGGACGTCGAAGAGGGTGCCGACCGTGTCGGGGACGGCCGTCGCCAGGGCGTTGGTGGTGCCGGCCGGGGTGGTCGCGATGACCAGCGGCGCGTCGAAGGCCTCCGCCGCCCGTTCCCAGTCGGCGGTGCGGACGTCCACGCCGAGCCGCTCGCCCCAGCCGCGCATCTCCTCGGCCCGCGCCTCGCTCCGTACGTACGCGGTGACGGGGCCCGCGCAGATCCGGGCGAGGGCGGCGAGCGCGGAGGAGGCGGTGGCGCCGGCGCCGAGGACGGCCGCCGACTCCACCTTCTCCACCCCCCGCTCGCGCAGGGCGGCGATCATGCCGGGGATGTCGGTGTTGTCGCCGACCCGGCGCCCGTCCCCGCGGAGGACGACGGTGTTGACGGCCTCCACGGAGGCGGCCGTGTCGCTGATCTCGTCGAGCAGCGGGATGACCGCCCGCTTCAGCGGCATGGTCAGCGAGAGCCCGGCCCAGGTTGCGTCCAGCTCGGCCACGAACCCGGGCAGCGCCGCCTCGTCGACCTCGAAGCGGTCGTACGACCAGTGGTCGAGCCCCAGCTCGGCGTACGCGGCCCGGTGCAGGACCGGGGAGAGCGAGTGGGCGATCGGTGATCCCAGGACCGCCGCCCGGCGTGCTGCCGCCATCAGTTCTTCCTCGACTCGTTGAACTTCTCGACCAGCTTCTGGTGCTCGGCGTTGGTCTTCGTGAACTGCGACGTCTTGCCGTCGAGCGAGATGAAGTAGTACCAGCCGTCGTGCGTCGGGTCGATCGTGCCCTGCATCGCCTCGGCGCCGGGGTTGCTGATGGGGCCGGGCGGGAGGCCCTTGACGAAGTACGTGTTGTACGGGTTGTCGTACTTCCGCAGCTCTTCGAGGGTGAGGTCGATCTTGCTCTGGTTCTTGATGTAGTTGTACGTCGAGTCGAACTCGAGGCCGCCGTAGGTCTGCGGGTTCGACGGCTTGAGGCGGTTGTAGACGACCTCGGCCATCTTGCGGAAGTCGTCGTGCGACGTGCCCTCCGCCTGGACGAGGCTCGCGATCGTGAGGAGCTGCCAGGGGCTGTCGACGCCGAGTTCCTTCGCCTTGGCTCCCAGGTCGAACTTCGCGTACTCCTGGTTCGCGCGGCTGACCATCCTGCGCAGCGCGTCCTCGGGCTTGGTGCCCTTGGCCACCGGGTAGCTGGCCGGGAAGAGGAAGCCCTCCAGCGGGTCCTTCACGTTCTTGTGGTTCTTCGCCCAGTCCGGGAGGCCGAGGGAGTCCGCCTTCGCCTTTGCGATGTCCTGCGTCGTCCCGGGAGCGAGACCGAGACGCTCGTCGAGCTTCTCGTAGACCCAGGCGTTCCGCTTGCCCTCGGGGATGATGAGGTTGGCCTGGCTGGCGGGGTCCAGCATCATCGTCACCGCGCTGTCCGCCGACATCTCCTTCTTCAGCGTGTAGGCGCCCGCCTGGATCGAGAGGCCCTTGGGGTTCTTCTGCTGTGCGGAGACGAAGGCGTCGACGCTCTTGACGACGCCGGCCTTCTTGAGGATGTTGCCGATCTCGTAGCCGCCGGCGTCCTTCGGGATCTCGACCTGCACGACCCCGCTGCCGCTGCCCGCGTAGTCGGGCGCCGCGCCGAACTGGCCCTGCCAGAACTTGTAGCCGAAGTAGCCGATGCCGCCCACGCCGCCGACCATGACGGCGGCGACGACCAGGCAGGCCACGCCGTTCTTGCCTTTGCGTTTCTTCGCTTTGCTGCGGCGTTCGCGTTCGGCCTCGCGGGAGCCCCGGCCGCGGCCCGGCTCCTCGTCGTGGTCGTCGTCCCCGTCGTCCTGACCGGTGAAGAAGGGGTGCTTCTCCTCCTCGGGCTCCGGGTGCGCCTCCTCCTCCGGCGCCCAGTCGACGACCGGCTCCGGCGGGTTCTGCCGGCGGCCGGGCGGCTGGGGCGGCGGGTAGGCCTCGGGGGTCCCGTAGAGGTCGGGGTTCTGGCCGCCGTACGGATCGGCCGGGGGCGCGTTGTACGCCATCGCCGCCTGGCCGGTCTCCCAGTTGCCGTCGTACTGCTGTCCGAGGTTCCCGGGCGTGTCGTATCCGCCCGGGTACCCCGTCTCGTACTGCTGCGGCTGCTGGTACTGCTGTTGATGCTGCTGGTACTGAGGATCCACGTACTGCTGCTGGTGGTACTGCTGCTGGTACGGGTCCCCCTCGTACCCCTGACCGCCCTGGCCGTACGGATCCGCGTAGCCCTGGCCGCCGTGACCGTACTGGTTCGCCTGCTGCGGGTGCTGCGGGTGCGGGTACTGCTGCTGGCCCTCCCACCCCTGGTCCCCGTAGAGCGGGTCCCCGGGGTGCCACGGTTCGGAGCCAGAGCCCCGGCCATACTCAGTCATCGATCCCCAAACAGCCGCGAGGCTTCCGGACGATCCGCCTCTACGTAGTACGGCAGCTGTTCGAACACCGCCGCATCGCGCGGAACGTTACCGTATCGCGATCAGATGACCACTTCGACGCCCTCACCGGGCGGATTACCTGATACCCGTTCGGACTCAAGAGCGTTCTGAAGGATGATCACAGCGGCGGCCTGGTCGATGACGGACCGCCCCTTCTTCGCCTTCACGCCCGAGGCCCGCAGGCCCTGGGTCGCGGTGACGGTGGTCATCCGCTCGTCGACGAGGCGGACCGGGACCGGGGCGATGCCCTTGGCCATCTCGCGGGCGAAGGCGCGGACCTTGGTCGCGGCCGGGCCCTCCCGCCCGCTGAGCGAGCGGGGCAGGCCCACGACGACCTCGATCGGCTCGTACTCCTCGACGATCTGGCGGAGCCGCCGGTGGGCGGCCGGGACGTCACGTCCCGGCACGGTCTCCACCGGCGTCGCGAGGACCCCGTCGGGGTCGCACGAGGCGACCCCGATCCGGGCGTCCCCGACGTCGACCGCGAGACGGCGGCCGCGGCGCATCGTCACGCCGTCTCCACCACGAGGCGCTCGACCGCGGCGATGGCCTCGCCGACGGCCTCCGGGTTCTGGCCGCCGCCCTGGGCGACGTCCGGCTTGCCGCCGCCACCGCCGCCGAGGGTCTTGGCGGCCGTGCGGACGAGCTCGCCGGCCTTGAGACCGCGCTCGCGGGCGGCCTCGTTGGTGGCGATGACCGTCAGCGGCTTGCCGTTGACCGTGGTGAACAGGGCCACGACGGCCGGGCGGCCGCCGGAGATCCGGCCACGGACGTCGAGGACCAGCTTGCGCAGGTCGTCGGCGGTGGTGCCGTCCGGGACCTGGCCGGTGACGAGGGCGACGCCGCGGATGTCCTGGGCGGAGTCGACGAGACCGGCGGCGGCCTGGAGGACCTTCTCCGCGCGGAACTTCTCGATCTCCTTCTCGGCGTCCTTCAGCTTGCCGAGCATGGTGGAGATCTTCTCCGGCAGCTCCTCCGGGCGGCCCTTGACGAGCTCCTGGAGCTGGGCGACGACCGTGTGCTCGCGGGCGAGGAAGTTGTACGCGTCGACGCCGACGAGGGCCTCGATGCGGCGCACGCCCGAGCCGATGGACGACTCGCCGAGCAGCTTCACCAGGCCCAGCTGGGCGGTGTTGCCGACGTGCGTGCCGCCGCACAGCTCCTTGGAGAAGTCGCCGATGGTGACGACGCGGACCTGCTCGCCGTACTTCTCACCGAACTCGGCGATGGCGCCCTGGCGCTTGGCCTCGTTGATCGGCATGACCTCGGCGTGGACCTCCAGCTCGCGCGAGAGGACCTCGTTGATCTTCTGCTCGACGTCGGTGAGGACCTGGCCGGGGACGGCGTTCGGCGAGCCGAAGTCGAAGCGGAAGCGGCCGGGCTGGTTCTCGGAACCGGCCTGGGCGGCCGTCGGGCCGAGGGCGTCACGCAGGGCCTGGTGCGTCAGGTGCGTGGCGGAGTGGGCGCGGGCGATGGCCCGGCGGCGCTTGACGTCGATGGTGGCGTAGGCGGTGGCGCCCACGGTCACCTCGCCGACCTGCACGGAACCCTTGTGGACCGAGACGCCCGGGACCGGCTGCTGGACGTCGCGGACCTCGATGACGGCACCGGAGTGCAGCTTGATGCGGCCCTGGTCGGCGATCTGGCCGCCGCCCTCGGCGTAGAAGGGGGTGCGGTCGAGGACGACCTCGACCTCGTCGCCCTCGGAGGCGGCCGGCGAGGAGACGCCGTTCACGAGGAGGCCGACGACCGTGGTCTCGCCCTCGGTGTTGGTGTAGCCGGTGAACTCGGTGGCGCCGCTGCCGTCGGCGATCTCCCGGTACGCGGTCATGTCGGCGTGACCGGTCTTCTTGGCCTTGGCGTCGGCCTTGGCCCGCTCCCGCTGCTCCTTCATCAGGCGGCGGAAGCCGTCCTCGTCCACGGAGAGGCCCTGCTCGGCGGCCATCTCCAGGGTGAGGTCGATCGGGAAGCCCCAGGTGTCGTGGAGCAGGAACGCCTTGTCGCCGGAGAGGACCGTGCCGCCGGCGGCCTTGGTCTCGGTGACGGCGGTGTCGAGGATGTTGGTGCCGCCCTTGAGGGCCTTCAGGAAGGCGGCCTCTTCGGCGAGGGCGACGGTCTCGATGCGCTTGCGGTCGGTGATCAGCTCCGGGTACTGCTCGCCCATCGTGTCGATCACGGTGTCGACGAGTTCCTGGACGACCGGGCCGGTGGCGCCGAGGAGGCGCATGTTGCGGACGGCGCGGCGCATGATGCGGCGCAGCACGTAGCCGCGGCCCTCGTTGCCGGGGGTGACGCCGTCGCCGATGAGCATGACGGAGGTGCGCATGTGGTCGGCGACCACGCGCAGCGAGACGTCGCTGTCGTGGGCCTTGCCGTAGGCGACGCCGGTGAGGGCGGTGGCCTTGTCGATGACGACCTGGAGGGTGTCCGTCTCGTACATGTTCTGGACGCCCTGGAGGATCATCGCCAGGCGCTCGAGGCCGAGGCCCGTGTCGATGTTCTTCGACGGGAGCTCGCCGAGGATCGGGAAGTCCTCCTTGCCGGAGCCCTCGCCGCGCTCGTACTGCATGAAGACGAGGTTCCAGATCTCCACGTACCGCTCGTCGTTGACGGCCGGGCCGCCCTCGACGCCGAACTCGGGGCCGCGGTCGTAGTTGATCTCGGAGCAGGGGCCGCAGGGGCCGGGGACGCCCATCGACCAGTAGTTGTCCTTCTTGCCGAGGCGCTGGATGCGCTCGGCCGGGACGCCGACGACGTCGCGCCAGATCTGCTCGGCCTCGTCGTCCTCCTGGTAGACGGTGATCCAGAGCTTCTCCGGCTCGAGCCCGTAGCCGCCGTGCTCCACCGGGGTGGTCAGCAGCTCCCAGGCGAGCTTGATGGCGCCTTCCTTGAAGTAGTCGCCGAAGGAGAAGTTGCCGCACATCTGGAAGAACGTGCCGTGGCGGGTGGTCTTGCCGACCTCCTCGATGTCCGGCGTGCGCACGCACTTCTGCACGCTGGAGGCGCGCGTGAAGGGCGGCTTGACCTCACCCAGGAAGTAGGGCTTGAACGGCACCATGCCGGCCGGGACGAGCAGCAGAGTCGGGTCGTCCGCGATGAGCGACGCCGAAGGGACGACGGTGTGACCGCGCTCCTCGAAGAAGCTCAGCCAGCGGCGGCGGATTTCAGCCGACTCCATCAGTGGTCCTCATTCCGGTTGTATGAACTCGTGGGCATCTTGGAAAACGAATACGTGGTCGGGTGCGCGGCCCGGCCGAGGGCGGCCCTGCGGCGCGGCTCCGGCAGCTCCCGGCCCTGCTCCACGGGGGCGTCAAGGCCGAGCGCCTCGCCCAGCTCGGCCTCCCGCTGGACCATGCCCGCGCGAACGTCGAGGGCGAAGTCCTTGAGCCGGTGGCCGGTCTCGACGGCCTTGTTCGCCGCCTGGGCCGCGAGGCTCTCGGGGGTCAGCTGCTTGAGCTTCCGGTTGACCTTGGTGGTGGCCCACACGCCGGCGGCTGCGCCGGCCGTGAACCAGAACGTGCGGCGGAACATCGCGGCTCAGCCCTTCTGCTTCCGTCGTCGCGAGGACGGCACGGTACGGCCGACGATCACAGTACGGCGGACGGCGGCGCGGGGCGCGTCCTCGGCCCCGCGGTCCCGGCCGAGCGCCCGGCGGACGCCGTAGCCGAAGGCGGCCACCTTGACGAGCGGGCCGCCGAAGGTGGAGGCGACGGTCGTGGACAGCGCGGAGGCGTTGGAGGTGACTTCCTGGACGTCCGAGGCGATGGCGTCGACCCGGTCGAGCTGGGTCTGCGCCGAGCGCACGGTCGCGGAGGCGTCGGCCAGCAGGGGAACGGCCTGTTCGGTCACGTCCGCCACCAGCTTGGTGGTCGCCCTGAGCGTCTGCGCCAGCCTCACCAGCACCACGGCGAGGAAGGAGACGAGGATCGCCCAGAACACGGCCACCAGGATCCCGGCAACCTCTCCACCGGTCACTGTGCACCGCTCTCTGCTGTCTTGGGCCTGTCGTCGGGCCTGTGAAAAGTCGTCCCCCGACCCTATCGCGCCCGGGCTGTCCTGCCGTACCGCATTACCGCCCGTGGGGCGGGAGTTACGGGAACCGATTGTACGGAGCGCGCGCGGGTGAGTACGCTCCGTGTCCCATGCGACGGAGCAATCTCCCGGCGGAGCTGAACCGGTTCGTCGGACGGGCCGCCGAGCGGGCCGCACTGGCGGCGCTCCTTGAGACATCCCGCCTGGTCACGGTCGTGGGCGTGGGCGGGGTCGGCAAGACGCGCCTCGCGCTGCGGGCTGCCGCGGGGGCGCAGAAACGCTACGGCGAGGGGGTCAGGCTCGCCGACCTCACGCCGCTGCGCGACCCGGATCTGGTCGCGCATGCGCTGGTCGAGGCGCTCGGGCTGACCGACCACACGCCGAGGGCCCCGCGCGAGGTGCTGGCCGAGCACCTGGCGGAGCGGCGGATGCTGCTGGTGATCGACGGTTTCGAGCACCTGGTGGAGAGCTGCGCGCCGCTGGTGCGGGAGCTCCTCGTCCACGCGCCCGGTCTCACCGTGCTCGCGGTCGGCCGGCGGCCGCTGCGGGTGGCGGGCGAGGCGGTGTTCCCGCTGGCGCCGATGGACGAGGCGGACGCGGTGGCGCTGCTCGCCGAGCGGGCGGCGGAGGCGGGCGCGCCGGTGCCGTCGGCGGCCCCGGTGATCCCGGGCGCGGCGGACTTCGCGGGTGCGGGTGCGGCGGAGCCGGGTGGGGGGGCCGTACGGGAGCTGTGCCGGCGGCTCGACGGCATCCCGCTGGCCCTCGAACTGGCGGCCGGGCGTCTGCCCCTCCTCTCCGTGGAGCAGATGCTGCACCGGCTCGACGACCGCTTCCGGCTCCTGACGGACGGCGAGCGCGGGGCGCTCCCCCGCCATCAGACGCTGCGCACCGCGATCGGCTGGAGCCACGAGCTGTGCACCCCGGAGGAGCGGCTGCTCTGGGCGCGGCTCTCGGTCTTCGCCGGCCCCTTCGACCTGGAGGCGGTGGAGTACGTGTGCGGGAGCCGGGAGCTGCCGCCGGAGCGGGTCCTCGACCACCTCGGGGGCCTGCTCGCGCAGTCGCTGGTGTCGCGGGAGGACACCCCGGCGGGTCCCTCGTACCGGCTCCTGGACACGGTCGCCGCGTACGGGGCGGAGTGGCTGGCGGCGCTCGGCGACACGGAGCGGATGCGGCGGCGGCACCGGGACTGGTACATGGGGCTCGCCACCTGGTGCGAGCTGGAGTGGTTCAGTCCGCGCCAGGTGGAGGTGGCGGCCCGTACGGACGCGGCGCTGCCCAATCTGCGGGCGGCGCTCGACCTGTGCCTCGAACTCCCGGAGGAGGCGCACCTCGCCCAGCACCTGGCGGGCACGCTCTGGTTCGCCTGGGTGGGCTGCGGGCGCCTCTCCGAGGGCCGGCACTGGCTGGAGCGGGCGCTCGCGCTGGAGTCGGGGCACGAGGAGGCGCGGCTCAAGGCGCTGTGGGTGCTCGGGTACGTGGCGGTGCTCCAGGGGGACGGTACGGCGGCGGTGGCGGCGCTCCACGAGTGCGGGGAGCGGGCCCGTTCCTCGCGGAACGCGCTGGCGGAGGCGTACGCGACGCACCGGATGGGCTGTCTCGCGCTGCTCTCGGACGATCTGCCGCGGGCCGAGTCGCTGATCGGGCGGGCGCTCGACTCCTACCGGGAGCTCGGCGAGCTCAACAGCAACGTGCTGATGGGGCAGGTCGAGGTGGCGATGGCGCGGGCCTTCCGGGGCGACCTGGAGGGGGCGGTCGCGATCTGCCGGGAGGTGCGGGAGGTCTGCGAGGAGCGCGGGGAGCTGTGGACCCGGGCCTACGCGCTCTACGTCCTGGCGTACTCGGCGTGGACGCGGGAGGCGTACGGGGAGGCGCGGGAGCTGCTCACCGAGTGCGTCTCGATCAACCACACCTTCCGTGACCTGGTCGGTCTGGTGCTGGCGATCGAGCTGCTCGCGCTCGTGACGGTGAGCGAGGGGGATCCGGCGGAGGCGGCGGTCCTCCAGGGGGCCGTGGTGCCGGTGTGGGACACGGTGGGCATCCGGCTCTTCGGCTCGGAGGCCTTCGACGGGCCGCGGGCGCTGTGCCGGCAACGCGCGGAGGAGGCCCTGGGCGCGGAGGCGTTCGACGTGGCGGTCCAGGAGGGCCGGCTGCTCCCGCTCGACGCGGTCGTGGAGCGCGCGCTCGCCGGGCGCCGGGATCCCGCCGTGGGCGGCCCGGCGGATCCCTCGGCCCGGCGGCCGTTCCGTACGGCCCGGTCGGCGCCGGTCCCGGGAACGCGGAAGCCCGCCGGCTCCCCCACCGGAAAGGGCGGGGAAGCGGCGGGCTGAAACCGCGGGTGCGGTACTACTCCCCCAGCGCTGCCGCTGGGGGTGCCCCCTGTGCTGAGATCAGCGGGCGTAGTACTCGACGACCAGCTGCTCGTCGCAGATGACCGGGATTTCCTTGCGGTTCGGGTCGCGGTCCAGGCGGAAGGCCAGGGCCTTCAGGTTGACCTGGAGGTAGCGCGGGGTCTCGCCGTCGGCGGCGAAGCCACCCTCACGGGCCATCTCGAACAGCGGCTTGTTGCGGCTGCGCTCGCGGACCATGACGACGTCGTCCGGACGGACACGGAACGACGGCTTGTCGACCTTGCCACCGTTGACCTGGATGTGACCGTGCACGACCATCTGGCGGGCCTGGTAGATGGTGCGGGCGATGCCCGAACGCAGGACCAGGGCGTCGAGGCGACGCTCGAGCTCGACGACCAGCGCCTCGCCCGTCTTGCCCTCGGCCTTCTTGGCGCGGTCGTAGGCGCGCGCCATCTGGCGCTCGCTGATGTCGTACTGGGCGCGCAGACGCTGCTTCTCGAGCAGACGGACCTTGTAGTCCGAGTTCTGCTTGCGGCCACGGCCGTGCTCGCCCGGCGGGTAGGGGCGGGCCTCGAAGTACTTGACGGCCTTCGGGGTCAGCGCGATGCCGAGGGCACGCGACTTCTTGACCTTGGGACGGGACTGGTTCGCCATGAACCAACCTCTCTATCTGAACGAATACGGCTTCACCAGGGTTAGGGGAGGTCGCATCCGCAGCCCGGGAAACCCGCCGGTCCGTACGAGACGGTCCTGCCGGGCAGCCGCTCCCAGGTCTGGGCACATACGTGCAGCACGCGAACGACCCATCGCCGCTCCCGGGAATCCGGGTGGTGATGGGTGGCACGCGACACCTTCGAAGGTGCGCGACGCTCCTGGAAACCCCGCCCGGGGGCCGGGTCTCCGGCTGACTGTCCCGTTCTGGTGGTTCCGACCGGAGCCGGACACGGGACGCAGCGATCCGGACCAGTGTACCGGGTCGGACGGGCCCTAGTTCCCCTCGCCCTGCAGACGGGCCCGTACGCGCTCCACCACGTCCGCGTATCTCGCCTCCGCTCCGTAGCGGGTGGGCTCGTAGTACCGGCGGCCGTGGATCGTGTCCGGGGCGTACTGCTGGGCCGCGATGCCGCCCGGGACGTCGTGGGGGTACACGTACCCCTGGGCGTGGCCGAGCTTGGCCGCGCCCTTGTAGTGGCCGTCGCGCAGGTGCGGCGGGACCGAGCCCGCGAGGCCGTTCCGCACGTCGGCGAGGGCGGCGCCGATGGCGGTCGTCGCGGAGTTCGACTTCGGGGCGAGCGCGAGCGCGATGGTGGCGTGGCTCAGGGTGAGGGCCGCCTCGGGGAAGCCGATCATGGCGACGGCCTGGGCGGCGGCGACGGCGATCGGCAGGGCGCCCGGGTCGGCGAGGCCGATGTCCTCGCTGGCGGAGATCATCAGGCGGCGGGCGATGAAGCGCGGGTCCTCCCCCGCCTCGATCATCCGCGCCAGGTAGTGCAGGGCCGCGTCCACGTCCGAGCCGCGGATCGACTTGATGAGCGCGCTGGCCACGTCGTAGTGCTGGTCGCCGTCCCGGTCGTACTTCACGGCCGCGCGGTCGACGGTCTCCTCGACGGTCTGGAGGGTGATCTCCGGCTCGCCCTTGGCGATCGCCGCGCCCGCCGCGGCCTCCAGGGCGGTCAGGGCGCGCCGGGCGTCGCCGCCGGCGACGCGCAGGAGGTGCGCCTCGGCGTCCTCCGGCAGGGTCACGGCCCCGCCGAGTCCCCGCTCGTCGGTGAGCGCGCGGGCCATCAGGCCCTTCAGGTCCCCGTCGGTGAGGGGCTCCAGGGTGAGGAGCAGGGAGCGGGAGAGGAGCGGGGAGATGACGGAGAAGTAGGGGTTCTCGGTGGTGGCGGCGATGAGCGTCACCCAGCGGTTCTCGACGGCCGGCAGGAGCGAGTCCTGCTGGGCCTTGGAGAAGCGGTGGATCTCGTCGAGGAAGAGGACGGTCTCCTTGCCGTAGCCGCCGACCGCGCGCCGGGCGCCGTCGATGACGGCCCGTACCTCCTTGACCCCGGCGGTGATCGCGGACAGCTCCACGAAGCGCTTGTTCGTGGCCTTCGAGACCACGTACGCCAGGGTCGTCTTCCCGATGCCCGGCGGGCCCCAGAGGATCACCGAGGAGGCGCCTGCGGGGCCGCCGTCCCCGTCCCCGACGAGTCGGCGCAGCGGCGAGCCGGGCTTGAGCAGGTGCTGCTGACCCACCACCTCGTCGAGGGTGCGGGGGCGCATCCGGACGGCCAGCGGGCTGCCGGCGGGCTCCTTCTCCTGGCGTTCTTCGGCTGCTGCGGTAAAGAGGTCGGGCTCCACAGTCATGAAGCCTAAGCCAGGGCACTGACAGGGCGGCCCCGGCTCAGCTGGTCCAGAAGTCCCACCAGCGGGTCAGGATCAGCATGCCGATGATCCCGATGTGCAGGACGGGCAGGATCCAGGTGAACTCGTCGAAGAAGGTCTTCAGGCCGCCGGGGGCGGGGATCACGCCGAGGCGCACGTTGTGCGAGGTCACGTACCAGAACATGACGATGGTGGCGACCCAGGCCAGGCAGCACCACAGGCAGAGCGAGCCGATCACGTACAGGGACTGGTACATCAGCCAGGTGCAGAAGCCGACGCCGAAGAGGGTGCCGGCGTTGAGGCCGAGCCAGTACCAGCGGCGGTAGCGGGCGCCGGCGAGCAGGCCGACGCCGATCGCGATCACCATGGCGTAGGTGACGAGGCCGAGCATCGGGTTCGGGAAGCCGAAGGCCGAGGCCTGCTCGCTCTTCATGATGTTGCCGCAGGAGACGATCGGGTTGAGGCTGCACCCCGGGGTGAAGTTGGGGTCCTCGAGGAGCTTGAACTTGTCGATGGTGATGACCCAGGCGGCGAGCAGTCCGGCCGCTCCGGTGATCACGAGGAGCCAGGAGAAGGCCCGGCTCGCCCCGATCGTGCCGCCGGACCCGCCGTCCCGGCCGGAGCCGACCTCGTCCACCGCTGCCTTCGCCATGTCACCTTTTCCCTCGCTCGACCGGCCTTGTGGGCACGGTCATTCTGCAACACGGACCTGTCGTCGGGTCGTTCGCGCGGGATAAGGAAGGGCCCGGACCAGGGTGTGGTCCGGGCCCTTCCGTACGGCGGATCAGGCCAGCTTGGCCCGTACGGCGTCCACGAGCTCGTCGACGGCGACGGCCTGCTGCTCGCCGGACTCCATGTCCTTGAGCTGCACGACGCCCTCGGCGAGGTCGCGCTCGCCGGCGACGACGGCGAGGCGGGCGCCGGAGCGGTTGGCGTCCTTCATGGCGCCCTTGAGGCCCTTGCCGCCGAAGGAGAAGTCGGCGGCGACGCCGGCCCTGCGGAGCTCGGTGATCTTGCCGAAGAGGAGGCGGCGGGCCTCCTCGCCGATGGCGACGGCGAAGACGCTGGTGGCGGCGGGGATGTCGAGCTCGACGCCCTCCGCCTCCAGGGCGAGGACCGTGCGGTCCACGCCGAGGGCCCAGCCCACCGACGGCAGCGCGGGGCCGCCGATCATCTCGGAGAGGCCGTCGTAGCGGCCGCCGCCGCCGACCGCCGACTGCGAGCCGAGACCGTCGTGGACGAACTCGAAGGTGGTGCGGGTGTAGTAGTCCAGGCCGCGGACCAGCTTCGGGTCGTCCTCGAAGACGACGCCCGCCGCAGTGATCAGGGCGCGCACCTCCTCGTGGTACGCCTTGCACGCGTCGCACAGGTAGTCGCGCAGGAGCGGCGCGTCGACCAGCTGCTTCTGGACGTCGGCCCGCTTGTCGTCGAGGACGCGCAGCGGGTTGATCTCGGCGCGGCGCAGGGTCTCCTCGTCGAGGTCGAGGCCGCGCAGGAAGGTCTGGAGGGCCTCCCGGTAGACGGGGCGGCACTCCTTGTCGCCGAGCGAGTTCAGCAGGATGCGGAAGTTCCGCAGGCCCAGCGAGCGGTACGCCTCGTCGGCCAGGATGATCAGCTCGGCGTCGAGCGCCGGGTCCTCGGCGCCGATCGCCTCGGCGCCGACCTGGGAGAAGTGCCTGTAGCGGCCCTTCTGCGGGCGCTCGTAGCGGTAGTACGAGCCGGAGTACCAGAGCTTGACCGGCAGGTTGCCCTGCTTGTGGAGGTTGGCCTCCAGGGCCGCGCGCAGCACGGACGCGGTGCCCTCGGGACGCAGGGCGAGCTTGTCGCCGCCCTTGGTCTCGAAGGCGTACATCTCCTTGCTGACGATGTCGGTGGACTCGCCGACGCCGCGGGCGAAGAGGTTCACGTCCTCGAAGCCCGGGGTCTCGACGTAGCCGTAGCCGGACTTCCGCAGCGGTCCGGAGATCGCCTCGCGGACCGCCAGGTACTTGGCGGAGTAGGGCGGGATCAGGTCGTACGTGCCCTTGGGGGCCTTGAAGGTGCTCACGAAAATCTCGTCACATTCCTCGTCGGGGAGCGTCCGTGCTCCCGAGGCCGGCGGCCACGTCCCGAAGGTAGGGGTTGGTGGCGCGCTCCTGGCCGATGGTCGTCTGGGGACCGTGTCCCGACAGGACCACGGTCGAGTTGTCGAGCGGCAGGCACACGCGGGCCAGCGACGCGAGCATCTCGTCCATGTCACCGCCGGGAAGGTCGGTGCGTCCGATGGAGCCGGCGAACAGCAGATCCCCGGAGAAGAACACGGAGGGGATCTCCGTGGTCTCGGGCATCCGGAAGGTCACCGACCCCTTGGTATGACCGGGCGCGTGGGCGACGGAGAACTCCAGACCGGCGAGCTTCAGCCGGGCGCCGTCGGTGAGCTCGCGCACGTCGTCGGGCTCTCCCACGGTCAGCTCGCCCATGAGGGGCATCCCGATGGAGCGGCCGATGCCCTTCTCCGGGTCGCTCATCATGTAGCGGTCGGACGGGTGGATCCACGCGGGGACGTCATGGGCGCCGCACACCGGAACGACGGAGGCGACGTGGTCGATGTGTCCATGGGTGAGGACGACGGCGACGGGCTTGAGCCGATGCTTCTTCAGCGTCTCCTCGACACCCTGGGCGGCCTGGTGGCCCGGGTCGATGATCACGCACTCCTCGCCTGCGGCGGGGGCGACCAGATAGCAGTTGGTCCCCCAGGCCCCGGCGGGGAACCCGGCAATCAGCACGTTCGTCCTTAGATGTCGTCCGGCACTGGGCGCGGAATTCACGGAATGCGGCAGATCAGAGCCTACCGGCGGTGCCGGTTCCACAGCCAACCCGTATACGGTACGGGCACATCCGGCCAGGACAGGAACAGACGAGCGACAGGAGCGGACCCGGTGGTCACCAGCGATCAGCGGCGGCGGCAGCTTGCCAGGGAGAAGTACGCGCGGCAGCAGCAGCGGCGGGAGGAGAACCGGCGCAAGGCGAAGCGCCGCAACACCGTCATCGCGGCGTCCCTCGCGGTGGTCCTCGCCGCGGGCGGCGCCGTGTACGCCTCCGTGGCGCTGACGGACGACTCCTCGAAGGCCTCGGACAGCGCGGCGAGCGACACGCCCACCACCCCGGCGCCCACGCCGAGCGAGTCGGCGAGCCCGGAGCCGAAGCTGACCGTGGACCAGAAGGCCACGTACGCCATGGCCCTGAAGACGAACGAGGGCGAGATCACGATCACCATGGACGCGGCGAAGACGCCGCACACGGTGAACTCCTTCAAGCACCTCGCCGACAAGAAGTACTTCGACGGGACCAAGTGCCACCGCCTCACGACCCAGGGCATCTACGTGCTCCAGTGCGGCGACCCCAAGGGCGACGGCACCGGCGGCCCCGGCTACACGATCCCCGACGAGAACCTGGCCGCCCTCGGCAAGGCGGGCGCGGACGGCGCGGTGACCTTCCCGGCCGGCACCGTCGCCATGGCGAACACCGGGCAGCCGGGCACCGGCGGCTCGCAGTTCTTCCTCGTCTACAAGGACACGAAGCTGCCGCCGAGCTACACCCCCTTCGGGAAGATCGACGCGGCCGGCCTCAAGGCGGTCCAGGACGTGGCGAAGGCCGGTGTCGAGGGCGGTGCCACGGACGGCGCTCCGAAGACGCACGTCACCATCGAGAAGGCGACCGTCACCAAGAAGTGAGCCCGCTTCGTCCGCACGCGCGCGCGACCGCCGAATCTCGGTCGCGCTGAGTGCGGACAGCCGGGGCGCGGTTCGCCTAGATTGGCGTTGTGCAGCGTGGGCCGTCGGCCGCGCTGCGATGGCGGGCGAGGCCCGCCGGGAAACTGTGGACGATGCCCGGGGGGTACGACCCCGCGACGGCATCATGGTGAGGAGGCGCTGTGAGCAGCGACCCGTGGGGCCGTGTCGACGAGACGGGCACCGTGTACGTGCGGACGGCCGAGGGCGAGAAGGTCGTCGGATCGTGGCAGGCCGGCACCCCTGAGGAGGCCCTGGCCTACTTCGAGCGCAAGTACGAGGGCTTGGTTGTCGAGATCGGCCTCCTCGAGAAGCGGGTGAGGACCACCGACCTCTCGGCGAAGGACGCCACCGCGGCGATCGAGCACATCCGCCAGCAGGTCGACGAGCACCACGCCGTCGGCGACCTGGCGGCGCTCGCGACCCGTCTCGACAAGCTCGTCGAGACGGTCGACTCGCGCCGCGAGGAGCGCAAGGCCCAGAAGGCCAAGCAGACCGACGAGGCGCGCACCGCCAAGGAGAAGCTCGTCGCCGAGGCCGAGGAGCTGGCGCAGAGCGAGCAGTGGCGCTCCGCGGGCGAGCGGCTGCGGGCGCTCGTGGACACCTGGAAGGGCCTCCCCCGGCTCGACCGCAAGTCCGACGACGAGCTGTGGCACCGCTTCTCGCACGCCCGCTCGGCGTTCTCGAAGCGCCGCAAGGCGCACTTCGCGTCGCTCGACGCCCAGCGCGAGGACGCCCGCAAGGCGAAGGAGCGTCTGGTCGCCGAGGCGGAGTCGCTGTCGAACTCCACCGACTGGGGCAACACGGCGGCCCGCTACCGCGAGCTGATGGCGGAGTGGAAGGCGGCCGGCCGCGCCCAGCGCGAGCACGAGGACGACCTGTGGAACCGCTTCCGCGGCGCCCAGGACGTCTTCTTCGCGGCGCGCGGCGAGGTCTTCGCCGAGCGGGACGCGGAGCAGACCGAGAACCTCAAGCTGAAGGAGGAGCTCGCGGCCGAGGCCGAGAAGCTGGTGCCGGTGACGGACCTGAAGGCGGCGCGCGCGGCCTTCCGTTCCCTCAACGAGCGCTGGGAGGCCATCGGCCACGTCCCGCGTGACGCCCGTCCCAAGGTCGAGGGCCGGATGCACACGGTGGAGCGGGCGATCCAGGAGGCCGAGGAGGCCGAGTGGCGCCGGACGAACCCGGAGGCGCGCGCGCGTGCCGCGGGTCTGACCGGTCAGCTCCAGGACGCCGTGGAGAAGCTGCGCAAGCAGATCGACGCGGCCCGTGCCGCCGGCAACGACGCCAAGGCCGACAAGCTGGCGCGTGAGCTGGAGGGCCGTCAGGCCCTGCTCGACCAGGCGCTGAAGGGCCTGGAGGAGTTCGGCGGCTGATGCCGTGACCGTACGAGGAAGGGCCCCCGGCATCACGCCGGGGGCCCTTCCTCGTGGGTGCGGCTACGGGCGACGGGCGCTGGTCACGCGGTAGACGTCGTAGACGCCCTCCACGCCCCGTACGGCCTTCAGGACGTGGCCCAGGTGCTTCGGGTCGCCCATCTCGAAGGTGAAGCGGGAGGTGGCCACCCGGTCGCGGGAGGTCTGGACGGCCGCCGAGAGGATGTTGACGTGCTGGTCCGAGAGGACCCGGGTGACGTCGGAGAGGAGCCGGGAGCGGTCCAGCGCCTCGACCTGGATGGCGACCAGGAAGACCGAGGACTGGGTCGGGGCCCACTCGACCTCCAGGATCCGCTCCGGCTCGCGGGACAGCGACTCCACGTTGACGCAGTCGCTGCGGTGGACCGATACGCCGCTGCCCCGGGTGACGAATCCGATGATCGGGTCGCCGGGCACGGGTGTGCAGCAGCGGGCCAGCTTCACCCAGACGTCCTCGACGCCCTTGACGACGACACCGGGGTCGGCGTTGGAGCGGCGCTTGGAGCGGCCCCGGGTCGGCGGGGCGGCCTCCTCGATGTCGGCGACGGCGGCCTCCTCGCCGCCGAGCGCCTGGACCAGCTTCTGCACGATGGACTGGGCGGTGACGTGGCCCTCGCCGATCGCCGCGTACAGCGAGGAGATGTCGGTGTAGCGCAGCTCGTGGGCGAGGGTGACGAGGGAGTCGCCGGTCAGGATCCGCTGGATCGGCAGGTTCTGCTTGCGCATGGCCCGCGCGATGGCGTCCTTGCCCTGCTCGATGGCCTCGTCGCGGCGCTCCTTGGAGAACCAGGCGCGGATCTTGTTGCGGGCGCGCGGGGACTTGACGAAGCCCAGCCAGTCGCGGGACGGGCCGGCGCCGGCGGCCTTGGAGGTGAAGACCTCGACCAGGTCGCCGTTGTCGAGGGTCGATTCGAGCGGTACGAGCCGCCCGTTGACCCGCGCCCCTATCGTGCGGTGGCCGACCTCGGTGTGGACGGCGTACGAGAAGTCGACGGGGGTGGCGCCGGCGGGCAGGGCGATGACGTCGCCCTTCGGCGTGAAGACGAAGACCTCGTTGCGGGAGAGGTCGAAGCGCAGGGACTCCAGGAACTCGCTGGGGTCCTCGGTCTCCTTCTGCCAGTCGAGGAGCTGGCGCAGCCACGCCATGTCGTTGAGGTGGTCGTCCTTGCCGGCCTTCTTCGGCACGTCGGCGCGGACCTTGGAGGCGCCGGCGACGGCCTCCTGCTTGTACTTCCAGTGCGCGGCGATGCCGTACTCGGCCCGGCGGTGCATGTCGAAGGTCCGGATCTGGAGCTCGACGGGCTTGCCGTTGGGTCCGATGACCGTCGTGTGCAGCGACTGGTACATGTTGAACTTCGGCATCGCGATGTAGTCCTTGAACCGGCCGGGGACCGGGTTCCATCGCGCGTGGACGGTGCCGAGGGCCGCGTAGCAGTCGCGGACGGTGTCCACGAGGACGCGGATGCCGACCAGGTCGTAGATCTCCGCGAAGTCACGGCCGCGGACGATCATCTTCTGGTAGACGCTGTAGTAGTGCTTGGGCCGGCCGGTGACGGTCGCCTTGATGCGGGCGGCGCGCAGGTCGGCCTGGACCTCGTCGGTCACTATGGCGAGGTACTCGTCGCGCTTGGGGGCGCGCTCGGCGACGAGCCGGACGATCTCGTCGTACATCTTGGGGTAGAGGATCGCGAAGGCGAGGTCCTCCAGCTCCCACTTGATGGTGTTCATGCCCAGGCGGTGGGCCAGGGGCGCGTAGATCTCGAGGGTCTCGCGGGCCTTCTTCTCCTGCTTCTCCCGCTTGAGGTAGCGCATGGTGCGCATGTTGTGCAGGCGGTCGGCGAGCTTGATGACCAGGACGCGCGGGTCCTTGGCCATGGCGACGACCATCTTGCGGACGGTCTCGGCCTGCGCGGCCTCGCCGAAGCGGACCTTGTCGAGCTTGGTGACGCCGTCGACGAGGAGCGTGACCTGGTCGCCGAAGTCGCGGCGCAGGTCCTCCAGGCCGTACTCGGTGTCCTCGACGGTGTCGTGGAGGAGGCCGGCCATCAGGGTCGCCGGGTCCATGCCGAGCTCGGCGAGGATGGTGGTGACGGCGAGCGGGTGCGTGATGTACGGGTCGCCGCTCTTGCGCTTCTGGCCGCGGTGCCAGCGCTCGGCGACCTGGTAGGCCCGCTCGATCTGGCGCAGCGTCGCCGTCTCGATCTTCGGGTCGTTGGAGCGGACGATCCGCAGCAGCGGTTCGAGGACCGGGTTGTACGGGGAGGAGCGCTGGACGCCCAGCCGGGCGAGGCGGGCGCGGACGCGGTTGGACGAGCCGCCGGAGCGGGCGGGCGCGGGCCGCTCGGGAGCGGCGGGCACGGGGGCGGGCGCAGCAGGCGTGGGCCTGGTCTCCGCGGGCTTGTCCTGGGGCGTGCCGGTCCCCGGCGCGGCCTTCTCGGCCTTCGGGTCGGGCTGCGCGGCGGAGAGTGACTGGGCCTCGTCTGGCAAGAGCGCTCCTCGTGCGTCGCCGGGTCCCCCGGTCAGGCCCGGAAAGGCCATGGTATCGAGCCAGGAGTGGCTGTGCTCACGCGCCCGGGTTTCGGACGGCTCCCGGGTGGGCAGGGCATCCGGCCCTGGGGACGTACAGGAGAACGCGAAGGGGCGCCCCAGGGATTCCCCGGAGCGCCCCGATCGGGGTGGACCCCGATGTCAGACCGTGATCAGCGCCGTGAGGGGCGCGCCGGCGAGGGCCGGCTCCAGCCGGGCGCGGCCCGGGAGGAAGCCGAGCTCCATGAGGACGGCGACACCCGCGACCTCGGCGCCCGCGCGGCGGATGAGCTCGATGGAGGCCTCGGCCGTGCCGCCGGTGGCGAGGACGTCGTCGATGACCATGACGCGGTCGCCCGCGGCCAGGTCCTCGGCGTGCACCTCGATCTCGGCGGTGCCGTACTCCAGCTCGTACGCCTGGCGGAGCGTCGCCCCGGGGAGCTTGCCGGCCTTGCGGACCGGGATGAAGCCCAGGCCCGCGCGGACGGCCACCGGGGCGGCCAGGATGAAGCCGCGCGCCTCCAGGCCGACGATCTTCGTCGCGCCGTGCGCGGAGCACAGCGCGGCGAGGGCGTCGGTGAGCGCCGTGAACGCGTCCGGGTCCGCGAGCAGCGGCGTGATGTCCTTGAACAGCACGCCCGGCTTCGGGTAGTCGGGGACGTCACGGATGCGGCTGAGCAGGAGTCCGGTGACGTCCTGGGCCTCGGCGGTCATCCGCTGTGCTCCTGGGTGCCGCGGCGGCCCGTGCGGGGGCCGACGACGGCCGTCTCGCCCTCGAAGGACAGGTCGTCCGCCGACTCGCCCTTGGCGGCGGCGCTGGCGCGCTTGGCCAGGATGCGCTTCTTGAGGGCCTTGATCGACGGCTCGCGCTCCTTGAGGTCCGCCACGAGCGGGGTGGCGATGAAGATCGAGGAGTACGCGCCGGCGGCGAGACCGACGAACAGCGACAGCGAGATGTCGTTGAGCATGCCGGCGCCGAGGACGCCGCCACCGATGAAGAGCAGGCCGGCGACCGGCAGCAGCGCGACGACGGTGGTGTTGATCGAACGGACCAGGGTGCCGTTGATCGAGCGGTTGGCGAGCTCGCTGTAGGTGTAGCGGGTCTGCTTGGTGATGTCCTTCGTCTGCTCCTTGAGGGAGTCGAAGACGACGACGGTGTCGTACAGCGAGTAGCCGAGGATCGTCAGCAGACCGATGACCGTACCGACGGTGACCTCGAAGCCGACCAGCGAGTAGATGCCCACCGTGATCGTGAGGTCGTGGATGAGGGCGACGAGTGCCGCGACCGCCATGCGCCACTCGAAGGCGATGGCCAGGTAGATCACCACGAGGATCATGAAGACCCCGAGGCCGGTCCAGGCCTTGGTGGCGATCTGCTCGCCCCAGCTCGGGCCGACGAGCTCGGCCGCGATCTTGCTCTCGGGGACGTTCAGGTCCTTGGCGAGCTCCGCGCGGACCTGGTCGGACTTGTCGGTGTCGAGGCCGCCGACCTGGATGCGCAGGGAGCCGTTGCCGAGCTGCTGGACGATCGCGTCGTGGCCGGAGGCCTCTTCCGCGTACGTCTGGGCCTGGCTGACGGAGACGTCCGTCTTCGGGGTGGTGAAGACGGCACCGCCCTGGAACTCGATGCCCATGTTGAGGCCGCGGACGGCCAGGGCGACGATGGCGGTGATCGTGATCAGGATGGACAGGCCATACCAGACCTTGCGCTTGCCGATGAAGTCGTAACCGACCTCACCGCGGTGGAGCCGGGCGCCGAGATTGCCGAGCTTCGACATCTCACGCCTCCTTCGCGTCGACGGGGGCGTGGGTACGGCGGGTGCGGCGCAGCGGCGGCTTGGCGCCGAGCCGCTTCGGGTCCAGACCGGACCAGGGGTGGCCGTTGCCGAAGAACTTGGTCCGGGCGAGCAGCGTCATGACCGGCTTGGTGAAGAGGAACACCACGACGATGTCGAGCAGGGTGGTCAGGCCGAGCGTGAACGCGAAGCCCTGGACCTTGCCGACGGTGACGATGAACAGCACGGCCGCGGCCAGGAACGACACGAAGTCGGAGACCAGGATCGTGCGGCGGGCGCGCGGCCAGGCGCGCTCGACGGCCGGGCGGAGCGTGCGGCCCTCGCGGAGCTCGTCGCGGATGCGCTCGAAGTAGACGATGAACGAGTCCGCTGTGATGCCGATGGCGACGATGGCGCCGCAGACGGCCGGCAGGTTCAGTGCGAAGCCGATGGCCGGGCCGAGCAGGGCCATGAGCACATAGGTGAGGAGCGCGGAGACGCCGAGGCTGAGGATGGCGATCAGCGACAGGCCGCGGTAGTAGACGACCAGGTAGATGATGACCAGGCCGAGACCGATGGCGCCGGCGATGAGACCGGCCTGGAGCTGGTCACCGCCGAGCGCGGCGGTGACCGTGTCGACGCTCTGGGTCTGGAAGGCGAGCGGCAGGGCGCCGTAGGACAGGACGTTGCCGAGGTCCTGGGCGGACTGCTGGGTGAAGCTGCCGGAGATCTGGGCGCTGGCGCTCAGCGTGGTCTGGACGCGGGGCGCGGAGACGACCTCGCCGTCCAGGACGATCGCGAACTGGTTCTGCGGCTCGGTCTGCTGCGACAGCTTGCTGGTGATCGACTGGAACTTCTTCGAACCGGCGTCCGTGAACTCCATGTCCACGATCCACTGGCCGGTGCGCTGGTCCAGGCCGGCCTTGGCCTTGTCGACGTCCTTGCCGTCCACCTCGGCCGGGCCGAGGAGGTACTTCTCCCACTGGCCGATCGCGTTCTTGCCGCAGGCCACGGTGGGTTCGGTCGACTTGACGCCCTGACCGGCGGCGGTGCGCGCCTTGGGGTCGAGGCAGTTCAGGGTGGCGAACTTCTGCTGGAGCGCCGCGGTGGCGGGGTCGGGCTTCGGGGTCGCCTGCGGGGTCCCGGTGGCCTTCGGCTTCGCGGAGGAGCTCGCGGTGGGCGTGGGGCTCGGGGCCTTGAGGGCCTCGGTGAGCGCACGGCCCTGCGGGGAGGCGGTGGCCGTCGGGCTGGCCGACTTCTCACCGACCTTCGTCCCGGCGGAGGCCGAGGCCGACGGCTTCGGCGAGGCCGAGCCGGAGGGCGTGGCGCTCGGGGCCGTCTGCGGCTGGGCGGCCGCGACGGCGAGAACGGGCCGGAAGTAGAGCTGGGCGGTGGTGCCGACCTGCTCGCGGGCCTGCTTCTCGTTCGTCCCGCGAGGGATGTTGACGATGATGTTCTCGGCGCCCTGCGTCTGGACCTCTGCCTCGGAGACACCCAGACCGTTGACACGGCGCTCGATGATGCCGACCGCCGTGTTCATGTTGGTCTCGTTGACCGCAGACTCCTGGCCGGGCTCGGCCTTCGCCTTGAGCGTGATCGACGTACCGCCGGCGAGGTCGATGCCGAGGCGCGGGGTGGTGTGCCCCGACCAGAACATCCCGCCGGTGAGCGCGACCATGGCGATCAGGATGAGTGCCAGGGCGCGGCCCGGACGGCTCTGTCCCCCCGCCGGCCTTCGGCCCTTCTTCGGTGCTGCCACCTGTCGTATCTCCCTGTCCAACCGCCTCACGCCGGGTATGCGCGGGACGGCCACGAAGTGTGTGTGGGGACCTGCCCCCGCAGACGTGGAACCGTTCCGGGGACCGCGCTCGCCGGTGGGCGTGCGCGCGGTCCCCGGCCGCGACTACTTCGCGTCGGTCTCGCCGTCGGCCTTGCCGTCCTTCTGACCCTCGGCGCCCGCCTCGGTCGTGTCCTTCTTCGTCAGGTCGGCCTTCGGCGCGTCCTCGGTGGTCTCCGCGTCCGTGGCCTCGACGGCCTCGGTCAGCGAGGAGGCGTCGTCCGGGACGACGGTGTCGGTGTCCGACTCCTCGTCGCCGTGGACGATCCGGTTGTACTCGGAGTCCTCCAGGACCGCGCCGATCGCGTTCTTGGCGTAGACCGCGTGCACGCCCGGCGCGACCTCCAGGAGAACGGTCTCGTCGCCGATCTCCTTGACGGTGGCGTACATCCCCCCGATCGTCCGGACACCGGTGCCGGGCTGCATCTCGTTGCGCATCTGCGCCGCCGCCTGCTGCTTCTTCTTGGCAGAGCGGGTCATCAGGAACATGGCCCCGATGAGGACGATGAAGGGGAGGAGGGTCACGATGTTCACGGGACGGGTTTCCTTCGCACGGTCGCGGAGAACCCGCGGCCTGATCTTCGGGGGTGGGCGCGCCGACCAGAAAGGGCGGCAACGGCGGAGTCTAGGCGAGTCCGCATCGATGGAACAACGTCCAGCATCGCACCCCGGTTCCGGTCCGGGCGAGTGTCAGCACCGTCACGCCCCGAAGAGCCCCTGTTGTCCGCTTCCTATCGCTCCCGGCCCCGCTGCCTGCGGCGGAACGAGTCCGAGGTGCGTCCACGCCGCCGGAGTGGCGACCCGGCCACGGGGTGTGCGGGCCAGCAGGCCTTCGCGTACGAGGAAGGGTTCGGCGACCTCCTCGACGGTCTCGCGCTCCTCCCCGACGGCGACCGCGAGGGTGGACAGACCGACCGGTCCGCCGCCGAAGAGCTTGAGCAGGGCCTCCAGGACGGCGCGGTCGAGCCGGTCGAGGCCGCGGCTGTCCACCTCGTACACGCTGAGGGCCGCCTCGGAGACCTCTCGGGTGATCACTCCGTCGGCCCTGACCTGGGCGTAGTCGCGGACGCGGCGCAGCAGGCGGTTGGCGATGCGGGGCGTGCCGCGGGAGCGGCCGGCGATCTCGGCGGCGCCGTCGGGGTCGATCTCGACGTCGAGGAGTCCGGCGGAGCGGTGGACCACGCGCTGGAGCTCGGTCGGCTCGTAGAACTCCATGTGGCCGGTGAAGCCGAAGCGGTCGCGCAGCGGGGGCGGCAGGAGTCCGGCCCGGGTGGTGGCGCCGACCAGGGTGAAGGGCGGGAGCTCCAGCGGGATGGCGGTGGCGCCGGGGCCCTTGCCGACGATGACGTCGACGCGGAAGTCCTCCATCGCCATGTAGAGCATCTCCTCGGCGGGCCGGGACATGCGGTGGATCTCGTCGAGGAAGAGGATCTCTCCCTCCTGGAGGGAGGAGAGGATCGCGGCGAGGTCGCCGGCGTGCTGGATGGCGGGGCCGGAGGTGATGCGGATCGGCGCGCCCATCTCGGCGGCGATGATCATCGAGAGGGTGGTCTTGCCGAGGCCCGGGGCGCCGGAGAGCAGCACGTGGTCGGCGGTGGCGCCGCGCTGGCGGGCGGCCTTGAGGACGAGGTCGAGCTGCTGGCGGACCTTCTCCTGGCCGACGAACTCGCTGAGGTCCTTGGGGCGCAGGGCCGCCTCGACGGCCTGGTCGTCGGTCTCGGCGGAGGCGCCGACGAGGCGCGCGTCGGTCTCGGCGGCCTCGACGGTGCTGTCGTCGTCCCAGTTCACGGTGGTGGTCTTCCTCTTCGTACGGGAGGTCAGCGGGCCCGGTTGAGGGTCTGCAGGGCGGCGCGGAGCAGCTGCGGCACGGGCGCGCTGCCGGTCTCGGCGATCGCGGCCTCGGCCTGCGGGGTGACGGCGCCGACGGCCTCCTCGGCCTCGCGGCTCGCGTAGCCGAGGCCGATCAGGGCGGCGGACAGCTGCTCGGTCCACGGGGCGGGTCCGGTGGCCGCGGCGCGCTGGGCGCCGACGAGGCCGCTGCTGCCGAGCGGGGAGCCGAGCTTGTCCTTCAGTTCGAGGAGGAGTTTCTGCGCGCCCTTCTTCCCGATGCCGGGGACGGCGGTGAGGGCCTTCTCGTCGCCGGTGGAGAAGGCGAGGCGCAGGGCGTCGGGGCTGTGCACCCCGAGCATGGCCTGGGCGAGGCGGGGGCCGACGCCGCTGGCGGTCTGGAGGAGCTCGAAGACCTGCCGCTCGTCGTCGTCGGCGAAGCCGTACAGGGTGAGGGAGTCCTCGCGGACGACGAGGGAGGTGGCGAGCCGGGCGTGCTCACCGAGGCGCAGGCCGGCGATGGTGTTCGGGGTGCAGTGGACGGCCATGCCCACGCCCCCGACCTCGATGACGGCGGTCGTGGGGGCGAGGGCGGCGACCGGGCCGCTCACGAAGGCGATCATCGGGTACGGCCTTTCACTGCGGAGGTGTGCTGGGCGACCGCCTGCTGGAGGCGGTTCTGGGCGGGGGCCCGCCAGATGTGGCAGATGGCGAGGGCGAGGGCGTCGGCGGCGTCGGCCGGCTTGGGCGGGGCGGAGAGCCTCAGGAGCCGGGTCACCATGGCCCCGACCTGGGCCTTGTCGGCGCGGCCGCTGCCGGTGACGGCGGCCTTGACCTCGCTGGGGGTGTGCAGGGCGACGGGGATGCCGCGGCGGGAGGCGCAGAGCATGGCGACCGCGCTGGCCTGGGCCGTGCCCATCACCGTACGCACGTTGTGCTGGCTGAACACCCGCTCCACGGCGACGAGTTCGGGCGAGAAGCGGTCGAGCCACTCCTCTATGCCGCGCTCGATGCCGACCAGTCGCACACCGATGTCGTCGTCCGCCGCCGTGCGCACGACGCCGACGCCGAGCATGGTGAGGGGCCGGCCGGCGACGCCCTCGACGACACCGACGCCGCACCGGGTCAGTCCGGGGTCCACCCCCAGTACGCGCACGCCGCCCCCTTCCTGGTCACGAGCCCGATCGCAAGTCTGTTTGCAGGCTATCCGCTGCCACTGACAACGCAGCGGGCCGACGGGGTGTGTCCCCGTCGGCCCGCTGCCGAGAAGCCCGCGATCAGGCGTCGACCTTCTCCATGACCTCGTCGCTGACGTCGAAGTTGGCGAAGACGTTCTGCACGTCGTCGCTGTCCTCCAGCGCGTCGATCAGCTTGAACATCTTGCGCGCGCCGTCCTCGTCCAGCTCGACCTGCATGGTCGGGACGAACTGGGACTCGGCCGAGTCGTAGTCGATGCCGGCCCCCTGGAGGGCGGTGCGGACCGCGACCAGGTCGGTGGACTCGCTGATGACCTCGAAGTTCTCGCCGAGGTCGTTGACCTCCTCGGCGCCCGCGTCGAGCACGACCTCCAGGACGTCGTCCTCGGACAGCTCGCCCTTGGGGAGCACGACGACGCCCTTGCGGTTGAACAGGTACGAGACCGAGCCCGGGTCGGCCATGGAGCCGCCGTTGCGGGTCATGGCGACGCGCACGTCGGAGGCGGCGCGGTTGCGGTTGTCGGTGAGGCACTCGATGAGCACCGCGACACCGTTCGGGCCGTAGCCCTCGTACATGATCGTGTCGTAGTCGACGCCGCCGGCCTCGAGGCCGCCGCCGCGCTTGACCGCGGAGTCGATGTTCTTGTTCGGGACCGAGCTCTTCTTCGCCTTCTGGATGGCGTCGAAGAGCGTCGGGTTGCCCTCCGGGTCGGCACCGCCGGTGCGGGCCGCGACCTCGATGTTCTTGATCAGCTTCGCGAAGAGCTTGCCGCGCTTGGCGTCGATCACGGCCTTCTTGTGCTTCGTCGTAGCCCATTTAGAGTGGCCGGACATCTGCCTGTCTCCTTCGCGTAACCAACTTCTTGAACGAACCCCAGAGATCCTACCGGGATCGTGTCACCGTTCCGCGCGCACCATGTCCACGAACAGCTCGTGGATGCGGTGATCGCCGGTGAGCTCGGGGTGGAAGGAGGTCGCGAGGGCCTTGCCCTGGCGGACGGCGACGATGTGGCCGTCGTGCTCGGCGAGCACCTCGACCTGGGCGCCGACGGACTCCACCCACGGGGCACGGATGAAGACGCCCTCGACGGGGGTGTCTATTCCCGTGACGGTGACGCCCGCCTCGAAGGACTCGTTCTGCCGCCCGAAGGCGTTGCGGCGGACGATCATGTCGATGCCGCCGAAGGTCTCCTGGCCCGAGCGCGGGTCGAGGATCTTGTCGGCGAGCATGATCAGGCCGGCGCAGGTGCCGTACACGGGCATGCCGGCGGCGATGCGCTCGCGCACCGGCTCCATCAGGCCGAAGAGGTCGGCCAGCTTGGAGATGGTGGTGGACTCGCCACCGGGGACGACCAGGCCGTCGACCTCGGCGAGCTCCTCGGGGCGCCGGACCGGCCTGGCCACGGCGTCAGCCGCGGCCAGGGCGATCAGGTGCTCCCGTACGTCGCCCTGGAGGGCCAGGACACCAATGACGGGAGTGCTGCTCATCGGTGGTTACCAGCCCCGGTTGGCGTAGCGCTCGGACTCGGGGAGGGTGTCGCAGTTGATGCCGACCATGGCCTCGCCCAGGTTGCGGGAGGCGTCCGCGATGACCTTCGGGTCGTCGTAGAAGGTGGTGGCCTTCACGATGGCGGCGGCGCGCTTGGCCGGGTCGCCCGACTTGAAGATGCCGGAGCCGACGAAGACGCCCTCGGCGCCGAGCTGGCGCATGAGCGCGGCGTCGGCGGGGGTGGCGACACCACCGGCGGAGAACAGCACGACCGGCAGCTTGCCGAGCTCGGCGACCTCCTTGACGAGCTCGTACGGGGCGCGCAGCTCCTTGGCGGCGGCGAACAGCTCGTTGTTGTCGAAGCCGCGCAGCTTGGCGATCTCGTTCTTGATCTGGCGGAGGTGGCGGACGGCCTCGACGACGTTGCCGGTGCCGGCCTCGCCCTTCGAGCGGATCATGGCCGCGCCCTCGGCGATGCGGCGCAGGGCCTCGCCCAGGTTGGTGGCGCCACAGACGAAGGGGGTCGTGAAGGCCCACTTGTCGGAGTGGTTGATCTCGTCGGCCGGGGTGAGGACCTCGGACTCGTCGATGTAGTCGACGCCGAGGGACTGCAGGACCTGGGCCTCGACGAAGTGGCCGATGCGGGACTTGGCCATGACCGGGATGGAGACCGCGCCGATGATCTCTTCGATCATGTTCGGGTCGGACATGCGGGCGACGCCGCCGTCCTTGCGGATGTCCGCGGGGACCCGCTCCAGGGCCATGACGGCCACGGCGCCGGCGTCCTCGGCGATCTTCGCCTGCTCGGCGTTGACCACGTCCATGATCACGCCGCCCTTGAGCTGCTCGGCCATGCCGCGCTTCACGCGCGCGGTGCCGGTCTCGGGGGACTGGAAGGTGGTGGAAGGCGTGGTGGACACGGATACCTCACTCGTGACAACGGGGGTTGACGACAAGAAGAGGAAACAGGCCACCCTCGACCCGCATCAAGGGCCAATGTGGACCCGGTGGATCGTTTTCCCAGGTTCCGGCACGTCAGGCCGGACGATCAGCAAGGGCCACGGGCGGCTCGTCGTCCATTTCGAAGGCCAGCGGGAAGGGCGCGTGGCCTGCGAGTCTGAACCAGCGGACCTTGCGGTGGCGGCGCAGGGCACGGGCGGCCCGGACGGCGTCGTTGTGGAAGCGGCGGGCCATCGGCACCCGGCGGACGGCCGCCGCCAGCTCCCCCGCGGCCTCCTCGCCGCCCGGCGCCGCCCGTACGAGCTCCACCTGCTCGGGCTCGCCGAAGACGGCCCGCAGCGCCTGGCTCAGCTCGCTCTCGGCGACCTCCCGGTGGTCCTCCTCCGCCTGCCGGGCGGCGTGCGCGGCCTCGTACAGCACGATCGAGGCCGCCGGGTCGAGGACGCCGGAGGTGGCGAGCTCCTGGGTGACCGAGGCCCGGCGCAGGAGCTGCGCGTCCAGGGCGGCGCGGGCGGCGTCGATGCGGGTGTGCAGCCGGTCGAGCCGCCCGGCGGTCCAGCTCAGATAGACGCCGATGAAGATCAGCGCGAGGACGGTCCAGATCAGGGTTTCGGTCACGGGCGCACAGGCTACCGGGGCACCGGCAGCACCCCTTCCCAAAGGTCGCGGTCATGGGCGAACAGGACACGCACGGGACGGCCGCCGGCGAGCTCGCCGAGCCGGCCGAGCCAGGGCAGGTACGGGCTGCCGAACTCGCGCGCGAAGTCGTACGCCTGGCCCGCCAGGACCGTGATCCGGTCGCCGTGGTCGATGACCAGGGACTGGTGGCCCTCGGTGTGCCCGGGCGTCGGGACGATCCGTACGCCCCGCGCGATCTCGTACTCGCCGTCCAGCTCCTCGTACCGGACGCCCGGCAGGAGCGAGTCGATCGTGTACCCGCCCGCGCGGGCCTCCGCCAGCTCCTTGCGCTGGACGAGGACCGGTGTGGTGGGGAATCGCTGGTTGCCGCCGATGTGGTCGAAGTGCAGATGGCAGTTGACAACCAGATCGACGCCCTCCGGCCCGACGTCCAAGGGGTGCCGGACGGGCCGGTAGTGGGCGTCCGTCTCCTGGGACCCCGTCCCCAGGCCGGTGTCGAACAGCACCCGCACGCCGGCGTGCCGCACGAGGTAGGCGAGAACGGGCTCCACGCGGGCGTGGGGGCCGTGCCATTCGTCTGCGGGGCGGGTGATGTGCCCGAGGTCGAGCCGCGTGATCGTTTCCATCGGAACACCCTGCCCTGCCCCCACCGCGGGCACACGCCCCACCCCGCCGCGGGCCCACACGGCGGGTGCGCGGTCGGGCGCGGCCCGGTGCGGGCGCTACAGCCCCAGCCGGGCCCGCAGGCCGCCCGTGCGTTCGTCCGTGTCGACCGCCGCCGCCCCGTCCGTGACGGTCTCGTACACGGCGAGGATGTCCGCGCCGACGGTCGACCAGTCGAAGCGCCGGACGTGGGCGGAGCCGCGGGCGCTGAGTTCGGCGCGGCGGGCGGCGTCTCCGAGGAGGGCGATGGCCGCCTCGGCGAGCGCGTCGGCGTCCTCGTTGGCGAAGAGGTCGCCGGCGGCGCCCTGGTCGAGGACCTGGGCGAAGGCGTCCAGGTCGGCGGCGAGGACGGGCGCGCCGGCCGAGAGGGCCTCGACGAGGATGATGCCGAAGCTCTCGCCGCCGGTGTTGGGAGCCACGTACACGTCGACGCTGCGCAGCAGCCGCGCCTTGTCCTCGTCGCTGACCATGCCGAGGAACTCGACCCGGGAGCGCATCTCCGCCGGGAGGGAGGCGACCGCCTCCTCCTCGTCACCGCGTCCGGCCACGAGCAGCCGGGCCCCGGGACGCTCGGCGAGGATCTTCGGGAGGGCCCGCATGAGGACGGGCAGGCCCTTGCGGGGCTCGTCGATGCGGCCGATGAAGCCGAGGGTCTCGCCCTGCCACTCCTTCCTCGGCTCGGCGCGGGCGAAGAAGTCGACGTCGACGCCGTTGGGGATGACGACGGCGTCGCCGCCGAGGTGCTCCACCAGCGTCCGGCGCGCGTACTCGCTGACCGCGATGCGGGCGCTGATCTTCTCCAGGGCGGGCTGGAGGATCGGGTACGCGGCGATCATGGCCCGGGAGCGGGGGTTCGAGGTGTGGAAGGTGGCCACGATCGGCCCCTGCGCCGCCCAGCAGGTGAGCAGCCCCAGGGAGGGCGAGGCCGGCTCGTGGATGTGGACGACGTCGAAGGTGCCGTCGTGCAGCCAGCGGCGGACCCGCGCGGCGGAGAGGAAGCCGAAGCTGAGCCGGGCCACCGAGCCGTTGTACGACACGGGGACGGCCCGGCCGGCGGAGACGACGTACGGCGGCAGCGGCGTGTCGTCGTCGGCGGGGGCGAGGACGGAGACCTCGTGGCCGAGCCGGATGAGGTGCTCGGCGAGGTCACGGATGTGGAACTGGACGCCGCCCGGCACGTCCCAGGAGTACGGGCAGACGATCCCGATCTTCACGCGCCCGGTCCCTCCCGCTCTTCCAGGTCCGCGAGCCACAGTCGTTGCAGCATGTGCCAGTCCTCCGGGTGGTCCGCGATGCCGCCGGCGAACGCGTCGGCGAGCGCCTGTGTCATCACGGACGTCTTCTCGGCCCGCGTACCTGACTCGGGTACGTCGATCGGCGCGTGGATCCGGCCCTTCATGACGGGCGTGTCGTCGTACCAGAGGGTCACCGGCAGCAGCAGCGCGCCGGTCTGCTGGGCGAGGATCGCCGGGCCGGCCGGCATCCGCGCGGTGTCCCCGAAGAAGCTGACCTCGGTGCCGGAGGCCGACAGGTCGCGGTCGGCGACGAGGCAGATCAGGCCGCCGGCCCGCAGCCGCCGCGCGAGCGTGCCGAAGGCGGATCCGCCGGTGTGCGGCAGGACCTCCATGCCGAGGGACTCGCGGTAGGCGACGAACCGGTCGTAGAGGGACTCCGGCTTGAGGCGCTCCGCGACGGTGGTGAAGGGCACGCCGAGCGAGCGGGTCACCCACACGCCCGCGAGGTCCCAGTTGGCCAGGTGCGGCAGGGCGAGGATGACCCCGCGCCCGGAGGCGAGGCCCTCCTCCAGGTAGTGGCGGTCCTTGATGTCGATGGACCGCTCGACCCGCTCCTTGCTCCAGGTCGGCAGCCGGAAGGACTCCATCCAGTACCGCATGTACGAGCGCATGCCGGCCTGCGACAGCTCGGCGAGCCGCTCGGGCGTGGCGTCCGGCACCACGCGCGCGAGGTTGGACTCCAGGCGCAGGACGCTCTTGCCGCGCCTCTTCCAGGCGAGGTCGGCGATCCGCCGCCCGAGGCCCGTCGCCACCGGCTCCGGCAGCTTCTTCACGGTCGCCCAGCCGGCGCCGTACAGACCGTCGCTCAGGCGCTCCTTCAGGGTGCTCACGAGGCCGCTCCGCCGCCCGTGGCCGAGGCGGCGTCCGCCTCGGCCGATTCCCGGCGCACGGTCACGACCCGCTGCCCCAGGGTGACGGCGCTGCCGACGGCCACGATCCACAGGGCGATCGGCAGCAGGACCTCGACCCCGGGCACGCCGAACTTGTGGAGTCCGGCGAGGCCGGCGGCGACCAGCGAGATCACGAGGCGCTCGGCGCGCTCGACGAGGCCGTTCACGGCGACGGGCAGGCCGATCGATTCGCCACGGGCCTTGGTGTACGAGACGACCTGGCCGCTCGCCAGGCAGAAGATCGCCACGGCGCACAGGATGTTGTCGTCGCCCTTGCCCGCGTACCAGAGCGCGAAGCCGCCGAAGATCGCCCCGTCGGCGACCCGGTCGAGCGTCGAGTCGAGGAAGGCGCCCCAGCGGCTGGAGATCCCCGCCTGCCGGGCCATGTTGCCGTCGACGAGGTCGGAGAAGACGAACAGGGTGATGACGATCGTGCCCCAGAAGAATTCCCCGCGGGGGAAGAAGACCAGCGCACCGGCCATCACCCCCGCCGTGCCGATGAGCGTGACCGCGTCGGGGCTGACGCCCCGGCGGAGCAGAAACGCGGCGAACGGTGTGAGGACACGCGTGAAAAAGGCACGCGCGTACTTGTTCAGCATGGCCTTCCCGAGGTTCGGTGGGCCGCGCGGCCCCTACGACCACCGGCTCGACCATCGTAGCCACGAGCATCCCGGGGCACCGGCGGGCACCCGCCCCGCCGCGTCGGCGTCCCGCCGACGGTCCCGTCGGCGGTCCCTCCGGGGGGTGCCGCGTGTACGACGTATGGACGCGTCCTGACGACGGTGCAAAGCTCGAAGGACCACCGCGGGCACCGCAGGAGCCGTACCGCGACACACCACTCCCCCGCGCCCGCGTCCCGCCGCACCGTGCGAGCAGTCGGGAGGAACACATCATGGGTGACAAGGCGAAGACGCCCGCCGGGGCCGCCGGCAGGGCTCCTACGGCCGACCGGCCCTCGGACATACGGAACGTGGTGCTGGTCGGCCACAGCGGGTCGGGCAAGACGACCCTCGTCGAGGCCCTCGCGCAGACCGCCGGAGCGGTCAACCGGGCCGGTCGGGTCGAGGACGGCGGCACCGTCTCCGACTACGACGAGATCGAGCACCGCCAGCAGCGGTCCGTCCAGCTGTCCCTCGTCCCGGTCGGCTGGGACGGGTACAAGATCAATCTCCTCGACACCCCCGGGTACGCCGACTTCGTCGGGGAGCTGAGGGCCGGTCTGCGCGCGGCGGACGCGGCCCTCTTCGTCGTCTCGGCCGCCCAGGAGGCCGACGCCGTCGCCGCCTCCACCCGCATGATCTGGGAGGAGTGCGCCGCCGTCGGCATGCCCCGCGCCATCGTCGTCACGCACCTCGACACGGCCCGCACCGACTTCACCGAGCTCACCGCCGTCTGCGCCGGGCTCTTCGGCCGGGACGACCCCGACGCGGTCCTCCCCCTGTACCTGCCGGTGCGCGGCGCCGAGGGCGCCGACGGGCACGCGCCCGCGACCGGCCTGGTCGGTCTGCTCTCGGAACGGATCTTCGACTACTCCTCCGGGACGCGCCGGGAGGATCCGCCCGACGAGGCGCAGCGGGAGCTCATCGCGGAGGCCCGCGCCCGGCTCATCGAGGGGATCATCGCCGAGAGCGAGGACGAGACCCTCATGGACCGGTACCTCGGCGGGGAGGAGATCGACGTGAAGACCCTCGTCGACGACCTGGAGAAGGCCGTCGCCCGGGGCGCCTTCCATCCGGTGCTCGCGGCCGCCCCCGCCGCCGACGGCGGGACGCAGGGTCTGGGCACCCTCGAACTCCTGGAGCTGATCACCGGCGGCTTCCCCTCCCCCCTGGAGCACGAGGCGCCCGCCGTCACCACCCCCGACGGCCGCTCCCGTCCCCCGCTCGCCTGCGACCCCGACGGGCCGCTGGTGGCCGAGGTCGTCAAGACGGCCGCCGACCCCTACGTGGGCCGGGTCTCCCTGGTCCGGGTCTTCTCGGGCACCCTGCGTCCCGACGAGACGGTGCACGTCTCCGGTCACGGCCTCGCCGACCCGTCCCACGACGGTCATGAGCTCCACGAGGCGGACGAGCGGATCGGCGGGCTCACCTCTCCGTTCGGCCGGCAGCAGCGCCCGCTCGCGGAGTGCATCGCCGGGGACCTCGCCTGTGTCGCCCGCCTCGGCCACGCGGAGACCGGCGACACCGTCTCCGCCAAGGACGATCCGCTCCTGATGGAGCCGTGGACCATGCCGGAGCCGCTGCTGCCGCTGGCCGTCCAGGCGCACGGCAAGGCCGACGAGGACCGGCTCTCGCAGGGCCTGGCCCGGCTCGTCGCCGAGGACCCGACGCTGCGGCTCGAACAGAACCAGGACACCCGGCAGGTGGTGCTGTGGTGCCTGGGCGAGGCCCACCAGGACGTCGCCCTGGAGCGCCTGCGCGGCCGGTACGGGGTGCAGGTCGACGCCGTGCCGTACAAGGTGGCGCTGCGCGAGACCTTCGGCGGCGCCTCCTCGGGCCGGGGACGGCACGTGAAGCAGTCCGGCGGCCACGGCCAGTACGCCATCTGCGAGATCGACGTGGAGCCGCTGCCGCCGGGCAGCGGCATCGAGTTCGTCGACAAGGTGGTCGGCGGGGCCGTCCCGCGCCAGTTCGTCCCCTCGGTCGAGAAGGGGATACGGGCGCAGGCCGCGCGCGGTCTGGCCACCGGCCATCCGCTCGTCGACATCCGGGTCACCCTGCGGGACGGCAAGGCGCACTCGGTGGACTCCTCCGACGCCGCCTTCCAGACAGCCGGGGCGCTGGCGCTGCGGGAGGCGGCCGCCGACGTGCCCGTCCACCTCCTGGAACCGGTCGCCCAGGTCGAGGTCCTCGTCCCCGACGAGTACGTCGGCCCGGTCATGAGCGACCTGTCGGGGCGGCGCGGCCGGGTCGTCGGCACCGATCAGGCGGGCCCCGGGCGCACCGTGGTCAGGGCCGAGGTGCCGGAGATCGAGATCGGACGGTACGCGATCGACCTGCGGTCGATCTCGCACGGCACCGGACGGTTCGACCGCACGTACGTCCGGCACGAGCCGATGCCGCCGCACCTGGCGGAGAAGATCCGCGAACAGGCCGAAAAAGGCTCCTAGCTGACGGAGCGACAGGGAGGGACGTCCGCCCGGCGACCGCCGGGCGGACGTCATTCGGCCGACGATATCCACAGGCCGTGACGCATCCGGCCCCACCCGGTTACGCTGTGGTGCCCAGCTCAGAAGGTGTGCGGGGCGCGGCAGTTGGGAACAGCCCGCACAGATACTCGCGCGCGATGGGGGCGGCAGTGGCGATCGACGGTTTTGGACCCGGGGCGCAGATCCCCCTGCAGAACTCGGGAGGCGGTACGGGGGCGACGAACGCGCTCGCGTCCGCCGCGTACCGGGACAGTCCTCTGAAGACGATCCAGGAAGCCGACAACGACCTCTACAAGACCGCGGTCAAGGAGGGGAAGTGGGGGCTGTTCAGCCCCGACCTCGGCGAGGCCTTCTCCCGCGCGGTCCAGGTCCGCATGCTCGGCGGCGCCCGCAAGGCCCTGATCCAGTCGTTCGGGGCCGAGCCGCAGCCGGTCGTGGAGCACTGCCTGGCCGCCACCCACCTCCGCCGGCAGCGTGACATCAAGCTGACCCTGGTCACCTTCTTCTGCGGGGTCCTCTTCCTCCCGGGTCTGCTGCTCTGGCTCGGCGTCATCCAGCTCCGCCGCCTCGTCGCCGGCTCCGACAACAAGCGCAACAGCGCCGTGGGCACGGCCCTCCTCTGGGCCGCCGGGATCTTCGCCGTGCTCGTCCTGCTGAAGCTGCCCTTCGACGGGCTCCTGCCGAACTACCTGCGTGCGATGGTCGTCGCCCCGGTCGTCGGCTGGTACCTCGCGAGCCGGATCTGCCTGAACGCCGCCGTCGACCTGCGGGAGCGCTGGTCCGGGCTGCTCGGCGGCGGCGGGGTCGGCCCCCACGTCCCCAAGTCCGTCCCCCAGGACCCGGGCGAGAAGTCGGCGGAGGCGCTCCGGCTCAACCTGGAGAAGCTCTCCGCGGAGCAGCAGTCGAACATCGTCTTCTACGCCGGAGGCAAGGGCATCCTCGGCCTGGGCCCCCGCTGGGGCAGCTGGTCGCTCGCCGAGAACCTCGTCCCCCAGCCCGGCAAGGAGATGCACGCGTTCCGCTCCTGGGACGTCGTCCGCAAGATCCACGACGAGCTGGCGCTGCTCGATCGCGGCGCGCTCAAGACCGGCTTCCCCAAGCCGACCGTCAAGCACTGGATCGTCTCCTCGGTGGGCGAGGGCGCGGACGAGGTCACCCGCCCCGAGAGCGACAACATCGTCCACTACCAGGTCAAGCCGCACGAGATACAGCGGATCTGCAACGAGCAGCAGTTCGACTCGGGCAACCGCTACTACCTCGGCGTCCAGTTCACCCTCTACGACGGCAACCTGGTCCTCACGATGATGGTCACCGTCACCTCGCTCCACGACACCCTGCGGATCGAGGTCACCGGTCACGCACTCGGCCCCGTCCACGGCCTGTTCACCACGAAGCCGAAGGCGAAGACCAAGGAGGTCGCCAAGACCGTCCGCTTCTGGGAGACGAAGGAGATCCAGCAGCCGCTGCTGACCACCAACGACATCGTGCGGCTCGCGGTGCGCGCCCCGCTCACCTGGTACCCGCCGGTCCTGGACTTCCTCGGCGGCAAGATGACGCTGCCCGAGCCCTTCGGCCTGCGGCACGTCTGGGCCGGGCCGCCCTGGAAGAACCGCTTCATGGCCGACGACGCCATCCGCATGGCCACGCCCGTGCTCCGCGCCGTCCACGCCGCGACGCTCAAGGTGCTCGACGAGCACAACGTGGACACGGAGCGCTTCACCAACCGCTCGCTGTTCCTCAGCGCCGGCGTCCAGGACCCGGGTCCGAAGAAGGCCGACGTCTACGACGCCTGACCCGGGTCCTCTCGTACGGCGCCCGGCGGGTCAGAGGGTGGCCGGCCAGGCGTCGGCCAGCATCTTCCGGGTGTCGGCGAGGAGCTGCGGCAGCACCTTGGTGTGGCCGACGACCGGCATGAAGTTGGTGTCCCCGCCCCAGCGGGGCACCAGGTGCTGGTGCAGGTGCGCGGCGATGCCGGCGCCCGCGACGGCCCCCTGGTTCATGCCGATGTTGAAGCCGTGCGCGCCGGACGCCGCCCGCAGCGCGACCATCGCGCGCTTGGTGAAGGCGGCGAGTTCGACCGTCTCCGCCTCGTCGAGGTCGGTGTAGTCGGCGACGTGCCGGTACGGAACGACCATCAGGTGACCGCCGTTGTACGGGTAGAGGTTGAGCACCGCGTACACGCTCTGGCCGCGTGCGATCACCAGCCCGTCCTCGTCGGACTTCGACGGAATGGAGCAGAACGGACAACCGTCCTCGGCCCCTGGCCCGGTCGGCTTGTTCTCGCCCTGGATGTAGGCCATCCGGTGAGGCGTCCACAGGCGCTGGAACGCGTCCTGCGTCCCCACTCCGATCTGCTGTTCCGGCTCAGTCGTCATGCTGAGCAGCATATTGCGTCGTCCGTTCGGAACGTGTCGCCGGGGCGGAAGATCCACGCAGCGGCCATGCTGATCCGATGAGAGAGAGGCCGCTGATCCCGCCCGCGCAGGAACGCTGGGACGACCGGATGGAGATCCCCCTGACGGTGACGGCCCTGGTCTATCTCGCCGCCTACGCGGTGCGGATCCTCGGCCACGGCCTGGCGGGGCCCCTGCGCGACCTGTGCCTCGCGCTCACGTACGCGGCGTGGGCGGTCTTCATCGTCGACTATGTCGTACGGGTCAGGCTGAGCGGTCTCGGCCTGTTCCGCTTCATGCGCCATCACTTCCTCGACACGGTGGTCGTGGTGCTGCCGCTGCTGCGCCCGCTCCGGGTGGTGAGCGTGTACGACCGGGTGCAGCGCCGCCACGACAAGCCCCGGCTCACGCTCTACGCCCGGGTCATGGCGTACGCGGGGATGACGGCGAGCCTGCTGGGCTTCGCGGGGGCGCTGACCGTCTACCACTACGAGTACGGCGCCCCGGGCGCGACGATCCGCACCTTCGGGGACGCGGTGTGGTGGGCGTGCGCGACGCTGGCGACGGTGGGGTACGGGGACGTGACCCCGGTGACGCCGATGGGCCGCCTGACGGCGGTGGGCATGATGGGCGTGGGGCTTGCCCTGCTCGGCGCGGTGACGGGTTCGTTCTCGTCCTGGCTGATCCAGGCGTTCACCCGGGAGGACGAGAGGGAGGACGGGAAGAGGCCCCCGGGGGGTTCCCCGGGGGCCTCCTGAAGGCTCAGGCCGTCAGACCTGGACGCGGTCCTCGACGACCTTGGCGAGCTTGGCGATCGCCTCGTCGACGGGGATGCCGTTCTCCTGCGAGCCGTCGCGGTAGCGGAAGGAGACGGCACCGGCGGCCATGTCCTCGTCACCCGCGATGATCATGAACGGGACCTTCTGCTTCTGCGCGTTCCGGATCTTCTTCTGCATCCGGTCCGAGGAGGAGTCGACCTCCACGCGCAGGCCCTGCTTCTTCGCCTTGGCGGCGAACTCGTGCAGGTAGTCGACGTGCGCGTCGCCGATCGGGATGCCGGTCGCCTGGACCGGGGCCAGCCACGGCGGCATGGCGCCCGCGTAGTGCTCCAGGAGCACGGCGAAGAACCGCTCGATGGAACCGAACAGCGCGCGGTGGATCATGACCGGGCGCTGCTTGGTGCCGTCCGGCGCGGTGTACTCCAGGTCGAAGCGCTCCGGCAGGTTGAAGTCGAGCTGCACGGTCGACATCTGCCAGGTGCGGCCGATGGCGTCCCGCGCCTGCACGGAGATCTTCGGGCCGTAGAACGCGGCGCCGCCCGGGTCGGGGGTCAGCGGGAGGCCCTGCTTCTCGGCGACCTGCTGGAGGACCGCGGTGGCCTCCTCCCACACCTCGTCCGAGCCGACGAACTTCTCCGGGTCCTTGGTCGACAGCTCCAGGTAGAAGTCGGTCAGACCGTAGTCGCGGAGCAGGTTCAGGACGAAGGTGAGGGTCTTGTCGAGCTCCTCCGCCATCTGCTCGCGGGTGCAGTAGATGTGCGCGTCGTCCTGGGTGAAGCCGCGGGCCCGGGTCAGGCCGTGGACGACGCCGGACTTCTCGTACCGGTACACGGTGCCGAACTCGAACAGGCGCAGCGGCAGCTCACGGTAGGAGCGCCCGCGCGCGTCGAAGATCAGGTTGTGCATCGGGCAGTTCATGGGCTTGAGGTAGTAGTCCACACCCTCGTCGAGCTGCATGGGGGGGTACATGCCCTCGGCGTACCAGTCCAGGTGGCCCGACTTCTCGAACAGCTTGCCCTTGGTGGCGTGCGGCGAGTAGACGAACTCGTAGCCCTCCTCCTCGTGGCGCTTGCGCGAGTAGTCCTCCATGACCCGGCGGATGATGCCGCCCTTGGGGTGGAAGACCGCGAGGCCGGAGCCGATCTCGTCCGGGATGGAGAAGAGGTCCAGCTCGTTGCCGAGCTTGCGGTGGTCGCGCTTCTCGGCCTCGGCCAGGAAGTCGAGGTGCGCCTTCAGCTCGTCCTTCGACGGCCAGGCGGTGCCGTAGATGCGCTGGAGCATCGGGTTCTTCTCGCTGCCGCGCCAGTAGGCGGCCGCGTTGCGCATCAGCTTGAACGCCGGGATGTTCCGGGTGGTGGGCAGGTGCGGACCGCGGCAGAGGTCCTTCCAGCACAGCTCGCCGGTCTTGGCGTCGAGGTTGTCGTAGATGGTCAGCTCGCCGCCGCCCACCTCGACGTTCGCCCCGTCGTCGGTCGACGCGGAGCCCTTGATGCCGATGAGCTCCAGCTTGTACGGCTCGTCCGCGAGCTCCTCGCGGGCGGCCTCGTCGGTCACCACGCGGCGGGCGAAGCGCTGGCCGCGCTTCTGGATCTCCTGCATCTTCTTCTCGATGACCTTGAGGTCCTCGGGAGTGAAGGGCTTCTCGACGTCGAAGTCGTAGTAGAAGCCGTCCCGGACCGGCGGGCCGATGCCCAGCTTGGCCTCGGGGAAGAGCTCCTGCACGGCCTGGGCCATGACGTGCGCGGTCGAGTGGCGCAGGATGTCGAGACCGTCCGGGGAGGAGATCTCGACGCCCTCGACGACATCGCCGTCGCGGAGCTCGTACGACAGGTCCTTCAGCTCGCCGCCCACGCGGGCGGCGATGACGGTGCGGTCGTCGGCGAACAGGGCGCCGGCGGTGGTGCCCGCGCTCACCGCCCTCTCCTCTGCCTCCGAGGCGGACTGGACGGTCACACGGACATCAGACACGGGTACTCCATACATAAGGGCGCAGGCAGACACGAGGTGCCGGCGCCGGCGACGCGCGGCAGAGACGAGGTGCCGCGTCGTCACCGATCTTACCGAGCGGTTCGCGCCGCCCGCGAAAGGGTTTCGCCCCGTGGTGCGCTCAGCCCCGTGGTGTGCCCGCCCCGTGCTGTGCTCACTCCTCCTCCGGGCCGCATGCCTCCTCGAAGAAGTCGAGGTTCTCGTGGAGGGCCTTGAGCAGCCGGTCCCGTTCCGTCTCGTCGACCTGGACGGGGACGACCCCGGAGGCGTCGGTGAGGCGGCGGAAGCCGCCCCGGCTCTCCAGGCGGCCCACCACCCGGATCGGGAGGCCGACGAGGTGGGCGTGGCCGGCCGTGCGGTACGCCTCCTCGTCGAGGGCGACCCGGACGTGCGGGACCTCCGCGCCGCCGAGCACCCGGAGCCGTACGATCCCCTCCCCGCGCGGCCCGGAGCGGCGCATGCGGACCACGGCGCCGGTGAGCCGGACGGGGACGGAGGGCTCGTCGGTCAGGTAGCGGGCGCTCGCCTCCCGCAGCGCGGGCAGGTCGCCGGGCGAGAACTCGACCGGTTCGGGCCGGGCGGCGCAGCCCTCGGGCGCCCCGGCGGCCGGGGCCCACTCCAGGGCGACGCGGGCGCCCTCGCTGCCCCGGACGAGGGCGACGAGCGCCTCGGTGAGCTCGCGGCTGACGCCCGCCTCGACGGCGGTGTCGAAGGCCTCCATGCCGCCGGTGGCCCGCTGGTAGTCGACGGCCTCGCGGGCCGCGTACAGCGCGTGGTAGAGCCGGACGGCGATCGGGCGGCCCGGTTCGACCGGCAGGAAGGCGGTGAGGCCGCGCCCGCCGGGCGCCGCGCCGACGACGACGGTCTCCAGGGAGGCCTGGGCGGCGCGCCGGTGCCGGGCGCCGTAGTAGCCGGCCCGGCCGCGCACGGCGAGCGCGCCGGCCAGGAGGAGCTGGCGGGCGGCGGACCTGAGCTGTTCCTGCACGGTCCAGGGGACGGTGCCAGCCGGGCCCGGGGGCACGTCGCGCCACCAGCGGATCTCGTCGCTGGGCACGGACAGGCCGGTGAGGACCTCGCGGGCGGAGGGCGTGGCGCTGCGGGCGAGGGCGGTGAGCGCCTCGCCGAGCAGGTCGTCGCAGTCCGGGAAGGCGCGGCTCTCCGGGACGAGGAGGCTCGTGCCGGTGCCGCTGCCGGGCGGGGTCCAGCGGCTGTAGCGGCCGACGGCGCCGCCGCGCCGGCGCCAGCCGTGGCGGGCGAGCAGGGCGCCGAGGACCCGCGGGTCGACCCTGCCCGGGTCGGGCTCGCCCTGGGTGTCGGCCCAGGGTCCGATGGGCGGGGCGGGGATGCCGGTCCAGGGTCCGGGGGTCTCGCCGGGCGCCGGGTGGGGCCGGTAGGGCGGGGGGACGGGGCCGCGCGCGGCCCCGTCCCCCTCGTCCCCGAACCCGGGTTCGTCGATCGGTCGGTGCATCAAGGTCTCCCTCCCACGCCGACCCGGGTCATGATCTCGCAGAGCGCCCGGTCGTCGAAGATCCGCGCCGTCGGGATGCGCACGGTGGTCCGGCGCCGTCCCGTGACCGGGTGTCCGGCCAGGTTGATCCAGTAGCAGCAGTGCCGCAGGTCCAGCCGGTCGTGGCTCGCTCTCAGCCAGTCCTCCTGCGACCTCGGGACGAGCATCACGACCAGGATCTTGTGCACGGACACCGGCGTCCGGGCGAGTTTCACCAGGTGGTCGTTGTCGAGGGTGAAGGAGAACGCGCTGCCCGGCGGGCGCGGCGGTATCTGGTAGGTGCACTTGAGCTGCACCTTGATGGTCACTTCGTCGTCGACGGTGTGCCCGGGAGCGCTGTGGCTCACGTGCCAGTCGATGCCGTTGTCCGGAAAGGGCTGGGACAGCGAGCAGCCGGCCGCGGCGGCGACGGCGTGCAGGTATCCCACCTGAAGGGTCTCCATGCAGGCGGTGGTGGCGAGTGAGCCGCGCGTCGGTGCCGTCCGCTGGGGCGGCAGCCCTCCCGACTCGGGCTGGGCGAGCGCCATGTCTTCTTCCTTCCCCGTCCCTTGTGTTGTGACCGGTCCGCGTACGACGCAAACAGTCCGGGTATCACCGTTTCGGGGCAGGGGGTTGGCCATCTGCCGCGGGTGTGCAGGGAGTTCGGGGATGTCGATGCACTGGTACGAAGGGCCCCTGGCCGCTTTCGACACGGAGACCACGGGAGTTGACGTCGAGGAGGACCGGATCGTCTCGGCCGCCCTCGTCGTCCAGGACGCGGAGGGGGCGCGTCCGCGGGTGACGCGCTGGCTGGTCAACCCCGGCATACCGGTGCCGGAGGGGGCCACGGCGGTCCACGGCCTGACGGACGAGCACCTCCAGCGGAACGGCCGGTGGCCGGCGCCCGTGATGGAGGAGCTGGCGCGCGCGCTGGCCGAGCAGTCGGCGGCGGGGCGGCCGCTGGTGGTGATGAACGCGCCGTTCGACCTGACGATCCTGGACCGCGAGCTGCGCCGGCACCGGGCCTCGTCGCTGGGGAACTACACGGCGGGCAGCCCCCTGACGGTGCTCGACCCGCGGGTCCTGGACAAGCACCTGGACCGCTACCGCAAGGGCCGCAGGACGCTGACGGACCTGTGCGCGCACTACGAGGTGGAGCTGGCGGGCGCGCACGACGCGGCGGCGGACGCGGCGGCGGCGATGGACGTCGTACGGGCGGTGGCGCGGCGCTTCTCGTCCCGTCTGGAGCGGCTGACGCCCGGAGAGCTCCACACGCTCCAGGCGGTGTGGCACGCGGCGCAGGCGCGGGGGCTCCAGGCCTGGTTCACCCGGCAGGGGACACCGGAGACGGTGGACCCGTCATGGCCGCTGCGGCCGGAGCTGCGCACGGCGGCGTGAGGGCCGGGAATGCGGAAGGCCGGTCCGTCTTTCGACGGACCGGCCTCTCCCGGTGGGCGATACTGGGATCGAACCAGTGACCCCTTCGGTGTGAACGAAGTGCTCTCCCGCTGAGCTAATCGCCCGGGAACGGGTTGAACAATACAGGTCTTCGCGCCTCTGGTTCAAACCGCGCGCAGGTGGGCCGCCAGTCCCCGCCGTCCGCCGCGCATCATCAGGGCGTGGTTGGCGCGGAAGACGGGCCGTCCGGGGACGGCGAGGGCCCGCAGGAGCCGGGCCCTGACCTCGACCTCCTGCTCGTACAGGGCGTGGGTGCCGGCCCCTTCGGGGGTGAGGGTCCAGCGGGCCCATCCCTCCAGGTCCCCGCCGAGGCCGATCTCCAGGACGCGGGCGGCCGGGTCGTGGCGCAGGGCCCGGGCGGTGACGACGAGGTCGTACGGGAGGAGGGAGCGGAAGCGGGCGGTGCCGGTGGTGGCGTCGAAGGGGACGACCTCCCGGACCTGGGGCCACCAGCGGGGGTACTCCTCGGCGCGTTCGAGGACCGCGTAGACGGTGTCGGGCGGGGCGGCGAGCCGCCAGACGCAGCGGAAGCGGTACCGGCACCAGTCCATGCCCCCAGTGTGGACGTACTCAGGCGGGAATCGCGGGAATCTGAGTACCGGGACGCATTCCCGGCCGCTGTGGCCGGAGCCACACTCCGGGTATGGACAACTCCCTGCCGCCCGCCGACGAGCTGGTGCTCGTCGACCGTGAGCTGGCGCAACTCGACGCTCGTCGGGCCCAGTTGCTGGCCCGTCGCGCCTGGCTGATCCAGGTCCTGTACCGGCCGGTCGCGGCGGCGGCTCCGCTTCCCCCGCGTCCGCCGGTCGCGGACTCGACGCCCAGGAGCGCGCAGAACGTGCTCCTGACGCTCGGCGGCACCCTGCTGACGATCGCGGCGGTCGCCTTCACCCTGGTCAGCTGGGGCTCGATGGGGATCGGCGCCCGCGCGACGGTCCTGGCCGTGGTGACCGGCGCGGCGCTCGCGGCGCCGGTGGCGCTGCTGCGCAAGGGCCTGGTGTCGACGGCCGAGTCGGTGGCGGCGCTCGGTCTCGCCCTGATGGTGCTCGACGCGTACGCGCTGCACCGGGTGGCGCTGCCGGGCACGGACGGCCTGGGGTACTCGGCGGTGGCGTCGGCGGTCCTCGCGGGCGCGTGGACGGCGTACGGCTCGGCACTGTCCCGGCTGCGGATCCCGCGCCCGGTGGCCGTGGTCGCGGCGCAGCTGCCGCTTCCGCTCGGGGTGCTCGCGGCCGGCGGCGGGTCGACGGCCTTCGCGTGGGCCGCGCTCCTCACGGCGACGGCCGACGCGGCGGTCGCCCTGTGGACCCGCCCGGCCGCGATCCGGATCACGGCGGGCACGGCCGGGGCCGCCCTGGGCGGCTGGGCCCTGCTGACGGGCGGCGCGCTCTCCCTCGCCTCCCCCTGGAGCGGCGCTCCGCTCCTCCTGACGGGCGCGGCGGTGATCCTTTGCGTGGCCTGGCGCGTCCCTTCGTTCGCGACTGCGGCTTCCGCGCTCGCGGGCCTGGCCGCCCTCGCGGCCAACGGCGGCCTCCTCCGCACGGCGCTCCCCGCCGACTGGGCGATACCGGGGTACGTGCTGTGCGCGCTGGCCCTGGCCTCGGTGTGGCGCCTGCCGGACGGCACGCTCCTGCCGCGTGGGATCCGACTCGGGCTCGCCTGCGCGGGTGCCGGTGTCGTGGGGCTCGGGGTCGTGTGGGCGCTGCCGCCGGTGATGGCGGGAGCCCTCGGGCCGGTGGCCCGGACGACGGGCGTCTGGTCGGGCGAGCACACCGCGCCCGCCCTGGCCTCGTACCCGGCGACGGCCGTCCCGGTCCTGGCGGTCGCCGTCGCCGCGCTCGCGGCCCTCCCCCGGCTCTGGGCCCGGTGCGGTGCCCTCGTCCTGGCCTGGGCCCTCCTCACGGCCCTGCCGGTCGCGTTCGCGCTCCCGTACGCGGCGACGCTCGTCCTCCAGCTGCTCACGACGGCGGCGGCCCTGTGGCTCGCGGTCCGCCCGGGCCCGCTGACGCGCGGCCTGCGGGCGGCCACGGCTCCGGCCGCCCCGCCGGTCGCCGGGCCCGCGGTGCCCTGGCCCGGGTGGGCGCCCCGGCCTCCGGTGCGGGCCGCCGCGCCGGTGCCCGGGGTGGTGCTCGGGTGGGTCGCGTACGCCGGTGGTCTCGCGTCCGCCGTCGGGGCGATCGGCCTCGCTCTGGACGTCCGGGGGGCCACGTTCGCCGTGCTCGGCGTGGTGCTCGCGCTGCTGGCCGGGGTCGCGGTGCTCGGGGCGGACGGGCGGCGGGTGGTCTCCGCCACGGGGGCGGTGCTCGTGGCGACGGGGCTCGTGTGCGCCGTGGCGGCCGCCGGCGGGTTCGCGGACCAGTGGACGGCGCTCGCGCTGCTGCTCGTCCCGGCGGCGACCGCCGCCGTCGGGTCCAGGGCGCCGCGCCCGGTGGCCCTGGCGGTCGAGGTCACGGGCGGGACCGTGGGGCTGCTCGCCCTGGGGATCGCCGCGTCCCGTCCCGCGTTCCTCGCGCTCGCGCTGGCCCTCGGCGGGGTGATCGCGGCGGCGACGGCCGTGCGGCCCGAGCGGCGGCGGTTCGCCTCGTGGACGGCGGCGGCGCTGTTCCTGCTGGCCACGTGGGTGCGACTGGCGGTCTGGGACGTCACGGCCCCGGAGGCGTACACGCTCCCGGTGACGGTGCCCGCGCTGGCCGTCGGGTTCCTGCGGCGGCGCCGGGACCCGGAGGCCTCGTCCTGGACGGCGTACGGCCCCGGTCTCGCGGTGACGCTGCTGCCGGCCCTGCTGGCGGCCTGGACGGACCCGGAGTGGGCGCGGCCGCTGGCCCTGGGGGTGGCGGCGCTCGTGGTGACGCTGCTCGGCGCGCGGTTCCGGCTCCAGGCGCTGCTGGTGCTCGGCGGCGCGGTGCTCGCCCTGGACGGGCTGCACGAGCTGGCGCCGTACGTGGTGCAGGCGGTGGGCGCGCTGCCGCGCTGGCTGCCGCCGGCCCTGGCGGGGCTGCTGCTGCTCGGGGTGGGCGCCACGTACGAGCAGCGGCTGCGGGACGCCCGCAGGCTGCGGGAGCGGCTCGGGCGGATGCGGTGAGACGCCGAAGGCCCGGAGACGGAATCCGTCTCCGGGCCTTCGGGCCGGGTGGTGGGCGATACTGGGATCGAACCAGTGACCCCTTCGGTGTGAACGAAGTGCTCTCCCGCTGAGCTAATCGCCCCGGCGCACCGCAAACATTACCGCATGTCAGCGGTGGTTCCGAACCACCGGAAGGTCACTCGTCGATCTTCCACGGCATGACGAAGCCGAACTTCCAGAAGTAGACGGCGAGCACTGCCGCGACGATCACCAGTCCGATGGCGGTGAGGATGATGTTCCGGCGGCGGACCTTGGGGTCGAGGGCACGCTGGGCGGCCTCCGTGACCTTGCGCTTGGTCCAGCGGAGCACGAGCTGGGCCCAGACGAACTCGGTCGCCCAGATCGCCATGCCGGCGAAGATGACCAGCCAGCCGGGGCCGGGGAGCGGGAGCATCACCACTCCGGCGCCGACCACGGCGAGTCCCACGATGAAGACGCCGACCTGCCAGCTCAGATGCAGGCCTCGCCGGGACTTGATGAACTCCGGTGCGCGGGATCCCAGTTCGGCTTCCTGGCCGTCTGCGGACTCCCCGGCGCGCTCGTCACTCTCCGCATTCATGCCCCCAACCTACCGGACGGGAAGCCCCCACCGGAATGGCGGTATTACCGCAGGTCACACGCGTCCGTACGAGCTACCTGAACAATCACAAAACAGACAGAGGGGTTTACAACGACACCGGAGGTGGCATGTCGATTTCGCCGACGTGCGAATCCCCGAGCGCACACTGAGCGAAAGGCCCTGGCGCTTATGAACACCACGGTCAGCTGCGAGCTGCACCTGCGCCTCGTTGTGTCGAGCGAGTCATCACTGCCTGTACCCGCGGGCCTGCGGTATGACACGGCCGATCCGTATGCCGTGCACGCCACCTTCCACACCGGAGCCGAAGAGACGGTCGAGTGGGTCTTCGCCCGCGACCTTCTCGCCGAGGGGCTGCACCGGCCCACCGGCACGGGCGACGTCCGCGTCTGGCCGTCCCGCAGCCACGGTCAGGGAGTCGTCTGCATCGCGTTGAGCTCCCCCGAGGGAGAAGCCCTGCTCGAAGCCCCGGCGAGGGCCCTGGAGTCGTTCCTGAAGAGGACCGACGCCGCGGTGCCACCGGGCACCGAGCACCGGCACTTCGATCTCGACACGGAGCTCTCCCACATCCTGGCCGACAGCTGAGCCAGGCCGAGAGCCGCACGGCGCCGTCCGACTCGGGGAGACGGCGCCGCGCGGACAGTCACATAGGCACGAGATCCGGCGCTCCCACCGCGCAGCCGGCGCGGTGGCGGGCGCCGGTGGCGTTTTCCGGGGCGCGCTAAAGTCAGCGCCATTCCGCGGGCGCCCGCCCGCGGCCGGCCAGGGAGCGAATCGTGCTGATCCCCCACGACACCCGGATCGCCCTCGACACCGTCGTCGATCTGATGAACACCGCGCCCCAGGGCGAGCGGGCCGACGAGCTCGCGGACGTCCAGGAGCTCCATGCCTTCCTGGAGGCGCACGAGGTCAGCGGTGTGGGCGACCTCGGGCCCGAGGACCTGCGTGCCGTGCGCGGGGTGCGTGAGAAGTTCGCGGCGGTCTTCTCCGCCCCCGAGGCCCGGATCGCGGCCCTCCTGATCAACCAGCTGGTGGCGGGTGCGGGCACCACTCCCCAGCTCACCGACCACGACGGCTACGACTGGCACGTGCACTACTTCGCGCCGGGCGCCTCGGTGGCGGACCACCTCGCGGCCGACTGCGGCATGGCCCTCGCGTTCATCGTGGTGGCGGGTGAGCAGGAGCGGCTGCGGCGCTGCGAGGCGCCGGACTGCGGCCGGGCCTTCGTGGACCTCTCCCGCAACCGCTCGCGCCGCTACTGCGACAGCCGCACCTGCGGCAACCGCCTGCACGTGGCCGCGTACCGGGCACGCCGCAAGGAGGCCGCGGGCTGACCCGCCCCGTCACAGGACGAAGAGATCGTGCACCGCGGCCATCAGCAGCAGACAGCCGATCACCCCGAGGAAGATCATCAGCGGTGGCTGGGAGAGCGCGAACAGGCAGCCGCGCGGCTCCTCGGCGGGGGTGACGGGGGCTTCGGTGGCGGCGGGGACGGGCTCCCGCGAGGTATCCAGCATCTCGGGGGGATGATGGCGCACACCGCACCGGACGAATCCCGCAACACACCCGACCGCGGGGGCCGTTCACCCCTTCCCGTGGATCACGGAACGAGGACGGACACCGGAATCGCCAGAAGTGATCAGATTCCGTGCTTCTTCAGAATCGCCTCGATGTCGCTGAAGTCCTCGCCGGCCGGCTGACCGGCCTTCGGCTTCGCCGTCACGGCGCGCGAGGGCGCCGACGCGGCCGGGGCCATGGCTCTCTGCTCGGCTCCCCCGGCCGTCACCTCACGGCCGGCCCGGCGCCGCTCCACGGCCCGGGTGGACAGGAAGAGCAGCCAGGCGACGCCGAGGACTCCGAAGCCGGCCCAGGCCACGGGGCTGAAGGCCGTGTCGGCGACCCATTCCACCGCACCCGTCATCACCAGGCCGAGCGGCACCAGCGCGTAGGCCGCGATCCGGGCGGCGGACAGGAACTTCTTCCGGTACGCCGAAATCGCGGCGATGCCCAGGCCCGCCGCGGACACCGCGGAAAAGATGGTCTCGGCGAGCATGCGATCCTCCAGGTGCCGGGCGATACGTCCCTTCCATCCTGCACCGCCGGGCCCGGCCGGGGCCATGTCCCGAGGCCCGTCTCAGGGAGATCTCCGGGTCGTCCCGGCCGGGATCTCCTCCCCAGGTCGGGGTGAGGGAGACTGCTCGCATGAACGACTCCACCACCGCACCCTCCTCCCCCGTCGTCCTGGAGGCGTGGTTCGACCTCCAGTGCCCCGACTGCTTCCAGGCCCTCGACGACGTCCGCGCCCTCCGCGAGAAGTACGGCGACCGGCTCGACGTACAGCTGCGCCACTTCCCGCTGGCCAAGCACAAGCACGCGTATGCCGCCGCCCAGGCCGCCGAGGAGGCCTTCGAGCAGGGCAAGGGCTGGCCGTACGCGGAGGCGCTGCTCGCCAGGACCGCCGAGCTCGGCGACCGGGGCGAGCCGGTCCTCCTGGAGGCGGCGGCCGAACTGGGCCTGGACGCCGAGGAGTTCGACACCGCCCTGATCGACGGCCGGCACCTGCTGACCGTGGACGCCGACGAGGCCGAGGGCAAGGCGATCAAGGTCACCGGCACCCCGACCTACGTCATCGGCGGCGAGCGCCTGGACGGCGGCCAGAGCCAGGAGGGCCTGCGGGAGCGGATCGAGCAGATCGCCGACCGACTGCTGGCCACGACCTGACCCACCGCCGAAGCCCCCGGCCCGAGGCCCGCGGCGCCGCCGGTCCGGCCTGGGCAGCCGCCGGTCCGGCCTGGGCCGCCGCCGATCCGACCCGGGCGCCGGTCCGACCCGGGACGCCGCCGGTCCGGCCTGGGCGCCGGTCCGACCCGAGCAGCCGTCGGTCCGGCCTGGGCCGCCGCCGATCCGACCCGGGCGCCGGTCCGACCCAGGCAGCCGCCGGTCCATCCCGGTCCGACCCAGGCAACCGCCGGTCCGACCCGGGCAGCCGCCCGGGTCCTACACCAGCGGCTTCGCGCTGTTGACGAGCGTCGTGCGGTAGCCGAGCGACTCGTAGAGCCGGATCGCCGGGGTGTTGCCCGCGAACACGTGCAGTTCGATCAGGCGCTCCCCGGCCTCCAGGGCGTGCTGTTCGGCGAGCAGCATCAGGGCCCGGCCGTACCCCTTGCCGCGCTCCCCCTCGACGACCTCGACCTCGAAGACGAAGCCGGTCCCCTTTCCGGGCTCGCGCTCCAGCCGGCCCACCCACAGGTAGCCGACGACCTGCCCGTCGCGCGTGCCGACGGAGACGGTGACGCCCGGGGTCGCGAGGCCCTGCGGGAGGAAGCGGCGGCCGGACTCCTCGGCCTTGGCGAGCGCCTGCTCCTCGGGGACGCCCCGGTCGATCCAGCTCTGCGCGAAGGCGGCCCGGGACTTCGCCGACCACGTCTCGAACTCCGGCTCGGTCGCCGGCCGGTGCGCGAAGCCCTCCGGCAGCCGCGGAGGCTCGGTCGGCAGCTCCTTGACCATGTTCCGGCTGCGCTCGGTGTACCCGAGCGAGCGGGCCATCCGCAGCGCGGCCTCCGCCTCGGCGGGCACGGAGACCTGCACCTCGCCGCAGCCCCAGCCGCGGAGCACCTCCTCCGCGGCGAGCGCCGCCACCGTGCCCCGGCCGCGTCCCCGGTCGGGCGCGTCGACCAGGAGGCTTTCGATCAGGCCGGAGGAGGCGCCGAAGGCCTGGTCGGTGGCGAGGTGGACGGAGCCGACCCGGCGGCTGTTCACGCAGATGTCGAAGGTGCGGGAACGGCCGCCGTCGGCGGACTGCTGAAGCGGCTCGGTCGGCCGCAGGGTGGTGGTCATCATGGGTGTTCTACCCAGCCGAGCACCGCCCGTCATCCGGATTTACGCGAGCCCGGGGTCCCGGTCCGCGGCCGCCCGCTCGTCGAAGACCCGCATCGCCTTGGCGGTGACGGGGCCGGGCGCGCCCGGGAGCTCCCGCCCGTCGACCCGGTGCACGGCCTGGACGTCGCGCAGGGTCGAGGTCAGGAAGATCTCGTCGGCGCTCTCCAGGACGTCCAGCGGCAGGTCGGTCTCCTCGGCGCCGGTCCACTCCACGGCGAGCGCGCGCGTGATGCCCGCGAGGCAGCCGGAGGAGACGGGCGGGGTGAGGATCCTGCCGCCGACCACGACGAAGACGTTGGAGCCGGTGCCCTCGCAGAGCTGCCCCACGGTGTTGGCGAAGAGCGCCTCGGAGGCCCCCTGCTCGCGCGCCCTGGCGAGGGCGACGACGTTCTCGGCGTACGAGGTGGTCTTGAGGCCGGTGAGGGCGCCGCGCTCGTTGCGGGTCCAGGGGACGGTGATCACGGCGGTGGAGTCGGGGCGTCGGCTCGTCTCGCCGAGGGCGACGACCAGGCTCGTCCCGGCGTCGCCGCGCTCGGAGCCGAGCGGGGAGAGGCCGCCGGTGTACGTGATGCGGAGCCGCCCGAGCTCCATCGGGTTCGCCTCCAGGACGGCGGCGCAGGCGCGGCGGACCTCGTCGAGGTCCGGGTCGGGCAGGCCGAGGCCGCGGGCGGAGCGGGTGAGCCGCTCCAGGTGGAGGGTGAGAGCAAACGTTTCGCCGCGCTCGGCCTTCACCGTCTCGAAGATGCCGTCGCCGACGGTCAGTCCGTGGTCCAGTACGGAGACCCGGGCGGTCTCCGCGTCGTGCAGCCCGCCGTTGACCCAGAGTTTCATCGAGAAGTGGCCTTTCCGCTCGCCGCAATGGCGCCTGACTCGTAGGCGCCCGACGCTATCGCGACCAGCCGGTCCGCCTTCAGCTCGGTCTCCTCCCACTCGCGCTCCGGGTCGGAGCCCCAGGTGATCCCGGCGCCCGTGCCGAAGCGGAGCACGCCCTCGGGGCGGTCGATCCAGAAGGTGCGTATGCCGACGGCCAGCTCGGCGGTGCCCGCGTCGGCGTCGACCCAGCCGATGCCTCCGCAGTACGGGCCCCGGGGCGCGGTCTCCAGGGCCTCGATGATCCGCAGCGCGCTGGACTTGGGCGCGCCGGTGACGGAGCCGGGCGGGAAGGTGGCGGCGAGCAGCTCGGGCCAGCCGGCGTCCTCGCGCAGGACGCCGGTGACCGTGGAGACGAGGTGGACGAGGCCGGGGTGCTCCTCGACGGCGCAGAGCTCGGGGACGGCGACGGTGCCGGTCTCGCTGACGCGGCCCAGGTCGTTGCGGACCAGGTCGACGATCATCACGTTCTCCGCGTGGTCCTTGGGGAGGAGGTCGGCGGCGGTGCGGCCGGTCCCCTTGATGGGCCCCGAGGAGATCAGGGTCCCCTCCCTGCGCAAATACAGCTCGGGAGAGGCGGTGGCGATCTCCACGCCGTGCGCGGGCAGGCGGATCGTCCCGGCGTACGGGGCGGGGTTGCCCCGGGCGAGGAGCGCGGTGAGGGCGTCGACGTCGGCGGCGGCCGGGTCCGGCAGCGGCGCGGTCAGCACCCGGCAGAGGTTCGCCTGGTAGACCTCGCCGCGCGCGATGTGCTCGCGCACGCGCCGTACGCCCGCGACGTACGCGGTGCGGTCGAGCGAGGACGTCCAGTCACCGGCGGCGGGTCCGCGCCAGGCGCCCGGGACGGGCAGGGGGACCGGGTCGGGCCGGACATCCCCGAAACGCGCGCAGGTGAGGCGCCCTTCGAAGTCCGCGCAGACGGCCCAGAAGCCTGCGGAGTCCAGTGCCTCGGGATCGTGGGTGACGTCCCGGAGGTCGGTCGCGACGAGGCCGCCGAAGCGGGCCAGAGGAGCAAGGTCGTACACGCATCGAGTCTAGGTCGGGTGCGGAAGGGGTGTGAGGGGCGCGAGGGGCGGGGTCTCCCCGCGACCCCGGGGACACGGCGAGTGAACGCCACGCGAACGCTCCGGGAGGCCCGGCCGGGCACCGGGAAGGGCGTGCAGGTCAGCACGCTGCGGAAACGCGTTTTTGTACTGGCCCAGGAATCCGCTAGAGTTCAACACGTCGCCGGGACGCGCAAGCGAAACGGAAACGACAAGCGGACGTGGCTCAGTTGGTAGAGCATCACCTTGCCAAGGTGAGGGTCGCGAGTTCGAATCTCGTCGTCCGCTCGATGTGGGGGATCTTCCCGAACCCCCGTTATCACTCCTGGTGGAGTGGCCGAGAGGCGAGGCAACGGCCTGCAAAGCCGTCTACACGGGTTCAAATCCCGTCTCCACCTCCAAGGACGATTAGCTCAGCGGGAGAGCGCTTCCCTGACACGGAAGAGGTCACTGGTTCAATCCCAGTATCGTCCACTGGATCTCCGGATCCCGGATCCTCGGATCCCCCGCGCGATTAGCTCAGCGGGAGAGCGCTTCCCTGACACGGAAGAGGTCACTGGTTCAATCCCAGTATCGCGCACCACACTTCACGCACCCCTCGGGTGCACCCGCGCGATTAGCTCAGCGGGAGAGCGCTTCCCTGACACGGAAGAGGTCACTGGTTCAATCCCAGTATCGCGCACGCAGTACAGGCACCCTTCGGGTGCACCCGCGCGATTAGCTCAGCGGGAGAGCGCTTCCCTGACACGGAAGAGGTCACTGGTTCAATCCCAGTATCGCGCACCACCAGGAAGCCCCCGGTCGCAGCTCGCGGCCGGGGGCTTCTTCGTGCCCCGGTTTCGTGATCCCGGTTTCGTGCCCCGGCAGGACCGGGGCACGGTCGGTCAGGAGGAGAAGAGCAGCCGACCGAAGCCGCCCTTGTGGTGGTGGCCGCCGTGGTGACCACCGTGGTGGCCGCCGTGGTGCGGGGCGCCCCAGGCCGGCGCGGCGGGCTGCACCGGGTAGGCCGGCGGGGCGGGCGGGGCCTGCTGGACCCACTGGGCCTCCAGGCGGGTCAGCGCCTCCAGCTCGCCGTAGTCCAGGAATATGCCCCGGCAACCGCTGCACTGCTCGATCTGGACACCGTTGCGGTTGTACGTGTGCATGGCCGCATGGCACTTGGGACACTGCATGCTGGGCTCAACTCCCTGACATCGCCGTTCGAATGGTGCTTCACCTTACGTGGACGCCGGAAGGACCTACCCGGTTCGCCGCCCGGCGATGCGGGCACAGGTGTCGATCATCACGTCCTCCACCTCGTCGAGCGGCCGGCGCTCGGCCGTGGACTTGGCGAGGGCCAGGGCGGCGGTCTGGACCGTCAGGGCCCGCGCGGGCACGTCGAGCCGCTCCCACGGGTCCGCGCCCACGGCGGGGCCGCCCGCCTCCTGGTACGCCCCGAGGAAACGGGACCAGATCCCGGGCGGCAGGAGCCCGGCGGCGAACCACGCGGCGGGCCGGGCCAGATCCCAGGCGGGGTCGCCCAGGCCCAGGTCGTCGATGTCGATGAGCCGCCAGGGCGCGTGGGTCCCCTCGCGGGGAGCCCTGACCAGCTGGCCCAGGTGGAAGTCGCCGTGGCAGAGGAACCGGTACGCCGCGGGGGCCTCCGGGACCGTCCGCCAGGCCTCCAGGACGGTGGCCGTCGCCGGGTGGTCCGGAGCCGCGCGGCGCATCCGGTCCACGGCGAGCGCCGCCTTCACGGGGGCCCGCATCTCCGGGAGGCGACCGGCACGGCCGGGCGGGGGCGGGGTCCGGTGCAGCAGGGCGAGGAGCCGCGCCGCGTCCTCCCACGGTGCGGCGTCGGGGTCCTCCGGGTCCACGGGCGGGCCGTACGGCCAGACGGTCACCGGGCGGCCGTCGAGCTCCTGGGGGCCGGACCGCAGCAGCGGGAGGGGCGGCAGGAAGACGCCCCCGACGTCCTGGTGCGCGGCCAGCGCGAGCCGCGCGCGATGGGCCTCCGGGTCGGTGCCGGGCGCATGCGCCTTGGCGACCAGTCCCCCGTGCCGTACGACGGTCCCGTCGGCCCGGTCGGCCAGCACCCCGACCAGACCGCTCGCGCAGCGGCAGGGCGCTTCCGCCTCGTGGGCCGCCGCGCGGGCGAGGGCCGCGAGGCGGTCGAGCGGGCCTTCGGGAGAGGAAAGCGGCGGGGTGGGTGTCCGGGGTGCTGAGTCCACTCCCGGAGGGTACGGGGTGCCCGGCTCGCTCCTGGAGCCGTACGGGGTATCTGGTTCGCTCCCGGAGCTGTACGGGGTGCCCAGCTCGCTCTCGAAGCCGTACGGGGTATCTGGTTCGCTCCCGAAGCCGTACGGGGTGCCCGGCTCGCTCCCGGAGCCGTACTGACCGTCCCCGGCGCCGGGCCCGGCGGTCAGGGAATGCGCGAGGGCCGGTCAGCTCCCCAGCTGACCGGCCCCACGCTGCCGTCCGCCGCACCCCCGTCCCCACGGGGTTGATGGCCGGATGTCCCGACCCGGGCCGCTCTCCCGGGTCCGGGGCGCCTCTCAGCGCCCCAGCATCACGCCCACGGACGACGCCTGTGTGACCACCGCGTCCCAGCCGCCGAAGACGACCACGAGCAGGGCCGCGAGAGGGAGGACCATGGCCGTGGCCACCAGGGGGTGACGGCGGCTCGAAGGCCGGGGGGTCGTCCGGTGCGCCGTGTAGGCCATGGTTCCTCTCCTGTCGCGTCTGTAGCGGCGGGTGCGTGACCTCGGGGGACGAGTGCCGCACCCGCCGCTTGACCTCAACACTAGGGAGCGGGAAGGCCCGGGACGTCATGCCCGCGTACCGACTTCCGGGCCTCCCGGAGGATGACGCCCGCCCCTGCGGCGTACTCCCCTGGGTGGAGACGGACGCCCGGAACCCTGGGTCTTCCCTGAGGGACGGCCCGGAGAGGGCGTGGCGGCGTGACGTAGCTCACCTCCCTGGGTGCCGTACGGGCGGGCATCGTCCCGGCGGCCCCGGGACCCGCCCTCCGGGCTGCCCGGCCGCGTCGGAACCGCTCGTCAAGTGGGTTTCCGGGGGCGGGGGTTGGGGGTCGGATCCGTTGCCTCCGGTCCCCCGGTGTCCCCCTCAGTACTGACAATCGATCCCGGTGCGAGGGCGCGGCCTATGAGCGCGTACGGGCGCCACTACGTAAGCTGTGCCACGTCGAACGGACGAGGGGACGGACATGGCGATGATGCGGCTCCGACGCGAGGATCCGCGGATCGTCGGGTCGTTCCGACTCCACCGCAGGCTGGGGGCCGGCGGGATGGGCGTCGTGTACCTGGGGTCCGACCGGCGCGGCCAGCGGGTCGCGCTGAAGGTGATCCGGCCCGATCTGGCCGAGGACCAGGAGTTCCGCTCGCGGTTCGCGCGCGAGGTGTCCGCCGCGCGGCGGATCCGGGGCGGCTGCACCGCGCGGCTCGTCGCCGCCGACCTGGAGGCCGACCGTCCCTGGTTCGCCACCCAGTACGTGCCCGGCCCCTCGCTGCACGACCGGGTCGCCGAGGAGGGCGCGCTGCGCGCCGCCGACGTGGCCTCGATCGGGGCGGCGCTCTCGGAGGGCCTGGTGGCCGTCCACGAGGCCGGTGTGGTCCATCGCGACCTCAAGCCCTCGAACATCCTGCTGTCGCCCAAGGGGCCCCGGATCATCGACTTCGGGATCGCCTGGGCGACCGGGGCCAGCACCTTGACCCATGTCGGCACCGCCGTCGGATCGCCCGGCTTCCTCGCGCCCGAGCAGGTGCGTGGCGCCGCCGTGACCCCGGCCACCGACGTCTTCTCGCTCGGCGCCACCCTGGCGTACGCGGCGATGGCCGACTCCCCCTTCGGGCACGGCAGTTCCGAGGTCATGCTCTACCGCGTCGTGCACGAGGAGCCGCAGCTCCACGGGGTTCCGGACGCGCTCGCGCCGTTGATCCGGGCCTGCCTCGCGAAGGACCCCGAGGACCGTCCCAGCACGCTCCAGCTGTCGATGCGGCTCAAGGAGATCGCGGCGCGCGAGGCCCAGGGGCTGCCGGTCTCCCGGCCGCCCGTGCAGCGGGAGCGGGCCGAGGAGCGCAACACCGTCCGGCCCACCGAGCGGTACACCGAGCGGGACGTTCCCGGCCGTGCCCCGGAGCGGGCCTCCGAGCGCGGTGGGGAGCGGGGGCGTGGGCCCGGTCCCTCGTCGCGGCCCTCGGCCGGGCCCAGGACCGGTGGTTCGCGGGGACCGCAGTCCCAGTCCCGGGCCGGGACCCGGCCCGGCGCCCGCTCCACGTCGACGGGCCGCCGCCCCGCCAATCCCCGGCTGCTGCGGCAGCGGCTCTTCGTCTTCGTGGTCGTGACCCTGGTGGTGGCCCTGGGCATCGCCGCCGCGCAGGCCCTCCAGGGGTAATCCCGGAGGGGGCGGTGCCGTAGGGGCTAGGGCTGCAAGGGCTAGGGCCGTACGGGCTCAGGACTCCGGGCGGCCCGTCGCCACCGCGTAGAACGCGACGGCCGCCGCCGCGCCCACGTTGAGCGAGTCGACGCCGTGGGCCATCGGGATGCGGACCCACTCGTCGGCGGCGCGCAGGGCCTGCGTGGACAGTCCGTCGCCCTCCGCGCCGAGCATCAGCGCCACCCGGTCCAGGCGGTGCGGGGCGGCCTCGTCGATCGAGGTCGCCTTCTCCGCCGGGGTGAGCGCCAGGAGCTTGAAGCCCGCCTCCCGTACCGTCTCCAGGCCTCGGGGCCAGGAGTCCAGGCGGGCGTACGGGACGGAGAACACCGCGCCCATCGAGACCTTCACCGAGCGGCGGTACAGCGGGTCCGCGCAGTCCGGGGACAGCAGGACCGCGTCCATGCCGAGGGCGGCGGCGGAGCGGAAGATGGCGCCGATGTTCGTGTGGTCGTTCACCGACTCCATGATCACCACGCGGCGGGCGCCCGCCAGGAGCTCGCCCGCCTCCGGGAGCGGCTTGCGCTGCATGGAGGCGAGGGCCCCGCGGTGCACGTGGTAGCCGGTGACGCGTTCCGCCAGGTCCGGCTGGATCGCGTACACCGGTGCCGGGACCTCGTCGATGACGTCGCGCATGACGTCGACCCACTTGGCGGAGAGCAGCATCGACCGCATCTCGTACCCGGCCTGCTTCGCGCGGCGGATGACCTTCTCGCCCTCCGCGATGAACAGGCCCTCGGCCGGCTCGCGCCTGCGGCGGAGCTCGACGTCGGTCAGGCCGGTGTAGTCGCGCAGGCGCGGGTCGTCGGGGTCGTCGATCGTGATGAGTTCGGCCACGAGGTGATACTGCCTTGTCCGGGGTGTGGTGCCAATGCGTGGGGCGGGGCGGGCCCGCCGCGCGTGGGGTGGGGTGGTGTTACTTCGTCGGCTTGTCGGGACCCTCGGTGACCACGTCGCCGATGACGATGACCGCCGGCGGGCGGACCTCCTGCGCCTTGACGGTCTCCGCGACCGTCGCCAGCGTGGCGTCCACGCGGCGCTGGGCCGCCGTCGTGCCTTCCTGGACCAGGGCCAGGGGGGTGTCGGGGCTCTTGCCGTGGGCGATGAGCGCCTCGGCGATCTTGCCGATCTTGTCCACGCCCATGAGGATCACCAGGGTTCCCGTGAGCTTGGCGAGGGACGCCCAGTCCACGAGGGAGCGCGGGTCGTCCGGCGCCACGTGGCCGCTGACCACCGTGAACTCGTGGGCCACCCCGCGGTGCGTCACCGGGATGCCGGCCGCCCCGGGGACCGAGATCGAGCTGGAGATGCCCGGGACCACCGTGCAGGCGATGCCCTCGGCCGCGAGTGCCTGGGCCTCCTCCATGCCGCGGCCGAAGACGAACGGGTCGCCGCCCTTGAGGCGGACGACCGACTTGCCCGCCTTCGCGTGCTCGATCAGTGCGTTGTTGATGGCCTCCTGGGCCATGAAGCGGCCGTACGGGATCTTCGCCGCGTCGATCACCTCGACGTGCGGCGGCAGCTCGTCCAGGAGGTCGCGGGGGCCGAGCCGGTCCGCGATGACCACGTCCGCCTCCGCGAGCAGCCGACGGCCCCGGACGGTGATCAGGTCCGGGTCGCCGGGGCCGCCGCCCACCAGGGCGACGAAGGGGGTGCGGGAGCGGTGCGCCGGTGCGGCGATCGAGCCGTCGCGGAGGCCCTCGACGATCGCGTCCCGTACGGCGGCGGAGCGGCGGGGGTCGTGGCCCGTGAGCACGGCCACCGTGACGCCCGCGTCACGGCCGGTCGCCGGGGTCCAGGCCGTGGCGGCTTCGGCGTCGTCCGCTCGTACGCACCAGGTTCGGGTGCGTTCGGCCTCGGCCGATGCCTCGGCGTTCGCCTTCGCGTCCGTGGTGGCCACCAGCACGTACCAGGCGTCGGCGAGGTCGCCTGCTTCGTACCGCCGCTTGATCCAGGTGATCTCGCCCGTCTCCGCCATCGCGTCCACGGACGGGGTCGCGGAGGGGGAGATCAGGGTGATCTCCGCGCCCGCGGCGATCAGGGCCGGGAGGCGGCGCTGGGCGACCTGGCCTCCGCCGAGGACGACGACGCGGCGGCCGGCGAGGCGCAGGCCGACGGGGTAGGCGGGGTGCTCGGCGTTCTCTGCCATGTCTGCCATGGGTGAGCGGCTCCTCGGAGAGCGTGCGGTGGTGCGGTGCGGGCGAGGGTGCCGCTGCGGCGGTGGAGCGGCTTGTACACCGTCACGATAGCTGTGACCTGGGGGTTGCCGGGTGTGACGGATGTCCCCCGGCCGGTGCGTTCGGGTCGTGGGGGACGCTCCGGAACCGGGTTCGGGACTGCATGATTTACGGCGCCTGCGGGGTCGGCGGATGCCTGGCGTTTCTTACGCGCCACAAATCACGCTTTACGTCCCGAACCCGGTTCCTGCGCGTCCCCCACTCCCGTGGGTGGGTCGGGGGACGCGCTGATGTGCTACTTCTCGGTGACTCCCGCCGAGTCGAACGTGGCCACCTCGTGCATCGCGCGTGCCGCGCTCTGGACCAGGGGGAGGGCCAGGAGGGCGCCCGTGCCTTCGCCGAGGCGGAGGTCGAGGTCGACCAGCGGGCGCAGGCCCAGCTTGTTGAGGGCGGCCACGTGGCCCGGCTCGGCGCTGCGGTGGCCCGCGATGCATGCCGCGAGGGACTCCGGGGCGATGGCGCGGGCGACGAGGGCCGCCGCGCCTGTGGAGACGCCGTCGAGGATGACCGGGGTGCGGAGCGAGGCCGCGCCCAGGATCAGGCCCACGAGGGCCGCGTGCTCCAGGCCGCCGACCGCCGACAGGACGCCGATCGGGTCCGCCGGGTCCGGCTTGTGCAGGTCGAGGGCGCGGCGGACGACGTCCACCTTGCGGGCGTGCGTCTCGTCGTTGATGCCGGTGCCCCGGCCCGTGACCTCGGCCGCGTCCACCCCGGTGTAGACCGAGATCAGTGCCGCCGATGCCGTGGTGTTCGCGATGCCCATCTCGCCCGTGAGGAGGGCCTTGTTGCCCGCCGCCACGAGGTCGCGGGCCGTTTCGATGCCCACCTCGATCGCGGCCAGGACCTCTTCGCGGGTCATCGCCGGGCCCGTGGTGAAGTCGGCCGTGCCCGGGCGGACCTTGCGGGGCAGGAGGCCCGGCGTGGCCGGGAGTTCGGCCGCCACGCCCACGTCGATGACGCAGACCTCGGCGCCGACCTGGTTCGCGAAGGCGTTGCAGACCGCTCCCCCGCCGAGGAAGTTGGCCACCATCTGGCCCGTGACCTCCTGCGGCCACGGGGTGACGCCCTGGGCGTGGACGCCGTGGTCGCCGGCGAAGATCGCCACGGCGGCCGGCTCCGGGATCGGGGGCGGGCAGACCCGGGAGAGGCCCGAGAGCTGGGCCGAGATGATCTCCAGCATCCCCAGGGCCCCGGCGGGCTTCGTCATGCGCTTCTGGCGTTCCCACGCCTCGCCGAGCGCCTTCGCGTCCAGCGGGCGGATGTTCGCCACGGTCTCCTGGAGGAGGTCGTGCGGCTCCTCGCCGGGCAGCGCGCGGCGGCCGTACGTCTCCTCGTGGACGACCCAGGCCAGCGGGCGGCGCTTGGACCAGCCCGCCTGCATCAGCTCGGGCTCGTCCGGGAACTCGTCGACGTAACCCACGCAGAGGTACGCGACCACTTCGAGGTGCTCGGGGAGGCCGAGGGTACGGACCATCTCGCGCTCGTCGAAGAAGCTGACCCAGCCGACGCCGAGGCCCTCGGCACGGGCCGCCAGCCAGAGGTTCTCGACGGCGAGCGCCGAGGAGTACGGGGCCATCTGCGGCTGCGTGTAGCGGCCGAGCGTGTGGCGGCCGCCCCGGGTGGGGTCGGCGGTCACGACGATGTTCACCGGGGTGTCGAGGATGGCCTCGATCTTCAGTTCCTTGAACTGCTTCGCCCGGGCCTTCGGCAGCGACTTGGCGTAGGCCTCGCGCTGACGCTGCGCCAGCTCGTGCATCGTCTGCCGGGTCTCGGCCGAGCGGATGACGACGAAGTCCCACGGCTGCGAGTGGCCCACGCTGGGCGCGGTGTGTGCCGCCTCCAGGACGCGGAGCAGCACCTCGTGCGGGATCGGGTCGCTGCGGAAGCCGTTGCGGATGTCGCGGCGCTCGCGCATCACGCGGAGCACCGCCTCGCGCTCGGCGTCGTCGTAGCCGGGGGCCGGAGCGGATTCCGGGGCCTGGGATTCGGGCGCCGGCTCGGATTCCTGCGTCTCGGATCCAGGGGCCTGCGGCTCGGGGGCCGACTCGGATTCCGGAGCCTGCGGTTCGAGGGCCGAGTCCGGTTCCGGGGCCGGCGCGGATTCCGGCGCCTCGGATTCGGGCGCCTCGGATTCGGGCGCCTCGGATTCGGGCGCCTCCGTGACGGGCGCCTCGGTGACGGGCGCCTGCGCGTCGGTGGTCTCGGTGGCGGGAGCCTGGGTTTCCGGCTGCGCCTCGACCGGGGCCTCGGTGGCGGCCTGGACCTCCGGCTCGGGGGCCGGCTCGACCGGGGCCTCGGCGACGGCGGGGGCCTCGACGGCCACGGCCTCCACCGGCGCCTCGGCCGGGAGTTCCACGGGGGCCTCGACGGGCGCGGGCTCCGTGAGGGCCTCGGGCTGCGGCTCCGCGACGGCCTCCGCCGTCTCGGGGGCGGTCTCGGCCGGGACCTCGGCGGGCACGGCTTCGGTGAGCTCGGCCTCGACGGGCTGCGCCGGGGCGGGCTCCTCCACGGGCTGCGCGGCCTCGGGGGCCGGCTCGGCCGGGACCTCGGCGGCGGGCTCGGCCGCCTGCGGCTCGGCCTCCGGGGCCGGCGCGGCCGTCTCGGCGGCGGGCTCGGCCTCGCGCGGGGCGGGGATCGTCTCCTCGGGGGCCGGGGCGGCCTCCGGGGCCGGCTCCTGGACGGCCTCGGGCGTCGTCTGCGGCTCGGCGGGTTCCGGTGCCTCGGGGGCCTCCGCCGCCGGGACCGGGGCCAGGTGCGGGGTCGTCGGGACGGAGCCCTCGACCTGGACGAACTGGCCCTGCGGCGGGACGACCGTTTCTGCGGGTGCCTGCGGTGCGACGGGCTCCTGCGGCTGCGCGACCCACGGCTCGGCGCCCTGCGGGGCGAGCTGCTGGTCCTGCGCGATCTCGAAGTACTCGGGGCCGGTGGTCGGCGGGCCCGGGTTCCGCGCCGGGATCGGGGCGGGGGCCGTGGCCACGACCGGCTCGGGCGCAGGCTCGGGCGCCGGGGCGGGCTGCGGGGCCGGGGCGGGCGCGGCGGCGGCCGGGCCCCGGTCGGCGAGGGAGAGCACGACGCCGCCGGTGGCGTCGGGCACCGGCGGGCCCATGTGAAGCGGGCGCCGGGGCTGCTGCGGGGCCTGGGCCTGGGCGGGCGGGGGCACGCGGACGCCGCCGAGGTCGACGGAGCCGGTGTCGCGGCCGGCCGCCTCGTGGGCACCGGTGTCGAGGATGCCGGGCTCGTAGCCGTGCTCGGTGAGGACCGGCTCCTGCGGGGCCGCGGGGACGCCGTGCGCCGGGGTGCCGAAGGGCACGCCCTGCGGCGGGGTGTGGCCCTGAGGGGCGGTCAGCACGTCGGCGAGCGCGACCCCGTCGGGGAGCGGGCCCGTGAGCGGGTCCGGCAGCGGGTCGGTGAGCGGGTCGCCCATCGGGGCCGGGGCCTCCGGGGCGGCCTCGTGCGGCATGCCCTGGTTCGGGACGGCCGGCGGCGGCACCGCGACCGGAGGCGCGGGCACGAAGCCCGGCGGGTGCTCGCTCCAGGCGCCCTGGGCGCCCGGCATCAGCAGGATGTCGTCGTCCTCGGTGTGCTCGGAGGGGTCCAGGAAGGTGTACGCGCCCGGAGCGGGGATGCCCGGCTGCTCCACCATGCCTGCGTTCTCCGGCAGCCCCTCGCCCGGGACCTGGCCGGTGTCCGTCATGCGTACCCCTCGCCCATCGCTTGTGTTCCTTCAGACCTGCGCCCGTCGACAAGAACGAGCGCGCGCGCCGCGCGGCACGAAGCACGCGCGAACACCCACACATTGTCGCGGCCCTCGGCCATCGTGGCAGGAAGATTCGCCACGGTGCGCTGTGGACTGCGCCACGTCGCGCCGTCCCCCTTGTCGCGTACCACGTGGGGGACGCAAAGCGGCCACCCATTCGGGACATTGACGAACAGACCGCCGAACATCCCGGTGCGGTACAACAATCGGCCAGCCTACCCTGCCCCGGTGGGGCGGCCGGGTCACGGGGCGCGGTCGATCCTGCGTCCGGACAGCAGGAACACGACCGAACGCTCGCGTTCCGTCCAGTCGGCGGGGTCGAGTCCGACGGTCTGGAGGAGGAGGCTCTCGACGGCGTAGCCGCCGTCGGCGAGGGCGGCGCCGATCGCCTCGGCCTCGTCGCGGGTGGAGGCGTGGGCGACGATCCGCTCCGGGCGCCGGTCGGTGCAGGCGGTGACGACGGGGACGCCGCCGGCCGCGATCCGTACGACGTCGGGTTCGGGCAGGCTCTCCAGGACGTGCGGGGCGCGGCCCGGGACGGCCTGGAGGGGCACTCCGTGGCGGCGCGCGGCCCGCTCGGTGCGGGCGCAGGCGGCCGGGTCGGCGTCCACGGCGATGACGGCGGCGCCGAAGCGGGCGGCCTCGACGGAGAAGGCGCCGCCCGCGCAGCCGATGTCCCAGACGAGGTCGCCGGTGCGGGGCCCGAGACGGGCCAGTTGGGCGGCCCGGAGGGCGGGGTCCGCGCCCGCGCCGGTGTGCGCCGGTCCGGTTCCGGGGCCTTCGCCCTCGGAGTCGTACTCCTCGGTGGGCAGGCCCCAGCCGCGGACCGTCCGTGCGGCCGGGTCCTGGCCCGTCAGCCAGGGGGCGGTGGGGACACCGCCGGTCGCTCCGCCGATGACGAGGACGACGTTCGGGTCGCGCCAGCTGTGGTCGGCGGCCTTGTCTGAGGTGAGGACGGAGACCTGTTCGCGGTCGGTGCCGAGCTCCTCGCAGACGACGAAGGTGCGGTGGACGCCTTCGAGGAGGAGGGCGAGTTCGGCGGGTCCGGCGCCCGGCGAGGTGAGGACGGCGACCTTGGGGTGGGCGCGGCAGACGTTGACGGCGCGGCGCAGGGTGCGCTGGTGGGCGACGACGATCCGGGCGTCCTCCCAGGGCATTCCGGCCCGTGCGAAGGCGGCGGCGACGGAGGAGACGGCGGGGACGACCTCGACCTCGAGGCCGTGCTCGGGGGCGCGCAGGGTGCGGACGACGCCGAAGAAGCCGGGGTCGCCGTCGGCGAGGACGACGGCGGTGCCGCGGTGTCCCGCGATGCGGCGGGCGGCGAGGTCGACGCTGCCGAGGCGGATGCGTTCGGCGCCGGGCGGCACCTCGGGCAGCGCCAGGTGGTGGGCGGCGCCGGCCACGAGGGTGGCGGCGGAGAGCGCGGAGCGGGCCGCCGCGGTGAGGGGCGAGCCGTCCCAGCCGATCACCGTGACGCGGTCGGCCATCGTGGTCTGTCTCCCTGTGGTGTTGTCGCAGGTCGGGGGCGTGCCGAGCGTACCCCGGGATCGTCGCGGGGGCTCAGCTCCAGTCGGTGTACGAGGAGTAGCCGGCCTCGGCCATCTGGTCGGCGACGCCGTCGAGGTCCTCGGGGAGGAGGCCCCAGACGATGAAGTCGGTGCGCAGTTCGGTCCAGGCGCCGTCCTCGGTGCGGGTGCGGGCTATGCAGGCGTTGCGCAGGACGCCCTCGCTGATGCAGCCGATCTTCTGGGCGACCTGCTGGGAGGCGGTGTTGTCGGCGGCGGTGCGCAGTTCCAGGCGTTCGAACTTCTGGTCGCCGAAGAGCCACTGGGCGGTGGCGAGGGCGGCTTCGGAGGCGTAGCCCTCGCCGCGGGCCCAGGGGGCGATGATGTACGACATCTCGGTGGAGCGGACCCGCCAGTCGGTGTTGCTCAGCTGGACGATGCCGACGAGGCGCTGGGTGAGGAACTCGGTGACGGCGAGGTCGAGGCCCCGGCCGGCGCCGCGTTCGGTGGGGGCGTACTCGGTGATCCAGCCGCGGGCGGCTTCCTCGGTGTAGGGCTGGGGCACGGCCGTCCAGGCGGCGACCATCTCGTCGTTCATCATCTCGGCGAGGGCGGGGGCGTCCGCCTCTTCGAGCGCGCGCAGCACCAGCCGGTCCGTGTTGATGGAGATGTCCGGAAAGGTGGTAGTCATGCTCAGCTCCATGCCGTGGACCGTCCGAATCGACCGTGAACGCACAGCATGCAGCATGCGGGCGCGGTGCGCATGGCCGGGTGGGATGTCGGGCGGGGGTGTGGCGAAGGCCCCGCGCACCGGACGGGGTGCGGGGGCCTTCTGCTCAAGGACTGTACGGGGGAACCGGTCTGACGGTCCCTCGGGTGCCGGACCTTACTTCGCGGCGCCGAAGGCCGGGATGACCGAGCCCTTGTAGGTGTCCTCGATGTACTTCTTCACCTCGGGCGAGTTGAGGAGCTTGGCGAGCTTCTGCACGCGGGCGTCCTTCTCGTTGCCGGCCTTGACGGCGAGGAAGTTGGCGTACGGGTTGCCCTCCGACTTCTCCAGGACGAGGGCGTCCTTCGCCGGGGAGAGCTTGGCCTCGATGGCGTAGTTGCCGTTGATGACGGCGGCGTCCACGTCGTTCAGGGCGCGGGGCACGGTGGCGGCCTCCAGCTCCTTGAACTCCAGGCCCTTCTTGTCGGTGATGTCGGAGAGCTTGGCGTCGGTGCCGACGCCGTCCTTGAGGGTGATGAGGCCGTTCTCGGCGAGGAGGTGGAGCGCGCGGCCCTCGTTGGTGGTGTCGTTGGGGACGGCGACGGTCTGGCCGGCCTTGATGTCCTTCACCGACTTGAGGCTCTTGGAGTAGAGACCCAGCGGCTCCAGGTGGACGTTGACCACCGGGACGATGTGGGTGCCGTTCTTCTTGTTGAAGTCGTCGAGGTACGGCTTGTGCTGGAAGAAGTTGGCGTCGACCTGGCCGGTCTCGGTGGCGGTGTTCGGCAGGACGTAGTCCGTGAACTCCTTCACCTCCAGCTTCAGGCCGGCCTTCGCGGCCAGGTTGTCCTTGACGAAGTTGAGGATGTCGGCGTGCGGCGTCGGGGACGCGGCGACGACGAGGGGCTTGTCGGCGGCGCCGGCCGAGTCCTTGGTGGAGGACGGGTCCGAGGAGGTGCCGCAGGCGGTGAGGCCGAGGGCCAGGGCTGCGGTGGCGGCGATACCGGCGGTGAGCTTGATGTTCTTGCGCACGAAGAGTGCCTCTTTCCGGTGGAGCGGTGGACGCCTGGACAACAAGTCCGGGCTGTTCTTCGAAGGACGAAGTCCTGGGAGGGGGTTACGCGGTGCGGCCCCGGCGGGCGAGGAGTCGGACGACTCCGTCGCCGATGAGCTGGACGATGGTCACGACGGCGACCAGGACGACGACGGTGACCAGCATGAACGTGGTGTCGAAGCGCTGGTATCCGTAGGTGACGGCCTTGGAGCCGAGGCCTTCGCCGCCGACCGCGCCGGCCATCGCCGAGTACCCGATGAGCACGATCACGGTGGTGGTGACGGCGGAGACGAGGGACGGCAGGGCCTGCGGGAGCAGGACCTTGCGGACGATGGTGGGGATGCCGCCGCCCATGGCCTGGACGGCTTCGACGAGTCCGTGGTCGACCTCGCGGATCGCGGTCTCGACGAGGCGCGCGAAGAAGGGGATGGCGCCGATGGCGAGCGGCACGATCATCGCGGTCGGGCCGATGAAGGTGCCGACGACGAAGGTCGTGAAGGGGATCAGGGCGATCAGCAGGATGATGAACGGCAGCGAACGACCGATGTTCACGATCGCACCGACGACCTTGTTCACCGGCCGGTTCTGCACCAGTCCGCCCTTGTCCGTGAGGACGAGGAGGATGCCGAGCGGCAGGCCGCCGACGATGGTGACGACGGTGGCCCACAGGACCATGTAGAGGGTGTCGACGGTGCCCTGCTCCAGGAGGGGCTGCATCTCCGACCAGGTCACTTGGCACCTTCCTTCACCAGCACGTGCGCGGTGTCCGCGACGGGCTCTTCGTCTTCCACGAGTTCGACCTGGAGGCCCTGCTCGCGCAGGAAGCCGACCGGGACGACGTTCTCCTCGTACCGTCCGGGCAGTTCGATCCGCATCCGGCCGATCTGCTTCCCGCCGACGGTGTCCATCGCCGCCCCGAGGATCGAGATGTCGATGTTGTACGTGCGGGAGAGCTGGGAGATCACCGGCTGGGTCGCGGCCTCGCCGTGGAAGGTGACGTCGACGACCGTGCGGTCGGGGCCCGTGGGGGCGCCGCCGACCGGGAACAGTTCGGCCGCCAGCTGGGAGCCGGGGGTGGCGAGCAGTTCGCCGACGGTGCCGGACTCGACGACGCGGCCGTGCTGCATGAGGGCGGCGGAGTCGCAGATCGTCTTGACGACGTCCATCTCGTGCGTGATGAGCAGGACGGTGAGGCCGAGCTGCTGGTTGAGGTCGCGCAGGAGCTGGAGGATGGAGCGGGTGGTCTCCGGGTCGAGGGCGCTGGTGGCCTCGTCGGAGAGCAGGACCTTGGGGTTGCCGGCGAGGGCGCGGGCGATGCCGACGCGCTGCTTCTGACCGCCGGAGAGCTGGCCGGGGTAGGACTTCGCCTTGTCGGCGAGGCCGACGAGGTCGAGGAGTTCCAGGGCGCGGCGGGAGCGCTCGGTGCCGGAGACGCCGAGGATCTCCAGGGGGAGTTCGATGTTGTCCTTCACCGTGCGGGAGGACAGCAGGTTGAAGTGCTGGAAGACCATGCCGATGCTGCTGCGCGCCCGGCGCAGGTCCTTCCCGGCGCGGCGGCTCTTTCCGGCGAGGGCGGTGAGGTCGACGCCGTCGACGGTCACCGTGCCGGAGGTGGGGCGCTCCAGGAGGTTGACGCAGCGGATGAGCGAGGACTTGCCGGCGCCGCTCTGGCCGATCACGCCGAACACCTCGCCCTCGCGGACGTGGAGGTCGACGCCGTCCAGAGCGGTGACCTGCCGGCCGCGCGACTCGTAGACCTTGGTCAGGCCCGAAGTGGTGATCACAGGGGTTTCCGTCACTGTCGAGTGCGCGACGCGGGGTCCGTCGTGCACGGGGCATTCGTCATTTCGGACAGTCAGGCGCACGGGGAGGCTGCTCCGGCTGGTGGCCGGGCGGCAGCGGTGCGCGGGGCAGGCACGGTCCGCGCCGGATGGCGGTCGGATCGGCTCGGCCGTCGGGGTCTCGCTTCGGGGCGCGAGGCTCAGGCGGGGGCCCTCAGAAGGCGCACATTCGACACATACAACGAGCACCGGGCGTCGTGGTCGCCTCGGTCGCAAGGGTGCGGCTGCTCGTCGTGGTCATGTCTGCAAGTTAAACATGCGCAGCTGCGAAGGGAAGGGGGCTGTCCGAATAGCGGACGTCGTTGAGACGCCATGCGGACGCGGTGGGGGCGGCGATCGGCGCGCCTTTCCGTGTGTGGCCTGGAGGGACGCGCCTTCGGGTCCGGGCCCGGCGGGGAGGGTGGTCCGGTACGGGATGTGGCCAAGGCCACGCGGGCGACGGGCTCCCGGAGAGGTGGGGGGTGAGCGCATCGGGCCATTCGGACCGTAATACCCTCGGGCGCATGCTTGACGCCCTGACGGTCGCGGTCTCCGTGGCCGCGCTCGCCCTCGCCGCCTGGTGCGGCTTCGCCGCCTTCCGGGACCAGCCGACCAAGGACTGGCACTTCATCGGCATGGCCGTGGTGACCTTCCTGGTCCTGGTCCAGCTGATCGTCGGCATCGTGCAGCTGGCGCGCGGCGAGAAGGCCGAGGAGGGCACGACGATCTTCGTCGCCTATCTGCTCGGCGCGCTGTGCGCGGTGCCCATCGCCGGTTTCATGTCGCTCGCGGAGCGCAGCCGGTGGGGTTCGGCGACGGTGGCGGCCGGCGCGGTCGTCCTGGCCGTGCTCGAAGTGCGTCTCTACGACATCTGGACGGTGGGCTGACCATGACCGCGACCGAGACCCCGACCCCGGGGAAGGCCCGTCTCGTCACGGGTCCGGGCATGTTGCTCGTCTGGCTGTACGGCGTGATGTCGGTCGGCGCGGTCTCCCGCTCGATCTACCAGATCACGAGCGAGTTCGACCGCGCGCCGCTGGCGTACGGCCTGTCGGCGGTGGCGGCGGTCGTCTACGTCTTCATCACGTACACGCTGGTGCGCGGCGGGGAGAAGGCCCGCAGGGCGGCGCTGGTGTGCTGCGCCGCCGAGCTCGCGGGCGTGCTGATCGTGGGGACCTGGACGCTGGTGGAGCCGTCCGCCTTCCCGGACGCGACGGTCTGGTCGGACTTCGGCTTCGGCTACGTCTTCATCCCGGTGCTGCTTCCGCTGACCGGCATCTGGTGGCTGCGGAAGGCGGCCAAGGCCGCCTGAGGGCTGCTCTAGGCGGCCTTCTCCAGGGTCACCAGGGTGAGCTTCGGGCCGACCTCGCGGGTGTCGACCTGCGCGTACCCCCTGCTGCGGTAGAGGCGCAGGTTGCCCTCGCTGCGATGGCCGGTGAAGAGCTGGAAGCGCTTGGCGGGCGCCGGCTCCTCGGCCTCCGCGGCGAAGTGGCGCTCGATGCCGTCGAGGAGGCGACCGCCGAGGCCGTGCCGCCGCATGCGCGGGTGGACGATCAGCTTGGCGATCCGCACCGTGCCGTCCTCGTCGAGGCGGGCCCGCACGGAGGCGACGACCTCGTCGCCGAGCCGGGCCACCAGCCCGTACCCCTCGTCCAGTTCGGCGCGCAGGGCGTCGAGCGACTGGGTGAGCGGCTCGATGGACCAGTCCCCGTACAGCTCCGCCTCGCTCTGGTAGCAGAGGTACTGCAGCTTCAGGATGTGCTCCGCGTCCTGCGCGTCCGCCGCTGAGATGGTCACACTCAGGCCCATGTGTGCACGCCTCCCGCTCATCTGGTCGATCATCGGTTTACCGCACCCTTCCCCGTCGACCCGGGGCGGGAACCTCTGCAGCCAGCATTCTGCGCAAACATCCCAGGCAACGGGAACGCATCGGCCCCAGACTGCCCTGTGAGATACCCAACTCTCCTGCGATTTCCCGGTAGGTGGGGTCCTCCGGGTCGAGCATCGCGGTGAGCACCTTCGGGCAGCGGCCGGGGGTCCTGGTGACGGCGGCGCGCAGGGTGCGGCGGCCCTCGGCGACGAGGAGCGAGTACTCCGGCTCGGCGCCGTCCGGCCCGTGGGCGGGTTCGTCCCGGTAGGGGCGTTCCCGGTCGTGGGTCCTGCGGGCGCGGCGCGCCTCCGCGCGGACGGCGCGGCGCAGCCATTCGGCGGGCCGCTCGGGGGCGGTGCCGGTCTCCCGGAGCTGCTCCAGGAGGCGGAGCCAGACGGCCTGTTCGAGGTCGCCCGGGTCGACGCCGGCGGTCGGCGCCTCGGCGTCGGACTCGGCGGAGAGCAGCGGGGCGAGGGCGGCGAGGAGGTCGGGGGCCGGGGCTTCGGGGGTCCGCTTTTCCAGGGTCTGCTTTTCCAGGGTCCACTTTTCCGGAGTCTGCTTTTCCGGGGCGGGGGTGATCTCGGGGGTGGCCTCGGGGGTGGTCATGACCGGCACGATGCCGGGGTGCGCGGCCGTGGTTGCGGTGCCGGGCGTAAACCACCCGGGAGGGGGTCGTGCGGACCGTACGACCCCCTCCTTCGGGCCGGTCGGGTCAGTCGCGGGCGGTGAGGTCCGCGGCGGCGAGCCGGGCGGTGTCCGGGTTGTCGGAGAAGATGCCGTCGATCCCCGTCTCCAGGTACCGCTTGAGGGCTCCGAAGGCGTCGCCGTACGCCGTCGGGTCCGTGCCCCTGCGGAAGTCCGCGGGCAGGAAGGTGTTCTCGTTGCGGTGCGTGTACGGGTGGAGGACCAGCCCCTCGGCATGCGCGTCGCGGACCAGGGTGGTCGGGGTGCCGAGCCGGCCGCTCGCGTCCTTGGGGATGACCAGGTCGAGGGTGGGGCCGATGCCCTTGGCGTACGAGGCGATCCAGCTCAGGCCCTCGGGCGTGACCAGGTCGGCGACGGTGCGCGGGTCACCGGCCTCGACGAAGTCCCAGGGGCGGCTGCTCGGGCCGGAGAGCAGGACGACGCCCGGGGCGTCCACCAGCTCGGCCAGGCGCTGGATGCTGCTGGGCTCGAAGGACTGGAGGAAGACCGGGGAGTTCGCGCGGTGGCGTCCGTACCGGCGCAGGAGCTTCGCGAGGCGCTCCTCCAGGCCGAGGCCGAGGGAGCGGAAGTAGCTGGGGTGCTTGGTCTCGACGTGGAGCCAGATCTCGCGGCCCCGGCGACGGCCCTCCTCCTCGGCCCAGTCGAGGACCTCCTCGAAGGTGGGGACCGTCCAGCGGCCGTCGTAGAGGGTGTTCTCCTGGCGGGTGGCGGGGATGCGCTCCTTGGCCCGCAGGGTCTTGAGCTCGGCGAGCGTGAAGTCCTCGGTGAACCAGCCGGTGATCGTGACCCCGTCGACGGTCTTGGTGGTCCTCCGGGAGGCGAACTCGGGGTGGTCGGCGACGTCGGTGGTGCCGCTGATGTCGTTCTCGTGGCGGCAGACCAGGTGTCCGTCCCGGGTGGGGACGAGGTCCTGCTCGACGACGTGGGCGCCGATGTCGAGGGCGTGCCGGTAGGAGCCGAGGGTGTGCTCGGGGCGGTAGCCGGCGGCGCCCCGGTGGCCGATGACGATCGGGACGGGGAGGGAGCGGTAGCCGTGGCCGCGGCCGGGCGTGCCGCCCTGGGCGGCGGCCTGCGCGGTGCCGGTGCCGGCCGCGAGGGTCGTGGAGGCGCCGAGGACGGTGGCGCCCGCCGCTCCGAGAACCGTGCGCCGTGCCGGGGTCCGGCGTTCGCCCTGGGTCATGGGGGATCCTCCTGTGTGTACCGCGGTGTGATGTCCCGCACCTGCCAACTGTTGTCCCCGACGCTAGGCAGCGGGCCCCTACGGGCGGCAGACCTCGGCCGAACATGGCGGAAACACGCGTCAACACTGCGTATCCACTCGGTGAACCCGATGTGCGCGTGGGGGTGACCCGCGAGTATCGTCACGAGCTGCAACCGTCGGCTCGCCCGCTCGTCCGACCCGCTTCCCACCGGAGGAACAGTTGTCCCGTCATGCGATCATCAAGGCAGTGCTCGGGCCGGTCATGCGCCTGATGTTCCGCCCCCGCGTGGAGGGCGCCGAGAACATCCCGGGGACGGGCCCCGTGATCCTCGCGGGCAACCACCTGACCTTCATCGACTCGATGATCATGCCGATCTGCCTGGACCGCCCGGTCTACTTCATCGGCAAGGACGAGTACGTGACGGGCAAGGGCGTCAAGGGCCGGGCGATGGCCTGGTTCTTCACCAGCGTCGGCATGATCCCGGTGGACCGGGACGGCGGCCGCGGTGGTGTGGCGGCGCTGATGACGGGCCGCCGTGTCCTCGAAGAGGGCAAGATCTTCTCGATCTACCCGGAGGGCACCCGCTCCCCCGACGGCCGGCTGTACCGGGGCCGTACGGGCATCGCGCGGCTGACCCTGATGACCGGGGCGCCGGTGGTGCCGTTCGCGATGATCGGCACCGACAAGATCCAGCCGGGCGGCGCGGGCTTCCCGCGCCCGGGTAAGGTGACGGTGCGCTTCGGCGAGGCGATGGAGTTCTCGCGGTACGACGGCATGGACCGCGACCGGTACGTGCTGCGCGCGGTGACGGACTCGGTGATGGCCGAGGTGATGCGGCTTTCCGGGCAGGAGTACGTGGACATGTACGCCACCAAGGCGAAGGCGGCGTAACTCCGCCCCTCCACGCGGAAGTGCCCCGTACGGCCGTCGGCCGTACGGGGCACTTCCGCGTGTGCCGGGTGCGTCAGTGCTCGACGCCCTCCTCCAGCTTCTGGCCCTTCAGGAGGAACCAGGCGGCGACGGCGGTCGCGAGGAGGACCGCCGCGCCGACGCCGGCCGCGATCCGCAGGCCGTCGACGAAGGCCTCCTGGGCGGAGGACACCAGGGCGGTCGCCGTCTCGGGGGCGAGGCCGCCGGAGGCCTGGACCGCGCCGCCGAGCGACTCGTGGGCGGCCGACGCGATGCCCGAGGGGACACCGGCCGGGGTGGCGAAGCCCTGGTAGACGCCGGTCACGATGGAGCCGAGGATGGCGATGCCGAGCGCGGCGCCCAGTTCGTACGCGGTCTCGGAGACGGCGGAGGCGGCTCCGGCCTGCTCCTTCGGGACGCTGGAGAGGATCACGTCGGCGGTCACCGTGAAGGAGAAGCCGGCGCCCACGCCGACGACGAGCAGGGCGGCGCCGAGGAGCGGGTAGCCGGTGTGCTGGTCGAGCGTCATCAGGACGGCGAGCGAGAGGCCGACCGCCGCGAGACCGCCGGCCACCACGGACCGTACGGAGAAGCGGCGGGCCACGAGGCCGGCGGCGAGACCGGCCGTGACCGAGCCGATCGCGGCGGGCAGTTCGGCGAGTCCGGCCTCCAGCGGGTCACGGCCCTGGACCAGCTGGAAGAACTGGGACAGGAAGAACACCAGGCCGGAGAGGCCGAGGACGGTCAGCAGGTCGGCGAGGACGGCACCGGAGAAGCCGCGGTTGCGGAAGAGCCGCATGTCCAGGAGCGGCGCGGGCAGGGTCAGCTGTCGGCGGACGAACCAGGCCAGGGCGGCGGCACCGACGAGGGCGGCGGCACCGGCGTCGAGGGAGGGTCCGTGGGAGGCCAGTTCCTTGACCGCGTACACGATTCCGATGACGCCGACCAGGGAGAGGGCGACGCTGGGGAGGTCCCAGGGGCCCGGGTTCGGGTTCTTCGACTCGGGGATCAGCTTGGCGCCGACGAGGACCAGGACGGCCATGACGGGCAGGTTGATGAGGAAGACCGAGCCCCACCAGAAGTGCTCCAGGAGGAACCCGCCGACGACCGGCCCGACGGCGGCGCCGGCCGAGGCCATGGCACCCCAGATGCCGATGGCGAGGCTGCGCTCGCGCGGGTCGTGGAAGAGGTTGCGGATGAGCGCCAGGGTCGACGGCATCAGGGTCGCGCCGGCGACGCCGAGGAGGGCGCGGGCGACGATCATCATCTCGGGGCTGGTCGCGTAGGCGTTCAGGACCGAGACGGCGCCGAAGGCGGCGGCACCGATCAGCAGGAGCTTCTTGCGGCCGATGCGGTCGCCGAGGCTGCCCATGGAGACCAGGAGTCCGGCGATGACGAAGGAGTAGACGTCACCGATCCAGAGCAGCTGGGTGCCGGAGGGCTTGAGGTCCTCGGAGAGGAAGGGGGTGGCGAGGCCGAGCACCGTGGCGTCGACCGCTACGAGGAGGACGGCCAGGACGAGCACGGAGAGGGCGAGCCACCGGCCGGGCCGGTGCGCGCCCTCGATATGGCTCTCGGTCCTGATGCTGCTGATGGTCACTTCTCCACGCTCCTGCGCGCTCCGCCGAGCAGCAGCTCGACGATCATGTACTGGAAGTCCTTGGCGGCGACCCGGCCGTCCTGCACGGCCCAGGCGCCGGAACCGATGAGCCCGTAGAAGGCCTCGGTGAGCCAGGCGGGGGTCAGGTCGATGCGGAAGACGCCCTCTTCCTGGCCGCGCCGGAAGAGCGCGGAGACCCGGGCGTCGAGGCGTTCCCAGCCCTCGTTCTGCTGGTCGCCCTCGAAGAGCTGGTTCTCGGTGACGAGGAACGAGAGCAGCGGCGCCACGGGCTCGACCTCGCCGACGAGCCGCCGTACGGCCTCGTCCGCGGGCCCTTCGTCCGTACGCGCCCGGTCGTGCGCCGCCTCCAGCTCCTGCAGCCCGAGCTCTTCGAGCGCCCGCACCAGAGCGTCCCGCCCCGCGAAGTGCCGGTGCAGCGTGGCCCGCCCGATCCCGGCGGCCCGCGCGACCTCGTCCATGGTGGCGGTCGCCTTACGGGTGAGCAGGGCGGCGGCGGCACGGAGCACCTGGGTGCGATCGACTGACATGAGACAACCATACACCCGATGAGACATCAGTGTCTCATTCGGGACGACTACTGATAGTCGACTGACACAAGAGGAGCGCCGCCGTCCTCCGGAGGGGAGGACGGCGGCGCTGCGCCTTGCTCGCGAGGGCTACTTCTTCTTGGCCTCGGCCCAGGCGTGCTGGATGACCAGGTCCGCCTTGACCTCGATCAGCTGGGTGGCGACCGCCGAGGGGGCGGTGCCGCCGCGGCCGTTGCGGGAGGCGAGGGCGCCGGGGACGTTGAGGACGGTGCGGACCTCGGGGGTGAGGTGCTCGGAGATCTTGGCGAACTGCTCGTCCGTCAGCTCGTCGAGCTCCTTGCCCTCGGACTCGGCTACCTTCACGCACTCGCCGGCGACCTCGTGCGCCACCCGGAAGGGGACGCCCTGCTTGACCAGCCACTCGGCGATGTCGGTGGCGAGGGAGAAGCCGGCCGGGGCCAGTTCCTCCATGCGGTCGCGGTTGACCGTGAGGGTGGCCATCATGCCGGTGAAGGCCGGGAGCAGGATCTCCAGCTGGTCGCAGGAGTCGAAGACCGGCTCCTTGTCCTCCTGGAGGTCCCGGTTGTAGGCGAGCGGGAGGGCCTTGAGGGTGGCCATCAGGCCGGAGAGGTTGCCGATGAGGCGGCCGGACTTGCCCCGGGCCAGCTCGGCGATGTCGGGGTTCTTCTTCTGCGGCATGATCGACGAGCCGGTGGAGAAGGCGTCGTGCAGGGTCACGAAGGAGAACTCCTTCGTGTTCCAGATGATGATCTCCTCGGCGATCCGCGAGAGGTTGACGCCGATCATCGCCGTGATGAAGGCGAACTCGGCGACGAAGTCGCGGGAGGCCGTGCCGTCGATCGAGTTGCCGGCCGAGCCCCGCTCGAAGCCGAGGTCCTTCGCCACCGCCTCCGGGTCGAGCCCGAGGGAGGAGCCCGCCAGGGCGCCGGAGCCGTACGGGGAGACGGCCGTCCGGGTGTCCCACTGGCGCAGTCGCTCGGCGTCCCGGGAGAGGGACTGGGCGTGGGCGAGGACGTGGTGGGCGAAGAGCACCGGCTGGGCGTGCTGGAGGTGCGTACGACCGGGCATGGCGACGTCCGCGTGGGCCTCGGCGAGGCCGACCAGGGCGTCCTGGAGGTCGGCGATCAGACCGCCGATGATCCGGGCGTGGTCCCGCAGGTACATGCGGAAGAGGGTGGCGACCTGGTCGTTCCGGGACCGGCCGGCGCGGAGCTTGCCGCCGAGGTCGGCGCCGAGGCGCTCCAGGAGGCCCCGCTCCAGGGCGGTGTGGACGTCCTCGTCGGCGATGGTGCCGACGAAGGAGCCGTCCGCGACGTCCGCCTCCAGCTGGTCGAGCCCGGCGAGCATGCGGGTCAGCTCGTCCTCGGTGAGCAGCCCGGCCTTGTGCAGCACGCGCGCGTGGGCACGGGAGCCGGCGATGTCGTACGGCGCGAGACGCCAGTCGAAGTGGACCGAAGCGGAGAGCTTCGCCAGGGCCTCGGCGGGGCCGTCGGCGAACCGTCCGCCCCAGAGCCGGACGTCACCGTTGTTGCTGCTCACTGCTGCTCCTCGATCGAACGTGGGCGGATGACGCAAGGTCGACGTTGATAGGCATAACTATGCGGATGGCCGTATGTTTTGTCAATCGTGGTCGGTGGGCGGTGAAAACCAGGGGCGCCCCCCTCCACCCTGTCCCTACGCTCCGGCCATGGACGACACCCACACCGCGGCAGCCACCCGACTGGCCGGGGGAACCCCGCTCGCCTCGACCATCGACACCTCGGACGCCGCCGCCTGGACGGGTCTCGACCTCGCCGTGCGGGAGCTCGCCCGCACCCGCCCGTCCACGCTGCCCACCCACGCGTGGGCGACCGGCCGTCGTTTCCGGTGGCCGCGGGACGCGCCCTTGCCCCGCCTGGACCTGTCCCGCCGCCGAGAACCCGACGGGCCCGAACTCGCCCTCGCGCTCTGCCACCCCGACGGCCGGATACGCGAGGCGGCCCTCCGCCGCGCGGCCGGTCTTCCCGCTCCGGACCTGCGGCCACTGCTGCCCCTCGTGGCGATCCGCTGCGCGGACTGGGCGGAGCCCGTACGCGAACCGGCCCGCGACCTGCTGCGGGCCGCGCTTCCCGGTGCCGGGCCCGAGGCGGTCGCCGTCCTGGCGCCCGTCGTCCTGCGTGTCGCCGGGCGCCGACACGGGGAGGCCGCCCGGAACCTCCTCGAAGCGACGCTCCGGGAGAGCCCGGTGCCCGTCCTCGAAACCGCCCTCGTCCGCGACGACCGCGCGACCCGGCGTCTGGCGCACCGGATCGCGGTCGAGCGCCGACACTTCTCCCCCGAGCGGTTCGCGGCGGCCGCCGCCGCCGACCCGGACGTGGTGATCCAGGACATCTGCGCGGACGGCGCGGTCGCCGGGGTGGGGCCGGAGACCGGGGACGAGGTGCTCCTCCCGCTGCTGCGCTCCCCGCACTCCCGGGTGCGCGCGGCCGGTGTGACGGCGCTGCGCCGGGCCGGGCGCCCCGGGGAGGCCGAGGCGTTCCTCACGGACCGCTCGTCCATGGTCCGGGCGTGCGCGCGGTACGTGCTGCGGCAGTACGGGACCGATCCCGCCCCGCTCTACCGGACCCTGTGCACGGGCGGATCGGTGCCCCCGGCCGCGCCGCTCGGGCTCGCCGAGTGCGGCGCTCGCGAGGACGCCGCCCTGCTGTGGGGCCTCACGGAGCACCCGCACCCGGGCGTGCGCGCCCGCGCCGTGGCCGGATTGCGCGTCCTGGACGCGGTGGACGTGGCGCGTCTGATGCCGCTCCTCGACGATCCCGCGCCCGGGGTCGTACGGGAGGCGGTGGCCGCTCTCACTCCGTACACGGAGCGGCTGCCGGTGGCGGAGCTGCGGGCACGGCTCGGGACGGAGCACCCCCGGCACGTGCGCGTGGGGGCGTTCCGGCTGCTGGTCGCGCACGGCGGCCCGGACCTCCGGGAGGTCGCCTGGTCGCTGGTCGACGACGCCGAACCGAAGCTGCGCGCCAACTCCTGGGCGATGCTCAGGAGCTGACGCTCCCGACCGGCGAGACGCCTCCGTGGAGGACGTCGAGGAAGGGGATAATCAAGCCATGGGAAAAACGTATGAGCACATCGACGGGCGGCTTCGGGCCTTCATCGAGGACCAGCCGGTGTTCTTCACCGCGACCGCTCCCCTCGCCGGGGACGGTCACGTCAACCTCTCCCCCAAGGGTCGCAAGGGCACGCTCGTCGTGCTCGACGAACTGACCCTCGCCTACGTCGACTTCGGCGGCAGCAGCGCCGAGACGATCGCTCATCTGCGGGAGCCGGGGAACGGGCGGATCACCCTGATGTGGACCGCGTTCTCGGGGCCGCCGACCGTCGTGCGGGTGCACGGGACCGGCGAGGCCGTGCTGCGGGACGATCCGCGGTGGGGCGAGCTGTTCGCGCGGTTCCCGGCCGAGGCCGTCGAGGGGCAGGGCAGCGCGCGAGCGATCGTCCTCGTGCGCGCGCGGCGGGTCAGCGACGCCTGCGGGTTCGCCGTCCCGCTGATGGAGTACCAGGAGGACCGGTCGCTGCACGCCGAGTACTTCAACCGGAAGACGGACGAGGAGTTCAACGCGTACTGCGAGCGGAAGGACCACATCGGGAGCAGCCTCGACGGGCTGCCCGCGCTGCCGCTCCCGCTGCCGCCGCTGCCCGTCGAATAGGCCGTACGGCCCCCGTACGAGAGGCGGGGAGTCCCGTGCGGTCCTAGCGTCGCGGCCATGCGTACTCTGCTCGTCCTCGGCGCCGCCCTGCTCTCCCTGGGCGCCGCGCCCGCGCCCGTACCGCTGCCCGAGCGGATGGCCGACACCGGCGGGGGATCGCAGCTGATCACCGCCGAGGCCCCGGACGCGGATTCCACCACGGGGACGCTCACCTGGTGGGACCGGCGGGGCGGACGGTGGGTGGCGGTGGGGTCCGCGCCCGCGCGGTTCGGGGCGAGAGGGCTCACCGAGGGCGCCTCGCGCCGGCAGGGCACGTCCACCACGCCCACCGGGCTGTACCGGCTGCCGTACGCCTTCGGGGTGCGGGCCGGGCCCGGCGGGACCCGCTTCCCGTACGCCCGGGTCACCGACCGTTCCTGGTGGTGCCAGGACAACGCCTCCCGTGCGTACAACCGCTGGGTCGAGGGGCTGCCCCGGGACTGCCGGGCCGGCGAGTCCGAGCACCTCGCCTCGTACGGCACGCAGTACGCGTACGCGCTCGTCATCGGCTTCAACTACGAGCGTCCGGTGCGCGGGCGCGGGGCCGGGATCTTCCTGCACGTCAACGGGCGCGGGGCGACGGCCGGTTGCGTCTCCGTGCCGGCCGAAGCGATGCGCGCGGTCCTCGCCTGGGCGGATCCCGCGCGCCGACCGCACATCGCCGTCGGCACGCGGGGCGGTCCGACGGCGATCACGGCGTACTGAACTACTTCTGGGCCAGCTTCAGCAGGTGGTCGGCGAGTGCCTGGCCGCCCACCGGGTCGCGGCTGATGAGCAGCAGGGTGTCGTCACCCGCGATCGTGCCGAGGATGGCGTGGAGTTCGGCCTGGTCGATGGCCGACGCGAGGAACTGGGCGGCGCCCGGCGGGGTCCGCAGCACCACCAGGTTGGCGGAGGCCTCGGCGGAGATCAGCAGTTCGCCGGAGAGGCGGCGCATGCGCTCCTCCTTGGCGGACTCGCCCAGCGGCGCCTGCGGGGTGCGGAAGCCGCCCTCGCTGGGAACCGCGTAGATCAGCTCGCCGCCCGTGTTGCGGATCTTCACCGCGCCGAGCTCGTCGAGGTCGCGGCTGAGCGTCGCCTGCGTGACGCTCAGTCCGTCGTCCGCGAGGAGCTTGGCGAGCTGGCTCTGCGAGCGCACCGGCTGCCGGTTGAGGATGTCGACGATCCTGCGGTGGCGTGCGGTGCGGGTCTGCGGAACGGACGGCCCGCCGTGCTCGTTCTCCTGCGCGTCGGTCATCGTCGTCTCATTCTCCGGTTCGTCCTTGCCCGTTCGCCTCGTCCAGGACACCGGGCAGGGCCTGGAGGAAGGCGTCCGCCTCGGCGTCGGTGAGGACCAGCGGAGGCATGATCCGTACGACATCGGGGGCGGGCGCGTTCACCAGGAGACCGGCGTCCTGGGCCGCCTGCTGCACCTGGGGTGCGAGGGGCCCGGTGAGCACGATACCCAGCAGAAGGCCCGCACCACGGACGTGGGAGACCAGCGGGTGGCCCAGACCCTCGATCCCCTGGCGCAGCCGCTCCCCCACGGACTTCACGTGATCGAGGGCCGCGTCGGCGCCGAGGGTGTCCAGGACGGCCAGTCCGGCGGCGCAGGCGACCGGGTTCCCACCGAAGGTCGTGCCGTGGTGGCCGGGCGCGAAGAGCTCCGCGGCCTCGCCGAAGGCGACGGTCGCGCCGAGCGGCAGACCGCCGCCGAGGCCCTTGGCGAGGGTCACGACGTCCGGCTCGACGCCCTCGTGGGCCTGGTGCTCGAACCAGTGGCCGCAGCGGCCGATGCCGGTCTGCACCTCGTCGAGGACGAGGAGGGTGCCGGTGGCGCGGGTGATCTCCCGGGCGGCCTTCAGGTAGCCGGCGGGCGGGACGACGACGCCGTTCTCGCCCTGGACGGGCTCGATGATGACGAAGGCGGTGTCCTCGGTGACCGCGGCCCGCAGCGCCTCCACGTCCCCGTACGGCACATGGGTGACGTCGCCGGGCAGGGGCAGGAAGGGCGTCTGCTTGCCGGGCTGGCCGGTGAGCGCCAGGGAGCCCATGGTCCGGCCGTGGAAGCCGCCGTCGGTGGCGACCATGTGGGAGCGGCCGGTGAGCCGGCCGATCTTGAACGCGGCCTCGTTGGCCTCGGCGCCCGAATTGCAGAAGAAGACCTTGCCGGGGCGGCCGAAGAGGCCCAGGAGCCGCTCGGCGAGGGCGACGGGCGGTTCGGCGACGAAGAGGTTGGAGACGTGGCCGAGGGAGCCGATCTGCCGCGACACGGCCTCGACGATCGCCGGGTGGGCGTGGCCGAGGGCGTTGACGGCGATGCCGCCGACGAAGTCCAGGTACTCCTTGCCGTCGGCGTCCCAGACCTTGGCGCCCTCACCTCGGACGAGCGGCAGCCGGGGGGTGCCGTAGTTGTTCATGAGGGAGCCCTGCCACCGCTGGGTCAGCTCCGTGTTGCTCATCAGGACTCCCCCGTCGTCTTGTCGGGCACGACCATCGTGCCGATGCCCTCGTCCGTGAAGATCTCCAGCAGGATCGAGTGCTGGACCCGGCCGTCGATGACGCGGGCCGTGGTGACCCCGTTCCGTACGGCGTGCAGGCAGCCCTCCATCTTGGGGACCATGCCGCTGGAGAGCTCGGGCAGCAGCTTCTCCAGCTGGCTCGCGGTGAGCCTGCTGATGACCTCGTCGCTGTTCGGCCAGTCCTCGTAGAGGCCCTCGACGTCGGTCAGGACCATCAGGGTCTCGGCACCCAGCGCCGCAGCGAGTGCCGCAGCCGCCGTATCAGCATTGACGTTGTAGACATGTCCGTCGTCCTGGGAGCGGGCGATGGAGGAGATGACCGGGATCCGGCCGTCCTCCAGGAGCGCCTTGATGGCGCCGGTGTCGATGGCGGTGATCTCGCCGACGCGGCCGATGTCGATCGTCTCGCCGTTTATCACCGGCTGGTGCTTGGTGGCGGTCATGGTGTGGGCGTCCTCGCCGGTGAGACCGACGGCGAGCGGGCCGTGCTGGTTGAGCAGGCCGACGAGCTCGCGCTGGACCTGGCCCGCGAGCACCATCCGGACGACGTCCATCGCCTCGGGGGTGGTGACCCGCAGGCCCGCCTTGAACTCGCTGACCAGGCCCGCCTGGTCGAGGGCGGCGTTGATCTGGGGGCCGCCGCCGTGCACGACGACCGGCTTGAGACCGGCGTGGTGCAGGAAGACGATGTCCTGGGCGAAGGCGGCCTTGAGGTCCTCGTCGATCATGGCGTTGCCGCCGAACTTCACGACGACGGTCTTGCCGTGGTGGCGGGTGAGCCAGGGCAGGGCTTCGATGAGGGTCTGCGCCTTCGGGAGGGCGGTGTGTTTCCGCGCGGTGTTGCTCATGACGAGTACGCGCTGTTCTCGTGGACGTAGTCGGCGGTGAGGTCGTTCGCCCAGATGACGGCGGACTCCTCGCCGGCGGCGAGGTCGGCGGTGATGGTGACCTCCCGGTAGCGCATGTCGACGAGGTCGCGGTCCTCGCCGACGGAGCCGTTCTTGCAGACCCAGACGCCGTTGATGGCGACGTTGAGCCGGTCGGGCTCGAAGGCGGCCTGCGTGGTGCCGATGGCGGAGAGCACCCGGCCCCAGTTGGGGTCCTCGCCGTGGATGGCGCACTTGAGGAGGTTGTTGCGGGCGATGGAGCGGCCCACCTCGACGGCGTCGTCCTCGGTCGCGGCGTTGATCACCTCGATGCGGATGTCCTTGCTGGCGCCCTCGGCGTCGCCGATGAGCTGGCGGGCGAGGTCGTCGCAGACGGTCCGTACGGCCTCGGCGAACTCGTCCTGCGCGGGGGTGACGCCGGCGGCGCCGGAGGCGAGGAGGAGGACGGTGTCGTTGGTGGACATGCAGCCGTCGGAGTCGACCCGGTCGAAGGTGAGCCGGGTGGCGGTCCGCAGGGCGGCGTCGAGGCCCTTGGCGTCGACGTCGGCGTCGGTGGTGAGGACGACGAGCATGGTGGCGAGGCCCGGGGCGAGCATGCCCGCGCCCTTGGCCATGCCGCCGACCGTCCAGCCGTCCTTGGTGACCACGGAGGTCTTGTGGACGGTGTCGGTGGTCTTGATGGCGATGGCGGCCTTCTCGCCGCCGTGCTCGGAGAGTTCGGCGGCGGCCGCCTCGACGCCCGGGAGCAGCTTGTCCATGGGGAGCAGGACGCCGATGAGGCCGGTGGAGGCGACGGCGACCTCGCCCGCGCCGACGCCGAGGACGTCCGCCGCCTTCTCGGCGGTGGCGTGGGTGTCCTGGAAGCCCTGCGGGCCGGTGCAGGCGTTGGCGCCGCCGGAGTTGAGGACGACGGCCGTCAGCTCGCCGTCGGCGATGACCTGCTGCGACCAGAGGACGGGCGCGGCCTTGACGCGGTTGGAGGTGAAGACTCCCGCGGCGGCGCGGCGGGGCCCGGTGTTGACCACGAGGGCCAGGTCCGGGTTGCCGTTCGACTTGATCCCGGCGGCGATGCCCGCCGCCGTGAATCCCTTCGCTGCGGTGACGCTCACGGAGCGACTCCAATCGTGGAAAGTCCGGTGGTCTCGGGGAGACCGAGGGCGATGTTCATGCTCTGGACCGCGCCGCCGGCAGTGCCCTTGGTGAGGTTGTCGATGGCGCTGATGGCGATGATCCGGTTCGCGTTGGCGTCGTACGCGACCTGCACCTGAACGGCGTTGGAACCGTAGACGGACGCCGTGGCGGGCCACTGCCCCTCGGGGAGCAGGTGGACGAAGGGCTCGTCCGCGTAGGCCTTCTCGTACGCGGCCCGCAGGCTCTCGGCGGTGACGCCGGGCTTCGCGGTGGCGGTGCAGGTGGCGAGGATGCCGCGGGGCATCGGGGCCAGGGTGGGCGTGAAGGAGACGGTGACCCGCTCCCCCGCCGGTCCGCTGAGGTTCTGGATCATCTCGGGCGTGTGGCGGTGGCCGCCGCCGACGCCGTACGGGGACATGTTGCCCATGACCTCGCTGCCGAGCAGGTGCGGCTTGGCGGCCTTGCCGGCGCCGGAGGTGCCGGAGGCGGCGACGATCACGGCCTCGGGCTCGGCGAGCCGGGCCGCGTACGCCGGGAAGAGGGCGAGCGAGACGGCCGTCGGGTAGCAGCCGGGGACCGCGACGCGCTTGGACCCCTCCAACGCGGCGCGGGCACCCGGCAGTTCGGGGAGGCCGTAGGGCCAGGTCCCGGCGTGCGGGGAGCCGTAGTACGTCTCCCAGTCGGCCGGGTCCTCGAGGCGGAAGTCGGCGCCCATGTCGACGACGAGGACGTCGGGCCCGAGCTGCTCGGCGACGGCGGCGGACTGGCCGTGCGGCAGCGCGAGGAAGACCACGTCGTGCCCGGCGAGCTCCTCGGCGGCGGTGGGCGCGAGGACGCGGTCGGCGAGCGGGAGCAGGTGGGGTTGGAGGGCTCCGAGTCGCTGGCCGGCGTTGGAGTGGCCGGTCAGCGTGCCGATCTCCACGTGGGGGTGGGCGACGAGGAGACGCAGGAGCTCTCCGCCCGCGTATCCGCTCGCACCCGCCACTGCTACTCGTACCGTCATCGAAACCCTCCTCATGGATGGCATGACTATACGTCCCGCCGAACTTTTATGCAACGATCCTCGGGTGGGCGCGTCCGGTCCCCCTGTGACCGAGCGTTCCACTCGGCCGGGGGGGCGTGCGAATCGGCCGGGCGGGCGCGGCCCCGAGGGCCGGCTCGGCACCCTGCGGCGGGCGCGGGACGCGCGCGAGGATCCGGACGCTCCGCGGCGTTGCGCGCGGACCGCGCACACCTGGCCGCGCCTACCGACCGCGAGCCTCGCCGCGCGGTTCGCGGACGCGCCGGATCCCCGGGCCCGCGCGTCGGCCCTGCGCGATCCGGGCGCGACGCCCGCGCTCGCCGAGCGGCCGAGCCGGGACCCGGCGGCGCGGGTGCGGGAGGCGGCCGCCCCCGATCGGCGGCTTCCGGTGGCCCGACCGCTGGGACTGCTGGAGGATCCGGAAATGGAGGCGGCCGCGGCCTGCAATCCGGCTCTGCCGGTGGCGGGGACGCGAGCCCTGTTGGACCGGGCGAGTACTCCCGGCCTCTGAGCGGCGAGCGCCTCGACCCCTGAACGGCGGGCGCGGCCGGGCCGGGCGGGCATCCCCGACCTCTGGGCGGGGGTGCCGCCGGACCGGGCGGACGCCAAGGCCGCCCGGCGGCCGGGAGACGCGTCCGAGCGACCGGGAGACGCGCCGGAGCGGCCGGGAGACGCGTCGGAGAACCACCCCTTTGCATGACCATGCGCAATGATGCATACTCTTCCCATGTCCAAGGTCCTCACCTCCCTGCCCGCCGGCGAGCGCGTCGGCATCGCCTTCTCCGGCGGCCTCGACACCTCCGTCGCGGTCGCATGGATGCGCGACAAGGGCGCCATCCCCTGCACCTACACCGCCGACATCGGCCAGTACGACGAGCCCGACATCGCCTCGGTGCCCGGCCGCGCGAAGACCTACGGTGCCGAGATCGCACGCCTGGTCGACTGCCGCGCCGCGCTGGTCGAGGAAGGCCTGGCCGCGCTCACCTGCGGCGCGTTCCACATCCGCTCGGGCGGCCGCGCCTACTTCAACACCACCCCGCTCGGCCGCGCCGTCACCGGCACCCTGCTGGTCCGCGCGATGCTGGAGGACAACGTCCAGATCTGGGGCGACGGCTCGACCTTCAAGGGCAACGACATCGAGCGGTTCTACCGCTACGGCCTGCTCGCCAACCCGCACCTGCGGATCTACAAGCCCTGGCTGGACGCGGACTTCGTGACCGAGCTCGGCGGCCGCAAGGAGATGTCGGAGTGGCTGCTCGCCCACGACCTCCCCTACCGGGACAGCACCGAGAAGGCGTACTCCACCGACGCCAACATCTGGGGCGCCACGCACGAGGCCAAGACCCTGGAGCACCTGGACACGGGCGTCGAGACGGTCGACCCGATCATGGGTGTGAAGTTCTGGGACCCGTCGGTCGAGATCGCCACCGAGGACGTCACCATCGGCTTCGAGCAGGGCCGCCCGGTGACGATCAACGGCAAGGAGTTCCACTCGGCCGTCGACCTGGTCATGGAGGCCAACGCCATCGGCGGCCGCCACGGCATGGGCATGTCCGACCAGATCGAGAACCGGATCATCGAGGCCAAGAGCCGCGGCATCTACGAGGCCCCCGGGATGGCGCTGCTGCATGCCGCGTACGAGCGCCTGGTCAACGCGATCCACAACGAGGACACCCTCGCCCAGTACCACAACGAGGGCCGCCGCCTCGGCCGGCTCATGTACGAGGGCCGGTGGCTGGACCCGCAGGCCCTCATGGTCCGCGAGTCCCTCCAGCGCTGGGTCGGCGCCGCCATCACCGGCGAGGTGACGCTGCGGCTGCGGCGCGGCGAGGACTACTCGATCCTCGACACCACGGGCCCGGCGTTCAGCTACCACCCGGACAAGCTGTCCATGGAGCGCACCGAGGACTCGGCCTTCGGCCCGGTGGACCGGATCGGCCAGCTCACCATGCGCAACCTCGACATCGCCGACTCGCGCGCCAAGCTGGAGCAGTACGCCGGCCTCGGCCTGATCGGCACCGGCAGCCCCGCCATCGGTGCCGCCCAGGCGGCCGCCACCGGGCTCATCGGCACCATGCCGCAGATGCCCGAGGGCGGCGCCGAGGCCATCGCCTCCCGCGGCGAGGTCTCCGAGGACGAGGAGATGCTGGACCGGGCCGCGATGGAGTTCGGCACGGACTGACGCACAGCGCCACGCCTGGGGAAGGCCGGTTCGACACCTTTGTGTCGGACCGGCCTTTTCGCTGGTCGAAGTGGTTCGCGACGGCCGCCGCGGGCCCGCTACCGTCTGCCCGAAACGGAATGGGGCGCGCCGTCCGAGCGCGCCCGGGGTGGGGAGTACGGAATGACGGAGACGGCACACGCGGCCCGGACGGCGGAGAGGGACTGCCCCGAGTGCGGGGAGCCCGTGGCCGAGGGCGGGAAGTACGTCACCTGGTGCGCCGCATGCGACTGGAACGTCGACCCGGGGTTGGAGGACGAGGAGACGCCGGGGCGGATCGAGCGCGTACGGCGGCGCCTCGCACAGCGGTACGGGGAGCAGCTCCTCGCCGACCTCGCCGACCTCGCGGACCCGGCCGCAGGGGCCGAGCCCGGGGCGGCGGCGGACGGCGCCCGGCCGGGGACCCGGCGCGGGGTGGCCGGCTGGTGCGCGACGGCGCTCGCGGTGGCGGTCCACGGCGTGACCGTCGCCCTGCTCGCCGGCGGGCTGTGGCTGCTCGTCGGCTGCTGGGGCAGGGGCGCCCTGCCCGTACTCGGAGGTCTCCTGATCGGTGTCGCCGTCGTGCTCCGGCCCCGGTTCGCCCGCCTCCCGAAGGACGAGGGCCACCGGGCGGTCCTGCGCCCGGCGGACGCGCCCCGGCTCTTCGCCCTGCTCGACGAGGTCGCCGCGACCGTCGGCACGACGGGCGTACGGGCCGTGGTGATCGACGCCGGCTTCAACGCCTCGGTCAGCGCGTACGGCATCCGGCAGCACCGCGTGCTCCGCATCGGCCTCAGCCTCTGGGAGGTCCTGTCCCCGCAGGAGCGGATCGCCCTCCTCGGCCACGAGTTCGGGCACTACGCCCACGGGGACACCCGCCACTCCCTGCTCGTCGGCGGCGCCTTCCAGTCCCTCGACACCTGGCGCTACACGCTGGCCCCGGCGCCCGCCCACAGCCTGGTCGAGGACTTCGCGAACCTGATGACCGCCCTGCCCCGGCTGCTCGTCGACGGCCTGCTCGTCCTGCTCGAACACCTGACCCTGCGCCAGTCGCAGCGTGCCGAGTACCTCGCCGACTCGACCGCCGCCCGCACCGCGGGCGCGGAGGCGGCGGCCGGGCTGATGGACCGGCTCCTCATCGGCGAGTCCGTCGCCGGCGCGCTCCGCCGGGAGTCCGTGGCGGCCCGGACCCGGATCGGCGGCGCGGCGCGCCGTGAGGATCCGGCCGAGGGCCTGTGGGAGCGGCTCACCGCGCACGCCGCGTCGGTTCCGGAGCACGAGTACGAGCGGCTGCGCCGGGTCGCGGAGCGCCGCGGTCACCAGGTGGACTCGACGCACCCGCCCACCCATCTGCGGCACCGGCGGCTGACGCGGGGCGCCCCGGGCGGGGCCCTGATCGTCCTGGACGCGGCGAGGGCGGCCGAGGTCGACGCGGACCTGGCCGAGGCGAGGCGGAGCGTGGCGCGGGAGCTCGTACGGGGCTGATCCCGGGTACGGCAGGGGCGGCGGCTGTCACATCCCGGCGGGTCCTCGCGTCAACGCGGTGACGGAACCGACGAGGAGTGAGGCGCCATGCACGACGACACCTTTCTGACCGCCCTGACCGGGCGTTTCGACGCCCACGAGGAGCGACTGCGGGCCGTCGCCCTGCAGATCACGGGGTCGCCCGCGGAGGCCGAGGAGGCGCTCGCCGAGGCCCGGGCGGGCCTCGGGCGGGACGAGGACGCGACGGTGCGCGCCTGGCTGACGGCGGCCGTGGGCCGGGCCTGCGTGCGGAAGGTCCAGGAGCGGAAGGTCCAGGAGCGGGGGGCGGAGGGGCGGTGGCGCGGACGGGGTGACGGGGCGTTGGGGGACGGGGGGCCTGAGTGGGACGGGGGGCCTGAGTGGGACGGGGACAACAGGGGCGGCAGGGGCGACTGGGGCGGCGGAAGCAACGGAGGTGACGGGAGCGACGGGGTCGAGTCCCTGTGGCTGATGCTGCTCGTGGTGTTGGAGAGGCTCGGGGGTGAGGAGCGGCTCGCGTATGTCCTGCACGACGTGTTCGGGCTGCCGGCGCACGAGACCGCCCGGGTCCTCGGCGGCTCCCCCGAGGCGGCGGCGCGGCTGGCCCGGCGGGCCCGGGAGCGGATCCGGGGCGGCGGAGTGGCCGGTGCCGAGGGCGAGCGGGAACGGCAGCGCGTGGTGGTGGCCCGGTTCCTGGCGGCCGCATGCGCGCGTGACGTCCGCGCGCTGGTGGCCGTCCTCGACCCGGAGGTCGTCGCGTACTCCGAGGGGGGCCCGGTCCACGGGGTCGCCGCGGTCGCCGAGACGGCCGCCGCCTTCGCCCGGAGGGCGGAGGTGTCCCGGCCGGCGCTGGTCGAGGGGGCCGTGGGCGCGGTCGGGTTCGTGGCCGGCCAGCCGGTCTCGGCGCTCGCGGCCGCCCTGCGCCGGGACCGGATCGTCGCGCTCTCCCTCACCACCGGGGAGGACCGGGTACGCGCGCTCGACCTGGCCTTCCCCGACTGCTGACGGCCGGTGAGGTACGGGCGGTGCTCGGCGCGTTCCTTTCCGGGGTCGCGGCCGTGAACCCTGCCCCGCGCGTCAGGGTCGGGTCCGGGGCGGGGAGGGGTGATCCCCGAGGACCGCCGACCCGGGGCGTCCTAGCCTTGACGCATGATCATCGATGCGAAAACCCATGTACGGGTCGCCCGCCCTTCGCGGGACCTCGCCGCCGCCGAGCGGTTCTACGTCGACGGGCTCGGCCTCGTGGTGCAGTGGCGGACCACCGAGCGGGTGCCCGGGAAGCACGACCTGCTCATGGTCGGCCCCCGGGACGGGGGCTGGCACTTCGAGCTGGCCTTCGATCCCGAGCACCCGGTGGAGCCCACGCCGACCGTCGAGGACCTGTTCGTCGTCTACCTCGGCGCGCCCGTCGAGGAGGAGCAGGTGGAGCGGCTGCTCGCCGCCGGAGGGACCCGGGTGACCTCGCACAATCCGTACTGGGACGAGTACGGCGTCACCGTCGCCGACCCCGACGGGTACCGGCTCGTCCTGTGCTCCCGCTCCTGGGGCATATGACCCAGGGGCTGTACGACCCCGGTCCGCCGGACCGGCCCTAGTCCCTGCGGACCGCCCGCAGGACCACGAACTTCCGGTCGCTCGCGACGAGTTCGCTGTTGCCGAAGATGCGGCGGAGCGTGACGTGGTAGCCGAGGTGGCGGTTGCCGATGACCCACAGTTCGCCGCCGGTCCGCAGGGCGCGCCGCGCGTCCGTGAACATGCGGCGGGCGGTGCGGTCGGTGGTGGCCTGGTGGCTGTGGAACGGCGGGTTGTTGAGGACGAGGTCCACCGAGCCGGGGGCGAGTTCGGTGAGGCCGTCGCCGACGAGGAACTTCGCCTTGCGGTCCGTGCCCAGGTGGGTGCGGAAGTTCTCCCGGGCCGAGGCGACCGCCTGGTACGACTCGTCGGTGAAGACGAGTTCCGCGTCGGGTTCGTGGAGGGCGATGGCGAGGCCGACGACGCCGTTGCCGCAGCCGAGGTCGGCGACGCGGGCGCGGCCGAGACCACCGGGGAGGTTCGCGAGGAAGAAGCGGGTGCCGATGTCGAGGCGGTCGGCGCAGAAGACGCCGGCGTGGTTGGTGACGGGCAGTCCGGGGAGACCGGGCGCGGGGGTGTCCGCCGGGAGCTCGTACGTGTGGGGCCACGGGTTCGGCCCGGGCTTGAGGGCCGGGTCGGGGGTGGTGTGGATGAGCCGGGCCTTCTTCACCGCGAGCGAGGTGCGGGTGGGGCCGAGGATCCGCTCGAAGAGCCTGAGCGTGGAGGTGTGGATGTCCTTGACCATGCCCGTGCCGACGATCACGGTGTCCTCGTGCACGGCGGGGGCGAGCCGGTGCAGCTGGTCCTCCAGGAGCGCGAGGCTCTTGGGGACGCGGACGAGGAGCACGTCGATCCGCTCGGGCGGCGGGTCCTGGGTGGTGAGCAGCCGGACGGCGTCCGGGGCTGCTCCGGCGCGCGCGAGGTTGGCCCGGGTCGCCTGCTCGCCGAGGTACGAGTCGGTGATCTGGACGAGTTCGCGGGGTTTCGCGGCCTGCAGCGCGGTGACGAGGGCTCCCCAGCGGTCGCCGAGGACGGCGACGCTGCCGGAGAGGTCGGTCCCGGCCTCGGCGAGGTGCCCGAGGAGGTACTCGTCGGAGGCGTCCCAGGCGCGGAGCTGGTCGCGCGGGTCCTCGGGGAATCGGGTCAGCGTGAAGGCGCCCCATGACGTGCTCAAACGGTTCATCGTGCTCTCAGGCTAGCCGGTCGGGAGCCCGGCCGCCGTCAGTGCGCGGCGGCGGTGAGGTGGAGGTGCCAGAGGCCGGGGCGTCCGGTGAGGGTGAGGGTGGAGAGGGGGCGGACATCGACGTTCCAGTAGGTGGCGGGCGGGGCCTTGAGGGCGTACACGAGGGCGGCGCGTACGACGGAGGGTTCGGCGACGGCGACGATGGAGCCGTCCTCGGCGGGGCGGGTGTCGAGCCAGTGCCCTATCCGGGCGATGAAGGCGAGGAGCGGTTCGCCGCCGTGCGGGGCCGTGCGGGCGTCGGTGAGCCAGGCGTCGACGGCGGCCGGTTCGAGGGCGGCGACCTCGGCAAGGGTCAGGCCCCGCCAGCGGCCCATGTCGCAGTCGCGCAGCGCGGGCTGGGCGAGCGGGGCGTAGCCGAGGGCGGTGCCGGTGGCGCGGCTGCGCGGGGTCGGGGAGCAGTAGCGCAGTTCGGCCGCGCCGAGCGGGATGAGCGCGGGCGCGGCCTGCTGCACCTCGTACCAGCCGGCCTCGTCGAGCGGCCGGTCGTCGTCGAAGCGTTCGGCGAGCAGGGAGGAGCTGCGTGCCGCCGTGACGAGCGTCACCCGAAGACTCATGGCCGCGATCGTGAGGCCGGTGACCCCGCTGGTCAAGGGGTCATATGCCGGGGTCGATGGGGGCGGGGTTCACTGCTGCCCGAGAGACATCCACTTGTCCGGATTCTGCAGTGGCGTGAAACCGACCTTCTCGTACACGCCGTGCGCGTCGGCGGTGGCGAGCATGATGCGGCGCAGTCCGTACGGTGCAAGGTGGTCGCGGACGGCGGTGACGAGCGCGGTGCCGAGGCCGGTGCCGCGGGCCGGGCGGTCGACGTAGACGTCGCAGAGCCAGGCGAAGGTGGCGTAGTCGGTGACGACGCGCGCGTAGGCGCTCATCTCGCCGGTCTCGCGGTGGTAGGCGCCGAGGTTCAGCGAGCCCGCGATGGCGCTGTCCTGCTTCTCCCGAGGTCGGCCGAGCGCCCAGTAGGCGTCGGTGGAGAGCCAGTGGTGGACGCGGGCGGCGTCGATGCGGGCGGGGTCGGCTGAGATCTCGTACGCCCCGTGCATGACGGGGGTGCCGGGAGTGTCGGGGGTCGTGCTGTCGCTCATGGGCGAAGGCTTCCAGGGGCGGGCGGGGCTTGTCAGGCGAATTTGCCCCGGGCCGGGGACGGGGCGGGGCCGCGCGGGGCGCGGTGCGGCCCCGTCCCGGGGTCAGCCGGTGAGCTCGTCCACGGCCGTCCGCAGGCGCCGCACGCCCTCGGCGATCTCCGTGGGGCCGGCGACACCCGCGAAACTCAGCCGGATGTGACCGGCGGGGGGTTCGGCGCAGAAGTAGGGGCGGCCGGGGGCGGCGGCGACCCCGGCGCGCAGGCCGGCGGCGAGGAGGGAGGCCTCGGGGAGGGTGTCGGGGAGGCGCAGCCAGAGGTGGTAGCCGCCGGAGGGGATGGAGGGCAGGGCGAGTTCGGGGAGGTGGCGGGTGAGGGCCGCGGTCATGACGTCCCGGCGGTTCTTGAGCTCCTGGGCGACGGCGCGGAGGTGGCGGGGCCAGGCCGGGGAGCCGACGAGTTCGAGCGCGGCCTCCTGGAGGGGCCGGGGGACGAAGAAGCTGTCGACGACCTGGATGGCGCGCAGTCGTTCCAGGACGGGTCCGCGGGCGGCGAGGGCGCCGACGCGGAGGCTCGCCGAGGTGATCTTGGTGAGGGAGTGGATGTGGACGACGACGCCGTCGGGGTCGTCGGCGACGAGCGGCGCGGGGAGCGGCCCCGCGTCCTCGTGGACGAGGCGGCGGGCGAAGTCGTCCTCGACGACGAAGGCCCCGGCGGCGCGGGCGATGCGGACGACCTCCCGGCGGCGCTCGGGGGGCAGCGCGGTGCCGGTGGGGTTCTGGAAGAGCGGCTGGCAGACGAAGACGCGGGCACCGGTAGCACGGAAGGCGGCTTCGAGGAGGTCCGGGCGCACTCCGTCGGCGTCGGTCGGCACGGGGACGGGTCGGAGTCCGGCGGCGCGGGCGACGGCGAGCATCCCGGGGTAGGTGGGCGACTCGACGAGGACGGGGGTGCCCGGCGGGGCGAGGGCGCGCAGCGCGGTGCTGATGGCGGACTGGCCGCCGGCGGTGACGAGGACCTCGGCGGCGGTGATGCTGCCGCCGATCTCGCGGGCGAACCATTCGCGCAGTTCGGGAAGGCCGTCGGTGGGCGGTCTGCCCCAGGCGCCGGGGCGGCGGCCGGCCCGGGCGAGGGCGGCGGCGAGGGCGCTCTCGGGCTGGAGGGAGGGGTGGAGGTAGCCGCCGTTGAACTCGATCACGCCGGGCGGGGGCGCGGAGAGGGTGACGAGTACGCCGGAGGCGTCGACGGCCCGGGGGACGAGTTCGGTGGCGGTGTCCGCGCTGAGGGCGACCTCCTGCCAGGAGGTGTCCCCGGCGACGGGGGTGGGGGGGCGGGGTTCGGCGCGGAAGGCGCCGGCGCCGGGGCGGGTGACGACGAGCCCTTCGGCGGCGAGCTGGGCGAGGGCCCGGGTGACGGTGACCGGGGAGACGCGGTAGCGCTCGACGAGTGCCCGGCTCGATGGCAGTTTTCCACCGGGAGAGTAGCGGTTCAGCTCCGCTTTCAGGGTTTTCGCCAGTTCAGCGACACTGCTACGCTCATGCATGAGAGCACACGATAGCGCTACTACCCCGACGACGATAGCGGTCGCCTCCACCGGATCACCGCGCACCGGATCACCGCGCACCGGGTCCGCCCGCGCCGCCGACCTCCGGACGAGCGGCACGCTGCTCGCCGGTCTCGGCGTGGTCTCCTTCTCGCTCACCTTCCCGTCGACCGTCTGGGGCCTGGAGAGCTTCGGCCCCTGGTCGCTGGTGGCCGTGCGCTCCACCCTCGCCGCGCTCATCGCGGGCACCTTCCTCCTCGCGGGCCGGGTGCCGCCGCCCGAGCGCCGCCACTGGGCGGGCCTCGCGGTGGTCGCCTGCGGTGTCGTCATCGGCTTCCCGCTCCTGACCACGCTGGCCCTGCAGACCTCCACCACCTCGCATGCCGCCGTGGTCGTGGGCCTCCTGCCGCTCACCACCGCCACCCTCGCCGCCGTGCGGACCGGGCGGCGGCCGTCCCGCGCCTTCTGGTTCGCGGCCGTCTCCGGCGCCCTGGTGGTGCTGGGCTTCACCCTCCAGCAGAGCGGCGGATCGTTCTCCACGGGCGACCTGTACCTCTTCGGGGCACTGCTCGTGTGCGCGGCCGGCTACACCGAGGGCGGCAGGCTCGCCGCGCTCATGCCGGGCTGGCAGGTCATCGGCTGGGCCCTGGTCCTCTGCCTGCCGCTGATGGCGGTCGCCTCGGCCGTCGCGCTGTCGATCGAGCCGGTCCGCCTGACCGCCCACGGCGTCATCGGCCTCGCCTGGGTCGCCGCCGGGTCCACCTTCTTCGGTCTGTACGTCTGGTACCGGGGCATGGCCGCGATCGGCATCCCCAAGGCCAGCCAGCTCCAGCTCGCCCAGCCGCTCCTCACCCTCTTCTGGTCGGTCTTCCTGCTGGGCGAGACCCTGCCCCTGGCCGCCCCGGTCGCCGCGGTGGCGGTGCTGGTCTGCATCGCCGTCACCCAGCGGGCGAAGAGCTGACGCGACGAATCCGGACGAAGCGGGTCACAATGACAGGGAGAGGCCCTGCGCAGTACGGACAGGACAAGCCCGGTCGCGAGGAGGTCAGCCCGATGCAGGCGAGCAAGGGCGACAAGCTGCTGGTACACGGCCGGACCGTCGGTCACCACGACCGCACGGCCGAGGTCCTTCAGGTACTGGGGGAGAACGGCTCTCCCCCGTACCGCGTGAAGTTCGACGACGACGGCCACGAGGCCCTGATGTCGCCGGGCCCCGACACCGTCGTACGTCACAAGCCGGAGCCGGGGATCGGCTGATTCCCTACCTCGGCGGGCGGGCCCCGGTCGGGTAGTGGTCGGCCACCACGGCGGTCATCGCCCCGATCGGGTCCGCGGCCACCTCCTTCGCGGAGAAGAAGCAGTGCCCGCCGACCGAGGGGTACGCACGGGCCAGCTCCAGGTGGCGCGAGAGCTCCCCCGGGTCCTGCCAGGCCGCGGGCTGGGCGGGGTCGCCCGCCTTGTAGAGCGCCTCGCCGATGTAGAGGCCGACGCCGGTGTCCCGGACCACCGCGTCCCACCAGGGCAGCAGCTTGGCGTAGTCCGCCGCCGGGAGCCCGATGTTCCAGTACAGCTGGGGGATCACGTAGTCGATCCAGCCCTCCCTGATCCACTTCCGGGTGTCGGCGTGGAGGTCGTCGTACGTCTGGACCCCGGCGCGGGTGTCCGAGCCCTCCGGGTCGGTGGCGATGTTCCGCCACACCCCGAAGGGGCTGATGCCGAAGGCCGTGTGCCTCCTGGTCTCCGCGATCCGGGCGGACATCTCGGAGACCAGCAGGTCGGTGTTGTCGCGCCGCCAGGAGGCCTTGTCCGGGAAGTCCCCGCCGTACCGCGCGTACGCCTCGTCGTCGGCGAAGACCTGCCCGGCCACCGGGTACGGATAGAAGTAGTCGTCCCAGTGCACGGCGTCGATGTCGTAGCGGCGCACCGCGTCCAGCATCGCGTCCTGGACGAAGCTCCGGACCTCGGGCAGCCCCGGGTTGTAGTAGAGCTTCCCGCCGTAGGGCAGCACCCATTCCGGGTGGAGCCGGGCCGGATGACCGGCGGCGAGCCTGCTCGGGTCCGTGTGGTTCGCCACGCGGTACGGGTTGAACCAGGCATGCAGTTCGAGCCCCCGCGCGTGGGCCTCCTCGACCGCCGTGCCCAGCGGGTCCCAGCCGGGGTCGCGGCCCTGCGTGCCCGTCAGGTACTGCGCCCACGGCTCGTACGGCGAGGGCCACAGCGCGTCGGCGGTCGGCCTGACCTGGAGGACCACCGTGTTGAGCCGGCGTTCGACCGCCGTGTCCAGGTGGCCGAGGAGCTCCTCGCGCTGCCGTTCGGCGCTCAGCCCGGCGCGGGAGGGCCAGTCGCGGTTGGCGACCGTCGCCAGCCACATGCCGCGGAACTCCCGCTTCCGGTGCGGCTTCCCGCGCACCGGCGGCGCGGCGCCGGCCGCAGGTGCGCCTGTCGTTCCCGTCACGGCGAGCGCCGCTCCGCCGACGCCGGCCACGAACCCTCTTCTGCCGATAGGCCGCACTTGTACCCCTCCTGTGTCGGATACGTCACACGCACCCGGACAGCATGCCCGCCCCGGACGATCGATCATCGGTTAATGAGCGGTAACGTCTTGGGGGTAGAGGCGGACGCACCCGGAATCACACGGGCCCCCGCCGCCGAGAAGAGCGAGAGGCACGAGGTGACGGACTCCATGGCCGACATTGAGCGCGTCGGAGTGGTGGGCTGCGGCCAGATGGGCGCGGGCATCGCGGAGGTGTGTGCCCGGAGCGGGCTTGAGGTGAAGGTCGCCGAGACCACCGGCGAGGCGCTGGAGATCGGCCGCGCACGGCTCTACAACTCGCTGGCGAAGGCCGCCGAACGCGGCAAGATCAGCGAGGAGGAGCGGGACGCGACGCTCGCCCGCCTCAGCTTCACCACCGACCTGGGCGAGTTCGCCGACCGCGACCTCGTCATCGAGGCGGTCGTCGAGAACGAGCAGGTCAAGACCGAGATCTTCCAGGTCCTCGACCAGGTGATCACCCGGCCGGACGCCATCCTGGCCTCGAACACCTCCTCCATCCCGCTGGTGAAGCTGGCGGTGGCGACCTCCCGCCCCGACCAGATCATCGGCATCCACTTCTTCAACCCGGCCCCGGTGCAGAAGCTCGTCGAGCTGATCCCGGCCCTCACCACCTCCGAGGGCACGATCAGCCGGGCGCAGGCCTTCGCGGAGAAGGTCCTCGGCAAGCACGCCATCCGCGCCCAGGACCGCTCCGGCTTCGTGGTGAACGCGCTGCTCGTGCCGTACCTGCTCTCGGCGATCCGGATGTTCGAGTCGGGCATCGCGAGCCGCGAGGACATCGACAACGGCATGGAGTTCGGCTGCGCCCACCCGATGGGCCCGCTGAAGCTCTCCGACCTGATCGGTCTGGACACGATCGCGTCGATCGCCGACTCGATGTACTCCGAGTTCAAGGAGCCGCTGTACGCCGCTCCCCCGCTGCTCCAGCGCATGGTGGACGCGGGCCGTCTCGGCCGGAAGACGGGCTCGGGCTTCTACCCGTACTCCTGAACGACCGCCACCCCCCAGACACGGAGTCCGGCGTCCGACCCCTGACGCCGAGCTCCGGCCGGACGGCCCGCATCCCCGCACAGGTACGGGCCGTCCGGCACATCCCGCTCCCCGTCTCAGCCGAGGCGCAGATGGTGGAGCATCAGCAGTCCGGCAGCCATGTTGGCCGCCGGGATCTCGCCCCGGGCGATCATGTCGGGGATCTGTTTCAGCGGGATCCAGGCCCGCCGCGAGGACTCGAACGCGTCCTCGGGCGGTCCTGTGTAGGTGGCCCGTTCCGCCCAGTAGAGGTGGTGGCGGGCGTCGGTGAGGCCGTTCGAGGGTTCGACGGTGAGGAGATGGCGCAGCGGCCCCGGCCGCCAGCCGGTCTCCTCCTCCATCTCGCGGGCGGCGGCGGCCTCGACGTCCTCGCCGTCCTCGACGACTCCGGCGGCCAGTTCCCAGCCCCAGCTGTCGGTGATGAAGCGGTGGCGCCAGAGCATCAGAACTTCGTCGGCCTCGTTGACGGCCGTCGCGACGGCGACCGGGCGGAGCCGGATCAGATAGTGGTCGAGGTGGCGGCCGTCCGGGAGTTCGACGTCCGCGAGGTTCACTCGGAACCAGCGATTCTCATAGACAGAGCGTTCGCTCAGTTTCGTCCACTGCACGTTCTTGCCACCTTCCGATCGGTCGGTGCTTGTTTGGTGGCAATATCGCAGCAGCTGACGGCTCACAGGGGAACGCGCAGCGCACCGTCGATGAGAGCGGCGGCCTCCCGGGCCTCCCCGCCGCCGCTCGCGAGGAGATGCTCCCGGACCTGTGTCAGCCGGTCCCGCACCCGCCGCGAGTCCATCCCCCGTGCCTGCTCCGTCATCTCCACCGCCGTGCGCGCCGCCCCGTCTGCCTCCCCCTGCCGCAGTTCGATCTGGCACAGCATGGCGAGCCGGTGCACCCGCCCCCGGTCGTGCGAGGGCATCCCGACCGCCGCCGACGCGTGCTCGTGGGCCGCCGCGAGTTCACCCAGACCGAGGAGGGCCTCGGCGACCTGCACGTTGACGAGCCCCGGCTGGACGTAGCCCGTCTCGACCGGCTCCTCCCCCGGACTGATCCGCTCCGCCGCCGCCTCGGCCCGCCGGATGCAGGCCAGCGCGGCCGCCCCGTCGCCCAGATGCGCGTACGCCTTCGCCTGCATCGCCGTCAGATCGGCGGCCAGCGCCGGGGTGATCCGCCGTCCCCCCGCCCGCAGCGCCGCCTCCGCGAACGCCACCGCCTGCCGGTACTCCCCCAGGAACAGCGACTGGTTGACGAGGAGCGCGACCACGTACGCGCCGAGCCCCCGGTCCCCGCTCGCCTTCGCGAGCCGCAGCGCCTGGTGGAAGTAGCGCTGGGCCAGCCCGTGCGCGTCGGCGTCGTACGCGCAGATCCCGGCCACCGCGACCAGCCCGCCGGTCGCCCGGTGCAGCCGCCGCCCCAGCGCGTCGCCGTACGCGCCCCGGAGCAGCGGCGCGGTCTCGGTGTGGAGGAAGCCGACGATCCGGGCCCGGGTCGCGATGCCGCCGGCCCTGCGGTACATCTGCTCGTAGTGCGACCGGGCGGCGACCAGGACGGCGATGTCGGCCGCCGAGACCGTCGTCCGACCCGTACGGGAGACGTCCGCGTCCTCCGGCGGGTTCTCCCACTCCCACACCGGCATCACCGCCGGGGTGCCGGTCACGGCGGCCGCGGCGGTGAGGTGCGGCCGCTGCTGCTCGTCGGAACGCCACAGCGCGGCAGCCCGCTCCACGAAGACGGAGAGCGGCGAACCGGCCGCCGGCGGCGGGCCGCCCGGCACCCCGAGGCCGATGTCGTCCAGGGTCACCTGCCGGTGCAGCCGGGCGGCCAGCACCTCGCAGATCAGGTCCGGCACCTGGCCGCGCGGCCGCTGTCCCTTCAACCAGCGGGCCACCGCGGTGTGTTCGTACCGCAGGGCGAGTCCCCTGGCCCGGCCCGCCCGGTTCACATGGGCGGCCAGGCCGGCGTTCGAGACGCCCGCCTCGTCGAGCAGGGCGTCGAGCAGGGTGTTGGGCTGCATGGCCGCTCCGGTGGCTCGCATGGCCGCTCCGCTCGCTCGGTGAACTCAGCGTAGCGGCGGCCGATTTCGCACGGGGTGTGAACGAAGTACCCGTTCTCCCGGTCCGCGTACTCTGCCACGCTCGTCCCGGCCCCGGTTGACTGTGCTTCTCGCCGCAAGGCGACGACCGGGCCGCCGGCTCCCCCTCGTACAGTGCGGCCGCCCGGTCCGCGCCGCCCGCCCCGCTGATCTGCCCGACACTCCGTGGCGGGGCGGGCGGCGCCGGCCCAGGCCCCCTCCGCTCAGCAGTGCGAGGAGGGGGCGGGCCGGGGACGGCGCAGCCCGGGTTCGGCGGGCTGCGCCGGCACCCGGACACGGTCGTTGCGTACGACGAGCAGCGCGATGTCGTCGGCGGGCCGGCCGCCCGTGTGCTCCAGCAGCGCCGCGTGGACCCGGCGGACCACGGCGGCGGGCGCCTCGCCGGGCATCGCGGCCAGGGCCGCGTCCAGCGCGAAGAAGCGGCCCCGGTGGTCACGGGCCTCCTCCGCGCCGTCGGTGTGCAGGACCAGCGTCTCGCCGGGCAGCAGCCGGGCCGCCGCGTACGGCACGAGCGCGGCGGGCAGCGGAAGCACCCCCAGCGGGGGCAGCGGGTCCCCGAGCGGCAGCCGCTCCACCCGGTGTCCGAGGCGGTACGGGCCGGGGTGACCGCAGTTGAGGACGGCGAGGCGCCCGTCGGCGCGGACCTCCAGGAGCAGCAGGGTGACGAACTCCTCCGCTGCCGGGTGCTCGGGCTCCGCCCCGGCCCGCGCCGGGTGCTCGTCCCGCGCCCGCTCCCGCAGATGCCGCTCCAGGGCCCGCTCCAGGCGCCGCAGCACCCCGGCGAGTTCGGGCTCGTCGTGGGCGGCCTCGCGGAAGCTGCCGAGCACCGCGGCCACCGCGCCGAGCGCGGGAAGCCCGTGGCCCCGGACGTCCCCGATGACGATCCGCACCCCGTACGGGGTGGCCACCGCCTCGTACAGGTCTCCGCCGACGGACGCGCCCCGGGAGGCGGACAGCTGCCCGGCGGCCAGTGCGAGACCGTCGAGCCGGGCCGGCAGCGGGCGCAGCAGGACCCGCTGGGCGGCGGCCGCGACGGCCCGGACCCGGTCCAGCTCCCGCACGAGCCCGCGGCGGAGGCCCAGCACCATGCCGAGGCCCACGGTGACGAAGACGACGCTGGTGGCGATCCGCATGGGCAGCCCCGGCTGCCGGGCCAGCGGACAGCCGAACTTCCACGCCACGGCCACGGCACCCCACGCGGCGGGAAGAGCGAGCGGGGCCAGCCGGCGAAGCCGGGAGCCATCGGCGGGCAACGACCTGGTACGGATCATGCACGGCCCTTCCCGAGCCACGACAGCGCCCGAAGGCCCTGCGGCACACAGGTCCGCGCCTGCGGCCGCGTCGATTCTGCCGACCCCGCGGTCCACCACGGAACACCCCCTGGCGATCTCACCCGAAGGAGTGAGCACCCCTGCCGCGCCGCCCTCCGCCAGGGCTCCGCCACGGGCGCGGGCGGTCGAAACCCGTGCGGGCGTACGGATAGAAGGCCCCGTCGAGCGGGGTTCACGGTCCGCCGGACGGCGGAGGGCCGCCCCGGGGAAATCCCCGGGGCGGCCCTCCTGGTGCCGCTGCCGTGCCGGTCAGGCGCCGCGCAGGACGGCGCCCGTGCGCTCGGTGGCCAGGGCGACCGCGGCGTCGCGGGCCGCGCTGGCCTCGTCGACGGTCAGGGTGCGGTCCGGGGCGCGGAACTTCAGCGCGTACGCCAGGGACTTGCTGCCCTCGCCGAGCTGGTCGCCGGTGTAGACGTCGAACAGCCGGATGGACTCCAGGAGTTCACCTGCGCCCTCGGTGAGGGCGGCCTCGACGTCGGCGGCCGGGACGCCGGCGTCGACGACCAGGGCGACGTCCTGGGTGGCGACCGGGAAGGAGGAGATCCGGGGGGCCTTCACGGGGCCCTCGTTCGCCTTCTCCAGGAGGTCCAGGTCGATCTCCATCGCGCAGGCGCGGGCCGGGAGGCCGAACGCCTTCACCACGCGCGGGTGGAGCTCGCCGGCGTGGCCGACGAGGACCTTCTCGCCGTCCACCTCGACGTGGAACGCGGCGCAGCGGCCCGGGTGCCAGGGCGCGTGCTGGTCGGCGCTGATGATCAGCTCGACCCCGGCCTCGGCGGCCACGGTCCGGCCGGCCTCGATCGCGTCCGCCCAGTCGGACGGGCGGCCCTTGCCCCACCAGCCGGCCTGCTCGCGCGCGCCGGCGAGGACGACGGCGGCGCGGCGCGGCTGCTCGGGCAGCGCGGCGTTGACGCGGGCGATCTCCTCGTCGGACGGGCGGCCGTCGACGCCCAGGCGGACGGCGACGCCCGGCTGGCCCTCGGTCGGGCGGAAGACCAGACCGGTCTCGAAGAGCGCCAGGTCGTGGCTGCCGCGGCTGTCGTTGCGGCGGAGCGCGCCGAGCAGGCCCGGGAGCAGCGTCGTACGGAGCGCGGGCTCCTCGTCGGAGAGCGGGTTGACCAGCTTCACGAGGCGGCGACGGGCGTCGTCCGCGTCGAGACCGAGGTGGTCGAGGGCCTGCTCGCCGATGAACGGGTAGTTCAGCGCCTCGACGTAGCCGGCGCCGGCCAGGGCGCGGCCCACGCGGCGGTGGGTGCGCTGGCGCTCGGTGAGCCCGCGGCCGGCCGGGGGCTTCGGCAGCGTGGAGGGCAGGTTCTCGTAGCCCTCCAGGCGGATGACCTCTTCGGCCAGGTCGTTCGGCACGTAGAGGTCGGGACGCCACGACGGGACGGTGACGACGAGCTCGTCCTGGCCGTAGACGTCGCAGCCGACCTCCTGGAGGCGGCGGACGACGATCTCGCGGCCGTAGTCGACGCCCGCGACCTTGTCGGGGTGGTTCGCCGACATGGTGATGGTGTGCGGCGCGGAGGGGGCGGCGATCTCGGTGACGCCGGCCTCGGCGGTGCCGCCCGCGAGGAGCACGAGCAGGTCGACCGTGCGCTGCGCGGCAGCGGCGGCGGCCTGCGGGTCGACACCGCGCTCGAAGCGCTTGGACGCCTCGGAGGCCAGCTTGTGGCGGCGGGCCGTGCGGGCGATCGAGATCGCGTCGAAGTGCGCGGCCTCGATGACGACCTCGGTGGTGCCGGTGACGATGCCGGTCTCCGGGTCGGTGACCGGCTCGGCGATCTCCGTGTTGGCACCGCCCATGACACCGGCGAGGCCGATCGGCCCGCGGTTGTCGGTGATGACCAGGTCCCCGGAGTCGAGGACGCGCGCGGTGCCGTCGAGGGTGGTGAACTTCTCGCCGGCGGCGGCGCGGCGGACCCCGATGGGGCCGTCGATCCGGCTGCGGTCGTAGGCGTGCAGCGGCTGGCCGAGCTCGATCATCACGTAGTTGGTGATGTCGACGGCGAGCGAGATCGGGCGCATGCCGACCTTCTGCAGGCGGCGCTGCAGCCAGATCGGGCTGCGGGCCTCGGGGTCGAGGCCGACGACCGTACGGGCGGTGAAGCGGTCGCAGCCGATCGGGTCCGCGATCTGCACCGGGTAGCCGAACGCGTTGGGCGCGGGCACGTCGAGCAGCGCCGGGTCGCGCAGCGGCAGGCCGTAGGCGGTGGCCGTCTCGCGGGCGACGCCGCGGATCGAGAGGCAGTAGCCGCGGTCCGGGGTGACGGCGATGTCGAGGACCTCGTCGAACAGCTCCAGGAGGACCGTGGCGTCGGTGCCGACCTCGTGCTCCGGCGGCAGCACGATGATGCCGTGCGTGCCGTCGTCGCCCATGCCGAGCTCGTCGCCGGAGCAGATCATGCCCCGGGAGACGCGGCCGTACGTCTTGCGCTCGGCGATCCGGAAGTCCCCGGGGAGCACGGCGCCGGGCAGGGCCACGACGACCTTGTCGCCCACGGCGAAGTTCCGGGCGCCGCAGATGATCTCCTGGGGCTCACCGGTGCCGTTGGCCTGGCCGACGTCGACGGTGCAGAAGCGGATGGGCTTCTTGAACTCCGTCAGCTCCTCGATGGTGAGGACCTTGCCGACCACCAGCGGGCCGGTCAGGCCGGCGCCGAGCTGCTCGACGGTCTCGACCTCGAGGCCTGCCGAAATGAGCTTGGCCTGGACGTCGCGGCCGGTGGTGGTCTCCGGCAGGTCGACGTACTCCCGCAGCCAAGAAAGCGGGACCCGCATCAGATCTCCATCCCGAACGGCCGGGTGAAACGGACGTCACCTTCGACCATGTCTCGCATGTCTTCGACGTTGTGGCGGAACATCAGCATCCGCTCGATGCCGAACCCGAAGGCGAATCCGCTGTACTTCTCGGGGTCCACACCGCAGGCGACGAGCACCTTCGGGTTGACCATGCCGCAGCCGCCGAGCTCGATCCAGCCCTCGCTGCCGCAGGTGCGGCAGGGACGGTCCGGGTTGCCGACGGACTCGCCGCGGCAGACGTAGCAGAGCATGTCCATCTCGGCGGACGGCTCGGTGAAGGGGAAGAAGTTCGGCCGCAGCCGGGTCTTCATGTCCGGGCCGAAGAGCGCCTGGACCATGTGGTCGAGGGTGCCCTTGAGGTCGGCCATGGTGAGGCCCTCGTCGACGGCGAGCAGCTCGATCTGGTGGAAGACCGGGGTGTGCGTGGCGTCGAGCTCGTCGGTGCGGTAGACGCGGCCGGGGCACACGACGTAGACCGGGGGCTCCCGGTCGATGAGCGTGCGGGCCTGGACCGGCGAGGTGTGCGTGCGGAGCACGACGCCGGACTCGTCGCCCGTGGTGCCCTCGGGGCCCTGGACGAAGAAGGTGTCCTGCATCTGCCGGGCCGGGTGGTCCGGGACGAAGTTGAGGGCGTCGAAGTTGAACCACTCCGCCTCGACCTCGGGGCCCTCGGCGACCTCGTAGCCCATCGACACGAAGACGTCGGCGACGCGCTCCATGAGGGTGGTCAGCGGGTGCCGGGCACCGGCCGGGACGCGGTCGTACGGCAGGGTGACGTCGACGGCCTCCTCGACGAGGACGCGGGCGTCGCGCTCGGCCTCCAGCTCGGCCTGGCGGGCGGCGAGCGCCTTGGAGACGAGACCGCGGGCCTGGCCCACGATCTTGCCCGCGGCGGCCTTGGCCTGCGGGGGCAGGGCACCGATCTCCCGGTTGGCGAGCGCCAGCGGCGAGGTGCCACCGGTGTGCGCGGTCTTCGCGTGTGCGAGCTCGTCGAGGTCGCCCGCGGCGGCGAAGGCGGCGAGCGCCTCGTCCCGCATGCGCTCGATCTCTTCCGGTTTCAGTGCCTCGACCTCAACCGGGTCGTACGACTTATTGGGTGCGGACATCTCTTCCCGTGCTTCCGTTGGCTGGCTGGGCGGCCCCGCTCGACGTCAAGGGCGCAAACGTGCCAAAGGACGAGTCTAACGGGGCGTGGGGACGCGAATGAGCCCGTGGGCAGGCCGGGCGGCTCCCGAACTCGTGCGGTCTCGGCTGCTGAGACGTCAGAGAAGGTGGGCCGGGGTGCCGACGGGCAGGATAAATCGGAACTCGGCCCCGCCACGGGGGGCCCGTCCGACGGTGATGGTGCCGCCGTGTGCCTCGACGACGCCCTTGACGATGTAGAGGCCGAGGCCCGTGCCGCCGCGCTTGCTGCCCCGCCAGAAGCGGGTGAAGACGCGGCTCATCGACGCTTCGGGGATGCCGGGTCCCTCGTCCCGCACGGTGACCTCCGTCCCCTCTTCTCCGTCGTCGCCCAGTGTGGTGGGTGCCACCTCGATGGTGACGGTTCCGTCGCCGTGGCGCACCGCGTTTTCCAGGAGGTTCCCGAGGATCTGGTCGATCTTGTCGGGGTCGGCCCAGAGCGCGGGCAGCTGTGGCCTGATCCGTACGAAGAAACGGTCCGGGGACTGGCCGCCGGTGATGTGCACCTGGACGTGCCGGCCGACGGCGGCGGCGATGTCGACGGGCTGGCGGCGCACTTCGAGGCGACCGGAGTCGATCCGGGAGATGTCGAGGAGTTCCGCGATGAGCCGCTTGATGCGGCCCGCGTCGGCGTCGACGGTCTCCAGCATGAGCCGCTTCTGCTCGTCGTTGAACCGCTCCCACTTGTCGAGGAGGGTGGCGGTGAAGCCCTTCACGGAGGTGAGCGGGGAGCGCAGTTCGTGGGCGACGGTGGCGATCAGCTCGGCGTGGCTGCGCTCGGTGCGGCGGCGGGCCTCGGTGCCGCGCAGGGAGACCACGACCCGGCGGACGGGTCCGGTGGGGTGCTCGCGGACGTACCGGGCGGAGACGAGGACCTCTCGGCCGCCGGGGAGCAGCAGATTGCGCTCGGGCTGGCCGCGGCGGGTGGCGAGGCCGCCGTACGGATCGGTCAGCGCCCACCAGCGGCGCCCCTTGAGGTCCTCCAGGGGCAGCGCCTCGTCGAGGGGGAGGCCGAGGGCCCGGTCGGCGGGGACGGCGGTGATGCGGCCCGCGGCGGCGTTGAAGCAGACGACGCGGCCGGTCTCGTCGGCGATGACGAGCCCGTCGGGCAGGTCGTCGGGGCCGACTCCGGCGAAGCCGAGGGGTGGTGCCGGGACGTGCGGCGCGGCGCTCCGTGCCTGTGCGGGACTGTCCGTGCCGACCGTCATCCCCGTTCCCCACCCCTCCGTGCAGTGCAGTGGGCCCGCCCCCGAGTGCGTCACTCTACTGGGCGGGGAGGGCGGAATGGACCCCTCAGGCGGAGGTTCGGGGGCGCTGGGCGCGGGCGGAGGCGTACAGGCAGACCGCGGCGGCGGTGGCGAGGTTGAGGCTCTCGGCCTTGCCGTGGATGGGGACGCGGACGACGGCGTCGGCGAGCGCCCGGGTCTCCTCGGGCAGGCCCCAGGCCTCGTTGCCGAAGATCCAGGCGGTGGGCCCGCCCATGGTGCCGGCGTCGAGCTCGTCGTCGAGGTCGTCCTGTCCGGCCCCGTCGGCGGCGAGGATCCGTACGCCCGCGCTCTTGAGCCCGGCGACGGCCTGCTCGACGGGGACGCCGACGGCCACCGGCAGGTGGAAGAGGGAGCCGACGGAGGCACGGACCGACTTGGGGTTGTAGAGGTCGACGGAGGCGTCGGTGAGGACGACGGCGTCGGCGCCGGCCGCGTCGGCGCAGCGCAGCACGGTGCCCGCGTTCCCGGGGTCGCGGACGTGCGCGAGGACGGCGACCAGCTTGGGCTTGGCGGCGATGATGTCCTCGAACGGCGAGTCGAGGAAGCGGCAGACGCCGACGAGGCCCTGCGGGGTGACGGTCTGGGAGACCTCGGCGAGGACGGCGTCGGAGGCGAAGTGGACGCGGGCGCCGGCGGCGCGGGCGGCGTCGACGATCGCGGCGTAGCGCTCGGCGGCCTCGACGGTGGTGAACAGCTCGACGAGGGTGGGCTCGCCGCCGGCGCCCCGGTGCTCGACGGCCTCGCGGACGGCCTGCGGGCCCTCGGCGATGAAGAGGCGGTCCTTGCCCCGGAAGTTGCGCTTGGCGAGCCGCCGGGCGGCGACGACGCGCGGGGAACGCGGGGAGATCAGCTCGGGGGTGGACATGTGCCTGCGGCTCTCTGACTCGTCGGTGGGCTGGAGGGGGCGGTCAACGCGCCGGACCCGCAGGCGCGGGGCCTGCGGGTCCGGGCAGAAGTACTGCGGCCTGGAAGATCAGGCGGCGGCCTTCGGGGCGTTGACGTCGGCCGGGAGGGCCTTCTGCGCGACCTCGACCAGCGCGGCGAACGCGTTGATGTCGTTGACGGCCAGCTCGGCGAGGATCTTGCGGTCCACCTCGATGTTGGCGGCCTTCAGACCCTGGATGAGGCGGTTGTACGTCATGCCGTTCTGGCGGGCAGCGGCGTTGATGCGCTGGATCCACAGCTGACGGAAGTCGCCCTTGCGCTTCTTGCGGTCGTTGTAGTTGTAGACCAGCGAGTGGGTGACCTGCTCCTTGGCCTTGCGGTACAGGCGCGAACGCTGACCGCGGTAGCCGGAGGCCTGCTCGAGGATCGCCCGGCGCTTCTTGTGGGCGTTGACTGCCCGCTTGACGCGTGCCACTTCTTAACTCCTTGTAGCGGGGTCGCGGTGGTCCTCACACGACCCGAAAAACGGATGGGTCCCGGTCTGTGCCGGATGCCCTCGTCGCCGAGGGCGGGAGATCAACTCAGATGCCCAGCATCTTCTTGATCTTGGCGGTGTCACCCGGGGCCATCTCGGCGTTGCCGCTGAGGCGACGCGTCAGCTTGGACGACTTGTGCTCGAGCAGGTGGCGCTTACCGGCGCGCTCGCGCAGGATCTTGCCGGAGCCGGTGACCTTGAAGCGCTTCTTGGCACCGGAGTGCGTCTTGTTCTTCGGCATAGCGCCGTTCTCTCCTCGTCAGTGGCGCTCCCCCGGTGCGGGCACCGGTCGACCGGGAGCGTCATTCTTCGATTGGGTGGGACCGGACGGAATCCGGGGGCTGCCGGAGGGCAGCCCCCGTGGATCACGCCTCGGCGTTCTCGGCCGGGGTCTCGGTCGAGGTCTCCTCGGCAGCGGCGGCGGGGGCCTCGGGCGTACCGCCCTGGCGCTCCGCCTTGCGCGCGGCCTGGGCCTCGCGAGCCTCGGCCATGGCCTCGGTCTTCTTCTTGTGCGGACCGAGAACCATGATCATGTTCCGGCCGTCCTGCTTCGGGTTGGACTCGATGAACCCAAGCTCCTGGACGTCCTCGGCGAGGCGCTGCAGAAGTCGGTAACCGAGCTCCGGGCGGGACTGCTCACGACCACGGAACATGATCGTGATCTTGACCTTGTCGCCCTGCTTGAGGAACCGGACGACGTGACCCTTCTTGGTGTCATAGTCGTGCGGGTCGATCTTCGGCCGGAGCTTCATCTCCTTGATGACCGTGTGCGCCTGGTTCTTGCGCGCCTCACGGGCCTTCATGGCCGACTCGTACTTGAACTTCCCGTAGTCCATGAGCTTGCACACGGGCGGGCGGGCGTTCGCCGCGACCTCGACCAGGTCGAGGTCGTACTCCTGAGCGAGCTCCAGGGCCTTGGCAAGGGGGACGATGCCCACCTGCTCGCCGCTGGGGCCGACAAGACGCACCTCGGGAACGCGAATCCGCTCGTTGATGCGGGGCTCGGCGCTGATGGATCCTCCTCGGTAGCACCACGCGACCGCCTTGGCGGACGGACACGTCACGTGAAACAGTTGAGACCAACCGGGCCGGTACATGAAAAATGCCCCGGACGGTACACAGGCGGGGCTCCACGGAAAACCGGAGCACCACCACGGTGAACCGCGGGGCGCACATCGGGCGGCTCCATCGTCCGTACGGAACGATGGGCGCCACCTGACCGGTGACCCGCCACCCGTGAGGGTGGTCAGGTGGGAGTACGGAGCCTCCACTTGTGGGCCGGACACAGAGATGTCCGGCCGGTCGTTACACAAGGTTAGCAGGACCCGGCGGTCGGCGCGAACCGTACGTCCGCTTATCGTGTGGGCATGAGCGAGACGCCCCAGAACGAGTCCACGGACTCCCCCGACTTCGAATCCATGACCCGCGACATCGCGGAGGTCCCGGCGGTCGAGGTGATCGTGACGGTCGCCGTCAACCTGATGAGCGCCGCCGCGGTGAAGCTCGGGCTCACCGAGGAGGGCGACAAGTACAAGGACCTCGACGAGGCGCGCAAGCTGATCCACGCGCTCGCCGGTCTCCTGGACGCCGGCGCGACGGAGGTCTCCTCCTTCCACGCGGCCCCCCTGCGGGACGGCCTCAAGTCCCTCCAGCTCGCCTTCCGCGAGGCCTCCCTGATCCCGGACGAGCCGGGCCAGGGACCGGGCGAGAAGTACACGGGGCCGGTGTACGGCTAGGGCCTGATCGTTTTCCGGGGGTACGGGGGTCGCCCCCGGAAGACAGCAGCCACGGGACCGGTGTACGGCTAGGGCCTGATCGTTTTCCGGGGGTACGGGGGTCGCCCCCCGGAAGACAGCAGCCACGGGACCGGTGTACGGCTAGGAGATCACTGCTTTACGTAGAAGGGCTCGCCCGGAGGCGTGGCCGAGGCCGGCAGGAGTGCCAGGTCGAGGCCCCGCACCAGGCGGGCCCTCAGTGTTTCGTCGGCGGCCAGGGCGCGGGCCACGCGCTGGGCGGCCTCCGCCGGGGAGGCGTCGGCATCGAGGACCAGGGCGAGGGTGCCGTCGGCGGTGCCGGGGCCCAGGTGGGCGCGGAGCACCGCGGGCTCGGCGGCGACGAGGGCGCGCACGGCGTCCCGTACGGCCGGGTCGTCGAGCGGGTCGGTGCTGGTGCGGCCCTCGGCGAGGGCGAGCAGCGCGGAGCCGGTCACCTGGTACGGCACCGGGCCCGCCAGGTCCAGGACCAGGGTGTCGGCCTTCTCGTGGACGAGCGCGGCGAGCGCCTGCCGGGTGGGGACGGCCACGGGGCGGGCCGCCGGGTCCCAGAGGGCGAGCGAGGCGATCGAGGTGAAGGCCGGCAGGGCCCGCCGGTCGCCGGCCGTGAGGGTGGGGACGGCCATGTCGCTCGTCTTCTCCTGCTTCAGGCCCGTCTCGGGGTCGATCTCGACCTCGCCGAGGACGGCGACCACGGGGACGAGCAGCCGGGCCTCCTTCAGGGCTTCGAGGACCGGGCCGTGGGCGGTCCGGTCCTCCGCCCAGGCCGCGAGGGCCGCGGCGAGCCGCGGGTCGGCGGTGCCGTCGTCTTCGGAGAAACCGGGGTCAGGGATGTTCTTGAGCGCCACGTACCGAGCCTAACCGCCGCCCTCCGGGCTCCCGCTAGGAGGTCCGGTGGGCGCGCCGGAGCATCACGGCGGTGAGCAGCAGCAGGGCTCCGAGTCCGCCGGCGACGGGGGCGAGCAGGCCGAGGGGGCGGCTCTCCTCGGCGGCGGGGACGGGGCCGGGCCCGAAGTACCGGCCCCGGTATCCGGAGGCGACGGCCTTGGGGTCGCCGCCCTTGATCCGGCCCCCGGCGGCGATCGCGGCGGCGGGGTCGACCGTCCCGTACCCCTTGGCGTCGCTGCGGCCGCCCTTCGGCCGGTTGCGGGCGGTGTCGACGAGCAGCCGCTTGATCTGGGCGGGGGTGAGGTCGGGGTGCGCGGAGCGGACGAGGGCGACGGAGCCGGAGACGAACGCGGCGGCGGCGCTGGTGCCCCAGCCCTCGTAGTAGCGGCGGTCGGGGTCGGCGATGACGATGTCGTCGCCGGGGGCGCTGACGGTGGCGTACCAGCGGCGGGTGGAGAAGGATGCGTGGGTGCCGTAGCGGTCGACGGCGGCGACGGCGATGACGCCGGGGTAGGCCGCGGGGTAGGAGATGTGGTCGCCCTTCTCGCCGCCGTTGCCGGCGGAGGCGACGACGGAGACGCCCTTGGCGAGGGCGTACTGGACGGCGGCGTCCTCGCCCGCGTCGGGGTGGGCGGACTTGGAGTCGTCGCCGAGGGAGAGGTTGATGACGTCGGCGCCGTGGTCGGCGGCCCAGCGGATGCCTTCGGCGAGGGCGGCGCCCCGGGTCTTGCGGGCCTTGTCGCGGGCCTTGTCGGTGGACTCCAGGATGACCCGTACGGGGAGGATCCGGACGTCCGGGGCGACGCCCAGCACACCGTCCTGGGCGCCCGGGCCGTGGCCGTGCCCGGCGATGATGCCGGCCATGGCGGTGCCGTGCCGGGCCCAGGCGCGGTCGCCCCGGGACGCCCCGAAGCCGATGAGGTCGCGTCCGGTGAGGACCGAGCCCGCGAGGTCGGGGTGTTCGGCGTCGACGCCGGTGTCGAGGACGGCGACGGTGATGCCCTTGCCCTTGGTGGTGCGCCAGGCCTCCGTGGTGTGGAGGGCTTCGAGGCCCCATTGGCGGGCCCGGATGGTGTCGGCGTGCGCGGGGGCGGTGGTGGCGGGCAGGACGGAGAAGGCGGCGGCGAGCAGCGCGGCCGCGGCGCCGCGGGTGCGGCGGTGGGCGGGTCGGGTCACCGGGCGTTCTTCTCCTCGACGGCCTTCACCGAGGCCATGCCCAGCACGTAGACGAAGCGTTCGGTGATGCCCTTGGCCTCGTGGCCGAGGCCGGACTGCGCGGTGGCGTCGGTACGGTTCGGGGTCATGGCCCGGTCGGCGGGGACGGGTCCGCCGTCGACGGTCCGGCCGTCGGCGAAGCCGGAGACGGCGGTGACGACGACGGGGAGGTCGTCGGGGGCGTTCAGCCACCAGGCGGCGCGCTGGGCCGGTCCGAAGCGCTCGGCGACGGTGCCGGGTCCGGCGAGGGCCGGGGGGACGTCCGTACCGAGGCGGGTGGTGAGGTCCTTGCCGAGGGTGCGCTGGGCGGCGGAGTCGGCGCGGGTGAAGACGAGGCCGACGGTGATCACGCTGCTGGAGGTGGCGTCGGTGTACGTGGCGCGCAGGACGCGCTCGCAGCCGAGCGGCCGGACGGTGGCGAGGAGGCCCTTGGCGAGGACGGCGGGGGTGCAGGGGGCGTCCGGGGCGACGACGATCCGGGTCCAGGTGCGGGCCGCGCCGCCGGGGCCGGCGACGGGGCCGGTCAGGGTCCGGGGGAAGAGGGTGTCGACGGGGGCGTCGTGCCAGAGGTCCTTGGCCTCGGTGTAGCCGAGGGGTTCGACGGGCCTGTCCTGCTCTGCGGCGGCCAGCCACACACCGGCGAGGGCCCCGCCGATGAGTCCGAACCCGAGCACGGCACACACCGCCACGGCCACGGTCCGCCCGGCGCGCCGCCGCTCCCGCACGGGCCGCAGCCGCGTGGTGACCTCACCGAACGCCTCGGGCGGCATCGCGCCGGAACCGTAGGGGTGGTGGTCGTACGGGGGGAGGGGACGCGACGGTACGGACGCGGGGGCCGCGGGCGCGTGCGGGGCTCCGGCGGGGCGCCCGGCCTCGGGGCCGACGGGCTTGTGGGGCTCGCGCGGGGACCCTGCGGGGCGTCCGGCAGCCGGGTCGACGGGCTCGTACGCGGCCCCGGCGGAGCGCCCGGCCTCGGAGCCGGCGGGGGTTGCCGTGGGCCGAGCAGGGGTGGCGCCGGGGTCGGCCGGCCCGGCGGGCGCGGCCTCGGGCCTGATGGGCTTGCCGGTGGTCTCGCCCTGGGGGGACGCGGGCCAGGCGGGGGCGGACGTCGGCCGCGTCGGGGCGTCCGTGGCCCCTGCGGGAGCGGGCATCGGCCCGGCAGAGGCCGACGCGGAACCTGCCAGGACGGACGCCGAGCGGGCGGAAGCGGGCACCGCCCCGGCAGGAGCCGACGCGGGCCGGGCGGAAGCGGACGCCGAGCGGGCCGGAGCGGGCACCGCCCCGGCAGGAGCCGACGCGGGCCGGGCGGAAGCGGACGCCGAGCGGGCCGGAGCGGGCATCGGTCCAGCAGGGGCCGACGCGGGCCGGGGCGGTGGAGGCGTGGTGTCGGCGGGGGCGCTCGTGCGTCCGGTCGGGGTGGGCGCGGACGGTGTGGTCGGCGGACCCGCCGCCGGGGCGGGTGGCGCGGCCGTCGGTCCGGGCGGCGGAGGCGTCGGCGTGCGGGGCGGCGCGGGCGGCGTCGGGGGGACCGGGCGGAGGCGGGTCGTCGTCTCGGTGGGCGGGGGGTCAGCCGGGAGGAGGGCGTCGGTGATGCGGGAGGGCGTGGGGCGGTGCTCGCCGGTCATCCCCGTCCCCCTGCTCATGTCGACAATGCCCGCCACTCTACGGGCTGTTCCCCCGGGCACGGGAACCCAGGGGCTACCCACCCGTAAACCTGTCTGGCAAGCTCGGGCCATGACTCCCCGTGCCGCTGACCGGGCCCGCTACGACCGGGCCACCGCTCACCTCGACGCGCCCGTGGCGATCGTCGACCTGGAGGCCTTCGACGCCAACGCCGCGGACCTCGTGCGCCGCGCCGGGGGCAAGCCGATCCGGGTGGCGAGCAAGTCCGTGCGGTGCCGGGCGCTGCTCGAACGGGTCCTCGCGCGGGACGGGTTCGCCGGGATCATGTCGTTCACGCTCGACGAGTCGTTGTGGCTGGCGCGGGCCGGGTTCGAGGACGTGCTGCTCGCGTATCCGTCGGCCGACCGGTCCGGGTTCGGGGAGCTCGCGCGGGATCCGAAGCTCGCCGCCGCCGTGACCGTGATGGTGGACGACGTGGCGCAGCTCGATCTGATCGACGCCGCCCGCGCGGGCGGGACGGAGGAGGTGCGGGTCTGTCTGGAGCTGGACACCGCGCTGCGGCTGCTCGGCGGCCGGGTACGGGTCGGGGCGCGGCGCTCGCCGCTGCGGGAGCCCGCCGAGCTGGCCGAGCTGGCCCGCTCCGTGGTGCGGCGTCCCGGTTTCCGGCTGGTCGGGATCATGGCGTACGAGGGGCATGTCGCCGGGGTCGGGGACGCGGTCGCGGGCCGGCCGCTGCGCTCGCGGGCGATCCGGCTGATGCAGGCCGCGGCCCGTAAGGAGCTCGCCGAGCGCCGGGCCGCCGTGGTGCGGGCCGTCCGGGCGGTGGCGCCGGAGCTGGAGTTCGTGAACGGCGGCGGCACCGGCAGCGTGCAGCACACGGCCGCCGAGGACGCGGTGACGGAGATCGCGGCGGGTTCGGGGCTGTTCGTGCCGCGTCTGTTCGACAACTACACGTCCTTCAGCGGGCGCCCGGCCGCGCTCTTCGCGCAGCCCGTCGTCCGCCGCCCCGGGGTGGGCGTGGTCACCGTGCTCGGCGGCGGCTACCCGGCGTCGGGGGCCGCGGGCCCGGACCGGCTGCCCGTGCCGTACCTGCCGGAGGGGCTCCGGTACGACCCGCAGGAGGGTGCCGGCGAGGTGCAGACCCCGCTGCTCGGCTCCCCCGCCGACGACCTGCGGATCGGTGACAAGGTCTGGTTCCGGCACGCGAAGGCCGGGGAGCTGTGCGAGCGGTTCGAGAGCCTGCACCTGGTCGAGGGCGATCGCGTCACGGCGACCGTGCCCACGTACCGCGGGGAGGGCATGACCTTCCTCTGACACATCTGACGCACGCGCCCGGGGGTCAGTCCCCCGGGATGTGGGCGAGCATGCGCTCCATGCCGCCCACCCAGTTGGCCCGCAGCATGGTGATGGCTCCCGGCAGGTCGTCTTCCAGGAGTCTGCGGGCGATCTCGCAGTGCTCCTCCGACTCGCGGGCCACCGGCTCGTCCTCGGCGACGACCAGGTTCTCGTAGCGCCGCATCCCGCCCTTGACCCGGGCGAGCAGGTCGAGGAGCCGTTCGTTGGTGCAGCCGCTGAGCAGCAGGCCGTGCCATTCGTCGTCGCGCCGGTCGACCGTCTCGTGCGCGGCGACCTGGTCGGGGAAGCCCTGAGCCAGGTCGAGGAGGCGCGGGGCGATGCTCCGCAGGTGGTCCGGGTCCGAGGACTCCAGGGCCAGGGCCTCCAGGGCCGCGACGATGGCCACGAGTTCGCGGAACTCCTGGCGGCTGACGGGCGCGAAGCGGAAGCCGCGCCCCTGGCTGCTCTCCAGCACTCCTTCGCCCGCCATCGCGATCAGGGCCTCGCGCAGCGGTGTGCGGCTGACGCCCAGCTCGGCGGCGAGCGCCGCTTCGTTGACATCGGAACCCGCGCTGAACTCGCCGCGGGTGAGGCGGTCCATGAGCTCGTCGCGGATCTGCTCGCGCAGTGGGCGGCGTTCGATCGCCATCAAGGTCCCCAATCCCCAATCTCTTCCGATCTCCAGCGTACCCCTTGACCGTATGCAGAGTACTGAACTAAGTATTTTGAATACAAAACACCGGACGGGGTCCCCGACCCCGGAGGAGGCGGGACATGGGCGGCCTGACGCGGGTTCCGGGACTGCTGTTCGGAGGCGACTACAACCCCGAGCAGTGGCCGGACGAGGTCTGGCAGGAGGACGTCCGGCTGATGGCCGAGGCCGGCGTCAACCTGGTCACCGTCGCCGTCTTCTCCTGGTCCCGGCTCGAACCCTTCCCCGGCGCCTACGCGTTCGACTGGCTCGACCGCGTCCTCGACCTGCTCCACGCGCACGGCATCGCCGTCGACCTCGCCACCGCGACGGCGACCCCGCCGCCCTGGCTGGTCCGGAACCACCCCGGGATCCAGCCCGTCGACGCCGCCGGCACCCGGCTGGAGTTCGGCTCGCGACAGGGCTACTGCCCGTCCTCGCCGGTCTTCCGCGCCGCGACCGTCCGACTGGCCCGGGCCATGGCCGAGCGCTACCGGGAGCACCCCGCGCTCGCCCTGTGGCACATCGGCAACGAGTACGCCGACCACACCGCCGAGTGCTTCTGCGAGGAGTCGGCCCGTGACTTCCGGCGGTGGCTACGGCACCGCCACGGCACCCTCGCCGGGCTCAACTCCGCCTGGGGGACGTCCTGCTGGGGCCAGCACTACACCGACTGGGAGCAGATCGAACCGCCCCGCAAGGCCCCCGGACCGGTCAACCCCACCCAGCTCCTCGACTGGCGCCGGTTCTCCAGCGACGCGCTGCTGGCCTGCTTCGAGGCCGAGCGCGAGGTCCTCAAGGAGGTCACCCCGGACGTCCCGGTGACCACCAACTTCATGAGCGTCCTGCGCGAGCTCGACTACTGGAAGTGGGCCGCCGCCGAGGACCTCGTCAGCGACGACGCCTACCCCGACCCCGCCGACCCCCGCTCCCCCGTGAAGGCCGCGCTCGGCTACGACCTGATGCGCTCGCTGAAGCGCGGGCCGTGGCTGCTCCTCGAATCCGCGCCGAGCGCGGTCAGCTGGCGCCCGGTCAACGTCCCCAAGGACCCGGGCGTGATGCGCCTGCACAGCCTCCAGGCCCTGGCGCACGGCTCGGACGGCGTCATGTTCTTCCAGTGGCGCCAGGCCAGGTACGGGCCGGAGAAGTTCCACTCGGCGATGCTCCCGCACGGCGGCACCCGGACCCGCCAGTGGCGGGAGACGGTCGCCCTGGGCGCGGACGTCCGCCGGCTGGCCGAGATCGCGGGCAGCACCACCGAGGCCGAGGTCGCCCTGCTCCTCGACTGGGACAGCTGGTGGGGGCTCGAAGCCCCCGAGTCCATGCCCTCCGACCGGCTGCGGCTGCACGAGCTCCTGCTCGCCTGGTACGCGCCGCTGCATGCCCGCGGCATCGCCGTCGACCTGGCCCCGCCGGACCGCGACCTCTCCTCGTACCGGCTGGTCATCGCCCCGAACCTCTATCTGTGCACCGCCGAGCGGGCCGCCGCTCTGGCCGCCTTCCGCGGGCAGCTGGTGGTGGGCCCGTTCAGCGGGGTCGTCGACGCCGACGACCAGGTCCACGAGGGCGGCGCCCCCGGCCCGCTGCGCGAACTGCTCGGCGTACGGGTGGAGGAGTGGCGGCCGATCCCCGACGGCGGGAGCCAGGAGGTGGTGACGGCGGACGGCACCCGGCTGCGCGCCCGCACCTGGAGCGAGTGGCTGTCCACGGACGACGGCGACGCCGACGACACCGAGACACCGGACGTGGAGGTACTGGCGCGCTACTCCGGCGGGCCGCTGGACGGCCGCCCGGCCGCCACCCGGCGCGGCACCGCCACCTACCTGAGCTTCCTGCCCGAGGACCCGGCGCCGCTGCTCGACCGGATGCTGGCCGCCGCCGGGATCACCGGGGTGACCGGGCAGGGCCTTCCCGAGGGGGTCGAGGCCTGCCGCCGGGGCCCGTACCTGTTCCTGCTCAACCACGGGACCGAACCGGCGACCGTCCCGCTGCCGGCGCTCGCCGCGGCCCACGGCGGCACCCCGCCCACCGACCTGCTGACCGGCCGTCCGCTGCCGGCCGGCCCCGTCGTCCTCGCGCCACGCGACGCCGTGGTCCTGAAGTCCTGACCGAAGCCCTGCCCGACCGAAGCCCTGACCGAGGAGTGCCAGTGGCCCATCCCTACATCCCCAACGCGGGGCCCGAGGCGCGGGCGGCGATGCTCGCCGAGATCGGCGCCCCCGACGTCGCCGAGTTCTACGGCGACATCCCCGCCGACCTGCGGCTCGCCCGCCCGCTCGACCTGCCCGCGCCGTACGCCGACGAGCAGGGCCTGGTCCGGCACGTCCGCGGCCTGCTGGCCCGGAACACCGACCCGGCGCGGCTGCTGAGCTTCCTCGGCCACGGCTGCTATCCGCACCACGTCCCGGCGGTCTGCGACGAGGTCAACGGGCGCAGCGAGTTCCTGACCGCCTACGCGGGCGAGCCGTACGAGGACCACGGCCGCTTCCAGGCCCTCTTCGAGTACGTCTCGATGATGGCCGAGCTGCTTGAGATGGACGTCGTCAACGTCCCCACGTACGACGGCTTCCAGGCCGCCGGTACGGCGCTGCGGATGGCCGCGCGCCGCACCGGCCGGAACCGGGTGCTGGTCAGCGGGGCGATCGCGGCCGACAAGCTGGCCAAGATCCGCGACTACCTCGCCCCGGACGTCGAGGTGCTGCTCGCCCCGGTGGCCGACTCGGGCGAGATGGGCGAGGTCCGGCTGGACGAGGGCTTCGCCGCCCTCTACCTGGAGACGCCCACCGTCCACGGCGTCGTCGAGACCCGCGGCCGCGAACTGGCGGAGCTGGCGCATGCGGCGGGCGCCCTGCTGGTCGTCGGCACCGACCCGATCTCGCTCGGTGTGCTCGCCCCGCCCGCCTCCTACGGCGCCGACCTGGTCTGCGGCGACATCCAGTCGCTCGGGATGCACCCGCAGTACGGCGGCGGCCAGGCCGGGTTCATCGCCTCCCACGACGAGGAGCGCCTGGTCGCGGAGTTCCCGTCCCGGCTGTTCGGCATCGCGCCGACCGCCGTCCCCGGCGAGTACGGCTTCGGTGACGTCTTCTACGACCGGACCTCCTTCGCGCTGCGCGAGGAGGGCAAGGAGTGGGTCGGCACCGCCGCCGCCCTGTGGGGCATCACCGCCGGCGTCTACCTCGCCCTGATGGGCCCTCGGGGGATGCGGGAGATCGGCGAGACGATCCTCGCCCGCACCCGGTACGCCATGCGGGCGCTGGCCGCCGCCGGCGCCGTGGTCCGCCATCAGGAGGCCGTCCACTTCCGGGAGTTCGCCGTCGAGGTGCCGGACGCCGACGCCCTGCTCGACGCCCTGCACCGCCGGGGGATCCTCGGCGGCGTGCGGCTCGGCCCCCGGGAGGTGCTGGTCTGCGTCACCGAGACCCACTCCATCGCCGACATCGACACCCTCGCCGCGGCCGTCAAGGACGCCCTCTCCGCCCTCGGAGGCACCGCATGAGCGCGCACGGAGCGCCCGAACCCTTCGCCACCCTGCCGGTCGCGCCCAAGCCCGCGCTGCGGCGGTTCCACCAGGCCCGCTGGGACGAGGAGGTCGTCTTCGAGCTGTCCCGCCCCGGACGGCGCGGAGTCGGCGTCCCCGCCCCGGACGCGCCCCTGGTGGAGCTGCCCGAGGGCGTCGCCCGCCGCACCCCGCCCGCGCTGCCCGAGCTGTCGCAGAACCAGGTGGTCCGGCACTATCTGCGGCTCTCCCAGGAGACGCTGGGCGCCGATCTGAACATCGACGTCGGCCAGGGCACCTGCACGATGAAGTACAGCCCCAAGGTCAACGACGCCTTCGCCCGCGACCCGAGGGTCGCCGACCTGCACCCGCTCCAGCCCGAGTCCACCGTGCAGGGCGTGCTGGAGATCTACTGGCGTCTGGAGCAGATCCTCAAGGAGATCTCCGGCATGGCGCGGGTCTCGCTCCAGCCCGGCGCGGGTTCCTCGGCGATCTACGCCAACATCGCGATGATCCGCGCCCACCACGCCTCCAGGGGCGAGGGGGAGCAGCGCGACCAGGTGATCACCACGATGTTCTCGCACCCCTCGAACGCGGCCTGCGCCAAGGTCGCCGGGTACGAGGTCATCACCCTGATGCCGGACGCCGAGGGCCTGCCCGACATCGAGGCGCTGCGGGCGGCGGTCGGCCCGCGCACCGCCGCGCTGATGATCACCAATCCGGAGGACACCGGGATCTTCAACCCGCGGATCCGCGAGTTCGTCGACCTGGTCCACGCGGCCGGCGGTCTGGCCTGCTACGACCAGGCCAACGCCAACGGCATCCTCGGCATCACCCGGGCCCGGGACGCGGGCTTCGACCTGTGCCACTTCAACCTGCACAAGACCTTCTCCACGCCGCATGCCTGCGGCGGTCCGGCGGCCGGCGCGTGCGGGGTCTCCGAGGCGCTGGTGCCGTTCCTGCCCGGCCCGGTCGTCGACCGCGTGACCGACGGCGACCACGAGACCGTGTCCGGCGGGGGTACGTACACGCTGACCGTGCCGGAGCGGTCGGTCGGCAAGATCCGGCCGTTCCTCGGGGTCACGCCCAATGTCGTCAGGGCCTACGCCTGGGTGATGGCGCTCGGCGCGGAGGGCCTGCGCGAGGTCGCCGAGACCGCCGTGCTCAACAACAACTACCTGATGAGCAAGGTCCTGCGGATCCCCGGCGCCTCCGTCCCCTGGGCCCGGCGGCGGCGGGTCGAGCAGGTCCGCTACTCCTGGGCGGAGCTCACCGAGGAGACCGGTGTGCACTCGGAGGAGATCGGCGTCCGGGCGGCCGACTTCGGCGTGCACTACTGGACCAGCCACCACCCGTACGTGGTGCCGGAGCCGTTCACCCTGGAGCCCACCGAGTCCTACTCCCGGGAGGACCTCGACGAGTACGCGGCGATCCTCGCCCATGTCGCCGGCGAGGCCCGGGAGGACGCCGACTTCGTGCGGAACGCGCCCTACCGGCAGACCGTGCACCGGATCGACGCCTCCTCGCTCGACGACCCGGCGCAGTGGTCGCCCAGCTGGCGCGCCTACCTGCGGAAGCACGGCGGGCGGCGCGAGGGCGCGCGGGGCGGGACGCGGCAGGAATGATCGTCGGCCTGATCGTGAACCCGGTCGCGGGTCTCGGCGGCGCCGTCGCCCTCAAGGGCAGCGACGGGCCCGGCGTCCAGGCCAGGGCGCTGGCCCTGGGCGCCGTCCCCCGGGCGGGCGAGCGGGCGGCCGCCGCGCTGCGGGCCCTGCGGGCCCGGCGCCCCGGGCTGCGGGTCCGCACGGTGGCCGGCCCGATGGGCGAGGACAGCGCGCTGGCCGCCGGCGTCCCGTACGAGATCGCCCACCGGCCCCGGGCCGGGGCCGCCACCGGTGCCGGGGACACCCGCGCGGCGGTGGCGGCGCTCGGCGCGGTGGACCTGCTGCTGTTCGCGGGCGGCGACGGCACGGCGCGGGACGTGCTGGACGCCGGGCCGCGCCCGCCGGTGCTCGGCGTGCCGGCCGGGGTGAAGGTCTACTCGGGCTGTTTCGCCCTCAGCCCGTTCGCGGCCGGGGCGACCGCCGCCGGGTTCGACGGGAGCACCGTCGAGGCCGAGGTCGTCGACCTGGACGAGGAGGCGTACCGGTCGGGGCGGGTCGGTGCCCGGCTGTACGGGACCCTGCGGGTGCCGGCGGCGCGGGCGCGGCTCAGCGGCCGCAAGACCGGCTCCTCGGCGGAGCCGCCGGGCACGGCCGATTCCGTCGCCCGCGCGGTGGTGGCGGCCATGCGCCCCGGCGTCGCCTACGCGCTCGGGCCCGGTGCGACCACGCTCGCCGTCGGGCGCGCGCTCGGCCTCGTGCTGACGCCGCTGGGCGTGGACGTCGTCCGGGACGGCGTCCTGCTCGCCTCCGATGTGACGGAGCGGCAGCTGCACACCTGTGCCATGTCACAGGTGACGCAGGGCGTCCTGTCGGTCATCGGCGGGCAGGGCTTCGTGATCGGGCGCGGCAACCAGCAGTTCAGCCCGCGTGTGCTGGCCGCGCTCGCCGGGCTCGTCGTCCTCGCCACCCCGCAGAAGCTCGCCGCGCTCGGCGGGCGGCCGCTGCTCGTGGACAGCGGCGACCCGGCGGCCGACGCCGCGTTCGCCGGCCACGTCCGGGTCGTCACCGGCCACCGCGCATCCGTGTTCTACCGCATCCAGTCCGCCAGTGAGGAGCTCCCATGAACACCCTGAGCAGCAAGGTCGCCATCGTCACCGGCGGCGCCTCCGGCATCGGCCGGGCCACCGCCGAGCTGTTCGCCGCCGAGGGCGCCTCCGTGGTCGTCGCCGACCTCGCGGACGCCGGCGGGACCGTCCGGGGGATCGAGGCCGCCGGCGGCCGGGCGGTGGCGGTGCGGGCCGACGTCTCCGCGGAGGCCGACTGCGAGCGGATCGTCGCCACCGCGGTCGAGACCTTCGGCGGCCTGCACGTCCTGTTCAACAACGCCGGGATCATCCGGCGCCGGACCGCCCTGGAGACCTCCGTCGAGGAGTGGGACCGGGTGATGGCCGTCAACGTCCGCTCCGTCTACCTGATGTGCCGCTTCGCCGTCCCGGCGATGACGGAGGGCGGCTCGATCGTCAACACCGGCTCCGGCTGGGGGCTCAAGGGCGGCGGCAACGCGCTCTCCTACTGCGCCTCCAAGGCCGCGGTCGTCAACATGACGCGGGCCCTGGCCATCGACCACGCCGCCGCCGGCATCCGGGTCAACTCGGTCAACCCGGGCGACACCATGACCCCGATGCTCCGCGACGAGGCCCGCCAGCTCCAGGAGGAGTGGGCGGCCTTCGAGAAGGACGCCGCCGACCGGCCGATGGGCCGGGCCGGATCGCCCCGGGAGATCGCCGCCGCCGTGCTCTTCCTCGCGAGCGACGCGAGCAGCTACATGACCGGCTCCGCCCTGGTCGTCGACGGCGGCGGCCTCGCCTGACCCCGCACCCGCACCGCCCCTCCCCCTCTCCCTCCCCTCACGAAAGCCCAGGAGGCACCCGTTGTCCGCTTTCACGAGAAGAACAGCTTTCACGAGAAGAACCACCCTGCTCACCCTCGCGATGGCCCTCGCCACCACCGTCTCCGCGTGCAGCGGCGCCGGCGCGGGGGCGGAGGGGAAGGACGGCAAGATGACCCTGCGGTGGGCGACCTGGGGTTCGGCCGAGGACGCCGCGGTGTTCAAGGCGTTCACCGACGAGTTCGCCAGGAAGCACCCGGACATCACCCTCAAGCTGGAGCAGGTCTCCTCCTACGAGGACTACCACCCCAAGCTGATCACCCAGTTCACCTCGAAGACCGCCCCCGACGTGGTCTACGTCGGCGACGACTACATCGGCAAGCTCGTCGCCGACGGCGTGCTCGCCCCGCTCGACGAGCGGCTCGCCGGACCGGGGAGCCACAGCAGGCCCGAGGACTTCTTCGAGGGCATCTACGGCGGCGCGAAGAAGGACGGCGTCACCTACGGCGTCCCGAACGACACCAACCCCGAGGTCCTCTGGTTCGACAAGAAGGCCCTCGCCGAGGCCGGGATCACGGAGGACCCGGCCGAACTGAACGAGGCCGGCCGGTGGACCATGGCCACGTTCCTGGAGATGAACGCCAAGCTCAAGGCGGCGGGCAAGTACGGCTCCGTCTTCTGGAACTGGTACGGCGCCAACTACAGCATGGTCAACGGCTTCGGCGGCAAGGTCTGGGAGAACGGCAGGTTCGTCGCCCCGTCCGATCCCAAGGCCCGGCAGGCGTTCAAGACCCTCGCCGACGGCTACCGGGACAAGACCTTCGCCTCCGCCGACCTGCTGCCCGAGGGCAACAGCGCCGGCACCCAGTTCGTCAAGCACAAGGCGGGCTTCTACGCCGGCGGCCGCTGGGTCATCGAGAACATCGACAAGGGCGGGTCCCGCGAGGGCTACGACGTCGTGCCGTTCCCCTCCGAGTCCGGGAAGCCGATCCCGGGCGCCGTCGCCGCCTCGTACCTGGCGATCAACAAGGACAGCAGGCACCAGAAGGAGGCCTTCGCCTTCCTCACCGAGTTCGTGGGCAAGGAGGGCCAGAAGCTGCGCCTCAAGGGAGGCAGCGCCGTCCCCTCCGTCAAGGGCGCCGAGAACCTCGTGACCGACGGCGGCTACCCGGCACACGCCAAGACCTTCCTCGACGTGCGCGACCGCGGCTTCGCCAACTACCCCGACGAGGTCGCCGTCCCGGGCCTGACCAAGGCGATCAACGACCAGCTGATGAAGATCTGGGAGGGCAAGGTCGGCTTCGACGAGGGCATGACCCGGCTCCAGACCCTCGTCGACGACATGAAGGGCAAGCAGGGGTGAGCGCCCTCACCCCGTCGGCGGTCCGGCGGCGGAAGACCTCCGCCGCCGGACCGGCCCCCGCCGCCCCGGCCGCCGGACGCGAGCCGCTCTGGCGGCGCCGCGACCGCCGGTGGGCCCTGTTCTTCCTCGCCCCCCAGCTGCTCGGCCTGCTGGTCTTCCTGGTCGGCCCGCTCGGCTTCGCCGTCGTGCTCTCCTTCATGCGCTGGGACGGCCTCGGCGACTCCACCTGGATCGGCCTGGACAACTTCCGCGCCCTGCTGACCGACCCGGAGTTCGGCCGCGCGGTCTGGAACACCGTCAAGATCGGTCTGATCACCGTCCCGGGCGGGCTCGCCCTGGCCCTGCTCATCGCGCTGGCCCTGCACAACGTCCGCGGCCGGACCGCCTACCGGGTGGTCTACTTCCTCCCGGTCGTGACCAGCTCCGTCGCGGTGTCGGTGATCTGGCAGATGATCCTCGGCGGCGGCGCCGACGGCATCCTCAACGGCACCGTGCACGACCTGCTCGGGATCACCCCGCCCGACTGGCTGGCCGACCCGGACTGGGTGGTCGTCGCCGTCGGCGTGGTGACGATCTGGTCCTCGCTCGGGCTCAACGTCGTCATCTTCCTGGCCGGGCTCTCCACCGTCCCGCCGAACCTGCTCGAAGCCGCGCGGATCGACGGCGCCGGACCGTGGCAGACGCTGCGCTCGGTCACCCTCCCGCTGCTCTCCCCCACCGTCTTCTTCACCGTGGTGGTGTCGGTGATCAGCTCGTTCCAGGCCTTCGACCTCGTGTACGTCCTGGTCAACCCGGACCACAACGAGGGCGCCCAGACCATCGTCTACAAGGTCTACCAGCAGGGCTTCCGCGAGTTCCGCTTCGGCCTGTCGAGCGCCGCCGCGCTGCTCCTGCTGCTGATGACCCTGGTGGTCACCGCGGTCCAGTTCAAGGCGCAGAAGCGCTTCGTCCACTACGAGTCCTGAGGCGCCCCCATGACCGTTCGGCACACGACCGCCCCCGGCCGGCTCCTCCTGCACACCGGCCTCGCCGCCGGTGGCCTGCTCATGCTGTTCCCGTTCGTCTGGATGGTCCTGACCTCCTTCAAGGGCGCCGGCCAGATGATCCACGAGCCGCTGTCCTGGCTCCCCTCCCCCTGGCGCCCCCGGAACTACCCCGACGTGTTCGACGGGGTCCCGATCGGCCGGGCCTACTGGAACAGCCTCTACATCGCGGCGATCACCGTCGCCGCCACCCTGCTCACCGGCGCGATGGCCGCGTACGCCTTCGCCCGCATCCCGTTCCGCGGCTCCGGGCCGCTCTTCGGCCTCTTCCTCGCCACCCAGATGGTCCCGGCCCAGGTCATCATCGTGCCGCTGTACGTCATGCTGGCCGAGCTGCACCTGATCGACTCGCACCTGGCGCTGATCCTGCCCGCCGTCGCCAACCCCTTCGCGGTCTTCCTGCTGCGCCAGTTCATCCGGGCCGTCCCGGTCGAACTGGAGGAGGCGGCCAGGATCGACGGCGCCGGCCGCTGGACCGTCTTCTGGCGGATCATCCTGCCCAACATCCGGCCCGGCCTGTGGACGCTCGGCATCATCGTCTTCCTGGCCAGCTGGAACAGCTACTTCTTCCCCCTGGTGTTCCTGAACACCTCGGAGCTCTTCACCGTCCCACTGCTGCTCGACTCCTTCAACTCCCAGCGCGGCGGCATCGACTACGGACTCACCGCCGCGCTCTCCGCGATGACCGTGGTGCCGATGCTGATCGCCTTCCTGATCGGGCAGCGCAAGATCCTCAACAGCATGGCCTCCTCGGGCCTGGGAGGACGCTGATGTCCCCTTCGTACGACGTGCCGCTCGACCTGGTCGAGCGGCCGTTCACCGACCGCGGCTCGCGGCTCCTCGTCACCGCCGGGCCGGACGGCCTGCGGGTCGCCAGGGCGGAGTACGAGACCCCGCTCGACGAGACCACCGAACTCTCCGCGCTCGTCGTGCGCGACCCGGCCGGACGGCCGCTGCCCGTCCGTACGGCCACGCCCGTCGAAGTCGCCTTCGAGGGCGGGGTGTCGCTGCTGTTCGCCGATCCCGCGACCCTGGTGCTCGCCGGACACGGGGCCTCGGCGTCCTGGCGGCTGCCCGACGGGACCGGGCGGACGCTCGCGCTCGACGGCTGCCACGTCCTGACCGGTCCGCCGGGCGCGTGGTCGGCCCCGGCCGTGCGCGCCGCCGCCGAGGCCCGCTGGACCGAGTGGTTCGACCGCATGCCGCCGGTCCGGTCCGACCTCGCGGAACGCGCCCGGACTGCCTGGTGGACGCTGGCCGTCAACCTGCTGCCGATCGCCGGCCGCGAGGGGCTCGTCCCGTCCAAGTACGGCTACGTCGGCGTCTGGAACTGGGACGCCCTCTTCCACGCCGTCGCCCTGCGGCACGCCTCCCCCGCGCTCGCCCGCGAGCAGATCCTGTTCTTCCTCGACCACCAGCTCCCGGACGGCCGGCTCCCCGACGTCGTCCACGACCACGGCGTGCTCGCCGACACCACCGACCTGCCCCGTGCGGACCACGCCCGACTGGCCGAGCACGTCGGCAGCGCCAACGGCAGTCGGCCCACCCGCGCTCCGGTGCCGGTGACCAAGCCGCCGCTGGCCGCCTGGGCGGTCTGGAAGGTCCACGAGACCGACCCGGACACCGACTTCCTCGCCGCCGTCCACCCGAAGCTCGTCCGGGCGCACGAGTGGTGGTTCGCCGCCTCCGACCCGGACGGCGACGGCCTCCCCGAGTATCTGCACCCCTACTCGTCCGGCCTCGACGACAGCCCGATCTGGGACTACGGCCCCCGCGCCGAGCCTCCGGACCTCAACTCCTACCTGGTCCTGGAGGCCGACCGGCTGGCCGACATCGCCGAGGCCCTCGGCCGGCCCGCCGAGGCCGCCCACTGGCGCTCGCGCGCCGCCGCGCACGCCGCGCTCCTGGTCGCCCGGCGCTGGGACGGCGCCCGCTTCACCACCCTGGCGGCCGGTGCCCCCGTCCCCGTGCGCACCGCGCTCGACCTCATGCCGCTGTTCACCGGCCGGCTGCCCGCCGGGGTCGCCGCGGCCCTGGAGCGGGACCTCCGCTCCCCCGCCTTCTGGGGCGAGCGCCCGGTCCCCACCGTGGCCTTCGACGACCCCGCCTTCGACCCGGACGCGATGTGGCGCGGCCCGGTCTGGCTCAACGTCAACTACCTCCTCGTGGAGGGCCTGCGCCGCTCCGGTTTCCCGGACACGGCCGCCGAGCTGCGCGAGCGCACCCTCGCCATGGTCCGCGACGCCGGCGGCCTCTACGAGTACTGGAACCCGCTGACCGGGGCCCGGGCGGCCCGCGCCACCTCGGGCTTCGGCTGGTCGGCCGCGCTCTTCCTGGACCTCGCCGCCGAGCGGTGAGCGGTGATCGGCACAAGGACGCTCAGGGGAAGACCGTGTCCAGCTGGTCCGGGACGATGCTGCCGTCGACGCGCCGGACCGGCTGGGCCGTGCCGTCGCCCGCCGTGTAGCCGGTGGTCGAGCAGGGGTACGGGCTCGTCTTCCGCTTCTTCGGCTCGATGAACATGGGGTTGACGAGCCAGCGGCCGTCGCCGTTCTCGTACGCCCGGCACATGAGTTCGTTCTTGTTGCGGTTGAGGACCAGGCGCAGTCCGGTGGCGTCCCGCAGGAAGGAGACGTCGGTGTCGGAGTCGCCGGCGGCGAAGACCTGGCGGCGGGCGGCGGGCTGGACGCGCTCGGCGGCGGGGCCCCGGACGCCGAAGATCTCCTGGTTGATCCAGCAGCGCTTGCCGTCGATGTAGGTGATCATCGCGTCCTCGCCGTCCCGGACGGTGCCGCAGCCCTTGAGGTGGCTGGTGAGGCGGCCGTGGGCGGTGGTGTTGCGGATGCCGAGGGCGTGGGAGGGGTCGACGCCGACGCCCTTCGCCCAGACGTCGACGACGGGTTCGGGCGAGGCGGAGACGATCCAGACGTCGAAGCCGCCGTCCTTCAGGGCGCGGATCAGGTCCCGCTGCTGGTCGTAGTAGCGGACCCAGCCGGTGACCTTCGCGGTGCCGACCTGCTGGGTGGCGCCCTGCGGGGCGGCGAGGTTCTCGGCGCGGGCGGCGGCCGCGAAGGAGGCGGCCTGGCGGGTGGTCCAGCCGTGCAGGAGCTGGGCGAGCCAGGCGTACTGCGGCTCCATGCGGCGGCGGTCGTGGCCGGCGAAGGCGGTCTTCCCGCCGGTGGTGGTGCCGGAGCCGTAGACGGAGAGGAGTTCGTCGGCGCAGCGGGTGTCGGTGGCGGTGGGGAGGGTGCGGACGCCGGTGGGGCAGGCCTCGCCGAGGGCGGTGGCGGCCTCGGGGGTGAGGTAGCGGCTGGTGGTGGACCAGTCGCCGTCCTTCGGGGGCCGGACGCGGTCGTTGCGCAGGAGCCAGTAGAAGGTGGCGTCGCCGACGTCGTTCTTGATGACGGTGTTGTCCCAGTCGAAGACCGCGACCGGCTTCCGGCCCCCCTTGTCCCCGCAGTGGTCGGCGAGCAGGGCGTCGACGCGGGCCTCGTTGTCGCCGTACCAGCCCTCGGAGATCTTCAGGGTGGGGCACTCGGCGGACTTCGCCTCCGCGCTCGGCGCCGGGAGGAGACCGGTGGCGGCGAGGGCGAGGGCGGCCGCCGCGGCGGAGGTGCGGAGCTTGTCGTTCATGATCACCCTCCTGGGTGTACGCAGGACAGCCGGGCGCCTTGTGACGCCCGGCTGTCGGGTGGGGGGATTCGAGGTGAACGGTTAGAGCGGGGTGACGTACGCCCCGGAGATCCCGCCGTCGACGAGGAAGTCGCTGGCGTTGACGAAGGAGGAGTCGTCGCTCGCGAGGAAGGCGACGGCGGCGGCGATCTCCTCGGCCTCGGCGAAGCGGCCGACGGGGATGTGGACGAGGCGGCGCGCGGCCCGCTCGGGGTCCTTCGCGAACAGCTCCTGGAGGAGCGGGGTGTTGACCGGCCCCGGGCAGAGGGCGTTGACGCGGATGCCCTCGCGGGCGAACTGGACGCCCAGCTCGCGGGACATGGCGAGGACGCCGCCCTTGGACGCGGTGTACGAGATCTGGCTGGTGGCGGCGCCCATGATGGCGACGAAGGAGGCGGTGTTGATGATGGAGCCCTTGCCCTGGCGGCGCATGTAGGGCAGGGCGGCCTTGCAGCAGAGGTAGACGGAGGTGAGGTTGACGTCCTGGACGCGCTTCCAGGCCTCCAGGCCGGTCTCCAGGATGGAGTCGTCGTCGGGCGGCGAGATGCCGGCGTTGTTGAAGGCGATGTCGACGGAGCCGTACGTGTCGAAGGCGACCTTGAAGAGGTTCTCGACCTGCTCGGGGTCGGTGACGTCGGCCTGGACGAAGGTGCCGCCGACCTCCTCGGCCGCGGCCTTGCCGGCGGTCTCGTCGATGTCGCCGCAGACGACGTGGGCGCCCTCGGAGGCGAGGCGGCGGGCGGTGGCGAGGCCGATGCCGCTGCCCGCTCCGGTGATGACGGCGGTACGGCCGACGAGGCGGCGGCAGATGATCTCGTTGCTCACAGTGCGGGGCCCTCCGTGCTGATGAAGACGTTCTTGGTTTCGGTGAAGGCGGTCAGGGCGTCGGGGCCGAGTTCGCGGCCGAGGCCGGACTGCTGGTAGCCGCCGAACGGGGTCCAGTAGCGGACGCTGGAGTGGGAGTTGACGGAGAGGTTGCCGGCCCGGACGGCGCGGGAGGCGCGCAGGGCGCGGCCGACGTCGCGGGTCCAGATGGAGCCGGAGAGGCCGTACTCGGTGGCGTTGGCGAGGCGGATCGCGTCGGCCTCGTCCTCGAAGGGGAGGACGACGGCGACGGGTCCGAAGACCTCCTCGACGGCGCAGGGGGCGTCCTCGGGGAGTCCGGTGAGGACGGTCGGCGGGAACCAGAAGCCGGGGCCCTCGGGGGCCTTGCCCCGGATCCCTTCGAGGTCCTCGGTGACGTAACCGCGGACGCGGTCGAGCTGGGCGCGGGAGATGAGCGGGCCCATCTGGGTGCGCTCGTCGAGGGGGTCGCCGACGACGATCTCCTCGACGGCGGGGGTGAGGAGCTCCAGGAAGCGGTCGTACGCGCTGCGCTGGACGAGGATGCGGGTGCGGGCGCAGCAGTCCTGGCCGCTGTTGTCCAGGAAGGCCATCGGCGCTGCGGCGGCGGCCGCCTCCAGGTCCGCGTCGGCGAAGACGATGTTGGGGCTCTTGCCGCCGAGTTCGAGGGTGACCCGCTTCACCTGGTCGGCGCACTTCGCCATGATCGACTTTCCGACGCGGGTGGAGCCGGTGAAGACGATCTTGGCGATGCCGGGGTGTTCGACGAGGGCGTTCCCGGCGACGGGGCCGGTGCCGGGCAGGACCTGGAAGAGGCCTTCGGGGAGGCCCGCCTCCAGGGCGAGTTCGGCGAGGCGGAGCGCGGTGAGGGGGGTGGTCTCGGCCGGCTTGAGGATCACGGCGTTGCCGGCGGCGAGGGCGGGCGCGGTGGCCCAGGCGGCGATCGGCATGGGGAAGTTCCAGGGGGCGATGACGCCGACGACCCCGAGCGGTTCGAGGATCGTGATGTCGAGGCCGCCGGGGACGGGGATCTGGCGGCCGTTGAGGCGCTCGACTCCCCCGGCGGCGTAGTCGAGCAGGTCGCGGACGTTGCCGGCCTCCCAGCGGGCGTTGCCGAGGGTGTGGCCGGCCTCGGTGACCTCCAGGCGGGCCAGTTCCTCGTTGTGCTCGTCGACGACGGCGGCGAAGCGGCGGAGCAGCCGGGCCCGGTCGACGGGCGCGGCGGCGGCCCAGCCGCGCTGGGCGGCGGTGGCGCGGGTGACGGCGGCGTCGACGTCGGCGGGGGTGGCGGCGGGGACGGTGGCGACGAGTTCCTCGGTCGCCGGGTTCAGTACCTGGAGCAACTCAATCCTCTCGGAAGCGGTTCAGAGGCGTTCGAAGGAGCGGCGCAGCTCCCAGTCGGTCACCGCCGCGTCGAAGGCGTCGAGCTCGACGCGGGCCATGTTGCGGTAGTGGGCGACGACCTCGGCGCCGAAGGCGGCCTTGGCGATCTCGCTGGTCTCCCAGAGTTCGGCGGCCTCGCGCAGGGTGGTGGGGACGTGCGCGTACTCGCCGGCGTACGCGTTCCCGGTGCAGGGCGCGGGCAGTTCGAGCCGCTGCTCGATGCCGTGCAGGCCGGCGGCGATCAGGCCGGCGACGGCGAGGTACGGGTTGACGTCGCCGCCGGGGAGGCGGTTCTCGAAGCGGGTGGAGCGGCCGTGGCCGACGACCCGGAGGGCGCAGGTGCGGTTGTCGTGGCCCCAGGCGACGGCGGTGGGCGCGAAGGAGCCGGGCTGGAACCGCTTGTAGGAGTTGATGTTGGGGGCGTAGAGGAGGGAGAAGTCGCGGAGGGCGGCGAGCTGTCCGGCGAGGAAGTGCCGCATGGTCTCGGACATGCCGTGCTGGTCGTCCCCGGCCATCACGTTGTGTCCCTCGGCGTCCTGGAGGGAGAGGTGGATGTGGCAGGAGTTGCCCTCGCGCTCGTTGTACTTCGCCATGAAGGTGAGCGAGCAGCCCTCCTGGGCGGCGATCTCCTTGGCGCCCGTCTTGTAGACGGCGTGCTGGTCGCAGGTGACGAGGGCCTCGTCGTACTTGAAGGCGATCTCGTGCTGTCCGGGGTTGCACTCGCCCTTGGCGGACTCGACGGTGAGTCCGGCGCCGGTCATCTCGTTGCGGATGCGGCGCAGGAGGGGTTCGATGCGTCCGGTACCGAGGACGGAGTAGTCGATGTTGTACTGGTTGGCGGGGGTGAGGCCGCGGTAGTTCGCGTCCCAGGCCTGCTCGTAGCTGTCCCTGAAGACGATGAACTCCAGCTCGGTGCCGACGTGCGCCGTGAGGCCGAGCTCCGCGAGGCGCTCCAGCTGGCGGCGGAGGATCTGGCGGGGCGCGGCGACGACCGGGGTGCCGTCGGCCCAGGCGAGGTCGGCGGTCACCATGGCGGTGGCGTCGTTCCAGGGGAGGCGGCGGAGGGTGGTGAGGTCGGGGTGCATCGCGAAGTCGCCGTAACCGCGGTCCCAGGAGGACATCTCGTAGCCGTCGACGGTGTTCATCTCGGTGTCGACGGCGAGGAGGTAGTTGCAGCCCTCGGTGCCGTGGCCGAGGACCTCGTCCAGGAAGAACGGTGCGGCGAACCGCTTGCCCTGGAGGCGTCCCTGCATGTCGGGGAAGGCCAGGACGACGGTGTCGATCTCGCCGCTCGCGACGAGGGCGCGGAGCTCCTCGACGGTGAGCGGGGGTGTGCGGTCTGCCACGGGATTGCTCCTCCTTCGGCGTGCCGGGAGCCATAAGGTATTGCGGAAGACCATTGCTTGGGAAGTGCTGGAGAGAGGAAAACGAGAACGTGGCCAGTACGAGTGAACCGGCGGACCGGCTGACGCCCGTGCTGCGGCCGGTGCGGGCGGGCAACGGGTTCGAGGAGGCCCTGGAGCAGATCCTCCAGGTGGTGCGCCTCGGACTCGTGCCCGGCGGGGAGCGGCTGCCCGCCGAGCGGGAGCTCGCCGACCGGATGGGGATCAGCCGGGTGACCCTGCGCGAGGTCCTCAAGGTCCTCCAGGAGCAGGGGCTCGTGGAGAGCCGGCGGGGCAGGTACGGCGGGACGTTCGTGCTGCCCCGGACGCAGACGGCCGACGAGGACGAGCTGCGGCGCCGGATCGCCACGGTCGACATGGAGGACACCCTGCGCTTCCGTGAGGTCCTTGAGGTGGGGGCCGCCGGGCTCTGCGCGGCCCACGGCCTCGACGCGGCGGGCGCCGAGCGGCTGCGGACGGCCGTGGCGGCGACGCACGACGCCCCGCTGGCCGATTACCGCCGCCAGGACACCCTGCTCCACCTCACGCTCGCGGAGCTCTCCGGCTCGCCGACGCTGACCGCGCAGTACGCCGCCGTCCGGGCGACGGTGAACGACCTCCTGGACTGCATCCCCCTGCTCGTACGCAATCTGGAGCACTCCCAGCACCAGCACGCCGCCCTGGTGGAGGCGGTCCTCGACGGGGACGCGGACGCGGCGCGCGAGGTGATGCGGGAGCACTGCGCGGGCACGGCGGCGCTGCTGCGGGGCTTCCTGACGTGACCGGAGGGCATACGGCGGCGTAACCCGAAAGTAACGCACGGGGGTTGCGCTCCCCCGTCGGCCACCGCAAAGGTATGGATCCATTCCATTGGGCCCGTTGCAGGGAGCTGACGCTGCCATGACGCTCGAAGACACCACACCGGCGAAGGACGACTATCTGGAGCGCCGGGCACTGCGCCGCGGCAGCGCCGGCTGGCTGCTGCTGACCGGCCTCGGCGTGGCGTACGTCGTGTCCGGGGACTTCTCCGGCTGGAACATCGGCCTGTCGAAGGGCGGCTTCGGCGGGCTCGCCGTCGCCACCGTCCTGATGGGCGCGATGTACGCCTGCCTGGTCTTCGCGCTCGCGGAGCTCTCCGCCATCCTGCCCACCGCGGGCGGCGGCTACGGCTTCGCGCGCCGGGCGCTGGGCACCTGGGGCGGCTTCCTCACCGGCACCGCGATCCTCATCGAGTACATCCTCGCCCCGGCGGCGATCTCCATCTTCATCGGCGACTACGTGGAGTCGCTCGGGCTCTTCGGCCTGGAGTCCGGCTGGCCCGTCTACCTGGTCTGCTTCGCACTCTTCATCGGCATCCACCTGTGGGGCGTGGGCGAGGCGCTGCGCTTCAGCCTGATCGTCACGGCGGTCGCGGTCGCGGCCCTGGTCGTCTTCGCGCTCGGCGCGTTCACCGACTTCCACGTGGACGGCCTGAACGACATCCCGGTCGACGGGGAGGCCTTCGGGTCGAACTCCTGGCTGCCCTTCGGACTGCTCGGGATCTGGGCCGCGTTCCCCTTCGGCATGTGGTTCTTCCTCGGCGTCGAGGGCGTGCCGCTGGCCGCCGAGGAGGCCAAGGACCCGGTGCGGTCGATGCCGAGGGCGCTCGCGATCGCGATGGGCATCCTGGTGCTGCTCGCCGTCATGACCTTCTTCGCGGCCACCGGGGCGCGCGGTTCCGCCGCCGTCCAGGAGGCCGGCAATCCGCTGGTCGTGGCGCTCCAGGGCGACGGGGAGCCGACCGCGCTCAGCCGCTTCGTGAACTACGCGGGCCTCGCGGGCCTGGTCGCCTCCTTCTTCTCCCTCATCTTCGCCGGCTCGCGCCAGCTGTTCGCCCTCTCCCGGGCGGGCTACCTGCCCCGCTTCCTCTCCCTGACCAGCCGCCGCAAGTCGCCGTACCTGGGGCTCCTCATCCCGGGCGCCCTCGGCTTCGCGCTCGCCGCCGGCACCGGGAACGGGGCGCGGATGCTGAACATCGCGGTCTTCGGCGCCACCATCTCGTACGCCCTGATGGCGCTCTCCCACATCGTGCTCCGCCGCCGCGAGCCGGGTCTGCACCGGCCGTACCGCACGCCCGGCGGGATCGTGACCTCGTCGGTGGCCTTCGTCCTGGCCCTGTCGGCGCTTGTCGCGACCTTCCTGGTGGACCGGACGGCGGCCTTCATGGCGCTCGGGGTGTACGTGATCGCCCTCGCCTACTTCGCGTTCTACAGTCGGCACCATCTGGTGGCCAGGGCGCCCGAGGAGGAGTTCGCGGCGCTCGCCGCGGCCGAGGCCGAACTCGAACGCGACTGATGCCCCTTCCCTTCCTGGAGGAAGTTCCGTGACCAAGCCGCTCATCGGCGTGACCACCTACCTGGACCAGGCGCGCTGGAGGGTGTGGGACATGACCGCCGCGCTGCTCCCCGCCCAGTACCCCCGTCTCGTACGGGAGAGCGGGGGCCTCGCGGTCATGCTCCCGCCGGACGGGCCCGAGGCCGCGGCCGCGATGGTGGCCCGGCTCGACGGCCTCGTCGTCGCGGGCGGGGCGGACGTCGAGCCCGGGCGCTACGGGGCCGAGCCCGACCCCCGTACCGGCCCGCCGGCCCGCGAGCGGGACTCCTGGGAGCTGGCCCTGATCGACGCCGCCCTGGCCTCCGGCACCCCGCTGCTCGGCATCTGCCGGGGCATGCAGCTGCTGAACGTGGCGCTCGGCGGCACGCTCGTCCAGCACATGGACGGGCACGTGGAGGCGGTCGGGGTGATCGGCCGGCACGCGGTGAAGCCGGTGCCGGGCACGCGGTACGCCTCCCTCGTGCCCGAGCTCACCGAGGTGCCCACCTACCACCACCAGGCCGTGGACCGGCTGGGCACGGGGCTCACGGCCTCGGCCCACGCGGAGGACGGCACGGTGGAGGCGGTGGAGACGGACGGACCGGCGTGGGTCCTCGGCGTGCAGTGGCACCCGGAGATGGGCGAGGACCTGCGGGTGATGCGGGGCCTCGTGGAGGCGGCGGGGCGGTAGCCCCGGGGGAAAGGGGTGCGGGGCGGCCGGGGTGGGCATCCGGCCGCCCCGCGGTTCGGGGAGGAGGGGCGGCTTCCGCCGCCCGTCCGGTCAGAGGCTCGTCGCCGCCACCGCGCGACGGCCGAGGAGCGCGTACAGGCCCGCGGCGACGACCATGCCGACCGGCATGGAGAGGTCGATCCCGCCGAGCGCCGACGCGACCGGGCCGGTGTAGACCGTGTTCACGCAGAGGGCGGCCGAGGCCACGCCCGCGAGCAGGGAGAGCGCGCCCGCCCGGTTGACGCCGCCGGTGAACCAGAAGGGGCTGCCGGGGGTCTCGTCCGAGAGCGCGCGGCCGTCGTAGCGGTTGCGGCGCAGCACGATGTCGGTGGCGTACACGGCCATGAGCGGGCCGATCAGGACCACGATCACCTGGAGGGCGTTGCTGACGGTGTCCAGGAAGTTGGAGACCAGCAGCCCGTAGAGGGTGGCGGCGACGGCGACGGTGCCGTCGAAGAGGACGCTGACGGTGCGTCGGATGCGCAGGCCGACGGCCTGGAGGGCGAGGCCGGCGCTGTAGGCGGTCAGGGCGTTGATGGAGATCGTGCCGAGGACGAGCGCGAGCAGGAAGACGGGCACGAACCAGCCCGGCAGGATCTCCTGGAGCGCGTTCTGGGGGTCGGTCATGTCGACGGCGGTCGCGGCGAAGGCGCCGAGCGAGCCGACGACGACGCTGGGCACGAAGGCGCCGAGCGCGGTCCAGCCGGCGATCGCCTTCGGCGAGGCCGTACGGGGCAGGTAGCGGGAGAAGTCGGCGCTCGTCGTGTACGAGAGCGGGCCCGAGGCGACCATCGCGGTACCCGCGATGATCACGGCCCAGAGGTCGGTACCGGTCGGCGGTTCGGCCGGCGCGTACGAGAAGTCGGCGTGCCGGAAGACCGAGAGGGCGACGACGGTGAACGCTCCCGCCAGGGCCAGGGTGAGGGGCAGGTACAGCTTGATGATCAGGGCGTGGCCGTAGACGCTGATGGCCAGCGTGAGGGCGGCGATCACCACGACGACGGCCACCTTGACGGGGGTGGTGGCGGTGACGCCGGCCTTCTCGACGAGCGCGAACGCGGCGGTCGCTGCGGCGGCGAGGTTGAGCGCGAAGTAGCAGACGGAGACCAGCCAGCCGCCGATCGCGTTGTTCACCCGGTTGCCGATGACGCCGTACAGGGCCCGGGTGATCACCTCGCTGGGCGCACCGGCGGCGGGGCCGGAGACGGCGAGGAGCCCGGTCAGCATCCAGAAGAGGTTGCCCACGACGGTCACGGCCACGGCCTGCCACAGGCTCAGGCCCATCAGGACGAGGGCGCCGCCGATGACGAGGCTGAGGTAGTTGACGTTGGCCGCGGCCCAGACGGAGAACAGCTCGCGGGGGTGCCCGTGGCGCTCCGCGTCGGGGATGTGATCGATGCCGTGGGCCTCGATGCGGCCGGGGTGGTCGGCCGGCGGGGTGACCTCGGCGCGGGCGGCGCCGTGGTCGGGGATCGTGGAAGCCATGCGGCCCTCCGGATGCTGTCGTGCCCACCTGGTTGCTTATTGGTCGCACACTCAATAGCATCGCCGGTATGCCGTCAAGCGTCCAGCGCAAGAGAATTCGGAAAACTCCCGAGGCCCGTAGGGCGGAGATCGTGGAGACCGCGGCCCGGGTCGCCCTGACCGAGGGCCTGGAGTGCGTCACGCTCCGGCGCATCGCCGAGGAGCTCGCCGTGCGCCCCGGTCTGATCAGCCACTACTTCCCGTCGGCGGAGGATCTGGTGGCCGAGGCGTTCAGCGTCGCGTCCACCGGTGAGCTCGACGCGCTGCTGCCGGCGGACCGCCCGGACGGGACCCCGACCCAGTACCTCGCGCGCTACTTCGCCCTCTCGGCCGGAGAGGCGTACGACGACATCAGCCGCCTGTGGATCAACGCCCGGCACCTCAGCCGCTACCGGCCCGTCCTGCGCGACCGGGTCGCCGAGCAGGAGCTCGCCTCCGACGACCGCCTCGAAGGCCTCATCCGCGAGGGCGTCGAGCGGGGCGAGTTCCGGACGGACGACCCGCGCGCGGCGGCCATCCAGATCCTGGTGGTCCTCGACGGCCTCGCCGCCCACGCCAACACGGACCGGAGCAACCGGCCGGAGGCGGTGACGCGGATGGCGGTGACGACGGCGGAACGCGAACTGGGCCTGCCGCACGGCGCGCTGACGGACGTACCGCTCCCGGGGGACGGACCGACTCCCCCACCCCCCTCCGCCTGACCCTCCGATCCCGCACCCGTACCGCCCCCTTCGCACCCTCCCTGGAGCCACCCGTGCGCACCCGACTCGTCCTGCTCTCCGCCCGTCTGCTCGACCCCGGCACGGGGGCCTTCCTGCCGGAGACCGCGCTCGCCGCCTCCGAGGACGGCCGGATCTCCGCCCTGGGCGACGACCGCGAGATCCGGGCGCTGGCCGGTCCGGGGACCACGGTCGTCGACCTCAAGGGGTCCGTCGTCACCCCCGGCCTCGTCGACGGCCACCTGCACCCGGTGTCCGGCGCCGAACTCACCCACGGCCTCGACCTGTCGTACTGCGCCGGCCTCGACGACGTACGGGAGGCGCTGGCCCGCGAGGTGCGGACCCTGGAACGCGGGCAGTGGCTGTTCGGCTGGGGCCTCGACCCGAACGTCTTCGGCGACCGGCCCGTCGGCACCGCCCCCTTCGACGCCGTGCTCGACGGCGTGCCGGCCTTCCTGCTGCTCTTCGACGCCCACTCGGCGCTGGCCAGCCGCCGGGCCCTCGAACTCGCCGGGGTCGACGGCCCCCGCACCTTCGACCAGGCCTCCGCCGAGGTCGTCTGCGACGCCGACGGGCGGCCGACCGGGCTGCTCCAGGAGGACGCGGCCTGCGAGCTGGTCGAGCGGGTCGCCCCCAAGCCGACCCGCGAGGAGAGCCGGCGGCGGCTCGCGGCGGCGCTGCGGTCGATGGCGGCGGCGGGCCTCACCGGTGGCCACGCCATGGACGCCAACGGCGACAGCCTCGCCCTGTACGGGGAGCTCGACGCGGCCGGTGAGCTGCCGCTGCGGCTCCGGGTCGCGCCGTGGTGCCAGCCGGGCACGGACGAGCGGGGCGTACGGGAGCTGATCGACCTCCAGGGCACGGGCGGCGAGCTGTGGCGGGTCGCCGGCGTGAAGCTGTTCATGGACGGGACGATCGACAACGGCACGGCATGGCTGGAACGCCCCGACCGCCACGGCGAGTCCACGCACGCGTTCTGGCCGGACCCCGAGGCGTACACCCGGATCATCGGGGAGCTGCACCGGGCGGGCGTGGCGACGGCGACGCACGCGATCGGCGACGCGGCGGTACGGCACGTCCTGGACTCCGTCGAGAAGGCGCGCACGGCCGGGGGCGCCGGGGTGCGGCACCGGGTCGAGCACATCGAGACCGTGCCGGACGACACGCTGCGGCGCTTCGCGGAGCTGGGCGTCCTGGCGTCCATGCAGCCCACCCACTGCTGCGACTTCACGCGCGCCGACCACACCGACAACTGGTCGCGGCGGCTCGGCGAGGAGCGCGCCGCGCGCGCGTGGCGCTGCCGCGACCTGTCGGACTCGGGTGCCACCGTGCTCCTCGGCTCCGACTGGCCGATCGCGCCGTTCCCGCCGCTCGGCGTGATGGCCGGGGCCCGGCACCGGCGCCCGACCCGCGACCTCGCCCAGGCCCCGCACGGACCGGAGCAGGCGCTCACGGCCCTGGAGGCCCTGCGGGGCATGACGACGGCGCCCGCCTACGCGGCGGGCGAGGAGCACGAGGCCGGCCGTCTCGCGGTCGGCCACCGCGCCGACCTCACGGTCCTGGCCGCCGACCCCCTGACGACCCCGTCGACGGAGCTCCCGGACGTCCCGGTCCGCCTGACGACGGTCTCGGGCCGGGTGACGTTCCGCGCGGCGGACGTCTGACGGGCCCCGTCAGCCCCGGGTCAGGGACAGGAGGTCCCGTGCCGGGCCCGTGGGCCGGTGTCCCGCCGGCCAGACCGCGCGGAGGTCGCGCCGGAGGAGCACCCCCTCCACCGGGATGGCGACCAGGCGGCGCGACGCCAGTTCCTCCGCGATCGCGAGCTCGCTGAGGACGGCGGGCCCTGCCCCGCTCACCGCCGCGGCCTTGACGGCGGTGGTGGAGGCGAGTTCGAGGAGGGGCTGGGCGAGGCCGCCGTGCGCGGAGAGGGCGGCGTCGAGGACCTGCCGGGTGCCCGAGCCGCGTTCCCGCAGGACCAGCGGGGTCGCGGCGAGCTCCGCGGGGTCGAGCGGGGCGCGGCGCCGGGCCCACGGGTGCGAGGGCGCGGCGACGAGCGCGAGCCGGTCGTGCGCGACGACGACCCCGTCGAGGCCGTCCGGCACGGCGAGCCCCTCGACGAAGCCGACGTCCGCCTCACCGGCGAAGAGCCGTTCCGCGACGGCCGCCGAGTTCCCGGCCTGGAGCGACACGGCGGTGTCGGGACGCTGGGCGCGCAGCGCGATCAGCCAGCCCGGCAGCAGGTACTCGGCGATCGTCATGGACGCGGCCACCCGCAGCCGCGAGTCCCGCCGGCCGCGCAGCGCCTGCGCGCCCGCGTCGAAGGCCTCCGCGGCCTCGACGATCCGCCGCGCCCAGTCGGTGACGAGGGCGCCCGCGTCGGTGAGCCGGGAGCCGCGCGGCGAGCGGTCGAGGAGGGCGACGCCGAGCTGCCGTTCCATCGAGCGGATCCGGCTGCTGGCGGCGGGCTGGGTGATGCCGACCTCGCGGGCGGCCGCGCCGAGGCTGCCGTGCCGGGCGACGGCGAGGAGCAGTTCGAGCGCGCCGAGGTCGGGGACCCGGTGGGAGAGGCCCCGGTGGGACAGGGGGTGCGACTCACTGCTCATAAAGTCAGCTTATGGCCTCATAGCGACAAGATCCCTGGTGGGGGCGGTTCCGGCGCGAAACGATCGAGCCATGGCAAGCCACGCACCTTCCCTCCCCGCCCTCCGCGCGAGCGCGGGCGCCACCACCCCCGGCGCCCGGGCGAACCGCTCCGTCCGTCACCTCGGACCCAACTGGTACGCCTCCGTGATGGGCACCGCCATCGTCGCCAACGCGGGCGCCGCCCTCCCGGTGGACGTCCCCGGCCTCCGTACGGCCTGCGCCGCGGTCTGGGCGCTGTCGCTCGCGATGCTGCTCGCCCTGGCCGCCGCCCGTACCGCGCACTGGGCCCGCCACCGGGACCAGGCCCGCGCCCACCTCATGGACCCGGCCATGGCGCCGTTCTACGGCTGTCTGTCGATGGCGCTGCTCGCGGTCGGCGGCGGGGCCGTGATCGTGGGCCGGGACTGGATCGGACTCCCGGCGGCCGTCGCCCTGGACACCGTCCTGTTCACGGCGGGCACGGTGATCGGCCTGGTGGCCGCGGTGACCGTCCCGTACCTCATGATCGTGCACCACCGGATCGAGAACGCCTCGCCGGTCTGGCTGCTTCCGGTCGTCGCCCCCATGGTCTCGGCCGCGCTGGGCCCGCTGTTCGTGCCCCATCTGCCCGCCGGGCAGGCACAGCAGACCCTGCTGATCGGCTGCTACGCGCTGTTCGGCGTCAGTCTGCTCGCCACCCTGGTCATGCTGCCGCTGGTCTTCGGGCGGCTCGTCGTGGACGGCCCGCTGCCGCTCGCGCTCACCCCCACCCTCTTCCTGGTCCTCGGCCCCCTCGGCCAGTCGACGACCGCCGCGAGCAAGTTCGCCGACGCGGCCGAGGGCGTGCTGCCCGCCCCGTACGCGCACGGCTTCGCCGCCTTCGCCGTCCTCTACGGGGTGCCCGTGACGGGCTTCGCGCTGCTGTGGCTGGCGCTCGCCGGGGCGATGGTGCTGCGGGCCCGGCGGCGGGGCATGGGTTTCGCGATGACCTTCTGGGCGTTCACGTTCCCCGTCGGAACCTGTGTGACCGGTGCCGAGGGCCTGGCCCAGCACACCGGCCTGCCCGCGTTCCGCTGGCTCGCCACCGGCCTGTACGTCCTGCTCCTGGCGGCCTGGCTGGTGGCCGGCGTCCACACCGCGCGCGGACTGTTCAGCGGCGCCCTGCTCGCGGGACCCGGTCCGGCGACGGCCCGCACCAGGTGAGCACGGGCGGCGGGCGCCGCAATGGTCTCCGTCAGGGACGGAACCAGCAGGGCGACGCGCACCCCGTCCTACTCCTCCTCGGCCTCGACGTGGTCGCCGACGGCGACGACGAGGAGCCGGGTGCCGGGCTCGGTGGCGCGCCAGCGGTGCCGCACGCCGCCGGAGAGGTAGAGCGTGTCGCCGCGGCCGAGCCGGTGGGCGCGGCCCTCGGCCTCGACCTCGGCGGCGCCGTCGGCGACGTACAGCAGCTCGTCGTTCCGGTGCTGGAACTCGCGTCCCGCGTCCTGCTCGCCGGTGAACTCCACCGCGTGCAGCTGGTGGCGGCCGCGGACCAGCGACCGGACGCCCGGGGGCAGGCCCGGGGAGCGCTCCCCGGACCGTACGACGTCGACGGTGCGGGAGGCCTCGGCGGCGGCGAGGAGCTCGCCGGCCGTGGTCTCCAGGGCCTCGGCGACGAGTTCGAGGGAGCGGCGGCTGGGCCGGGCGCGCTCGTTCTCGACCTGGCTGAGGAAGGGCACGGAGAGGCCGCTGCGGGAGGCGACGACGGCCAGGGTGAGCTGGAGCGCTCTGCGACGCCTCTTGACGGCCGCGCCCACGCGGGGCGCTTCCTTCTCGTCCATGTCGGCTCCCTCCCTCTGCTCGTACCCGTTCGTACTCGTCGGTTACCTGAACCTTACGCAGCTTTGGGGCGGGGTTTCGCGTCGTGACGAAAAGGGGTGGCCGCCGAACACGTTCGGCGACCACCCCTTTTCAGCCAGTGAGGAGAAGGCGGGTCACTGCGGGGTGAGCTTCTCCGCGAGGCCGGGGTTGCGGTCCAGCCAGTCGCGGACGGCCTGCTGCTCCTTGCCCTTGCCGGTCTTCTGGATGACGGCTTCGAGGTCCGTGAGCTGCTTCTCGGTCAGCGAGAAGTTCTTCAGCCAGGCGCCGACCTGGGGGTTCTCGGCGGCGAAGCCCTTGCGGGCGAGGGTGTGGACGCCGTCGCCCCTGCCCCAGGCGCCCTTGGGGTCCTTGAGCTTCTTCAGGTCGTGGGCGGAGTAGGCCCAGTGCGGGGACCAGAGGGTGACGACGACGGGTTCCCTGCGGTCGTACGCGCGCTTGAGCTCCGCGAGCATCCCGGGCGTGGAGCCGTCGACGACCTCGTACTCGCCCTCCAGGCCGTACTCCTTGAGGACCTTGTCCTTGAGGAGGCCCATCATTCCGGCGCTGGGCTCGATGCCGACGATGCGGCCCTTGAACTGCCCGGCCTTCCCCTTGAGGTCGGCGAGGGAGTCGACGCCCTTGACGTACGAGGGGACGGAGAGCTCCAGGGAGGTGGGGCCGTACCAGGAGCCGAGGTCCTCCAGCTTGTTCCTGTACTTCTCCCAGTACTGGGCGTGGGTGACGGGGAGCCAGGCGTCGGTCTGGAAGTCGAGCTGTCCGCCGGCCAGGCCCGTGTAGAGGGCGCCGGCCTCCAGCTGCTTGGTCTCGACCTCGTAGCCGCGGCGCTCCAGGAGCTCCTTCCACAGGTACGTGGAGGCGATGCCCTCGTCCCAGGGGATGTAGCCGATGCTGACCTTCTTGCCGTGGCCGCCGTTCGGGCCGGAGGCGGCGGCGGAGCCCGTGCCGCCGCTGCCGCCGAGGAAGCCCGTGCCGCCGGCGGCGAGGGCGAGGACGACGACGCCGACGAGGGCGGTGACGGGCTGCGGGCGGTGGGCCCGGAGCTTCGCCGCGGGCCGCTTGGCGCTCAGCGCGGCGCGGGCCTTGGCGGCGGCGCGGCGGCCCAGCGGGGAGACCTGGCGGCCGAGGGCGCCGGTCATCCGGTCGAGGTACATGGCGAGGACGACGATGGAGACGCCGGCCTCGAAGCCGAGGCCGATGTCGACGTTGCCGATGGCGCGGTAGACGGCGCCGCCGAGTCCGCCGCCGCCGACCATGCCGGCGATGACGACCATGGAGAGGCCGAGCATGATGACCTGGTTGACGCCGGCCATGATCGTCGGCAGGGCGAGCGGGAGCTGCACGCGCAGCAGGGTGTTGCGCGGGGTGGTGCCGAACGCCTCGGCGGCCTCGACGAGTTCGCCGTCGACCTGGCGGATGCCGAGCTCGGTCATGCGCACGCCCGGGGCCAGCGCGAAGACGATGGTGGCGAAGATGCCGGGGACGACGCCGACGCCGAAGAAGATGATGCCGGGGATGAGGTAGACCATCGCCGGCATGGTCTGCATGAAGTCGAGGACGGGCCGCAGGACGGTGCTGACGGTCCTGGAGCGGGCCGCCCAGATGCCGAGGGGGACGGCGATCACCAGGGTGACGAGGGTGGCGACGAGGACGAGGGAGAGCGTCGCCATGGCCTCGTCCCACAGCTGGACCGAGTCGACGAGCGCGAGGCCCGCGAAGGCGAGGACACCGGCGGCGAGGCCGCGCAGCCACCAGGCGACGACGGCGAGGATGCCGGCGAGGAGCAGCGGCTGGGGCGCGGACAGGACGGCGTCGACGCCGTCGTAGAGGCCGGTGACGCCGGTGCTGACGGCGTCGAACAGCCAGGAGAACCGGGCCTGGAGCCAGTCGACGGAGCTGTCGACCCACTGGCCGAGGGGGAGCCTAGGCACGGGCGCTCACCTCCTGGGCCGCCGGTCCGCCCAGCACGGCGAGAAGCCTTTCCTTCCGTACGACTCCGAGGGTGGAGCCGCCGGAGTCCTGGACGACCACCGGGTGCGGGCCCCCGGCGGCGAGGGCGCACAGGTCCACGAGGGGCGTGTCGGGGCCGACGGCCGGGGCGTCCGGGGCGACGGGCCCGTCGGACGCGGTCATGACGGCGGCGGCGGTGAGCACCCGGGAGCGGTCGACGTCCTGGATGAAGGAGGCGACGTAGTCGTCGGCGGGGCGGACGAGGATGTCCTCGGCGGTGCCCTGCTGGACGATCCTGCCGTCGCGCATGACGGCGACGCGGTCGCCGAGGCGCATGGCCTCGTTGAGGTCGTGGGTGATGAAGACGATGGTCTTCCTCAACCGCTGCTGGAGCACGAGGAGCTGGTCCTGCATGTCGCGGCGGATCAGCGGGTCGAGCGCGCTGAAGGACTCGTCCATCAGGAGCAGGTCGGCGTCGGTGGCGAGGGCGCGGGCCAGGCCCACGCGCTGCTGCATGCCGCCGGAGAGCTCGTCGGGCCAGGACTTCTCCCAGCCGGCGAGGCCGCACAGGCCGAGGGCCTCGGCTGCGCGGGTCTCGCGCTCGGCGCGGGGCACGCCCTGGACCTCCAGGCCGTAGGCGGCGTTCTCCAGGACGTTTCGGTGCGGGAAGAGCGCGAAGTGCTGGAAGACCATGCTGATCTTCCTGGAGCGGACCTCGCGCAGTTCGCGGGGGGAGAGCGCGGTGAGGTCGCGGCCGTCGTGGAGGACCCGGCCCGCGGTGGGTTCGAGCAGGCCGTTGAGCATGCGGAGGAGGGTGGACTTCCCGGAGCCGGACAGGCCCATCACGACGAAGATCTGGCCGGGATCGACGGTGAAGCAGGCGTCGGCGACGGCGGCGGTCGTCCCTTCGGCGCGCAGTTCCTCGCGGTCGGCGCCGTCGGCGAGCCTGCGGACGGCTTCGTCGGGTCGTCTGCCGAACACCTTGTACAGATGGTCGGCCTGGAGCCTGGACACATACACCTCACGGGTAGGAACGAAGAACGGCCTCACCACCCCCGCGCGGCAGGCCGTGGAGCGGGCGGGATCGGCCCGCGGGCCCGTCGCGTACGGGACTCCCTTTCGTTGAATCCCGTACCGGGTTCCGCTCCGGGCCCGCGCCTGCCCGGCTTCACAGGATGCAAACGCAAAGGTGACGGGGGTCACGGGAGAGGTCCGAAGGGCCCCTCGCGCGGAAGGCCGGGGCCTGTCGGTGGGGTGCGGCATGATCGGGGGGTGACGCGACGCCTGATGCTCCTCGATACCGCCAGCCTCTACTTCCGCGCGTACTTCGGCGTGCCGGACTCCGTCCGGGCGCCGGACGGCACCCCGGTGAACGCCGTGCGCGGGCTGCTCGACTTCATCACCCGACTCGTCCAGGACCACCGCCCCGACGATCTGGTGGCCTGCTGGGACGAGGACTGGCGGCCGCAGTGGCGGGTGGACCTGATCCCGTCGTACAAGGCGCACCGGGTGGCCGTGGAGACGGAGACGGGCCCGGACGAGGAGGAGGTCCCGGACACGCTGTCCCCGCAGGTGCCGGTGATCGAGGAGGTCCTCGCGGCACTGGGCATCGCCCGGGTCGGCGCGGCGGGGTACGAGGCGGACGACGTGATCGGGACGCTCGCGGGCCGCGCCGGGGGTCCGGTGGACATCGTCACGGGCGACCGCGACCTGTTCCAGCTGGTCGACGACGCCCGGGGCGTGCGCGTGCTGTACCCGCGCAAGGGCGTCGGCGACTGCGACCTGGTGGACGCCGAGCTGATCCGCACGAAGTACGGGGTGCGGCCCGACCAGTACGCGGACTTCGCGGCGCTGCGCGGGGACACCAGCGACGGGCTGCCCGGGGTGAAGGGCATCGGCGAGAAGACGGCGGCGCAGCTGATCACGGAGTACGGGGATCTGGCGGGCGTCCGGGCGGCGGCGGAGGACCCCGCCTCGAAGCTGACGCCGGCGAAGCGGCGCGGGATCGTGGAGGCGGCGGCGTACCTGGACGTGGCGCCGACGGTGGTGCGGGTCGCCGCCGACGTGCCGCTCCCGGAGTTCGACCCGGCCCTGCCGGCCGCTCCGCGCGATCCGGCCGCCCTGGAGGCGCTGGTGAAGCGCTGGAACCTGGGGGGCGCGGTGGGGCGCCTGCTGCCGGTCCTGGAGCGCTGACGGGGACGACCCCGAACCGGGCGGAACACGGGCGGTCCGTGTGCGGTCCATCACCGCTCGAGCCGCCTCTTGCCACGGGATGCTAGCTTAGGCATACCTAAGTACGCAGAGTCAGGAGAGCCCGTCGTGGCAGAGCAGCCGGCCCGCAAGGCACCGAAGGCCACCGAAGCGCGCGTGGTGCACACCGAGCGGATCACCCCGCACATGGTGCGGGTCGTGCTGGGAGGCCCCGGGCTCGACGGCTTCGCGGCGGACACGTACACCGACCACTACGTGAAGCTGCTCTTCGCCCCGGAGGGCGTCTCCTACCCGGAGCCGTTCGACATGGAGCGGATCCGGGCGGAGTTCCCCCGGGAGCAGTGGCCGACGACCCGGACGTACACGGTGCGGGCCTGGGACCCGGTCCAGCGCGAGCTGACGATCGACTTCGTGGTCCACGGCGACGAGGGCCTGGCGGGCCCGTGGGCGGCGCGCGCCCAGGCGGGCGAGACGGTGCGCTTCCTCGGCCCCGGCGGCGGCTACGCGCCGGACCCGGCGGCGGACTGGCACCTGCTCGTGGGCGACGAGAGCGCGCTGCCGGCGATCGCGGCGGCCCTGGAGCAGCTGCCCGCCGGCGCGCGGGCGCACGTCCTCGTCGAGGTCGCGGACGCGACCGAGGAGCAGAAGCTGGCGGCGACCGCGGGCATCGAGCTCACGTGGCTGCACCGGGGCGACCGCCCGGTGGGCGCGGCGCTGGTCGAGGCGGTCACGGCCCTGGACTTCCCGGCGGGCGACGTGCACGCCTTCGTCCACGGCGAGGCGGGCTTCGTGAAGGAGCTGCGCCGCCACCTGCGACTCGACCGGGGCGTGGCGCGCGAGCGCCTGTCGATCTCGGGCTACTGGCGCCTGGGCAAGACGGACGAGGGCTGGCGCGCGATGAAGCGCGAGTGGAACGACCAGGTGGAGCGCGAGCAGGAGAGCTGACGAACTCGCCGGCTCACGAGCTACCGAGCTGACGAGCGGGAGAACCGAGACGAGGGGCCCGGGGCGGCGAAAGCCCCGGGCCCCTTCGTCACCCCTCCCCGCCACTTCTCCCCGTCCCCCCTCCCGTCACTCCTCTCCCCCGCTCCCCACCGCCTGGCCGAACGTGCTTTCCGAGGCGTCCGTGTGGGCCAGGCGGCGCAGCGCGGAGAGCATCGCGTCGCCGAGCACGGTGCCGACGACCGCGCTCTCCACGAGCTCTTCCCGCGCCACATGGTGCGCCACGTAGTCCAGATCGGCCCGCGCCACCTTCTCCGCCGCCTCCGCGTACGCGTCCAGGACCTCGGCGAACCGCCCGTGCCCGAGTTCGTCGAGCGCCACGAGGGTCACCGCGAGGGCCTCGGCCGCCGGACTCGAAGAGTGGGCGTGCCAGCCTCGCGCCTCGATCAGCCCGGCGACCGTCTTCCGCGCCTCCTCGATGCCGTCCCCGGCTTCGCGCTCGTGGCGCGGCACCAGAGGCTTCGTCGCCGCGCCCAGCACGTCGTGCACCGGCCGCTCCGGGTCGTCGACCGCCGTGACCACGTCACGGACCCCCGCCACCGACAGACCGCCCACGTCGATGAGCGCCCGGATCAGGCGGAGCCGCCGCACGTGCGCCTCCCCGTACGAGGCCTGGTTCGGGCTCGTCAGCTCCCCGGCGGGCAGCAACCCTTCCCGTACGTAGAACTTGATCGTCGGCACCGACACCCCGGTCGTACGACTCAACTCTCCGATGCGCACCGCGTGTTCACCTTCCCGGTCTGCCTTCGGCCTTGCCGACCGACACCCCCATCATAGATAGTGGCGCTATCAGATAGCGGCTAGTTCCACTATCCATAACTTCACGGGGGATCCGTATGCCTTCGCAGAACTCTCCGACCCCGCCCGCCGCCACACGGCCCCGGTTGCACCGTCCACTGGTCTGGTTCGCCGCCTTAATGGGCGTCCTCGCCCTCGTCTCCGCCATCGGCATAGCCGTCGACGACCGGATCCTGGTCGGCGTCCCCATCTGGACGAAGCCCTTCAAGTTCTCGGTCTCCTTCGTCGCCTACAGCCTCTCCCTCGCCTGGATGCTCTCCCTGCTCCCCCGCGGCAGGCGGGCCGGCTGGTGGGCCGGGACGGTGGTCGCCGTCGCCTCCGCCGTCGAGATGGTGCTGATCACCCTCCAGGTGATCCGCGGCACCCGGAGCCACTTCAACCAGGCGACCCCCTTCGACGCCGCCGTCTTCCAGACCATGGGCGGCACCGTCGTCGTGCTGTGGCTGGGCGCCCTGGTCATCGCCGTGCTCCTGCTCCGCGCCCGGATCCTCGACCGGGCCATGGCCTGGTCCGTCCGGCTGTCCTCCCTCATCGCCCTGGCGGGCGCCGGCATCGGCTTCCTGATGGTCCGGCCGACACCGGAACAGCTCACGGCCGACAACCCGCCGGTCGTGGGCGCCCACAGCGTCGGGGTCCCCGACGGCGGCCCCTCCATGCCGCTGACCGGCTGGGCGACCACCGGCGGCGACCTGCGCGTCCCGCACTTCTTCGGCATGCACGCGCTCCAGCTGCTCCCCCTGCTCCTGATCGCCCTGTCCGCGCTCGCCACCCGCTTCCCGACCCTCGCCGACGACCGCGTCCGCCTCCGCCTCACCCTCACGGCCTCCGCCGCCTACGCGGCGACCTTCGCCCTCCTCACCTGGCAGGCCCTCCGCGGCCAGACCCTCTTCTCCCCGGACCCCACGACACTCACCGCCGCCGTCACGATCGCCCTCCTGACCGCAGCGGCCGCCGTCCTGTCCCTCCGCACCGAGAGGGCCACGGCATGACCGGCTCCCTCTTCCAGCTGACGTTCCTCCTCGCGGCACCGGTCTGGCTGCTCATGATCTTCGCGCCGCACTGGCGAGGCACCGAACGCCTCGCGGCCTCACCGCTGACCGTCCTGCCGATTCTGGCCGTCTGGGCGGTGCTCGCCGCCCCCGTCCTGCCCGAACTGTGGGCGGCGGTCAGCAGCCCCGACCTCGACGCCTTCCGCGAACTCACCGCCCTCGCGAACGGCGCCGCCGCCCTCTGGGCCCAGGTCATCGCCTGGGACCTCCTCCTCGGCCAGTGGATGTACCGCGAGGCCCGCCGCCTCGCGATCCCCCCACTCCTGATGGCCCCGCTCCTCCTCCTGACGATCCTCCTCTCCCCCGTAGGCCTCCCCCTGTTCCTGGTCGCCCGCGCGGTCTGGACGACCCGCGAGAACCCACAGCCGCCCCACACGCTCTAATCTGACCGGATGCCGGACAACGACCGGGCCGTGGGCGCCGTACTGGGTTCCGCCGTGGGTGACGCCCTGGGCGCCCCCTTCGAGTTCGGGCTCCCCGGCGTGTTCCGGGAGCGGTTCCCGGACGGCGTCGGGGAGTTGTGCGGAGGCGGCGGCTGGGACCCGGGCGAGGCGACGGACGACACGCAGATGGCCGTCCTGCTCGGGGAGTCGCTCCTCCAACGGGGCGGCCTCGACCTGCCGGACGTCTTCGACCGCTTCCGACGCTGGGCGGCGGCCGACCCCAAGGACATCGGCCTCCAGACCGAGCAGGTCCTCCTGGGCGGCGACCCCTGGGACACCGCCGCCGCCCTGCACTTCCAGGTCAACGGCCGCGCCGCCGGCAACGGTTCCCTGATGCGCGCCTCCACCTCGGCCGTGTACTTCGCGACACGGGGCCGCGCGGAAACCATGGACGCCGCCCGCCGGATCGCCGCCCTGACGCACGGGGACGGCGCCGCCTGGGAAGGCACGGCGATCCTGCACGAACTGGTCCGGGTCGCCCTCCTCGGCGAGGACCCTCTCGCCGCCGTGCCCGCCACGCTGGCCGAGGTGGCCCCCGCCCACCGGGAACGGTGGGCGACCGCACTCGCCCCCGACTGGCACCCGGACGACGCCACCGAGTTCAACGGAGCCGTCTGGCCCTGCCTCGGCTCCGCGGTCTGGGCACTGCGCACCACGACCTCCTTCGAGGAAGCCCTCGCCGCCGCGGTCGACCTGGGCGGCGACACCGACACCGTCGCCGCCGTAACCGGCACCCTCGCGGGCGCTGTGTACGGCCCCGAAGCCATCCCCTCCCGCTGGACCTCCCTCCTCCACGTCCCCCTCCCCGGCTTCGCCGGCCGAGTGCTGCGCGCTCCGGACCTGCGGGACCTGGCCGAGGCCCTGGTTTCGGGGCGCTGAGACCCACCGGCCCGTCAGGCGGCCGTCCGCTTGCGGGACGTCAGCTGGAAGAGCCGCGCGGTGTGCGTGTAAGGAGCTCGCGCCGTCGTGGCGAGTTCCAGTCGTTCGAGGTCGGCGTAGTACGTCGGGTCGTACTTGCGCGCGTCGTCGGTCAGGTAGTCGCAGAAGCTGCGGATGCCGTAGTGGCGGACGTCTCGGCAGCCGAGGTTCTCCAGGACCGGGATGATCTCCTCCGCCGTGTGGAGCGTCAGCTCGGAGTCGAACATCTCGGTCCGGAGCCGGTCGCTGTCGAGTGCGTCCAGGGCCGCGGCGGGGTCCAGTTGCCGGACGGCAACGTTCAGGGGCGCCGAGTGCCGGTTGATCGCCATCACCGAGAACAGTCCTCCCTCCTTCAGCGGGGCGAGCGCCGTGCCGAGGGTGCCGGGCACGTCGTCCACGTACTGCAGGAGGTTGTGACACAGCACCACGTCGAAGCCGCCCGCGGTGATGTCGGCCGGCAGCGCATGCACATCGGCCCGGACACACGTCACCCGTTCCGACAGCCCCCGCTCCGCGGCCCGCGCCTCGGCGGCGGCCAGCATCCCCGGCGCGAGGTCGACGACGGTGACGTGGTGCCCCCGCGCTGCGAGCCGCATCGCGTCGCCACCGTCACCGCCCGCGAGGTCGAGGATCCGCAGCGGAGCGTTCCCAGGGCCGTCGCCGAGGTGACGCATGAGGTTCACCTCGGCGAGCGTGTACCGCAGGCGGCCCCAGGGGGCTTCCTGCCACTCCTGCCAGGTGTCCATCGCAGTGTCGAACTTCTCGGGATCTTGAGCCATCCCGCGACGATAGCCGCACCCCACCGGGTCTCAGGTCCGCGCGCGGACCGTGGCCAGGACGTCGCGGTCCGGCTGGAGGGTGAGGCTGGGGACCGGGCGTATCTCTTCGGTGGTGAGGTCCAGGTCGTAGCGGCGGGCGAGGACCGCGAGGACGAGGACGGACTCCACGAGGGCGAAGCGGGTGCCCAGGCAGACGCGGGGGCCGCCGCCGAAGGGGTACCAGGCGTACTCCGGTATCTGCTCGGCCGGTTCGCCGTCGTCTCCCGTGAGCCAGCGCTCGGGCCGGAAGGCCTCGGGGTCCCCGTACCAGCGGGGGTCGCGGTGGGTGGCCCACTGGCTGGACCAGACGCGGGTCCCGGCGGGGACGGGGGTGCCGCCGAGGGTGGCGCCCTCCTTGGCGAGGCCGGTGAGGAGCCAGATCGTGGGGTAGAGCCGCAGGGTCTCCTTGATGACGGCCTGGGTGTAGGTGAGGGAGGCGTAGTCGTCGTGGCCGGGCTCGTGGTCGGCGAGGACGCGGTCGAGCTCCTCCGTGAGGGCTTCGCGGACCCGGGGGTTGCGGGAGAGGAGGTACCAGGCCCAGACGAGGGTGGAGCTGGTGGTCTCGTGACCGCCGATGTAGAGGGTGACGGTCTCGTCGCGGATCTCCTGGTCCGAGAGGGGCGCGCCCGTCTCGTCCCGGGCGGCGAGCAGCCGGCTGAGGAGGTCGGGGCGTTCCGTGTCGCCGTCACGGTGGCGGGAGACGACGCGGGAGACCTCCGCGTCGATGACGGCGGTCGCCCGCTTGATGCGGGCGCGTCCCGGGGTCGGCACCCAGTCCGGCAGCACCGCCCCGATGCCGCTGAACTCGGCGCCGATCTCCTTCTGCGCGATGTCCATCGCCTGCCCGATGGCCTCGGCGTCGGCGGCGGTGTCGACCCCGAAGATGGTGCGGACCGCGATGAGCTGGGTGAGGGCCGCCATCTCCTTCTTGATGTCGACCCGCTCTCCGTCGGCCCAGCGGTCGGCGAGGGCCACGGCGCACTCCGCCATGGTCGCCGCGTAGGACCGGACCTGCTTGGGGCGGACGGAGGGCTGGACGAGGGAGCGCTTGCGCCGCCAGTCGGCTCCTTTGGAGACGATGACGCCGTTGCCGAGGAGGGTGCGGAAGGCGATGCCGAGGTCCGGCTGGTCGAAGCTGCGCTCGACTTCGGTGAGGAGCTCCCCGACCGTGTCGGGGTGGGCGATGAAGAGGGACCGCTTGCCGCCGAAGCGCCAGCGGACGAAGTCCCCTCGCTCCCGGAGCTGTTCGAAGAAGGCGAGGGGGTCCTTGCCGAAGGCGGGAAGGTTGCCGAGGAGGGGCACGCCTCGCGGCCCGTCGACGAAGACCGGAGACGGAGACGGAGACGAAGGCTGGGGCGGAGACTGAGGCGGCGTCCGCGTCTCGCCCGAGGAAGCCCCCGAGGCCCGCCCCGGCGACACCTGACCCGAAGACCGCCCCGAGGCCTGCCCCGGCGCCCCCTTCGGCTGTCCCTCGTCCCGCTTCCCGGCGCCCGGACCGGCGTGCGTGGTCATTGCGCGTCCCCTCCCCAACTGGCGTCCCCTGCTTGCGAGTCCATGCAAGCGGAAGGGCAGGCCCCCGCGCCAGCCCTGTGGACGACGACCTGTGGACAACTCTTGCCGGGACGACTCTTGCTGGGACAACTCCTGTCGGCAGGACGCGCAAGACGCGAAGGGGCCCGTGGCGCATCATCCGCCACGGGCCCCTTCGCGAGCCGACGAGCCGACGAACCGCCGAACCTAAGCGATCCGTCAGGCCACCGAGCTGTAGGCCACGACACCGCGCAGCAGCGCGTCCACCGCCTTGCGGGCGTTCTTGGCGACCGTGCTGTTCTCCTTGGGCGCCGCCGCGGCGATCTGGCCGAGGACGTCGATGACCTGCTTGCACCAGCGGACGAAGTCGCCCGCGGGCATCTCCGCCTCGCGGAGCACCTCGTCGAGGCTCTTGTCGGAGGCCCACTGGTAGGCGGCCCAGGCGAAGCCGAGGTCGGGCTCGCGCTGGCCGACGCCGCCCTCCGCCTGGTTGATCTTGAACTCCTCTTCGAGGGCGTCGAGACGGCCCCAGATCCGGACCATCTCGCCGAGCGCGGCCTTGGCGTTGCCCGTGGGCAGCTTGGGCGCGACGGCGTCGTCGGCCTGCCGCGCCTCGAACACCAGCGCCGAGACGCAGGCGGCGAGTTCGGCCGGGGTGAGACCCTCCCAGACACGGTCGCGGAGGCACTCGCTCGCCAGCAGGTCGAGCTCGCCGTAGAGCCGGGCGAGCCGCTTGCCGTTGTCGGTGACCTCGTCCCCGCGCAGGTAGTCGAGCTCGGTGAGGAGCGCGACGATCCGGTCGAAGGTGCGGGCGATCGTGTTGGTGCGGCCCTCGATGCGCCGCTCCAGCTGCTGGGTGTCGCGCTGGAGGCGGTGGTAGCGCTCGGCCCAGCGGGCGTGGTCCTCGCGCTCGTCGCAGCCGTGGCAGGGGTGCGCGCGGATCTCGGTGCGCAGCCGGGCGATCTCGCGGTCGTCGGCCGCGGCGGCGCGCTGCCGCCGGTGGCGCTCGGGGTTGATGTGCCCGGCCTTGCTCCGCAGGGCGGAGGCGAGGTCGCGGCGGGACTGCGGGGAGCGCGGGTTGAAGGACTTGGGGATCCTCATGCGCTCCAGCGCCTCGACCGGGACCGGGAAGTCGATGGAGGCGAGCCTCTTGACCTGCCGCTCGGCGGTGAGGACGAGGGGGCGCGGCCCGTCGTGGTGCTCGAAGCCGCGGTGGCCGTTGGTCCGGCCGGCCGGGATGCCGGGGTCGAGGACGAGTGCGAGGCCCGCGAACTTGCCGGTGGGGACGTGGATGACGTCGCCGGGCTTGAGCTTCTCCAGGGAGCTCGCGGCCTGGGCGCGGCGCTGGGCGGCGCCCTGCCGGGCCAGTTCGGTCTCGCGGTCCTTGAGGTCGCGGCGCAGCCGCGCGTACTCCTCGAAGTCCCCGAGGTGGCAGGTCATGCCCTCGCGGTAGCCCTGGAGCCCCTCCTCGTTCCGCTGGACCTGGCGCGAGATGCCCACGACGGAGCGGTCGGCCTGGAACTGGGCGAAGGAGGTTTCGAGCAGCTCGCGGGAGCGGTGCCGGCCGAACTGCTCGACGAGGTTGACCGCCATGTTGTACGAGGGCTTGAAGCTGGAGCGCAGCGGGTACGTGCGCGTGCCGGCGAGTCCGGCGAGGTGGCCGGGGTCGAGTCCGCGCTGCCAGAGCACGACGGCGTGGCCCTCGACGTCGATGCCGCGGCGGCCGGCGCGTCCGGTCAGCTGGGTGTACTCACCGGGGGTGATGTCCGCGTGCTGCTCGCCGTTCCACTTGACGAGCTTCTCCAGGATCACCGTGCGCGCGGGCATGTTGATGCCGAGCGCGAGGGTCTCGGTGGCGAAGACGGCCTTGACGAGGCCGCGGACGAAGAGCTCCTCGACGACCTCCTTGAAGGTGGGGAGCATCCCGGCGTGGTGGGCGGCGATGCCCCGCTCCAGGGCTTCGAGCCACTCGTAGTAGCCGAGGACGTGGAGGTCCTCGGTGGGGATCGCGGCCGTGCGGGCCTCGACGATCTCGCGGACGCGCTCCCGCGCCTCGTCGTCGTTGAGCCGGAGTCCGGCGTAGAGGCACTGCTGGACCGCGGCCTCGCAGCCGGCGCGGCTGAAGATGAAGGTGATGGCGGGCAGCAGCCCCTCGGCGTCGAGGCGCTCGATGACCTCGGGGCGGCCGGGGGTCCAGATGCGGGAGCGCTGGCGGCGCTCGCGCTCGCGGTCGGCCTCCCGGACCATCTTCCCGCGCCGCCGCTCGCGCGGGTTGTACGTGCGCGTGTTCTCGGTGCGGGCGAGGCGGAGGAGGTCGGGGTTGACCTCGCGCCGGGACGCGCCGCGGCCGCCGTGGTCGGTCTCCTCCTCGAAGAGGTCGTACATCCGGCGTCCGGCTAGGACGTGCTGCCAGAGGGGTACGGGGCGGCTCTCCGAGACGATGACCTCGGTGTCGCCGCGGACGGTGTCGAGCCAGTCGCCGAACTCCTCGGCGTTGGACACGGTCGCGGAGAGCGAGACGAGGGTGACCGATTCGGGGAGGTGGATGATCACTTCCTCCCAGACGGCGCCGCGGAAGCGGTCGGAGAGGTAGTGGACCTCGTCCATCACGACGTATCCGAGGCCGGAGAGGGCCTGGGATCCGGCGTACAGCATGTTGCGGAGGACTTCGGTCGTCATGACGACGATCGGGGCGTCGCCGTTGACGCTGTTGTCACCGGTGAGCAGGCCGACCTTGTCGTTGCCGTACCGCTTGACGAGGTCGGCGTACTTCTGGTTCGACAGCGCCTTGATGGGGGTCGTGTAGAAGCACTTGCGGCCCTGGGTGAGGGCGAGGTGGACGGCGAACTCGCCGACGATGGTCTTGCCGGAGCCCGTGGGCGCGGCGACGAGCACGCCCTTGCCCGCTTCGAGTGCCTGACAGGCCTCGATCTGGAAGGGGTCCAGACCGAAGTCGTACAGCTCGCGGAAGGGTGCCAGTGCGGTGCGCTGCTCGGCGTTGCGGGCGCGGGCGGCCGCGTACGCCTCGGCTGGTGTGAGGTCCTCTGTCATCTTGTTGTCGAGCCTACCCGCCCCCTGTGACAGTGACGCGATCTTTATCGAGGGGATGCGGAGGGTGAGGTTCCGGGGGATGGAACCCCTGGTCACGAGGACGGTCCCCCCGGGCAGCTGCCCGGGGGGACCGTGAAGGACCAACCGTGGAGGACCGGCCGAGGGGCCGTACGGGATCAGGTGATGTCGTCGTACCCGTTGAGGCGCTGGGCCCCCGCTCCGCCGTGCTCCCCGGTGGACTGCTCGGGCAGGACACGGGCAGCGCTCACGGACTCGACGGCCCCGACGGCCTCGGGGGTGAGGTCGAGCGAGGAGGCCTCGTCGTCGTCGAGCTCGGCGTCGGGGTTGCGGCGCTTGCGTCGCCGGTCGTTGAGGAGGGAGAAGGCGACGGCCCCGAAGTACAGGATCGTGATCGGCCCGGCGAGGGCGATCATGCCGACGGGGTCGGTGGTCGGGGTGATCACGGCGCCGAAGATGAAGACGCCCATGATCACACCGCGCCACCAGCCGGCCATGCGGCGGCCGGAGAGGACACCGGTGAGGTTGAGCATCACCAGGACGAGCGGGAGCTCGAAGGCGAGGCCGAACACGAGCACCATGCGCAGGGTGAAGTCGAGGACGTCGTTCAGCGCCAGCAGGTTCGCGGAACCCTCGGGCGTGAGGCTGATGAGGACCTTCACGCTGACGGGGAGGATGAGGTACGCGAGGTAGGCACCCGCGCCGAAGAGCGGCACGGCCGCGCCGACGAAGGCGTACGTGTACCGCTTCTCGTTCTTGTGCAGCCCGGGCGCGATGAAGGCCCAGAGCTGGTAGAGCCAGATGGGACTGGCGACGACGAGACCTGCCGTCAGGGACACCTGGATCGTCGTGCTGAAGGGCGCCATCAGCGTGTTGAAGGTGACGGTCGCGCAGTTGCCGCCGTCACTGGTGACGCCCGGCGGGCACCTGGGCACCGACCGCCCCAGGAAGTTCAGGAGCTCCTCGCTGTACACGAGGGCCACGATCGTCACCACCGTGATGGCGAGGAGGCCCTTCGCCAGTCGGTTGCGGAGTTCACGCAGGTGCTCCACGAGGGGCATCCGGCCCTCGGGGTCCTTCTCCTGCTTGCGGGCAGACTTGAGCAACCCACGTCCTCATCTCGTGCGGCAGGCCGCCGCACGGTGCGGCGGCCGCGGCGGACCGGGTCAGCGCTTGGTGGTGTCCGAGGGCTCGGCCACGGGCCGCGCGCTGGTCACGTCGCCGGGAGCGGCCTGGATGGTGCGCGGGGCGGGCTCCTGCGTCCCGGCGTGCGGCGGGTCGGCGGGGGCGCTCTGCTGGTCGTCCGCCTTCATCGCCTTGGCCTCGCTCTTGAGGATGCGGGCCGACTTGCCCAGCGATCGGGCCATGTCGGGAAGCTTCTTGGCGCCGAACAGGAGGATGACGACGACGAGAATGAGGATGATCTCGGTGGGGCCGAGCCTACCCATAGCTGTTTACCTTCTTCACCGAGGCGACATGGAGTGCGTGCCCGGCGGGTCGGACATGCGTCCGGCCACCGCGCTGCCTGCGATCGTAACCCGCAGGAGTAAACGCGGGGCAATGCCCGTGCATACTCCCGATTGCGCCCCACGGGACCTGACCGGGGCGGCTTCTTGCAGCGTACGGCACGGGCTCAGCGGAGCGACTCACCGGTCCGGGCGAGGCCGACGGCGGCGGTTTCGAGCTCTTCGGCGGCCCGCTGGATCCGCTCTGTGGTGTGGGCCACTTGACGGCCGAGGCGCTGGACCTCCAGGAACACCTTGACGGCGAGCACGCCGAGGACGGCGAGGCCGAGGAAGCCGAGGGCGATGGCGAGCATGGGCCAGAACATGTGCTGAGCCTAGACGTTGCGCGCGTGCGGGTCGTTCAGACGGTGGTGTGGAGGCGCAGGGTGCGGACCCCGCCGCCGGTGAGGAGTTCGACGATGCGCTCGCCCGCGGGCTTGCGGACGGAGCTGCCGCACTCGGGGCAGGTGAAGGAGTAGAAGGTGGTGCGGCGGCTGGCCCCGATGGCCAGGCGCAGGGAACTCGCGGAGAGTTCGAAGCGCGAGCGGCAGTCGGGGCAGGCGGCCTTGAAGAGGACCGGGGCCATGGACGCCGCAAAACCCTGCATAGCGGACATATCCCTCATCTCTCTCTCGACTCTGGCATCACGTCAGTATCAGCGTCCCCGGGGCGGGGAACGTCACACGCCCTCGTACGCGGCGAGCGCGGCGGCCGCCGCCGTCCTCGCGCTGTCGGCCAGCTCCGCCGGCGCGACGATCCGCCCGTCGCTGCCGAGCCGCAGCGCCAGCCTGCGCAGAGAGGCCGGGTCCGGCGTCCGCAGCGTGATCCGCAACCCGCCGTCCTGCAGCTCCTCGGCCCGGTCGTGCGGGTAGTACTCGGCGACCCAGCGCCCGCCGGGCCCCACCTCGACCACGACCTCCGGGTCGTCGGCCGACGGGTGGACCAGGCCCTCGGAGAGGTCACGCAGCTCCAGCTCCGGCGGCGCCGCGTGCTCGTCGAGGATCCGGATCTCGACGACCCGGTCGAGCCGGAAGGTGCGGCGCGCCTCGGAGAGCCGGCACCACGCCTCCATATAGGTGTGGCCGACGGCGAAAAGCCGGATCGGGTCGACCTCGCGCTCGGTGAGCTCGTCGCGCGCGGGCGAGTAGTACCGCACCCACAGACGTCTGCGCTCCGAGATGGCCCGGTCGACCTCGGCGAAGACCCCGCCCTCGGACTCGAAGGTCACCGAGAGCCGGGCGCTCGCCCCGGCGGCCTCTCCGGCCGCCGCCTCCAGCTTGGCCGTGGCGCGCAGCAGGGCGTCCCGGTCGCCCTCCCGGAGCCCCGGCAGGGTCGCGACGGCCCGGGCGGCGACGAGCAGCGCGGTCGCCTCGTCGGCGGCGAGCCGCAGCGGCGCGGCCACGTCGTCCGGGTTGTGCCACCAGATCCGGTCGCCGTCGGTGTCGATGTCGAGGAGGTCGCCGCCCCGGAAGCTGGTGCCGCACATGGGCAGCACGTCCAGGTCGGAGATCAGCTCGTCCTCGGTGATCCCGAAGGCGCGCGCCACGTCGGCGACGTGGGCGCCGGGGCGCTCACGGAGGTAGGTGACGAGGGAGAGCATCCGCCTCGTCTGGTCGATCGCGTTGGCAGCCATGCGGTACGTCTCCCCCTCAGCCCTTGGCCACGGCGCGCAGCCGCTCCACCACATCGGCCCGCAGGTCGGCGGGCTCCAGTACGACGACGTCGGGGCCGAACTCGACGAGCCAGGCGTCGAGGCCGTGCCCGTACGGGATCTCCAGCTCGTCCCAGCCGTCGTCACCCTCGGTCACGGCCTGGGCGCGGGCCCGCAGCGGATAGCCGCAGCCGGCGCGCAGCCGGATCCGCGCGGAGCGGGTGGCGGTCTCGCCGGCCCAGCTCTCGACGGTCTCCCGGACGGTCACGACGTCGGGCACGGGCGCGGTGAAGGCGCCGGCCCGGGAGCGGACCTTGCCGGTGATGCGGGAGAGCCGGAAGACGCGCTCGGCGCCGCGGTCGCGGTCCCAGCCGGCCAGGTACCAGTGGCCGCGCCAGCACTCGAGGGTCCAGGGCTCGACGTGGCGGGTCTCGGGGCGGGCGGCGTTGGCCTTGCGGTAGTCGAAGACGACGGGCCGGCGGTCGCGGCAGGCCAGCATGAGCGGCTCGAAGGCGGCCTCGCGGACCGGGATGCGCGGTTCGAGGGCGCTGGGCTGGGTGTCGTACGAGTCCTCCGCCTCGGGCATCCCGGCCGCGCGGAGCTTCTGGAGCGCGCCACTGGCGGCCCCGGCGAGCCGGGCCTGCTGCCACACCTTGGCGGCGAGGCCGAGCGCGGCGGCCTCCTCGGCGTCGAGGGTGATCGGCGGCAGCCGGTTGGAGTCGCGGCGGGCGAGGTAGCCCGTCTCGCCCTCCAGGTTCTCGACGGTCTCGATGACCAGGCCGAGCTCCCGCAGGTCGTCCTTGTCCCGCTCGAACATGCGGTTGAAGGCATCGTCGCCGCTCGCTTCGAGGTAGGCCTCGATGGAGCCGCGGAGCTCCCGCTTGCTCAGCGGGCGACGCGTCCCGAGCAGGCACAGCGCGAGATTCATCAGCCGCTCGGACTTGGCAATCGCCATCGCCGCCCCGCACCCTTCCGCCGGATCCACTTCTCGGACGTCCGACCGTACCGCCCCGGAGTGTCGGGACCAAAGCCGAGGGCCCCCGCCGTGACGGCGGGGGCCCTCGGAGAACCGTCACCGGTCCGGTACGTCCGATCAGACGGCGACCAGGTCGCAGACGAAGATCAGCGTCTCACCCGGGGCGATCGCGCTGCCCGCGCCACGGTCGCCGTAGGCGAGGTCGGCGGGGATGATCAGCTCGCGACGGCCGCCGACCTTCATGCCCTGGACACCCTGGTCCCAGCCGGAGATGACCTGACCGACGCCAAGCTGGAACCGCAGCGGGGTGCCGCGGTTCCAGGAGGAGTCGAACTCCTCGCCCGTGGAGAAGGCGACGCCCACGTAGTGGACCTGCACGAAGTCACCGGCCTTGGCGACCGCGCCGTCGCCCTCCCAGATGTCCCTGATCTTCAGGTCCTTCGGCGGCTCGCCACCCGGGAAGTCGACCTCGGGCTTCTCGATGCTCACTGAACTGCTCCTCAAACTGATGAATCGCGCGACGGTGAACCGCGCGAACGGACAGTCTTACACCTTCGTCAGGATGTCCACGGCGAAGACCAGCGTGGAGTTCTTCGGAATGCCCTGCTGCTCCTTGTCGCCGAACGCCTCCGACGGCGGGGCGACGATCAGGACACGGCTGCCGATCTTCTTGCCGACGAGACCGTCCTTGAGGCCCTTCAGCGTGAGCTGCGGGAGCGGGAAGTTCGCGGGCTTGCCCGTGGTGTAGGTCGAGTCGAAGACCTTGCCGTCCTTCCACAGGGCGGCGACGTAGTTCACGACGACCGTGTCGGTGGCCTTGACGGCCTCGCCGTTGGCCTCGAGCACGTAGTTCGAGACGAGCTTGGTCGGCGGGTCCACCTTCGGGACGGTCAGCGAGGGGGCCTTGCCGTCGGTGTTCGTACCGACCTTCGGCAGGTCCTTGTCGTCCTGGGCGACCGGGGTGCCCGTGGCGGACTTCGGGATCGTCACGGACTTCAGGATGTCCACGACGAAGACGAGGGTGGCGTTGGGCTTGATGCTCGGCGGCGAGCCGGCCTCGCCGTAACCGAGCGCCGGCGGGATGCCGATCTCGATGCGGCTGCCGACCTTCTGGCCCTCCAGGCCCTTCTCCCAGCCCTGGATGACCTTGCCCTCGCCGAGCGTCAGCGAGAAGGGCTGCCCGCGGTCGAAGCTGTTGTCGAAGGGGGTGGTCTCGTCCCAGGCCTGGCCCAGGTAGTTGACCGAGAGCGCGTCGCCCTTCTTCGTCACCGCGCCCTTGCCCTCGCTGATGACGTTGACCTTGAGTTCCTTGGGCGGGTCGCCCTCGCCCTTGGCGAGGGTCGGCTTCTCCCCGAACTTCTGCCCCGCGGTGATGGTGGGCAGTCCGTTCGTCATCGAGGCGGAATCGGAGCCCTTGTCGTCGCTGCCGCAGGCCGCTGTGGAGAGCAGCAGCAGCGGGACGACGAGAAGGCCGGCAAGTCGGCGCACGTGTTCCTCAGATCTCAGACGGCACAGTAGTTGTGCCGACACTCTAGGCGTTCCTCCTGTCACGTCGAGGGCCCCGCACGCCGAACGCGCGGGGCCCGAGAGGTCGGTGCGACCTGACTACATTCCGGCGATCAGCTTTTCCACCCGGTCGTCGACGGAGCGGAACGGGTCCTTGCACAACACCGTGCGCTGCGCCTGGTCGTTGAGCTTGAGGTGGACCCAGTCGACGGTGAAGTCCCGCCGCTGCTCCTGCGCGCGGCGGATGAAGTCGCCGCGCAGCCGGGCCCGAGTGGTCTGCGGGGGCACCGACTTGCCCTCGAAGATCTTCAGGTCGTTGCAGACGCGGGCCGCCTGCCCGTTCTTCTGGAGCAGGTAGTACAGCCCGCGACGACGGTGGATGTCGTGGTAGGCGAGGTCTATCTGCGCGACCCTCGGGTTCGACATGGTCATGTTGTGCTTGGCCCGGTAGCGCTCGATGAGCCGGTGCTTCATGACCCAGTCGATCTCGGTCTCGATCCGGTCGAGCTGCTCGCTCTCGATCGCGTCGAGCGTACGGCCCCACAGCTCCAGGACCTGGGCGACCGTGCCGGAGCGGATGCCGCGGCGGTCGACGAAGTCCACGGCCTTCTCGTAGTACTCGCGCTGGACCTCCAGGGCGGAGGCCTCCCGGCCGCTGGCGAGCCGGACCTTGCGCTGGCCCGTGATGTCGTGGCTGACCTCGCGGATCGCCCGGATCGGGTTCTCCAGGGTCAGGTCGCGCATCACGGTGCCCGCCTCGATCATGCGGAGCACGAGGTCGGTGGCGCCGACCTTGAGCAGCATGGTCGTCTCGGACATGTTGGAGTCGCCGACGATGACGTGCAGCCGGCGGTAGCGCTCGGCGTCGGCGTGCGGCTCGTCCCGGGTGTTGATGATGGGCCGCGAGCGGGTGGTGGCCGAACTGACGCCCTCCCAGATGTGCTCCGCGCGCTGGGAGACGCAGTAGACCGCGCCGCGCGGGGTCTGGAGGACCTTGCCCGCGCCGCAGATGAGCTGCCGCGTCACGAGGAAGGGAATGAGGATGTCCGCGAGCCGGGAGAACTCCCCGTGGCGGGCGACGAGATAGTTCTCGTGGCAGCCGTAGGAGTTTCCGGCCGAGTCGGTGTTGTTCTTGAAGAGGTAGACGTCGCCCGCGATTCCCTCCTCGTGCAGGCGGCGTTCGGCGTCGACGAGAAGGCCCTCGAGAATGCGCTCGCCGGCCTTGTCGTGGGTGACCAGTTCGGTCACGTTGTCGCATTCCGGCGTTGCGTATTCCGGATGCGAACCCACGTCCAGGTACAGGCGGGCGCCGTTCCGCAGGAAGACATTGCTGCTGCGGCCCCATGACACGACACGGCGGAAGAGGTAGCGCGCCACTTCGTCAGGAGACAGTCGGCGCTGTCCCCTGAACGTGCACGTGACGCCGTACTCGTTCTCCAGCCCGAAAATGCGGCGGTCCATGTCTGAACATTACGCCTGACGGCGTGCGCTGAAACCGGGTTGGACGCTCCCGTTTCGATCATTTTCCGATCAGTGCGCGTTCTTTTCGGCGTGTACGGCGGTGGGGACCGCCTCTCCGTCGGCGTGTCGCGCGGGTCCACGGGGGTGGAGGACCCGGCCCGTGGCCAGCAGGACGAGCAGCGCGACGAGGCCGCCCGCACCGGCCACGGCGAACCCGGCCGCCGTCCCGGCCAGTTCGACCGCCGGTCCCGCGACGGCGGACCCGAGGGCCGCGCCGACGCCGAAGGTGGTGACGAGCCACGAGAAGGCCTCGGTGACCGTGCCGCTCGGGGCGTGCCGGTCGACCACGATGAAGGCGCAGGCGAGGACGGGGGCGAGGAAGAACCCGGAGAGCACCGAGAGGCCGGTCATGGCCACGGGAGCGGGGGTCAGCATGAGCGGCAGGTAGCAGACCGCGAGGAGGGCCACCAGGACCCGCAGCCGCCGCTCGGGCGCCCCGGACCACTGCCGGGCGCCGTAGAGGACGCCGCCGGCCAGCGCGCCGAGGCCCAGGGCGGCCATCAGCCAGCCGTACACGGACGGAGTGCCCCGGTCGTCGGCGTAGGCGACGGCGGCGACCGTGATGGAGCCGAGGGCGAGGCCGACGAAGAAGAACGAGCCGAGGAGGGCGAGGAGCCCGGGCGAGCGCAGGGCCCCCAGCCAGTGCGCCTCGCGGGCCGCGGAGCGCCAGGCGCGGGAGGGCTCGGAGAGGACGACAGCGAGGGCGCCGAGGACTCCCAGGACGTTGATGACGAGGAGGGCGGCGGCGGGCGACCACAGGGCGACCAGGAGGGTCACCAGGAGCGGGCCCACGGTGAACATGACCTCCTGCGCGACCGCGTCCAGCGCGTACGCCCGGTGGACCCGGTCCTCGCGGCCCAGGACGCTCGGCCACAGGGCCCGCAGGCCGCCTTCGAGCGGCGGGGTGAAGAGCCCGGCGACCACGACGGCGGCGTAGGCGAGGGCCAGGTTCCCGATGCCGGTGAGGGCGAACAGGGCCATGCCGAGCGCGGAGAGGACGGCCGCGGGCAGCTGGACGCGGGGCTGGCCCTTGAGGTCGACGGCGCGGCCGAGGAGCGGCTGCCCGACGGCGTTGGAGAGGCCGTAGGCCGCGATCAGGCCGCCGGCCAGGGTGTAGCTGCCGCCCAGGTCGCGGACGAACAGGGTCATGGCGATGGGGCCGGTGCCGTTGGGCAGGCGCCCGACCAGGGTCCCGGCGAGCAGCCGGGCGGCGTGCGGTGCCCGGAGTATGTCGAGATAGCCGCCGTGCGCGGGGGCCTCGGTGGCCATGTCACCCTCCCGTCACCTCGGAACCCTGCCGAGGTTTTACGTATAACGTCCTGGGTCATACGTACCATGACGGCTGTACGCGGGTCCACCCCGCGCGCCCACGCCCCCCGACCACCGTCCCACGCGGAGGCTCCCCGTGCAGTCCCCCGACCCCCTCGGCGGCCCCCGCCCGACCAGCAGGGACGTGGCCCGGGCGGCGGGCGTCTCCCAGGCCACCGTCTCCCTGGTCCTCGGCGACAAGTGGCGCGGCCGCGTCTCCGAGCGCACCGCGGGGGCCGTCCGGGAGGCCGCGTCCGAGCTCGGCTACCGGCCCAACCTGGCCGCCCGCAACCTCCGGCTCGGGCGCACCCGCACCGCCCTCCTGATCGTCCCGGCCCTCACCAACGAGTTCTTCGCCCACGTCTACACGGGCGCCGCCACCGCCGCGGCGGAGCACGGGTTCGGCGTCGTGCTCTACCCCTCCCCCGACGGCCTGGGCCCCGCCCGCGACCCCTTCGCCTCGGCGCAGGCCGCCCTCGACGGCGTCATCGCCTCCTCCGTGGCGACCGACGCCCTGGAGGCCTTCCGCGGCGGCGACCTCCCGCTCGTCATGCTCGACAGCGACCCGGCCGGCCCGGGCGCCGCCGCCCACGTGAACCTCGACGTCGCCGACGGCATGCGCCGGGTCACCGACCACCTGCTCGCCCTCGGCCACCGCCGCTTCCTCCACCTGGCGTCCGCGGCCCCGTCCTGGACCTTCGACGTGCGGGCCGAGGCGCTCTCCCGCGCCCTGCGCGGCGCGGACGTGCGCACCGTGCGGTCCCCGCTGAACGTCACGGACGCCCAGGAGGCCGCGGGCGCGGCCCTCGCCGCTCCCGGCGCCCGGCCCACGGCGGTGATCTGCGACGACGACATCCTCGCGGCCGGCGTCTGCAAGGCCGCGCGCCGGCTCGGCCTGCGGGTCCCCGAGGACCTCTCGGTCACCGGCTTCGACGACATGGCCCTGGCGACCGTGCTGGAGCCCGAGCTGACCACGGTCCGGCTGCCCGCCGAGGAGTTCGGCCGACGGGGCATGGAGGCGCTCCTCGCCGTTCTGGCGGGCGAACGGCCCGAGCCCGTCGCGTTGCCCGTCACCCTCGTCCCCCGGGGCTCCTCGGGGCCCGCACCGGCCTCCTGAGGCCGGAAACGCCGAGGGGTCCCGGCCCGCTCGCGCGCGGACCGGGACCCCTCGGGGCGGAGCCGACTACTCCTCGGGAGCCTCGTCCGAGGGCTCGTCCGTCTTCGCCACCGCCGCGTCGTCCGCCTCCAGGAGACGGGAGAGCTGGCGGCCGACGATCCGCTTGAACTTGCGCTGCTGCGGGCGCGTACGGTCCAGGACCGCCACCTCCAGGCGCTCCGCGGGGATCTCCCGCTCGGTGCCGTTGGTGTCCCGCGAGAGCGCCTGCACGGCCAGCTTCAGGGCCTCGGCCAGCGACATGCCGTCCCGGTGGCGCTGGTCCAGGTAGGAGCTGATCTGCTCCGCGTTCCCGCCGACCGCGACCGAGCCGTGCTCGTCCACGATCGAGCCGTCGTGGGGCAGCCGGTAGATCTGGTCGCCCTCCGGCTCGCTGCCGACCTCGGCGACGACGAGCTCCACCTCGTACGGCTTCTCCCCCGCGCTGGAGAAGATCGTGCCCAGGGTCTGGGCGTAGACGTTGGCCAGGCCGCGCGCGGTGACGTCGTCCCGGTCGTAGGTGTAGCCCCGCAGGTCGGCGTAGCGCACGCCGCCGATGCGGAGGTTCTCGTACTCGTTGTACTTGCCGGCGGCCGCGAAGCCGATCCGGTCGTAGATCTCGCTGAACTTGTGGAGTGCGCGCGAGGGGTTCTCACCGACGAAGACGATGCCGTCGGTGTACTGGAGGACGACCAGGCTGCGGCCGCGGGCGATGCCCTTGCGGGCGTACTCGGCCCGGTCGGCCATGGCCTGCTGGGGTGAGACATAGAACGGCGTGGACACCGGCTACCGTCCCTTTCTTCCGGTCTGAAGGGCTGCTACGGGCGAGGGACGGTCAGAGCAGGGCGGCGCGCGGCCCGTCGGGCTGCTCCAGGCGCCGCTCGGTGACCGATCGGGCCAGCGCGGAGGACTCCTCCTCGGTGAGCCTGCGGAAGCCCTCGTCGGTGATGACGGTGACGATCGGGAAGATGCGGCGGGCCATGTCGGGACCGCCGGTCGCCGAGTCGTCGTCCGCCGCGTCGTACAGCGCCTGCACCACCAGGGTGGTGGCCTGCTCCTCGGACAGGTCGGCGCGGTACAGCTTCTTCATCGAACCGCGCGCGAAGATCGAGCCGGAGCCGGTGGCGGCGAAGCCGTGCTCCTCGGAGCGGCCGCCGGTCACGTCGTACGAGAAGATCCGGCCCTTCTCCTTGCCCTCGTCCCAGCCCGCGAAGAGCGGCACGACGGCGAGCCCCTGCATGGCCATGCCCAGGTTGCCCCGGATCATGGTGGAGAGGCGGTTCGCCTTGCCCTCCAGGGAGAGCGTCGCGCCCTCCACCTTCTCGAAGTGCTCCAGCTCCAGCTGGAACAGCTTGACCATCTCCACGGCGAGACCGGCGGTGCCGGCGATGCCGACCGCGGAGTACTCGTCGGCCGGGAACACCTTCTCGATGTCCCGCTGCGCGATCATGTTCCCCATGGTCGCCCGCCGGTCACCGGCGAGCACGACGCCCCCCGGGAACGTCGCGGCCACGATGGTGGTGCCGTGCGGCGCCTCGACGATCCCCTCCGGCAGCTTCCGGTTCCCCGGGAGCAGCTCCGGCGAGTGATCAGCCAGGAAGTCCATGAAGGACGAGGATCCCGGCGTCAGGAAGGCTGCCGGTAGACGCCCTGTGCTACGAGTGTTGGGTTCCACAGGTTTCCTTCCACGTATGCGGCTGCACGCCTTATGACGTCCGGCCGATCCTTGAACTGCCCCAGCGCCGCGTTGCAACTGAAGCACAGCACGCCTCGGACCTTACCCGTCTGATGATCGTGATCCACATGCTCCGCCGGACCCTCCCGGCAGATCACGCAGACACTGCCCTGGGCGGCGATCATCTGGTCGCGTTCGGTCTCGGTGATGCCGTACTGGCGCTTGAGATGTCGGGCTCGCCCCTTGGCCTTCTTGCATGCCTTGCAGCAAGTGGCGAGGCCGTCCGACGCGGTGGCGTTGCGATGCCAATCGCTGTGCGGCTTGATCTGATCGCACTGCCGGCAGAGCTTGTGCCCCACCGGCACGTCCGCCGCGCGTCGGACGACCTTGCCCTTGGCTGCCTGTCTGATCCGGTAACGCTCAGCCCCGTAGGCGGCAACGCATTCCCGGCACCTCGGCTGCAGTCCGTCCCCGCGATTACAGTCCCGCGCGAATCCGGTCAGCGGGACATCCCGCCCGCAACCGCGGCAGTACTTGACAGCCTCCGACATCTCCCCACCCTTGCGACTTAACCTTCGATTCGAAGGCTACTGGCCGCCCTTTTGCACGAAGCTTCGGACGAAATCCTCGGCATTCTCTTCGAGGACGTCGTCGATCTCGTCCAGGACGGAGTCCACGTCGTCGCTCAGCTTCTCCTGGCGCTCCTTGAGGTCGGAGCTCGCCTCGGTGGTGGTCTCCTCGACCTCCTCCGTGGATCGCGTCGCCTTCTGCTGTCCGCCGCCGGTGTCCTTGGTCGCCATATCCCTCACCCCGCTCGAATCGGCCCGCTCGGTTGAGTCCGTACAAGATCAGACCCTATAGGTCGGGTCTGACATTGGCCCCGCAGTTTCCACAACACCCGGGCACTGATTCCATGATTCCCAGTGCCCGGGTATTTCAGGCCCGTGCCGGGCGGCTGTTTCAGCCGCCGGAGAGAACCCGCACCAGTTCCTCCGCCGTACGGCAGCGGTCCAGGAGGGATTTCACGTGTGCCTTGGTGCCGCGCAGCGGCTCCAGGGTCGGGACGCGTTGGAGCGAGTCCCGGCCGGGCAGGTCGAAGATCACCGAGTCCCAGGAGGCCGCGGCGACGTCGTCGGCGTACTGCTCCAGGCAGCGGCCCCGGAAGTAGGCCCTGGTGTCCTCCGGAGGCGCCGTCTCGGCCCGCTCCACCTCGGCCTCGTCCAGGAGCCGCTTCATGCGCCCGCGGGCCACCAGGCGGTTGTAGAGGCCCTTCTCGGGGCGTACGTCCGCGTACTGGAGGTCCACCAGGTGCAGCCGGGCCGCGTCCCAGTCCAGGCCGTCGCGGCGGCGGTAGCCCTCCATGAGCTCCCGCTTGGCGACCCAGTCCAGCTCGCCGGCGAGGCTCATCGGATCCGTCTCCAGGCGGCCCAGGGTGTCCTCCCAGCGCGTGAGGACGTCCTTGGTCTGCTCGTCGGCGTCCGAGCCGTACCGCTCCTCCACGTACTTCCTGGCCAGCTCGTAGTACTCCATCTGGAGCTGGACCGCGGTGAGCGTCCGGCCGCTGCGGAGCGTGATCAGGTACTGGAGGCTCGGGTCGTGCGAGACGTGGTGCAGGGTCCGCACCGGCTGGTCGACGGCGAGGTCGACGGTGATGAAGCCGTCCTCGATCATCGAGAGGACGAGGGCGGTGGTGCCGAGCTTGAGGTAGGTGGAGATCTCCGAGAGGTTCGCGTCGCCGATGATCACGTGCAGGCGGCGGTACTTCTCGGCGTCGGCGTGCGGCTCGTCGCGGGTGTTGATGATGGGCCGCTTGAGCGTCGTCTCCAGGCCCACCTCGACCTCGAAGTAGTCGGCGCGCTGGCTGAGCTGGAAGCCGTCCTCCCGGCCGTCCTGGCCGATGCCCACCCGTCCCGCGCCGGTCACGACCTGGCGGGAGACGAAGAAGGGGGTCAGGTGGCGCACGATGTCCGAGAAGGGGGTCTCCCGCTTCATCAGGTAGTTCTCGTGCGTGCCGTAGGAGGCGCCCTTGTTGTCGGTGTTGTTCTTGTAGAGGTGGATGGGCTGGGCCCCGGGGAGCTGGGCGGCCCGCTCGGCCGCCTCCGCCATGATCCGCTCGCCGGCCTTGTCCCAGAGGACGGCGTCGCGCGGGTTGGTGACCTCGGGCGCGCTGTACTCGGGGTGGGCGTGGTCCACGTAGAGCCGGGCCCCATTGGTGAGGATCACGTTGGCCAGGCCGATGTCCTCGTCGGTGAGCTGGCTGGAGTCAGCCGTCTCGCGGGCGAGGTCGAAGCCGCGGGCGTCCCGCAGCGGGTTCTCCTCCTCGAAGTCCCAGCGGGCGCGGCGCGCCCGGTGCATCGCCGCCGCGTAGGCGTTGACGATCTGGGACGAGGTGAGCATGGCATTGGCGTTCGGGTGTCCGGGGACGGAGATTCCGTACTCCGTCTCGATGCCCATTACTCGCCGTACGGTCATGCGGCCCTCCTTGCCCGGCGGCGCTCACTGTGCGCGACTCGGCGGTACCGAAGAGCCTAGAGCGGCTCCGCGCTGGTGGGGAGATCAGTTGCAGTATTTCCCTGTTTCCCTGTGGTTCCGGGGGAAATGCCGGATGGAATGCGTCGGCTGCGGATGCCCGGTTTCCGGACATCCGCAGCCGGTGGGCGTTTTACAGGTACTGACCGGTATTGGCCACCGTGTCGATGGAGCGTCCGGTGTCCGCGCCCTGCTTTCCGGTGACGAGCGTGCGGATGAACACGATCCGCTCGCCCTTCTTTCCGGAGATCCGGGCCCAGTCGTCGGGGTTGGTGGTGTTGGGCAGGTCCTCGTTCTCCTTGAACTCGTCCACGCACGCCTGGAGGAGGTGGGAGACCCGGATGCCCTTCTGGTTGTGGTCGAGGAAGGCCTTGATGGCCATCTTCTTGGCCCGGTCGACGATGTTCTGGATCATCGCGCCGGAGTTGAAGTCCTTGAAGTACAGGACTTCCTTGTCGCCGTTGGCGTACGTGACTTCGAGGAAGCGGTTCTCCTCGGATTCCGCGTACATCTGCTCGACGACCGACTGGATCATTCCGTGGGCGGCGGCTTCCTTCGAACCGCTGTGCTCGGAGATGTCGTCCGAGTGGAGCGGCAGGCCGGCCGTGAGGTACTTCGCGAAGATGTCCTTCGCGGCCTCCGCGTCCGGACGCTCGATCTTGATCTTGACGTCGAGCCGGCCGGGCCGCAGGATCGCGGGGTCGATCATGTCCTCGCGGTTGGAGGCGCCGATGACGATGACGTTCTCCAGGCCTTCCACGCCGTCGATCTCGGCGAGCAGCTGCGGGACGATGGTGTTCTCCACGTCCGAGCTGACTCCGGATCCGCGGGTGCGGAAGAGGGATTCCATCTCGTCGAAGAAGACGATGACGGGGGTGCCCTCGCTCGCCTTCTCCCGGGCACGCTGGAAGACGAGGCGGATGTGCCGCTCGGTCTCGCCGACGTACTTGTTGAGGAGCTCGGGGCCCTTGATGTTGAGGAAGTAGGACTTCCCCGCGGGCTGTCCGGTCACCTCGGCGACCTTCTTGGCCAGGGAGTTGGCCACGGCCTTCGCGATCAGCGTCTTGCCGCAGCCGGGCGGCCCGTAGAGCAGGATGCCCTTGGGCGGCCGCAGTTCGTGCTCCTTGAAGAGGTCCGGGTAGAGGTAGGGGAGCTCGACCGCGTCGCGGATCAGCTCGATCTGGTTGCCCAGACCGCCGATCTTGTCGTAGTCGACGTCCGGGACCTCTTCGAGGACGAGCTCTTCGACCTCGCTCTTGGGGACCACCTCGTAGACGTAGCCGGACCTGGAGTCGAGCAGCAGGGCGTCGCCGGCGCGGATGGTGACGTCCAGCAGAGGCTCGGCGAGCCTCACCACCCGCTCCTCGTCGGTGTGCCCCACCACCAGGGCGCGCTCGCCGTCCTCGAGGATCTCCTTGAGGGTGACGATGTCCCCGGCCCGCTCGAACTCCATGGCCTCGACCACGTTGAGCGCTTCGTTGAGCATGACTTCCTGGCCGCGCTTGAGCTCTTCGAGCTCGATGCTCGGGCTGACGTTCACCCGGAGCTTGCGGCCTCCTGTGAAGATGTCGCAGGTGCCGTCCTCATTGGCCTGCAGGAAGACACCGAAGCCGGCCGGCGGCTGCGCGAGCCGGTCGACCTCTTCCTTGAGGGCCACGATCTGGTCGCGGGCCTCACGGAGCGTGTTCGCCAGGCGCTCGTTCTGCGCGGACACGCCGGCCAGGTTGGTCTGCAGCTCGACGATCCGCTCTTCGAGAATCCTCGTGTGGCGCGGAGAGTCGGCGAGCTTGCGGCGCAGGACGGCGATTTCCTGCTCGAGATAGGCAACCTGACCGGCGGGGTCTTCAGACCCCCGCCCCGGCCGGATGCCGCGGTTGATGTCGTCGTCGTGGGCTGCCACGGTCCTCACCTCCTCCAAGGGGAGCTGGACGCTTCCTGACCCTACCTGCGTGGGTGGTGATTGAAACCCCTAGATCAAAAAGACTCCGGGGTGTGTCCGATCTTCACCCTTGCGCTTCCCCTCTCGCCAGGGGAATACCCACCCTTCACCACTTGAAAGCGGGCGGTTGTATCGTCGTGTTCGGTCAACACCCGTCAGGGGTGGCCCGACTTATCGCGCAAAGCAGAAACGGCAGGAGATATGACCGTGCAGCACGAGGCCCCGGCCACGGGCGCCGAGGAGGCGCTGGAGGTCTGGATCGACCAGGACCTGTGCACCGGGGACGGGATCTGCGCGCAGTACGCTCCCGAGGTCTTCGAGCTCGACATCGACGGGCTCGCTTATGTGAAGAGCGCCGACGACGAGCTCCTCCAGGAGGCGGGGGCCACCACGCCGGTGCCGCTGCCGCTGCTCCAGGACGTGGTGGACTCGGCGAAGGAGTGCCCGGGCGACTGCATCCACGTCCGCCGGGTCGCGGACCAGGTCGAGGTGTACGGCCCCGACGCCGACTGAGGGCTCAGACGCCGCGCGCGTCCGCCTGGCCGCCGCGGACGAAGGCGCCGCTCCGCCAGTACCAGCTGACCTGCTCCTTCTCGTCGGGGCAGCAGCTGGGCACCTCGGGGGAGGAGTAGCCGAGCAGGGTGGCGCGCACGGCTCCGTCGCGTACGGCGAGCTCGGTGACGCTCCGGTGCTCCTCCGGGGCGACGAGGGTGGCGACCACGCGCGCGGGGGTGGCTTTCTCCTTGCCCCGGGTGAGGACGTAGACGCCGCTCGGCGGGGTTCCGGAGCCGGCTTCGCAGTGCACGACCGCAACGGTCTCGGGGTTCCCGTCGCCGTCGATGTCCCCGGTGGCCCGCTTCGCGACCGTACGGGGGGCTCCCCCGCACTCCAGGGGGTAGTCGGCTCCGGCGGCCTCGGGGGCGGGCGCGGGACGCGGCTTGGCGGCCGGGGCGGCGGAGGCTCCGGCGGGGCCGGGCTGGAGCAGTCCGGCGAGGGCGACGACCGCGGCCGTCGCGGTGGCGGTGGCCAGCCAGTGGGCCGGCCGGGCGTGGGTGTGGGCGAGGTCCGCGAGGTCCGGGGCGGCGGAGTGCTGCACGCGAGACGTCTCCTGTGGGGTGGTGCGACGAGGGTTCCCGGCATCGTGCCACACGTCACAGGGGGACGGAACAGCTGGGGTGGACCTCGGCGAACATGAGGACGCCGCCGTCGAGTTCCCCGCGTGGGCGGGGAAGTCGACGGCGGCGCGCTGTGGATGTCGGAACGTCAGCCCCGCTCCTGGGAGCGGGCCGCGCTTCAGGACCTAGCCCTTGTTGGGGCCCTCGTAGTCCTCGCCGTAGGCGCCCTTGGCGGGGCGGCGGCGGCGCATCGGGGGCTCGACGCCGTCCGCGAGGCGGCGGGCGGTGACGAGGAAGCCGGTGTGGCCGATCATGCGGTGATCGGGGCGGACGGCGAGGCCCTCGACGTGCCAGTTGCGGATCATGGATTCCCAGGGCTGCGGCTCGGCGTAGCAGCCGAACTCGCGGATGGACTCCACGGTGCGGGCGAGCTGGGTGGTGGTCGCCACGTAGCAGCAGAGGATGCCGCCGGGGACGAGCGCCTTGGAGACGGCCTCCAGGCACTCCCAGGGGGCGAGCATGTCCAGGATGACGCGGTCGACGTCGGTGTCGGACAGGTTGTCCTGGAGGTCGCCGACGGTCAGCTGCCACGCGGGGTGGGGGCCGCCGAAGTAGCGTTCGACGTTGCCCTTCGCGATCTCGGCGAAGTCCTCGCGGCGCTCGTAGGAGTGCAGCATGCCGCTGTCTCCGATGGCGCGCAGGAGGAAGCTGCTCAGCGAGCCCGAGCCCACTCCGGCTTCCACGACGCGGGCGCCGGGGAAGATGTCGGCGAAGGCCAGGATCTGCCCCGCGTCCTTGGGGTAGACCACGGCTGCGCCGCGGGGCATGGACAGGACGTAGTCGGGGAGCAGGGGGCGCAGCGCGAGGTAGGCGACGTTTCCGGTGGTACGGACAACGCTGCCCTCGGGGGCGCCGATCAGTTCGTCGTGCGGGAAAGAACCCTTGTGGGTGTGGAAGTTCTTTCCCTCTTCGAGCGTGAACGTGTAGTGACGGCCCTTGGGGTCGGTCAGCTGAACCTGGTCCCCGACCTTGAAGGGCCCGCGTCGGCGGGCGGCACCGGTCGGTTCGGACATGTGACCAGAGTACCGGGGTTACGTGGACGGTCGTGCCATGGCCCGGGGGTACGGGGTCAGGTGGACGGTCGTGCCATGGCCTTGACGAAGGCGCGCTCGACGTCGGTGGTGGCGAGGACGCCGTAGATCTCGCCGGTCTCCTCGACGACGAGGTACTCGGTGGCGGGGGTGGCGCGGAGGTGGTCGAGGAGGGGCTGGCCGGTGAGTTCGGCGGGGACGCGCATGCCGTCGGTGAGGTCCTGGGCGAGGGTGCTGACGGCGACCCAGGGGCGGCGGTGCTGGGGTACGGCGGCGATGGCGGTCTCGCGGACGATGCCGGTGGGGTCGCCGGTGCCGTCGACGAGGACGAGGGCGCGGGCGCCGGCCTCGTTGGCGCGGCGGAGGGCCTCGGAGAGGGGGGTGGCGGGTTCGACGGGGATGGCGCGGCGGGTGAGGGCGCGGGCGCGGAGCTCGGGGAGGTGTTCGCGGAGGCGGGCCATGCGGAGGCTGTTGCCGGCGCCGGTCCAGATGATGGCGGCGAGGATCGCGGCGAGGAGGGCGTCGGTGACGGTCTCGAAGCCGCTGATGTCGTCGGTGGAGTTGCCGAGGAGGCCGGTGCGGGTGAGCAGCGGCAGGCCGACGAGGACGAGGACGGCGAGGGCGCGGCCGACCCAGGCGGCGGCGACGGTGCCGCTCATGGGCTTTCCGGTGATCTTCCAGACGACGGCGCGGAGCATCCGGCCGCCGTCGAGGGGGAGGCCGGGGAGCAGGTTGAAGATCGCGACGATCAGGTTGGAGATCATCAGGCCGGCGAGGAGGACGCCGGGGACGGTGCCCGGTTCGACGGCGTACAGGGAGAGGTAGAACACGCCGGCGAGGACGAGGGAGAGGAGGGGGCCGACGAAGGCGAGGACGAATTCGCGGCCGGGGGTCTCGGTCTCCTTCTCGATCTCGGAGACGCCGCCGAAGAACTGGAGCTGGATGCGGCGCACCGGGAGCTTGAAGCGGAGCGCGGCGATGGTGTGGGCCAGTTCGTGGACGAGCACGGAGGCGTAGAAGGCGACGGCGAAGAAGAGGGAGACGAGGTAGCGGGCGGCGCCGAGCTCGGGCAGGACGCGTTCGATCTGGTCGCCGAAGACCCAGGTGATGAGGGCGGCGACGAGGAACCAGCTGGGGGCGACGTAGACGGGCACGCCGAAGGGCCGTCCCATGAGGATCCCGCCGCCGGGCTCCTCGGTCCGCTGCGGCTTGGGCTCGTCCTGGTTCACGGGTTCCTTTCGTCGCGTGGTGTGACCCGCGTTCGGTGCGTCACGGTTCGATCATGCAGTGCGACGGGGTCCCAGGTCGATGGTATGCCGCTCGTTGTCGGTGGCGGGTCGTAGGGTCTTCGTCATGAGTACGAGCGAGCAGGTGCCGGTGGAGCCTCGGGCGCCCATGTCGTTGTCGCCCTCGCGGGCGAGCGATTTCATGCAGTGTCCGCTGCTGTACCGGTTCCGGGTGATCGACCGGCTCCCGGAGAAGCCCAGTGCGGCGGCGACGCGGGGGACGCTGGTGCACGCGGTCCTGGAGCGGCTCTTCGACGATCCGGCGGCGGAGCGGACGGCGTCGCGGGCGAGGGCGATGGTGCCGGGGCAGTGGGAGCGGCTCCTGGAGTCGAGGCCGGAGCTGGGCGAGCTGTTCGCGGAGGATCCGGACGGGGAGCGGCTCGCGGGCTGGCTGGGCGAGGCGGAGCAGCTGGTCGAGCGCTGGTTCACGCTGGAGGATCCGACGCGCCTGGAGCCGGCCGAGCGTGAGCTGTTCGTGGAGACGGAGCTGGATTCGGGGCTGCGGCTGCGCGGGGTGATCGACCGGGTGGACGTGGCGCCCTCGGGCGAGGTGCGGATCGTCGACTACAAGACGGGGAAGGCGCCGCGGCCGGAGTACCGGGACGGCGCGCTGTTCCAGATGACGTTCTACGCGCTGGTGGTGTGGCGGCTGAAGCGGGTGATCCCGCGGCGGCTCCAGCTGGTGTACCTGGGCAGCGGTGAGGTGCTGACGTACGACCCGGTGGAGGCGGATCTGCTGCGGGTGGAGCGGAAGCTGCTCGCCCTGTGGGACGCGATCCGGCTGGCGACGGAGTCGGGTGACTGGCGGCCGCGGCCGACGAAGCTGTGCGGTTGGTGCGATCACCAGGCGGTCTGTCCGGAGTTCGGGGGGACTCCCCCGGTCTATCCGTTGAAGATCGTTTCCGTGCGCCCGCCGGAGTCGGGCGAATCCGGGCAGGGCAGAATGGACCCGGCCCAGCCGTCTTCCTGAGCTCAGCCGTCTCTGAGCGCAGCCCCGTGAAGGAGCCCTTGTGACGATCCGCGTCCTGTTGGTCGACGATCAGCCGCTGCTGCGGACCGGCTTCCGGATGATTCTGGAGGCGGAGCAGGACATCGCGGTGGTGGGTGAGGCCGGGGACGGTCTGCAGGCGCAGGAGCAGGTGCGCGCGCTCCAGCCGGACGTGGTGCTGATGGACATCCGGATGCCGCGGATGGACGGGGTGGAGGCGACCCGGCAGATCACGGGTCCGGGCCGGGACGGTCCGGCGAAGGTGCTGGTCCTGACGACCTTCGATCTGGACGAGTACGTGGTGGAGGCGCTGCGGGCGGGGGCGAGCGGCTTCCTCCTGAAGGACGCCCCGGCGACGGAGCTGGTGCAGGCGATCCGGGTGGTGGCGGCGGGCGAGGCGATGCTGGCGCCGTCGATCACGCGCCGGCTGCTCGACAAGTACTCGGCGCATCTGCCGACGGGCGAGGAGCAGGTCCCGGACACGCTGAACACCTTGACCGACCGCGAGGTGGAGGTCCTGAAGCTGGTGGCGCGGGGCCTGTCGAACGCGGAGATCGCGGCGGACCTGTTCGTCAGCGAGACGACGGTGAAGACGCACGTGGGTCACGTGCTGACGAAGCTGGGGCTGCGGGACCGGGTGCAGGCCGCGGTGTACGCGTACGAGAGCGGTCTGGTGCGGCCGGGGGCCGGCGGCCAGTAGTCGCGGAAACGACAGGGGCCCGGCGCGCGTGGTGCGTGCCGGGCCCCTGTGCGTGGAACCCTGTGCGTGGACCGGGGTGTCAGCCCTTGCGGATCTCCCAGAAGCGGAAGACGGTCGAGGCGTCGAGGGTCCATTCGAGACCGGTGACGTCCTCGCGGGCGACGGCGTACTGCTTGCCCTGCCAGAGCGGCAGGATCGGGATCTCCTCGGCGACGATGTCCTGGAGCCGGCCGTACTCGTCGGCGGTGGCGGCGCGGTCCGCGGCGGCGGCGGTCTTCGGGAGGAGGGTGCCGGTGATGGTGGCGTTCTCGTAGTTGTTGCCGAGGACGTTGTCCTTGCCGAAGAAGGGGCCGGTGAAGTTGTCGGCGTCGGGGTAGTCGGGGACCCAGCCCTTGACGTAGACGCCGTACTTGCCGGCGGCGATGTCCTTCTCGTACTGCTCGAACGCGACGGACTTGACGTCGGCGTCGAAGAGGCCGCTCGCGTTGAGCTGCTCGGCGACGGCCTTGAGCTCCTGGTCGGTGGCCGGGCCGTAGCGGCTGGGGGTGGACCAGAGGGTGAGCTTCACCTTGCCGGTGATGCCGGCGGAGCGGAGGGCCTTCTTCGCCTTGGCCGTGTCGGGGGCGCCGTAGGCGTCGTAGAAGGCGGTGTTGTGTCCGGCGATGCCGGCCGGGACGATCGAGTAGAGCGGGGTGGCCGTCGACTTGTAGACGTTCTCGACGAGGGCCTCGCGGTCGACGAGGTGGGCGATGGCCTTGCGGACGGCGAGCTTGCCGACGACCGGGTCCTTCATGTTGAAGACGAGGTGCTGGACCTCGGCGCTGCTGCCCTGGACGATCTCGATGCCCTTGTCGGCCGTGGTGGCGGAGTTCTCCAGGGCGGCTATCTCGTCGGCGGAGAGGCCTCGGTAGGCGACGTCGACGTCGCCGTCGGTGAAGGCCTTGGAGAGGGCGGTGCGGTCGCCGCGGTAGAGCTTGAGGGTGACCGAGCCGTTCTTCAGCTTGGCGTTGCCCTTGTAGCCGGGGTTGGCCGAGAAGGTGGCCTCGCTGTCGCTGAGGGAGTCCAGCTTGTACGGGCCGGAGCCGGTGGCCTTGCCGTCGGTGCGCAGGGCGTCCGCCGGGTAGTCGCGGTGGTCGACGATGGAGCCCGCGCCGGAGGCGATCTTGCTGGGGAAGGAGGCGTCCGGGACCTTCAGGCGGAAGACGACGGTCCGCTCGTCCGGGGTCTCGATCTTGTCGATGGTGGAGAGCAGCGGCGCCGGGCCGGAGGGGTCGGCGATCTTCAGGGCGCGCTCGAAGGAGAACTTGACGTCCTCCGAGGTGAGCTTGTTGCCGTTGGAGAAGGTGAGGCCGTCGCGGAGGGTGCAGGTGTAGACCTTGCTGCCCGCGGAGAAGCCGCACTCGTCGGCGGCCTCGGGCTCGGGCGCGGAGCCGCCCTTCGGGAAGGAGAGGAGGGACTGGAAGACGTTGTTGAACAGCAGCCAGGAGCCGGGGTCGTAGCCGGCCGCCGGGTCGGTGGCGAGGATCTCGTCGGACATGCCGACGCGGACCCCGCCCTCGGGGCTTCCGGAGCCGCTTCCCTGCTCGGTGCCGCAGCCGCTGAGGAGGGCGGCGGACAGGCCCGCGGCGAGGGGGGCCGTCAGCCACTTGTTGTGTGCCTTCACAGAACTTGCCTCTTGATCTCTTGTCAGGCCGGCCGCGCGTTGGTGCGCGGCCGGGACAACGAAGGGGTCAGGCGGTGCCGCGGCCCAGTTCCCACAGGAGCAGGTCGGAGGAGGTGTTGAGCGCGTACTCGACTCCGTTGAGGTCGTCGCGGGAGGCGACGTACTGCTTGCCCTGCCACAGGGGCAGGACGGGGACGTCCTCGGCGACGATCTTCTGGATCTGCGCGTAGACGGGGGTCGCCGCGTTGCGGTCGGCCTGGCGGCGCGAGCGCGGGATGAGCTTCTCGCGGACGGTCTTGTTCACGTAGGGGGTGTTGAGGAAGTTGTCGCTGTCGAGGAACGGCGCGATGTAGTTGTCGGGGTCCGGGTAGTCCGGGAACCAGCCGAGGCCGTAGACGGCGTAGTCGCCGCGCTTCTGCTCGGTGCGGAAGCGGGACCACTCTGCGCCCTTGACGGTGGCGTCGAAGAGCTCGCTGGCGACGAGCTGCTTCCGGAGGGCCTCGAACTCCTGGGCGGTCTCGGCGCCGTAGTGGTCGGTGGTGTAGTTGAGCGTCACCTTGACCGGGGTCTTGATGCCGGCGTCCTTGAGGATCTTGGCGGCGCGGGCGGGGTCGGGCTCGCCGTACTGGTCGAAGAACGGGGTGGCGTGGCCGGTGATGCTGGAGGGGATCAGCGAGTAGAGCGGCTCGGCGGTGGGGCCGTAGACGAGGTTGACGAGGGCGCCTCGGTCGACGACGGCGGCCATGGCCTGGCGTACGGCCTTCTCCTCGACCGAGGGGGCCTTGGTGTTGAAGCCGAGGTAGCGGATCTCCAGGCCGGGGACCTCGGTGACGCGGATGTTGTCCTTGGGCGTCTCGGTGAGGTCCTTGATCTGCTTCTGCGACAGGGAGCGGGCCATCATGTCGATGTCGTCGCGCTCCAGGGCCGTGCCCATGGCCTCGGCGTCGGCGAAGGGGCGCAGCTCGACCTTGTCGTTGCGCAGGGTGATGTCGCCCTTGTAGGACGGGTTCTTGGTGAAGACGAAGCGGGTGACCTTGTCGCCCTCGCGCTCGACCTTCATGGTGTACGGGCCCGAGCCGTCGACGTCGAAGCCGTCGCGGAGCTTGTCGGCGGCGTACTTGTCCTTGCTGAGGATGCCGGCGACGGGGGTGGAGAGCTTGTACGGGAAGGTGGCGTCGGGGGTCTTCAGGTGGAAGACGATGCCGTCGGTGCCCTGGGTCTCGACGGTGTCGATGTTCGAGAGGAGGGCGGCCGTACCGTTGTCCGACTTGATCTTCAGGACGCGCTCGATGGAGTACTTGACGTCCTCGGCGGTGATGGGGGTGCCGTCGGCGAAGGTGAGGCCGGAGCGGAGCGTGCAGCGGTAGCTCTCGCTGGCCTTGTCGGAGAAGCCGCAGGTCTGGGCCGCCTCGGGGACGGGCTCGCCGCCGCCGCGGGGCACGTGCAGGAGCGTCTGGACGGTCTGGCGCAGGATGTTCCAGGCGCCGGTGTCGTAGGCGAAGGCCGGGTCCAGCGGGGCGGGGGCGTCCTGCGTGGCGATGAACTGGTCCGTGGTGCCGACGACGATCGCTCTGCCTTCCTCCGCTCCGCCACAGGCGGCGAGCAGGGGGGCGAGCAGTCCGGCCACGGCCGGCAGCACCAGGGTCTTGCGGTTCATCAGGGACGATCTCCTCATCCGGCACTGGGATACAGCGGTCAACAGAACTCCGCCGCCTGCCGCCCGGTCGGGGCGGGAGCGATCGGGCCGGGTGTTGCGATCGGTCCTGTGTTCACGGCGACTTGGGTATGCGCCGGTGCACGCGGTTATGCGGCGAAGTACTCGCGAAAGATTAGTGGGCGGCGCCGGTATCCCTTGACCGGGGCCGTACAGGGCCGTAATCGAAGAGTGATCATGGATGCGTCGGACCCGATAACCATGCGCCGGACGTTGCGGACGCCGCTTACCCAATCGGGACACAGGGGGCACCGGAACATCCGCTTTTGAGACACGGAACGCGAACGGGCCACCCGCCGTCCGGCACTCTGAGTGACCAAGGTCACGTGGGTGCTTTTCGGTGAATGGCCCGCTCGCTTTAGCCGGATCGCCTTCCTCAGATAAAGCTCAAATTCCCGTGACCAAGGTCCGCAGGAACGGCACGTCGACCTCTTCGAGGGAACGCACGACGACCCGGCCCGGGGAGGGCGCGATCGGGGCGACGGAGGGCACCGCGACGACCCGGCAGCCCGCCGCCTCGGCGGCCGCCACACCGGTCGCGGTGTCCTCGATGACGGCGCAGAGCACGGGGTCGGCCCCGACGCCGTGGGCGGCCGTCAGATAGGGCTCGGGGTGCGGCTTGGTGCGGGCGACCTCGTCGCCGGCGACGGTGAGGGCGAAGCGGTCGCGGCCGAGCGAGGCGAGGACCTTGTCGATGATCCGCCGGTGCGAGGCGGAGACCAGGGCGGTGGGGATGGAGTGCCGGGCCAGCTCGGCGAGCAGCCGCTCGGCGCCGGGCATGAGGGGGACGCCCCGGGAGATGCGCTGCTCGAACTTCTCGTTGAGCAGGACGGTCAGCTCTTCGAGGGTGATGTCGGCGCCGGTGGACTCGATGAGGTAGCCCGCGCTGCGGGTCATCGGGCCGCCGACGACGACGTCCCGCCAGGCCTCGTCCAGTCGGTGTCCGAGGTCCGCGAAGACCTCGACCTCGGCGTCCCACCAGAACCCCTCCGTGTCGACGAGGGTCCCGTCCATGTCGAGGAAGACCGCCTGCAGGGCGGAGCTGCCGTTCGTGCGGAACAGGGACGCGGGGACCGTACTGGTCATCCGGCACACCTCCATGGAGGGACGAGAAGGCCGGTCCTCCTCCCCGGTACGGGGAGGAGGACCGGCCTGCACTGGACCGACAAGTGTACGTCGCGATCAACGAGAAAGCGCGTATTTACCCCGCGACGTCACCGCGCGGTCACCGTGCGTTGAAGTACTTCGCCTCGGGGTGGTGGATGACGATGGCGTCGGTGGACTGCTCGGGGTGGAGCTGGAACTCCTCGGAGAGGTGGACGCCGATCCGCTCCGGCTGGAGCAGGTCCGCGATCTTCGCGCGGTCCTCCAGGTCCGGGCAGGCGCCGTAGCCCAGCGAGAAGCGGGCGCCCCGGTACTTGAGGTCGAACATGTCCTCGACGTTCTCGGGGTCCTCGCCGCCGAAGCCGAGCTCGGCGCGGACGCGGGCGTGCCAGTACTCGGCGAGGGCCTCGGCGAGCTGGACGGAGAGGCCGTGCAGCTCCAGGTAGTCGCGGTAGGAGTCGGACTCGAAGAGCTTGGCCGTGGCCTCGCCGATCTTCGAGCCGACGGTGACGACCTGGAGGCCGACGACGTCGGTCTCGCCGGACTCCTCCGGGCGGAAGAAGTCCGCGAGGCAGAGGCGGCGGCCGCGGCGCTGGCGCGGGAAGGTGAACCGGGTCCGCTCGTTGCCCGCCTCGTCCAGGATGATCAGGTCGTCGCCCTTGGAGACGCAGGGGAAGTAGCCGTGGACGACGGCCGCCTCCAGGAGGTTCTCGGTGTGGAGGCGCTCCAGCCAGCCGCGCAGCCGGGGCCGGCCCTCGGTCTCGACGAGCTCCTCGTACGCCGGCCCGTCGCCGGCCCGGTTCTGCTTGAGGCCCCACTGGCCCTTGAAGAGGGCGCCCTCGTCGAGCCAGGACGCGTAGTCCTTCAGCGGGATGCCCTTGACGACGCGGGTGCCCCAGAAGGGCGGGGTCGGCACCGGGTTGTCGGTGGCCACGTCGGAGCGGCCGCCGGGCTCGGGCTCGTCGACCTTGAGGGCGGCGGCGGTGGCGGTCTTGGCGACCCGGCGCTGCTTGAGCTCGGGGAGCGCGGCTCCGGGGACGCCGCGCTTGACGCCGATGAGGGCGTCCATGAGGCGCAGGCCCTCGAAGGCGTCGCGGGCGTAGCGGACCTCGCCCTGGTAGATCTCGTGGAGGTCCTGCTCGACGTACGCCCTGGTCAGGGCGGCGCCGCCGAGGATCACGGGGTACTTGGCGGCCAGCTCGCGGGCGTTCAGCTCCTCCAGGTTCTCCTTCATGATCACGGTGGACTTCACGAGGAGGCCGGACATGCCGATGACGTCGGCGTTGTGCTCCTCGGCGGCTTCGAGGATCGCGGAGACCGGCTGCTTGATGCCGATGTTGACGACGTTGTAGCCGTTGTTGGAGAGGATGATGTCGACGAGGTTCTTGCCGATGTCGTGGACGTCGCCGCGGACGGTGGCGAGGACGATGGTGCCCTTCCCGTCCGCGTCGGACTTCTCCATGTGCGGTTCGAGGTAGGCGACGGCCGTCTTCATGACCTCGGCGGACTGGAGCACGAACGGCAGCTGCATCTGGCCGGAGCCGAAGAGCTCGCCGACGGTCTTCATGCCGTCGAGGAGGGTCTCGTTGACGATGTCGAGGGCCGGGCGGGTGGTCAGGGCCTCGTCGAGGTCGGCCTCCAGGCCGTTCTTCTCGCCGTCGACGATCCGGCGCTTGAGGCGCTCGTCCAGCGGCAGGGCGAGGAGCTCCTCGGTCTTGCCGGCCTTCATCGACTTGGTGGTGGCGCCCTCGAAGAGGGCCATCAGCTTCTGCAGCGGGTCGTAGCCCTCGGCGCGCCGGTCGTAGATCAGGTCGAGGGCGGTGGTCACCTGCTCCTCGTCGAAGCGGGCGATGGGCAGGATCTTCGACGCGTGGACGATCGCCGAGTCCAGACCCGCCTTGACGCACTCGTCGAGGAAGACCGAGTTCAGCAGGATGCGGGCGGCCGGGTTGAGGCCGAAGGAGATGTTGGAGAGGCCCAGCGTGGTCTGGACGTCCGGGTGGCGGCGCTTGAGCTCGCGGATCGCCTCGATGGTGGCGATGCCGTCCTTGCGCGACTCCTCCTGGCCCGTGCAGATGGTGAAGGTCAGGGTGTCGATGAGGATGTCCGACTCGTCGATGCCCCAGTTGCCCGTGAGGTCCTCGATGAGGCGCTCGGCGACGGCGACCTTGTGCTCGGCGGTACGGGCCTGGCCCTCCTCGTCGATGGTCAGGGCGATGAGGGCGGCGCCGTGCTCCTGGGCCAGCCGGGTGACCTTCGCGAAGCGGGACTCGGGTCCGTCGCCGTCCTCGTAGTTGACGGAGTTGATGACGGCGCGGCCGCCGAGCTTCTCCAGGCCGGCGCGCAGGACGTCCACCTCGGTGGAGTCGAGGACGATCGGCAGGGTGGAGGCGGTGGCGAAGCGGCCGGCGAGCTCCTCCATGTCGGCGACGCCGTCGCGGCCCACGTAGTCGACGCAGAGGTCGAGCATGTGCGCGCCCTCGCGGATCTGGTCGCGGGCCATCTCCACGCAGTCGTCCCAGCGGCCTTCGAGCATGGCCTCGCGGAACTTCTTCGAGCCGTTGGCGTTGGTGCGCTCGCCGATCGCCAGGTACGAGGTGTCCTGTCGGAAGGGCACGGTCTGGTAGAGGGAGGCGGCGCCCGGCTCGGGGCGCGGGGAGCGCTCGGGCGGGGTGAGGCCCTGGACCCGCTCGACGACCTGGCGCAGGTGCTCGGGCGTCGAGCCGCAGCAGCCGCCGACGAGGGACAGGCCGTAGTCGCGGACGAAGTTCTCCTGCGCGTCGGCCATCTCGGAGGCCGTGAGCGGGAAGTACGCGCCGTCCTTGGTGAGCACGGGCAGGCCGGCGTTCGGCATGCACATGAGGGGCGTACGGGAGTGGCGGGCGAGGTAGCGCAGGTGCTCGCTCATCTCGGCCGGGCCGGTCGAGCAGTTCAGGCCGATCAGGTCGATGCCGAGGGGCTCCAGGGCGGTGAGCGCGGCGCCGATCTCGGAGCCGAGGAGCATGACGCCGGTGGTCTCGAAGGCGAGCGAACAGATCAGCGGGACGTCCACGCCGAGGGCGTCCATCGCGCGGCGCGCGCCGACGAGGCTGGACTTGGTCTGCAGCAGGTCCTGGGTCGTCTCCACGATCAGGGCGTCGGCACCGCCGGCGAGGAGGCCCTCGGCGTTCTGCTGGTAGCCGTCGCGGAGCACGTCGTACGCGATGTGGCCGAGCGAGGGCAGCTTGGTGCCGGGGCCGATCGAGCCGAGCACCCAGCGCTGGCGGTCGTCCTTGGCGCCGAACTCGTCGGCGACCTCGCGGGCGATCCGGGCGCCGGCCTCGGAGAGCTCGAAGATCCGGTCGGCGATCTCGTACTCGCCCGCGGCGGAGTGGTTGGAACCGAACGTGTTGGTCTCGACGCAGTCGACGCCGACCTCGAAGTACGCCTCGTGGACCGAGCGGACGATGTCGGGCCGCGTGACGTTCAGGATCTCGTTGCATCCTTCGAGGTTCTGGAAGTCCTCGAGGGTGGGGTCCTGGGCCTGGAGCATGGTGCCCATGGCTCCGTCGGCGACGACCACTCGGCTGGCGAGGGCCTCGCGGAGGGTGGCGGCGCGGTTGCGGCTGTCGGCGGACGGGGTCGGCAACGAGGCCATGGATGAGCTCCCTGGGATGCGACGGCTGTCGGCTTTGCACTCTCGGGGGAGGGTGCACGGGCCCAGCGTAACCGCGCTTGAGCCGGGGTGGACCCGGTGTCCCACGGGCCGGACGGCATCCTGTGTGCGGGGACTCCCGGTCCTGCCCTCCTTGGCCGACACTGTGTGGTGTGACGTGAGGTCGGCATCGACCGATAGTGTTCAGCATTGTCGAACAACGTAAGAAGGGTGAGGGGCCGGGCGATGGCGAAGAACATCCAGTCGCTGGAGAGGGCGGCGGCCATGCTGCGACTGCTCGCGGGCGGCGAGCGCCGACTCGGCCTGTCCGACATCGCGTCCTCGCTCGGACTCGCCAAGGGCACGGCCCACGGCATCCTGCGCACCCTCCAGGCGGAGGGCTTCGTGGAGCAGGACGCGGCCTCGGGCCGCTATCAGCTGGGCGCGGAGCTGCTGCGCCTGGGCAACAGCTATCTGGACGTGCACGAGCTGCGGGCGCGCGCCCTGGTCTGGACGGACGACCTGGCGCGGTCCAGCGGCGAGAGCGTGCACCTGGGGGTGCTGCACCAGCGGGGCGTGCTGATCGTGCACCACGTCTTCCGGCCGGACGACAGCCGGCAGGTCCTGGAGGTGGGGGCCATGCAGCCGCTGCACTCCACGGCGCTCGGCAAGGTCCTCTCGGCGTACGACCCGGTGGCGCACAGCGAGGTGGTGGAGGTCGAGCGGGAGGCGTTCACGCCCCGGACGACCACGGCGCTCGGCGACTTCGAGGCACTGCTCGACATGACGCGGGCCCGGGGCTGGGCGGCGGACGTGGAGGAGACCTGGGAGGGCGTGGCGTCGGTGGCGGCGCCGATCCACGACCGGCGGCGGATGCCGGTGGGCGCGGTGGCGGTCACCGGTGCCGTGGAGCGGGTCTGCCCGGGCGGGGAGCTGCGTCCGGAGCTGGTGGCCGCGGTGCGGGACTGCGCCCGCGCGGTCTCCCGGGACCTGGGGGCCGGCCGCTTCTGACGGGTCGCGGGGGCGGCGCCCGACCACCCTCCGTACGACCGCGTGCGGCAGCCCGTACAACTGAACCGAACCCGCCGGTAACGATCGCGTTATCGGCGGGTTTTTCACTTCCCAGACCCTTGACGCGCTGTTAACCCGGGGGCAAAACTTCCGTTCATCGGTCGGCATTGTCGAACACCTACCGGCAATACGCGCTAAGGTGTGGCAGTGCCAAGGGCCGGAAACGCCCTCAACACGAGGGCGCGGACCACCGGAGGGACCCGGGGTTCGCCTTCCCCTGGACGAAGGACAAAGGAGTCGCGGGTGTCCAGCTCCGACATCTTCCTCGGCGAGACCATCGGTACCGCCGTTCTCATCTTGCTCGGCGGCGGTGTGTGCGCCGCCGTCACGCTCAAGAGCTCCAAGGCCCGCAACGCGGGCTGGCTCGCGATCACCTTCGGGTGGGGCTTCGCCGTCATGACGGCGGTCTACATGACCGCTTCCCTCTCGGGGGCCCATCTGAACCCCGCCGTCACGGTCGGAATCGCGATCAAGACCGGGGACTGGAGTGACGTCCCCGTCTACATCGCCGGCCAGATGCTCGGCGCGATGATCGGCGCGGCGCTGGTCTGGCTGGCCTACTACGGCCAGTTCCAGGCCCACCTCACGGACCCGGAGACCGTCGGCGAGAAGCCGGTGGAGGGCCCCGGCCCGGTGCTCGGCGTCTTCTCCACGGGTCCCGAGATCCGTAACACCTGGCAGAACCTGGTCACCGAGATCATCGGCACCGTCGTGCTCGTCCTGGCCGTGCTCACCCAGGGCCTCAACGACAGCGGCAAGGGACTCGGCGTCATCGGCGCCCTGATCACCGCGTTCGTCGTGGTCTCCATCGGCCTCTCGCTGGGCGGCCCGACCGGTTACGCCATCAACCCGGCCCGTGACCTCGGCCCGCGCATCGTGCACGCCCTGCTCCCGCTGCCGAACAAGGGCGGCTCCGACTGGAGCTACGCCTGGATCCCGGTCGCCGGTCCGCTGATCGGTGGAGCCATCGCCGCGGGTATCTACAACATCGCGTTCGCCTGAGCCGTCCTTCTCCCAGACTTCCCCAGGAGCACACCGTGACCGACGCACACACCTCCGGCCCGTTCATCGCGGCCATCGACCAGGGCACCACCTCCTCCCGCTGCATCGTCTTCGACAAGGACGGCCGGATCGTCTCGGTCGACCAGAAGGAGCACGAGCAGATCTTCCCGAAGCCCGGCTGGGTCGAGCACGACGCCGCCGAGATCTGGGCCAACGTCCAGGAGGTCGTCGCCGGCGCCCTGGCCAAGGCGGAGATCACCGCCGCCGACGTCAAGGCCATCGGCATCACCAACCAGCGCGAGACCACGCTGCTCTGGGACAAGAACACCGGTGAGCCCGTCCACAACGCCCTCGTCTGGCAGGACACCCGCACCGACGCCCTCTGCAAGGAGCTCGGCCGCAACGTCGGCCAGGACCGCTTCCGCCGCGAGACCGGCCTCCCGCTCGCGAGCTACTTCTCCGGCCCGAAGGTCCGCTGGCTGCTCGACAACGTCGATGGCCTGCGCGAGCGCGCCGAGCGCGGCGACATCCTCTTCGGCACCATGGACTCCTGGGTCATCTGGAACCTCACGGGCGGCGTCGACGGCGGCCACCACGTCACCGACGTCACCAACGCCTCCCGCACCATGCTGATGAACCTCCACACCATGGCCTGGGACGAGAAGATCCTGCAGTCCATGGAGATCCCGGCCGCCGTGCTGCCGGAGATCCGCTCCTCCGCCGAGGTGTACGGCACGGTCAAGGGCGGCGTCCTCGACGGCGTCCCGGTCGCCTCCGCGCTCGGCGACCAGCAGGCCGCCCTGTTCGGCCAGACGTGTTTCGCCGAGGGCGAGGCCAAGTCCACGTACGGCACCGGCACCTTCATGCTGATGAACACCGGCGACAAGATCATCAACTCCTACAGCGGCCTGCTGACCACGGTCGGCTACCAGATCGGCGACGCCAAGCCGGTCTACGCCCTGGAGGGCTCGATCGCCGTCACCGGTTCGCTGGTGCAGTGGATGCGCGACCAGATGGGCCTGATCAAGTCCGCCGCCGAGATCGAGACCCTCGCGTCCTCGGTCGAGGACAACGGCGGCGCCTACTTCGTGCCGGCCTTCTCCGGCCTGTTCGCCCCGTACTGGCGCTCCGACGCGCGCGGTGTCATCGCCGGTCTCACCCGGTACGTCACCAAGGCGCACATCGCCCGCGCCGTTCTCGAGGCCACCGCCTGGCAGACCCGCGAGATCACCGACGCCATGACGAAGGACTCCGGCGTCGAGCTGACCGCGCTCAAGGTCGACGGCGGCATGACCTCCAACAACCTGCTGATGCAGACCCTCTCGGACTTCCTGGACGCGCCCGTCGTGCGTCCGATGGTCGCCGAGACCACCTGCCTCGGCGCCGCCTACGCCGCCGGCCTGGCCGTCGGCTTCTGGCCGGACACCGACGCGCTGCGCGCCAACTGGCGCCGGGCGGCGGAATGGACCCCTCGCATGGACGCCGACAAGCGTGACCGCGAGTACAAGAGCTGGCTCAAGGCCGTCGAGCGGACCATGGGCTGGATCGAGGACGAGGAGTAAGACGAGATGACCACCCTGCAGAGCGTCCCTGCCCTGGGGACGCACCCGGCCGCCGGTTCCCTGCCGAGTCGCGCCGAGACCCGGGAACAGCTTTCCAAGGCGACGTACGACCTCCTGGTGATCGGCGGCGGCATCCTGGGCATCTCCACCGCCTGGCACGCCGCGCAGTCGGGCCTGCGGGTGGCCCTGGTGGACGCCGGCGACTTCGCCGGCGCCACCTCCTCCGCCTCCTCCAAGCTCCTCCACGGCGGCCTGCGCTACCTGCAGACCGGCGCGGTGAAGCTGGTCGCGGAGAACCACTTCGAGCGGCGTGCGGTCTCGCGCCAGGTGGCACCGCACCTCGCCAACCCGCTCACCTTCTACCTGCCCGTCTACAAGGGCGGCCCGCACGGCGCCGCCAAGCTGGGCGCCGGGGTCTTCGCGTACTCCGCCCTCTCGGCCTTCGGCGACGGCGTCGGGCACCTGCTCTCCCCCGCCAAGGCCGCCCAGGACGTGCCGGAGCTGCGCACCGACAACCTGAAGGCCGTCGCCGTCTACGGCGACGACCAGATGAACGACGCCCGCATGGCGCTGATGACGGTCCGCGCCGCCGTCGACGCCGGCGCCACCGTCCTCAACCACGCCGAGGTCACCGGGCTGCGCTTCACCCGCGGCCGCGTCACCGGCGCGGAGCTGAAGGACCGCACCACCGGCGACGAGTTCGGCGTGGACGCCCGCCTCGTGCTCAACGCGACCGGCCCGTGGGTCGACCACCTGCGCAAGATGGAGGACCCCAACGCGGCCCCCTCCATCCGCCTCTCCAAGGGCGCGCACCTGGTCCTCAAGCGGACCTCGCCGTGGAAGGCCGCGCTGGCCACCCCAATCGACAAGTACCGCATCACCTTCGCCCTCCCCTGGGAGGACATGCTGCTCCTCGGCACCACCGACGAGGAGTACGAGGGCGACCCCGGCCAGGTCGAGGTCACCGAGAAGGACACCGCCCAGATCCTGGACGAGGCCGCCTTCTCCATCCGCGACCAGCAGCTCTCGCGCGACCTGATCACGTACTCCTTCGCCGGCCTGCGGGTGCTCCCGGGCGGTCCCGGCGACACCTCCAAGGCCAAGCGCGAGACGGTCGTCACCGAGGGCCGCGGCGGGATGCTGTCGGTGGCCGGCGGCAAGTGGACGACCTTCCGCCACATCGGCCGCACGGTCATGAAGAAGCTGGAGTCGCTGCCGGGCCACCCGCTCGGCGAGGACTACGAGCCGGTGTCGGCGCTGCCGAAGCGGCTGCCGCTGCCCGGCATAGCCAACCCGAACGCGGTCGCCCACCGGCTGCTCGTCGACGGCCCGGCCCCCGGCCCCCGCATGGCCGCCGACACCGCCAAGCACCTGGCCACGCACTACGGCTCGCTCTCCTTCGACATCGCCCGCATGGCGAACGAGAACCCCGAGCTGGCCCGCCGGATCCACCCGGACGCCCCGGAGATCTGGGCGCAGGTCGCCTACGCCCGCGACCACGAGTGGGCCGAGACGGCGGACGACGTGCTGCGCCGCCGTACGACGCTGACCATCCGCGGCCTCGCGACGGACGAGGTCCGCGCCGGTGTCGAGGCGATGCTGCAGAAGTAAGTCCCGTACACCCAGGGGCGGTTCCTCTCCGAGGGCCGCCCCTGAGGCGTGCCATGCGCCGTCCACACTCCCGCAACACTCGGCGCGCAGAGTGGGGGCATGAAGTTTCAGGTGCTCTCGATCGTCCACCACTCCCCGCACCCGCTCACCGGCGAACTGCTGTCCGCCGCCGACCGGCTGGAGCAGGTCGTCACGCTCGGCGAGACCGCCGAACGGCTCGGCTTCGACGCCTACGCGGTCGGCGAGCGGCACGCGGGCGCGTTCCTCTCCTCGTCCCCGACCGTGCTGCTCGCCGCGCTGGCCGCCCGCACCAGCCGGATCCGGCTGCTCACCGGCGTGACCGTGGTCGCGATCCTCGACCCGGTCCGGGTCGCCGAGGACTACGCGACGCTCGACCAGCTCTCCCGGGGCCGGCTCGAACTCGTCGTCGGCAAGGGCGCCGAGGCCGGCCACTTCGACCTCTTCGGCCTGGACGAGGAGCGGCAGTGGGACCTCCAGAAGGAGAAGTACGAGCTGCTGCGCCGCCTCTGGACGGAGGAGGGCGTCGACTGGGAGGGCGAGTTCCGTCCCCCGCTGAAGAACGTGACCACGGTCCCGCGGCCGTACGCCGGTCCGCCCCGCGTCTGGCACGGCTCGGCCACCAGCCTCAACTCCCCCGAGCTCGCGGCCAAGCACGGTGATCCGCTGTTCACCGCCAACGCGATCCAGCCGCGCGAGGCGTACGCGAGGCTCATCGCCCACTACCGCGAGAAGTTCGAGGAGTACGGGCACGATCCGGCCCACGCGCGCGTGGCGGCCGGTTCCGGGGGGCTGCTCATCGCCGACACCGCCGAGCAGGCGGTGAGCCGGTACAAGGAGCTGTACGAGGCGAAGGTGAGGCAGAGCTTCAAGCCGCACCTGGAGGGCAAGGCCGGATACAACACGCCGTTCCGGACGATCGAGGACGCGATCGCCGACGGCCCCCAGCTGATCGGCTCGCCGCAGCAGATCATCGACAAGATCCTCGGCTACCACGAGCACTACGGGCACGATCTGCAGTCGATCACGGTCGACACCTTCGGCCAGTCGACGGCCGAGCAGACCGAGACGCTCCAGCGTTTCGCCGAGGAGATCGCGCCCGTCGTGCGGAGGGAGGCGCCCAGCACGCTGTGGGAGGAGTGACTCCGCCGTGTGCGGAGGCGAGTTCCTGGGTAGTCGATCAAGGCCGCACGGGTTTTCGGGGATGTCCGGGGACTGCGGGCGGCCCGCCGGAAAGCCGTAAGGTGGGGCCGTACGACAGGAACTTCGAATAAGGAGGCGCTGGGTGATCGAGCTCGAGGGGGTGCCCGAGCTGATCGACCCGGTCATGGTGGCCGCGTTCGAGGGCTGGAACGACGCCGGCGACGCCGCCTCCACCGCGGTCGCCCATCTCGACCGGGAGTGGAAGGGCGAGGTGTTCGCGGCGCTCGACGCCGAGGACTACTACGACTTCCAGGTCAACCGCCCCACGGTCTTCCTGGACAACGGGGTCAGAAAGATCACCTGGCCGACGACCCGGCTCTCGGTGGTCAGGGTCGGCGGCGACAAGCCCCGCGACCTGGTGCTCGTGCGCGGGATCGAGCCCTCGATGCGCTGGCGCTCGTTCTGCAACGAGCTGCTCGGCTTCGCGCACGAGCTGGGCGTGGAGATGGTGGTGATCCTGGGCGCCCTGCTCGGGGACACCCCGCACACCCGGCCGGTCCCGGTCAGCGGGGTGACCTCCGATCCTGACCTGGCGCGGACGATGGACCTGGAGGAGACCCGGTACGAGGGCCCGACGGGCATCGTGGGCATCCTCCAGGAGGCGTGCACGCACGCGGGCGTGCCGGCGGTGAGCCTGTGGGCGGCGGTGCCGCACTACGTGTCGCAGCCGCCGAACCCGAAGGCGACCCTGGCGCTCCTCAACCGCCTGGAGGACCTGATCGGGCTGCGCATCCCGCTGGGCGAGCTGCCGGAGGACGCGCGGGCCTGGCAGCTGGGCGTGGACCAGCTGGCCGCCGAGGACAGCGAGGTCGCCGAGTACGTGCAGACCCTGGAGGAGGCGCGGGACACGGCGGAGCTGCCGGAGGCCTCGGGCGAGGCGATCGCCCGCGAGTTCGAGCGGTATCTGCGGCGGCGCGAGCCGGGCGCGGGGCCGGGCTCCGGTCCGGGGGTGGCGACGGAGGGCGGCGACTTCCTGCGGGACGCGGGGAGCGGCCGGACCCGCCCGCCGAAGCCGGAGCAGCCGGGGCCCGAGTCGGTCCCGGGAGCGGAGCCGCCGTCGGACGCCCCGGAGGGCGAGGACGGCGACACCGAGGAGTAGCGGGTACGGGAGGGGTGGCGCGGCCGCCCCTCCCGTCCGCGTTCAGACCCTGGGCACGGAGACCACGTCGTACTCCGCCACCGTGGGGTCCGGGTCCAGGCCGAAGCGCGCGTTGGGCAGGTAGATCCGGTCGCCCCAGGCGGCCGCCGTGGTCGGGACGTGGAACCGGTCCGGGTCGGTGATCCGGGCGATCGGGGTGCCGCGCGTGCCGCTCGCGTCGAGCCGGACGACGTCGATCTGGTTGACCGCCTGCTGGACGATGTACAGGTCGCGGCCGAGGAGCAGCATCCCGTCGCCGTTCGGGATCTTCAGGCCGCCGAGGTCGACCGTGCGGGCGGTGCCGGTGCGCGGGTCGACGCGCAGGAGCGCGCCGCCGTCCTGGTGGACGTTGACCACGAGCAGGGCCTGGCCGTCGGGGGTCCGCTCGATGCCGTTGGCGGTGAAGTCGGGGCCCTGCGTCCAGTCGCCGCCGAGCGGGAGGACGGTGACCTCGTCCGCGGGCTCGCCGGTGCGGTCGAGGGCCAGCCGGTAGAGCTGCGGCTGGAAGGAGTCCGTGAACCAGGCCGCGTCCGGGGTGAGGACGACGTCGTTGACCATGGTGTTCTCGGCGCCGAGTCCGGTGAAGTCGCGCAGGAGCGCGCCGGTGCGGGCGTCGACGACGCGGATCTCCCGGCTCCAGCCGCCGGCGAGGAAGAGCCGCCGCTCGGACCGGTCGATCTTGAGTCCGACGGTGGAGCGCTCCAAGCCGAGCCCTCCGTGGATGATCCGGCCCTCGCCGGTGGCCAGCGAGACGCGGTAGACGGAGCCGTCGGCGAGGGAGCCGAAGTACGCGAACGGGCTGTGCCCGATGGCGACGCCCTCCGGCTGGAAGCCCCTCGGGAGGGGGAAGCCGGTGGGCCACCGCCCGCCGGGCTCGGCCGCGTGCGCGGTGCCTGCGGCGAGGGGAGTGGTGAGGGCCGCCGCGCCGAGGGCGACGGCGGCTCCCAGGAAGCCTCTGCGTGCGAGGTGATGCTGCACTGAGTGCCCTTTCGTACAACTGGTCGATGGCACTCCCACCTCATCACAACAGGAGCCGCCGGCAGGGCAGTTGACCGAATCCCGCCCTGCCGGCGCGCGTCAGGCGCAGCTGAACCGGGCCGCCGCCCAGTCGCCGTGGTCGCCGCTCTTCGACCCGTTGGTGTCCGTGATCCTCAGCCGGACGTGCCGGGCTCCGGTCACGTCGACGTTCACGGGCAGGGTCGCGGAGGCGCCGGTGAGCCGGGGCGAGGTCCACAGGACCCGGCCGTCGGCCTCGACGGAGAAGGCCACGTCCCCGTAGCCGTTGATCTCGTCGTCGATGCCGACGTCGGCGGTGAAGGCGGTGCAGCGGCCGCCGAGGTAGACCTCGATGTCGGAGTCGGCGTGGGCGCCGATGCCCTTCTCGTAGGTCTGTCCGGCCAGGGTGAGGGTGTGGCCGTCGGCGGCGCCGGACTCGCCGTTGGAGCGGTCGCGCTCGGGCGGTCCCCAGCCGTTGGTGGCGCGCAGCCAGGCGAGGTCGCTCGCCCAGGCGTCGGCGGTCGGCGCCGGGGGCATCACGCCGAGCGCGAAGCGCTGGACGGCCGTGCGGTCGGTGCCCGCGGCGCGGTGGCGGGCGGTCGCGGTGAGGGTGGCCTCGCCGGGCTTCGCGTCCGCCGCCGGGGTGACGGCGACCTCGACCCGGCGGGTGGTGCCGGCCGGGACGCGGGCGATCGGGGCGGCCGGGGTGACCTGCCAGCCCGCCGGGGCGTCCAGGGAGACCCGTACGTCGGTGGCGTCCCGGGTGCCCGCGGTGACGTCCACGGCGACGGTGCCGGGGGTGCCTGCGCCGAGCTCCTGCCCGGTGGGGGCGGCGAGGACGGCGGAGGCGCCGGGGACGGCGCCGCCGACGGCGCTGGTGTCGGTCAGCCGCAGCTCGAAGGCGCGGTCGGTGGACCGGGCCGCGGTCTTGACCCGCACCACTCCCCCGCGGTCGTCGCGGTCGTACCACCAGCCCTCGGTGGCCGCGTCGAGGGCGGCGCGGGAGGTGAGGGCGGGCAGCGGGCGGCCGTCGAGCTTCACCGCGCCGGGGGCGTCGCCGGTGTGGACGGTGAAGGCGTACGGCCGGGCGGCCGGCTTGCCGGTGTACGAGCCGGTGCTGGCGCCCAGGCGGACGGTGACGTCGCCGGGGCCGGACCGCGGGGCGCCGACCTCGGCGCGCTGGGTGGCGTACTTCCCGGTGCGGTGCTCGCGGGTGACGCCGTCGTCCTCGTACAGCTCGAAGGAGGAGCTGCCCTGCGGGTAGACGTCCCAGGCGATCGGGTCGCCGGGGGCGCGGTCCCGGTACGAGCGGATGGAGCCGGGCCACATGGGCACGGCCGCCCCGGCCCGTACGAAGAGGGGCAGGGTGTCGAGCGGGGCGCTGTAGTCGTCGACGGTGACGGGGCCCTGGTAGGTGCGCCCGCTCCAGTAGTCGATCCAGGTGCCCTTCGGCAGATAGATGCCGTCGCGTTCCACGGCGTCCTGGTAGACGGGGGCGACGAGGAAGTCCTCGCCGCTGAGGAACTCGTACTTGGCGGCGTCGGTCGCGGCCTTCGGGTCGTCCGGGTACTCCAGGGCGAGCGGCCGGGCGAGGCCGACGCCGGTCTTCGTGGCCTGCTGGGCGTGGCTGTAGATGTACGGGAGCAGGGATTCGTGCAGCTTGAGCGAGGCGCGGTTGATGGAGGTGTACGGCTCGCCGTAGCGGAAGGGCTGCTTGTCGTTGGCGGCCCAGCCGTCCATGGTCATGGTGACGGGCAGGAACATCTTCCACTGGAGGTCGCGGGTGTACGTCTTGGCGCTGCCGCCGAAGATGCCGTCGACGTCACCGGTGGTGTAGGCGAGTCCGGACATGGACGCGCCCGCGTAGGTGGGGATCTGCCAGCGGATGTACTCCCAGCTGCCGGACTGGTCGCCGGACCACTGGACGCCGCAGCGCTGGGCGCCGGACCAGCTCTCGGGGGCCCAGGTGAAGCCGCGGGCGTCGCTGTTGGCCTCGATGCCGGCGTGGGCGTCCTTGCAGCCGTCGAGGGCGAACTTGTAGCCGGAGCCGACCCAGGCGACGTCGAGCTTGGCGACCCGCTGGCCGGCCTTGACCTGGTCGGCGAGCTTGTCGATGCCGTCCTCGGTCCACAGGCCGAGCTTCATGTTCCGGTCGGCGAGGCCGGTGGAGGTCTCGGCGAGGTTCTCGTAGCCGCAGCCGTAGCCGTCGTTGACGAGCATCCAGCCGTTGGGCATGTCGTTCGCGACGTAGCCGTCGGCGACCTTCAGGGCGTCGAGGGTGCGGCGCTCGCCCCGGTTGGCGTTGTGGAGGTAGCAGTCGGAGTCGCCGATCTCCAGGCCGTACACGGGCGGCAGGAAGGGCTTGCCGGTGAGCCGGGTGTACTGGCCTATGACGTCCTTGAGGGCGTCCTTCCCGTCGCCGGCGAAGTAGTAGGCGTCGAAGCGCTGTTCCTTCGCGCTGGTGGTGACGGGGTCGGTGAAGGCGTAGGTGCCCGGGGCGTAGGTGTTGCGGTAGACGCCGTAGCCGGCGGAGGAGAGGTAGAAGGGGACGGAGTTGGGGTGGCCGCCGTCGTTCCAGTTGTAGTCGACGCCGACCTCGACGGTCTTGCCGCGGTGGGAGGTGTTGCCCCGGCCGTTCTGCATGCCGGCGCCGTAGAACTGCTCGTCGGCGCCGCGGGCGAGGGTCTGGACGGTGCGGTCCTGGTTCCAGGTGAGGCCCTGGGTCTCGGTCCAGAGCGGGGTGCCGTCGGCGCGTACGGCCGAGAAGCGCAGCGGGGACTTGGTGGCGCGCAGGGTCACCTTGGCGGTGGCGAGTTCGTACCGGTCGCCGAGGTCGCGCCAGCGGGTGGCCGGGGGCGGGCCCTGGGGCAGCGTGATGTCGGTGCCGGTGGGGTCGGTGAACTTCCCGTCGGGGGCGAGTTCGATGCGGAAGGTGTCGGCGGTGACGAAGGAGACGCGGGCCTCGGCGCGGCCGGCGGTCAGCCGGTAGACGGATCCGTCGGCGGCGAAGCCGGTGACGTCGCCGACGGTGGTGTCGGCGGGTGTGGCCGACGCGGTGGAGCCGGGTCCCGCGAAGGCCGCGAAGAGCCCGAGGACGGCTCCGGCGAGTGCAACTTTCATGCGTGATGATGATTGCATGGAGGTTGTTTAGCGCAGGAACGAGCAAGCCCGCCAGGACAAAACGGAACCGCCCTCGGACTTCGGCGAGAAGTCCGAGGGCGGTTGCCTGAAAGGGAGTTGCGCGGTCCTGCTCGTTACAGGGCCACACCGAGCAGGGCGTCGACGGCGCGCGAGACGAGGCCGGGGGCGGACTCGTCCGTGCCGCCCCCGGCCGTCTGGAGCTCGGCCCAGCGGTCGACCGCGGCGAGCGCGGTGGGCGTGTCGAGGTCGTCGGAGAGCGCCTCGCGGAGCTCCTCGACGAGCGCGTCGGCGGACGGGCCGTCGGGGCGCGAGACGGCGGCGCGCCAGCGGCCGAGCCGCTCCACGGCCGTCTCCAGGACCTGGTCGGTCCACTCCCAGTCGTCGCGGTAGCGGTGCGAGAGGAGCGCGAGCCGGATGGCGGCCGGGTCGACGCCGTCGCGGCGGAGCTGGGAGACGAAGACCAGGTTGCCCTTGGACTTCGACATCTTCTCGCCGTGCAGGGCGACCATGCCGGCGTGGACGTACGCCTTGGCCATGGGGAACTCGCCCGTGAGGGTCTGGGCGTGGGAGGCGCCCATCTCGTGGTGCGGGAAGATCAGGTCGGAGCCGCCGCCCTGCACGTCGAAGCCCATGCCGAGGTGGTCGAGGGCGATGGCGACGCACTCGATGTGCCAGCCGGGGCGGCCGGGGCCGAGGCTGCCGCCGTCCCAGCTCGGCTCGCCCTCGCGGGCGGCCATCCAGAGCATCGGGTCGAGCGGGTTCTTCTTGCCCGGGCGGTCCGGGTCGCCGCCGCGCTCGGCGGAGAGGTGGCGCATCAGCTCGGTGTCGTAGTTCGAGACCTGGCCGAAGTGCGGGTCCGCCTCGACGGAGAAGTAGATGTCGCCCTCGAGCTCGTAGGCGGCGCCGGAGTCCCGGAGGCGCTCGACGAGCGGGATGATGCCCGGTATGGCCTCGACCGCGCCGATGTAGTGCTGCGGGGGCAGCATCCGCAGGGCGGTCATGTCCTCGCGGAAGAGGGCGGTCTCGCGCTCGGCGAGGCCGACCCAGTCGATGCCGTCGCGGATCGCGCGCTCCAGGAGCGGGTCGTCCACGTCCGTCACGTTCTGGACGTAGTGCACCTGCCGCTTGGTGTCGAGCCACACGCGCTGAACGAGGTCGAACGCGTTGTAGGTCGCCGCGTGACCCATGTGGGTCGCGTCGTACGGCGTGATGCCGCAGACGTAGATACGGGCGACGGGGCCGGGGGCGAGGGTCACTCGCCCGCCGGTCGCGGTGTCGTGGATCCGGAGGTCGCGGCCCTTGCCGGGAAGGGCGGGGACCTCAGAAGCGGGCCAGGCATGCATGACCCGAGCGTAACCGGACAGGTGTTCCGGATACGAACCGGATCCGGGATCTTGACCGATTAGGCGCTCTTGCGGGTCAGAGACGCGCGTGCATACCCCCCAGGGGTCCGCGCCTCTCCGAGGATGTGGCCGAAATTATTCGGTCTCCTCGTGTGACCGGTGTCTCAGACGGGCGGCCAGGGGATCGCGGGCCACTGCCCCGAGGGTTCGGGATGCCGCCCGGTGGCGCGCAGGGCCTCCACGCGGGCGCGTACGGCCGCGACCTCGGCGCCGGTCAGGAGTTCCGCCAGTCGGGTGGCGAGCGGCTCCCCCGGGGCCAGGGAACGGTCGAGCGCGTCGAGCACGCCCGCGGCCTCGGCGGGCAGCTCCTCGCCCGCCCAGCCCCACAGCAGGGTGCGCAGCTTGTCGTCGACGTGGAAGGTCACCCCGTGGTCGATGCCGTACAGGCGTCCGCCGGGGGCCGGCAGCAGGTGCCCGCCCTTGCGGTCGCCGTTGTTGATGACGGCGTCCAGGACGGCGAGCCGGCGCAGCTCGGGGGTGTCCGCGTGGACGAGGAGCGCGGTGCGGTGCTCGTCGATCTGCGCGGGCCCCACGGCCTTCCAGCCCTCGCCCGCCTCCTCGTCCTCGGTGAGCGCGAGGAGCCGCGCCCCGGGGTCGGCCTCGATCCACAGCTGGACCATGCCCTCCCCGTACGGCCCGTCGCGGAGCACGGTCGGCGGGACCAGGCCCCAGCCGGTGGCCTCGGAGATCTCGTACGCGGCGACCTCGCGCTGGGCGAGGGTGCCGTCGGGGAAGTCCCACAGGGGCTGCTCCCCCGCGACCGGCTTGTACACGCAGGCCGCTTCCCGGCCCTCGTGGGCGACGGAGCAGTACAGCACGGCGTTGGACGCCTCGCGGACCCGGCCGCGCACGGTCAGCTCACCGAGGGCGAGCAGTTCGACGTCCGGCGGGGTCGAAGGGCTGCTGCTCATGCTCCGCGGCGGTATCCGTTCTGGCGCGGGCAGACGTGCCCCTCGGGGTCGAGCGGCAGACTGCACAGCGGGCACGGCGGACGGCCGGCGTTGACGACGTCCAGGGCCCGCTTGGCGAAGGCCCGCGCCTGGGCCCCGCTGAGGCGGACCCGGAGCATCGGCGGGCCGTTCTCCTCGTCCTGGAGCAGCCGCTCCTCGGCCTCGGCGAGGTCCTCCTCGGAGTCCGCGTCCAGCTCGACGAGCGCCTGCGCCTCGACGATCATGCGCTGCTCCTCGCCGTCCCAGGCGAGGGCCATGGTGCCGACCCGGAACTCCTCCTCGACGGGCACGTCGAGGGGGGCGGTGTCCGCGATCTCGGCGGGGGCGACGGCCGGTACGGGCGCGTTGCCCCCGGTGCGGCGGACGACCTCGTCGAGGAGTTCGTCGATGCGCTCGGCGAGGGCCGCGACCTGGGTCTTCTCCAGGGCGACGCTGGTGACCCGGCCGCCGGCGGACGCCTGGAGGAAGAACGTACGGCGGCCAGGCAGCCCGACCGTGCCGGCCACGAAACGCTCCGGTGGGTCGTAGAGGAACACCTGACGGGACACGTTCCCGGCTCCCTTGAGTCTCGACAGTCGTACTACAGCGGCGCGTCCACCCTACTGCGCCGCGGGATCACGGTGCGCCCGCACCGCCACCCACCTCCGCCGCCCCGCCGCTGTCGGGGTGCTCCCGGGGGGCGAAACCGGCGAAGTCCCCCGTGTCGCCGAGGCGGAGGAGGAAGGGACGCAGGCGCGTGTAGCGGATCGCGGTGACCGAGCAGGGGTCGACGTGGATGCGCTGGAAGAGGTCGAGGTGCATCCCGAGGGCGTCGGCGACGATCGCCTTCACGATGTCCCCATGGGAGCACATGAGGTACGTGGCGTCCTCGCCGTGCTCGGCCTCGACGCGGGCGTTCCAGTCGCGCACGGCCTCGACGGCACGGTTCTGCATGGCGCGCATGGACTCGCCGCCGGGGAAGGCGGCGGCGGAGGCGTGGGCCTGGACGACCTGCATCAGCGGTTCGTCGGACAGCTCCGCCAGCTTGCGGCCGGACCAGTCGCCGTAGTCGCACTCGCTGATCCGGTCCTCGACGTGGAGCGGGAGGTCCGGGCGGGCCTCCAGGAGCGGCCGCAGGGTCTCCTGGCAGCGCTGGAGGGGGCTGGTGACGGCCGCGGCGAGCGGGACGTCCGCGAGGCGTCCGGGGAGGGCGGCGGCCTGCGCGGCCCCGCGCTCGTCGAGCGCGACCCCGGGCGTGCGCCCGGCGAGGACCCCGGAGGTGTTGGCGGTGGAGCGTCCGTGCCGGACGAGGATCAGCGTGGCCATGCGGGCCAGCCTAGGGGGTGCCGGGGCGGGGGCGCAGGCGGTCGGGGGCGGCCGCACGCGCGTGCGTGGTGGAGGCGTTCGGGGCAGAATGCGCCGGGTGATCGTGGACTCTGCCATCTACCGGGACGGGCGCCGCACGGACGGACCCGCCGACCTCTCCGACGCCCTGGAGGAGGCGCGGGCGACGGGGGACGCGTTCCTGTGGGTGGGGCTGCACGAGCCCTCGGAGGCGGAGTTCGACCACGTCGCCTCGGAGTTCGCGCTGCACCCGCTGGCCGTCGAGGACGCCTTGAAGGCCCATCAGCGGCCCAAGCTGGAGGTCTACGACGACTCGCTCTTCGCGGTGCTCAAGCCGATCGTGTACGAGCCGGAGAGCGACCGGGTGTCCTCGGGCGAGCTGATGGTGTTCATGGGCGACTCGTTCGTCGTCACGGTCCGGCACGGCGAGGGCGCGCCGCTCGCGGAGGTGCGCCGGCGCCTGGAGGCCGACCCGGAGGTGCTGAAGCACGGGCCGACGGCGGTGCTGTACGCGGTGAGCGACGCGATCGTGGACCACTACCTCGACGTGTCGGCCGAGCTCCAGGTCGACCTGGAGGAGCTGGAGGCGGACGTCTTCGCGCCCAGCGGGGGCAATCCGGGCAACACCGCGGAACGGATCTACACGGCGAAGCGGCAGGTCCTGGAGTTCCGGCGGGCCAGCGGTCCGCTGGCCGGGCCGATGGCCCGGCTGACGGCCGGCTCGGTGCCGTTCGTGAACGAGCGCTCGCAGCCCTTCTTCCGCGACGTCAACGACCACCTCCTGCGCTCCAACGAGCAGGTGGAGGGCCTCGACCGGCTCCTGTCCGACGTGCTGTCGGCCCATCTCGCGCAGATGGGGGTCCGGCAGAACGACGACATGCGGAAGATCTCGGCGTGGGCGGCCATGGCCGCGGTCCCCACGATGGTCGCGGGGATCTACGGGATGAACTTCGACCACATGCCGGAGCTGCGCTGGGTGGGCTCGTACCCGGTGGTGCTCGTGGTGATGGCGGGCATCGTCGCCGCGCTGTACCGGGTGTTCAAGCGGCGCGGCTGGATGTAGGCCCGCCGGCGGTCCCGCTCAGAAGGCGGGGGCGGGGGTCGCGGGGCCGCCGAGGGCGTTCAGCCGCTCGGGCATCCGCAGGTCGACCATCCGGTGCCAGCCGGCCGCGCGCTCGTACGCGTACACGCCGTGGATCCCGGCCGCGAGGACGGCCGCCTTGGGCTTGGACCAGTGCAGGATGCGGCCCATGTGGCGCATCACGGCGAGGCTGACGTCCCGGTAGACCCGGATCTCCGCGAGGGCGGACTCGCGCAGGATCCGCTGGATGAGCCGGCCGTGGCCCTGCCGGGCGAGCCGGAGCAGTTCCTCGTGGCAGTAGGCGAGGTGGTTGTCCTCGTCGTTGCAGATCATCCGGATGGCCCTGCCGAGCTCCGGGTGGTCGCCGAAGTACTTCACGAGCAGCTGCATCTGGTCGGCGGCGCGCTCCTCGGTGACCCTGCTGTGGGCGAGGTAGACGACCACGTCCTCCTCGGTGAGCGGCCGGTCGGCACGGAGCTTCTCGTGCGCGAGGCCGATGCCGCGCTGTTCGAGCAGCATCGTGTAGTCGGTGTCGGGGGGCACCGGGACGGGTTCGAGGCCGCGCTTCCTCATCAACGCGTTGAAGATCCGGCCGTGCTTGTCCTCGTCGGCGCCGTGCCGGGTGATCTTGGGGGCGAGGTCCCGCATCCCTGGGGCGACGAGGGCCGCGATCCGGGCGTTCTCCCAGCCGCCCTGGGACTCGCCGCTCGCGGCGATGGAGCAGAAGAGCCGGAAGGACTCGTCGTTGTCGATGATTTCCTGGAACAGGCCCTTGGCCGTGAGCATCGCCGCCACCTCCGTGCGGACGTCCGCACTCCGGTACGTCCGGGAAGAACGAGTCAAGTCGGGTCCCGGGCGGCGGGCAACAGGAGGACGCGGCGACTCGGCCGAAAGAGTGAGCCCCGAGGGCGTAACCGAGGGGCTCGTCGAGCGTTGTGCTGCATGACGGCCGTGGCGGGGAAGACCCCCGAGCCCCCACCACGGCCGCAGGGCCCCTTCTTGACGGCGCTCTCGCACCGATCGGCCCCTGGGAGCCTCACGGGCTTCGAGCGCCTGCGCCGGACTCCGTCCGCCGGGTCCGGCGCCGCCTCCGCGGTGGTTACGCCAGGCCGGCCCGCTCCATCGCCTCGACGCCCGCCCGCAGGGCCGCGAGGCGCTCGTCCAGGGTGAAGCCGGCCGGGGCGAGGGTGAGGGTGGTGACCCCGGCCTCCGCGTAGGCCGTCATCCGCTCGGCGATCCGCTCGACGGAGCCGAGCAGCGTCGTCTGGTCGATCAGGGAGTGCGGCACGGCGGCCGCGGCCCCGGTCTTGTCGCCGGCCAGGTACTTGTCCTGGATCTCGGCGGCCTCCTTCTCGTAGCCCATGCGCTGGGCGAGCTGGTTGTAGAAGTTCTGCTTGCGGCTGCCCATGCCGCCGACGTACAGCGCGGTGTACGGGCGGAAGACGTCGGCGAGCGCGTTCACGTCCTCGCCGAGGGCCAGCGGCAGGGTGGGGCAGACGTCGAAGCCCTCCATGGTCAGGCCGGCCTTCTCGCGGCCCGCGCGCAGGTGCCGGAGCGCGGTCTCCTCCAGGTGCTCGGCGGAGGGGAAGATCAGCAGGGCGCCGTCGGCGATCTCGCCGGTCTGCTCCAGGTTCTTCGGCCCGATCGCGGCGATGTAGAGCGGGATGTGCTCGCGCTGCGGGTGGACGGTGAGCTTGATGGGCTTGCCCGGGCCGCCGGGCAGCGGCAGGGTCCAGTGCTCGCCGTCGTAGCTGAGCCGCTCGCGGGTCATGGCCTTGCGGACGATCTCGACGTACTCGCGGGTCCGGGCGAGCGGCTTGTCGAACTTCACGCCGTACCAGCCCTCGGAGACCTGCGGTCCCGAGACGCCGAGGCCGAGGCGGAAGCGGCCGCCGGTGAGCGAGTCGAGGGTGGCGGCCGTCATCGCGGTCATGGCCGGCTGGCGGGCCGGGATCTGCATGATCGCTGAGCCGACGTCGATCCGCTCGGTCTTCGCCGCGACCCAGGCGAGGACGGTGGGGGCGTCGGAGCCGTACGCCTCGGCGGCCCAGCAGACGTCGTAGCCGAGGCGGTCCGCCTCCTGGGCGACGGCGAGGTTGTCGCCGTCCATGCCGGCGCCCCAGTAGCCGAGGTTGATGCCGAGCCGCATTCCACGCACCCCTTACCCATCGGTAACGTCACTTGGGCCGGACTCTAGCGCGCGCGTGGGCCATCCGTCAGGACACGGTTGTCCACAGGCTCTCTCCGCGTGGTGCCCTGGCCAGTACTCTCGCGCCCATGGAGCAGAGGCATCTCGGACGTACCGGCCTGCGTGTGTCGCGCATCGGACTCGGCACCCTCACGTGGGGCCGGGACACCGACGAGCACGACGCCGCCGAGCAGTTGAAGGCGTTCTGGGACGCGGGCGGCACGCTCGTGGACACCGCCGACGTGTACGGAGGGGGCGAGGCGGAGTACCTGCTCGGGCGGCTGATGGAGCGCCTGGTGCCCCGGCAGGACCTCGTCCTGTCCACCAAGGCGGGCAGCGTCCCGGACCCCGACCGGCGCACGGACGGCTCGCGGGGGCACCTGCTCGCCGCGCTCGACGCCTCCCTGGCCCGGCTCGGCACGGACCACGTGGACCTGTGGCAGCTGCACGCCTTCGACCCGTACACGCCCCTGGAGGAGTCGCTCCAGGCCCTGGACATCGCGGTGCGCAGCGGCCGGGCGCGGTACGCGGGCGTGTCGAACTTCTGCGGCTGGCAGCTCGCCAAGGCGGGCACCTGGCAGCTCGGCGGCGACCGGACCCGGCTCGCGGGGGCCCAGCTGGAGTACTCGCTGCTCCAGCGGGGCATCGAGCGGGAGGTGCTGCCCGCCGCGATGGACCTCGGCATAGGCCTGCTGCCCTCCTCCCCGCTCGGCCGCGGGGTCCTGACGGGCAAGTACCGCAGCGGCACGCCGTCGGACTCGCGGGGCGCCTCGGAGACGATGGCGCCCTTCGTGGAGCCTTACCTGGACGACGCGGCGAGCCGGATCGTGGACGCGGTGGCGACGGCGGCGGACGGTCTCGCGACGACCCCGCTCCACGTCGCCCTCGCCTGGGTCCGCGACCGCCCCGGAGTGACGGCCCCGATCGTCGGCGCGCGCACGGCGCGCCAGCTCACGGCCGCGTTGTCAGTGGAGGCCCTTAGTCTTCCTGACGAGATCTGTCGGGCGCTGGACGATGTGTCGGCGCCCGTGCACCGCTATCCGGATCACGACTGGAGCACCTTGTGACCGAGCCTTCCGGGGAGACCGCGCCCGAGGCCGTGACCCCTGCCGAGGACCTACGGGAGACCCCCGAGGCCCCGGCGCCCGACGCGCCGGCCACCGGGCCGGGGACGGCCGGCGACGCGCCGGAGGCGGCCGGGGAACCGGCCGACGGCTCGGAAACGGCCGAGGAGCCGGAAACGGCCGAGGAGCCGGGGGCGGCCGACGAGCCGGGGGCGGCCGAGGAAGCGGCCTCCGCCGAGGGACCGGGCTCCGCCGAGGAGTCCGCCGACGGGCCCGGGACGGACGAAGTCCCGGACGTGGGCGAGAAGCCGGCTCCCGCCGAGGAGCCCGCCGCCGGGGTGGGAACGGGCGCCGTCGCGGCCGGGTCGGCCGGGGAGCCGGAGACGGCCGCCGGGGCCGAGGCCGCCGATCCGGAGGCCGCCGAGAAGGCCGGGGCCGCCGACGGCGGTGACGCGCCCGAGTTGAGTGACGCGCAGGCCGAGCTCGCGGCGCAGCGGGAGCTGCGGGCGAAGATCGAGGCGCGGAAGGCCGAGAAGAGCGGTCCCGTGGCGAGCGGTGCCAAGTTGAGCGGCACCGCGGCCGACCTCCTCGCCGCCGTCCGGGCCGTGGAGGGCGGTGCCGCCTCGGGCAGCGCGTTCTACGAGGCGGCGCCCGAGCCCGCGCCGCGCCGCCGCGCCGCCGAGGCGGCCCCGGCGACGACCGTGCGGCCCCCCGCACCGGAGCGGCCCGCGGCTCCGGCCCCCGGCACCACGGCCGCCGTCCGCGAGGTCCTCGCCGCGGGCGGCGCCCCCGAGGCGCTGGCCGGTCAGGTCGCCGCCGCGCTCGGCGAGGGCGCGGCCGAGGTGCTGCGCGAGGACCCGTGGCAGCTGCTCGCGGTGTCCGGGGTCCGGCCGGAGCAGGCCGACGGTTTCGCGCGGGCGCTGCTCGGCCCCGCGTGCGGCCCCGGCGACCCGCGCCGCGCGGTCGCCCTGACCGTGTGGCTCCTGGAGCGGGCCGCCCTCCAGGGGCACACGGCCCTGGAGGTCCAGGCCGTGCGCGCCGGACTCGCCGGGCACGCGGTGCCCGACCTGGAGCAGGCGGTCGAGACGGCGGTCTCCGAGGGCGCGGTCCTCCTCTTCCAGGAGGAGGAAGCGGCCGAGGAGCCCGACGGCGACGAGGGCGCCGAGGCGGAGACGCCCGCGCCCGCCGCGCCCGCGCTGCTCGGGCTCGACCGGTACGCGCTGGCGGAGGAGAGCCTCGCGGAGGGGCTCGCCCGGCTGGTCAGGACGGCGAAGGCCGACGTCTGGGAGGGCGGCGAGCTGGAGCGCGCCGCCGGGGCGCACGGCCTCGTCCTGCACACGGGCGGCGAGGCCTCCCGCGCCGAGCCGGTGGCGCTCGCCGCGGCGGCCCGGGAGCGCGGGCTGCGCACCCTCGTGGCCGTCCACGCGGAGGGCGGGCGCCGCGCCGCCGGGGCGGACGCGGTGACGGTCGCCGCCCTGCTGTCCGGGACGGCGGGTCCCGGCCGGGACGAGGACGGCGCCTTCGCCCTCGACCTGCTCGTGGTCCTCGACGCGCCGCAGCTGGACGTGGAGACCGGCGCGATGCTCGTGGAGTCGCTCCCGGACGGGTGCCGTCTGGTGCTGAGCGGTGACCCGGAGGTGCTCGGCGCGCCGGGCGCCGGTCGGGTCCTCGCGGACGTGCTCGCGGCCCGGGTGTGCCCGAGGGTCGCCTCGCGCGTCCCGGACCCGGGGCCGCTCGGCGAGCTGGTGTCGGGCATCGGCGTCGGCGAGCTGAACCAGGTCGAGGCCCCCGGCAAGGAGGTCGTGATCGTCCCGGTGCGGGACGCGGGCGAGGCCGTGCACCGTACGGTCCAGCTGGTGGCGGACTCGGTGCCCCGGGCGATCGGGGTGCCGTCCGAGCAGACGCAGGTCGTCACGGTCGGCCACGGCGGCTCGGCCGGTACGCGCGCGCTGAACGCCGCCCTCAAGCAGCGGCTCAACCCCGGACCGGGCCGGTTCGGGGGCTACGACCCCGGGGACCGGGTGGCGTACGCGCCCGTGCCGGGGCGCACGGTGACGGGCACGGTCCTCTCGGCCGACGCCGAGGGCCTGTGGCTCCGCTGCGGGGACGGCGAGCTCCACGTACCGAGGGAGCGGGTGGAGTCGGCCCTGCGGCACGGCTGGGCGCTCACCGCGCACCAGGCGGCCGGGGCGCGCTGGCCCGCGGTGGTCGTGGTGCTGCCCGGGGACGCCGCGGGAGGCCTGAGCCGGGCGTGGGTGTACACGGCCTTCGGCCGCGCGGAGCGGCACCTGTCGGTCGTGCACGGCGTGGACCAGGCGCTGGCCCGCGCGGTGGCCGAGGGGGTGGCCCCGGAGCGCACGACGCGCCTGCGGCCGCTCCTGGAGGGCCTGCTGGCCGCCGAGGAGGCGTAGGCCTCTCCGGGCGGGCCGGGGCCGGGCCGTCCGACAGGCCCCGCGGCGCCCGGTGCACGGGGTCTCCCCGGGTCCGCGGGGCCCGGGGGATCCGGCGAGCCGCAGTACCGGGTGCCACCGGCCCGGGCGGTCACGAGAACGACGGGAGGGCCGGGACACCGCACTCGGTGTCCCGGCCCTCCCCCGATCCGGCAGGCGTCGCGTCAGGCTTCCACGGGCGCGTCCTCGTCCTCCTCGTCGAAGACGGAGCTGACGTCGAAGCGGCAGACGATCCGCTCGGGGTCGACGTGGTCGAAGGGCGCGCCCAGCCACTCCCCCGGTTCCGGGAGGTCCTCCGCGGCGGTGACCCAGAGCGTGGAGTCGCCCTCCTCCAGGCCGAACTCCTTGTGCCGGGAGGCGATCTCGTCGGGTTCGTACTCGCCGAAGAGCACGCCGAGGGCGGCGAGCGGCGAGGCGCCGGCCCTGGCCGCCACCTCCTCGTCCGCCTCGTCGTCGAGCTCGGCGACGCGGCGGGCCTGGGCGAGCAGGCGTTGCGGTTCCGCCACGGCGTAGTCGCGTCGGATCAGCAGGCTGAGGGCGTGGGGTTCGTCAGGTCCGGCGTACGGCGGCAGGTTGCCGTCGGCTCCCGGGATCTCGAAGGGGGTGACCTCGTCGTAGCGGTCGTAGAGGATCTCGTCGTACGCCTCGGCCGCCGTGGCGAGGGCGTTGAAGGCTTCGTAGACGGCCGTGTCGTCGTCTCCCGTGCGGCGTTCGACCGCCGCGAGGTGACGGTCCAGTGCGGTCTTGACCGCCTCGGCGGCGGCACGTACCTCGGCAGCGGTGGGCTGCGCAGCATCAGACATGGAACAGACGCTATCCGTACCGGGCCCGTGCCCGCACAATAGATGCGATGCCGGAATACGAATTTGTCGACGTGTACGTGCCGCGCGGCGTCTCCCGCAAGGAGACCACGCGGCTCCTGACCGACCATGCCGAGTACGGACACTGGGAGTTGGACCGTCTGAGCCTGCACCGGGACGGTAGCCGCAGAGTGCGGCTGAAGCGGCGCATCATCCGCCAGGTCCGGGCGACCTGGTAGCGAGAACCGGACAACGACAAGGGGCCCCGCGGTGTGCGGGGCCCCTCTGCGTGGTGCGTACCGTGCCAGGGGATCAGGCGGCGCGGCGGGTCCGGCGGTAGATCAGCGAGCCGGCGAGCAGCATCCCGGCGCCCGCGGGGAGGATCACACCGAGCGGACCGGCGCCGGTCTCGGCGAGCTCCTCGACGGCGCGCGGCGGGGTGACGATCTGGGTACCGGGAGTGTTCGACCCACCCTCGTGGCCGGGAGTACCAGGCGTACCGGGGGTCCCAGGAGTCCCCGGAGTACCGGGCGTACCCGGGGTGCCAGGAGTACCGGGGGTGCCGGGCGTCCCAGGGGTCCCCGGGGTGCCGGGCGTGCCCGGAGTACCGGGGGTCCCCGGAGTACCGGGCGTACCCGGAGTACCAGGAGTGCCGGGAGTACCAGGGGTCCCCGGAGTACCGGGCGTGCCGGGCGTGCCCGGCCCCTCCTCCCCGTACCCCGTGTCCCCGCCGCCGTTCCCGCAGTCGTTGCCGGTGACCGCGTTGCCCAGGCCGACGCCGGTGACGTTGTTCCCGCAGGCGTTCACGGGCACGTCGATCGGTACCTGGACGTTGTTGCCGGAGCCCACGCCCGGGGAGTGGGCGGTGTGCCCGCCGGCGGAGGAGCCGCCGCCGGACGGTGAGGTGTTGGCGCACTTGTTGCCAAAGGCCGGATTGAGCAGTCCGACGACATTGACGGTGTTTCCGCAGGCGTTCACCGGTACGTGCACCGGGACCTGGACGGAATTGCCGGACGCGACGCCCGGGGAATTCGTGGCCGTACCGTACGCGCCGGAATCGGCGTGCGCATATCCGCCGCCGACGGCGGCGAAAACGCCTCCGGCGGCCACGACGGTGATAAGGCCCTTGCGCGTGACCTGTCGCATAGCTTGTTCCCTGCCTGCTCGGCTTCGAAAGAGTGCCACCGGGCGGTGGGCCCGGGGCGGAAATGGCCACCGGCCCCGGAGTGCATGGCACGCACTCCGGGGCCGGACCGGCTCACACCCTCACGGGGCGAGGCTCAACGTCAGGCGTTGACGCAGGTGTTGCCGAAGGCGGGGTTCAGCAGGCCGATCACGGAGACCGTGTTGCCGCACAGGTTCACGGGGACGTGAACCGGCACCTGGACGACGTTGCCCGAGAGCACGCCGGGGGAACCGATGGCGGCACCCTGGGCACCCGCGTCGGCAACGGCCATGCCCGCACCCGCGAGAACCAGACCGCCGGTGGCAGCCGCAGCAGCGACGACCTTCTTGATCATTATTCCTCCTAGTTGGCAATGCGGCCCCAGCCGCGGACCGCACCACCTGTAACGAGGGGGAATGGTGGGGGCTACGAGCGCCCCTGTTCATTCACTCTTTCCGGTCACGTGCAAACGCACGGACGAATTCAGCAGGCGTCGAGGAAGCGGTCCAGGACGCGGACGCCGAACTTGAGGCCGTCCACCGGGACCCGCTCGTCCACGCCGTGGAACATGCCGGCGAAGTCGAGCTCCGGCGGCAGCTGGAGCGGGGCGAAGCCGAAGCAGCGGATGCCGAGGTCGTCGAAGGACTTGGCGTCGGTGCCGCCGGAGAGCATGTACGGCACGGCGCGGGCGATCGGGTCCTCGGCGCGCAGCGCCAGCTGCATGGCGTCGACCAGGGCACCGTCGAAGCTGGTCTCCAGGGCCTTGTCGCCGTGCACGTCCTCGCGCTTCACGCGGGGGCCGAGGATCCGGTCGAGGTCGGCGAGGAACTCCTGCTCGTAGCCGGGCAGGAAGCGGCCGTCGACGTGCGCCGTGGCCTGGCCGGGGATCACGTTCACCTTGTAGCCGGCGCCGAGCATGGTCGGGGCGGCCGAGTTGCGGAGGGTGGCGCCGACCATCTTGGCGATGCCGCCGAGCTTGGCGAGGGTGCCGTCCATGTCCTCGGGGTCGAGCGGGGTGCCCAGGGCGTCCGAGAGCTCGTCCAGGAAGGAGCGGACGGTCTTGGTGACCCGTACCGGCCACTGGTGGCGGCCGAGGCGGCCCACGGCCTCGCAGAGCTCCGTGATGGCGTTGTCGTTGTTGGTCATCGAGCCGTGGCCCGCCGTGCCCTCGACGGTCAGCCGCATCCAGTGCATGCCCTTCTGGGCCGTCTCGACCAGGTAGAGCCGCAGGTTCTCGTTGACGGTGAAGGAGAAGCCGCCGACCTCGCCGATCGCCTCCGTGACCCCGTCGAAGAGGTCGCGGTGCTTGTCGACCAGGTGCCGGGCGCCGTAGGTGCCGCCCGCCTCCTCGTCGGCGAGGAAGGCGAGGACGATGTCGCGCGGGGGCTTGCGGCCGCTGCGCAGCCGGTCCCGGACGACCGCGAGGGTCATCGCGTCCATGTCCTTCATGTCGACGGCCCCGCGGCCCCAGACGCAGCCGTCGGCGACCTCGCCCGAGAAGGGGTGGTGGGTCCAGTCCTCGGCGTTGGCCGGGACGACGTCGGTGTGGCCGTGGATGAGGAGGGCCGGCTTCGACGGGTCCTCGCCCTCGATGCGGGCGACGGTGGAGGCCCGCCCCTTGTGCGACTCGATGATCTTCGGGTCGAGTCCGACCTCCGCGAGCTTCTCCGCGACGTACTCGGCCGCCGCCCGCTCCCCCGGGCCGGAGTGGTCGCCGTAGTTGCTGGTGTCGATGCGGATGAGGTCGCGACAGAGGTCGACCACCTCGTCCTCGCCGCTGACGGTCCTGGTCGTGCTCGACTCGCTCACGCTGCTTCCTCCCACTGCGTAACCCCACGTGATGACTGCCGGTCGCCCCCATCCTCCCCCTCGGCCCCCTCGGCACCCAAGGGCGCCGCGGGGGCCGACACGCCGCTGTCACATGCCGGGGGCCGAACGGGGGTGGTGATCGACCCCCTCAGATCTTTGCTATTGTTCTCTTCGTCGGAACGGCCCAGCGGCCGGAAAGACAGACACCTTGTCCGGGTGGCGGAATGGCAGACGCGCTAGCTTGAGGTGCTAGTGCCCTTTATCGGGCGTGGGGGTTCAAGTCCCCCCTCGGACACCAGCGAAGGACCCCACATATCGTGGGGTCCTTCCTTTTTGTCGACGCGGAAGAAATCACGGCGGTAGGACCGGTGCGACGCAGATCCAAGGGCCCCTCTTCGCCCCTCCCCCAGCGGAACGGGATCGATCCCGTGCGGGTGCGGCTGCCGGAGGACCCCGAGGGGGTCTGGGCGACCGTCGGCGCGTACCTGCTCGGCCGGTACGGGGCGGCCGTCGGGGCCGGGCGGGTCGAGGGGATGCTGCGGGAGGGGCGGTTCGTCGGGGTCGACGGTCCGGTCGGCGGGGACGAGCCGTACGCCGCGGGGCGGTACCTCTGGTTCCACCGGGACTTTCCCGCCGAGACGCCGGTGCCCTTCGGGATCGGGGTCGTGCACCGCGACGAGCGGATCGTGGTCGTGGACAAGCCGCACTTCCTCGCCACGATGCCGCGGGGGCGGCACGTGACGGAGACCGCGCTCGCCCGGCTGCGGCGCGACCTGGGGCTGCCGCGCCTCCAGCCCGCGCACCGGCTCGACCGGCTGACCGCGGGGCTCGTGCTGTTCGTCGTACGGGAGGAGGACCGGGGGGCGTACCAGACGCTGTTCCGGGACCGGGCCGTGCGCAAGGAGTACGAGGCGGTGGCGCCGTACGACCCGGCGGTGGAGCTGCCGGTGACCGTGCGGAGCCGGATCGAGAAGGAGCGCGGGGTGATGGCCGCCCGGGAGGTGCCGGGCGAGCCGAACGCCGAGAGCCGGATCGAGCTGCTCGGGCACGCGGGAGGGCTCGGGCGGTACCGGCTGCTGCCGGTCACCGGGCGGACCCATCAGCTGCGGGTGCACATGAACCGGCTGGGGCTGCCGATCCTCGGCGATCCCGTCTATCCGGTGGTCCGTGAGGACGGGCCGGAGGACTTCTCGCGTCCGCTGCGACTGCTCGCGCGGACGCTGGAGTTCACCGACCCGTTCACGGGTGCGGCCAGGAGGTTCGAGAGCCGGCTGCGGCTCAGTGGCCCCGCTTGATCCATTCCTCCAGGTGCGGGGCCTCGGCGCCGATGGCGGTGGTGTCGCCGTGGCCGGTGCGGACGACCGTCTCCGGGGGCAGGGTCAGGAGCTTCTCGCGGATCGAGTCGACGATCGTCGGGAAGTCCGAGTAGGACCGGCCCGTCGCCCCGGGGCCGCCCTGGAAGAGGGTGTCGCCGGTGAAGACGGTGCCCAGGTCGGGGGCGTACAGGGAGACCGCTCCGGGGGCGTGCCCGGGGGTGTGGAGGACCGTGAGGTCCGTGCCGGCGATGGTGAGGACCTGGCCGTCGGCGAGTTCGCCGTCGGGGCTGTGGTCGGGGTGGGTGAGCTTCCACAGCGGCTGGTCGGCCGGGTGGAGCAGGATCCGGGCGCCGGTGGCGGCCGCGAGGGCCGGGGCGGCGTCGATGTGGTCGTCGTGGGCGTGGGTGCAGACGATGGCGCGCAGGGCGCGGCCGTCGAGCGCGGCGAGGATGGCGCCGGCGTCGTGGGCGGCGTCGATGACGATGGCCTCTTCGTCGTCGCCGACGATCCAGACGTTGTTGTCGACGTCCCAGGTGCCGCCGTCGAGGCTGAAGGTGCCGGAGGTGACGACGTGGTCGATGCGGGCGGCCATCAGAGGACCACCACCGAGCGCAGGACGTCGCCCTCGTGCATGCGGGCGAAGGCCTTCTCGACGTCGCCGAGGCCGATGGTCTCGGTGACGAAGGCGGCGAGGTCGATGCGGCCCTGCTGGTGCAGGTCGATGAGCATCGGGAAGTCGCGGGACGGCAGGCAGTCCCCGTACCAGGAGGACTTGAGCGAGCCGCCGCGGCCGAAGACGTCGAGGAGCGGGAGTTCGAGCTTCATCTCGGGGCTGGGCACGCCGACGAGGACGACGGTGCCGGCGAGGTCGCGGGCGTAGAAGGCCTGCTCGTACGTCTCCGGGCGGCCGACGGCCTCGATGACGACGTCGGCGCCGAAGCCGCCGGTGAGCTCGCGGATCGCCTCGACGGCGTCGGCGGTGCGGGAGTTGACGGTGTGGGTGGCGCCCATCTCCTTCGCCTTGGCCAGCTTCCGGTCGTCGATGTCGACGGCGATGATCTTCGCGGCTCCGGCGAGGCGGGAGCCGACGACGGCCGCGTCGCCGACGCCGCCGCAGCCGATGACGGCGACGGTGTCGCCGCGGCCGACGTTCCCGGTGTTGATGGCGGCGCCGATGCCGGCCATCACGCCGCAGCCGAGGAGGCCCGCGACCTCGGGGGCGACGGCCGGGTCGACCTTGGTGCACTGGCCGGAGGCGACGAGGGTCTTCTCGGCGAAGGCGCCGATTCCGAGGGCCGGGGAGAGCTCCGTGCCGTCGAGGAGGGTCATCTTCTGCTTGGCGTTGTGGGTGGCGAAGCAGTACCAGGGGCGGCCGCGGGTGCAGGCGCGGCAGGTGCCGCAGACGGCGCGCCAGTTGAGGATCACGAAGTCGCCGGGGGCGACGTCGGTGACGCCCTCGCCGACGGACTCGACGATTCCGGCGGCCTCGTGGCCGAGCAGGAAGGGGAACTCGTCGTTGATCGCGCCCTGCTTGTAGTGCAGATCGGTGTGGCAGACGCCGCAGGCCTGGATCTTCACGACGGCCTCGCCGGGGCCGGGGTCGGGGATGACGATCGTCTCGACCCGTACCGGCTCGTTCTTGCCGGGGGCGATGACCCCCTGGACGTGCTGCGGCATCGCGAACTTCCTTTTCTCCGACCGGATCTTGTAAGGCTCTTGCGTACCACTATCTCCTGACAAAAGGCGAGTCCCCCGCAGGCCGTGCCTGCGGGGGACCCTCCTTCTCCCGTGGGGGGAGTCTCAGTCCTGGTGGGCCGCGGCGGTCGCGCGGACCCGGCGGCGGACCAGGAACCAGCCGCCGGTGAGCGCGGCCGCGATGAGCGGCAGGCAGTTCACGGTGGTGCGGCTGATGCCGCCGTCCATCCACATCAGGACGAGGACGGCCGCGAGGAAGCCGAGGGTGACGATCTGGGTGTACGGGGCCCAGGGCAGCTGGTAGCCGGGGCGGGCGACCTTGCCCTGCTTGGCGCTGCGCACGAAGAGCAGCGAGCAGATCATGATCATGGCCCAGGTGCCGATGATGCCGAGGGAGGCGAAGTTGAGGACCAGCTCGAAGGCCTCGCCGGGCATGACGTAGTTGAGGGCGACGCCGGCGACGCCGAAGCCGGCGGTGAGCAGGATGCCGCCGTAGGGGACGCCGCCCTTGTTCATGACGCCGGTGAACTTGGGCGCGGAGCCGGAGAGCGACATGGAGCGCAGGATGCGGCCGGTGGAGTAGAGGCCCGAGTTGAGGCTGGAGAGGGCGGCGGTGAGGACGACGAGGTTCATCACGCCGGCGGCGCCGGGGATGCCCAGCTTGTCGAAGACGGTGACGAAGGGGCTCTGGTCACCGGAGTAGGCGGTGTACGGGAGGATCAGCGCGAGCAGGACGACGGAGCCGACGTAGAAGAGGCCCACGCGCCACATGATCGAGTTGATCGCCCTCGGCATGATCTTCTCGGGGTTCTCGGTCTCGCCGGCGGCGACGCCGCAGAGCTCGACGGAGGCGTAGGCGAAGACGACGCCCTGGATGAGGAGCAGCATCGGCATCATGCCGTTGGGGAAGATGCCGCCGTTGTCGGTGATGTTGGCGAGGCCGGGGGTGTGGCCGCCGACGTCGTGCTGGGTGACGACGAGGAAGATGCCGACGAGCATGAAGGCGACCAGGGCGGCGACCTTGATGATCGCGAACCAGAACTCCATCTCACCGAAGTACTTCACCGAGATGAGGTTGGCGGTGAGGACGACCGCGAGGGCGATCAGGGCGAGGATCCACTGCGGGATGTCGCTGAACATGGCCCAGAAGTGGGCGTAGGTGGCGGCCGCGGTGATGTCGGCGACGGCGGTGGTCGACCAGTTGAGGAAGTACAGCCAGCCGGCCGTGTAGGCGCCCTTCTCGCCCATGAACTCGCGGGCGTAGGAGACGAAGGCGCCGGAGGAGGGGCGGTAGAGCACCAGCTCGCCGAGGGCGCGCACGACGAAGAAGGCGAAGACGCCGCAGACGGCGTACGCGATGAACAGGGACGGGCCCGCCTGGGCCATGCGGCCGCCGGCGCCGAGGAAGAGGCCGGTGCCGATGGCGCCGCCGATGGCGATCATGTTGATGTGCCGGGACTTGAGGTCCTTGCGGTATCCGGCGTCGCCTGCGTCGACGTGGGGGGAGGCGGCCGGGTTCGCCGGAGCGGCGGACAGCGGCTCGGCCGCGGTGACGCGGTCAGTCATGGAGTTGTTCGCCTTCGTGAGGGGGGACGGTGCGGTACCCGGCCGTACCTACGGGGGGTGTCCCCGGCACGGCCAGCGCACATCCTCACGGCAACGACACCCGGCTGACTGTGACGCATGTCACTGAACGCCCTTATTTGAGCTAGTTCAGAGCTTACGGGCGGGTAACAGCCGTGTGAACTACGGGGCGAGGACGTCCAGCTCCTGGAGGGCGCCGACCGCGATCTGGCGGGTGAGCTCCTCGGCGCGGGCCGCGTCCCGCTCCCGTACGGCCTCGGCGACCTGGACGTGGAGGGTGACGGCGGCCGGGTCGGGGTCCTCGAACATCACGTGGTGGTGGGTGCGGCCGGTGAGCACCTCGGCGACGACGTCGCCGAGGCGGGCGAACATCTCGTTCCCGGAGGCGTTGAGCACGACCCGGTGGAAGGCGATGTCGTGGACGAGGTACTCCTCCAGGCGCCGGCCGCGCGAGGTGGCGACCATGCCGAGGGCCTGCTCGGTGAGCTCGCGGCACTGCTCGGGGGTGGCGTTCAGCGCGGCCAGGCCGGCGGCGACCGGTTCGACGGCCGAGCGGAGCACGGTGAGGGAGCGGAGCTGGCGGGGCCGGTCGGCGCCGGCGAGCCGCCAGCGGATGACCTGGGGGTCGTACACGTTCCAGCTGGCCGTGGGGAGCACGGTCACGCCGACGCGGCGGCGTGACTCGACGAGGTGCATGGACTCCAGGACCCGGACGACCTCGCGGACCACGGTCCGGGAGACGTCGAAGCGCTGGGCGAGCTCGTCGGTGCGCAGCACGGTGCCCGGCGGGTACTCCCCGGCGGTGATCGCGAGGCCCAGGGTGGCCAGGACGTGTGAGTGCAGCCCCTGGGCCGGTGTCGTCATGACGGCCAGCCTATGCGCGCGGGCGCACGTGATCACATCCGGGAATTAAAAGTACGACTTTTGCGTCACAGTCTCTTGAATAAGTCGTACCCAATGGGTTTCATGAGCGCGACGGATTCACCGAATCGATGTCGAAGAAGACAGCGAGGCACCCCCCATGAGCACCACCCCCCTCACCGCTCCCCCGGTCGTCGTCGTGATGGGCGTCGCCGGGACCGGCAAGACCACCGTCGGTCCGCTGGTCGCGGAGGCGCTCGGCCTGCCGTACGCCGAGGGCGACGACTTCCACCCGGCGGCCAACGTCGCCAAGATGTCGGCCGGCGTCCCGCTGGACGACGCGGACCGGGAGCCGTGGCTCGACGCCATCGGGGAGTGGGCGCACGGCCGGGCCGGGCTCGGCGGGGTCGTGAGCAGCTCCGCGCTCAAGCGGGTCTACCGGGACCGGCTGCGTGCCGCCGCGCCCGGGGTGGTCTTCCTGCATCTGACCGGTGACCGGGAGCTGATCGAGGGGCGGATGGCCGCACGCAAGGGCCATTTCATGCCCACCGCGCTCCTCGACTCCCAGTTCGCCACCCTGCAGCCGCTGCAGGACGACGAGGCCGGCGTCGCCGTCGACGTCTCCGGCACCCCGGAGGAGATCACCGCCCGCGCCGTCGCCGCCCTGCGCGGCCTGGCCGGCTGATCCTCTCCGCCGTACCCCCGTCCCCACCCTTCCTGCCCGTACGAAGGACACCACCGTGACCAGTCTCAGCGTCGAGATCCTGGCAGCGGACGCCGCCGAACCGATCACCTCGGCAGGCAACGCCCAGCTCGGGATCGCCGTGCTCGCCGGCATCGCCGTCATCGTCCTGCTCATCACCAAGTTCAAGATGCATGCGTTCCTGGCGCTGACCATCGGGTCGCTCGCGCTCGGCGCGTTCGCCGGTGCGCCGCTCGCGGACGCCATCAAGTCGTTCAGCACGGGCCTCGGCAACACCGTGGCCGGCGTGGGCGTGCTCATCGCGCTCGGCGCGATCCTCGGCAAGCTGCTCGCCGACTCCGGCGGCGCCGACCAGATCGTGGACACGATCCTGGCGAAGGCGGGCAAGCGGTCCATGCCGTGGGCGATGGTCCTCATCGCCTCCGTGATCGGCCTGCCGCTCTTCTTCGAGGTCGGCATCGTGCTGCTGATCCCGGTGGTGCTGCTCGTCGCCAAGCGCGGCAACTACTCCCTGATGCGGATCGGCATCCCGGCGCTCGCCGGCCTCTCCGTGATGCACGGGCTCATCCCGCCGCACCCCGGCCCGCTCGTCGCGATCGACGCGGTCGGCGCCAACCTGGGCGTGACCCTCGCGCTCGGCCTGGTCGTCGCCATCCCCACCGTGATCATCGCCGGTCCGGTCTTCTCCCGGTACGCCGCCCGCTGGGTGGACATCCAGGCCCCGGAGAAGATGATCCCGACGCGCCCGTCGGAGGACCTGGAGAAGCGTCCCGGCTTCGGCGCCACCGTCGCGACCATCCTGCTGCCGGTCGCCCTGATGCTGGTCAAGGCGCTCGTCGACATCGTCGTCGACGACCCGGCCAACGGCGTCCAGAAGGTCACCGACGTCATCGGCTCGCCGCTGATCGCGCTGCTCGCCGCCGTCATAGTGGGCATGTTCACCCTGGGCCGGGCGGCCGGCTTCACCAAGGAGCGGCTGTCCTCGACCGTCGACAGGTCCCTCGCCCCCATCGCCGGCATCCTGCTGATCGTCGGCGCGGGCGGCGGCTTCAAGCAGACGCTGATCGACATCGGCGTCGGCCAGATGATCCTCGACTTCTCCAAGGACTGGTCGATCCCGGCCCTGCTGCTCGCCTGGCTGATCGCGGTCGCGATCCGTCTGGCGACGGGCTCGGCCACGGTGGCGACGATCTCGGCGGCGGGCCTCGTGGCTCCGCTCGCGGAGGGCATGTCGACCAGCCACACGGCGCTGCTCGTCCTCGCCATCGGCGCGGGTTCGCTCTTCTTCAGCCACGTCAACGACGCCGGGTTCTGGCTGGTGAAGGAGTACTTCGGCATGAACGTCGGCCAGACGATCAAGACCTGGTCGGTGATGGAGACGATCATCTCGGTCGTCGGCATCGTGTTCGTGCTGCTGCTGTCGCTGGTGCTGTAGCCGGCCTCGTACGCGTGGAGGGGCCCCGGTTCTCCGGGGCCCCTCCGTCGTGTTCAGCCCCGGAGCAGACCCAGGACCTTGATCCCGAGCTCCAGGGCCTCCTCGGGCGAGTCGACCGACTGCTGGAGGTCCACGAAGCAGCCGTCGGCGCCGGTGTCGCGCACGCCCGAGAGCACGGCGGCGATCGCGTCCGCCGTGGTGCCGGGGGCGACGTTGTGGCGGATCTGCCGGCGCAGCGCCTCCGGGTCGCGGCCCGCCTCCTCGGCGGCGCGCCGGGCCACGTCCCACAGGCCCTGGGCCGCCTGGGGCGGCAGGACCCCGCCGACCCAGCCGTCGGCCCGGCGCCCGACCCGGCGCAGGGCGGCCGGGCTGAAGCCGCCGAGGTAGACGGGCGGTCCGGCGGGCTGGACGGGGCGGAGCCCGACGCGCGAGACCGGGATCGTCCAGCGGGGCCCCTCGTGGCCGAACTCCTCCTGGGTCCAGATGCCGTGGAGGACGTCGAGCAGCTCGTCGAGGAGGGCGCCGCGCCGGCCGAAGTCGGCGCCGACGGCGGTGTACTCGTCCCGCATCCAGCCGATGCCGAGACCGACGTCGAGGCGTCCGCCGCTGACCTGGTCGAGCGAGGTGAGGGAGCGGGCGAGGAGGGCCGGCGGGTACCAGGGGCCGTTGAGGGTGCTCATGCCGAGCCGGGCGCGGTGGGTCGCGCCGGCGGCGACGGTGAGCACGGTCAGCGGGTCGAGGAAGGTCGTGAACTGGTGGGGGTACGGGTTCTCCCGGGTGTACCCGGGATAGATGTCGCTGGGGGCGACCGGCGTCAGGGCGCGGTCGCCGACCCAGAACGAGTCGAACCCGGCGTCCTCGGCGTCCCGCGCGAAGGCCGCGATGCGGTCGGCGCGGGCGTGGGTGCCGTACTGGGGCAGTGCGATGCCTATCTGCATGGACCCCATCCTGGGCGGCGGGGTGGCCCGCGACACGAGGGGGCGGACGTGTGAGCCGCACCACATGCCGGTCGGACCGTCAGCCCACCGCCCGCACCACATCCCGCTCGGGCCGTCAGCCCACCGCCCGTGCCGCCGCCCGGCCCGCCGCGCGGCCCGAGAAGAGGCAGCCGCCGAGGAAGGTGCCTTCGAGGGAGCGGTAGCCGTGGACCCCGCCGCCGCCGAAGCCGGCCGCCTCGCCCGCCGCGTACACGCCGTCCAGGGGCTCGCCGCCCTCCGCGAGGACGCGGGAGTCGAGGTCGGTCTCCAGGCCGCCGAGGGACTTGCGGGTGAGGACGTTGAGGCGCACGGCGATCAGCGGGCCCGCCTTCGGGTCGAGGATGCGGTGCGGGGCGGCGGTACGGATCAGCTTGTCGCCCAGGTACCTGCGGGCCCCTCGGATGGCGGTCACCTGGAGGTCCTTGGTGAAGGGGTTGGCGATCTCGCGGTCGCGGGCGGTGATCTCGCGGCGCAGGGCGGCCTCGTCGATCAGGGGTTCGCCGGTGAGGGCGTTCATGCCGCGGACGAGGGCGGAGAGGTCGTCCTCGACGACGAAGTCGACGCCGTGGTCCATGAAGGCCTGGACGGGGGCCGGTACGTCGGCGCGGGCGCGGCCGAGGACGTCGCGGACGGACCTGCCGGTCAGGTCGGGGTTCTGTTCGGAGCCGGAGAGCGCGAACTCCTTGCCGATGATGCGCTTGTCGAGGACGAACCAGGTGTGGTCGTGGCCGGTCCGCATGATGTGTTCGAGGGTGCCCAGGGTGTCGAAGCCGGGGAAGAGCGGGACGGGGAGCCGCTTGCCGGTGGCGTCGAGCCAGAGGGAGGACGGTCCGGGCAGGATGCGGATGCCGTGGCGGGCCCAGACGGGGTTCCAGTTCTCGATGCCCTCGGTGTAGTGCCACATGCGGTCGCGGTTGATGTGGCGGGCGCCGGCCTTCTCGGCGATGCCGAGCATCAGCCCGTCGACGTGGGCGGGGACGCCGGACAGGAGCTTGGCGGGCGGGGTGCCGAGCCGGGCGGGCCACTGCGCGCGGACGAGGTCGTGGTTGCCGCCGATGCCGCCGGAGGTGACGATCACCGCCTGGGCCCGGAGTTCGAAGGCGCCCGTGGCCTCGCGGCTCGACGCGGTGCCGCGGGCGGCCGTGGAGGGGGCCAGGACCTCGCCCGTGACCGTGTCGACGGCTCCGGCGGTGCGGCCGAGTCCGGTGACGCGGTGACGGAAGCGGAGGTCGACGAGGCCGCGGGCGGCGCCCTCGCGGACCTTGCGCGCGAAGGGGGCGACGAGGCCGGGTCCCGTGCCCCAGGTGATGTGGAAGCGGGGTACGGAGTTGCCGTGGCCGTTCGCGTCGTAGCCGCCGCGCTCGGCCCAGCCGACGACGGGGAAGAAGCGCACCCCGCGCGCGTGGAGCCAGGCGCGCTTCTCGCCCGCCGCGAAGTCGACGTACGCCTCGGCCCACCTCCTCGGCCAGTGGTCCTCCGCGCGGTCGAAGCCCGCGGTGCCGAACCAGTCCTGGAGGGCCAGGGCGTGGCTGTCCTTGACGCGCATCCTGCGCTGCTCGGGCGAGTCGACGAGGAACAGGCCGCCGAAGGACCAGTGGGCCTGACCGCCGAGGGACTGCTCGGGCTCCTGGTCGAGAAGGATCACCGTGCGACCGGCGTCGACCAGCTCGGCGGTGGCGACGAGCCCGGCGAGGCCCGCCCCGATCACGATCACGTCAGCGTCATAGGACATGGACCGCATCTTGGATACACGGATGTATCGAGTCAACCGTCCGCCCTTTCCGTTTTCTAATGTCGAGCATTAATATGGGGGCATGGCAAGGACGTCAGGGCCCGAGACCCGGGAGAAACTGATCCGCGCGGCGGAGGAGATCTTCGCCGCCCAGGGCGTCGACGGCGCACAGCTGCGGGACGTCGTGAGACTCGCGGGCCAGGCCAATCCCTCCGCCGTGCAGTACCACTTCGGCTCGCGCGGCGGACTGCTCGACGCCGTCATGGCCGGCCGCCAGACCCGCACGGAACAGGTGCTCGCCCCGCTCCTCGACAGCGCCGACGACGATCTGGGGCAGCTGGTCGCCGCGCTCGTCACCGCCGAGTCCAGCGAGCTGCGCACCGACCGGGGCCGCCGCTGCCTGCGGATCTCCGCGCAGCTCAGCCACGAGAGCGGCGTCCGCACCCGCACCCCCCACCCCACGCTCGCCGGCACCGCCTACTGGCGCCTGATCGAGCGGATCGCCGACCGGCTGGCCGCCGACGGGCTCCCCGAGCCGCTGCTCCTGGAGCGCCTCGACCTGGCGCTGACCGTGGTGGGCGCGGCCATGGCCGACCGGGCCCGGCAGTACCTCGACGGCACCGAGCCCCTCACGGACGAGCCGCTCTTCCTGGCCGACCTCGTCGAGACCACCACCGCGCTTCTCCGGGCCGCACAGCCCCGGAGCGTCTGAACAACCCTCCGAAGGGATCTCCCATGAACGACCTCACCGGCAAGACCGTGCTCATCACCGGCGGCGCCCGCGGCCTGGGCGCCGAGGCGGCCAGGCTGGCCGTCGCCTCCGGCGCGAACGTCGTGATCACCGACGTGCTCGACGAGGACGGCAAGGCCACCGCCGAGGCGCTCGGCGAGCGGGCCCGCTTCTTCCACCACGACGTGACCTCCGAGGAGGAGTGGGCGGCGGCCGTCGCCTTCGCCGTGGCGGAGTTCGGCGGGCTGCACGGCCTGGTGAACAACGCCGGCATCTCCACCGGCGCCCTTCTGGAGACCGAGTCCGTCGAGCACTTCCGCAAGGTCCTCGACATCAACCTGACCGGTGTCTTCATCGGCATGAAGGCCGCGATCCCGGCGATGAGGGAGGCCGGCGGCGGCTCGATCGTCAACATCTCCTCGGCCGCGGGCCTGATGGGCCTGGCCCTGACCGCCGGGTACGGCGCCTCCAAGTGGGGCGTGCGCGGCCTGACGAAGATCGGCGCGGTGGAGCTCGGCACGGCGAGGATCCGCGTCAACTCCGTCCACCCCGGCATGACCTACACCCCGATGACGGCCTCCGTCGGCATCGAGCGCGGCGAGGGCAAGTACCCCAACACGCCGATGGGCCGGGTAGGCGAGGCCGACGAGATCGCGGGCGCGGTCGTCTTCCTGCTCTCGGACGCCGCCTCGTACGTGACGGGCGCGGAGCTCGCCGTGGACGGCGGCTGGACGACCGGTCCGACGATCAAGTACGTCATGGGGCAGTGACGTTTCACGGCGCGGTGATTTCATGGGCGCATGAGCGCTGAGGAGATCGTGGACGTCGTCGACGACAACGACCGGGTGATCGGCCAGGCCCCGCGCGGTGAGGTGCATGCGCGGGGCCTGACCCATCGCTGCGTCTTCATCCGGGTCCGGGACGCCGAGGGCCGGACCTTCGTCCACCGCAGGACGTCGACGAAGCTGTCGTACCCCTCCCTGTACGACATGTTCGTCGGCGGTGTCGTCGGCGCGGGCGAGTCCTACGACGAGGCCGCGCTGCGCGAGGCCGAGGAGGAGCTCGGGGTCTCCGGGCTGCCCCGGCCCGAGCCGGTCCTGACGTTCCTGTTCGACTCCGGGGAGGGGAAGTGGTGGTCGGCGGTCTACGAGGTCCGCTGCGAGCTGCCGGTCGACCCGCAGGTGGAGGAGGTCGCCTGGCACGCCTTCCTGACGGACGGGGAGCTGGAGGAGCGCCTCGGCGACTGGCCGTGGGTGCCGGACGGGCTGGCCGCGTACGAGAGGCTGCGGGACGAGCGCCGGGCGGTCTGATCATCCGACCGCTAGGGTGCACGAGTGAGCGATTTCGTGCAGAGCCTGCGGCTGTGGTTCGCACCGCAGAGGATCCGGGACGAGGGCGAGACCCCCGACTACCGCTTCTCCCTCGCCAACGAGCGGACCTTCCTTGCCTGGATCCGCACCTCGCTCGCCCTGGTCGGCGGCGGTTTCGCCGTCGACCAGTTCCTGCCGGACCTGCGCTGGGGCGTGCGCGTCGGACTCGCGCTCGCGCTGCTCGTCGCCGGGGTGCTGTGCGCGCTGCGGGCGGTGAACCACTGGGTGCGCTGCGAGCGTGCGATGCGCCGCGGCGAGGACCTGCCCGCCTCCCGCTTCCCGGCGGCGCTCAGCCTCTCGGTGGCGGTGGTGGCGCTCGCGATGGTGGTGCTCGTCGTCTTCGGCTGGGCCGGGCGGTGAGCGCGGCCGGCGAGCCCCGGGACCCGGGGCTCCAGCCGGAGCGGACCCGGCTCGCGTGGCGGCGTACGACCCTGTCGTGCACGGTCGTCGCGGTGCTCGCCGTGAAGCTGACCGTCAGCGCCGAGATCACCGCGAAGGAGCTGACCGGCCTGGCGCTCTCGTCCCTGGTGTGGGTCGCCTTCCTGGCCGTGGCGCACCGCAGGATCCGTTCCCTGGGCGCGGCCCGGCCGGTCCCGCTCTCCCACCGCGGCGCGCTGCTCGCGGCGGGGTGCACGATCGCGCTCGCGGTCTTCGGGGCGGCGGTGATCTGGTGAGGTTCTAGGGGACCGTCACCACGACCTTGCCGTTCAGGCCGCCCGCCGCGTTGGCGCGCTGGGCGTCGGCCGTCTGTTCCAGCGGGAACGTCTTGGCCACCCGTACGGTGACGACGCCCGCGTCGGCCAGGTCGGCGAGGGCCGCGAGGTCGGCGGCGTCGGGGCGGACCCAGAAGTAGCTGCCGCCGAGGGCGAGGACCTCGCCGTCCGCGATGGAGGCCAGTCGGCCCTGCGGGGCGAGGAGCTCGGCGGAGAGCTTCAGGAACGGGCCCCCGATCGTGTCGAGGACGGCGTCGACGCCCTGCGGGGCGAGGGCGCGGACCTGCTCGGTGAAGGTCCCCTCGTCGTAGCGGACGGGCTCGGCGCCCAGCTCGGCGACCCGCGCCAGGCCCGCGTCCCTGGCCGCGCCGATGACCCGGCAGCCGAGGTGGCGGGCGATCTGCACGGCCATCGAGCCGACCCCGCCGGCCGCCGCGTGCACGAGGACGGTGTCGCCGCTGCGCACGTCGAGCACCTGGGGACGGCGGAGCGCCTGGTACGCGGTGAGGCCGACGAGCGGAAGGGCCGCGGCCTCCTCGAAGCCGAGCGTGCGGGGCTTGCGGGCGAGGGTGCGGATGGGGGCGGAGACGTACTCGGCGAAGGTGCCGTGCGCGAGGACGTCCTCGCGCACGTACCCCATGACCTCGTCCCCGACGGCGTACTCGGGGACGGAGACCCCGAGCCGGACCACGACACCGGAGACGTCCCAGCCGGGGATCACCGGGAACACGGCGTCGAGCATGCCGTCGAGATAGCCGGCCTGCGCCTTCCAGTCGACGGGGTTGACGGAGGCCGCCCGCACCTTGATCAGGACCTCGTCGGGGCCGACCTTCGGGTCGGGCAGCTCGCCGTACTCCAGGACCTCGGGGCCGCCGTACTTCCTGTAGCTGATCGCCTTCATACCTCCGACCCTCGGTGCGGTCGGGCCGGTCCGCAAGCCGGGGCGGCGGGAGCGCGGTCGTTCCCGGCTTTGCCGGAGGGGTCCGTTCCGACTTTTCCGGGGCGCGGCCGACTGGCACTCTTCCCCCTGTCCAGTCGGGCTCTCATCCGGGGGAATCCCTTTGTCTGCCACCGATCCCTATGTGGTCACGCTCGCTCCGCACGTGCACGCCTTCGTCCAGCCCGACGGCGGCTGGTGCCTGAACAACGCCGGGTTCCTCGGCGACGCGGGCGAGTCCCTGCTCGTCGACACCGCCGCCACCGAGCGGCGGGCACGGCTGCTGCGCGAGGCGGTGCTCGCCGAGGGGCTGCCGCTGCCGCGGACCATCGTCTCCACCCACCACCACGGCGACCACACCTACGGCAACGGGGTGTTCCAGCCGGAGGCGCGGATCGTGGGGCACGAGAACTGCCGGACCGAGCAGCTGGAGGCCGGGCACCAGCTCCATCTGCTGTGGCCGCAGACCGACTTCGGGCGGGTCGACATCCTGCCGCCCTCCGTCACGTACGGCGAGCGGCTCACGCTGTACGTCGGCGGGATCGAGGTGCGGGTGCTCCACCCGGGCGCCGCGCACACCACGGGCGACTCGATCGTCCACCTCCCGGAGCAGGGCGTGGTCTTCACCGGCGACCTGGTCTTCCACGGCGGGACGCCGTTCCTGCCGATGGGTTCGCTCTCCGGTTCGCTGCGCGCGCTCGACCTGCTGCGGTCCCTCGACGCGCCGACGGTGGTGCCGGGGCACGGGCGGGTGACCGACCCCACGGCGTACGACGCCACGGAGCGGTACCTGCGCTGGGTGCGGGAGCTGGCCGCCGAGGGGTACGCGAAGGGGGCGACGCCGCTGGAGACGGCGCGGCGGGCGGAGCTCGGCGAGTTCGCCGCGTGGCGGGAGAGCGAGCGGCTGGTGGCGAACCTGCACCGGGCGTACGCGGAGCTGGAGGGGCTGCCGGAGGGCTCGCCGCTCGACCCGGTGGCGGTCTTCGGCGACATGGCGGCGATGAACGGCGGGGTGCCGGTGGCCTGCCACGCGTAGCGCTCGTGCGGGGCCCGCTCGCGCGAGCGGGTCCCGCACCCTCTGGACGACATACCGACTGGTCGGTCATCATGAACGCCGAACCGAGCCGATCCGGAGGTACGCCCGTATGAGTTCCGCCCCGCCGCCAGGGCTCGACCCCGAGCAGCTGCGCCGATACCTCGACCGCGAGCGGCCGGGCCTGGTGTCCGGCCCCCTCGACGCACGGCTGATCGAGGGCGGCCGGTCGAACCTGACGTACGTCGTGAGCGACGGCACCGACCGCTGGGTGGTCCGTCGGCCCCCGCTCGGCCACGTCCTCGCCACCGCCCACGACATGCGGCGCGAGCACCGGGTCATCAGCGCCCTGGCCGGGACCGGCGTGCCCGTCCCCGGGACCGTGCTGCTCTGCGAGGACGAGTCGGTGCTCGGGGCGCCGTTCTACGTCATGGAGTTCGTCGAGGGGACGCCCTACCGCTCGGCCGCCGAACTCGCCCCGCTCGGCCCCGGGCGCACCCGCGCCGCCGTCCTCGGCCTGGTCGACACCCTCGTCGACCTGCACGCCGTCGACCCGGCCGCGGTGGGGCTCGGCGACTTCGGGCGCCCCGAGGGCTTCCTCGACCGGCAGCTGCGCCGCTGGGGCAAGCAGCTGGACGCCTCGCGCGGCCGCGAACTGCCGGGGATCGAGGAGCTGCACGCGGCCCTCGGCGCGGCGCTGCCCGCCTCTCCCCCGCCCGCCGTGATCCACGGCGACTACCGGCTCGACAACGTCCTCGTCGGCGCGGACGACCGGATCCGGGCCGTCCTCGACTGGGAGATGTCCACCCTCGGCGACCCGCTCACCGACCTCGGCCTCCTGGTCATGTACAGCACGCCGCTCGACCTGCCCGACTCCCCCATCTCCACGACCGCCACGGCCCCCGGGCACCCGAGCGCCGCCGAACTGGTCGAGCGCTACGCGGCCCGCTCGGGCCGCGACACCTCCGGACTCCCCTGGTACACGGCCTTCGCCTGGTTCAAGCTCGCCGTGATCCTGGAGGGCATCCACTACCGGTGGACCCTCGGGCAGACGGTCGGCGCCGGATTCGACCGCATCGGCGAACTCGTCCCCGTGTTCATCGAGCACGGCCTCAGCACCCTCCAGGAAGGCTGACCCCCATGGACTTCTCGTACGACGCCCGCACCGAGGAACTGCGGGCGAAACTCCTCGCCTTCATGGACGAGCACGTCTACCCGGCCGAGGCCGTCGCCGAGGAGCAGCGCGCGCTGCTCGCCTCCCCCTGGGACACCCCTCCGGTCGTGGAGGAGCTCAAGGCCGAGGCCAAGCGGCAGGGGCTGTGGAACCTCTTCCTGCCGGACGCGGAGTACGGGGCGGGGCTCACCAACCTCCAGTACGCGCCGCTCGCCGAGATCACCGGCCGCAGCCCGCAGCTGGCCCCGACCGCGCTCAACTGCGCCGCCCCGGACACCGGGAACATGGAGCTGCTCGCGCAGTTCGGCGACGAGGCGCAGAAGAAGCAGTGGCTGGAGCCGCTCCTCGCGGGCGAGATCCGCTCGGCCTTCGCGATGACCGAGCCCGAGGTCGCCTCCTCCGACGCGAGCAACATCGAGACCCGGATCCGGCGGGAGGGCGACGAGTACGTCGTCGACGGCCGCAAGTGGTACATCTCCGGGGCGATGAACCCCGACTGCAGGATCTTCATCGTGATGGGCAAGACGGACCCGGACGGGCCGGACCCGCGCCGCCGGCAGTCGATGGTCCTCGTGCCGCGCGACGCCCCGGGCGTCGAGGTCCGGCGCGCGATGCGGGTGTACGGGTACGAGGACCACTACCACGGCGGCCACGCCGAGGTGGTCTTCGACGGGGTCCGGGTCCCGGCCGCGAACATCGTCGGCGAGGAGGGCGGCGGCTTCGCCATCGCGCAGGCCCGGCTCGGCCCCGGCCGCATCCACCACTGCATGCGGCTCATCGGCATGGCGGAGCGGGCGGTCGAGCTGATGTGCCGGCGCGCGGTCTCCCGTACGGCCTTCGGCAAGGCGCTCGCCCAGCAGGGCGTCGTGCAGAACTGGATCGCCGACGCCCGCGTCACCATCGAGCAGCTGCGGCTCCTCGTCCTCAAGACGGCCTGGCTCATGGACACCGTCGGCAACCGGGGCGCGCACACCGAGATCCAGGCCATCAAGATCGCCACCCCGCGCGCGGTCGTCGACATCATCGACAGGGCCGTGCAGCTGCACGGGGCGGGCGGCGTCTCGCAGGACTTCCCGCTGGCCGAACTGTGGGCGGCGGCGCGGACGCTGAAGCTGGCGGACGGGCCGGACGAGGTGCACCAGCGGTCGCTGGCGCGGCGGGAGCTGAAGAAGTACCTGTAGTCCGGTCAGGGGCGCAGGGCCCGCAGGAGGAGGTCGGCGAGGTGGCCGGCCACCTCCTCCGGGGCGAGCGGACCGTCCGGGCGGTACCAGGTCGACAGGTGGTGCACCGAGCCGAAGTGGTAGTCGACGACGAGGTCGGCGGGGGTCGCGGAGGAGAACACCCCGGCCCGCTGGCCCTCCTCGACCAGGGCCCGGAAGCGCTCGTGGTAGCGGCGGCGCTCGGCCCGCACCTGCTTGTTCTTCTCGGGGCTCAGGTGGTGCATGGAGCGGAAGAAGATGGCGGCGTCGTCGAGGTTCTCGATGGTGGTGACGACGACGTCGGCGGCGGCGGCGCGGAGCCGGTCCTCGACGGGCGCGTCGGCGTCCGCGAAGGCGTCGAGCCGTTCCTGCTGGAGGCGCAGGACCCGGGAGTAGACCTCCTGGAGGAGGTCCTCCTTGGAGCCGAAGTAGTGGTAGAGGGCGCCCTTGGTGACCCCGGCGGCCTCGACGATCTCCTGGACGGAGGTGCGGTCGTAGCCCTGCTCCGCGAAGAGCCGGGTGGCGGCGGCGAGGAGCCTCTGGGGGACGGGGGCGCCGCTCCCGTCCGTCGTCCTGGCCATGCTCCGCCGCCTTCCTCGATGATCGTTTTCAGTCACGGGAACGCGATCCCGCCGCTAGATCTTCCCATCCGCCGGGACTACGGCCGACCGGTGCCCGCCTCCCACGTCCGCTGGACGTGGTTCATCGTGCCGAGCCAGCGCTCGGGGTCGGTGGCGCGGTTGCGGTAGTAGCCGGCGACCTCGGGATGGGGCAGGACGAGGAAGCGGTCGGCGGCGATGGCGTCGAGGAGGGCGTCGGCGACGTCCTCGGGCTCGATGGCGGTGGGGGCGAGGACGAGCTCGCCGGCCGATCCGGCGGCGGTGAGCATGTCCGTACGGACGCCCTGCGGGCAGATGGCGTGGACCTTGAGGCCGCGGTGGCGGTAGGTGAGGGAGAGCCATTCGGCGAAGGCGTACGCGCCGTGCTTGGAGACGCTGTACGGCGCCGCGCCGATCATGGTGAGCAGTCCGGCGGCGGAGACGGTGGAGACGAAGCGGCCGGCGCCGCGCTCCAGCCACTCCGGGAGGAGGGCGCGGGCCGCGCGGACGTGGGCCATGACGTTGACGTCCCAGGCGGCGGCCCAGACGTCCTCCTCGGCGAAGGCGTCGCCGGGCGAGGAGAGTCCGGCGTTGGCGCACCAGACGTCGATGGTGCCGCCGAGGGCCTCGCGGGCCTCGTCGACGACGGCGGAGGCGTCGCCGGGGACGGCGAGGGCGCCGATCTCCTCGGCGACGGCCTTGGTGCGCCCGGGGTCGAGGTCGTTGACGACGACCCTGGCCCCCTCGGCGGCGAAGCGGCGGGCGAGGGCGGCGCCGATGCCGCCGCCCGCTCCGGTGACGACGACGCCGGCGCCCCGGAGCCCGTTCGTGTCCGCGGTCATGGACCCACCTCTCGGCTGTGACGATCCGCTGTCAGGACCGCCACAGACTAACCGGTCGGTATGGAGAGGCGGAAGGGCGGCGGAGAACCCGTTCCGCACGCCTCGTTCCCCGGGGCGGTCAGGAGCGCTAGCGTGCGTGCCCATGTCACTCCCGTCACTCCGAGGAGGTCCCGCATGAGCCTGTCGCGACGGAGTCTGCTGGCCGCCGGAGGCGCCCTGGGGGCCCTGACGGCCACCGCTCCCGCCGCCTCCGCCGCCCCCGGTCACGGCCGGGTCCGCACCGGCTTCGAGCGGCTGGCGGCCGACGGGTACGCGCTCCTCGCCGGCGAGCGGATCGGCGTCGTCACCAACCCCACCGGCATCACCCCGGACGCGCGCCACCTCGTGGACGTCATGCACGCCGACGAGCGGGTGGACCTGGTCGCCGTCTTCGGCCCCGAGCACGGCTTCCGGGGCACCGCCCAGGCGGGCGGCTCCGAGGGCCGGTACGACGACCCGGCGACCGGACTGCCCGTCTACGACACGTACCTGAAGAGCGGGCAGCCGCTCGCGGACGTCTTCACCGCCTCCGGGGTGGACACGGTCGTCTTCGACATCCAGGACGTCGGCGCGCGCTTCTACACGTACATCTGGACGCTGTACGACTGCATGGCGGCCGCCGCCCTCGCCGGGAAGCGGTTCGTGGTGCTCGACCGGCCGAACCCGGTGACCGGGCGGGCGGCGCTCGGGCCCGTCCTGGACCGGGCGTTCGCGACCTTCGTCGGGCGGGAGCCGATCGCACAGGCCCACGGCATGACGGTCGCCGAGCTGGCCGGGCTGTTCAACGGCGAGTTCCTGGCGACGCCCGTCGCCCTGGAGACCGTACGGATGACGGGGTGGCGGCGGTCGGAGTTCTTCGACGCGACCGGGCTGCCGTGGGTGCCGCCCAGCCCGAACATGCCGACGCCCGAGACCGCGCTCGCCTACTCCGGCACCTGCCTCTTCGAGGGCACGAACCTCTCCGAGGGGCGGGGCACCACCCGCCCCTTCGAACTCCTCGGCGCCGAGGGGATCGACCGGCGGTGGGCGGAGGCCGCGAACGCCCTCGGGCTGCCCGGGGTCCGCTTCCGCGAGGCGTACTTCGCCCCGACCTTCTCCAAGTTCCAGGGGAGGACCGTCGGCGGGGTGCAGCTGCACGTCGACGACCGGGAGTCCTTCGACCCGGTACGGACGGGCATCGGCCTCCTGGTCACCGCCCGCGGCTCCTGGTCGGGCTTCGCCTGGCGCGCGGACCACTGGATCGACAAGCTGACCGGCTCGGCCCGGGTGCGGACCCTGATCGACGCGGGCGCGGGCGTCGACGAGGTCGTCGGGGCCTGGGAGGCGGAGCTGACGGCCTTCCGGGCGGTGCGCGAGGAGTACCTGCTGTACCGGTGAAGGGGGGGGTGGCCCCCGTACGAGACGGGTGCGGGCGGGATGTCCCACCGGGCGTCCCGCCGACCACCCTTGCCCCATGAACCTCTCCTTACGACGCCGATCACGCCGTCTGCCGCTCGTCGGCCTGCTCCTCGCCGCCTGCCTGGGCTCCCTCGCACCCGCCGCGGGCGCCGCCGCGGCCCCGGCCGGCCCCGATCCCGTACGGGAACTCGCCCGCTCCGCGCGGCCCCTGACGGACCTGCGCCCGCTCGACCGGATGATCGGCTCCGCCAAGGTCGTCGGCCTCGGCGAGGCCACCCACAGCTCGGCGGAGTTCTTCGAGACCAAGCACCGGATCTTCGAACACCTCGTGGAGTCCAAGGGCTTCACCGCCTTCGCCCTGGAGGCCCCCTGGTCCACCGGGCTCCTCGTCGACGAGTGGGTCCGCACCGGCAGGGGCGACATCCGGGCGATCATGCGCGACGAGTTCCAGGAGTCGTACCGCCTCTGGAACACCGAGGAGTACCTCGACCTCTTCCGGTGGATGCGCGCCTACAACCAGCGCCACCCCGGCCACCAGGTCCGCTTCGTGGGCAACGACCTCGGCTACGCCGGACCGAACCTCTTCGACGCCGTCACCTCGTACGTCGCCCGCGTCCACCCGGAACTCCTCCCCCGCTTCCGCGAGCTGTACCGGGACTCGCGGCCCACGGGCGAGGTGGAGGCCTGGATGAAGGGCTACATGGAGAAGCCGCATGCCGAGCGGCAGCGGATGGCCGGTGACGTCGACCGGGCCCTCGCCCTCCTGGAGCGGCAGAGCCCCGGCAAGGGCCCCGGGGCGCGGGCGGCGCAGGCGTGGGCGGTGCAGCACGCGCGCGCGATCGCCCAGGTCGGCACCGAGTACGCCCACGACCTGACGACGCCGGAGGGGGTCGCCGCGGCGATGCTCTACCGCGACCGGACCATGGCCGAGAACACCGTGTGGTGGCAGCGGACGACCGGCGACCGGATCGTGCTCTCCGCGCACAACGGGCACATCGGCTACGAGACGCCGACGCCGGACCAGTACCCGCGGCTCCAGGGCGCCTTCCTGCGGGACGCCCTCGGCCGGGACTACGTGAGCGTGGGCGCCTCCTTCGGACAGGGCTCCTTCAACGCGCACGACACCGGGGCCCCCGGCGAACCGCTCCGGACCTTCACCGTCCCCCCGCTCGGCCCCGGCAGCGCCGCCCACGCCCTGGACCGGGTCGCGTCCGGCCCCTTCTACCTGGACCTGAGGCACACGGCTCCGGCGGCGCGCGACTGGCTGGGCGTGCCCCGGCCGGCCCGCCACATCGGAACGGTCTTCCCCTGGCCGGGCGATGTCGTGCCCGTGCGGTACTCCACCGCGTACGACCTGCTGATCCACTTCCCCCGGGTCTCGGCGGCGCGGCTGCGCTGACCCCGCGTCACAGGTCTGGACGGGGCCGTGCGCGGGCATCCTTGCCGAGGAGCCGCCGCCCACGCACGGGGCGCACGGGCGGTGCGGCCCCCTCGACGTGGAGGGACGGGTCTTGCCGTGACCGGGATGAGTGTGGAGCCGTACCGGGAGATCACCTTCGACAAGGACGGCGACGGGCCACCGGGCCAGGCCCCGGAGCTCGCCGCGCTGGCCCGGCAGGGCGTCGGCGACCTGGTGGTGTTCGCGCACGGGTGGAACAGCTCCCCGTCCGGCGCCACCCGGCTCTGTTCCGACTTCTTCGAGCCCTTCCCCGGGCTGCTCGCGCCCGGGGTGGAGGCGGGGTACGCGGGGCTGATCTGGCCCTCGATGATGTTCTCGGACGAGCCGGTGCCCGACTACCGGGCCCTGGTGACGGTCCTCCCGGAGAAGGAGCCGGTCATCGGGCGGCTCACGGAACTGCTCGCCTCGGCGCCGGAGTCGGAGGCCGCGTTCGTCGAGTTCGGGGCGCTGCTGCGGGAGCTGACGGACGTGGACGTGGACGCGGGGTCGGTGGCGGCCCCGGAGCCGGTGCCGGAGTTCCTGGTCGCGGACCCGGTGGCGGTGTGCGTCCGGTTCACCGAGGCCCTGGAATCCTGCGGAGCGGTCCCGGTGGAGAGCTTCGGAGCGGGCCTGAAGAAGTACTGGAAGGGCGCGAAGGAGGCGCTGCGGCAGGCCACGTACTACGTGATGAAGAAGCGGGCCGGGCAGGTCGGCGAGTACGGGCTCGGGCCGCTGCTCGGCGAGGTCGCGCGCGCCGCGCCCGGGCTCCGCGTCCACCTCGTGGGCCACAGCATGGGCGCCCGGCTCGTCGCGTACGCGCTGCGGGGGCTGCCCGCCGGGGTCCGGCCGGTCGCCTCCGTGACGCTCCTTCAGGGCGCCTTCTCGCACTACGCGTTCGCGGCACGGCTGCCGCACGACCCCGGGCGGTCCGGTTCGCTGCGGGACCTGCAGAACCGGGTGCGGGGGCCGGTGGTGGCCTGCTACTCGCGGTACGACTCGGCACTCGGGGTCATGTACCCGCTGGCGTCCCGGCTCGCGAACGACTCCGAGTCGCTGGCGGGCGTCCGGGCGGGGCTCCTCGGCACGGACGATCCGCGCTGGGGCGCGATCGGCCACGACGGGGTGCGGGCGGTGCCCGGGGCGGTGCGGCTGAGCCTCGCGGAGGCCCTGCGCGCGGGGGTGCCGGGCTCGGGGTGCGTGAGCGTGGACGCGGCCGAGGTGGTCCGCTCGCACAGCGACATCTGCCGCCCCGAGCTGGCCCGGGTGGTGGTCGCGGCCGCCGGGACGGGCCGGCGGGACCTGCGCTGAACACCACCGGACGCCCTGGTTCCGCATCTCGGCGGAACACGGCGGGGCTCCCGTTCGTCCCTCTGGTAGCGCGGAGAAGGACCAGCGGCGGAGGTGGCGAGGGATGGCCGGTTTCCGGAGTCTCGCGAGACAGGTGCGCGATCCGGGGTGCGACACGGCACTGCGCAGGTACTCCCTGCGCAAGTGCCTGGAGAGGTTCGCGCCGTACGGACACCGTGCGACCTGGGACCATCTGTGCCGCCGGCACGGATTCGGCCCCGAGGACCGGGAGCTCGACCCGGGGCGGCTCGTGGCCGCCCTCGACGAGCTGGAGGAGGCGCGGGCCGTGTGGCTCGCGTACGAGGAGCGGTTCGCCGCCCGGCGGCGGCGCGAGAAGCACGAGGGGCTGCGCGGGCTCGGCGCGCTCGACGACTGGCACCGGCGCGTCTGGGGCGGCAACGGCGTCCTCCGCTGCGACGACCCGTCGCTGCACCCCTCGGACCCGCTCCCCGAGGTGCTGCGCCGCCTCATCGCCGCCCTGGAGCGCGGGCCCGGCGACTCCTGCCCCGTCTGCTCGGGGCCCCGCATCGAGTGGGGCCCCTCGCTCGGCCCCGTCTGCGGGGACTGCGGGGTCGGCGTCCCCCGCGCCGTCCTCACCACGGCAGCCCTGCCCCGACCCCACGCCACCCGCCACCGCCCCCTGGCCCCAGCGGCGTAACCCGCCGCCCCCGTTGCGGGCTAGTCGGTGCTGTGGGCCGTGTCGCGGCGCACCGGCAGGAGGCGGGAGCCCGCCATGCGTTCGCCGAGGCGGTCGTCGGGGTTGGAGAGGACGCAGGTCTCCAGGGAGAGGCAGCCGCAGCCGATGCAGTCGGTGAGGTGGTCACGGAGGCGGCCGAGCTGCTTGATGCGCTCGTCGAGTTCGGTGCGCCAGGCCCGGGAGAGCCGGGCCCAGTCCTCGTTCGTGGGCGTGCGCTCCTCGGGGAGCTGGGCCAGCGCCTCGCGGATGGTGGCCAGCGGGATCCCGACGCGCTGCGCGGCGCGGACGAAGGCGACCCGGCGGAGCGTGTCGCGGGTGTAGCGGCGCTGGTTGCCGCCGGTGCGGCGGCTCCTGATCAGCCCTTTCGCCTCGTAGAAGTGCAGGGCGGAGACGGCGGCCCCGCTCCGGGCGGAGAGCTGGCCGACGGTGAGTTCGTGGATCTTCTCTGGAATCTGCGGCACCCGGGGAACCCTACTGGTCCCTCCCCCGGCGGCCGTTGACAGCGGACCCCGCACCCCACATGCTGAGCAAGCGCTTGGATACCGACCATCAGGTATGCCGTACCGCCAGAAGGGACGAGGGAACATGGCCGAGCCGAGGATCTTCACCTCCGCCGAGGAGCTGCGCGCCGGGGTCGGCGAGCAGCTGGGGCACAGCGACTGGGTGGAGATCGACCAGAAGCGGATCGATCTCTTCGCGGAGGCGACCGGGGACCACCAGTGGATCCACGTGGACCCCGAGCGCGCCGCCGCCGGTCCGTTCGGCGCGACGATCGCGCACGGCTATCTGACCCTGTCGCTGCTGCCGCTGTTCGTCCCGCAGGTGATGCGGGTCGAGGGCATGAAGATGGGCCTCAACTACGGGACGGATAAGGTGCGTTTCCCCGCCCCGGTCCCGGTCGGCTCGCGGCTGCGCGCCACCGCCGTCCTGACGAAGGTCGAGGAGGCGGGCGGCGGCGTGCAGGTGACGGCGGCGGTGACCGTGGAGCGCGAGGGCTCCGAGAAGCCCGTCTGCGTCGCCGAGTCGGTCTCCCGCTACTACTTCTGAGCGCCGGCCATCCGCAGGACGAGGTCGGCGTAGAGCGCGCCGACCTCGTCGGCCGTCCGGCGGCCCTGGGTGTTGAACCAGCGCGAGACGTCGATGCAGAGGGAGAGCACGGCGACCGTGGTGCCGGGCACGTCCGACACCTCGAACTCGCCCGCCGCGACGCCCTCGTTGAGGATGCGCCGGATCACGGCCTCGGACTCGCGGCGCAGCTCGACGATCTCGGCGCGGTGCTCGGGGCCGAGGGCGTCGAGCTCGTACTGGACGACGCGCGCGGTCGTGTGGCGCTCGGCGTGCCAGCGGACGAAGGAGCGCACGGCGTCGGCGAGGCGCTCGGCGGCGGTGCCGTCGCCGTCGGCCGCGGCCGAGAGGATCTCCAGGGCCTTGTCGTGACCGATGCGGCTGATCCGGTGGAGCAGCTCTTCCTTGGTCTTGTAGTGGATGTAGAGCGCGGCGGGGCTCATCCCGGCGCGGCCCGCGATGTCGCGGGTGGTGGTGGCGTGGTAGCCGCGCTCGGCGAACGCCTCGACGGCGGCCACGAGCAGCCGCCGGGCCGCCTCGGGCGTGACCTCGCCCCAGGCCACGTCCTCGACCCCGGGCGTCTCCTCCGCCGCGCTCATCCCACACTCCCTCTCGGACCCCGTCAGGACGAACACCATACAACGAGGGTGAGCAAGCGCTTAGAGCTTCTGGAAGGGGTCGTGCTCGGCGAGGAGCTTCTCCAGGCGGGCCTGGTCGACCCGGCTGACGATCTGGCCGGCCTCCTGGCGGTCGCGGACGACCTTGGCGAGGGTGAAGGCCGAGGTGGTGAGGTAGAGGACCGAGATGGCGAGGAAGGCCCGCACCCAGGCGCTGGCGTCGAGCTGGAAGATGCCGATGCCCACGGCGGCGATCGCGATCCCGAAGGAGATGACCGCCTGCATGTAGTAGGCGGCGGTGTTCTGCTGCTTGACCGGTGTGTCGCTCATGGAGCCAAGGATCGGGCGGATGTGGCGGGTGCCACATCCGCCCGCGTACTCAGCGAGGTACTCAGAAGGCCGAGACCCCCGTCAGCGCCCGGCCGATGATGAGCTTCTGGATCTGGCTGGTGCCCTCGTACAGGGTCATGACGCGGGCGTCGCGGACCAGCTTCCCGACCGGGTACTCGTCGATGTAGCCGTAGCCGCCGAAGACCTGGAGGGCGTTGTTCGCGGCGCGGACGGCGGCCTCGGAGGCGTACAGCTTGGCCTTGGAGGCGGCGGTGGCGAAGTCCTCGCCCCGGTCGATCAGGTCGGCGACCCGCCAGGTGAGCAGCCGGGCGGCGTCCACGTCGACGGCGATGTCGCTGAGGAGCTCCTGGACCAGCTGGTACGAGGCGATGGGCTTTCCGAACTGCTCGCGCTCCCCCGCGTACCGCAGGGCCGCGTCGAGGGCGGCCTGCGCGATGCCGACGCAGCCGGCGGCGACCGACATGCGGCCCTTGGCGAGGGCGGACATGGCGACGGCGAAGCCCTTGCCCTCGGGGCCGAGCATCGCGGTGGCGGGGACGCGGACGCCCTCCAGGACCAGTTCGGCGGTGGCCTGGCCGCGCAGGCCGAGCTTGCCGTGGACGGGGCGGCGGGTGAGGCCGGGGGTGTCGGTGGGGACGAGGAAGGCGGAGACGCCCTTGTGGCCGGGGGTGTCGTCGGTGCGGGCGAAGAGGAGCACGACGTCGGCCCAGGTGCCGTTGGTGATGAACATCTTGGCGCCGTCGACGACGTACGCGTCCCCGTCGCGCACGGCGCGGGTGGCCAGGTTCCCGGCGTCGGAGCCGGTGCCGGGCTCGGTGAGTCCGAAGCAGCCGAGCGCCTCGCCGGAGGAGAGGCGGGGCAGCCACTCCCGCTTCTGCTCCTCGGTGCCCCAGGAGGCGATGGTCTTGGCGACCAGGCCGAGGGAGACGGAGACGATGCCGCGCACGGAGGAGTCGCCGCGCCCCAGTTCCTCGGTGACGAGGCAGTACGCGAGGTGGTCGCCGCCCGAGCCGCCGTACTCCTCGGGGATCGTGAGCCCGAGGAAGCCGACGGCGCCGAGCTTCTTCACGATGCCCCGGTCCACCTCCTCGGCGCGGTCCCACGCGGTCGCGTGCGGGGCGACCTCGCGGGCGACGAAGTCCTCGGCGAGCCGCCGTACGGCCTCCTGCTCCTCGCTCAGTTCCAGATTCATGCGGTGCCACCCCACTCGGCCGTTTAATTACCACTGCTAGTTTTTCTGGTGCGGGCCTACTATGTGCGCCATGGCCCGACCGCGCAAGCCCCTGCTCAGCCGAGAACGCATCGTCGAGACGGCGGGCGCGCTCGTGGACGCGGAGGGCCTCGCGGCGCTCTCCACCCGGCGGCTCGCCGCCGAACTCGGGGTGAGCGGGCCCTCGCTCTACAACCACTTCCGCACGAAGGACGAGATCCTCGACGCGGTCGCGGACGCGGTGAGCGCCAAGATCGACCTGTCGATGTTCGCGGAGGACGACGGCCGCGACTGGCGCACGGCGCTGCACGACTGGGCGGTCTCCTACCGCGCCGCCCTCGCCGACCACCCGCACATCGTCCCCGTCCTCGCCCAGGGCCCCGGCCGCCGCCCGGCGGGCCTCAAGGTCGCCGACGCCGTCTTCGGCGCGATGGTCCGGGCCGGCTGGCCCCCCGCCCAGGCCACCTCGATCGGCGCGCTGATGCGGTACTTCATCACCGGCTCCGCCCTCGGCTCCTTCGCCCGCGGCTTCGTCGACGACGAGACGGCCTACGACCCTGCCGACTACCCCCACCTCGGCCAGGCCCACCGCCTCGCGGAGCACCGCCAGAAGGTCGACGAGGGCGCCTTCGAGACGGGCCTGCGGGCGCTGCTCGACGGGCTGCGGCTCCAGTACGAGGCGATGCCGGCCGCCCGGCGGGCCGCGCACGTTTCGGCCGCCACCGAAGGGTGAGTGCGGCAGGCTTGCCCCATGGCAGCCAGTGACCTCGCCGCGCTCGCGGCGCTCTTCGCGGACGAGAGCCGCGCCGCGTTCCTGCTCGCCCTGCTCGACGGGCGGGCCTGGACCGCCGGGGAGCTCGCCCGGCACGCCGGGGTGGCGCCGTCCACCGCCAGCGAGCACCTCGGGAAGCTGGTCGCGGGCGGGGTGCTCGCCGAGGAACGGCAGGGCAGACACCGGTACGTGCGCCTCGCCGACCCCGGGATCGCGCACCTCGTCGAGGACCTGGCCGCCCGGTCCGAGCCCGATGTGCCCGCGCCGCCGCGCTCGCTGCGGGCCGCGAGCGCGGGGGCGGCGATGGCGCGCGGCCGGACCTGCTACGACCACCTCGCGGGCCGGCTCGGCATCACGATCACCGATGCGATGACGGAGCGGGGGCTGCTGCGCCAGGACACCGGGTTCGCGCTCACGGACCGGGGCCTGGCCTGGTTCGAGGAGCAGGGCATCCCCCTCGTACGGCAGGGGCGGCGGCCCCTCGTCCGCGGCTGCCTCGACTGGACCGAGCGCCGCCCCCACCTCGCCGGACTCGCCGGCGCCGCCCTGTGCGGGCACGCGCTGGACTCCGGGTGGTGCGTACGGATCGGCTCGGAGCGGGCCGTGAAGGTGACGGCCGAGGGCGAGACGGCCCTGCGGGCGTGCCTCGGGCTCCCGGCGACGGCACTGCGCTGAACCGGGGCGCGGCCCCCGGAGGCCCGACGCCCGATATTGCGGTGAGCGCCGAAGGGTCCGCGTCCTACCGTCGGGGGATGCAGAAGCAATCCTCCCGGCTCGCGCTCGCCGCCGCCGGTGTGACCGTCGCCCTCTGGGCCTCCGCCTTCGTCTCCATCCGCAGTGCCGGGGCGGCCTACTCCCCCGGGGCGCTCGCGCTCGGTCGGCTGCTCGCGGGGGCGGTGGTCCTCGGGGCCGTGCTCCTGGTGCGGCGGGAGGGGCTGCCGCCGCGGGCCGCCTGGCCGGGGATCCTGGTCTCGGGGCTGCTCTGGTTCGGGGCGTACATGGTGGTGCTGAACTGGGGCGAGCAGGAGGTCGACGCGGGCACGGCGGCGATGGTGGTGAACATCGGGCCGATCCTGATCGCCCTGCTCGGCGCCCGGTTCCTCAAGGAGTCGCTGCCGCCCCGGCTGCTCGCGGGCATGGCGGTCTCCTTCGCGGGCGCGGTGACCGTCGGCCTGTCGATGTCCGCCGGGGGCTCCGGCGGGCACGCCTCGGTGCTCGGGGTGGTCCTCTGCCTGCTCGCGGCGGTGGCGTACGCGGGCGGGGTCGTGGCCCAGAAGCCGGCGCTCGCCCACGGCAGCGCGCTCCAGGTGACGACCTTCGGCTGCCTGGTGGGGGCGGCGGCCTGCCTGCCGTTCGCGGGGCAGCTGGTCGAGGAGGCGGCCCGGGCCCCGCTGTCGGCGACCCTGAACATGGTCTACCTGGGGGTGTTCCCGACCGCGCTCGCGTTCACGACCTGGGCCTACGCCCTGGCCCGTACGACCGCGGGACGGATGGGCGCGACGACGTACGCCGTGCCCGCCCTGGTCGTGGTCCTCGCCTGGGTGTTCCTGGGCGAGCTGCCGGGCGTGCTCACGCTCGCCGGGGGTGTGCTGTGCCTCGCGGGCGTGGCCGTATCCCGCTCCCGCCCGCGGGTCTCCGCGGCCGCCGGAACGGCTCGATCCACCTGACAGGGCATACCCCTGCTTCCAGTCACTTCGCGGGCGTTCCGGGGGGCCCGGGCGCCCGCGACCTGGAAGGGAAATGCCCGTCAAGCCCCAGTTCCGGCCGCGCGGCCGAGGGGCTACGTTTCGCCGCTCTCCGGCCGGATATTTTCGAGTCGGTCACAGGTGCGGCCGGAACGTGACGCTCCGGCGCCTTCTCGCGAGTCCACGGGGGATCTCATGGCGATTCAGCAGCGGGCCGAGCGGACGAAGCAGGAGATCCTGTCGGCGGCCGCCCGGGTCTTCGACAGGATGGGCTACGAGCGGGCCTCCCTGGCCCGGATCGCCGGCGAGGCCCGGGTGACCACCGGCGCCCTCGTCTTCCACTTCGCGACCAAGCCCGAACTGGCGACCGCGGTGCGCGGGAGGGCCCGCGCGGTCACCCGGATCACGGTCGAGTCGGCCTGCCTGTCCACGGAGGGCGTGGGCGGCACCGCGATCGACAAGCTGGTCATCACGACCCACGCGCTGATCCGGCTCTTCGAGACCGACCCGGTGGCGCGGGCGGGCGAGCGCCTCGCCCGCGAGCTCCAGCCGACGGCCCCCGGGCTCGGGCAGGACTGCCCCTGGCGGCGCGAGGTGTGCCGGCTGGCGCGGTACGCGGTGGCGGAGCAGGCCCTGCGGCCCGGGGTGGACGCGAGGGCGGTCGCGGCCCTGATCGGCTATGTGATCACCGGGGTCGAACTGGAGATGCGGCGCCCGAGCGCGCCCGCCGACGGTTCCTGGCCCGCCGAGAGCGGCGCCCTGCAGGAGTCCGCCGAGGAACGGCTGGGCCGCATCTGGGAGTTGATCCTGCCCGGGCTCGTCCACCCGACGCCGGCCCGGCCGGTCCCGGCCCCGCCGAAGGGCAGGTCAGCGACCGCCTCCTGACCGCAGCAGCTGGCGCGCGAAGGCCGCCAGCGAACGTCCGATGCGCTCGGTCGACAGGCCGAGCTGGTGCCGCTGGAACTGGTAGAGCTCGGGTGACAGCGGACTGAGCGCGATGTCGATCAGCGGGTCCGGGTCCTCGGTCCCGTGGTCGACCAGCAGGGTCCGGACGTGGACGCGCCAGAAGCCGTACGCGCCCGTCCGGAACCGCGCGGGGCCGGTCTCCGCCCCCAGCGCCAGCGGCAGATGCCGTTCGAGCAGATCGAGCATCGCCAGGTAGAACGCCGCGAGCCGCTCCCCCGCCGGCGCGCCGGGGCCGAGCGGCGGGGGCCCGTAGATGAGCTGCCCCTGCAGCCGGCGCTCGTGCTCGTCGAGCAGCGCCACGGCGACCGAGGACGGGTCGGGGAAGCTCCGGTACAGCGTGGCGCGGCCCACGCCCGCGGCCTTGGCGATCTCCCCCATGGTGACCGTCCGCGGATCCTGCTCCGCGAAGAGCCGCTCGGCCGCGGCCAGGATCTGGGCACGGTTGCGCTCCGCGTCCGCGCGTCTGCGCGGGGCGACCGGCTGCTCGTCCGCGGCCTGGAGATCGCCGAGGAGCCCGCCGACCAGGTGCACGGGGGCGGCTCCACGGGCCCGCTGCTCTTCCTCGCTCATGAATCAGACCTTACTTCCCCCGAGGCTAAGTGGACAGCTTGTCCGCTTGCTAGGTTTCATGGCATCCTAAACGGACTCAGTGTCCACTTGTCCGCTCCCATCCCGTCCCAGGGAGATCCAGATGCACACCGCGCTCCTCGCCGCGGCCCTGCTGGTCGGCTGCCTCCTGGCCGTCCAGGCCTCGGTAAACCTCCAGCTCAACTCGGCCGTCGGCACCCCGTACGGGGCCTCGACCATCCAGCTCGGCGTGGCCACCACGCTGCTCGTCGTGCTCGCGGTGGCCGCCGGCGCGCTCGGCGCGCTCGGCAAGCTGCCCGACGTGGAGTGGTGGCAGCTGCTCGGCGGGCTCGCCAGCCCCCTCTACATCACCAGCGGCATCCTGCTGTTCCCACGGCTCGGCGCCCTCGCCGCCGTCGGACTCTTCGTGACCGGCCAGATGTTCTCCTCGCTCGCCCTCGACCTCTTCGGCCTCCTCGGCCTGAAGCAGAAGGAGCTGAGCGTCGGCATCGTCCTCGGCGCCCTCGCCGTCCTCGCGGGCATCGTCGTGATCATCCGGGGCATGAAGGCCGCGGCCCCTCCCGGCGCCCCCAAGATGTCCGCCGCCGGCCGCGTCGGCTGGCTCGTCCTCGGCATCGTCGCCGGTGGCGTCCTGCCGGTGCAGGGCGCGGTCAACGCCCAGCTGCGCGCCCAGCTCAAGGAGCCCATCACCGTCGCCGTGATCAGCTTCGCCGTCGCGACCCTCACCATCGCGATCGTCCTGCTCGTCCTGTACTTCACCCGCAGGACCCCGAAGCCCCAGATCGCCCCGCTGAAGAAGATGCCCTGGTGGGGCTGGCTCGGTGGCGCCTGCGCCGCCGCGTACGTGACCGGCACCTTCCTGCTCATCCCGACCATCGGCGCGGCCGTGACCATCGCCCTCACCGTGACCGGGCAGCAGCTGACCTCGGCGCTGATCGACCACAAGGGCCTGTTCAAGCTCCCGCAGCGCTCCCTGACCAAGCCGCGCGCCCTGGGCCTCGCCCTGCTGATCGCCGGCTCCCTGACCATCCAGCTCGTCTGACCGAGGCCGGCACCTCCCCCGGGCCCGGCGCCCGGGGGCCCCGGCCCGATCGGCGCCTCACGAAAGGCCGCTCATGAAGACGCCCTACACCGCCGGGCCGGACATCCACGTCCTCCCCTCGGCCCTGCCCATCCCGGGCCTCGGCGACCAGCCGGTGAACGCCTTCCTCGTACGGTCCGGACAGCCGCTCCTCGTGGACACCGGCATGCCCGTCGACCGGGAGGGCTTCCTGGACTCCCTCTGGTCGCTGATCGACCCGGCCGATCTGCGCTGGGTCGTCGTCACCCACGACGACCGCGACCACACCGGCGCACTCGCCGGAATCCTCCGGGCCGCGCCGCATGCGAAGGTCCTCGCCAACGCGATATCAGTGACGCGAATATCAGAAGAGTTCAGCATTCCCGAGGAGCGGGTAGTAACCGCGAACCCGGGTAGTCGAGTGAAAGTCGGTGATCGCGAACTGAGTTTTCACCGACCTCCCACCTTCGATTCACCGGGAACCCTCGCCGTGTTCGACCACTCCGATGGAACGCTCTACAGCTCCGACAGCTTCGGCACCGTCGTCGAAGAAATTCGCCAGGACTTCACCGACCTTTCCGAGGAGGAATTCCTGCACGGCTTCGAAGTGCTGAACCGTGCCATAGCCCCGTGGACCGCCCTGGTCGACGAGGCGAAGTTCCTCCGCCCCGTGCACGAGCTGGCCGCCCTGCGCCCCGCACGGCTGCTCAGCGCCCACGGGCCGACCGTCGAGGAGGCCGCCGTACCCCGCCTCTTCGACGCGATGGCCCGCATCCCGTCCCTGCCCGCCTGGCTGCCCGGCGCCGACCTCGACCTCGAGGCCGCGCTGGACGCCCACGAGTCCACCGCCGGCTGAGCCCCGCTCCCGCCCGCGCACCCGAACCGAGGAGAACCATGTCCGACCCGACCACCGCCGATCTGACCCCGCCGCGCGGAGTCGTCACCGTCTTCTCCGACATCTGGTGTTCCTTCGCGCACATCGCCATCCACCGGCTGCACGCCACCCGGGCCCGCCTCGGCCTGGAGGAGCAGGTCGCCTTCGACCTGCGCGCCTTCCCCCTGGAACTGCTGAACGACGCCCCGAGCCCGCGCCCCGGCACGGACAGCGAGGTCGCCCGGATGGCCAGCCTGGAGCCGGCCGCCGGCTGGCAGCTGTGGCAGGCCAAGGACTGGCTGTACCCCTCGACGACGCTGCCCGCCCTGGAGGCGGTGCTCGCCGCCAAGGAACAGAGCCTGAACGCCTCCGAGCAGCTCGACCTCGGGCTGCGCCGGGCCTTCTGGGCCGAGTCGCGCTGCATCAGCCACCGCAAGGTGATCCTGGACGTGGCCGCGGAGACGGGCGCCGTCGACGTCGACGCCCTGACCGAGGCGCTGGACGACGGACGGGCCCGCCGGGCCCTCTCCGACCAGGCCGCGCTGTCCAAGAGCGACCGCGTGAACTGCAGCCCCCACCTGTTCCTGCCCGACGGCTCCGACCACGCCAACCCCGGCATCGACGTGGGCTGGGAGGGGGCCTACGGCATCGGCTGGCCGGTCATCGCCTCGGACGACCCGAAGGTGTACGAGGACATCCTGCTGCGGGCCGCCACTGAATAGATCACGGAACGGATCGAAAAGCCGCCGACGGCGGCCGAATATCAGGAACGACGTTCAGGCATTCCAATAGCGGAATGCCTGGACGTCGTTCCTTTTTTTGCCCCGCAAAACATCGCGGTAATTATTAATTGCGTGACCCCGCCGTTATTCGCAAGGCCGCCCGAAGCTCCTACAGTCGTTTATGCCGCCGGAATTCCGGTGGACTTTCGAATCGACAGCAGGAGTTCTCATGTCGTTGACCGACAAGGCAGATGTCAGCACTTTCGTCGACCTCACCCAGCACGAGATCGAGGCCCTGAAGACCCGTTTCAACCTGGCCGACGCCCACACCCACCAGCGTCAGTCCGTCTCGCAGGAGCGGATCGTCTCGCGGCTCCCCGAGCTCTGGCACGAGTCCGAGTCGAAGCAGCAGGCCCACTTCGAGCGCCAGTTCGTCGACGCCTTCTTCCGCCTGCACCAGCAGCCCACCGCCCGGGCGATGGACCGGACGCTCCTCTCGTACTCCGCCAGCGTCTCCACGATGGTCGCCGGCATGTTCCTCAAGCAGCGCGGGATGTCCGTGCAGCTGGTGGAGCCCTGCTTCGACAACCTGGTCGACCTGCTGCGCAACATGCAGGTGCCGCTCGGACCGGTCGACGAGTCGGTGCTGCACGACAAGGACGCCATCTACGACCGCCTGGTCGAGTCGATCGACGCGGACGCGATCTACCTGGTCGACCCGAACAACCCGACCGGCTTCACCCTGCTCGCCGAGAAGCTGGAGGGCTTCGCCGAGGTCGTGCGCTACTGCGTCGACCACGACAAGGTCCTGGTGATGGACTTCTGCTTCGCCTCCTTCGCGCTCTGCGACGAGGGCATCGGCCGGGTGGACATCTACAAGCTCCTGGAGGAGTCCGGCGTGACCTACATGGTCATGGAGGACACCGGCAAGACCTGGCCGATCCAGGACGCCAAGTGCGCCATGATCACCGCCAGCCGGGACATCCAGGAGGAGGTCTACAACCTCCACACCAGCGTCCTGCTGAACGTGTCGCCCTTCGTCCTCAACATGGTCACGCAGTACATCGAGGACTCCATCGAGGACGGCTTCGCCTCGGTCCGCGACATCATCAAGACCAACGGCGACACCGCCCGCGCCGCCCTCGACGGCACCGTCCTGGAGTTCCAGGAGCCGGTCGTCGGCACCAGCGTCGCCTGGTTCCGCATCAAGCCGGAGCACCTGACCGCCACCCAGCTCCAGGCCGTCCTCTTCGACGAGGAGGTGTACGTCCTGCCGGGCACCTTCTTCTACTGGAACACCAAGGAGAAGGGCGAGCGCTTCGTCCGCCTCGCCCTGGCCCGCGAGCCCGAGGTCTTCGCCGGCGCGATGGAGCGGATGCGGAAGGTGCTCGAGCGCTATGAGGCCTGACACCACCCCCGAGGCGGCCGAGCACTCCCCCACGGTGTTCATCGACGCCACCCTCTTCATGGGCATGCACAGCCGGGACGACGCGGTCCGGACCGGCGCCAAGGCCTTCTTCGCCGGCCGGCTGGCCGCCGGGGACGCCGGCCGGGTCGTCATGAGCTGGGAGCAGGTCGGCCGCTGCGACGACCTCGTCTGGGGCTACGAGCGGCTGGTGCAGGACGAGTACTACCCCTTCATGGACGTCCTCCACACCGACCTGGCCATCGACCGGATCCCGTACGACGAGGACGACGTCCGGCGGGCGTTCACCGCCCCCGAGCTCGACGGCCTGCCCGCGCACGAACGCCTGCTGCTCGCCCAGGTCATCGGCCGGGGAGGCGTGCTGCACACGGCGAGCCCCCGGCTCCTGAAGGCGGCCGACGGCCTGCCCGTCGTGCCGGTCGACGCCGGCGCCGAGCCCGCCTTCCCCGCGTACCTGGAGGACCTGTACCAGCGCTCGCTGGTGCTGAAGGTCGACTCCGACTCCCTCTGACACACCTTCTGAACACCTTGCGAAGGGCACCCCACTCATGCCTGACACCTACTCCGGGACCGTCGTCCCGCTGATCACCCCGCTCGACGAGCACGGCACCGTCGACGAGCAGAGCGTGGTCCGCCTCCTGGACCACATCCGGGCCGAGGTCACGGGCCTCATGCCGGCCCTGACCTCCGGCGAGGGCTGGAAGCTCGACGCCCGCCAGTGGCAGGACGTCGTCACGTACACCGTGAAGCACGCCGACGGCCTGCCCGTCCTCGCCGGCATCCAGCTCCCCGACACCGCCTCGGTGATCGACCGGGCCCGCACGGCGGCCGAGATCGGCGCCGACGCCGTCGTCGTCACCACGCCGTTCGGCGCCGACGTGACGCAGGACCAGATCGTCGAGCACTACCAGGCGATCCGCGCGGCCCTCGACATACCGATCTTCCTCTACAACGAGGAGGCGCTGTCGGGCAATCGCATCGAGTTCGAGACCCTGATCCGGATCTGCAAGGAGATCCCCGGGATCGTCGGCATCAAGGAGTCGAGCGGCGACGCCGCCTTCACCCGCCGGATGGCCGAGGCCGGCACCGGCATCCCGGTCTTCGAGGGCTGGGAGAACCTCCTCGTCGACGCCCGCGGCATCCAGGGCTTCATCGGCCCGCTGGCCAACCTGGAACCCGGCCTGTGCAACGCGATGCTGGTCGACCCGACCCCGGACCGCCAGGCCGAGATCAACACCGTCTGCGAGAAGTACGGCGTCTTCCTCGACGACTGGTACCGCTGGGTCAAGAAGGAACTCCACGCGCGCGGCGTCATCAGCTCCCCCACCACGCACGAGGAGGCGAAGGCGGCATGAGCACCACCCCCGCCTCCGCGGTTCCGGTGGCCGCGCACTCGGTCGCGGCCCCGGCCGCGACCTCCCAGCGCGAACTCCACACCCTCTACCGGCGGGTGCCCAACCTCGGCGACTACGGTTCGATGACCGCGATCGAGGAGCGGTGGATCCTGCCGAAGGCGCGGGCCTACGAGGCCTCCGCCCCGCACTTCGACTCGGCCGGCGAACTGCTCCAGGCGCTCAAGGAGTTCCTCGCCGAGGAGGAGGCCGCGCTCCCGGAGAGCGCGACCTTCCTCGCCGAACACGCCACGCTCGACCAGTTCAAGGTGGTCGTGCGGCAGTTCGCGCTCGACGGGCTCACCGAGTCCGAGTCGCTGCTGCCGGTCGTCCCCCGGCTGCCGTACCGCTCGGCGATGGCGGTCTTCCGGGTCCTCATCGACGAACTCGGCTGCGGCAACGAGGAGAAGGCGCACTCCCAGCTCTACCGGGACCTGCTCACCGAGCTCGGTCTGAGCCTGGAGCTCGACGACTACCTCGACGAGACGGCCCCGGAGTGTTACGCGTACGTCAACATGTTCCACTGGCTGGCGAGCCGGGCCTCGTCTCCCCAGTACTTCCTGGGGGCGTACGCCTACTTCGAGACCAGCGTCCTGTACGCCTTCCAGAGCTTCGCCCGCGCGGCGCGGCGCCTGGGGATCGTCAAGGACGCCTACTACACCGAGCACCTGTACATCGACTCGTACCACAGCAATCACATGCGTACGGCGATCCGGGCGCTCGACGAGCCGGACTTCGCGAAGATCTGGGCGGGCGTGCGGCTGGCCTCCGACATCGTCGGCGAGGCGACGGAGACGGCGATCGCGCGGGCGCGGGAGACCGTCGCATGACGGCCGTGCCCGCCGGGCGGCGGGGCTCCGACGAGCCCGTCGTCCGCCAGGTGACCGAGGACCTGGTCCTGGTCGAGGTCGGCGGCCGCAAGGTCCTCGCGGCCGCCCTCTGCCCCCACCGCGGGGGCCGGCTCAAGTACGGCAGGGTCGACGGGGACAGGCTGCGGATCACCTGCCCCCTGCACCACACGACCTTCGACCTGACCAGCGGCGAGCGGCTCTCGGGGGCGGCCTGCGCCGCCCTCCGGGTGGTCGACGTGCTGCCCGGCCAGGACGGGCGTCCCGAGGTCCTCTCCGGGGGCGCCTCATGACCACCACACCGACCGGGGCGGCGTCCACCGTGACGCCGCCCCGTGCGGCGGTCGACCACGACGGCATCGCGCCGGTGCCCGAGGCGGAGCGCACCTCGACGCCGGGCGACTTCGGCTGGATCTGGCCCTCCGCGCAGTTCTCGTTCGGCACGGTGGTGCTGGGCGCGCTGCCCGTGGTCTTCGGTCTGGGCTGGTGGTCGTCGGCGACCGCGATCGCGGCGGGCGTCGCCGTGGGGACGGCGCTGCTCGCGCCGCTCGCCCGGTTCGGCGTCCGCACCGGCACCAACGATCCGGTGTCGAGCGGGGCGCACTTCGGCGTGCGGGGCAGGGTCGTCGGCAACACCATCACGGTGGTGACGGCGCTCGGCTTCTTCGCGATCGCCGTGTGGACGGGCGGCACGGCCGTCATGGTCGCGGGGCACCGGCTGCTCTCCACGCCGACGGGTCCGGGCGCGCTGACCGTCGCGATGTTCGTGACGGCGGCGGCGGTCGCGCTGGTCGCCGTGCGCGGCCACGAGACGCTGGTCCGCACGTACCGGATCACGGCGGTCACCGGCGGGGCGGTCCTCCTCGGCACCGCGCTCGTGCTCGCCCCGCAGTTCGACCCGGGGTACGCGGGTGGGCCGCTGGCGCTCGACAGCACCCTGCACACCTGGCTGCTCGCGGCGACCGCGTCGGCGACCGTGCCCCTGTCGTACGCCACCTTCCAGGGCGACTACACCCGCTACATGCCGGCCTCCACCCGCACGGGCCGGGTGGTGCGGGCGAGCGGGATCTCGATGTTCCTCAGCAGTCTCGCCGCGCTGCTCACCGGCGCGTACGTGACGACGCTGTTCCCCGTGCCCGACGAGCCGTGGCTGCAGGGGCTGACGGACGCGGTGCCGGGCTGGTTCGCGGTGGCGGTGGTCGTCTTCGGCTTCGCGGGCACCCTCCCGCAGGCCGGGCTCTGCCTGTACGCGGCCGGGCTCTCCGCCAACTCGGTGTTCTGGCGCTCCTCGCGGGCGGCCGTGACCACCGTGGTGGCGCTGCTCGCGGCGGCCGTGCTGTACCTCGGGGCGGTGGTGTACGACGCGATGGACGCCATGTCGGCGTTCGTGACGCTGCTGCTCACGGTCGTGGCCCCGTGGGCGGCCGTGCTCCTCGTCGGGTACGCGTTCCACCGGGGCCGGTACGACGCGGAGGCGCTGCGCGCGTTCACCACGGGCGGCGGCGGACGGTACTGGTACACGGGCGGGGTCAACCCGAGGGCCGCCACGGCCTTCGCGGCGGGTTCGTTCGTGGGCGTCCTCTGGGTCAACAACCCGCTGTACACCGGTCCGTTGACCGGCCTCACCGGCGGGGTGGACCTGAGCCTGCCGGCCTCCTTCGTGGTCTCCGCCGCGCTGTACGGGGCGCTGTGCCGGGTGTGGCCGGAGCCGCTCCTTCCGCCGACCCCGACTTCGAGGTGATGCCATGACCGCAGTCCTGCTGACCGTCCGCTCGGTCGTGGAGGAGGCGGAGGGCGTACGGGGGCTGGTCCTGGCGGATCCCGCGGGCGCCGCACTCGCGCCCTGGGAGCCCGGCGCCCATCTGGAGGTGACGCTGCCGTCCGGCGCGGTCCGGCACTACTCGCTCTGCGGCGACCCGGCGGACCGGAGCACGTACCGGCTCGGGGTGCTGCGGGAGCCCGGGGGCCGGGGCGGCTCGGAGGAGGTCCACACCTCCGTCGGGGAGGGCACGGTCCTGGAGGTCCGGGGCCCGTTCAACCGGTTCCCGCTGGTGCCGGCCGAGCGGTACCTGTTCGTCGCGGGCGGCATCGGCATCACCCCGCTGCTGCCGATGGTCCGTTCCCTGCCGCCGGGGTCCTGGTCCCTGCTGTACGGCGGCCGGAGCCTGGCGACCATGGCGTACCGCGAGGAGCTCTCCTCGCTCCCCGGGGTCACGCTCGTCCCGCAGGACACGGCGGGGCTGCCCGATCTGGACGCCGTCCTCGGCGGGCTGCCCCCGTCGACGGCCGTCTACTGCTGCGGCCCCGAGGGGCTGCTGCGGGCGGTGGAGGAGCGGTGGGCCGGGCCGCTGCACAAGGAGCGGTTCGGTGCGGCGCCGGTGGAGAGGGCCTCCGGCGAGGGCGGTTTCGAGGTCGAGCTGCGGCGGACCGGGCGGGTTCTGCGCGTGGAGGCCGGTCGGAGCCTGCTCGACACCGTGCGTGAGGTGGTGCCGGGTGTGGCGTACTCCTGTGAGGAGGGCTGGTGCGGCACCTGTGAGACGAAGGTGCTCGCCGGGACGCCCGAGCACCACGACTCCGTCCTCGGCGAGGACGAGAAGGCCGCGGGGGCGACGATGATGATCTGCGTGGGGCGCTCGCGGGGCGGGCGTCTGGTGCTCGATCTGTGAGGTCGCTCGATCTGTGAGGTGCGGAAGCCCGTACCGGTGTGTGCCGGTACGGGCTTCCGCGCGTCGACGGCGGGGGTCAGAAGACGACGAGGGCGCGGCCTCCCTTGCCCGCGAGCATGTTCTCGAAGGCGCCCGGGATGCCGTCGAGGGTGATCCGCTCGGTGACGAGGGCGCCGAGGTCGAGGCGTCCGGCCCGGATGTGTCCGGCGAGGACCGGCAGGTCCTGGGCCGGGTTCGAGTTGCCGTAGACGCAGCCGGCAAGGGTGCGGCCCCAGTGGAAGAGCTCCAGGGCGTTGAAGGTGACCTGCTGGTCCTTGCCGCCGATGCCGACGACCGTGGTGCGGCCGCCGCGCCGGGTGGACTCCCAGGCGGTGCGGATGGTGACGGCGCGGCCGACGCACTCGACGGCCACGTCGACGCCCTGGCCCCCGGTCAGCTTCCGGATGTCCTTGGCGGTGGTCTCGGAGGCGACGACGTACTCGGTGGCCCCGGCGGCCCGCGCGAGCGCCTCCTTCTCCGGGGAGACGTCCACGGCGACGATCGTCGACGCGCCCGCGATCCGGGCCGCCTGGAGGGTGGCGAGGCCCACTCCGCCGACGCCGAAGACGGCGACGGTCTCGCCCTCGCGGACCCGGGCCGAGTGGTGGACGGCGCCCCAGCCGGTGAGGACGGCGCAGCCGAGGAGGGCGGCGTCGGTGAGCGGCACGCCGTCGGGGACGGGCAGCACGCAGTTCGCGGCGACGACCGTCTCCTCGGCGAAGGCGGCGACGTTGAGCCCGGGGTGGAGCTCGGTGCCGTCCTCGGTACGGGCGTGGATGTTCGCGGCGCCGGTCAGGGCGTTCGCGCAGAGCCAGACCTCGCCGAGCGAGCAGGGGTGGCAGCTGCCGCAGGACGGCGCCCAGTTGAGGACGACGCCGTCGCCGGGGGCGACGTGGGTGACGCCCTCGCCGACGGAGACGACGGTGCCCGCGCCCTCGTGGCCGAGGACGGCCGGGACGGGCACGCGCATGGTCCCGTTGGACAGGGACAGGTCGGAGTGGCAGACCCCGGCGGCGGCGAGCCGGACCCGGACCTGGCCGGGGCCGGGCTCGGGGAGTTCGATGCCGGTGATCTCCAGGGGGGAGCCTATGGCGGGCAGGACGGCGGCGCGGATCACGCTGTTCGCTCCTTCTGCGCTCAGAACTGGAGGGACTTGGTCTGGAGGTACTCGGAGAGGCCGTGCGCGCCGAGCTCCCGGCCGACGCCGGACTGCTTGTAGCCGCCGAAGGGGGCCAGCGGGTTGAAGCGGCCGCCGTTGATGTCGACCTGGCCGGTGTCCATGCGGCGGGCGAAGGCGACGGCCTCGGCCTGCTCGCCCCAGACGGCCCCGGCAAGGCCGTAGACGGTGCCGTTGGCGATGGCGAGGGCCTCGTCCTCGTCCTCGTACCGGAGGAGCGAGACGACGGGGCCGAAGATCTCCTCCTGGGCGATGGTCATCTCGGGGGTGACGTCGGCGAAGACGGTCGGGGAGACGTAGTAGCCGGTCTCGCGCGGGGCCTCGGGGCCGCCGGCGACGAGCCGGGCGCCCTCCTCGATGCCCTTCTCGATGTAGCCGCGCACGCGCTGCTGCTGCTTGGCGTTGACGAGGGGGCCGACGCGCTCGCCGGGGACGTACTTGGTGACGGCCTCGGCGGCGAGCGCCACCGCCTCCTCGTACCGGTCGGCGGGGATCAGCATCCGGGTCCAGGCGCTGCACGTCTGGCCGGAGTTGGACATGACGTTGGCGATGCCGACGGCGACGGCCTTGGGGAGGTCGGCGCTCGGCAGGATCACGTTGGCGGACTTGCCGCCGAGTTCGAGGGCGACCCGCTTGACCGCGCCGCCCGCGAGGGCGCCGATCCTCTTGCCCACGGCGGTGGAGCCGGTGAAGGAGACGAGGTCCACGTCCGGGTGCTCGGCGAGCGCCTGCCCGGCGACCGGGCCGAGGCCGGTGACCAGGTTGAACACTCCGGCGGGGAGACCGGCCTCGTGGACGGCCTCGGCGAAGAGCTGGGCGGTGAGCGGGGTGTCCTCGGCGGGCTTGAGGACCGTGGTGCAGCCGGCGGCGAGGGCCGGGGCGACCTTGGCGACGATCTGGTGGAGCGGGTAGTTCCAGGGGGTGATCGCGGCGACGACGCCGACGGGCTCGGCGTAGACGGTGGAGTTGCCGACCTTCTCCTCGAAGGGGTGGGTGGCGGCGAGTTCGGCGTACGAACCGGCGACGGCGATCGGCAGTCCGGCGTGCACGGCGGCGGCGAGCTGCGGCGGGGCGCCGAGCTCGGCGGTGACGGTGGCGGCGATCTCCTCGGCGCGGGCGGCGAGCGCGTCGCGGAGGGCGGCGATGCGGGCTCCGCGCTCGGCGGGCGGGGTGGCGGCCCAGCCGGGGAGCGCGGCGCGGGCGGCGCGCACGGCGGCGTCGACGTCCTCGGCGGTGCCGGCCGGGACGTGGGCGATGACCCGCTCGTCCGCCGGGTCGATCACCGGGATGGTGTCCGCCGAGGAGGCGGGGCGCCACTCCCCGCCGATGTACATCGCGTCGTGGGCCTTCATCCGCTGTCTCCTCGGGTCGCCGGTTCCGCGTCTTCCTCGTCGCCTCAAACTAGCGCTGTTAGTTTTCTGGCGCCAGGGTTCGCCGGAGTGCCCCGGGTCTCACCCGGCGGCGCACCACGGCGCCGCTCGATCGTGCCGCTCCGGCCCCCGGGCTGTCCACGTGCGCCTCTCACAGGAGTACGCCCGCGGAACTGGCGGATCCCTCCCGCAGGACATGCCGGAACACGCCCCGGCCGACGGAGCGGCTGGGTTCCGTCGGCCGGGGCGTGCGCGCGTGGGCTCGTTCGGTCAGATCTTCTGGGCGATCTCCGTGAGGTGGGCGAAGACCACGATGTTCGCCTCGTAGCCCTTGCCGCGGTCGAAGGCTCCCCCGCAGGTGAGCAGCCGCAGTTCGGGCCGCCCGGTGGCTCCGTACACCTCCTTGTCGGGGAAGTCGCTCTTCGCGTACGTCCGGACGCGGTCGACCGTGAAGACGGCGACCTTGCCGTCGGCGCGGGCGACCCGGACGGTGTTGCCGGCGCTGAGCGAGTCGAGGTTGAGGAAGATGGCGGGCCCGGTGCGGGTGTCGCGGTGGCCGACGACGACGGCGGTCCCGCGCTCGCCGGGGGCGGGCCCCTTGGCGTACCAGCCGACGACCCGGGGGTCGTCGACGGGCGGGGTGCCGAGCCGTCCCGTGGCGTCGAGGCCGAGTTCGATCACGGGGGCCTCGATGGTGATGGCCGGGACGGCGACCGTGACGGGACGCGAACGGGCCAGCGGAGCGGGCAGGGGCGCGGGCCGCGGGGTGGCCTTGGGCAGCACCCTGGTCTTCGCCTTGTGGTCCAGGGCGGCGGGCGCTCCGGCCGTCGCCCCGGTCCGGGCGTGAGCGGCGGGGCCGGCGGCGAGCGGCGGGTCGGCCGGCTCCCCGTCACCGGCCCACCAGACGCCGCCGGTCACCAGGGCCACGGTCACCACCACGGTCCTGGTGAGCCGGAGCAGGCGCCGCTGTCTGCGCGTGAAGCGGGACCTACGCGGCGCCATTGTCCCGGCGGCGCGAGCGGCGGATCAGGACGAGTCCGGCCGTGCCGGCGAGGCCGGCGGCGACGGCCGCCCCGACGCCGAAGGCGGAGGAGTCCTCGGCGGCGAGCTGCGCGCTGCCGCCGCCGCCCGCGCCGACCGGGCCGTGCGGGGGCCTGCCGTGGCCGTGACCGCCGCTGTAGCCGCCGTTCCCGTTGCCGCCGTTGCCGTTGCCCCCGTTGCCGTTACCGCCGTTGCCGTTACCGCCGTTGCCGTTGCCCCCGTTGCCGTTGCCCCCGTTGCCGTTCCCGCCGTTGCCGTTGTCCGGCGGGCAGTCGACCCGGAAGACCTTCGACTTCGCGGCGCCGTTCTGGCCCACCCACGTCCACTCGACCTTGTACATGCCGGACGGCAGGCCGGTGAGGTCGTCCGTGTGCCCGTCGCCGTTGGCGTCGACGGCGATGCTGCCGTTCTTCAACGAGGGGTCCTGGTTGCCCGGCAGGCCCGGCTGCGCGTAGATGTTCCACTGGATGCTCTGCAGACCGTCGAAGTCGAAGGCGGCGAAGCGGAAGACGCACCCGACCTGGGGCTGGTTGGCCCGGTCGGTGTCGGCGGTGCCCTGCCGGTGGACCTTGACGTCGCCGTTGTCGCCCGGCGCGGCGAAGGCCTGCGGGGCACCCGCGAGGGTCACGGCGCCGAGCGCCAGCGTGGCGAACGCCCCGCGGAGCAGGGTGCGGGTGGGGGGTGTCGTCATGGTGGAGTTCCTCCAGTGGTGAGCACAGCGGACGCATATTGCGATAATCCGACTATCCGTCACAACATGGACACGGAGGGTGGCGCCCCGGCGCGCCACCCTCCGACTTCCACCCGTCCGGCCCACTCCGGGGCCGCTTCGGTCAGATGATCCCGAACAGGATCCCCGCCGCCAGGACGACCAGCGAGGTCAGCGCGGCCCACTTCACCGTGAACCTGGTGTGGTCGCCGAACTCCACCTTCGCCATGCCGACGAGCACGTACACGGCGGGCACCAGCGGGCTCGACATGTGCAGGGCCTGGCCGACCAGCGAGGCGCGGGCGATCTCCAGGGACGAGACGCCGTGGGCCGCGCCCGCCTCCGCGAGGACCGGCAGGACGCCGAAGTAGAAGCCGTCGTTCGACATGAAGTACGTGAGCGGGAGGCTCAGTACGCCGGTGACCAGGGCCATGTGCGGACCCATGCCGTCGGGGATGGCGCCGACGAGCCAGTCGGCCATGTGCTTGACCATGCCCGTGCCGGTGAGGACGCCGGTGAAGACGGCGGCGGCGAAGACCATGCCGGCGACGTTCAGGACGTTGTCCGCGTGGGCGGCGATGCGCTCCTTCTGCTCGGCCGTCTTCGGGAAGTTGACGGTGAGCGCGAGGGCGGCGCCGAGGAGGAACAGCACCGGGATCGGCAGCAGTTCGAGGATCATCGCGGCGAGCAGCGCGACCGTCAGGCCCGCGTTGAACCAGTACAGCCCGGGACGGAGCGTCGCGCGGTTCGGGTCGAGGCCCTGGAACCCGTCGCCCTCGCCCGCACCGGCCGCGTCGCCGGCGGCACCCGTCGCCTTCGCGGCCGCGGCCGCGTCCCCGCCCTTGCGCCCGTCCTTGCCCGCGCCCTTGCTCCCGCCCGCCGCGACCAGCACCGCGTCGGTCTCCGGGACCAGGACCTCGTCGAGCGTCAGGTAGCCGATGCGCTTGCGCTCGCGGCGCCCGAGGACGTACGCCAGGGCGAAGACGAAGAGCAGGCCCACGCCGAGCGCGGGGATCATCGGCACGAAGATGTCGGCGGCGTCGAGCTTGAGCGCGGTCGCCGCGCGGGCGGTGGGGCCGCCCCAGGGCAGCGTGTTCATCACGCCGTTGGCCGTGGCGGCGACACCCGTCATGACCACCAGGCTCATCTTGAGCCGCTTGTAGAGCGGGTACATCGCCGAGACGGTGATCATGAAGGTCGTGGAGCCGTCGCCGTCCAGGGAGACGATCGCGGCGAGCACCGCCGTACCCACGACGACCCGCACGGGGTCCGCCTTGCAGAAGCGCAGGATGCCCCGGACGATCGGGTCGAAGAGACCGACGTCGATCATGACGCCGAAGTAGACGATCGCGAACATCAGCATCGCGGCGGTCGGCGCCAGCTTGCCGACGCCTTCGATGACGTAGTCGCCGAGCTGGGCCCCCTGCCCGACCGCGACGCAGAACAGCGCGGGAATCAGTACGAGCGCCGCTATCGGCGACATCTTCTTCAGCATGATCAGGACCAGGAAGGTCGCGATCATGGCGAAGCCGAGGACGGTCAGCATGGAGGACACCTCACGTTCACCCTTGAACTGCCGCCGAGCGGCGGTGCGGATGACGGTAGGTGCCCCGTTCCGTCGTTAACAAGATGTTGACGCGTGAGCAATACGAGCAAAACCCCAGGTCACGGCGGGGGTAGCCGCTAGGGGCGGCCTACAGGGGCGACACCTCCACGGGAAACCCGTTCAGCACGGCGGTCCCGGAGAGCGGGTCGATCCGGGACCCGTCGAGCAGCTGGTTGACGTTGACGCCGGGGCGCGCGGAGGCCACGGCGAGCCGGGTGCCGGGCCGGTCGTGGCCCCAGCCGTGCGGGAGGCTCACCACCCCCGGGCGCACGCCGTCGGTGACCTCCACCGGCACCTCCAGCTCACCGCCCTCTCCCTTGACCCTGGCCGGCCCGCCGTCGACCAGCCGGAGCCGCTCCGCGTCCTCGGGATGCACCTGGAGGGTGCAGCGGTTCGACCCCCCGCCCAGGGCGGGCGTGTTGTGCAGCCAGCTGTTGTTCGACCGCAGGTGCCTGCGCCCGACCAGCTGGAGGGTCCCCGGCTCCGGTACGGCGTCGAGGGCGGCGCGCAGCCGGGGCAGGTCGGCGGCGAGGGGCTCCGGGAACAGTTCGATCCGTCCGCTGCGGGTCTTGAGGAGCGCGGGCAGGCGCGGCTTCAGGGGCCCGAGGTCGATGCCGTGCGGGTGCGCCTTCAGCTCGTCGAGGGTGAGGCCGTACGGGCCGAGCCGCAGCATCAGGTCGAGTCGCCGCTCGGCTCCACTGACCCCGGAGAGCCGGGCGGCGAACTCCTTGGGATCCTCGCCGTACGCCGGTGAGTGCTCCTGCGTCACGGCCTTGGCGAGGGTCGTGTCGATGGCGAGGTCGTCGACGGCCGACGGCGGGGCGCCGTGCATCCCCGACACGGCGAGGATCAGCCGGGCGTGGATCTCGCACTCGTCCATGCGGTCCGCTTCGAGGGGGACGGCCGCCGGGGTGTAGCGGGCCTGGTCGCGGACGGCGAAGCCGTTGAAGGCGAAGTCGAAGTGGGCGCTCCGGGAGGGCGGCGGCGGGGGCAGCAGGACGTCGGCGTGGCGGGTGGTCTCGTTGAGGTACGGGTCGACGGCGACCATCAGGTCGAGGGAGCCGAGGGCCGCGTCGAGGCGGTCCCCGTCGGGCGCGGAGAGGACGGGGTTCGCGGCGACGGTGATCACCGCGCGGATGCGCCCCTCCCCCGGCGTCTCGATCTCCTCGGCGAGGGCGACGAGCGGCAACTCGCCCTTGACCTCGGGGTGGTGCGAGACCCGGCTGTGCCGGCGGCCGAGGGCGAAGCCCCTGCCCGGTCCGGCGGGGCGCGGGGCGGGCGCGGTGGCGGAGAGCGGGAAGAGCGCGCCGCCGGGCCGGTCGAGGTTGCCGGTGAGGACGTTGAGGACGTCGACGAGCCAGTTGGCGAGGCTGCCGTACGCCACGGTGGAGCTGCCCATCCGTCCGTAGACGGCGGCGGTGGGCGCGGCGGCGAGCTCCCGGGCGAGGACGCGCACGGTGTCCGCGTCCACGTCGCAGGCGGGGGCGACCGCCTCGGGACTGAACTCCCGCACCGCGGCCCGTACCTCCTCGACGCCCTCCACGTGGGCGGCGAGCGGGCCGAGGTCGGTGAGCTCCTCGTCGAAGAGGGTGTGGACGAGGGCGGCGAGGAGCAGCGCGTCGGCGCCGGGGCGGATCGCGACGTGCCGGTCGGCGAGGCGGGCGGTGCGGGTGCGCCGGGGGTCGACGACGGTGAGGGTGCCGCCGCGTCGGCGCAGCGCCTTCAGCCTGCCGGGGAAGTCGGGGGCGGTGCACAGGCTGCCGTTGGAGTCCAGCGGGTTGGCCCCGAGGATCAGCAGGTGGTCGGTGCGGTCCAGGTCCGGCACGGGGACGGCGAAGGGGTCCCCGAAGAGCAGCCCGCTGGAGACGTGCTTGGGCATCTGGTCGAGCGTGGACGCGGTGAAGAGGTTCCTGGTGCGCAACGCGCCGATCAGCAGGGGCGGGTAGAGGGCGCCGGCGATCGTGTGCACATTGGGGTTGCCCAGGACGATGCCCACGGAGTCCGGCCCGTGTTCCTCGACGAGCGGCCGGATTCGGGCGGCGATCGTGTCGAACGCCTCGTCCCAGGTGGCCTCCTGGAGTCTGCCGTCCTTGCGGACCATCGGGGTGCGGAGCCGGTCGGGGTCGGCGTCGATGGCGGGGAAGGAGGCCCCCTTGGGGCAGATGAACCCCTGGCTGAAGACGTCGTCGCGGTCGCCGCGCGCCCCGGTGACGCGGCTCCCGTCGAGCGTCAGGACGAGTCCGCAGGTCGCTTCGCAGAGGGGGCAGATGCGCAGGGCGGTGGGCATGGCGTCTCCCTGGGGGCGTCGGGTGACGCCGAGCATACCGACCGGTAGGCACGGGCGGGAGGGGCCTGTGGAAGGTCAGGAGAGCGAGGGCGCCAGGTAGGCGTGGAGCAGGCACCGCGTCTCGGCGACGAGCGCCGCGTCCCCGCCGGGGTCCGCGCGGAAGGCCAGCCGGACCAGGGCGTCGGCGGTCTCGACGCCGACGAGCACCTTCCGGTGCAGCTCCTCGTCGGCGGCGCGGCCCAGGTGGGTGGCGAGGAGCGCGCAGATCCGTTCGGCGACGAGCCGGTTGGGATCCTCCGCAGCGGCTTCGGCCGCTCCGTCCGCCGCGGCCTCTCCGGGGGCGGCGGCGGGCAGCCCGAAGTCGACGAGCGCGAACCCGGGGACGGTCCGCTTCATCTCGATGAACTCGTCGAGTACGCCGTCGATGGCGCCGTGCGCGTCGAGGATCGGCGCCGCGGCGAACCGGTCCGAGATCCGCTCGGCGTACCGGTCGAGGTTCCGGTGGGCGAGGGCGGCGACCATCGCCCGCTTGTTGCCGAAGAAGCGGTACACGGAACCGATGGGGACGCCGGCACGTGCGGCGACGGTCCGGGTGCTCAGCTGCTCGTACCCGGTCTCGTCGAGGAGTACGGCGCAGGCGTCGAGGATCCGGGCCAGCCGCTCGGCGCTGCGCTGCTGCACGGGGGCGCGGCGGAGCGCCGGCTGGGTTCGGGGGCGGGTCTGAGGCACGGGGTCCATGATGCCGCTCCGGTCCGGATGAGGCGATCAGCGGTCCGGCGCACGGACCGGTCGGCCTTGCGGACGAGGAGGTCGGGTTCGCCGGTGCGGAGCCTCGGCACGCTGCCGGTGCCGTCGGGGAGGGTGACGGGCCGTTCCTCGTGGGCCTGGGCCAGAGGAGCGGTGAACAGGGCCGCGGCGAGCGCCACGAGCACGACCGAGAGCACGGAGACGAGTCTTCGGGTCCACGAGGTCCACGACATGCGCGAGAGAGTAGAGCAATGTTCATCTTCTTGAACCCCCTGCGCGCGCCGATCCGGGCGCCGGAGGCCGGTGCCCCGTTGACGTGGGGCGCGCGGAATCCTACGGTCATCCATAGGATTCCCTCGCGGGCTCAGGACAGGAGCGGTCGATGACCACGGAGCAGGCCAGGAAGACGGCCGAGGCGCTCACCTACAGCACCGGTTTCGGCAACGAGCACAGCTCGGAAGCGGTCCCCGGCGCACTGCCGGACGGCCGGAACTCGCCGCAGCGCGCCCCCCTCGGCCTCTACGCCGAGCAGCTCAGCGGCAGCGCCTTCACGGAGCCGCGGGCCCACAACCGCCGCTCCTGGCTCTACCGGATCCGCCCCTCGGCCGCGCACCCGCCGTTCACCCGGATCGACAACGGCACCCTGGTCGGCGCCCCCTTCACCGAGACCGTGCCGGACCCCAACCGGCTGCGCTGGAACCCGCTGCCCGAGCCGGCGCCCGGCACCGACTGGCTGGCCGGCCTGTGGACCCTCGGCGGCAACGGCGACGCGACGCAGCGGGCCGGCATGGCCGTGCACCTCTACCACGCCAACGCCTCCATGGAGCGGGTCTTCGGCGACGCCGACGGCGAGCTGCTGATCGTCCCGGAGCGCGGCGGCCTCCTCCTCCGCACCGAGCTGGGCCTGCTCGCCGCCCACCCGGGCGAGGTGGCGCTGATCCCGCGCGGCGTCCGCTTCCGCGTCGAGCTCCTCGACGAGACGGCCCGCGGTTACGTCTGCGAGAACTACGGCGCCCCGTTCCAGCTCCCGGACCTCGGCCCGATCGGCGCCAACGGCCTGGCCAACGCCCGTGACTTCCGCGCCCCGGTCGCCGCCTACGAGGACGTCGAGGGCCCGGTCGAGGTCGTCAACAAGTACTGCGGCAACCTCTGGTCGGCGACGTACGGCCACTCGCCGCTCGACGTCGTCGCCTGGCACGGCAACCACACCCCGTACGTCTACGACCTGCGCCGCTTCAACGTCATCGGGACGATCTCCTACGACCACCCCGACCCGTCGATCTTCACCGTCCTCACCTCGCCCTCCGACACCCCGGGGCTCGCGGGCGTCGACTTCGTGGTCTTCGCCCCGCGCTGGCTGGTCGGCGAGGACACCTTCCGCCCGCCGTACTTCCACCGGAACGTGATGAGCGAGTACATGGGCCTCATCGAGGGCGCCTACGACGCGAAGGCGGAAGGCTTCGTGCCGGGCGGCGGCTCCCTGCACAACATGATGTCCGCGCACGGCCCCGACCGGGAGACCTTCGACAGGGCGAGCGCCGCCGAGCTGAAGCCGCAGAAGATCGACGACGGTCTCGCCTTCATGTTCGAGACCCGCTGGCCGGTGACCGCGACCCCGCAGGCCGCGACCGCCGGTCATCTGCAGAAGGGATACGACGACGTATGGCAGGGTCTTGAGCGCCACTTCCGGCCGTAATGTCTCGGCCGTAAGCCCGTAGCCTTTTCGTACGGAGATCCCGTGACCGCCTTCGCTCCCGACTCGCTGGTCCTGAACCGCAAGCTGCCGCTCTGGTATCAGGTCTCGCAGTCGCTGCGCGCCTCGATACTGGGCCGCACGCCCGACGCCTCGCTGCGGCTGCCCACCGAGGAGCAGCTCGCCGCGCACTACGGCGTGAGCGTGCTGACCATGCGCCAGGCCCTCAAGGAACTGGAGGAGGAGGGCCTGATCAGCCGGCACCGGCGGCGCGGGACCTTCATCGAGCCGGGCGCCCGGCGGTCCACCCCGCGCCGGCTGCTCGGCTCGATCGACGCGATCGTGGCCCAGCAGTCCGGCGAGCGGACGACGGTCCTCGGGCACGGCGCCGAGCCGGTGCCCGGGGAGCTCGCGGAGTACTTCCCGGACGTGCCGGAGGTCGTGGCGTACCGGCGGCTGCGCAGCGACGGGGAGACCGGCGAGCCGACGAACTGGGCGGAGAACGCGGTCCGGCCCGAGCTCGCCGCCGCGATCGACCCGGCCGACCTGGAGCGCTGGCCGATGACGAAGGTGCTGCGGGACGTCGTCGGCGTGCGGATCAGCCGCATCACGGACACCGTCGAGGCCCGCCTCGCCGACCCGGAGACGGCGGGACTGCTCCGGGTCCCGCTGCTCTCCCCGATCCTCCACTACACCGGCGTCACCTACGACGAGGACGGCCGCGTCGTCGACGTGGCCCGCATCCGCTACCGCGGCGACCGCTTCTCCTTCACGGTGACGGTGGAAGCGCACTGACCGCCGTCACTACCATGCGGGGCGTGACGGAAGCCCCCGGCGCTGTCGACGACGCGCCCCTTCTCGACGAGCTGATGCCGTGGTCCGTGGCCCCGCTGCGGTTCGGGCGGTCGTGGATCGTGGCGCCCGACGTCCGCACCCTGCGGACCCGCTGGGACCGGCTCGTGGCGGCCGAGGGGGCCGAGCGGGAGGCGCTGTTCCGGCCGAGCCGGGCGCGGAGCCAGACGAGCGCGGTGGGGGCGCTGCCCGGGCAGCGGACCGGCACGACGCGGTTCGCGCGCGAGTCGGGACCGTGTCCGGAGCCGGTGCGGGTGGCGCAGGGGCCGTTCGACGAGCAGTGGCTGCTGCCGGACCACCGGCTGATCGACACCGCACGGCCGGAGCTGTGGCGGGTCGCCGGGGAGCCGCAGCTCTTCGCCGTGGAGCAGGGGTACGTGCCGGGGGCGGCGGGACCCGCGCTCCTGGTGACGGCCGCGCTGCCGGAGGGGCGTTCCCCGGCGGGCCGGCCGGGCCGCATCCGGCCGCTGTTCCGGCGCCCCGGCGGCCGGGAGCCCAATCTCGCGCCCGGCCTGCTCGACTTCCTCGGGAAGCGGTACGGGTGCGAGGTCGGCGCCCATGACTGGCTGGCCTGGGCGGTGGCGGCGGCCCTCCCCTCCCCCGCCGGGTGCCGCGTCCCGCTCCCCCGGGACCCGGAGGTGTGGGCCACGGGCGTGGCGCTCGGCCGCGACCTCGCCGACGTGCAGCTGCGCGGCGCCCTGAGCGGGACGAAGCCCCGGATGCCCGGCGGACGGCGGCCCTATGTGCGGGCGGCGGTCCCGGCACGGCCGGCCACGATGGCGTACGACCCCGAGGAGGAGGTCCTCGATCTCGGCGGGGGCCGGATCTCCCCCGTACCGGTGGAGGCCTGGGAGTACCGGGTCGGCGGGGTGCGGGTCCTGGAGCAGTGGTTCGCGCACCGGACGGCCCCGGCGGAGCCGGGCTCCCTGGAGGCGATCGGGCCGGCCGCCTGGCCGCAGGAGTGGACCTCGGAGCTCCTCGACCTGGTCACCGTGCTCGCGCTGCTCGGGGCACGGGAGCCGGAGCGGGCCGCCTTCGCCGAACGGACGGCGGGCCGGGAGGAGCTGCGCGCGGCCGGGATCCTTCCCCCGCCGGACCGGGCCCGCCGTCCCGCGTCCGTCCTGGACCATCAGGAGGAGGGCCCGGAGGGGCAGTTCATGCTCCTGTGACCGGCGCTCCCGGGGCCGGGGTGTCGAACGAGTCGAGCAGCCGGGCGATGGTCATCGCGAAGATCTCGTCCGCTTCGACGGGGGCGGCGGGCGCCTCCGCGAGCAGTCCGGCGAGGTGCGGATAGCGGCCGCTGGCCACCTGCCCCATGAGGTAGGCGCCGCGCACCGCCTGTTCCTCCGCCTCGGACCAGGGCAGTCCGCGGGCCCGTTCGGCGATGGCCTGCTCGTTGGCGACGGTCGCCATGACCGTGCCGTTGACCATGGCGATCAGCTGCATCTTCAGCCCGGCGGGCGCGTCCAGCGGGGCGAGGCAGCCGAGGCACCACTCCAGGAAGCGCAGGGCGTTGGGGCTGAAGCCGTAGGCGGTGGTCATGATCCGGGCCAGCCAGGGGTGCCGGTACATGATCGCGCGGCTCTGGTGCGCGATGCCGGTCATGTCGGCGCGCCAGTCGCCGCTGGGTTCCTCGGGGAGCTCGTACTCGCCGCTGACCGCGTCGACCATCAGCTCGTACAGGTCCTCCTTGCGGGGGACGTAGTTGTAGAGCGACATGGTGCCGCAGCCGAGTTCGGCGGCGACGCGGCGCATGGAGACCGCGTCGATGCCGTCCGCGTCGGCGATGCGGACGGCGGCGTCCACGATGTCCCGCCGGCTGTAGGCCGGTTTCGGGCCTCGGCCCGTGCGCTCGGGCCGCGCCCAGATCACTTCCGGTACGGCCGCTCGGCCCGCCATGGATCATCACCTCGCTCACCATCGTAGTTACGTACGCCGTACGTAGTGGGGTATGGTCGCGCCATGACGACTACGTACGCTGTACTTAGTGAAGGCCTGCGGAAGCGTTACGGCGACGTCCACGCCCTGCGCGGCCTCGACCTCGCCGTCCCCGAGGGCACGGTCTGCGGCGTCCTCGGCCCCAACGGCGCCGGCAAGACCACCGCCGTCCGCGTCCTCACCACCCTGGTCGCGCCCGACGCGGGCAGCGCGCTCGTCGCGGGCCACGACGTGGTGCGCGACCCGGCGGGGGTACGGAAGCGGATCGCGGTCACCGGTCAGTACGCCTCCGTCGACGGCGACCTCACCGGTGCCGAGAACCTCCGCCTCTTCGCCAAGCTGCTCCGCGCCCCGCGCTCCCGCGCCGACGAGCTCCTGGAACGGTTCGGCCTCACCGCGGCCGCCGGACGGCCCGCCCGCACCTACTCCGGCGGCATGCGCCGCCGCCTCGACCTGGCCGCGAGCCTGATCGTGCCGCCGCGGGTGCTCTTCCTCGACGAGCCCACGACCGGGCTCGACCCGCACAGCCGCAACGGGATCCGGGACGCCGTAAGGGAGTTGGCGGAGCAGGGCACGACCGTGCTGCTGACCACGCAGTACCTGGAGGAGGCCGACCAGCTCGCCGACGACATCGTGCTGATCGACGAGGGGCGGGCCGCGCAGCGCGGCACCCCGGCCGAACTGAAGGCGCTCGTCGGCAGCTACGCCGAGGTCGTCGTCGCCGGACCGTCCTCCCTCGAAGCGGCCGCGGCAGTCCTCGACCAGCTGACCGGCTCGGCACCGGTCCTGGACGCCGAGCGGCGCACGGTCGGCGCGGTGACCACGGACACCACGCTCACCCTCCCCCGGATCGTCCGCGAGATCGACGCCGCCGGGGTCCACATCGTCGACGCCTCCCTGCGCCCGCCCACCCTCGACGAGGTGTTCCTGCGCCTCACCGACCGGAAGGAGCTCGTCGCGTGAGCGCCCTCGCGCACGACGGGACCGCCGTCCTCGGCCGCCACCTCCGGCGGATCAGGCACGCGCCCGCGATCACCGTCATGACCCAGACGATGCCGATCGTCTTCCTGCTCTTCTTCGGATACGTCTTCGGCAGCGCCCTCGCCGCCCCCGGCGCCGAGTACCGGGCCTACCTGGTGCCCGGCATCCTCGTGGCGACGGCGGCGGGCGGTCTGATGACCGGCATGCTCCAGGCCGCGCAGGACGCGCACCGGGGCGTCATGGACCGCTTCCGGACCATGCCCGTGAGCCGGGCCGCCGTCCCCCTCGGACAGGCCCTCGCCGACCTGCTCGCGAACGCCGTCGGCACGGTCCCGCTGATCCTCGTCGGCCTCGCCATGGGCTGGCGGATCGAGGGCACGCTCCCCGAGGCCCTGGGCGCCTTCGGCCTGCTGCTCCTCTTCCGCTTCGCGACGACCTGGATCGGCATCCTGCTCGGCCTCGCCTCGAAGAGCGAGGAGGCGGCCGGGCAGCTGGGCAGCGGCGCCTTCATGCTGCCGCTGCTCTCCAACGCGTACATCCCCACCGACGGGATGCCCGGCTGGCTGCGGACGGTCGCCGAGTGGAACCCCGTCTCGGCCGTCACCACGGCGGTCCGGCACCTCTTCGGCAACGCGCCGGTCCCGGCGGAGGCCGCCTGGCCCGTGGCCCACCCCGTCGCGGGCGCGCTGCTCTGGTCGCTCGGCCTGATCGCCGTCTTCGCCCCGCTCGCGGTGCGCCGGTACGCCCGGGGGTGACGCACCCCCTGATGACAGGGACCGGCCGGGCACGGTAGGCAGGACGGTCATGAGCACCCAGCCACTCCCCCTCGCCGGGATCACCGTCGTCGCCGTCGAGCAGGCCGTCGCCGCGCCCTTCGCCACCAGACAGCTCGCCGACCTGGGGGCCCGCGTCGTCAAGATCGAGCGCCCCGACGGCGGCGACTTCGCCCGGGGGTACGACACGGCCGCCCGGGGCCTCGCCTCCCACTTCGTGTGGTGCAACCGAGGCAAGGAGTCGGTGGCGGTCGACCTCAAGGACCCCCGCGGCCTGGCGCTCGTCCGGAAGCTGGTGGCCGGCGCCGACGTCTTCGTGCAGAACCTGGCGCAGGGCGCGGCGGCCCGCCTCGGCCTCGACGCCGCCACCCTGTGCGCGGCGCACCCGGAGCTGATCGCGGTGGACGTCTCGGGGTACGGGGCGGAGGGGCCGTACGCGCACAAGCGGGCGTACGACATGCTCGTCCAGTGCGAGGCCGGGCTCGTGTCGGTGACCGGCACGCCCGGACAGCCCGTCAAGTCCGGGATCCCGGCCGCCGACATCGCGGCCGGGATGTACGCGTTCTCCGGCGTCCTCGCCGCCCTCGTCCGGCGCGGCACGACCGGCCGGGGCGGCCCGGTGGAGGTCTCCCTGCTCGACTCGCTGGCCGAGTGGATGGGGCATCCGCTGCACCACGGGATGCACGGGGGCACTCCCCCGGCGCGCACGGGGCTCGCGCACGCGGTGATCGCCCCGTACGACGCCTATCCGACGGCGGACGGCGGTCTGGTCCTGCTCTCCGTGCAGAACGACCGGGAGTGGCGGCGGCTCGCCGAGCAGGTCCTCGGCCGACCCGAACTGGCCGACGACCCCGGCTTCGCGACGAACACGGCGCGGGTGGCGGGGCGCGCCGAGACGGACGCGGTGGTCGCGGCGGCGCTCGCGCCGCTGACGGCGGCGGAGGCACTCGCCCGGCTCGACGCGGCGGGCGTCGCCTGCGCCCGCCTCAACTCGGTCGCGGAGCTCGCGGACCACCCGCAGCTGACGGCCCGCGACCGCTGGCGGGCGGTGGAGTCCCCGGTGGGACCGCTGCGTTCCCTGCTGCCGCCGATCGTGTTCCCCGACGCCCCGGAGCCCCGTATGGACCGCATCCCCGCCCTCGGCCAGGACACGGACGAGGTGCTCGCCGAGCTCGGGGTGCCGGAGGCCGAGGTGAAAGAGCTGCGCGACGCGGGCGTGATCACCTGACGGGGACTCGGGCGCCGTACGGGGGGATGCACGGGGCCGCCGTACGGGCACCAGGCACTCGACCGGCCCCGGGCACGACAGAGCGCCGGACGGGCGGGGACACGTCCGGCGGGGTCGTGGTCGGGGCCGTACGGGCGGCCGGGGTGTCGGGGCTAGCGGCCCGTGCCGAAGAGCGAGCGGCGCAGGCGGCGGAGCGGGGCGAAGAGCGAGACCCGCGCGCTGCGGCTGCGGTGGCTGTGCACCGGCACCTCGCGCGTGCGCGTCGTCAGTTCCCGCATGAGCAGGGTCGCCTCGGCCACCTCGCGCTGAGGCAGCGCGGGGCCACCGAGCACCGCGAGATGGCGGTCGAGCCGCGAACTGGTCGCGCTGCTCCCGCAGGTGATGGCAGGCACACGCGGCCTGCTGCGCATTGCTATCTGTTCCATGTCACTCCCCACCCGTACAAGGGCACCCGACCCGGGCAGGCTAACCCTATCGCCCCACCGCGACACCCGTGTATCCCGGCGGCGGGATTCACCGCACTCGTACGGGGGTTGACGGTCACCGTACGAATCCATCTGATTCCAGGGCGAGTTGGACAGCACTCGAACACCTGCCGAACCGTCACGAACCATCCTGCACCCCGGACCGCCACCAACGGACGCGCGGACGGATGTGATCTCCGCCACCAAGATCGTCCGGACCGGCGGCCGAGGGACCTCCGCAGGACCGGGGCCGGGCGGACGCCCCTCGGCTACCGTGGATCCATGACGGTGATCGCGGGTCGTTACCGGCTGCTCGACGTCCTCGCCGAGGGGGCGACGGGCACCGTCTGGCGCGCCCTGGACGAGACGGACCGCCACGAGGTGGCCCTGGAGGAGCTCCGGGCCCCGGCCGGACTGCCGGCGGACGAGGTGCCGCTGCTGTACGCGCGGCGGGAGCGCGAGGCGCGGGCCGCCGCCCGGATCTCCCACCCCTCCGTCGTCCGGGTCCTCGGCGTGGCCACCGAGGACGGCCGGCCCTGGGTGGTGACGGAGCTGGTCCGCGGTCTCACCCTCGCGGAGACCCTCGACGCGGACGGTCCGCTGCCCCCGCGCGAGGCCGCGCGCGTCGGCGCCGAGGTCCTGGCCGGTCTGCGGGCAGCACGGGCCGCGGGCGTCCCGCACCGGGGCGTGGGTCCCGGGCAGGTGATCCTCGCGAACGACGGGCGGGTCGTCGTCACCGGCTTCTGGGGCGCGCCGGACGACGGCGCGGGCCCCGAGGCGGATCTGCGCTCCCTGGGGGTGCTCCTGGAGGCGGCGGCCGGCGGCCGGTCCGGACCGCTGGGCGCCGTGATCGACGCACTGACGGGCGAGGAGCCCGCCCTGACGGCCGATCGGGCCGAGGACGAGCTGCGCCGGGTGGCGGCGGGCGGCACGCGCCCGACGGCGGGGCCGGTGGGGGCTTCCGCCCCGGACCGGACCGGCCGGAGCGGCCTGGGCGGCCCGGGCGAGGACGACGGCGGGGCACGGGCCGGAGCCCCGCCGGCGCCTTCCCGACGAACGGCGGCGCCCCGGCGGGGGCCCGTCCTGGTGGCCGGGATCGTCGGGGCGCTGCTGCTCGCGGGTGCGTTGACGTATCAGGCGGTACGGGACGACGGACCGGACACCGGACCGGGACCGGGCGGCGCCACGAGCACCGCTCCGGCCGGTCCCGGCGGACCGGCTACAGCGCCCCGTTGAACGAGGGCAGGTAGCCGCCGGACTGTCCGGCGGCGGTCGGGTGGTACGACTCGCCGATGTTGAGCCAGTTGACGCTGTGCAGCCAGGCCGAGCTGGAGCAGATCTCGTGCCCGGTGAAGGCGGGGACGACGCTGGCGAAGGTGAAGCCGTGGTCGGCCGCGCGCTTGGCGGTGGCCGCGTTGAGGTAGTCGGAGGCGTTGTTGATGGCGCTGCGCTCGTTCTCGCTCAGGCCGGCGATGCAGCCGCCGTTGAGCTGGTAGAAGCGCGGGTAGCCGAGGACGACGACGTGGGCGGAGGGCGCCTTGCTGCGGATGGCGTCGTAGACGGAGTCGAGCTTTCCGGGGAGCGTGCTGTCCACGTAGGCCTTGGCCTGATTCACGCGGTTGATGCAGGTGGATTCGGACTGGAGCACACAGGTCGTCATGACGTCGGCGAAACCGGCGTCATTTCCCCCGATCGTGAGGGAGACCAGGTCGGTGGCGGCCGAGAGGGGTCCGAGCTGATTCGCGGTCACATCACCCGTTCGGGCGCCCGAGCAGGCGGTGAAGGCGAACGAGGAGGGGGCGTTCGCGTTCTTCCACAGGACCGGGTACGCCTTCGTGGAGCGCTTGCAGTCGCCACTGGCGCTGTCATAACTCCCGGAGCCGACACCGGAGGAGTACGAGTCCCCCAGGGCCACGTAGTCGAGTGCGGCGGTTTCGGCCGCCTGGGCCGCGCCCGCCCCGGTGAGGGTGAGGACGGCGCCGAGGAGCAGCGAGGACGAAAGCGCGACGAAGCGGGGCAGTCTCATGGAACCTCCCTGTAGCAGGATCTCTGCGTTACCAGGTAGTAGCAGCGGATCCCCCCGACCGGAAGTGTCCATGTCAAAAGTGGGAGTGAGTGGCCTCCGATCCTCCGTCAGGGACCGTCGAGATCAAGCCACTCCAGAAGGCGGCACCACCCCGTGCGCGGCGACCGCAAAACCCGGTGCGCGGCCCCGCCCCTTGTCGGATCATGGGCGACATGCCTGACACCCCCGCCGTACCGCCCACTTCGCAGCCGGCGCCGACCGCGCCGCTGCCCGTCATCGTCAACCTCGACGACAGCGACTCGCCGGGGGACGTCCTGGACGCGCTGTTCCTCGACCGGTTCGCGACCGGGGAGCAGCCGCACGCGCACGGCACCACCCTGGACCGGGCGAAGCCCGACGCGACGCTGCTCCCGGAAGGAGCACGGGTGCTGCGGGCCGCGAGCGACGACGACCGCAGCGCGGTCCTCGCCGAGGGCGAGGGCTGGACGATCCTCTCCTCCCGCTGGAACCGGCGCGCGGACGTGACCGTCACGGCGACCGACCCGGAGCTGGCGAAGCGGATCCTCGCCGAGGCCGTGGACGGGGCGAAGGACGAACCGGAGCCGGAGCCCGAGGACGTCACGATGGGCTTCTGGTACGTGGCTCCGCAGCGCGGCCCGCGCCGGATGACCCGCCGGATCAGCGCCGGGACCTGGGACGAGGTCCGGCCCAACTACTCGGCGCCGGTGGCCGACGCGATGGACCGGCTCATGAAGGTGACCCCGGAGGACATCACCGGCCGGCTCCTGCTGCTGCACGGCCCGCCGGGCACCGGCAAGACCTCGGCGGTGCGGACGCTGGCCCGGGCCTGGCAGGACTGGTGCCAGGTGGACTGCGTGCTCGACCCGGAGCGGCTCTTCAACGACATCGGCTACCTGATGGACATCGCCATCGGCGAGGACGACGGCACGGCGAAGGAGCGCTGGCGGCTGCTGCTCCTGGAGGACTGCGACGAGCTGATCCGCGGCGGCGCCAAGCACACCGCGGGACAGGCCCTGTCACGGCTGCTCAACCTGACGGACGGGCTGCTCGGCCAAGGGCGCAACGTCCTCGTCGGGGTCACCACCAACGAGGACCTGGAACGGCTGCATCCGGCGGTGGTCCGGCCGGGCCGCTGCCTGGCCCGCATCGAGGTCGGGCCGCTGAGCCGGGCCGAGTCGGTGGAGTGGCTCGGCCGCGAGGAGGGCGTGCCGCGCGAGGGCGCGACGCTGGCGGAGCTGTTCGCGCTGCGCCGCGGCACGCCCTCCACGGACCTCCCGGAACCCCGCGCGGCGGGGGCGGGCCTGTACCTGTAGGTCAGTGGTCGTACGCCGCCCGCAGGGCCTCGCTCAGCGCCGCCTCCGCGGCCTCGCGGCTGAGGCCGAGACGACGGGCCTCCTCGGCGTACTCGGCGGCGGCAGCGGCGGCCCTGCGGGTCGCCGCGTCGCCCGCGGCGGCGACGAAGGTGCCGTGGCGCCCGCGCGTCTCGATGACCCCGTCCGCCTCCAGGGCCTTGTACGCCTTGGCGACCGTGTTCGCGGCGAGGCCCAACTGCTCCGCGAGCCCCCGTACCGTCGGCAGTTTGTATCCGACCGGCAGTCTGCCCGACCGGGCACGCTCCGAGATCTGGGCTCGCAGTTGTTCGTAGGGAGCGGTGGTGGATCCGTGGTCCACAGCGATGGTGAGTGTCACCCCTCCGATTCTGCCCCCACCCCACCGGAAAATGGGAGGCGGTGGCGCGCCCCGCGCCCGTAGCGTGCCGCCACATGACTGTCATCGTCCGTGATGTACGGGCCCAGGACGCCGAGGGCTTCGCCCGGGTCCGCAGGGCGGCGCTGCCGTTCATGCTCGCGACCGCCGAGCAGCTCGCCTTCGACTGGGCGCATGCCCATCCCGACAGCCACTACCGCCCGCTGGTCGCCGAGACCGAGGACGGCGGGATCATCGGGACCGCGCAGCTGAGGATCGCCCACGACGCGCCGGAGCCCGGGATCGGCTCCGTCAACGTGTACGTGGACCCCGCGCACCTGGGGCTCGGCGCGGGGACGCTGCTGCTGCGCGCCGCCGAGGAGCACCTCGTGGAGCGGGGCGCGCGGGTCCTGTACAGCTGGGTCCTCGACGAGCCGGCGAACCGCAGGTGGGCCGAACGGCGGGGGTACGCGCCCAGCCGCAGCGCGCACTTCCTGCGGCTCGACCTGACGACGGCCGAGCTGCCGCCGCTCCAGGACCCGCCGGCCGGTGTCGAGCTGCGCACGGCGGAGGACTTCGCGGCCGATCCCCGGCCGCTGTTCGAGCTGGACGCGGTGACGACGGCGGACGAGCCGGGGGACGTGGGCACGGAGCTGGACGACTACGCGCACTGGCGGGAGACCACCTGGGACCATCCGCTGCTCGACCGGGCGCTGACGACGGTCGCGGTGGTCGACGGCGTGCCGGCGGCGTTCAGCGCGGCGCAGACGGACGGTCTGGGCCGGTACTGGTCCGGGATGACGGGCACCGCGCCGGCGTTCCGGGGCAGCGGGCTCGCGAAGCTCGCCAAGAACGCGTCGCTGCACCGGGCCAGGGACGCGGGCTGCACGGAGGCGTTCACGAGCAACGACGCCGGCAACGGGCCGATGCTGTCGATCAACGAGTGGTTCGGTTACGAGATCTGCGCGACGGAGGTGCGGCATGTCCGGACGATCGGTTGAGATCACCCTGACGAAGGCGGGCAGGACGAAGATCCGCTACCCGGCCGAGGTGCTGACGGAGGAGGGCGCCCGGATGTCGGTGCGCGCCCCGTGGGCGGCCGAGGGGGTGCGGGACTTCGGCTTCGTGCGGTTCGAGCCGGGTGACGTGTTCGTGGAGCACTACTGGCGCGACCGCTGGTTCACGGTCAAGGAGGTGTGGTCGGCCGACGGTTCCCTCAAGGGCTGGTACTGCGACATCACCCGGCCGGCCGTGTTCGACGGCTCCGGGGTGGTGGTCGAGGACCTGGACCTGGACCTGTGGGTGTCGGCGGACGGCAGCGAGGTGCTGCGGCTCGACGAGGACGAGTTCGCGGCGAGCGGCCTCGCCGCCTCCGACCCGGAGGCGGCGGCCCGTGCCGTGGTGGCCCTCGACGAGCTGGAGCTGCTCGGCCGGGAGGGCCTGGTCGACCTGCTGGGCTAGGGCCCGGCGCGGTTCGACGCCGGCCTGGTCAGCGCAGTTCGACGTCCGCCTGCTCCTTGGCGAGGAAGCCCGGCAGCGGCAGGCCCGTCTCGCCGGCCGTGAGCTGCACGAGGGTGGCCTCGACGCGGGCGGCGCCCGGCCGGTAGGCGGGGTCCTTCACGACGGCGCTGTTGGTCCAGGTGTGGAGGTGCCCGTCGCAGACGGCGCGGGTGCCGCCGATGCCGGTGGAACGGCTGTCCTGCTTGAGGTTGGAGCTGACGAAGACGGGTCCTTCGCTGTCGTCGAGGCAGCGGTACGTGCCGGAGACGGTGACCGTGGCGTCGGCGGCGAGGGTGCCGTACGCGTCGATGGTGAGGCCGTCGACCCCTTCCGCGTGGGCGAGAGGGGCGACGGCGGCGGTCAGCAGGGCTGCTGCGGCGAGGACGAGTCGGACGCGCATGGGCGGGGGTCCCTTCGGGGTGGGGGGAAGGTGCTGCCCGCCAGGGATACCGGATCCGGTCGCCGACTGTCCGAATCTCACCCCATCGACGGCGAGTTGGAGAGCCGGTACGCATACCGTCGTACGGTCAGTGCGGGGCGCGCCGGGCGGTCGCCCTCCTCACCAGCGGCCAGGCGAGCAGCAGCAGGACGACCGTGTAGACCGTGACCGAGAACGGGGTGTTCACCAGCCCGCCCAGCGAGCCGTCGCTGATCTGGAGGGCGCGGCGCAGCTGCTGTTCGGCGGCCGGGCCGAGGATGACGCCGATGACGGCCGGCAGCACCGGGAGGCCGTAGCGCCGCATCCCGAGGCCGATCAGCCCGATGACGAGCAGCACGATCAGGTCGAGCGCCTCGCCGCCCACCGCGTACGCGCCGACGGCGGCGAAGAAGAGGATGCCGGCGTACAGGTACGGGCGCGGGATGCGCAGCAGCTTGGCCCAGACGGGGGCGAGCGGCAGGTTGAGCGCGAGCAGCAGCACCATGCCGACGAACAGCGAGGCGATGAGGCCCCAGACCAGTTCCGGTTCCCGCTCGAAGAGCAGCGGGCCGGGCTGGATGCCGTACTGCTGGAACGCGGCCAGCATCACGGCGGCGACGGCGGTCGTGGGCAGCCCGAGGGTCAGCATGGAGACGAGCGTGCCGGCGGCGGAGGCCGAGGCAGCCGATTCGGGTCCGGCGACGCCCTCGATGGCGCCCCTGCCGAACTGGTCCCTGTGCTTCGAGAGCCGCTTCTCCGTGACGTACGAGAGGAAGGTCGGGATCTCCGCGCCGCCGGCCGGGATCGCGCCGAACGGGAAGCCGATGAGGGGACCGCGCAGCCAGGACTTCCAGGTCCGCTTCACGTCGTCCCTGCCGAGCCAGGGGCGGCCGACGGGGATGGCCTCGCCCGAGGTGCGGCGCAGGTGCGCGGCGACCCACAGGGCCTCGCCGATCGCGAAGAGGCCGACCGCGACGATGACGACGTCGATGCCGTCGGCGAGCTGGAGCGAGCCGAAGGTGAGGCGCTGCTGCCCGGTCATCTGGTCGAGGCCGACCAGGCCGATGGTGAGGCCGATGAGCAGCGAGGCGAGGCCGCGGATGCGGGAGGAGCCGAGGACGGAGGTCACCGCGATGAAGGCGAGGACCATGAGGGCGAGGTAGTCGGGGGCGCCGATGTCGACGGCGAGCGCGGCGACGGTCGGGGCGAGGACGACGAGCAGGGTCGTGCCGATCATGCCGCCGGCGAAGTGGCCGATGGCGGCGGCCGCGAGGGCCTGTGCGCCGCGCCCGGACTTGGCCATCGGGTTGCCCTCGATGGCGGCGACGACGGCCGCGCTCTCGCCGGGGGTGTTGAGGAGGATCGAGGTGGTGGAGCCGCCGAACATGGCGCCGTAGTAGATGCCGGCGAACATGATGAACGCGCCGGTCGGTTCGAGTCCGTAGGTCACCGGGAGCAGCAGGGCGACGGCCATGGCGGGGCCGATGCCGGGCAGGACGCCGATGGCGGTGCCGAGGAGCACGCCGATGGCGGCCCACAGCAGGTTCATCGGGGTGAGGGCGGTCCCGAAGCCGTCGATGAGGGAGTTCAGGGAATCCACGGGTCAGATCACTCCCATCAGCGGGCCGCCGGGCAGCGGGACGCCGAGCAGCTTGTCGAAGACGGCGTAGGTGAGGAGCGAGAGGGCGGCCGCGATCAGCGGGTCGCGGGTGAGGTGGCGGCTGCCGAGGGCGTAGGCGGCGCCCCAGAAGAGGAGGGCGCCGGCGACGGGGAAGCCGAGGGGGCCGATGAGGACGGCGAAGGCGAGGAACACGCCGGCGAGGAGCAGGACGGTGCGCCAGTCGGCGGGTTCGGTCAGGTCGACGTCCTCGCCGCCCTCGGCCTCGCCCCGGCCGCCGCGCAGCACGTCGACGGTGAGGAGGACGGCGACGACGAGGAGGCCGCAGCCGACGACGAGGGGGACGGTGGCGGGGCCGACGGGGCCGCGTCCGGCGATGTCGGCGTCGAGGGTGAGGGCGTCGGTGAGGACGAGGACGCCGAGGAGGAACAGCAGGGCGCCGACGCCGAGTTCGGACCGCCCGCGCAGCAGGGTCTTCACAGGCCGAGCTCCTTGAGGACGGAGCCGACCCGCCGGTCCTGCTCGGTGAGGAAGGTGCCGAACTCGGCTCCGGGCAGGAAGGCGTCGTTCCAGCCGTGGGTCTTCAGCGACTCGCGCCACTGCGGGGAGCCGTGCAGGCCGGTCACGAGGGCGACGAGCTTCTCGCGCTCGGCGTCGGAGAGGCCGGGCGGGGCGACGATGCCGCGCCAGTTGGTGAACTCGGTGTCGAGACCGGCCTCGCGGAGCGTGGGGGCGTCGAGACCGGGGACCCGCTTCGGTCCGGTGACGGCGAGGAGGCGCAGCTCCCCCGCCTTGATCTGGTCGAGGTACTCGCCGACGCCGGAGACGCCGAAGCCGACCTTGCTCCCGAGGATGGAGGCGAGGAGTTCGCCGCCGCCGTCGAAGGGCACGTAGTTGACGTCCTTGGGCGCGATCCCGGCGGCCTGCGCCATGAGCATCGGGGCGAGGTGGTCGGGCCCGCCGGGCGAGGAGCCGCCGCCGACGGGCAGCTTGCCGGGGTCCTTCTTCCAGGCGGAGAGGAGCTCCTGGATCGTCTTGTACGGGGAGTCCTTGCCGACCACGACGATGTCCTGCTCCTCGGTGAGCCGGGCGATCGGCGTGGTGTCGGCGAGGGTCCTGGGCGTCTTGTTGGTGTGGACGGCGCCGACGACACCGAGGCCCATGGACATGGCGAGGCGGCCGTTGCCGCGTTCGCCGACGAGCCGGGTGAGGCCGACGGTGCCGCCCGCGCCGGGCAGGTTGAAGACCTCGACGTCGCCGGTGAGACCGGCTTCCTCGGCGTTCTTCGCGGCGGTGCGGGCGGTGATGTCGTAGCCGCCGCCGGGGGTGTTGGGGACCATGAAGCGCAGGCCGGGTATCGCGGTGCCGGTGTCGGAACCGGTGCCCGCGGTGAGCAGCGGTGGGCCCACGAGCACCAGGAGGGCCGCCCCGAGGAGGGCGAAGGGGGTGCGCAACCGCACGTGTGCCGCCTCTCAGACAGAGGGTTGGGGGATGTGAGGTGGCCCACATGTTGCCCTCGCGTTAAGAAGCTGTCTCTCTTCCGCAATCAACGGACGTTGTGGTCGTTGTGGTCGGGACCTAGCGTGGGTCGGCGTGACGAAGGTGCTGGTCGTGGACGACGACTTCATGGTCGCCAAGCTGCACTGCCGCTATGTCTCGGCGGTGCCGGGCTTCACCGTGGCCGGGGTCGCGCACAGCGGCACCGAGGCGCTCCGCGCGGCCGAGCGCCTCCGCCCCGACCTCGTCCTCCTGGACGTCTTCCTGCCCGACATGGACGGGGTCCGGGTGCTGCGGGAGCTGCGCGCGGCCGGTCTGGGCATGGACGCGCTCTTCATCACCGCCGCCCGGGACGTCGGCACGATCCGCTCGGCCCTCCGCGCGGGCGCCCTGCACTACCTGATCAAACCGTTCACCCAGGCCGCCCTGCACGAGCAGCTCCGTCACGTCGCCTCCCTCCGCTCCCGCCTCGCCGAACTGGACGAGGCCCGCCAGGAGGACGTCGACCAGATCTTCGGCACCCGCCCCCGCGGCTCCCGCGAACTCCCCAAGGGCCTCGCCCCCCACACCGCCGACCTCGTCGACTCCGTCCTCCGCGCCCACCCGGAGGGCCTGTCGGCCACGGAGTGCGCGGAGGCCGGCTCCCTCTCCCGCGTCAGCGCCCGCCGCTACCTCGAGTACTTCGCGGAAACGGGCCGCGCCGAGGTCACCCTCCGATACGGCGGCACGGGCCGCCCGGAGCGGCGCTACCGGCGGATCGGGTAGCTGTTCCTGAGGGGCCTCTTACCTGCGCCTTAACGCGGCCCTAAGGGCCGTCATCCGTGCTTCTTCCGGGGCTAGTTTGCTGGGCGTCCCCCCTCTGAAGGAGTCCCCGTGAGCTCACGCCGTACCGTCGCCGTCACCACCGCCGCCCTGGTCCTGTCCGGTCTCGCCGTGGCGCCCGGGGCCTTTGCGCACGGGTCGATGACCGATCCTGTGAGCCGGGTGGCGGCCTGTTATGCGGAGGGGCCGGAGGCGCCGAGGTCGGCGGCGTGCAAGGCGGCGGTGGGGGCGAGCGGGGCGCAGGCGTTCTATGACTGGAACGCGGTGAACATCGCGAACGCGGCCGGGCAGCACCGGCGGTTGATCCCGGACGGGAAGCTGTGCAGCGCGGGCAACGACAAGTACCGGGGGCTCGACCTGGCGCGGGCCGACTGGCCGGCGAGCCGCATGAGTTCCGGGGCGCACACCTTCCGGTACAAGGGGACCGCCCCGCACAAGGGCTCGTTCGCGCTGTACGTGACGAAGGACGGGTACGACCCGTCGAAGCCGCTGAAGTGGTCGGACCTGGAGGAGAAGCCGTTCGTGACGGTGACCGACCCGGGGATGCAGAACGGCGACTACGTGTTCCGGGGGACGGTGCCGAAGAAGTCGGGCCGTCACCTCATCTACTCGATCTGGCAGCGCTCCGACTCCCCCGAGGCGTTCTACACCTGCTCGGACGTGGTGTTCGGGCAGGAGGCCCCCGCCACGACCGCGCCCGCCACGACCCCTCCCGCCACGACCGCGCCCGCGCCCACCGCCTCGGCTCCCAGCGAGGAGCAGATCGCGGACGGTGCGGACAAGTCCACGGTCGGGCACGGCGGGCACGGCGGGCACGGGTCGGCGTCCACCGCGCCGGCTTCTCCCGACGCGCCCGCCCCCGCCGCCGCTCCGGGTTCCGGTGTGGAGCTGGCGGAGACGGGCGGCGACGCCACCACGCCGTATCTGGCGGTCGGTGGCGCCGCCGTGCTCGCGCTCGGTGCCGCGGTGCTCTTCGGGACGGCCCGGCGGCGCCGGACGCGCTAGCCGACGACCGAGAGGCAGGTGGTCGGGGTCGCGTGGGCCGGGTCGAGGGCGTTGGCCACCTCGTGGAAGGTGACCCGGTCCACCGTGCCGATGGCCACGTGCTCGGACAGGTCGAGCGCGCACTTGTCCTGGATGAGGACGTTGGTGACGTTCGGGCCGCTCAGGAACTGGGAGCGGTACGGGGTGACGACCTCGTCGTACTGGCTCGCGATGACGTGGTAGCGGACGCCGGGGACGGTGTCGCCGCCCTCGTTGAGCTTCGTGATGAAGGCCGAGCCGGCGATCTGGTCGGCGAGGCCGGGGGTCGCGGAGCTGATGAGGTCCTCGGCGCCGGGGAAGTACGGCAGGAGCTTGGTGAGGCCGCTCAGGGTGGTGCCGTGGTTGTCGGGGGCGATGCCGACGAGCGTGTTCACCTTCTCGGCCCCGCCGAGGAACTTGAGGTACCAGCGGGGCATCATGCCGCCCTGCGAGTGCCCGACGAGGTCGGCCTCGGGGGCGCCGGTGGCGGCGAGGACCCGGTCGACGTAGGTGGCGAGCTGTCCGGCGGACGCGGAGATGGGGCCGAGCCCGTTGAAGAGGGGCACGCCCGGCAGCTGGCCGTAGTCGAGCGAGAAGACGCAGTAGCCCCGGTCGACCAGGTAGGGCGCGAGGGCCAGCCAGTTGTCGACGGAGTTCCCGAAGGTGCCGTGGACGAGGACGACGGGGCGCGGGTGCGCGGCGGACGGCTTGCAGGAGAAGTCGTTCCAGCCGCGGCTGGGGGCGGTCTCCGCCTGGGCGGCGGCGGTGGGGGCGAGGGTGGCGGCGGCGGTGAGGAGCAGGACGGACAGCGCTCTGACCGCGCGCTTCCAGGACTTCGGGGGCAGCATCGGGCGATCTCCTTGCGGCTCAAGGGGAAGGTGGGGGTGCTGTGCCCTGCGGTCCGGACCACAAGTGGGGATGCTCTCCAGCCAAGCTACGCACGGGTAGCCTCGGCTGGGAAGTTACGCGTCGGTAAAAAGTGATGCGTCGTCACGCGGGCGTCAGCCGTTCGGCCCCCACCCGCCTGCGGGAACGCCCGCCGCCCCCGAGCGTGGGGGCATGAGTCTCGTCGATGAACTGAAAAGCGCCGTCACCCCCCGGGCCGCCCTGCTCGTGGTCGGCGTCTTCGCCCTCCAGCTCCTGTTCATCGCCTCGTACGTCGGGGCCCTGCACCATCCGAAGCCGAAGGACGTGCCCTTCGGCGTCGTCGCTCCGCAGCAGGTCTCCGCGCAGCTCGTCGGGCAGCTGGAGAAGCTCCCCGGCTCGCCGGTCGACCCCCGGGCGGTCGCCGACGAGGCCGCGGCGCGGGACCAGATCCTGAACCGGGACATCGACGGCGCCCTGCTCGTCGACGTCACCGGCCGCACCGACACCCTGCTCGTCGCCTCCGGCGGCGGCGCCGCGCTCTCCACCGCCCTGGAGAAGATCTTCACCACGGTGGAGGGCGCCCAGGGGCGCGCCGTGCGGACGGTCGACGTGGCCCCCGCCTCGCGGGAGGACTTCAACGGGCTGTCGTCCTTCTACCTGGTCATCGGCTGGTGCGTCGGCGGTTACATCTGCGCCGCGATCCTGGCGATCAGCGCCGGCTCCCGGCCCGCGAACCCGGAGCGCGCGATCATCCGCCTCGGCACCCTGGCGCTCTACTCGGCCCTCGGCGGTCTCGGCGGCGCGATCATCGTCGGCCCGATCCTCGGCGCCCTGCCCGGCAGCGTCGCCGCCCTGTGGGGCCTGGGCACCCTGGTGGTCTTCGCCGTCGGCGCCGCGACCCTCGCCCTCCAGTCCGTCTTCGGGATCGTCGGCATCGGCCTCGCGATCCTGCTGATCGTCATCATGGGCAACCCGAGCGCGGGCGGCGCCTTCCCCGCGCCCATGCTGCCGCCGTTCTGGCGGGCGATCGGCCCCGCCCTGCCGCCGGGCGCGGGCACCTGGGCGGCGCGCTCGATCGCGTACTTCAAGGGCAACGACATGACCGCCTCGATGCTGGTCCTCTCGGCCTGGGCGGTCGTCGGCGCGGCGGTCACCCTGGTGATGTCCTCGCTGAAGCGGCAGCCTGCGGCAGAGCCGATCGCCGAGGAGGTGTCCCCCACCTCCGGTGCGAGCGGCACGTAGGTGTCCGCGTCGGCCCGGCCCCAGTCGCTGTGGCCGGCCCCGCGACCGATTCCTCCGGCAGGGTCGCCGTGGACGACCGGTGGGCGACGCCGGCGTCCTGCGGATGGCCGCACCCCGCCCCGTGCCGGTGCTGCGCGTACGGATGCCCGGCCGATTCCGGCATGCGCGGCACCGCGGCGTTTCCGGCACCGCGTTGCAGGGCCATGAGGCCGGCGGGGTCCGCCGGGGCCGGGGTCCGGGGTGCTGACTGCTGGCCGGCGGCCTGGTCAGGGCCTCGCTCGTGCGACAACGGAACGTCTTTCGACGACGACGCGGACCCCCGTCACGAAACACGCCGCGGGCGGTGTCCGGCAGGTGCCCGGGGGGGCAGGCCCCCCCGGGCAGACCCGTTGTCCGTACGGTCTAGTACACGCTCACCCCGTACGCGCTCAGCGCCTCCGTCACGGGCTGGAAGAAGGTCGTCCCGCCCGAGGAGCAGTTGCCGCTGCCGCCCGAGGTGAGGCCGATCGCCTTGCTGCCCGAGTAGAGCGGGCCGCCGGAGTCTCCGGGCTCGGCGCAGACGTTGGTCTGGATCAGGCCGGAGACGATGTCGCCGCCGCCGTAGTTCACGGTGGCGTTCAGGCCGGTCACCGTGCCGCCGTGGATGCCGGTGGTGGAGCCGCGGCGGGTGACGGACATGCCGACGGTGGCGTTGGCGGCGCTGGTGATGTCGACGCTGCCGACCGCGCCGGACTTGGTCACCGTGGTGTTGGTGTAGCGCACGATGCCGTAGTCGTTGCCCGGGAAGCTCGACCCGGCGGTGCTTCCCAGGACGGTGGTGTGCGTGGAGTTGGACCACCAGGTGCCCGCGCCGTCGGTGCAGTGGCCGGCGGTGAGGAAGTAGTAGTTCCCCGCACTGTCCTTGACGTTGAAGCCGAGCGAGCAGCGCCAGCTGCTCGCGTAGATGGCGTCGCCGCCGGAGATCAGCTTGTTGAACGTGCCGGGGGTGCGCTCGATGCGGAGCGCGCCGGCGTTGGCCCCCGCCTTGTGCTTGATCTTCGCGATCTCGGCCGGGGAGACGGTGGAGTCGGCGGTGACGACGACCTGGCCGGTGGCGGTGTCGACGCGCCAGGCGGTGCCGGCGACGTCGGCGGCGAGGACGGCGTCGCCCGCGGCGGAGAGCTGGGTGGCGCTGAACGTCTGCGCGGAGTCGGCGTTCGCGGTGGGGACGCCGAGCGTCGCGGCGGCGGCGACGAGACCGGCGGTGAGGGCGAGCAGCCGGAACTTCTTGGTGGGGGTGGTCACTTCTTGTTCCTCCTGTGGGGGGGGGATCAGTGGGTGTCCGTGCGGGGTCAGAAGAGGCTGACGTTGTACTTGGCGAGCGCCTCGGGCACCGGCTGGAAGAAGGTGGTGCCGCCGGTGGAGCAGTTGCCGCTGCCGCCGGAGGTGAGGCCGAGCGCCTTGGTGCCGTCGTACATCGCGCCGCCGGAGTCTCCGGGCTCGGCGCAGACGTTGGTCTGGATCAGGCCCTTCACCGTGCCGCCGCTGGAGTAGTGGACGGTGGCGTTCAGGCCGGTCACCGTGCCGCCGCGGGTGCCGGTGGTGGAGCCGGAGCGCTTGACGGCCTCGCCCACGTAGGCGTCGGCGGCGGTGAAGCCGCCGGTGTGGGCGAGCGAGGTGTTGTCGTAGCGGACGAGGGCGTAGTCGTTGCCCGGGAAGCTGGAGCCGACGGTGGCGCCGATCGGGGTCGACTGGGCCGAGTTGGTGTACCAGGTGTTGGCGACGTTGCCGCAGTGCCCGGCGGTCAGGAAGTAGTACGTCCCGCCGCTGTCCTTGACGTTGAAGCCGAGCGAACAGCGGTAGCCGCCGCCGTAGATGGCGTCTCCGGCGGCGAGGAGGGGCTTGAAGACGCCGGGGGTGCGCTGGACGCGGAGGGCTCCGGCGTCGGCGCCGGCCGCCTTCCGGATCTTCGCGAGTCCCGCGTCGGTGACGGTGGAGTCGGCGGTGACGACGACCCGGCCCGAGGCCTTGTCGACGTACCAGGCGGTGCCGCCGACCCCGGCGGCCTCGACGGCGGCGTCGGCGCGGGCGAGCTGGGCGGGTCCGGGCGCGGGGGCGGCCTGGGCGCCGGGGAGTCCGAGGGCGGTCGCGGCGGCGATACCGGCGGCGACGGCGAGCAGACGGGTGCGGGTGTTCCTCACTGTGCTCCTCACGGTTCTCCTTCTGGGAAAAGCGGAGGGGCCCGTGGATGGCGGGCCCGTGAGGCGCCATCAGGTGACGTGTTCCTGACATGCACCGCCAGTGATAGTGGCCCTCCCGGAGCGGGCGCACAAGACCGCCGTACGTACAAGCGCCCCCGACCTTCCCGGCCGGGGGCGCAGCACTACGGCAAAAGACCAGTTCAGGAGGCGTTCAGCCGCCGCTCCCCCGCCGCCACCGCGGTGTCCAGCGTGTTCCCGGGCGGCGGGAACGGGCAGATGAAGTGGTCCGCGAAGGCGCACGGCGGCAGCAGCGCGCGGTTGAAGTCCACCGTCACCGAGCCGTCCGCCGCCGGGGCCTCGGGTCGCAGGAAACGGAAGCGGTAGCTGTCCCGGCCGCTGGTGGCGTCCGCGAAGACCGCCCACAGGGTGCCGTCGTCCTCGACGGCCACCTGCAGGACGTGCTCGCCGCCGTGCAGCTCGAAGACCAGCTCCCCGGAGAGCCCGAGGCCGCGCTCCCGGCCGTCGGCGTTCTCCACCCGTACGCTGCGCGTCTCCCCGTACGGACGGAACACGCCGGGCACCACCCAGCGCTCGTCGTACGGGGTGGCCTCGATGCCCCGGAAGGCGCGGCGCGCCCCCGAGTCCGGGTCGAAGTCCCGTACGGCCCAGAGCCCTTCGCGCCGCAGCACCACGAGCCGCCGGCCCGCCGACTCGACCCGGGACTCGTGGATCGGGGCGTGGTCGGCGGTGAGCCGGACCGTGCCGGTGAAGGGCTTGCCGTCGACGGTGATCCCGTCCTCGGCGCCCGCCGTCAGGACCACCTCGTCACCGTCCTCCCGCCACTCGCCGGGAATGGCCGGAACACGCCCCTCGGGGTGGTCCGCGAGCCAGTGGGTGCCCGTGAGGGAGAGCGGGCCGTACGAGGAGGCGACCGCGGCCTCCCGCTGCTCGTGCCAGTGCTGCCAGTCCTGCTGTGGATCCGTACTCATGGTGTGTCAGCCTTCCATACGGGCTCGGGAAGCCCGAGGTGCGAGCGCAGCGTGGTGCCCGCGTACTCCGTACGGAAGACCCCCCGCTCCTGGAGCAGCGGGACGACCCGGTCGACGAAGTCGTCGAGGCCGCCGGGGGTGAGGTGCGGGACGAGGATGAAGCCGTCGGCGGCGTCCGTGGCGACGTGCTCCTCCAGGGCGGCCGCGACCGTCGCCGGAGAGCCCACGAAGGACTGCCGGCTGCCGCTCTCGATGACGGTCTGCCGGATCGAGAGCCCCTTCGCCTCCGACAGCGCCCGCCACTTCCTGGCCACTCCCACCGGATCGGCGACCCGCACCCGGCCCTGGACGAGCGTGGAGTCCGGATCGGGATCGACGTCCGGCAGCGGCCCGTCGGGGTCGTATCCGGACAGGTCGCGGCCCCAGACCTGTTCGAGCGCGAGGATCGCGTTCTGCGGGGAGACCTGCTGCCGCCGTATCTCGGCCGCCCGCTCCTGCGCGTCGGCGTCGGTGTCGCCGAGGACGTACGTCACCCCCGGCATGATCTTCAGGTCGCCGGGCTGCCTCCCGTACCGGGCGAGGCGTCCCTTGACGTCGGCGTAGAACTCCCGCCCGGCCTCCAGGGTGGAATGCCGGGTGAAGATCACATCGGCGGCGGAGGCCGCGAACTCCCGGCCCTCACCGGAGTCCCCGGCCTGGATGACCACCGGATGCCCCTGCGGGGAGCGCGGTACGGGGAACTCGCCCGAGATCCGGAACTGCGGCCCGCTGTGCGCGAAGGGCCGCTGCTCGCCGTCCGGGGTCCAGGAGTCCCACAGCTCCCGGGCGGTGGCGAGGAACTCGGCGGCCCGCGTGTACCGGTCGGCGCGGTCCAGATAGCCGCCGCGCCGGAAGTTCTCGCCGGTGAAGGCGTCGGACGAGGTCACCACGTTCCAGGCGGCGCGACCGGCGCTCAGGTGGTCGAGCGAGGCGAGCCGCCGGGCCAGCTCGTACGGCTCGTTGAAGGTGGCGTTGACCGTGGCGGCCAGGCCGAGCCGCCCGGTGACCGCCGCGAGGGCGTTCAGGACGGTGATCGACTCGGGCCGGCCGACGACGTCCAGGTCGTGGATCCGGCCCGCGTGCTCGCGCAGCCGCAGCCCCTCGGCGAGGAAGAAGAAGTCGAAGAGCCCCCGCTCCGCGGTCCTGGCCAGATGCTCGAACGAAGAGAAGTCGATCTGCGATCCGGACCGCGGATCGGCCCAGACGGTGGTGGAGTTGACGCCGGGAAAGTGCGCGGCGAGATGAACCTGCTTCTTGCCCCGGCTCATACGTCCGCCCCCGCCCTCGCGTACTGGCTGACCGGCCGGACGAGCCCCAGGTGATCGCGCAGGGTGGTCCCCGCGTACCCGCTGCGGAACAGTCCGCGCTCCCTGAGCCGGGGCACGGTCTCCCCGGCGAACCGCTCCAGGTCCCGCTCCGGCACGGCGGGCACGAGGTGGAAGCCGTCGACGGCGCCGCCCCCGGCCCAGTCGGCGATCAGCTCGGCGAGCGCCCCGGGCCCACCCTCGTACGCGTCGAAGTCGACGCTCAGCGAGAGCAGCACGCGCAGCTGCCCGGGGTCCCGGCCGTGGGCGCGGGCCCCCCGGTGCAGTTCGGCACGGAGGGCGGCGGCCTCCTCGGCGGACGAGGCCCGGATCAGGGCGACGTCGGCGTGGTGGGCCGCGGTCTCCCGGGCGGCCGGGCGGGTGGCGTCGACGACGGTCACCGGATTGCCCTGCGGCGGACGGGGCACGATCGAGGGCCCCTTGACCGAGAAGGTCGCGCCCTGGAAGTTCACATGATGCAGCTTGCGGCGGTCGACGAACCGTCCGGTGGCCACGTCCCGTATCTCGGCGTCGTCCTCCCAGCTGTCCCACAGCTTCCGCGACACCTCGGCGACCTCACCCGCCTCCTGCCAGAGCTCGGCGGTGGGGGGCGCCGGACGGCGGCCGACGAGCCGGGCCTCGGCCCCGGCCGGGGAGACCGCGATCCGCCAGCCCGCCCGGCCCCGGCTCACCCAGTCGAGGGTGGCGACGGCGGCCTGGACGTGGAAGGGCTCGGTGTGCGTGGTGGTGACGGTCGGCACGAGACCGACCGACCGGGTCTCGGGGGCGACCCGGGCGAGCACGGCGAGCGCGTCGAGACCGGGCCCGCCGAAGGAGTCGTCATGGGTGAGGAAGTCGAGCGCGGCTGCCTCACCGAGCCGCGCGAGCGCGACGGTACGGGCGACGGGGCCGGGATCGGCCCGGCCGGAGCCGACGAGCTCGGCGGCGAGGTGGAGCGGTCGGATGCTGGTCATACGGTCTCTTTCCATACAGGGCGAGGTACGGATCCCGGCGCGGACCCGGAAGCCGACCCCGGCCCCGGCCCCGGCGGAACACCGGGGCCGGCACACGGCGAGGTCAGTTCTTGGTGCGGGGCAGGCCGGGCGGGTTGATCTCCGACTTCGGCACGGCCTCGGCGCTCAGCCCCCACCGCTTGAGGACCTGCGCGTAGGTGCCGTTCTCGATGAGGTGGTCGATCGCGGCCGCGTAGGCGGCGACGAACCCGCTGTCCTTCTTCGTGGTGGCCGCGATCTTGCCCTGGAGTCCGGCGCCCGCCCCGGAGAACTTGCCGACGGTCTCGGTCTGTCCGGCGGAGGCCACGTGGTAGGCGACGGCGGGGTTGGGGCCGAGGTAGCCGTCGATCCGGCCGGACTGGAGGGCCAGGTAGTAGTCGGTCGTGTTGTCGTAGTACTTGATGTCGACGCCCTTGCGGCCGGCCTTCTCGTTCTGCTTGGACCAGTCGACGAGGATCTTCTCCTGGTTGGTGCCGGAGCCGACGGCGATCCGCTTGCCGGACACGTCCTCGGGGCCCTTCACCGTCCAGCCGGACCCCTTCTTCGCCTCGAAGGCGAGGTCGTCGAGGCGGTAGGTGGCGAAGTCGTACTTGTCCTTGCGCTCCTCGGTGACGGTGACGTTGGAGAAGACCGCGTCGTACTTGCCGCTGTCCAGGCCGACGAAGAGGTTCTCCCAGGAGACCGGGTTGAACTCGGGCTTCAGGCCGAGGGTGTCGGCGACGAGGGTGGCGATGTCGAGCTCGACGCCGATCAGCGTCTTGTCGTCGGTGGCGCGGAAGGCGAGCGGCGGATTGCTCTTGGCGGAGACGCCGATGATCAGGGTGCCTCTCTTGCGGACGGCCTCGGGCAGCTTGCCGGCCGCCGTCTCGTCCTTGGCGGTGTGGATCCGGTTCTGGTTCGGACCCACGTTGATGCCGGTGTCCTTCTGGCCCTCCGGCTTGATCTCGGTGGCGGCGTCGCCCGAGCCGCAGGCGGTGAGGACGCCGAGGGCGGTGAGCGAGGCGAGGGCGGTGAGGACGGTACGACGGGTCTTCATGGCGGTACAGCTCCTTCGGGTGAGGGGGTCAGAGAACCTTGGAGAGAAACGCACGGGTCCGCTCGTGGCGCGGACTGTCGAGGACCTCGGCCGGCGGCCCCTGCTCGACGATCCGGCCCTCGTCCATGAAGACCACGGTGTCGGCGACCTCGCGGGCGAAGCCGATCTCGTGGGTGACGACGATCATGGTGGTGCCGGAGGCGGCCAGGTCCTTGATGACGTCGAGGACCTCGCCGACGAGTTCGGGGTCGAGCGCGGAGGTGGGCTCGTCGAAGAGGAGCAGGCTCGGTTCGAGGGCGAGCGCGCGGGCGATGGCGACCCGCTGCTGCTGTCCGCCGGAGAGCTGCTTGGGGTAGGCGTCGGCCTTGTCGGCGAGTCCGACGCGTTCGAGCAGCGCGCGGGCCGTGGCCTCGGCGTCCTTGCGGGGCCGCTTCAGCGCCGAGACGGGCGCCTCGACGATGTTCTCCAGGACGGTGAGGTGCGGGAAGAGGTGGAAGTTCTGGAAGACGAAGCCGATGCGGGTGCGCTGCTTGAGGATCTCGCGTTCGCGGAGCTCGTAGAGCTTGTTCCCGGAGCGGCGGTAGCCGACGAGGACGCCGTCCACGCCGACCGTGCCGCTGTCGACCTTCTCCAGGTGGTTGATGGTCCGCAGCAGGGTGGACTTGCCGGAGCCCGAGGGGCCGAGGACGACGGTGACCTCTCCGGCCCGGACGTCGAGGTCGATGCCGCGCAGGACGTGGAGGGCGCCGAACCGCTTGTGGACGGCGCGGATCTCGACCTTGGCGGTGGAGGGGTCGGCGGAGACGGTGTCGGAGCTCATCGGACGCTCCCCTTCGCGTAATGGCGTTCGACGTAGTGCTGGACGACGGAGAGCGCGGTGGTGAGCAGGACGTACCAGGCGGTGGCGACCATGAGGAGCGGGACGACCCGTCCGTTGCGGCCGTAGACGACCTGGACCTGGTAGAAGAGTTCGCCGATCGCCATGACGGAGACGATCGAGGTGCCCTTGAAGAGCGAGATGATCTCGTTGGCGGCGTTGGGCAGGATCGAGCGCATCGCCTGCGGCAGCACGATCCGCCGCAGCTGCCGGAGCCTGGGGATGCCGAGGGAGGCCGCCGCCTGCAACTGGCCCTCGTCCACGGCGAGTACGCCGCCCCGGACGATCTCCGCCGCGTAGGCGGCCTGGTGCAGGGCGAGGCCGAGGACGGCGGCGCTCATCTCGCCGACGAGGCCCATCGTGTCGAAGGAGAGGAAGCTCGGCCCGAAGGGGATGCCGATGCTCAGTTCCTTGTAGAGGTAGGCCAGGTTGAACCAGAAGAGCAGCTGGACGATGAGCGGGATGGAGCGGAAGGCCCAGATGTAGCCGAAGGCCACCGAGCGCAGGAACGGGCTGGCGGACAGGCGCATGAAGGCGAGCACGATGCCGATCGCGAAGCCGAGCGCGGTGCCGTAGAAGGTCAGCTGGAGGGTGACCCAGACGGCGCGGAGGATCGTCTCGGTGGTGAAGAAGGCGGCGAAGACGTCCCATTCCCAGCCGGGGTTGGTGACGAGTCCGTGGACGAACTGGACGAGCAGGACGGCGGTGACGACGACGGCCGCCCAGCGCCAGGGGTGGCGCACCGGGACGACGACGAGCTCGGGCGCGGTGCTCCCGGGGGTCTTCGTGACGGGCGCGGTGGCGGGCTCGGTGGCGGGTGTGGCGGCGGGTGGGTCGCTGGTGAGAGACATGGCGGTTCCTCGGAAAGGGGTCGGGCAGCGGGGTTCAGACGCTCAGCGGGGCGGGGAGCCGACACGCCCGGTCGCGCAGCAGGGTCAGGGCGGCCCGCGCGGTGACGTCGTTCTGCCCGAAGGCGATCCCGCCGGTACGGGGCCGGGTGAAGCCGCTCCCGGCGCGGGTGGTGGTGTGCGGGCCGAGGGCGAAGCGGCGCGGGTGCGGGCGTCCGTCGTGCTCCAGGAGCCGGCCGTCGTCGGGGTCGACGACGAGGAGGCCGCCGGCGGTGGTCCGGGTCCCCTCCTCGTACAGGGCGCGGAGCAGCGGGCTGCGGGTGAGTTCCAGGGTGGGTTCGGGGATCCGGGCCTCGACGAGGGCGCGGGCCTCGGTCCACTCCCCCGGCAGGGCGGCGGACACGGCCCGGAAGAGGCCGCGTTCCTCGTCGGCCTCGACGGTGACCTGCGGGCCGAGGAAGCGGACGACGCCGGCGCGGGAGAGCGCGAGGAGCTGCCGCAGCCGGGGGCCGGGCGGCCCGGAGGCGAGGTAGCTGAAGAAGCCGTGCCACCAGCCGTCGGGGTCGAGTCGCCGGCTGAGCCGCACGAGCTGGCCGTAGACGGAGAGGAGTCCGGCGAAGACGGCGGCGTCGGGGCTGTGGGCGGGGTCGTGGCGGCGGGTCAGGTCCTCGGTGATGTAGTCGCGCAGGCCCTGCTGGAGGGCCTCGGCCGAGGGGTAGCGGATGCCGTCCAGGGGGTGGTCGAGGGCGTCGAGGTCGAGCCGGTCGGCGGGGTCGGGGACGGCGGCGGCGACGAGCGCGGCGAGTTCGGCCGAGCGCGGCGGCGCCTCCTCGTAGGCCTTCTCGAAGTCGCTCCGGTCGAGCGCGGTCCGCTCGGGGTGGGTGGAGAAGAGCCGGTGGTAGTGGGCCCAGCCGAGTTCCTTGTCGATGAGCGGCCACACGTCGCGCCGGAAGTCGACCGGTCCGGGGCGCCGGAGCAGGGCGTCGGTCTGCTCGGCGCCGAAGAAGCGGGGCAGCGGGGGCCGTTCGCCGTCGAGGTCGTAGCCGATCTTCGAGTGGTACGGGACGCCCCGGCGCGATCCGACGTACAGGACCGGTTCCTTGCCGGAGGGCACGTAGACGAGCTCGTCGCCCTCGCCCTCGTACCGTCCGCCGCGGCCCTCGGTGAGCAGCACCATCAGGTCGACGAAGGCGAGGCCGAAGCCGCGGACGAGGACGGGTTCGCCGGCGGGGACGGCGGCGAGGTCGCTGTCGGCGGTGAAGTCGGGCGGGAGGTGGACGAGCCGGTGGCGGGCGGCGAAGGCGGCGAGCTCCCGCTGTTCCCGGTCGGGTTCGGCTTCCTGGTGGCCGACGGTGAGGACGACGAGGTCGGCGAGGAGGGGGCCGTCGGCGCCCTCCAGCCAGACCCGCTGGCGTCCCTCGCGGGGGCCGCTGACCCGCAGGGCGGTGGTGCGGTGCTCGTGGACGGTGACGGAGGCGGGCAGGGCGCCGCGGGCCCGCTCGTACACCCAGCGCAGATAGGCGCCCTGCTGGGGGCGGCTGGGGAAGCTGCGGCCGTCGATGCCGGCCCATTCGGCGAGGGTGGGTCCGGGGCGGACGGGTCCTTCGAGGGCGACGGTCTCGTCGGTGAACATGGTGACGTCGTCGGCCTCGGAGTTCATCCAGAGCAGCGGGGACTGGGCGGTGCGCCAGATCCGGCCGGGGCCGGGCGGGTGCGGGTCGACGAGGTGGATGTCGAGGGGCTCGTCGCCGTACAGCCCGGGCAGGTTGGCGGCGAGCCGTTCGAGGAGGCCGGTCCCCCGCGGCCCGGCACCCACGATGACCAGGGAGGGGCGCGGGCTCATCGGGCACCGGCCGTTCCGCGGGCGTAGTGCCGCTCGACGTAGTACTGGCCGACGCTGAGGACCGAGGTGACGGCGACGTACCAGAGGGTGGCGACGAGTAGCAGCGGGATGATCTCGTACGTGCGGTGGTAGATCAGCTGCGTCGAGTAGAGCAGGTCCTGCACGGCGATGACGGAGACGATCGAGGTGCCCTTGAGGGTGCCGATCAGCATGTTCCCGGCGGGCGGGACGATGGCGCGCATGGCCTGCGGCAGCACGATGCGGGTGAGCCGGCGCCACCGGCCGAGGCCGAGGGACTGGGCGGCCTCGATCTGGCCCCGGTCGACGGAGAGGATGCCGCCGCGGACGACCTCGGCGGCGTAGGCGGCCTCGTGCAGGGTGAGGCCGATGACGGCGACGGCGACGGGGCCGAGGAGGTTGACCGTGTTCACGCCGAGGATCTGCGGGTAGAGCACGCCGATGTTGAACCAGAAGAGCAGCTGGACCAGGATCGGGGTGGACCGGAAGAACCACACGTAGCCCCAGCTGACCGCGCGGAGCACGGGGTTGGCGGAGAGCCTGAGGACGGCGAGCAGGGTGCCGAGGACGAAGCCGAGGGCCATGACGAGGGCGGTCAGCCACAGGGTGAGGCCGAGGCCGCGCAGGACGGACGCGGAGGTGAAGTACTCGGCGACGACGTCCCACTGGAAGGCCTTGTTGCGCACGACCGAGACGAGCGCGAGGGCGAGCAGGACGAGGACGACGGCGGCGGCGGTCCACTGGCCGGTGCGGCGGGTGGGGACGATGCGCGGGGGCGGTTCGGCCGGCGGGGCCGTGGAAGGGGTTTTGACGAGGGTCGCGGACATGCGAAGGCTCCGTGGATGCCAGAGGGCGGATCGAACACGGGGTGCGCCTTCACACGCGCTGAGTCGCGGATCCGGGCCCCTCAGCCCGATCCGCCCTTCGAGGCTATGCGGTCAACACGGCCCGCTGTCAAGGCTGTCCGCACTGTGAGCCGTACGTCTCATCGCGGTTGACGCGGGACCGGATGCCTGTTCCACTGGGGCCATGCATCCGCAGCAGCTGGTCACGCGCTCCCACATCGACTTCGGTCGCGTGTGGTCCTCTTCCTGTTGAGCCGACCCGCTGCTCCTCCCCGTCCGCGTGCTGTTTTCCGCGGCGCCTTCACACCCAGGCCCTTGCTGAGCGCCTGAGCTCTCCCCTCCCCTCGCCTGCCCTTTTCTCCCTTCCTTCGTCCTGAAGGACCGTCATGACCTTCCCGTTGTCCGTGCACCGGACCACGACCACCGACCCCCTGGCCCGCCCGCTCCTCGACGAGCTGGCACACGAGTACACGACCCGGTACGGCTCCGCGCACGACCTGAACCGCTACCCGGCGGCGGAGTTCGCCCCGCCGCACGGCGCCTTCCTGCTCCTCCTGGAGCAGGGCCGGCCCGTGGCGGGCGGCGCCTACCGCCGCTACGACGAGGACACCGCCGAACTGAAGCGGATCTGGACGCACTCGGCGCACCGCAGGCGCGGGCTCGCCCGCCGCGTCCTGACCGTGCTCGAACGGGAGGCCGCCGCCCGCGGCTACTCCCGCGTCTATCTGACGACGGGGCCGCGCCAGCCTGAGGCCAAGGGCCTCTACCTGGCGAGCGGCTACCGCCCGCTGTTCGACGTGTCCGCCGATCCCGAGTCGATCGGCCCGCTGCCGTTCGAGAAATTCCTGGAGAACCCGAAACCATGAGAACGCGTACGACTTCCGGCACCGCACGCACCGCCCTCGTCTTCTCCCTGATCACCGCGGCCGCGCTCGGCCTCACCGCCTGCTCGGGCGGCGAGCCCGCGACCGCCCCGGCCGGGGCCTCGGGAGCGCCGGGCTCCGCGAAGGGCGCGCTCCCGACCGAGGACGTGGTGGGGGCGGTGAAGAAGAACGAGGCGGCGGCGGGGCTGCTCCCCGCCGAGGTGCGGCAGCGCGGCAGTCTGACGATCGCCTCCTCGGTGGCGAGCCCGCCCAGCTCCGCGTACCTGCCGGACGGCAAGACCGCCGTCGGGGTGGACATCGACTTCTCGGCCGCCGTGGCGAAGGCCCTCGGTCTGGAGCTGAAGCGCGAGGTGGTCGGCTTCGAGGCGATCCTGCCGGCGCTGGGCAGCGGCAAGTACGACGTCGGCACCGGGAACTTCGGCGTGACCGAGGAGCGGCGCAAGACCATCGACTTCGTGACGTACGTCAACGACGGGCAGGGCTTCGCCGCGCGCGCCGACAGCACCCTGGGGGCGGTCACGGACCTGACCCAGCTGTGCGGTCTGAAGGTGGCCGTGAACGCCGGCACCACCTTCGAGCGGACCCTGGAGAAGAACAAGGGCCGGTGCGCGGAGGCCGGGAAGCCGGCTTACGAGGTGAACGTCTACAGCGAGCCCGGGGCGATCTGGATGTCGCTCCAGCAGGGCCGCAGCGACGTCGTGATGAACACGATCAACGGCGTGCGGTACGCGGTGACGCAGCAGAAGAACGTGAAGTTCCTCAACGAGTACCGGCGCCTCGACGTCGGCTTCGCCTTCAAGAAGGGCACCCCGCTGGCGCCGGCCTTCCAGGCTGCGGTGAACGGCCTGAAGGCCGACGGGACGTACGACCGGATCCTGAAGAAGTGGGGGGTGACGGCCTCGGGCATCGAGAAGTCGCAGATCTCCCCGCCGGAGATCCCCGCGCCGAAGAAGTGACGGCGGCGGGGCCCCGGCGGGGTTCGCCGACGGAGCGTCAGCAGCCGTCGCAGGGACAGCAGCAGCAGTCGCAGCCGCAGTCACCGCAGTCGCAACCGCTGCAGCCGCCGTCCCCGCAGTCGCAGTCGTAGCAGCAGCCCTCGCGCTTCTTCCGGGACCAGGGACCCTCGTACTTCTTGGCGCAGCAGATCTGGCAGGTGCAGAAGAGCCAGGTGAACATGGCGCACCCGGCGAGGAAGCCGCGCGGCTTGGGGGCCTGGGGCGCACCGCCGCCGAACTGCGGCGGGAGGCCGCCGGGGCCCATCGGGCCACCGGGACCCATGGGGCCGCCGCCCCCGTAGGGACCGCTGCCCCCGTAGGGGTTGTCGCCCCCGTAGGGGTTGTCGCCCCCGTAGGGGTTGTCGCCCCCGTAGGGGTTCCCAGGGACCGGGCCGTGGGGGCCGGCGTACGGGTTCCCCGGCACCGGGCCCTGCCCCGCGCCCGGTGTCCCGTGCGAGCAGCTCGTCGTGCCGAAGGCGCGGTCGACCGAGGTCCGCAGTTCGTGGGCGAGGAGGACGTGGGCGAGCTTGCCGTCGGCGAACTCGGCGTCCTTCAGGGCGAGGCGGATGCCGTGGAGGGCGTCGTCGGCGAGCCGGCGGGCCTCCTCGCGGGAGGTGCCGGTGGCGGTGAGCGGGTTCCAGGCACCGGTCGCGGTGTCGGCGGCCTGGTCCTCGACGGCGTCGAGGAGGTGGGCGAGGCGGCCGAAGAGCCGGCCCGCCTCGGCGAGCGGCGCCGCGTTCCCGGGCCGTCCGGCGAGGACTGCGGTGTGCGCGAAGGCGGCCGCGGTCGCCGTCTCGGTCGGCTCGGTGACGGCGAGCAGGGAGGTGCCGGGTCCCGCGAGGGCCTCGATGCCGGTCTGGCGGTCGACGGCGTCGACGAGGACGGCGGTGTCGAAGCCGAGGTCCCGGCCGGTCCTTGCCCCGGCCTTGTCCCAGGAGCGGGCGACGCGGCGGGCCGCGGCGGCGACGGGCCTGCGGGCCAACAGGCCGTCCCGGTCGGCGACGTGGTCCCGTACCTTCGCGGAGGCGAGGACGAGGGAGACGGCGGCGGCGAGCCTGGCGCCCTCGCCGCGGGCGACGGGGGCGGTCCGCATGGCGCGCAGCGCGCAGGGCCCGGCCTTGCGGCGGCCCGCCTCGGTCACGCCGGTCTGAGCCTCCGTCAGAACGGAGACGATGAGCCCGTCGTAGTTGGTGACGACCCGGGCGAACTGGCCGTGGTCGGCGCGCAGCGCCAGGCAGAGGCCGCAGAGATGGGCCATCCACTCGGTCTTGAGCCCGTCGGTGAGGCGATGGGTGCAGGGTCTGACGATGCCGAACAAGGACTCCCCCGTGAGTCGTGGGCGGTGGCGGACGGAGGTCCGCCGGGCGGCCTCGCGGCATCGTAGCGAGTGGGTCCGTTCACCCGTACGCGCCCACCGTCACCCTTGTAGCCCGACTTTCATATTTTCATCTGCATGGCCCTCCATCAGGGCCCGCATACCGCAAGTTTCCTGACGAATCGCCAGGAAACAGCCCTCACGTTCTGCACCAGTACCGTCACGAATCTCCTGCGCGGCGGCTATCCACTTGGCGCGCGATCCGCATCATGGACGACGATAGGGATTGCGGAACCACACGTGACCGCGCTGAAAGGAGGCGTCCATGGGATCGGTGCGCAAGGCGAGTGCCTGGCTGGGACTCGTCGAGGACAACGACGAGCGTTACTACGACGACGAGTACGCCGACGGTGCCGAGGGCGGCGACGCCTGGGTGACGGACCCCCGGGTCCGGGTGGCGACGGACACCGCCGAGGAGCGGGGCCGCCGGATCGCCACCGTCTCCCCGGACGGCTTCCGGGACGCCCGCGCCATCGGCGAGCTCTTCCGGGACGGGGTTCCGGTGATCGTGAACCTGACCGCGATGGAGGGGAACGACGCCAAGCGCGTGGTCGACTTCGCCGCCGGTCTCGCCTTCGGTCTGCGCGGCTCGATCGAGCGCGTGGCGACGCGGGTCTTCCTGCTGACCCCCGCCGACACCCAGATCCTCACCGGCGAGTCGGGCCGGCGCCGGCAGGACGGTTTCTTCAACCAGAGCTGAGCGGGCCCGCCGGCCCGACCGGGCGCCTCCCGACCGAGTCGGGTCAGTGCGCCGGGTGCCCCGAGCCGGCGGGCTCGATCGCTTCCCGCGTCGCGGGCACACGCGGCTCCGCCGCCCCCGCAGCACCGGACCGCTCCACCGCGACGGAGGCCTCCGGGCACTCGGCCGCCCCCGCGCAACCGTGCCGCTCCGAGCCCCCGGGCCCCTCTGCGGCACCGGGCGCCTGCGCGGCACCGGACGGCTCCGAAGGGCCGGGGCCCTCCGAGACACCGGCTCGCTCCGAAGGCTCGACGGGTGCCGTTTCCGGCGCCCCCGCCGACCCCACCGGCTCCGCCGATCCGGCCGACTCCACCGGCCCCGCCGCACCCCGACGCTCCTCACCTCGGTCCGGAGCCGTCGCGAGCGCCCCCTGGGCCTCTCGTGCGTCGAAGGCCTCCTCCGGGTCGACCGGGCACTCCATGACCTCCGGCAGGCGCCGGGCCATCAGGGCGCCGACGAGCAGCAGTCCGGCGCTGACGCAGAGGGTGATGTGCAGGCCGGTCACGAAGGAGTGGCGGGCGGCCTGGTGGAGGGCCTCTCCCGCCGCGCCGCCGAGCTGGTCGGCGACCTTGTACGCCTCGCCGAGCGAGTTCGCGGCGGCCCGGCTCGCCTCCGCGGGCACCCCGGGGACCGAGGCGAGCCCGGGGGCGTACGCCGCGTTCATCACGCTGCCGAGCAGCGCGATGCCCATGCCCGCGCCGAGCTGGTACGAGGTCTCGCCGATCGCGGCCGCGCCGCCCGCGCTCGCCTGCGGCGCCTCGCTGAGCATCGACTCGTACGCCGAGAAGAGCGTGGTCTGCAGGCCGAAGCCGAGCAGCACGAAGCCCACCGTGAGCAGCGCCGGCCGGTCGTGCTGCCCCATGAGGGTCAGCAGCAGCACGGCGGAGGCGGTGAGCAGGAAGCCCCAGCCGACCATCCGGCGCGGCCCGATCCTGCGCAGGGTGTACGAGCCGGTGGCGCCGGCGGCCATCGCGGCGAAGGTCAGCGGGAGCAGCCGGAGCCCGGTCTCCAGGGGGCTGAGGCCCAGGACCAGCTGGAGGTACTGGATGGCGATGAGCTCCAGGCCGACCAGGGCCAGCATGCCGATGACGATGCAGCCGACCGAGGTGGTGAAGGCGGCCCGGGAGAAGAGGCTGACGTCGATCAGCGGGTGCGGGCGCCGCTTCTGCCTCCGCACGAAGAGGACGAGGAGCGCGAAGCCGGTGAACAACGGTCCGGCGGTCGTGAGGGAGAGCGGCGAGCCGCCGGCCCCGACGTGCTTGACGCCGAGGACGCAGAGCAGGACCCCGGCGGCGGCCATGAGCGCGCCGAGCACGTCCCAGGGGCCGTCGGCGGCGCCCCGCGACTCGGGGAGGAGGCGGCGGCCGAGCGGCAGGATCAGCGCCATCAGCGGGATGTTGATGAGGAAGACGGAGCCCCACCAGTAGTTCTCGACGAGGAAGCCGCCGAGCACGGGTCCGGTCGCGGCCCCGATCGCCGCGGTGGCGGTCCAGATGCCGATCGCGGTGGCGCGCTCCCGCCGGTCGGGGAAGACCGTCCGGATGAGGGAGAGCGTGGCGGGCATGATCATGGCGCCGCCGACGCCGAGCAGCGCGCGGGCCCCGATGAGGACCGCGGAGTCGGTGGCGAGCGCGGCGACCGCCGAGGCGATGCCGAAGAGCCCGTAGCCGAGGAGGAGGACCCTGCGTCTGCCGACCCGGTCGCCGAGGGTGCCGAAGAGGATCAGCAGCGACGCGCAGACCAGGGGGTAGGCGTCGACGATCCAGAGCAGCGCGGTGGAGCTGGGGCGCAGGTCCTCGGTGAGCGAGGGGACGGCGACGTGGAGGATGGTCGCGTCGAGGGCGACCAGGAGAAGGCTGACGCAGAGGACGACGAGGACGGCCCAGCGGTTGGCTCCACCGCCGGCGGCGGTACGCGATCGTGCTCGGGCCGTGTTCGTCCGCGTCATGTACGTACCTCCCAGTGAAGCTCTCGCGCTCGGCGGGCCCCGACCAGGTCTTATGTCCCCGGGGCGGCCCGGCATCGACGGGCGAGTGAGCCGTCAGCGTACGCGAGTTCAAGGCCCGAGCGCGTGGCGCAGCTCTCACCCCGGCGGACCTCCTGGTGTGGCGTACGCCACTCACCGGGGACCGCGCGTCGCATGGAATTCCGCACGGACGTCTGTTTGAGGAAATTCCCGCGCGTTCAAACATGCTTCCGGAATCGGCCCTCACTCCAATAGGGCCGAAGGTCGTCGGATTTCCCGACGGACGCCTGGAATAGACCACTCGATGAGACCCACTCCACATCACACGATCATCACGAAGGGAGCGGAACGACCGGGTCTGCTTCTCACTCCCTGTAACGTCGATTGGGTGCGTACCGACATCTTTGCCCGGCTGGACCGGGAGCCGGAACCGCCGAAGATAGAGGTCCCGCGGATGACCCGCACGCGTCTCGCCCTCTTCGGCGGGACGTCGGCGTTCTATCTCGCCATCGTCGTGGCCGTCCTGCTGTCGACGTGGCTGGTGACCCTCGACTGGAAGATCATGCTCTTCCGGCCGTACCAGCAGTGGCCCGAGATCCACGGCTTCCTCGACTACTACGTCGTCCTCGGCCAGCGCGGCCCCACGGCCGTCATGGTGGCCGCCTGGCTGGGCTGGCGCTCCTGGCGCCAGCACACCCTGCGCCCGCTGCTGTGCCTCGGCGCCGCCCTTCTGCTGCTGAACGTCTCGGTGGGCGCGGTCAAGATCGGACTCGGCCGCCTCGGTCCCCACTACGCGACCCAGATCGGCTCCGCCGAGCTCTTCGGAGGCGGCGACATATTCCCCTCGGGGCACACCGCGAACGCGGTCGTGACCTGGGGCATCCTGGCCTATCTGGCGACCACCCCGAGAGCCCGGCGCTACCTGTCGGCCCTCTCCGCGGTGGTCGCGCTCGGCGTCGGCCTCACCACCGTCTACCTGGGCACGCACTGGCTGAGCGACGTGCTGCTGGGCTGGGCGGCCGGGCTCCTCGTGCTGCTCGCGCTGCCCTGGTGCGAGCCGGTCCTGGCCGTGGCGGAGGCCTGGATCCTCGCCGCGCGCGACCGGGTGCGGGAGCGGCTGCGGGAACGCCGCCGGCTCGTGCCCTCGCTGCCCGTGGCCTCCGGAGGGCCGCGCCCCGCGTTCTTCCCGCCCCGCCCCGCCCCGTCCGAGGAGCCGGTCAGGGAGCCGGTGGCGGTGGCGGGCGGCCGGCGCGCTCCGGTGACCCGCGGCTGATCCGCACTCCTCCCCCGTGTACGGGAAAGGGCCCCGGCCACATCGGCCGGGGCCCTTCCGCGTACGGCCCCACGGGCTCCTCAGCCGACCCAGCAGCGCGTGACGCCGCCGTCCTCGACCTCGAAGTTGATGCGGCCCACCAGGTACTCCATGGTGATGATCGAGCCGGGCGGCAGGGACCGGACGACCCGCCAGCCGCGGGTCCTGGCGAGCCGCTCGGCTCCTTCGGCGTCGAGGCCCACATAGGACTCGGGGGCGTCGCGAGGCGGTTCGGGCATGCGCGAAGTGGGTGACATGAACCTCACGTTAGTCCCTCGCCGGTCACGCTTGTGTCACAAGTTCTCGACATATGTTCGGACCGCCCGCCGCCCGTCGCGGGCCGGGTTTCCGACTATTTCTCCAGTAATTCGGAACGGCGCCCGGCAGTTCGCACGAAGGGTCCGGAAGGATGGTCAAGGGGCCTTCAATTCCGCGCTTCCCGCGAGCCCGTCCCGAATTGCCTCCGCGACGCGCACCCGGGTCACACACTCTTTCCTTACACAATGCTTACGCTGTCCCAACGCCCGGAGACGCGGAGCCGGGAGGACGGCGAGGCGGAGGCAGCGATGGGCAACGGGACAGCGACCGCGGCCGCCGAATCGGCCCGGCCACGGCACGGCCGCATCCTGATCGACTGGCTCACCACGACCGACCACAAGAAAATCGGCCATCTCTATCTGGCCACTTCGTTCGTCTTCTTCCTGCTCGCCGGGCTCATGGCGATGCTGATGCGGGCCGAGCTGGCCCGCCCCGGGCTCCAGCTCGTCACGAACCAGGAGTTCAACCAGGCCTTCACCCTGCACGGCACGATCATGCTGCTGCTCTTCGCCACGCCCACCTTCGCCGGCTTCGCGAACGAGCTGGTGCCGCTGCAGATCGGCTCGCCCGACGTCGCCTTCCCGCGGCTGAACATGTTCTCGTACTGGCTGTTCCTCTTCGGCGGCCTGATGGTGCTCGGCTCCCTCTTCACCCCCACGGGACCCGCCGCCTTCGGCTGGACCGCCTACGCCCCGCTCAACAGCCTGGAGCGGTCACCGGGCACCGGCGTCGACCTGTGGATCATGGGCCTCGCGCTCTCCGGCTTCGGCACGATCCTCACCTCGGTGAACTTCCTCGCCACCATCGTCGGCATGAGGGCACCCGGCATGACCATGTTCCGGATGCCGATCTTCACCTGGAACGTCCTCTTCACCACGGTCCTGGTGCTCGCCGCCTTCCCCGTCCTCGCGGCGGCGCTGCTCGTCCTGGAGGCCGACCGGCGCCTCGGCTCCGTGGTCTTCCAGCCCGAGAACGGCGGGGCGCTGCTCTGGCAGCACCTCTTCTGGTTCTTCGGCCACCCCGAGGTCTACATCATCGCGCTGCCGTTCTTCGGGATCATCACCGAGATCATCCCGGTCTTCGCCCGCAAGCCGATCTTCGGCTACACGACGCTGATCGGCGCCACCATGACGATCACGGGCCTGTCGGTGGTGGTCTGGGCCCACCACATGTTCGCGACCGGCGCGGTGCTCCTCCCCTTCTTCTCGATGCTCTCGTTCCTCATCGCCGTGCCCACCGGGGTGAAGTTCTTCAACTGGACCGGGACGATGCTGCGGGGCTCGCTCTCCTTCGAGACCCCGATGCTCTGGTCCGTCGGCTTCCTGGTGTCCTTCCTCTTCGGGGGGCTCACCGGCGTCATCCTCGCCTCGCCGCCGATGGACTTCCACGTCACCGACTCGTACTTCGTGGTCGCCCACTTCCACTACACGGTCTTCGGGACGGTCGTCTTCGCCACCTTCGCGGGCTTCTACTTCTGGTGGCCCAAGTTCACCGGCCGGATGCTCGACGAACGGCTCGGGAAGATCCACTTCTGGACCCTCTTCATCGGCTTCCACACCACCTTCCTGGTGCAGCACTGGCTCGGCGCGGAAGGCATGCCCCGGCGGTACGCCGACTACCTGTCCGCCGACGGCTTCACGGCGCTCAACACGGTCTCCAGCATCGGCGCCTTCCTCCTGGGCGCCTCCACCCTGCCGTTCCTCTACAACGTCTGGCGGACCTGGCGGTACGCGGAGAAGGTCGACGTCGACGACCCCTGGGGCTTCGGGCGCTCCCTGGAGTGGGCCACCTCCTGCCCGCCGCCCCGGCACAACTTCGCCTCCGTGCCCCGGATCCGCTCCGAGGCGCCCGCCTTCGACCTCCACCACCCCGAGTTCGCCGAGCACGAGCGGATGCGGATCAGCCCTCCGACCGGTCGAGGGCCCGGGACAGACGGTCCCTGAGCGTCCGCACCGCCTCCCCGAACTCCGGCGGATCGACCACCTCGAAGTCGAAGCCCATGAACATGACGTGGAACACCATCACGTCCAGACCGGACGCCCCCGTCCGCAGCAGACAGGCGTCCTCGCCGTCCGCCGTCAGGACCCCGTCCAGCGGGCCGACGACCGCGGCCGCCTCCGCGAGCGGCGCGAAGAGCCGGACCGTCGCCTCCGTCGCGTAGGCCGCGCCGGACACCCCCCTCGCCACATAGGCGGCCAGGTCCTCGGCGGGCGGCTCGCGGGGCGGGAAGCGGGGACCGTGCGGCGGGGTCGGCTCCAGCCGGTCGACCCGGAACGTACGCCAGTCGCCCCGGTCCAGGTCCCAGGCGACGAGATACCAGCGCCGCTCCGTACAGACCAGCCGGTGCGGCTCGACGACCCTGCGGCTCACCGTCCCGCCGTGGTCGCGGTACTCGAAGCGGAGCCGCTCGCTGTCCCGGCAGGCGTTGGCCAGCTCCGTCAGGACCGCCGGGTCGACCCGCTCCCTCGGGGTGCGCAGCAGGGGCACCGTGAAGGCGTTCAGCGCCCCGATCCGCCGCCGCAGCCTTCCCGGCAGCACCTGCTCCAGCTTCGCCAGCGCCCGTACGGAGCTCTCCCCGATCCCCTCGACTCCCTGCCCGGCGGCCGACCGCAGCCCCACCGCCACCGCGACGGCCTCCTCGTCGTCCAGCAGCAGCGGCGGCAGCTCCGCCCCGGCCCCGAGCTGATACCCGCCGCCCGTCCCCGGACTCGCGTGCACCGGGTACCCCAGCTCCCGCAGCCGGTCCACATCCCGCCGCACCGTCCGCGCCGTCACCCCGAGCCTCTCGGCGAGATCGGCACCGGACCACTCCCGGTGCGCCTGAAGCAACGACAGCAGCCGCAACAGCCGCGCGGACGTCTCCAACATGCCCCGAGTCTCCCACCGCCCGTTCGGGGCGGAGCACACCGCCCCGCGCGGGCGTGGTTCGCCCCGAACGGGTGGTGGCGCGACGGGAGATGTCCCTCGCGTGAGGGACCCCGTCAGCGGAGGCGGCGGACCAGCCGCCCCGCCCGGGCCTTCTGCGCGTAGACCGCGTCGATGAGGCGCCCCACCCCCCGGTGCAGCCGGACCCGCCCCGGCGAGTGCGTCCGCCGCCCCGCGCCCCGTGCGACGAGTTCCGCCCAGAGGGCCTCGTGGCGCGCGGCGATCCGCGCGGGGTCGAAGCGTTCGGAGGCGGTGAGCGCGGCACGGCCGGTCTTGGCGCGGAGTTCGTCGTCCTCGACGAGTTCGCGGAGGGCGGCCGCGACGGCGGCCACGTCGTCGACCGGGACGAGCCGTCCGTCGACCCCGTCCTCGATGATCTCGCGCGGCCCGTGGGGGCAGTCGGTGGAGACGACGGGCAGTCCGCACCGCATCGCCTCGACGATGGTCATGCCGAAGGACTCCCGCTGCGAGGTGACCGCGGCGATCGAGCCCTTGGCCCATTCCGGTTCCATGGGGGTGACGCTCCCCATGAGGAAGACCTGCTCGCCGAGCCCGAGCTGCTGGATCTGCCGGGTCAGCGGGCCCTTGAGGTCCTGGACGGCGTCGCCGGAGCCGTAGATCCGCAGCTTCCAGTCGGGATGGTCGGCGGCCACGGACGCGAAGGCGTCGATCAGCAGGTCGTACCGCTTGACGCGGGTGAGCCGGCCCGCCGCGACGACGGTCCGGGAGGCGGGGTCGGCGGGCGGCACGGAGGGCGCGGGCACGCTGTTGGGCACGGACTCGATGCGCACGCCGGGCAGGCGGAGCTTCCGGTAGGCGCGGGCGTCGGCCTCGGTGACCGTGGTGACGGCGTCGAGGAGCGCGTACTCGTGGCCGATGTCGCGGCGCAGCCGGTAGCTGTGGCCGTCGAGGATCAGGTGTTCCTGGCCGACGAGGACCGGCCCCCGCCGGGCCTGCCGGGCGAGCTGCACGTTGAGTCCGGGGCGGGTGGCGACGAGGACGTCGGCCTCCACACCGCGCAGGTGCTCCCCGATCCGGGCGTCGGTGAGCGCGCTGTACTGCTTCCAGCGGCCGTCGCCGCGCGGGAAGACCTCGGCGGGCCGGTGGAAGTCGGGGTGGTCGCCGTCGTATCCGGGGCTGTCCTTGCGCAGGTCGACGAGGTGACGCAGGGTCACCCCCGCCGGCAGGCCGAGGATCGGACGGTCCCGGTGGCGGAACACCGAGACGATCTCGACCTCGTGCCGTTCCGCCAGTTCCTCGGCGAGGGTGAACGTGGTCCGGATCGTCCCGCCGTAGTGATAGCCGTTGTGGAGCAGAAAAGAGATACGCATCGCGCCGCCGGTTCCCCCCGGTCAGTCAGTCAGTCGGTCGGTGCCCGACTGTACTGCCGGGGCGGGGGCGCCGCTCACGGGCGGTAGCCGAGCTGGGGTACGGTCGCGCAGTTCTCCGTCATGTCGCCCTGGCTCACCCAGCCCCGCCCGTCCTGCCAACGGGCCACGGACAGACAGGTGTTCCGGGTCGCGGGCGGCCGGGCCAGGTGCTCGAACCGTACGGGAAGGAGCAGCCCTTGCGCGGTGTACGGCTCCGGACGGTTCATGAACTCCTCGACGCAGCCCCGGGTGAGCGCGCCCCTGGCCAGGCAGGAGCGGGCCGCGTCGGTGAACCACATCGCCGCCGCCCACCCCTCCAGCTGCCATTGGGACAGGGGCCGGTCGCCCATCGCCGTACGGAACGCGCGGACCGCCGGCTGTCCGGTGTCCTGGTAGTTCCGGCTGGAGCCCGTCACCCACAGCGAGGCCCGGCAGCCTGGGGCCCGGGCGTAGTCGCGGGGGACGGCCGAGGACCAGTTCTGCACGTTGGTGACCTTCGCGGCGACCCGGACCCCGAGCGCCTCCATCGCCTCGCACAGGCGCACGTTGCCGTGGGTGTCCATCGCGTCGAAGAGGAGGTCGACGTGTTCGGCCCGCAGATCGGCGGCGACGGCGCGGAAGTCGGGCAGGGCGAAGTCGACCTGCTCGTCGACGACGCGGTAGCCCTCGGCGCGCAGTCCGCGGGCGACCAGCCGGGCGTAGGCGGCGGAGGCGGCCTGGTTGTAGGAGACGACGGCGGCGGTCCGCGCGCCCAGCTCGTCGCGGAACCAGCGGTAGACCTCGGTGCCGCCGTAGAGCGTGCCGCCCCAGCCGGGTGCGCGGCCGGTGCGCGGGGCGGAGCTGCCGTAGATGCCGTAGAGGTGCGGATAGGTGTCGTAGGCGGGGGTGAGGGGCTGGCCGCCGATGTCGGGGACCCCGGCCTTCGCGACGAGGGGCGCGCCCGCGTAGTCGAGGGCGGTGGTGGCGACGAGGGCGAAGACGCCGCGCTCGTCGATCAGCCGGTGCACGCATGCGTTGTTGCCGACGCCGCTGCCGCCGTCGTCGCAGGTCTCGACCTCGATCCGGCGTCCGCCGAGGCCGCCGCGCGCGTTGAGGGCGTCGAACCAGGCGCGGGCTCCGTCGCGCGGGCCGGTGAAGGCCTCGCCGCCGACCGGGCTGGTGGTGCTGGTGATGATGCCGACGCGGAGCGGCTCACCGCCGGAGGGGTTGGCGGTGGGCCGCGTCTCGAAGGCGCTCTCCGGGAGCCGGCTGCCGCAGCCCGCGAGGAGCGCGAGCAGCAGGGCCAGGAGCAGCGCCGCGGCCGTCTCAGCAGCCCGGGACGGTGACACCGCTCAGCTCGACCAGGCCGCACAGGGTCTTCACGGAGACCTTCCAGGTGTCGTTCTGGAGGACGGAGGTGCCCTTCGCCCCGGGCAGGGCCGGGGACCCGCCGACCAGCAGGTCGTAGGTGACGTTCGCGCCGGTGGCCGAGGTGAACTCGATGCCGGTGACCTTCGCGGCGGTCATGGCCGCGTTCTTGTCGCCGGCGAAGGCGGCGAGCACCGGGCGCATCTGCTCCCCGTTCTCCAGGAGCTTCACCTTCTCGGCGAGGGGCGTCTTCGGGTCGAAGAACGCCGTCCAGTTCTTGGTGATCCGGGCCTTGGCGGCCACCGGATCGGCGGGGGCGGAGGCCGGCGAGGACGAGGACGAGGAGGGGGAGACGGTGCCGCCGCTCTTCCCGCCGTTGTCGTTCGAGCAGCTCGTGAGGGCGGGCGCCAGGGCGAGGACGGCGACGGCCCCGAGAACCGCGAGACGGGAGCGTCCACCGCGTCGTGCGACATCCATCTGGCTCACCACCGGGTGTCCCTCCAGTCCGGAGCGGCTGGTGTTTCCAGGGTGGGACGGATCAGGGCATAGTGCAAGGAAAGACCCGGCAAGGGGAGGAGACGAGGGAGGCCCGCGTGCCGACGTCCCGGATCCTGCTGTGGAGCGGTCTCGCGGCGGCCGCCGGGGGCGCGGTGCTCTGCGCGCTCGGCTGGTACGGGATCTCCGGCGAGCGCTTCTCGGAGCGCCAGCTGCCCTATCTGGCCTCGTGCACGGTGCCGGGGGCGGCGCTGATCGTGGCGGGCGCGGTCCTGGCCGCGGCGGCGGCGCTGCTCCCCGTACGCCCTCCGGAGCCGCGGCCCGCCGAACCGGAGGAGACTCCCCCGCCGTCCTCGGACGGCCCCCTCCTGAGGGTCCCGGGCGGCACCCTCGCGCACCGCCCGGACTGCCCGCTGGTGGCGGGCAAGCCGGAGGCCGTGGCGGCGGGGGACGCGGAGCTCGCCCCCTGCCCGGTGTGTGAGCCGTGGCCTCCCTGACGTACGAACTGACGCTCGCCGGCCTCGCGGTCGGCAGCGCCGCCGCGCTCACCGGCATCGGCCTTGTCGTCACCTACCGGGCGACGGGGGTCCTGAACCTGGCGCACGGCGCGGTCGCCATGGTCTGCGCGTACGTGCTCCGCCAGCTGGTGGTCGGCTGGGGCTGGCCGCTGCCCCTGGGCGCCCTGGTCACCCTCCTCCTCGTCGCCCCGGGCATCGGCCTGGCCCTCGACCGCGGCGTCTTCCGCCCCCTGGCGCTGCGCGGCTCGAACCCGGCGCAGACCCTGGTGGCGACGATCGGCGTCTTCGTCCTCCTGGTGGGCGGGGCGGTGCTGCTGTGGGGGCCGGGGGCGCGGGACGACGCGCCCGTGCTGCTCGGTGACGACCCGTGGGCGCAGCTCGCGGCGGTGGTGGCGCTGGCCTGCCTGGTGGGGGCGGTGACCCGGTGGACGCGGTTCGGCCGGGAGCTGCGGGCGGTGGTGGACAACCGGCCGCTCGCCGTCCTGGCGGGGATCGACGCGGACCGGGTCGCGGCGGCTGGCTGGGCGTTCGGCTCGTTCACGGCCGGGCTCACGGGGGTGCTGCTCGCCCCGTACGTACGGCTCGACCCGTACGGGATGCCGCTGCTCGTGGTGGAGGTGATCGCGGTCGCGGTGATCGCCCGGATGCGGTCGCTGCCGGTGGCGGTCGGGGCGGCGCTGGCGATCGGCGTGGCCCAGGCCCAGCTGACCCGGCTGCACCCGGAGGGCTGGGCGGGACCGCTGCTCCAGGCCGTCGGGGCGAACCTGTTCGTGGTGGCGCTGCTGGTGGCGGCGCTCGTCCTGCCGGGCGTCGGCGGCAAGGGCCGCGACGCCCTGCCACCGCCGACGCGCGCCGCCCGTGTCCCGCCCGCCCTGTGGCTGGTGGTCGGCGTCCTGCTCCTGCTCCCCCTGGGCCTCGCGGGCTCCGACCTGCACACGGCGGTCCAGGTGCCCGCGCTCGCCGTGATCCTCCTGTCCCTGGTCGTGGTGGCGGGCCGGGGCGGCCAGATCGCGCTGGGCCAGGCGGCGTACGCGGGGCTCGGCGCCCTGCTCACGGCGGCCCTGGCGACGGCGGGGGTCCCGGCCCTGGTCGCGCTGGCCCTGGCGGTGCCGATGGTGGCGGTCACGGGCCTGGTGACGGGCCGGCCCGCGATCCGCCGGCACGGCCTGGCCCTCGCCCTGGCGACCCTCGCCGTCGGGGTCGCGGTGAGCCGCTTCGTCCTCACCCAGCCGTACGCGACGGCGGGCCTGACGCTCGGCCGCCCTGCGGGCTTCTCCGACGACCGCGCCTACTACGCCCTGGAGCTGCTCGTCCTGGCCGGCTGCCTGGCCCTCGTGGCGGCCCTCCGCCGGGGCCGCACGGGCCGCGCCCTCGCCGCCCTGCGGGACCACGAGCCGGGCGCCGAGGCGGCGGGCGTCCCCGTCCCCCGCCTCAAGCTCCTCGCCTTCGTCCTGGGCTCGGCCCTGGCCGCCCTCGGCGGCGGCCTCCTCGGCATGGGCCTGCGCGCCTTCGACCCCGAGCAGTACGACCCTGTCCGCGGCCTCCTCTGGTTCGCCGCCGTCCTCGTCCTCGGCGCCGACAGCCTCCTCACCCCCCTGGCCGCCGCCGCCCTCCTCACCACCCTCGACGCGGGCCCCCACGCCGGCACGGCCGCCGCCCTGATCGGCCTCCTCGCCACCCTGACCGGCCGAATCCCCCCACTGGCGAACCTGCTGCCCCCGGCCCGACGGGCACCCATGGGAGCCGGGGGCTCCCCCACCCCGCGCCCCGAACCCGGCCCGGCCGGAGGTCGGACGTCCTCCCCCGGCGGGCCGCCCGCCGACGGCGCCGAGCCCCCCACGGGAAGACCGGCACCCCGCCCTCCCACCCGCACGGCCGGTGCGGGTGGGAACCCCAATCCAGCCGAAGGCCGGGCCCACCCCCACGGCGGGCCGCCCGCCGACGGCGCGGCACCCCCCACGGGAAAACCCGCACCCCGTCCAACCACCCGCACGGGCGGGGCTCGTGGGAACCCCAGTCCGCCCGAAGGCCGGGCGCGCCCCCACGGCGCCGCGCCCGGCAACGGCCCCACGCCCCGCGCGGGCCCCCGCACGGGGCTGCACGTCCACGACCTCACCCTCACCTACCCCGGAGGGGTCACCGCGCTCTCCCACGTGACGCTCGGCCTCGCTCCCGCCCGCGTCACCGCCCTCGTCGGTCCCAACGGCGCGGGCAAGAGCACGCTCTTCGACTGCCTGGCCGGGACGCTGAGGCCCCGCCGCGGGCAGGGGCGGATCACACTCGACGGTGCCGACGTCACCGCGCGTCCGGCCCACGCCCGGGCCCGTCTCGGCGTCGCCCGGACGTTCCAGCGGCTCGCCGTCTTCCCGTCGCTCACCGTCGAGGAGAACGTCCGCCTCGGCGCGGAGCGGAGCGGCGGACGGCGGGACCCGGCCGCCGTGGAGCGGAGCCTGCGGCTGCTGGGGCTCGCCGGGCCCGTACGGCACCGGCCGGCGGCGGACCTGCCCACGGGGACGCTGCGCCGGGTCGAGCTGGCCCGCGCGCTGGCCGGGCGGCCGCACACGCTGCTCCTCGACGAGCCGGCCGCCGGGCTGGACGCCGCCGAGACGGCCGCGCTCGCCCGGATCCTGGCGGCCCTCGCGGCGGACGGCCTGACCGTCCTCGTCGTCGAGCACGACCCGGACCTCGTCGCCGGGATCGCGCACACGGTGCACATCATGGAGGGGGGCCGGATCCTGTCGTGAGCGTCGAGATGGCCCTGCGCGCCGCCCGGGTCCGCTACGGTCCCCTGGAGGCCCTGCACGGCCTCGACCTGCCCGTGCCGGCCGGGACGGTGACCGTCCTCCTGGGACGCAACGGCGCGGGCCGGACGACCGCCCTGCGCGCCCTCGCCGGCACGGTGGGCCTGTCGGCGGGCCGGGTGGAGTGGCGCGGGGCCGACGTGACCCGTCTGCCGGCGCACGCGCGGGCGCGCCGCGGGCTGTGCTTCGTACCGGATCTGCGGGCGGTGTACGCGGGCCTCACCGTCGCGGAGAACCTCGCGCTCGCCGCGCCCGGAGCCACCGCACCCGACGCCACCGCCCCGTACCCCGAGCTCGTCCCTCTCCTGCCCAGGACCGCCGGAACGCTGTCCGGCGGGGAGCGCCGGATGCTGGCGGTGTCCCGCGCGTTCCTGGCGCCACGCGCGCGCGTGGTGCTGGTCGACGAGCCGTCGCTCGGCATGGCCCCGCCGGTCGCGGCTCGTACGTACCGGATGCTCGCGGCGCTCGCCGTGGAGCGCGGGGCGGCCGTGGTCCTGGCCGAGCAGCGCGTACCGGACGGGCTGCCGCCCGGCTCGCTCGTGCACGAACTGCGGCGCGGCTCCCGCGCGTCGAGCGGCGAGCCGGCCGAGTACCGCTGACCCCTCAGAGCGGGGCGATCCGCAGCATGGTGCCGACGATGATCCGGTTCGGGTCGGACCCGATCAGGCTCCGGTTCGCCGCGTACAGCGCCTGCCAGCCGCCCTTGACCGCGAAGCGGCGGGCGATCGAGCCGAGCGTGTCGCCGGCCTGGACGGTGTGGACGCGCCCGGACAGGCCGTACTGCTTGGAGCAGACGGGCCAGGCCCCCCAGCCCTGGGTGCGCAGCACCTCCTCGGCGACGGTGATCTGCCGCTGCCGGGTCGCCAGGTCGGCGCGCCGGGCGTACTTCAGGCCGCCGTGCTCGACCCAGGTGGGGTGCCAGAACTGGAGTCCGCCGTAGAAGCCGTTCCCGGTGTTCGCGTTCCAGCGTCCGCTGCTCTCGCACTCGGCGACGCACCCCCACGGCCACTGGTCCTTCGCGCAGGCGTACGAGGGCACGGCGGCGGCCGGGGACGCGGAGGCGGCGGCCTCCCTGAGCGCGTCCGACACGTCCTGGAGCGCGGCGGAGGCCTCTTCCCGGGCCCCGGCGGCCGCCTCCCGGACGACGTCCGAGGCGGCGGGCGCGTCCCCCGGTCCGGGAGACGCGTCCCTGGCCTGGGCGGACGCCGGGGCCAGGGACAGGAGCGCGGCCACGGACGCCGCCACGAGGGAACCGGCTGTCCAAAATCGGATCTTCGACATCGGGGAAGGCTAGGCAGCGCCCCGGCGCCCCCGGCCCGTGCCGCGCGGAACACTGTTCACACCCCACCCGGTCGGAGTCACGCGCCCCCTCGCACACGCCACGGGCAACTTGCCTCGCTTCCACGCGTGACCCCGGCCGAGGCTGACCCGTTGAACTCGGCATGAGGCGCCCGGGAACGGCCCGGCGTCCCCCCGTACCGAGTCCAGGGAGCCCCCGTGCCGCGCATGCTCGACGTCAGCGAGGACGTACGCGCCGAGATCGGCGACGAAGAAGCGGACCGGCTGCTCGCCGGCGACAACGCCCCGGGCAGCTACGACTGCACCTCCTGCCGCACGCCGGGGGACTCCGAGCAGGAGCGCACCAGCACGGTGCTGTTCGTCGGCGAGGAGACCGCGGTCCTCGCGTTCGCCCACGCCAGCTGCATCCCCTCGCAGGTCGTCCGGGTGGCCGAGGAGCAGCTCCAGGGCGCCGTCGCCTCCATCACGGCCTCCGACGCGGCCGACGCGCTCTCCGCCTCCCACCCCGAGCAGGCCGTGCTCGGGGTGACCAGCGGGCTCGTCCTGATCCAGGGCGAGCTGCACCCGGCGCTCGTCGTGGAGCCGACCGCCCCGGTGGCCCGTCCGGGCTCGGACGGGCTCACCGACGAGTTCCTGCCGCTCCTGGCCGAGCAGGGCTTCCAGCCGGTCATGAGCCTCGACGAGACGCCGACGGCGCTGCCGGGCTGGTCGGTCCTGGTCGCCATGGGCCAGCTGCACTCCGTGCTCCAGCCGGGGCCGGGCGGTGCCGGCCAGGCCGCCTGGTGGCAGGCGCACCAGCCGCTCCAGGTCACCGAGGGCTGGCGGGCGGCGGCCAACAAGTCGCACACGGTCCTGGTCTTCGCCGCCCCGGTGGGCTCGATCGGCCAGCAGCCGCGCGAGGACCTGCTGCGCGACGCCCTGGAGAAGGCCGCCGCGAACGGCCGTCTGGTGGCCGCCGCGATGCCGCTGGCCGGCACCTGATGGAGGACCGCCGGCCCGGCATAGGGTGGGCGCGCGTCCCCGGGGCGGGGGCGGGACGGGGTGTTCCGACCGTGCCGCGCCCCCGGGGCGCTCCCCTTTCGGAGAGCCGCCCGCATCCGACGGGCGGCGGTGTCGTTGGCACCTACGTGCACCCATACGACCCGTTCCTCCAGCCGTATCCGAACCAGATCCCTCCGATGCGCCCCGCGCAGGACGCCTCGGCGGGCCCTTCGCCCACGCCGATCTTCGACGCCCTGTACTCGGAGTACCGCAGGTCGTTCCGCACGCTGCCGGGCGACCGCAGCGGCGAGGAGGAGCTGGGCTTCCGGGCCTTCGGCACGGTCCTGAGCACGGGCCTGTACGGGCAGGGGCACCGGCCCGCGGCGGCGTACCCGGCGCAGCAGCATCCGCACCCCCAGGCAGCGCTGCCCCCGGGCCCCCGCAGGGGTCTCTAGGCGCGGACGGCGCGGTACGGCGGAGGGCCGGGACTCGATCGAGTCCCGGCCCTCCGCCGTACCGGAAAGGGTCCTACTTCTTGCGGCCGCGCTTCTCGCGGACCCGCACCGAGAGGTGCAGCGGGGTGCCCTCGAAGCCGAACTCCTCGCGCAGCCGGCGCTCGATGAAGCGGCGGTAGCCGGCCTCCAGGAAGCCGGAGGCGAAGAGCACGAAGCGGGGCGGCTTGGTGCCGGCCTGCGTGCCGAAGAGGATGCGGGGCTGCTTGCCGCCGCGGACCGGGTGCGGGTGGGCGGCGACGATCTCGCCCAGGAAGGCGTTGAGCCGGCCGGTGGGGACGCGGGTCTCCCAGCCGGCGAGGGCGGTCTCGATGGCCGGGACCAGCTTCTCCATGTGGCGGCCGGTCTTGGCGGAGACGTTGACCCGCGGCGCCCAGGAGACCTGCTGCATCTCGGTCTCGATCTCGCGCTCCAGGTAGTAGCGGCGCTCCTCGTCGAGCTCGTCCCACTTGTTGTAGGCGATGACGATGGCGCGGCCCGACTCGACCGCCATCGTGATGATGCGCTGGTCCTGGACCGAGATGTTGTCGGTGGTGTCGATGAGGATGACGGCCACCTCCGCCTTCTCGATGGCGGCGGCGGTCCGCAGGGAGGCGTAGTAGTCCGCGCCCGCCTGGAGGTGGACCTTCTTGCGGATGCCGGCGGTGTCGACGAACTTCCACGTCACGCCGCCGAGCTCGATGAGCTCGTCGACCGGGTCGCGGGTGGTGCCGGCCAGCTCGTTGACGACGACCCGGTCCTCGCCCGCGACCTTGTTGAGCAGGGAGGACTTGCCGACGTTCGGGCGGCCGATGAGGGCGATGCGGCGGGGGCCGCCCACCGCGGTGCCGAAGCGCTGTTCGGGGGCCTCGGGCAGCTTCCTCAGGACCTCGTCGAGGAGGTCGCCGGTGCCGCGGCCGTGCAGCGAGGAGACGGGGAACGGCTCGCCGAGGCCCAGGGACCAGAGCATGGCCGCGTCGGCCTCGCCGGACTGGCCGTCGACCTTGTTGGCGGCGAGGACGACCGGCTTCCCGGCGCGGCGGAGCAGCCTGACGACGGCCTCGTCGGTGTCGGTGGCGCCGACGGTGGCGTCCACGACGAAGAGGCAGGCGTCGGCGGCCTCGATGGCGTACTCGGCCTGGGCGGCGACGGAGGCGTCGATGCCGAGGACGTCCTGCTCCCAGCCGCCGGTGTCGACGACCTTGAAGCGGCGGCCGGCCCATTCGGCCTCGTACGTGACGCGGTCGCGGGTGACGCCCGGCTTGTCCTCGACGACGGCCTCGCGGCGGCCGATGATGCGGTTCACCAGGGTCGACTTGCCGACGTTCGGCCGGCCGACGACGGCGAGAACGGGGAGCGGGCCGTGGCCGGCCTCCTCGATCGCGCCCTCGACGTCCTCGACGTCGAAGCCCTCTTCCGCGGCGAGCTCCATGAACTCCGCGTACTCGGCGTCGCCAAGTGCCCCGTGGTCGTGCTGGTCGTTCATGAAGTCCGTTCCTTGATCATTCGTGGTCGGTGGTCCCGGGCGGCCGGAGCCGTGGGGGCCACTACTGAGAGTGTCGCTCAGCGCCCGGTGAGGCGCCTGGCGTTTTCCAGGTGGGCGGTGAGCCGGCCCTGGATCCGTACGGTGGCCTCGTCGAGGGCCTTGCGGGTGCGGCGGCCCGATCCGTCCCCCGCCTCGAAGGCGTCGCCGAAGACGACGTCGACGCGGCCGCGCAGCGGAGGCAGTGCCTTGACCAACCGTCCGCGGCGCTCGGTGCTTCCCAGGACGGCGACCGGGACGATCGGCGCGCCGCTGCGGACGGCGAAGTACGCCAGGCCCGCGCGGAGCGAGGCGAAGTCGCCGTCGCCGCGGGTGCCCTCGGGGAAGATCCCGAGGACGCCGCCCTGCTCCAGGATGCCGAGCGCGTTGCCTATCGCGTGGCGGTCGGTGCTCTCCCGGTCCACCTTGAGCTGCCCGATGCCCTCCAGGAAGCTGCCGAGCGGGCCGACGAACGCCTCCTTCTTGATGAGGAAGTGCACGGGGCGCGGGGCGGTGCCCATGAGCATGGGACCGTCGATGTTGTGCGCGTGGTTGACGGCGAGGATGACGGGGCCGGAGGCCGGCACCCGCCAGGCGCCGAGGACACGCGGTTTCCAGAAGCCGTACATCAGCCCGATGCCGATGCGACGGCCGACGGCGGCGCCCTTCGCGGAGGGCAGGGTCACTTGACGCCCGCCCTCTTCTCCTCGACGAGGGTGACGACGCACTCGATGACCTGGTCGAGGGTGAGCTCGGTGGTGTCGACCTCGACGGCGTCGCCGGCCTTGGCGAGCGGGGAGGTCTTGCGGCTGGAGTCGGCCGCGTCCCGCTTGATGAGGGCTTCCTTCGTCGCGTGCACGTCGGCGCCCTTGAGCTCGCCGGAGCGGCGGGCGGCACGGGCCTCGGGCGAGGCCGTCAGGAAGATCTTCAGGTCGGCGTCCGGCAGGACGGTGGTGCCGATGTCCCGGCCCTCGACGACGATGCCGATCTCGGCGCTGCGGGCGATGGACCGCTGCAGCTCCGTGATCAGGCTCCGCACCTCGGGCACGGCGCTGACGGCGCTGACCTTGGAGGTGACCTCCTCGGTCCGGATCGGCCCGGAGGCGTCGGCGCCGTCGACGGTGATGGTGGGCCGGGCCGGGTCGGTGCCGGAGACGATGACCGGCTTGGACGCGGCGTTCGCGACGGCCTCGGCGTCGGTGACGTCCACGCCGTTGCTGATCATCCACCACGTGATCGCCCGGTACTGGGCGCCGGTGTCGAGGTAGCTCAGCCCCAGCTTGGCGGCGACCGCCTTCGAGGTGCTGGACTTGCCCGTGCCGGAGGGCCCGTCGATGGCGACGATCACGGATTCCACGGTGGGAACACCTTCCTGGGGGTGCGCGGTAGGGCCCGGCGGTATGCGGGGACCCCCACAAGGTTACCGAGTCCCGACCCCCCACTCGGCCCCGCCCACTACGGGCCCCCACCCACGCGGGACGGCGCCCCTGCGCGCCCTGCCGGGCGGGGCGCTCCGCCCACCGCCGTGTGGGCCGCGCGCCCGCGCGGGGCGGTGCGCTTCGCTCACCCGCCCGTGTGGGCAATCGTCCCGCTGGGGCGGGACGGGTGGGCACACGGGACGGCGCCCTTAGCGGCGCCTCCGCGTTCCGAGCCTGGACCCGCACCACCCGTGACGGTGCACATGGGGTGCGAGTCCGGGCTCGTAAGCCTCTGGCGCCGGCAGGGCGCGGGTCCGTTGTGCCCACCCTCCCCCAAGCTCTCGGCTTCGCTCGAGCAGGGGGGACCCCCTTCGCCCCAGCGGAACGATTGCCCACAACGGGGGCGGCGGGGGCACAGCCCCGGCGGGACCAGCGTCCACAACAGGCGGGGCGCGGCCCACAACGGCGGCGGGCATCAGGGCGTGCGGAGGGACCAGCCGCGTTCCTGGAGGTAGGTGCCGAGGGCTGCCGCGGCCGAGGGTTCGACCATCAGTTGGACGAGACCGGCCTGCTGACCGGTGGCGTGCTCGATGCGGACGTCCTCGATGTTGACCCCCGCCCGGCCCGCGTCGGCGAAGATGCGGGCGAGTTCGCCGGGCTGGTCGCTGATGAGGACGGCGACGGTCTCGTAGACCGTGGGGGCGGCGCCGTGCTTGCCGGGGACGCGGGCGCGGCCGGCGTTGCCGCGCCGGAGGACGTCCTCGACTCCGGTGGCGCCGTCGCGGCGCTCGTCGGCGGAGGCGGACTGGAGGGACCGCAGGGCGCGGACGGTCTCGTCGAGGTCGGCGGCGACGCCGGCGAGGACGTCGGCGACGGGCCCGGGGTTGGCGGAGAGGATCTCGAGCCACATGCGCGGGTCGGAGGCCGCGATCCGGGTGACGTCGCGGATGCCCTGCCCGCAGAGGCGTACGGCGGACTCCTCGGCCTCCTCCAGGCGCGCGGCGACCATCGAGGAGACGAGCTGCGGGGTGTGGGAGACCAGGGCGACGGCCCGGTCGTGGGCGTCGGCGTCCATGACGACGGGGACGGCCCGGCAGAGGGCGACGAGCTCCAGGGCGAGGTTGAGGACCTCGGTGTCGGTGTCCCGGGTCGGGGTGAGGACCCACGGCCGGCCTTCGAAGAGGTCGGCGGTGCCGGCGAGGGGGCCCGAGCGCTCCTTGCCGGCCATGGGGTGGGTGCCGATGTACGTGGTGAGGTCGAGGCCGAAGGCCTCCAGCTCGCGCTTCGGTCCGCCCTTGACGCTGGCCACGTCGAGGTAGCCGCGGGCGAGGCCGGCCTTCATGGCCTCGGCGAGGGTGGCGGCCACGTGCGCGGGGGGCACGGCGACGATGACGAGGTCCACGGGGCCTTCGGGGGCCTCGTCGGTGCCCGCGCCGAGCGCGGCGGCCGTGCGGGCGCGCGCCGGGTCGTGGTCCCGCAGGTGGACGGTCACGCCGCGGCCCGCGAGCGCGAGGGCGGCGGAGGTGCCGATGAGGCCGGTTCCGATGACGAGGGCTGTTCTCACTGGGCGATGTCCTTGCGCAGGGCGGCCGCGGCGCCGAGGTAGACGTGCGCGATCCGGGACTTGGGCAGTTCGGTCTCGACGTGGGCGAGGAGCCGGACGACCCTCGGCATCGCACCCTCGATGTCGAGTTCCTGCGCGCAGATCAGGGGGACGTCGACGATGCCGATCTCCCGGGCCGCGGCGGCGGGGAAGTCGCTGTGGAGATCGGGCGTGGCCGTGAACCAGATGCTGATGAGGTCGTCGGCGGTGAGCCCGTTGCGTTCGAGGACGGCGGTCAGCAGTTCCTCGACCTGCTCGCGCATGTGTCCGGCCTCGTCCCGCTCCAGCTGGACGGCTCCTCGGACCGCTCGTACCGCCACGTCGTGCTCCTTCGCCTGCGTCAGTGCTCCGTTCAGCCTAGTCAGCGGCGGGGACGGCGCGCCGCGACGCCCGCCCTCCGAGACGGAACGAGACGGAGGGCGGGCGTCCGGAACGGGGTCAGAGCCGCTGCTCGCGGATGATCTCCTCCAGGGAGGCGCCCTGGGGCAGCGAGCCGTTCGGGGTCAGGCCGTCGACGACCTGCGGCAGCGAGTGCGCGATCTGGTCGGCGGCCTCCTGCGGGCTGACGCCGGCCTCCGCCGCGACCTTCTGGAGGGTCTCGTCGGGGAGGGCCTCGGCGATCCGGGCGCCGCTGACGGCCTGGTTCTCGCCGGTGCCGATCCAGGACTGGGCCTGGTCGGCCAGACCGGCCTTGGTGAGCATGTCGAGGAGCCCGCCGAGCGGGTTCGAGCCGTTGCCGCCGCCCTGGCCTCCCGTGAGGGCCCCGAGCAGGGAGCCGAGGATGCCGCCGGCGCCGCCGCCACTCTGTCCGCCGGCGCCGCCGAGGAGGCCCCCGAGGAGACTGCCGAGGTCGTTACCCGCCATGATCCTGCCTTTCGTCCGGTACGGAACACGCCCAATGTCACCCGAACCGGGGCGCTCCGCCACTCGGGGTACACGGCGGGCCCGGACAGGCGTGTTACGGGCTCCGGGGCGGCCTCGTGGCGAAGCCGGCGGAATGACCGCGAGCGCAGCCCCCCGTCGTCGTACCGTCCTGCTGGCCGCAGCGGCCCCGACGGCGGGCTGCGGCCCGGACGGCGGCGGGACCGGCTCCCCGTCCCCTCCCGGCCGAGCGGATCACCGTCTCGGGAGAAACGATCACCCTGGCGTAATCTGCCGGGCATGACTCCGGACGAGCTGGTGCGCGAGCACACGATCTACTCCTGCGTGATGGGCTCGCGCGCCTTCGGTCTGGCGACCGAGGACAGCGACACGGACGTACGGGGCGTCTACCTCGCCCCGACGCCGCTCTTCTGGCGCTTCGACAAGCCTCCGGCGCATGTGGAGGGACCGCGCCCGGAGCAGTTCAGCTGGGAGCTGGAACGCTTCTGCGAGCTCGCCCTGCGCAACAACCCGAACGTCCTGGAGTGCCTCCACTCCCCCGTCGTCGAGCACGTCGACGACTGGGGCCGCGAGCTCGTCTCGCTGCGCGGGGCCTTCCTGTCCCGCCGGGCCCACCAGACCTTCGTGCGGTACGCGGGCGGCCAGCGCCGCAAGCTGGACGCGGACGTCCGCCAGTACGGGCAGCCGCGCTGGAAGCATGCCATGCACCTGCTGCGGCTCCTGACCAGCTGCCGCGACCTGCTGCGCACCGGCGAGCTCCGCATCGACGTCGGCGAGGACCGCGACCGCCTCCTCGCGGTCAAGCGCGGCGAGGTCCCCTGGGCCGAGGTGGAGTCCTGGATGAACCGCCTCCAGGAGGAGGCGGACCGCGCCCACGACACGACCCCCCTCCCCGCCGCCCCGGACGAGCCCCGGATCCAGGACTTCCTGACCCGCGCCCGCCGCTCCTCGGCCCTGGCCGAGCTCTAGCGCCTCACGCGTCCCACAGCGCGCCGAAGGTCAGCAGGTCGCTGCGGTACTCGACGCGCTCCGCCCACTCCTTCGGCCAGGCGTCCGCGCCGAGGTGCGCGCCGGCGAAGGCGCCCGCGAGGGCGGCGATCGAGTCGGAGTCCCCCCGGGTGCAGGCGGCCCGGCGGAGGGCGGTGAGCGGCTCGTCGGGGAAGAGCAGGAAGCAGAGGAGCCCGGTCGCGAGGGCCTCCTCGGCGATCCAGCCGTCGCCGGTGTACTCGCAGGGGTCCAGCTCCGGGTCGGCCGTGCGCTGGACCGCGTCGAGGCGCTCCAGGACGGCCAGGCACTCGTCCCAGCCTCGCTGGATGAAGGACAGGGCGCTGGGGTCCTGGGAGCGGGTCCACAGGTCGCCGAGCCACTGCTCGCGGTAGACGGAGCGGTTCTCGTACGCGTACGAGCGCAGCTGTCCGACCAGCCCGGTCGGGTCCACGCCCTGCGCGAGCAGGTACACGGCGCGGGCGGTGAGGTCGGAGGCGGCGAGCGCGGTGGGGTGACCATGGGTCAGGCCCGACTGGAGCTGTGCGGCGCCCGCCCGCTGCTCCTCGCTGAGCCCGGGGACGAGCCCGATGGGGGCGACCCGCATGTTGGCGCCGCAGCCCTTGGAGTGGATCTGGCTGGCGTCCTGCCAGAGCCGGTCACCGTCGAGGAGCCTGCAGGCGCGCATGCACGTGTTGCCGGGGGCGCGGTTGTTCTCCGGGGAGTGGTACCAGTCGACGAACTCGTCGCGGACGGGCCTCGCGAGCCGCAGCGGGGCGAGCACGCCCCGGTCCATCGCCGTGCGGATGCCACGGGCGAAGGCGAGGGTCATCTGGGTGTCGTCGGTGACGTACGCCTTGCCGTTCCTGACGGGCAGCGCCATCTCACGCCAGGGGCCGACCTTGGCGAGGATCGACGGCACGTCGTTGAACTCGGTCGGGAATCCCAGCGCGTCCCCGAGCGCCAGCCCGATCAGGGAGCCGGTCGCGGCCTGCTTGGTGGCGGTGCGGGTGAGGTTCATGCGGGGCGTCCTTCCGGTCGCAGGAGGGGCGGGTGGAGGGTGGTGGCCTCGCCCGCCCGGTAGAGAGCGGCCGGTTTCCCCCGTCCGCCGGTGAGGCGCGGGGGTCCTTCCACGGCCTGGACGAAGCCGGGCGTGGTGAGGACCTTGCGCCGGAAGTTGGGGCGGTCGAGTTCGACGCCCCAGACCGTCTCGTAGACCTGCCGCAGCTCGCCGAGGGTGAACTCGGGCGGGCAGAAGGCGGTCGCGAGGCAGGTGTACTCCAGCTTGGCGCCGACCCGTTCGTGGGCGTCGGCGAGGATCCGGTCGTGGTCGAAGGCGAGCCGGCCGTGCGTCCCGTACGGGATCCACCGGGCCTGGGCCGCGTCGCCGCCGCCGCGCGGCTCGGGCGGGTCGGGGACGAGTGCGGTGAAGGCGACGGAGACGACCCGCATCCTCGGGTCGCGGTCCGGTTCGGAGTAGGTGCGGAGCTGTTCGAGGTGGAGACCGTCGACGGTGGTTCCGGAGAGTCCGGTCTCCTCGGCGAGTTCGCGGCGGGCGGCGGTCTCGGCGGACTCGCGGGGCAGGACGAATCCCCCGGGCAGGGCCCAGGATCCGGCGTACGGCTCCTGGCCGCGCTCGACGAGCAGGACGTGGAGGCGTTCCTCGCGGATCGTGAGGACGGCGAGGTCGACGGTGACGGCGAACGGCTCGAAGGCGTACGGGTCGTAGCCCTCGGGGGCCCGGTGGACGGTCATCGGCGCTCCGGCTGGGGTTCGGTGAGGTGCATGCCCTCGGCGAGCAGCGCGTCGACGGCGGCGACGGCGGCCGCGAGCCGCTCCTCGTGGGGGCCGGTGAGGACGGCGGTGCGGCGGCCGGTGTGGGCGAGCTGGGTGAGGAGGCGTGCGGTCATCCAGGGCCGCAGCCGGTCCGGGTCGTCCGCGCGGTCGATGCCCCGGTGGTCGGTTAGCAGCCAGAGGTGCTGGCGGCCGCGGGCGGCGATCTCGCCGACGGCGGGGCTGGCGGTGCCGAAGTGGAGCTCGTGCCGGATGGTGGCGGCGAAGGCGTCGGTGTCGCAGAAGAGGACGGGCGAGCCGTCCCGGGCGGCCTCCTCCTCCCGTTCGGCCTGGCGCTGGGCGATGACGGGGAAGTCGGCGGAGCGGAGGGCGGGCCCGGGCGCGCCGGGTCCGTCCTCGTACGCCGGTACGCAGCGGGTGCGGGCCCAGACGCCGCCGCGCCGCCGGTAGTGGTCGGTGAGGGCGCGGGCCATGGTGGTGGTGCCGGTGGACTCGGCGCCGAGGAGGACGACGCGCCGGGTGAGCGCGGCCCGTACCGGCGGCTCCAGGAAGTCCCAGAAGGCGGCGGGGTCCTCGCGTACGGCGGTGTCGGTGAAGGGGTGGACCCGGTCGACGTGGACGGTCGCGGCGCCGAGGCGGCGACCGAGCTCGTCCCCGTACGACTCCGGGGCGAAGTCCCCGTACGGATCGGGGGCGAAGTCCCCGTACGACTCCGGAGTGAAGCCCCCGTACGGCTCCAGGACGAAGACGGCGTCGACCCGCTCGGGGCCGGCGTACCGCTCGCCGCCGACGACGAGGACGTCGGGGTGGATCTCCCGCATCCAGGCGACCCGGTCCTCCAGGGGGAGGGTGTCCCCGGCGGAGGCGCGGACGAGCACGGTGAGGCGCTCGCAGCGGTCGCGGGCGGTGCGGACGAGGTGGTGGTGGCCGGCGTGCGGCGGATGGAACCGGCCGGGGACGAGGCCGTGGCCGTAGCGCTTCATGAGGTGCCCCCCGCCATGGACGGCCATGTCTCGTGACCTGATCCACCCCCGTGGGTCCAGGTCCACCGGCTGCGCATGGCGGGGCTCACCTCCGATCTCTTTAAGAGTCACCTTGACTATAAAGCGCGTCGGCCCTCACCCACAAGGCCCGGCGGACACGGAGAAGCCCGTGACCGCCGGGCGGTCACGGGCTTCCTCGTCGAGCGGGCACGGGGCCCTACATGCCGACTTCCTTCATCAGCATGCCGACCTCGGTGTTGGTCAGGCGGCGCAGCCAGCCCGACTTCTGGTCGCCCAGGGCGATCGGGCCGAAGGCGGTGCGGACCAGCTTCTCGACCGGGAAGCCCGCCTCGGCGAGCATCCGGCGGACGATGTGCTTGCGGCCCTCGTGGAGGGTGACCTCGACCAGGTAGTTCTTGCCGGTCTGCTCGACGACGCGGAAGTGGTCGGCGCGCGCGTAGCCGTCCTCCAGCTGGATGCCGTCCTTGAGGCGCCTGCCGACCTCGCGGGGCAGCGGGCCGGTGATGGCGGCCAGGTAGGTCTTCTTGACGCCGTACTTCGGGTGCGTGAGGCGGTGGGCCAGCTCGCCGTGGTTGGTGAGCAGGATGATGCCCTCGGTCTCCGTGTCGAGGCGGCCGACGTGGAACAGCCGGGTCTCGCGGTTGGTGACGTAGTCGCCGAGGCACTGGCGGCCGTCCGGGTCCTCCATGGTGGAGACGACGCCGGAGGGCTTGTTCAGCGCGAAGAAGAGGTACGACTGGGTGGCGACGGTCAGGCCGTCCACCTTGATCTCGTCCTTCTCCGGGTCGACGCGCATGCCCTGTTCGAGGACGATCTCGCCGTTGACCTCGACGCGGGCCTGCTCGATGAGCTCCTCGCAGGCGCGGCGCGAGCCCATGCCGGCGCGGGCGAGGACCTTCTGCAGCCGCTCGCCCTCCTGCTCGGCGCCGGGGAAGGTCTTGGGGAGCTTGATCTCGGGCTTGCCGGCGTACCGCTCCCGGTTGCGCTCCTCCGTACGGGCGTCGTACTCGCGCGAGCGGGCGGGCGCCGTACGGCCGCCGCCGCGCTGCGGGGACTGCCGGGGGCCGCCCTTGGCGCCACCGCGCGCGGCGTCGCCGCGCCCGCGCCTCGGGGCGTCCGAGGGGCTGTAGCGCTCGTCGTAGGTGCGCTCCTCCGGACGCGCCTTGCGCGGGTTGGAGGCGCTGCCGCCCGACCGGCCGCCGCCCTGCCCCGGGCGTCCGCCGCCCTGGCCGGGACGGCCGCCGCCCTGGCGGTCGTCGCGGCTGTTGCCGGCGCCGCGGTAGTTCCCGCGCCCGCCGCCGGAGCCGCTGCCACCGCGGCCGCCGCCGCTGCTGCCGCGGCCGCCGCTGTTGCCACCACGGCTCCCGCCGTTGTTTCCGCTGCTGTTCCTGCCGCTGCTGCTTCGCATCAAACTTCCGTCTTGTCGTCGTCCTCACGATCCGGGACATCCGGATCGAACGACGGGACCCCTTCCAGCGAGTCCGGCTCGACCGCCTCGGCCTCGGAGAGGAAGGGGGCGAGCTCGGGGAGTTCGTCCAGGCCTCGCAGGCCCATCCGCTCCAGGAAGTAGTTCGTCGTCCTGTACAGGATCGCACCTGTTTCGGGTTCCGCGCCCGCCTCCTCCACCAGACCCCGCTGGAGGAGGGTCCTCATCACGCCGTCGCAGTTGACCCCGCGGACCGCGGAGACCCGGGAACGGCTGACCGGCTGGCGGTACGCGACGACCGCGAGGGTCTCCAGGGCCGCCTGGGTGAGCCGCGCCTGCTGCCCCTCCAGGACGAAGGCCTCGACGGCCGGGGCGAAGGCGGCGCGGGTGTAGTAGCGCCAGCCCCCGGCCACCCGGCGCAGCTCGAAGCCGCGGCCCTGGGAGGTGTACTCCTCGGCCAGCTCGTGCAGGGCGTCGGCCACCTCGCCCGGGGTGCGCTCCAGGACCTTGGCGAGGTGGGCCTCGGTGGCGGGCTCGTCGACGACCATGAGGACGGCTTCGAGGGCGGGCTTGAGGTCGCTCATGCGGTGGCCTCCCTGGCCTCCTGGTCGAATTCGTCGGTCACGGCCCCGGAGGGGTCCGTCTCGCCGCCGGTCCAGGAGACCGTGAGGTCCGCGAGGGCGGTCTCCTGGTCGAGGGCGACGGCCTTCTCCCGGTAGAGCTCCAGGAGGGCGAGGAAGCGGGCGACGACGGTGAGGGTGTCGCCGGCGTCCTCGATCAGCTCCCGGAAGACGGCCGTCCCGCGCTCGCGGAGCAGCGCGACGACCACGGCGGCCTGGTCCCGGACGCTGACGAGCGGGGCGTGGATGTGGTCGACGTACACCTGGGGCTCGGCCCTGGGTCGCATGGCCTTGGCGGCGAGCTTCGCGAGGCCCTCGGCGCCGATGGAGATGACGACCTCGGGGAGCAGCTCGGCGTGGTGCGGTTCGAGTCCGACCGTACGGGGGTGGCGGTGGCTCTCGGCCTCCCAGCGCTCTTCGAGGATCTCCGCGATCCGCTTGTACGCGCGGTACTGGAGGAGCCGGGCGAAGAGCAGGTCGCGGGCCTCCAGGAGGGCGAGGTCGGCCTCGTCCTCCACCTCGGCGACGGGGAGCAGCCGGGCGGTCTTGAGGTCGAGCAGGGTGGCGGCGACGACGAGGAACTCGGTGGTCTGGTCGAGGTCCCCGTCGGGCCCGAGGGCCCGCAGGTGCGCCATGAACTCGTCGGTGACCCGGGAGAGGGCGACCTCGGTGACGTCCAGCTTGTGCTTGGTGATCAGCTGGAGGAGCAGGTCGAAGGGCCCCTCGAAGTTGGACAGCCGCACGGTGAACCGTCCGTCCCCGCCGGGAGCGGGCGGCTGCTCCGGGGGCACCGGCTCCGCCGTCTCGCCCGGGCCGCGGCCCAGGGGGCGGCGGCCCGGCGGGCGGGACGTTTCGTCAGGAGCGTGGTGCATGGGGGTCCAGGGGGAACGAGGAGGACGGCAGCCCGCAGGCTACCGTCAGCGGCCGCGCAGGCGGCGGACGAGGATGCTCGCGTCGCCGCGGGACTCCAGGTCCGCCAGGACGACCGCGACGGCCTCCCGGACGATCCGGCCCCGGTCGACGGCGAGGCCGTGCTCGCCCCGGAGCACGAGCCGGGCGTGCTCCAGGTCCATCAGCTCCTCGGCGGAGACGTAGACCGTGATCTTCTCGTCGTGGCGCTCGCGGCCGCTGGGCCGCCGGTTCGGGGTACGGCCGCCGCGCCGCCGGGCCGCCGCGGGGGCGGGCACGGAGGCGGTGGGCGCGGCCTTGGCGGCCTGCCCCTCGGGCTCGGCCGTCCGGGTGCGCGGTTCCGCGGCCTCGGAGTCCGCGGGCGCGTGCTCAGCGGGGCCCTCGGCCGCGACCGCGTCGCTCTCGGCCGCCGGTGCCGGGACGGCGCGGCGGGGTGCGGACGCCTGGAGCGCCGTCCCCCCGGTCGTACGGAAGAGTTCGTCGGCTCCGGGCAGACTCACTCGGCGTGACACCGGGCGAGCACCTCCCTGGCGAGCTGGCGGTAGGCGGCGGCGCCCACGGAGTTGGAGGCGTACGTGGTGATGGGCTCGCCGGCGACCGTGGTCTCCGGGAAGCGCACGGTCCGCCCGATGACCGTGTGGTAGACGTGCTCGTCGAAGGCCTCGACGACGCGCGCGAGGACCTCACGGCTGTGCACGGTCCGGGAGTCGTACATCGTGGCGAGGATGCCGTCGAGTTCGAGCTCGGGGTTGAGCCGCTCCTGGACCTTCTCGATGGTCTCGGTGAGCAGCGCGACGCCGCGCAGCGCGAAGAACTCGCACTCCAGCGGCACGATGACCTTGTGAGCCGCCGTCAGGGCGTTCACGGTCAGCAGGCCGAGGGAGGGCTGACAGTCGATCACGATGTAGTCGTAGTCGTTCATCAGCGGCTTGAGGGCGCGCTGGAGCGTGGACTCGCGCGCGACCTCGCTGACCAGCTGGACTTCGGCGGCCGAGAGGTCGATGTTGCTCGGCAGCAGGTCCATGTTGGGCACGGCGGTCTTCAGGAGGACCTCGTCGGCCGACATGCCCCGCTCCATGAGCAGGTTGTAGACGGTGAGGTCGAGCTCCATCGGGTTCACGCCGAGGCCGACCGACAGGGCTCCCTGCGGGTCGAAGTCGACGAGCAGCACCCGTCGTCCGTACTCGGCGAGCGCGGCGCCCAGGTTGATGGTCGACGTGGTCTTGCCGACGCCGCCCTTCTGGTTGCACATCGCGATGATCTTCGCGGGTCCGTGGTCGGTCAGGGGACCCGGGATCGGGAAGTACGGCAGGGGCCGTCCGGTGGGGCCGATCCGCTCGCGGCGCTGGCGGGCAGCGTCGGGTGCGAGGGTGGCCGCGTACTCCGGATCGGGCTCGTACTCGGCGTCGGGGTCGTAGAAGTGCCCCTCGGGCACCTCGTCGTAGGCGGCGAAGTGGGTGGACTCTCGGCCCATCTCGTTGCCGGCCGTGGCGTTCACGTGTAGGCCGTCCATCGTCTTCATCGTGTGGGCACTCGTCATGGGCTGGTGCGTCGCGAAGGTCCGCACCGCGACGGAGCCGATCGGGGCACCTGGCACACCGCTCCCGGGAGTAATTGTCGACTCATTCACAAGTCGTCTTACCTCCTTGGATGTCACCAGGAACATTTATCGATAGGTCAGCGTGGCACCATGCCGACGGTTGGCGACTCTATGGCGTGTCACCGCTCCGCAGCAACACAATCCGCCGGACCCGGCCCGATGTGTCGGCAACCGAACACGTCTCTGTCAAGGGTGCGCAGGCATGCATCCACACGTTTCAGGGGTGTGCGAAACGGTTAAAGGGTTACGTTCGAGGCGAGTTGCCCGAACGTTTCGGCGGGCCGGAGACACGACCGGCCGGACCTTGTCGAACAAGGTCCGGCCGGATGCGTGATATTGACGGCACGCGTTGACGGGGCCTCCGTCAAGGAGCCCTCGGGGGTCAGGCCAGGAGGCTGGCCAGCTCGACGTGCTCGAGGCCGTGCGCCTCGGCGACCTCCTTGTAAACCACCTTGCCGGCATGGGTGTTGAGGCCCAGGGCGAGGGCGGAGTCGCGGCGCAGCGCCTCGACCCAGCCGTTGTTCGCCAGCGACACGATGTAGGGCAGCGTGGCGTTGGTGAGGGCGTAGGTGGAGGTGTTCGGGACGGCGCCCGGCATGTTCGCCACGCAGTAGAAGATCGAGTTGTGGACCTGGAAGGTCGGCTCGGCGTGGGTGGTCGGGTGCGAGTCCTCGAAGCAGCCGCCCTGGTCGATCGCAATGTCGACAAGGACACTTCCGGGCTTCATCTTGGCGACGAGCTCGTTGGTGACCAGCTTCGGGGCCTTGGCGCCGGGGATGAGGACGGCACCGACGACGAGGTCGGCCTCGACGACGGCCTTCTCCAGCTCGAAGGCGTTGGAGACGATCGTCTTGACCTTCGTGCCGAAGATCTTGTCGGCCTCGCGGAGCTTGTTGATGTCGCGGTCGAGCAGGGTCACGTGGAAGCCCAGGCCGATGGCGATCTGCACGGCGTTCCAGCCGGAGACGCCGCCGCCGATGACGACGCACTCGCCGGCGTGGGTGCCCGGGACGCCACCCGGGAGGACGCCGCGGCCGCCGGCCGAGCGCATCAGGTGGTAGGCGCCGACCTGCGGGGCCAGGCGGCCCGCGACCTCGGACATCGGGGCGAGCAGCGGGAGCGCGCGGTTCGCGGTCTCGACCGTCTCGTACGCGATGGCGGTGGTGCCGGACTCCAGGAGGGCGTCCGTGCACTCCTTGGAGGCGGCGAGGTGCAGGTAGGTGAAGAGCGTCTGGTCCTTGCGGAGGCGGTGGTACTCCTCGGCGATGGGCTCCTTGACCTTGAGCAGCAGGTCGGCGGTGGCCCAGACCTCGTCGGCGGTGGCGAGGATCTCGGCGCCGGCGGCGACGTACTCCTCATCCGTGATCGAGGAGCCGACACCGGCGTTCTGCTCGACGAAGACCTGGTGGCCGTTGCGGACGAGCTCGTGGACACCGGCGGGGGTGATGGCCACGCGGAACTCGTTGTTCTTGACCTCGCGGGGGATGCCGACCTTCATCGTCGATCACGGTCCTTGAATCGGGGGGATAACTAGGGCACTGCAATACATACCCGGATGCATTGCAGCGCACCGGGGCAGACCACGTTCGAACGCGGCTCACCCAGTCTAATGAAGGAGTTCCCCCTGTCTAGCCTTTCAAAGTACTAATCTTCGGCAGAGCCACTGCGGATTTCGTAGGTCGATGGTTCCGTTTGCAGGAGCCTCTCGGCCGCGGACCGGTGCAGCCCGGCCGCCGCGGGGTCCCCGAGCCGGTCGAGGGTGTCCGCCAGCCGGAGCTGCAGCGCGGCCTGGAGCCGGGTGTCCCGGGCACGGCGGGCCCACTCCACCGCCTCCTCGCAGGTCCGCAGGGACTCCTCGGGCCGTCCGGCGTACTCCTGGACCCGGGCCGCCTCGCTCAACGCCCGTGCGTGGCCCGGGAGATCGGAGAGCCTCCGGTAGCCGGCCGCGGCGGCGCGCCAGCTGCGCAGGGCCTCCCCGTACCGCCCCGCATAGGTCTGTACGGCTCCGAGCCGGGCGTACAGCCGGGCCTGGTCGGCGCGCTCGTCCCGGGCGAGGCGCTGCGCGAGCGCCCGCCCGTACCAGTCGCCGGCCCGCTGCCAGTCTCCCAGCTCCTGATAGGACCCACCTACGGATTCCATCGCGCGACCGGTCGCATACGGGTCATTTGCTTTGCGTCCGGCATCCAAAGCCAACCGATATCGCAGCAGAGCGTCCTTCGTCCTGCCGGTCCTGGCATCGAGATCGGCCAGGTTCAGCAGGGCGGCGGCCCGCTCGCGGTGCAGCCCGCGCCGCTCGGCCACGTCCAGGACCAGCCGGTGGAGGCCGTACAGCTCGGGGGCGGCGGCCTCCGCGCCCCGGTGCGCGGCGAGCGCCCTGACGAGCGAGGCCACGAGCCGGCGCGCCAGGGTGTCGAGCTCCCCGTCGGCGACGGCGAGCCGGGCGGAGGCCAGGAGGAAGGGCTGCCGGGAGTCCAGCCAGGCGGCGGCCGCGGCCGGGCTCGGGAAACGCAGGGCGCGCGGCAGCCCGGCCAGCTTGCGGCGGGCGGGCGAGCCCTCGGGTTCGGTGACCGCACGGCAGGACTGGAGGAGCCGTACGGTCCGCTCCAGCATCCGGGCCCGGGCGAGCTGCACCTCGGCGGGCCGGTCGCGCTCCTCCAGCTGGGCGCGAAGGAGGGGTACGAGATGGGCGCGCACCTCGTACTGTCCGTCCCCGCCGTCCGAGACCAGCCCCAGGGCGGCGAAGTCGGCGAGGGTGGTCGCGGCCGCCGAGACCGAGCAGCCGGCCAGGGCGGAGGCGGTGTGGGCGTCGGCCCGGCCCAGCGGGGCCAGGACGAGGAATCGCAGTATCCGGGCGGCGGTGGCGGGCAGCGCCTCGTGGGCGAGCAGGAAGGCCCGGGTGAGGGGATCGCCGCTGAGCCCGCGCAGCCGCTTGGCGAGGTCGGCGACGGAGGCCTTCGGCTGGGCGGAGAGCCAGCCGCCGGCGAGGACGACCGCCGCGGGCAGTCCCCCGCACTCCTCGACGAGGGTCTCGGCGGCCTGCGGGTCGACGGTGACGCGGACGGAGCCGGTGAAGGCGGTGAGCAGCTCGATGGCCGACTTGGGGTCGAGCCCGCCGAGGGTGCAGGGCCGTACGTCGGGAATCCCGGTGAGCGGTCCGCGGGCGACCCCCACCACGAGGGCGTCGGGGTTGTCGGGGATCAGCGGGTCGGCCTGCTCGGCGTCGACGGCGTCGTCGAGGAGCAGCACGGCCCGGCGGTCCGCGAGGGCCCCTCTGACCAGCTCGGTCAGCTCGTCCTCCCCGGCCCCCGGGGGTTCGGCGACCCCGAGGGCGGCGAGGAGTTCCTGGGCGACGCGCGCGGTGGGGACGGGGTCGCCGCCGGGCTCGGTGAGCCGGGCGCGGAAGACCCCGTCGGGGTAGCGGTCGGCGAGTCCGGCGGCGAGTTCCTCGGCGAGGGCCGTCCGCCCGGAGCCCGGCTTGCCGGCGATGAGCAGGACCCGGGCGCGGGGCGCCTTGCGGCCGGTGAGGGTGTCGAGGCCGGTCCGCTCGATGTCGGCGCGCAGGGCCTTCAACTCCCGCTGCCGGCCGAAGAACTGACGGCTGCCGACCGCCGCCACCGCCTGATCCGTCACTGGCCACGCTCCCGTCCACCTGCGCACGAGCCGATCCCGCGGGGGCTCCGCACGGGCGATTCCGAGCGTAGTTCAGGGCACGGGGCGGACCCCGCGGAGCACGGCGGACGGATCCCCCGATCGGATCAGCAGATCGTCACACCGCCCCACCCCGTTGCGGGGGGGGGCAGCGGGGTGCGGGCCCCGTGGGGCTAGGACTCGAAGGGGCGGGCCGGCCAGGGGGCGGTGGCCGGGCGGAGGGCGTCCAGGCCCTCGCCCGCCCGCGCCGCGGCCAGCGAGAGGACCCCCACCACCAGGCAGCTGTTGTGCAGCTCGCCCGCGAGGACCCCCCGCACCAGCTCGGGCAGCGGCACCCGGGCGAGTTCCATGTCGGCCTCCTCGTCGGAGACCTCGAAGCGTTCGCCCTCCGCCTCGGCGAGGTCCCGGGCCAGGAAGATCCGCACGGCCTCGTCGCAGCCGCCGGGCGTCGTGTAGACGTCGGCCAGGACCCGCCAGTCCCCCGCCTTGACGTGCGTCTCCTCGTACAGCTCGCGCTGGGCGGCGTGCAGCGGGTTCTCGCCGGGCACGTCGAGGAGCCCGGCCGGGATCTCCCAGAGCTTCTGCCGTACGGGGTGCCGGTACTGCCGGAGGAGGACCACGCGGTCCTCCTCGTCCAGGGCGAGGACGGCCACGGAGCCGGGGTGGACCTGGTAGTCGCGGCGGGCGACCGAGCCGTCCGGCATGACCACGTCGTCCGTGCGGACACTCGTCTTCTTGCCCGTGAAGGGGGTGGCGGTGGCGGCGACCGGCCACTCCTCAGGGGTGTCCTGCACCTTCATCAGAAGTCCTCTCACGTACGAAAACCGGGGTACGGCCCCCGGAGAGGGACCCGTACCCCGGCAACGTTAACCCCAGCGGTTACTTCGCGGTCTTGCGCTCCACGGCCGCCTTCACCAGGCCCGCGAAGAGCGGGTGCGGGCGGGTCGGGCGGGACTTGAGCTCCGGGTGCGCCTGGGTGGCGACCAGGTAGGGGTGGACGTCCTTCGGGTACTCGACGAACTCGACGAGCTTGTTGTCCGGGGAGGTGCCGGAGAAGACCAGGCCGGCCTTCTTCTCCAGCTCCGCGCGGTAGGCGTTGTTCACCTCGTAGCGGTGGCGGTGGCGCTCCTCGACGTACGGCTCGTCGCCGTAGGTCTCGCGGACGACCGAGCCCTCGGCGAGCTTCGCCGGGTAGAGGCCCAGGCGCATCGTTCCGCCCAGGTCGCCGGCGCCCTCGACGTACGCGAGCTGCTCCTCCATCGTGGAGACGACGGGGTGCGCGGTGGCCGGGTCGAACTCGGTGGAGTTGGCCTCGGGGATGTCGGCCAGGTTCCGGGCGGCCTCGATCACGATGCACTGCAGGCCGAGGCAGATGCCGAGCAGCGGCACCTTGTTCTCGCGGGCGTACTGGATCGCGCCGACCTTGCCGGAGACGCCGCGGTCGCCGAAGCCGCCGGGGATGAGGATGCCGTCGACGTCGCCGAGCTGCTTGGCGGCGCCGGCCGGGGTCTTGCAGTCGTCCGAGGTGACCCACTTGACCTTGACCCGGGCGCGGTTGGCGAAGCCGCCGGCGCGCATGGCCTCGGTGACCGACAGGTAGGCGTCGGGCAGGTCGATGTACTTGCCGACGAGCGCGACGGTGACCTCGTGCTCCGGGTTGTGGACGCGGTCCAGGAGGTCCTCCCAGACGGTCCAGTCCACGTCGCGGAAGGGCAGGTCGAGCTTGCGGACGACGTAGGCGTCCAGGCCCTCGGTGTGCAGCACCTTCGGGATGTCGTAGATCGACGGGGCGTCGATGGCGGCGACGACCGCGGCCTCGTCGACGTCGCACATCAGCGAGATCTTGCGCTTGATGGCGGTCGGGACCTCGCGGTCGGCGCGCAGCACGATCGCGTCGGGCTGGATGCCGATGTTGCGCAGGGCGGCGACCGAGTGCTGGGTCGGCTTGGTCTTCAGCTCGCCGGAGGGGCCGATGTAGGGCAGCAGCGAGATGTGCACGACGAAGACGTTGTCGCGGCCGACCTCGTGGCGGACCTGGCGGACGGTCTCCAGGAAGGGCAGCGACTCGATGTCGCCGACCGTGCCGCCGACCTCGGTGATGACGACGTCGACGTCGTCGGTCGCCATGCGGCGGATGCGGCCCTTGATCTCGTTGGTGATGTGCGGGATGACCTGCACGGTGTCGCCGAGGTACTCGCCGCGCCGCTCCTTGGCGATGACCTGCGAGTAGACCTGGCCGGTGGTGACGTTGGCCGAGCCGTCGAGGTCGACGTCGAGGAAGCGCTCGTAGTGGCCGATGTCCAGGTCGGTCTCGGCGCCGTCGTTGGTGACGAACACCTCGCCGTGCTGGAAGGGGTTCATCGTGCCCGGGTCGACGTTCAGGTACGGGTCGAGCTTCTGCATCGTGACCCGCAGGCCGCGGGCCTTGAGGAGCGCACCCAGGCTGGAGGCGGTGAGGCCCTTGCCGAGCGAGGAGGCGACACCCCCGGTGACGAAGATGTGCTTGGTCGTCGTGGTGTTGGGCGGCATCGCCAAGAGGGGGCTCCCGTGGTCGCGTTCTGGAGGTGCGTACCGGCGTCCCCTCCGGAAGAATCGGGGGGTGCCGTCGCTGCGGTTGTGGGGTCCTCGGCTGTCGCCGTTTCCCACCGGTCCACGGGGTACCAGGGTATCAGCGACATCGGGAGAGCGCTTCCGGCCACACGCGGCAGTCGGGTGTTCACGTACGGCGACAGGGGCGTGCGGACGAGGGGGAAGGCGCAGCTCACCCGTGTGGAGCAGCGCGTCGCCCGTGTGATCACTACGGTCACCGGGGTGGCACGTATTCTGCTCGGACGTCGCCCGCCCAGAAGGTCGGCATCGTCCGCCGAGCAGGCCGGCCCGTCCCGCACACTGGCAGGACCGAGACCGCACAGACATCACGTACATCAGTAGCAAGCGCCCCTCAGGGGCGGACGTGGCCGTTCGACTGGAGTGAAGCACGTGGCCGGGCGCATCGAGGATTACGCACTCATCGGAGACATGCAGACCGCTGCCCTGGTCTGCCGGGACGGCAGCGTCGACTGGCTGTGTCTCCCCCGCTTCGACTCGCACGCGGTCTTCGCCGGACTGCTCGGCACCGAGGAGCACGGCTTCTGGCGGGTGGGCCCGGCGGGTCCGGAGGACGCGGAGCCGGCCCCCGCCGACCGGCGCCGCTACCGGGGCGACTCGCTGATCCTGGAGTCCGAGTGGGACACCCCGCGCGGCACGGTCCGGGTGACCGACTTCATGCCGCCGCGCGACGGCGCGCCGCAGCTGATCCGGATCGTCGAGGGCGTGTCGGGCCGGGTGCGGATGCGGTCCTCGCTGCGGATGCGGTTCAGCTACGGCCGGATCGTGCCCTGGGTGCACAAGGTCGGGGAGCGCACGGTCGCGGTCGCCGGACCCGACTCGGTGTGGCTGGACGCCGACGCGGAGACCCACGGCAAGGACCTGACGACGTACTCGGAGTTCACGGTCACGCCCGGGGAGCGGATCACGTTCACGCTCTCCTGGCAGCCCTCCCACAAGGAGCCGCCGCCGCTGCCGGACCCGGAGGGCTCCCTCGCGGCGACGGCCGAGTTCTGGCGCGAGTGGGTCGAGCACTGCACGTACCACGGCCCCTACCGGGAGGCCGTGATCCGCTCGCTGATCACCCTGAAGGCGCTGACGTACGCGCCGACCGGCGGGATCGTCGCCGCGCCGACGACCTCGCTGCCGGAGGAGATCGGCGGCGTACGGAACTGGGACTACCGCTACACCTGGCTGCGGGACGCGGCGATCACGCTCTCCTCGCTGCTGCGCACCGGCTACCGCGAGGAGGCCCGCGCCTGGCGCGAGTGGCTGCTCCGCGCGGTCGCGGGCGACCCGGAGAACCTGCAGATCATGTACGGCATCGCGGGCGAGCGGGAGCTCGGCGAGCAGGAGCTGGACTGGCTGCCCGGCTACGAGAACTCCGGCCCGGTCCGGGTCGGCAACGGCGCGGCGGGCCAGCTCCAGCTGGACGTGTACGGCGAGGTCACGGAGGCCCTCCACCTCGGCCACATGACGGGCCTGTCCCGCAACGACTACGCCTCCCTGCTCCAGATCAAGCTGATCAACTACCTGGAGAAGCACTGGGACCAGCCCGACGAGGGCATCTGGGAGGTCCGCGGCCCGCGCCGCCACTTCGTCCACTCCAAGGTGATGGCCTGGGTGGCCGTCGACCGCACGATCAAGCTGATCGAGTCCGGGGACGCCGACGGCCCGCTGGAGCGCTGGCGCGAGCTGCGCGACGAGATCCACCGAGACGTCTGTGAGAAGGGCTACGACAAGGAGCGGAACACCTTCACGCAGTCGTACGGCTCGAAGGAGCTGGACGCCTCGCTGCTGCTGATCCCGCAGATGGGCTTCCTGCCGCCGGACGACAAGCGGGTCATCGGCACGATCGAGGCGATCCAGCGCGAGCTGTCCACGGAGGACGGCTTCGTGCTGCGCTACCCGACGGCCGGCGAGGAGGCCGGCGTCGACGGCCTGGAGGGCGACGAGGGCGCGTTCCTCGCCTGCTCGTTCTGGCTGGCGGACGACCTGGCGATGATCGGCCGGGTCGACGAGGCGCGCACGCTCTTCGAGAAGCTCCTCGCGCTCCGCAACGACCTCGGGCTGCTCGCCGAGGAGTGGGACCCGCGGCTCCAGCGGCAGGTGGGCAACTTCCCGCAGGCCTTCAGCCACGTCCCGCTGATCGACACGGCGCTGCGGCTGACGGCGAGCGGGGCGTACGGAGGCTGAGGGGCGTCCCCGGGGGGCCGGACCTACGATGAGAAGGTCCTGTCCCCCCGTACGAAAGGGGGGCTCCCATGGCTCCCCACATCTCCGAGAGCGCCCTGGCCGGACTGGTCGAGGACCTGGCCGGTGAGGTGATCACCCCCGGTGATCCCGCCTACGACGAGGCCCGGGCCCTGCACAACGGGATGATCGACCGGCGTCCGTCGGTGATCGCCCAGTGCGCCACCCAGTCCGACGTGTCCAACGCGATCCTGTTCGGCCGCGAGGCCGGCCTGCCGATCGCGGTCCGCGGCGGCGGGCACAGCGTCGCCGGGACCTCCATGATCGACGGCGCGCTGATCGTGGACCTCCGCCGGATGCACGGCGTCGTCGTGGACCCGGAGGACATGACGGTCCGGATCGAGGGCGGGGCGACCATGGCCCATCTGGACCACGCCTGCCAGCCGTTCCACGTGGCGACCACCGGCGGCCGGGCGTCCACCACCGGCGTCGGCGGCTTCGTGCTGGGCGGCGGTTCGGGCTGGCTGGAGCGGAAGTTCGGGCTCGCCAGCGACAACCTGCTCGCCGCGGACCTGATCACGGCCGAGGGCAAGCACGTCCACGCGGACGCCGAGGAGAACACGGAGCTGTTCTGGGCGCTGCACGGCGGCGGCGGCAACTTCGGGGTGGCGACCTCGCTGACGATGCGGGTGCACCCGCTGCCCCGGATGAGCATGGCGATGATGTTCTTCCTGCCGGACGGCGCGCCCGAGGTGGTGCGCACCTTCCGCGATCTGGGTCTCGGCGCGCCCGACGAGATGGGCGGCGGCTGCATCTACGTGCCCGCGCCCCCGGTGCCGTTCATCCCCGAGGACCTGGTCGGCAAGCTGGTCTGCGGGGCGCTGTTCACGTACACCGGGCCGGCCGAGGAGGTCCGCGAGTTCGCGGCGCCGCTGCTGGCGCTGAAGCCCGTGGTGGAGGTCGTCACGGACATCCCGTACGTGGACCTGCAGTCGATGATGGACGACCCGCCGGGGCTGCGGAACTACTGGTCGGCCGAGTACCTGCGGGAGTTCCCCGACGCTGCCGTGGACGTCTTCTGCGACCGCGGCGCGGGGATCCCGGCGGAGACGGCCACCCAGCACGTGCTGTTCCTGATGGGCGGGGCCGTGGCCGCGGGGCCCTCCCAGTACCCGCAGCCGTGGCGCACCGCGCCCTGGGCGGTGCACCCGTTCGCGACCTGGGAGGACCCCGCGTACGACGAGCGGGCGAGGCAGTGGGTGCACGACGTGCGGGCCGACGTGCGGCCCTGGGCGCTCGACGCGACGTATCTGAACTTCGTCGGCGACGAGGGCGAGCAGCGGATCGTCTCCTCCTTCGGGGAGAGGAACTACCGCCGGCTCGCCGCCGTGAAGGGCCAGTACGACCCCGACAACGTGTTCCGGTTCAACCAGAACATCGTCCCGGCCGTGTGAGCCGGCTCATCGCAGTGCGGTGATCACCTCCTGGGCGGCGCGCTCGCCCTCGGTCGCGCCGCCTTCCATGAAGCCCTGGAAGTCGTACGAGCAGTGCTCGCCGCCGATGTGGACGTTGCCCTGGGCGGCGCCCTCGTATCCGGCGTACCGGTGGAGGTAGCCGACGGGCCAGTAGGAGTACGCGCCGAGGGAGTACGGGTTCTTGTGCCAGGCGGAGAGCTGGGCGCGGCCGGTGTACGCCCGGGAGGTGCCGGGGAAGAAGGCGTCGATGCCGGCCAGGTAGCGGGTGACCAGGTTCCGTACGTACGGGTCGGACTCGGTGGAGAACGGCCCGGCCGGGTTCAGGTTCCGGGCGAGGCTGCCGCCGCCGTACTGGAGGAGGATGCCGCCGGTGCCGCCCTGGACCTTGGTGGTGTCCCAGGTCTGCTGGACCTCGGTGTCGGTGAAGCAGTCGCCGGAGGAGACCCCGGGCCAGGCGCCGGTGCCGCGCCAGGGCCGGGTGCCGAACTGCATGTTGAGCTTGGTGCAGTAGCCCATGCGGGCGTCCCGCAGCAGGTTCCGCATGAGCGGGTCGAAGCCGGCCTGGGAGGTGTCGAGTTGCTGGAGGATCGGCAGCGGGACGCACAGGATCGTGTGGTCGGCGGTGACGGTCCGGGTGGTGCCCGCCTCGGTGAAGGTGAGCGTCTGGGTGCCGTCGGCGTTGGCCCGTACGGCGTTGAGCGACCAGCCCATGCGGAGGGTGCCGGGGGCGAGCGCCCCGGCGACGGCGTTGGGGAGCCGGTCGTTGCCGCCGACGATGTGGTAGCGCTCGTTGGACAGGCCCCAGACGTTGAAGTTGCCGGGATTGGTCTGGTAGCCCATGAGCAGGACGAGGGCGAGCGAGGACTGTTCGGTGGTGTCGGCGCCGTACTCGACGTTGTAGGCGACGTCGAGGAAGCGGCCGAGCGGTGAGGAGTGCCCGCCGGGGACGCGGCTCTCGATCCAGTCGTACAGCGACATGTTGTCGAGGGCGGTGCCGGTGGGGGTGGTCTGGTTCCACTTCACCTCGCCCGCGTCGAGCAGGTCGCGGTGGAGGGCCTGGTAGACGGCGTTGAAGTCCGCGTCGGCCTGGGCGCGCGGGTAGTAGGTGCCGTTGAACCAGAGGACTTCCTCGGCTCCGTTGGGTCCGCCGCCGAGGAAGTCCTCGGTCGCGAGGCCGAAGCGGCGGCAGAGTTCGAGGATCTTCTTGTGGCTGGTGTCGATCAGCTCGCCGCCGATCTCGGAGGTCTGGCCGTACGCCCAGTGGTCCCGCTGGCTGTACATGCGGCCGCCGACCCTGGAGGGGTTCGCCTCGTAGAGCACCGGGCTCAGTCCGGCGTCCTGGAGGGTGAGGGCGGCGGTGAGGCCGGAGATCCCGGCGCCGACGACGGCGATCCGGGCGGTGCTCTTCACGGGCGGGGCCGGGGTGGCGGCCGCGGCGGGGACGGCCGAGCCGACGCCGACGGCGATGCCGGCGGCGGTGGCGTACTTGAGCAGGGACCGGCGTCCGAGGGCGTCGGCCCGCAGGCCGCGCAGCTCGTCGACGGGGATGTTCAGCCGTCGGGCGGCGGCGTGCTCGGCGGCGAGGTTCTTCAGGAGGTGCATCGGGTTGGTGCGTGCCATGGGGGCGCTCCTGGAGGGTGAGGGGATGTCAGTTCTGCGGTACGGAGGCGGGGACGGGGGCTTCTTCGTCGGTGCGCTCGGTGGCGTCCTCCAGGACGATCCGGCCGATGATCTCGTAGCGCTCGGGCCGCTTGGCCTTGAGGTAGAAGCCGAGGCCGAGGCCGCCGAAGAAGACGGCGCCGACGATCCAGGGGATCGCCTTGAAGAAGAGGGAGTCGGCGGCGAGCCCCGCCGCGGTCTCCATGTTCATGACCAGCAGGACGACGACGGCGATCATGCCGACGCCGCCGAGGAGCGGGGCCGTGAGGGTCTTGAACCAGTGCCGGTCCTCGGGGTGGTTCCTGCGGAAGTAGCCGATGACCGCGAAGGAGCAGAGGGTCTGGACGATGAGGATCGCCATCGTGCCGAGGATCGCGAGCAGCGTGTAGAGGTGGATGTACGGGTCCTCGCCGGTGAGCCAGAAGGCGGCGACGAGGGCCACGGCGATCACGCTCTGCACGAAGGAGGCGATGTACGGCGAGCCGTGCCTGGCGTGGGTCCGGCCGAGCGCCGGGTGCAGGAAGCCCTCCCGGCCGATGGCGTACAGATAGCGCGCGGCGCACTGGTGGAAGGCCATGCCGCAGGCGAAGGAGCCGGTGAGCAGCAGCCACTGGAAGGCGTCGACGGCCCAGGCGCCGATGAAGGTGTGGGTGGGCGCGAAGAACAGGTCGAGGGGGCTCGTGGACGCGGACAGCTTCACGGAGGCGGCGAGCCCGTTCCCGGCGATCGTCATCCACGAGACGTAGATGTAGAAGAGGCCGACGCCGATGACGGAGATCAGGGTGGCTCGCGGGATGACCCGCTTGGGGTCGCGGGACTCCTCGCCGTACATCGCGGTCGACTCGAAGCCGACCCAGGACCAGAAGGCGAAGAAGAGGCCGAGCCCGGCGGAGGTGCCGGTGAAGGCGTTCTTCGGGTTGATGGGCTCGACCGGGATGCCGTCGGGGCCGCCGCCGGCGATCAGGACGGCCGTGGCGACCGCGAAGAGGACGGCGATCTCCGCGACCAGCATCACCCCCAGCGCCTTGGCGGTCAGGTTGATGTCGAAGTACGACAGGACGGCGGTGACGGCCAGCATGACCGCCGCGTACAGGATCCACGGCAGGTCGACGCCGAGCTGGTCGGCGACCGTCGTCTTGGCGAAGTAGGAGAAGACGCCGACGATCGAGGCCTCGAAGACGATGTACGCGAGGACGGCGAGCATCCCGGAGGCCATGCCGGCGATCCGGCCCAGGCCGTGCGAGATGTAGCCGTAGAAGGCGCCGGCGGCCGTGATCCGCTTGGCCATGGCGACGTAGCCGACCGAGAAGACGGTCAGGACGAGCGTCGCGAAGAGGTATCCGGCGGGCGCGCCGGTGCCGTTGCCGAAGCCGACCGCGATGGGGAGGTTTCCGGTCATCGCCGTGATCGGGGCGGCGGTGGCGACGGCCATGAAGACGACGCCGACGAGTCCGACCGAGTTCGCCTTGAGCCGGTGGACCTCTGGGGTGGGGTTCTCTGCCATGGGCCGAGAGGATCCTCGTGCGTGACGTAGGCCACAATCGACATCCGGTCGCACAATTCCCGCCAGGGGGCGACGAGTTGTCGCCCTGGTGTACGAACTGTCCGGTGCCGTAACCGTCAGGTGATGTCGCCGGAACACGGACGCGGGTAGCGTCCGGCCCCATGGACAATCAGGGCGGGATCACCGTGCAGCGGGCGCTGGAACTCCCCGGACTGCGCGGCGGGCTCCCGGAGGTCGTGGCCGGCGCGGACCGGCTGCACCGCACGGTGCGCTGGGTGCACGCGGGCGAGGTGCCGAACATCGCTTCGCTGCTCAAGGGCGGCGAACTACTCCTCACGACGGGCCTCGGCCTGGGCACCCGCCCCGCCGAACAGCGCGCCTTCGTCCGCCGGCTCGCCGACCGGGGCATCGCCGCCCTCGTCGTCGAGCTGGGCCCGCGCTTCGCCCGCCTCCCGGCGACGATAGTGGAGACCGCGCGGGCGGCGGGCCTGCCGCTCGTCCAGCTCCACCGCGAGGTCCCCTTCGTCGCCGTCACGGAGGAGATCCACACCGAGATCGTCAACGGCCACTACGCCCTCCAGCGGCAGGCCGAGGAGGTCCACCGGCAGTGCACGGAGGCCCTGCTCGGCGGCGGCGGGGTGCCGCAGGTCCTGCGCATCCTCTCCGACTTCGCCGCCAACCCGGTCTTCCTGGAGACCGCCGACGGACAGCTCCTCTACGCGGCGGGCACCGAGTCCGCGCCCGCCGACCCGCTCCAGGTCTGGGACGGGCTGCGCGGCCAGCGGGCGGCCCGCGAGTCCGGCCCGCCCACCGGCACGGTCCTCGTCGACGTCCCCGGCGGCGGCCCCGGCACGGGCTCGGTACGGGCCCGCCTCGTCCTCCTCGCGGTCTCCGGCGCACTCTCCCCCGTCCACCGCATGGCGGCCGAGCGGGCGGCGGGCCTCCTCGCCGTCGTCCTCATGCAGGCCCGCCAGGAGGAGGAGCTGGCCGCGCGCGGCCGGGGCGACTTCCTCACGGACCTGGCGGAGGGCCGCATCTCGGCGGAGGACGCCCCGGCGCAGGCGCGGGTCCTCGGCTTCAAGCCGGGCGACGGCCCCCTGCTCCCGGTGGTGATGCGCCTGGCCTCCGAGCTCTCCCCCTCCGGCAACTGGGCCCTCCTGGCCCGAGCGGTCCTGGAGGAACTGTCCTCGGTGGGCGTCCCGGCGCTCCTGGGCGTCCGCCCGGTGGAGGGCAGGGTCCCCCTGCTCCTGGGCCTGCGCTCCGAATCGGAGCGCACGGCGGTCGCGGACCGGGTGGCGGCGGCACTGCGCGCGGGCGTGGAGCGGGCCGGCCTGGAACGCGCGGGCGTCCACCCGCCGGTCGTCGTGGTCGGCGTCGCGGGCGGCTGGGCGGCGGCCTCGGCGGGCCTGCGGCATGCGGCGGAGACGGCGACCGCGGCGCAGGGCCTCTCGGACCTCCCCTGGTACGACGCCCGCCGCCTCGACATCGACCTGCTGCTCTGGCGCCTGCGCGACCACCCGGACCTCGCGGCCTTCGTCGACCGCGCCATCGGCCCCCTCCGCGACCACGACCGCGCCTCCCGCCCCCCGCTCCTCCCCACCCTGGAGACCTACCTGGCCCACGCGGGCCGCAAGGCGGAGACAGCCCGCGAACTCCACCTCAACCGCCAGACCCTCTACAACCGCCTGGCCCGCATCTCCGAACTCCTCGGCACCGACCTCGACGACCCCCAGACGGTCCTGGCCCTCTCCCTGGCCCTGAGGGCCCGCCGCCACACGCCGTGACCCCCGGGGGTCGGGGCGCGGGCCCCGGCGGGGTCAGCGCCCCGACAGCTCGTCGTACACCGACAGCACGTGCGCGATCGTCTCGTCCTCCGTGGGCCAGGACCCCGCCTGCACCCGCCCCGCCGCCGCCAGGTCCATCCGGCGCTCCTCGTCGTCGAGCAGCGCCCGCACCGCCCCCGCCAGCGCCGCCGCGTCCCCGTAGGGCACCAACTCCGCCGCGTCGCCTACGAGTTCCGGTACGCCGCCGACGGCCGTCGCGACGAGCGGCACGCCGAGCCGGAGCGCCTCCTGCGCGAGCAGGGAGCGGGCCTCCCAGCGCGAGGGGAGTACGGCGACGTCCGCGGCCGCGAGGAGTTCGGCGACGTCGTCCCGGCGCCCCAGGAGCCGCACGGCGAGCCGCTCCTCGGTGATCCGCCGCTGCAGGAAGGCCCGTTCGCGCCCCTCCCCGGCGATGACGAGCAGCGGCTGCGGATCGAGCTCCCGCCACGACCGCGCCGCGTCGAGCAGCGTCCGGTACCCCCGGCCGCGTTCGAGCGCCCCGACGGCCATGACCAGGGGCCGGTCGACGGCGCCGAGTTCGGCCCGGGCCTTGCCGTCGTGGAGGCAGACGGGCCCGCGCGCGGCGGGCACGGTGACGGGGGCGAGGCGGGCGTCCCGGGCCCCGCGCCGCCGGGCCCGGTCGACGAGTTCGGAGGAGGTGCCGAGGACGACGGTCGCGGCCCGCGCGGTCCTCCGCTCCAGGAGCCGCAGCACCCCGCCCCGCGCCCCGTCGACGTGGTTCCGGCTGTGCCAGGTGGTGACCAGCGGCGCCCGGCCCCCACCGCCGGCGAGCGCGAGCGCGGCCCGTACGGAGGCCTGGAGCCCGTGCGCGTGGACCACGTCCGCTCCGATGCAGGCGTTGCGGAGCACGGTGACGGTCGAGGGGTCGCCGAGGCGCGGCAGGGGCACGAAGTGCGCGCCGGCGCCCAGGTAGTCGTATGCGCGGTCGAGTTCGGGCGGGGCGCACACGGTCACCCGCACGCCCCTCGCCACCAGCCCCGAGGCGAGTGATCGGACGTGAGCGCTGCTGCCCGCGCCGCCGCCGCCCAGCACTTGGACCGTACGGAGCTGTGTCACGCGCCCAAGGATGCCAGTCCGCACCCCCGACCGTACGCACGTTCCGGCACCGAAACGGCGTCGTTCCCCTGGGCGGAAGGCGTACGGCGCGGGGACCCGCGCCACGGGTTCACCCACACGGGTGAGCGCCCGAGGTTCCCGGACGCTCAGGCGGAGGCGGCCCGCTCGCCCCACACGGCGGCGGCGACCAGACCGGCCGCGTGCGCGGTCAGCCCGAGCCGCCCGTTGGAGGCGGCGATGGCGCCGCCGACGGCGGCGCCGAGCGCATGCGCGCCCATGTCGCCGAGCATGGTCTCCTCGCCGAGGTCGTCGCCGAGGAGCGCCGCCGCGGCCCCCATCGGCGCGGCGGCGAGCGACCCCCGCAGGAGCCCCGGCGCGCCGAGCCCCAGCGCGAGGAGGCCCGCGCGCCCCGGCCGTACGTCCACGAGGTTCACCAGGTGCGCGGTGCCGGCGATGACGACGCCGGCGAGGACCTTGTCGACGGGCTTCTCCTGGAGGAAGGCCCCGGCGACGAGCGAGGCGGCGCCGATCCCGAACAGCTTCACCGCGCCACTGGTCACCTCACCGCCCCGCAGCGCGCCCAGGTGCGCCCGGAACCCGCGCCGGTGATCGCCGCGCAGGTCGTCGTACCGCCCGCAGACGGCCGCCGCCGCGACGGCGAGGGAGGCGGCCGGCGCGGTCGGCAGGACCGCGGCGGCCGAGCCGAAGGCCACGGCGGGACCGGCCAGCAGGGAGACCGGACGGCCCGCGTGGTTGGTCCGCTCCCAGCTGTACGGATTCCCCGGCGGCCGCCGCCTCAACTGCCCGTACACGAGCCGCGCCGCCCCGAAGGCGACGGCGAAGCCACCGACCCGCCCGAGCCCGCCCGACCCGACGCCGCCCGGCCCGGAACCGACCGCTCCCGCACCGGCCCGCCCGGTACCGACCGGCCCCGAGCCGGCCCGCCCGAGCCCGGCCACCCGCGTACCGCCCCTCATCCGTCCGCCCGAGCCGTCGCGAGCAGTTCCTCCGCATGGGCCCTGGCCGTCTCGGAGTCCTCCTGTCCTGCGAGCATCCGGGACAGCTCCCGGACGCGCTCCTCGCCCTCCAGGACGGTGACGCCCGAACGGGTGACGGAGCCGTCGTTGGTCTTCTCGACGAGCAGCTGCCGGTCGGCGAAGGCCGCGACCTGCGGGAGGTGGGTGACGACCACGACCTGCGCGGACTTGGCGAGCTTGGCGAGCCGGCGGCCGATCTCGACGGCCGCCTTGCCGCCGACGCCCGCGTCGACCTCGTCGAAGAGGTACGTCGGCACCGGGTCGACCCCGGCGAAGACGACCTCCACGGCGAGCATCACGCGGGACAGCTCACCGCCGGACGCGCCCTTGGCGATGGGCCGGGGCGGGGCGCCGGGGTGCGGGGCGAGCAGCAGCTCGACCTCGTCGGCGCCGGACGGCCCGTAGGCGACCCGGCGGCCGTCGACCTCGACGCCCTCCTCGTCCTCGGTCTGCGTGAGGGCGAAGGACACGCGCGCGTGCGGCATGGCCAGCGAGGCGAGTTCGGCGGTGACCGCGGCGGCGAACCGGTCCGCCGCCTCGGTACGGGCGTCGGTGAGCCGCTGGGCGAGCACCGAGAGCTCGTCGCGCAGCCGGTCCCGCTCGGCGGTGAGCTCCTCGATCCGCTCGTCGTCGCCGTCGAGCTCGCCGAGCCGCCCGGCGCTCTCCTCCGCCCAGGCCAGCACGGCCGCGATGTCCTCGCCGTACTTCCTGGTCAGCTGGGTGAGCACCGCCCGCCGTTCCTCGACGGCGGCGAGCCGCAGCGGATCGGCGTCGAGGTCGTCGACGTATCCGGCGAGCTCCTGCGCCACGTCCGCCAGGAGGATGGAGATCTCGCCCATCCGGTCGGCGAGCCCGGCGAGCGCCGGGTCGTGCGACCGTACGGCCTCCAGGGCCCGGCCCGCGCCCGCGACGAGGGTGGTCGCGTCGACCGCCTCGGGGTCCTCGGGGTTCCCCGCGAGCGCGGCGCGCGCGAGCGCGGCGGCGGAGGCGAGGGCCTCGGCGTGGCCGAGCCGCTCGGCCTCGGCGGCGAGTTCGACGTCCTCGCCCACCCTCGGTTCGACGGCCTCGATCTCGCCGAGCCCGAAGCGCAGCAGATCGGCCTCCTGGGCTCGCTCACGCGCCCGGGTGGTGATCTCGTCCAGCTCCGCGGTGACGGCGCGCAGCCGCCGGTACGCCTCGCCGTAGGCGGCGAGCGGCGCGGAGACCGCCTCGCCCGCGTACCGGTCGAGCGCGCCGCGCTGCCGGGCGGGCTTGAGCAGGCCCTGCTGGTCGGTCTGGCCGTGGACGGCGACGAGCTCGTCGGAGAGTTCGGCGAGCAGCCCGACGGGCACGGAGCGCCCGCCCAGGTGGGCGCGCGAGCGTCCCTCGGCGGAGACCGTACGGCTGACGAGGAGCACGCCCTCGTCGAGCTCGGCACCGGCCTCCTCGGCGCGTACGGCGACGGGCGTGCCCGCGGGCACGCTGATCCGTCCCTCGACGACGGCCGAGGCCGCGCCGATCCGCACCAGGGCCGGGTCGGCACGTCCGCCGAGCAGCAGCCCCAGGCTGGTCACGACCATCGTCTTGCCCGCACCGGTCTCACCGGTCACCGCGGTGAAGCCGGGCGACAGCTCGACCACCGCGTCGTCGATGACCCCGAGCGACCGTATCCGCATCTCCTCCAGCACGCCCCAGACCATACGAGGTTTCCCGGGTCCGACGCGACATCGCCCCGGCCGTGACCCCCGGGAGCGCCGCTCGTTGCGAGCGGGCCGGTGTCAGTGCGGGGCGCCCCGCCACCCCGACACCGGCAGGGCGAACTTGGCGACGAGCCGGTCGGTGAAGGAGGCGTGGTGCAGCCGGGCGAGCCGGACGGGCACGGCGCCCCTCCGCACCTCGACGCGCGCGCCCGCCGGGAGCTCCACGGTCCGCCGCCCGTCGCACCACAGCACCCCGTGCGGGGTGTGCGGCTCGACCTCGACCGTGAGCACCGACTGGGGGGTGGTGACGAGCGGCTTGGCGAAGAGGGCGTGGGCCCCGATCGGGACCATGAGGAGCGCCTCGACCTCGGGCCAGACGACCGGGCCGCCCGCCGAGAAGGCGTAGGCGGTGGAGCCGGTGGGTGTCGCGCAGATCACCCCGTCGCAGCCGAAGCCGGTCACCGGGCGCCCGTCGATCGCGAGCACGACCTCCAGCATCCGTTCCGGCGAGACCTTCTGGACGGCGGCCTCGTTGAGCGCCCAGTCGCGGTGCAGGACGTCGCCGTTCTCGTGCACGGTGACGTCGAGGGTCATCCGTTCCTCGACCTCGTACGCCTTGGTGACGACCCGGTCGACGACCTTGTCGAGGTCGTCGCGCTCGGCCTCGGCGAGGAAGCCGACGCGCCCGAGGTTGACGCCGAGCATGGGCACGCCGGAGGCGCGGGAGAACTCGGCGCCGCGCAGCAGGGTGCCGTCGCCGCCGAGGACGACGAGCAGCTCACAGCCGTCGAGGGCGTCGGGGCAGCCCTCCGGGACCCGCTCGACGGACGGCGGCAGCGGCAGGTCCGCGGCCTCGGCCTCCAGGACGCGGACGCCGATGCCGCAGCGCAGCAGCCCCAGGACGACCAGTTCGGCGCTGCGCACGGCGGCCGGGCGGCCGGTGTGCGCGAGCAGGAAGACGGTGCGTGTGGTTCCCGATGGTGCTGCTGCAGTTGAGTTCAACGAGGTCCCTCCGCCACGGCGCGGTCGACGTCCGCCGGATCCAGCGCGGGCGCGCCTGCCCGCAGCCACAGAAAGTACTCGACGTTGCCGGAGGGGCCGGGCAGGGGGCTGGCGGTGACGCCGAGGACGCCGAGGCCGAGCTCGCCGGCCTGCCGGGCCACGTTCTTCACGGCGTCCGCGCGGAGTTCGGCGGAGCGGACGACTCCGCCGGTGCCGAGCCGCTCCTTGCCCACCTCGAACTGCGGCTTGACCATCAGGACGAGGTCGGCGCCGGGCGCCGTGCAGGCCGCGAGGGCGGGCAGGACGAGCCCGAGCGGGATGAAGGACAGGTCGCCGACGACGAGGTCGACGGGGATCCCGTCGATCGCGTCGACCGTCAACTCGCGTACGTTCGTGCGGTCCTTCACGGTGACGCGCTCGTCGCTCTGCAGCGACCAGGCGAGCTGTCCGTAGCCGACGTCGACGGCGACGACGTGGGCGGCGCCCGCGCGCAGCAGGACGTCGGTGAAGCCGCCGGTGGAGGCTCCGGCGTCCAGGGCGCGTCGGCCCTCGACGACCAGCCCCTGCGGCACGAAGGCGGCGAAGGCCCCGGCGAGCTTGTGGCCGCCGCGCGAGACGTAGTCGGGGTCGGAGTCGTCCTGGGCGACGACGATGGCCGCGGCGGTCTCGACCTGGGTGGCGGGCTTGGTGGCGACGGTCTTGCCGACGGTCACCCGGCCCGCGGCGATCAGCTGGCTGGCGTGCTCGCGCGAGCGCGCGAGCTTGCGCCGTACCAGCTCGGCGTCGAGACGGCGGCGTGCCGGTCCTGCCACGTTCGGTTCAGCTCCTGTTGTCGTACGGACGGGGGGCGGGGTGCGTGTCGAGCGAGGTCAGCTCGGCGCGCAGTCCACGGTGTACATCCTCGTACACCTCCAGGTGTCCGTCCGCCGGGAGGTGGTCGAGAGCGGCGAGACGCGCGAGGGCGGCGTCGACGGCGGCATGGCCGGTGGGCTCCGGGGCGACGCCGAGCGGCGCGGGCCCGGCGGGCTCGTACGTCTCGGCCGGGACCTGCTCCTGCGGGGCTTCGGGGGTGGCGTCGCTCATGCCCCGACGCTACCGCGAAGCCCTGGGGTACCGTCGACGGCGATGGCGACGATCACGGAGTGCCGCGGCGCACTGGACAGACTTTCGGACAATCTCGCGCGGGCCGACGAGGGCGTGCGCGGCGCGGCCGCGCTCGACCGCAGCCTGAGCTGCCACATCACGGACCTAGACACGACGTTCACGGGCCGTCTCGCGGACGGCCGGATCCGGGTCGACGGGACAGTGGAGGGCCCGCCGCGCGACAAGGCCCAGATCCGGCTCGCCATGACCGGCGACGACCTGGTGGCCATGGTGGACGGCGGGCTGAACTTCGCGAAGGCCTGGGCCTCCGGCCGGATCAGACTGGAAGCCGGCTTCCGCGACCTGCTCCGCCTGAGGTCACTGCTGTAGCAAGGCCTCCCGCGCCTGCGGCCACTACCGCAGCGCGACCTTCCGCAGCGGGACCCGAGCCCGAGGCCACCTCTGCGGCACGGCTCCCGAAGCCGCGGTCACTACCGCAGCGCGCCCCCCTGCACCTGCAGTCGCTTCCGCAGCGGGGCCTCCCGCCCCTGCGGCCACTACCGCAGCGGGGCCCCGAGCCCAAGGGCACTCTGCGACACGACTCCCGCGCCTGCGGTCACTACCGCAGGGCGGGCTCCTGGGCCGGCACGGTCGTCCGGGCCCGCGCCTTCCGTCCCGCCGGCACGACGAGCGGTGTCCCGGTCTCCGGGTCGTCGATGACCTGGCAGCGGAGCCCGAAGACCCGTTCGACCAGCTCGGCGGTCACCACCTCCGACGGCGGCCCCTCGGCGACGACCTCGCCGTCGCGGACGGCGATGAGGTGGGTCGCGTAGCGGGCCGCGTGGTTGAGGTCGTGGAGGACGGCGACGAGCGTCCGCCCCTGCGTCTCGTGCAGTTCCGCGCACAGGTCGAGGACGTCGATCTGGTGCTGGATGTCGAGGTACGTGGTGGGCTCGTCGAGCAGCAGCAGCGGGGTCTGCTGGGCGAGCGCCATGGCGATCCAGACGCGCTGGCGCTGACCGCCCGAGAGCTCGTCCACGTACCGCTCGGCGAGCTCGGCGACGCCGGTCGACTCCATCGACTCCCGGACGATCCGCTCGTCCTCCGAGGACCACTGGCGCAGCAGCCCCTGGTGCGGGTAGCGGCCGCGCGCGACGAGGTCGGCGACGGTGATGCCGTCGGGGGCCACGGAGGTCTGGGGCAGCAGCCCGAGGGTCCTGGCGACCTTCTTGGCGGGCATCGTGTGGATCGACTGCCCGTCGAGCAGGACGCGGCCCTCGCTGGGCTTCAGCATCCGGGAGAGCGCGCGGAGCAGGGTGGACTTGCCGCAGGCGTTGGGCCCGACGATGACGGTGAACGAACGGTCGGGGATCGCGACGGACAGGTCGCGGGCGATGACCCGCTGCTCGTACGCCAGGGTGACCGATTCCGCGCTCAGGCGCTGCTGCCGACCGTCCATACCCGCACTCCTGGTGTCTCGTCCGTGGTCAGGTCAGGCGGCGACGACCACGATCACGCGAAGTTAGGTTAGCCTACCCAACCCCTCCGTGGGGTCACACCCCGAGCAGCGCCAGCGCCTTCCCCGCGTCCGGCACGCCCCCGCCCGGCGCGTCCGCCGCGGACCACGAGGCCCCGCACAGCGCCCGCACCCCGTCCAGCGCGTCGGCCCCCTCGCCCGGCGTCCCGTCGAGGACGAGCTCACCGCCGCTCACGGAGGCCCGCCACCCCCCGCACACGAAGCCCCCGGCCCCGTCCTCCACGACCTCCGGCTGCCCCGTGAGCAGCCCTCGCAGATCGGCCGCCACATACGTGGGCCGGTGCTCGGGCACGGCCGCGAGCAGCTGCGCCACGTCCGTCACCCCGGTCAGCACGAGCAGCGAGTCGACCCCGCCGTTGAACGCGCCCTCGATGTCCGTGTCGAGCCGGTCCCCGACCACCAGCGGCCGCTCCGCCCCCGTCCGCAGCACCGTCTCCCGGTGCATCGGCGGCAGCGGCTTCCCCGCGACCTTCGGCTCCACCCGGTGCCCGGTGGCGATCCGTACGACCTCCACCGCCGCCCCGTTGCCCGGCCCGATCCCCCGCGTCCCGGGAATCGTCAGGTCCGTGTTGGAGGCGTACCAGGGCACCCCGCGCCCCACCGCGTAGGCCGCCTCCGCGAACCGCGCCCACGGCATCCCCGGCCCGCCGTAGCCCTGCACGACCGCCACCGGGTCCTCGTCCGCCGACTCCACCGGCACGAGCCCCCGCTCGCGCAGCGCCACCCGCAGCCCCTCGCCGCCGATGACGAGGACCCGGGACCCGGCCGGCACGTCCTCCGCGACCATCCGGGCCGCCGCCTGCGCCGAGGTCACCACGTCCCCCGCCTCCGCCGGCACCCCCAGCTCGGTCAGGTGCTCCGCCACCTCGCCCGGCGTCCGCAGCGCGTTGTTCGTGACGTACGCCAGGTGCATCCCGCCGGCCCGGGCCGCCCCCAGCGCCTCCACCGCGTACGGGATCGCCGCCCCGCCCGCGAAGTACACGACACCGTCCAGGTCCAGGAGCGCCGTGTCGTAGGCCTCGCTGAGCGCGACCGCGCTGCCTCCGGGGCTCTTCCTGCCGCCGTCACGCCCGCCCTGACCGTTCCGCACCGCCACCGCACACTCCTCAGCTCGCCGGGCGGGATTCCCCGCTCCCCCGATCATCGCTCATGCCCGCCTCCCACATACGATGACGAGATGAACACCTCAGGTCACGCGGCCGCCGACGTCCGCGACGACACGACAGGCCTGCGCCTGGTCCCCTTCCGGGGACTGCGGTACGTCCCCGAGCGGGTCGGCAGCCTCGCCGCCGTGACGTCCCCGCCCTACGACGTCGTCGTACGACCTGACGGACTGCTCCATCTGGAGTCCGCCGACCCGCACAACATCGTCCGGCTGATCCTGCCGCAGGCGATCACCGCCGGCACCCGCCACCGCAAGGCCGCCGTCACCCTCGACCGCTGGCTCGCGGACGGCGTCCTCGCCCCGGACCCGAAGCCCGCGCTCTACGTGTACGAGCAGAACGGCGACGGCGTCCTCCAGCGCGGCGTCATCGGCGCCCTGGAGCTCTCCACCCCGGCCGAGGGCATCGTCCTCCCCCACGAGGACGTCATGCCGCACGTCGTCGAGGACCGCGCCGCCCTGATGCGGACCACGGCCGCCAACCTGGAGCCCCTGCTCCTCACGTACGTCGGCGACGAGGAGGGCAGTGCCGACGCGGTCATCGAACGCACCGTCCGCCGCGCGCCCCTGCTCTCCACCACCACGGAGGACGGCTTCCAGCACCGCCTCTGGTCGGTCACGGACCCCGCCGAACTCGCCACGATCGCCGGCGAACTGGCCCGCCATCAGGCCCTCATCGCCGACGGCCACCACCGCTGGGCGACGTACCTGCGCCTCCGCGAGGAGCACACCGCGCCCGGCCCCTGGAACTACGGCCTGGTCCTCCTCATCGACACCGCCCGCTACCCCCTGCGGGTCCGCGCCATCCACCGGCTCCTCAACCGCCTGCCGGTCGCCGACGCCCTCACGGCCCTCGACGACCACTTCCGGGTCCGCCGCATCGACCGGCCGCTCCCGGTGGCCCTGGAGGCCCTGGAGGCCGCCACGGCCGAGGGCAACGCCTTCCTCCTCGCCGGCGACGGCGCCTTCCACCTCCTGGACCGCCCGGACCCCGCCCTCCTCGACCGCACGATCCGCACGGACCGCCCCCAGGCCTGGCGGACCCTGGACGCGACGGTCCTGCACTCCACCCTCCTGGAACACGTCTGGCACATCCCGGACGCCCCCGAGGACATCGCGTACATCCACGACACGGAGGCGGCGGTCGCCCAGGCGGAACGCCGCGGCGGTACGGCGGTCCTCATGCACCCGGTACGGGAGGAGGTCGTCCGCGACCTCGCCCGCCAGGGCGTCACGATGCCCCGCAAGTCCACCTCGTTCGGCCCGAAGCCGGCGACGGGCCTGGTCCTGAGAAGCCTGGCGCTGGACTGAGCGCACGGAAACGGAGAAGGGGGGGCCCCCCCGGGGGGGGGCCCCCCGAAGCCACAACCCGCCCGGCGCACCCCCGGGCGCCCACGCGGGCGGGGGCGGGCGGGGCGTGCGACTCTGCCTCGGCGGGGTACTGGGGCACGATCGAGTGGGGGT
>NZ_JBIRQU010000008.1:370116-371334 GCF_044333355.1 Streptomyces sp. NPDC021012
CACCCCCCCCCGGGGCCGCCCCCCCGCGGGCGCGGGGCCGGGCCGTGCCCGGGGGGCGGGGTCACGCCGCCCCGCAAACGGGCCCGGGCCGCCCCCGCGGGGGCCCCCCCCTTCTCCACTACCGGCCCGGATCAGCCCTTGTCGCCGTCCCGGTCGTCCTCGTCCTCGTCGTCCTCATCGGACTCGTCGTCCTCGTCGTCCTCGTCGATGTCGAGCTCGACGTCGACCACGCCGGCGCCCTCCGACTCCTCGGACTCCAGCTCCTCGTCGGACTCGTCGAAGGCGTCGACGAACTCGACCCCGTCCATCTCGGCGAGCCGGTCGGAGGCGTCCGTGCTGCCGTCCTTGTCGGCCTCCAGGGCCTTGGCGAACCACTCGCGCGCCTCGCGCTCACGGCCGGCGGCGAGCAGCGCGTCGGCGTACGCGTACCGCAGGCGCGCGGTCCACGGGTGCACGGCGCTGGAGGCCAGCTCGGGGCTCTGCAGCGTCACGATGGCCGCGTCGAGCTGCCCCATGTCCCGGCGGGCGCCGGCGGCGACGAGCCGCATCTCGACCTGCCCGGCCTTGTCCAGCTTCTGCACCTCGGGCTCACCGGCCATGGCGAGGGCCCGCTCGGGCCGGCCGAGGCCGCGCTCGCAGTCGGCCATGACGGGCCACAGCTCGACCCCGCCGCTCATCCGGCGCGCGGCGCGGAACTCGGCCAGCGCCTCGGAGTACTTCTGCGTCGCGTACGCGGCGAAGCCGGCGGCCTCGCGGACGGCCGCGACACGGGAGGCGAGCCGCAGGGCGACCCGGGAGTAGCCGTAGGCCTTCTCCGGGTCCTCGTCGATCAGCTGGGCGACCATGACGAGGTTGCGCGAGACGTCCTCGGCGAGCCCCTTGGGAAGGCTCATGAGCTCCTGGCGCACATCCGGGTCGATCTCCTCACCGGTGACCTCCGGCGGGATCGGCAGCCGCTTGATGGGCGCGCGGTCACCACGGTCCCGGTCGTCCCGGCCCCGGAAGCCACCCCGGTCGTCCCGGCCGCGGTACCCACCGCGGTCGCCGCCCCGGTCGTCCCGGCCCCGGAATCCACCGCGGTCGCCACCCCGGTCGTCCCGGCGGAACCCGCCACCACGGCTGTCGCCGCCCCGGTCATCGCGACGGAACCCGCCACGGCTGTCGCCACCCCGGCTGTCGTCCCGACGGAACGACGAGGGACGCTCGTCACGCCGGTCG
>NZ_JBIRQU010000008.1:371430-372643 GCF_044333355.1 Streptomyces sp. NPDC021012
GTCGTCCCGACGGAAGCCGCCACCACGGTTGTCGTCACGACGGTCGTCCCGCTGCCCGTACGAGGGCCGGTCGTCCCGACGGAACGACGACGGACGCTCGTCACGCCGGTCATCGCGGCGGAAACCGCCGCCACGGTTGTCGCCACCACGGTCGTCACGACGGAAACCGCCACCGCCACGGCTGTCGTCACGGCGGAACGACGAGGGACGCTCGTCACGCCGGTCGTCCCGACGGAAGCCGCCACCACGGTTGTCGTCACGACGGTCGTCCCGCTGCCCGTACGAGGGCCGGTCGTCCCGACGGAACGACGACGGACGCTCATCACGCCGGTCATCGCGGCGGAAACCGCCGCCACGGTTGTCGTCACGACGGTCGTCCCGCTGCCCGTACGAGGGCCGGTCGTCCCGCTGCCCGTACGAGGGCCGGTCGTCCCGCTGCCCGTACGAGGGCCGGTCGTCCCGACGGAACGACGGACGCTCGTCACGCCGGTCATCGCGACGGAAGCCACCACCACGGTTGTCACCGCCACGGTCGTCCCGGCGGAAACCACCGCCACGGTTGTCGCCACCACGGTCATCGCGACGGAAACCACCACCGCGGTTGTCGTCACGACGGTCGTCCCGCTGCCCGTACGAGGGCCGGTCGTCCCGACGGAACGACGGACGCTCGTCACGCCGGTCGTCACGACGGAAGCCACCACCACGGTTGTCGCCACCACGGTCATCGCGACGGAAACCACCACCGCGGTTGTCGCCACCACGGTCGTCACGGCGGAAGCCACCACCACGGCTGTCGCCACCACGGCTGTCGTCACGGCGGAAACCACCACCGCGGTTGTCGCCACCACGGTCGTCGCGACGGAAGCCACCACCGCCACGGTTGTCGTCACGGCGCGGCCCGCGGAAGCCGCCCCGGTCGCCACCGGCACCGTCCCTGCGACGCGGCTCGCGCTCCGGACGGTCGTCGGGAGAGTTGGTGGACATCGGTGTGACTCCTGTCTTCGGGTACTGCGTTCATTCTCGCGCAGCCGGCACTCAGCCGCGCATCGGAAAAGTCAAGCAAAAAACAAAAGGACCCCTGGTCCCAGCGTGAACGCTGGGACCAGGGGTCCTTGAAGAATTGTTCGGCGGCGTCCTACTCTCCCACAGGGTCCCCCCTGCAGTACCATCGGCGCTGAAAGGCTTAGCTTCCGGGTTCGGAATGTAACCGGGC
>NZ_JBIRQU010000009.1:0-343572 GCF_044333355.1 Streptomyces sp. NPDC021012
GCTCGGAAGCCTCTGGCGCCGGCAGGGCGCGGGTCCGTTGTGCCCACCCGTTCCGCCCCGGCGGAACGATTGCCCACAACGGGGGCCGTTGAGGGTGGGCACCGCCCCAGCGGAACGATTGCCCACAACGGCGGCGCAGCCCGCACCGCCCCAGCGGGACGATTGCCCACAACGGGGGCGGCGGCGGGGGCACCGCCCTAGCGGGATCAGCGCCCACAACGGGGGGTCAGTTTGCCTCGTGGGAGGAGCGGCGGAAGAGGGTTGTGGTGCGGGTGGTGGCGGTGTGGCGGAGGGTGGACCAGCGGGTGGTGGTGGAGGACCAGCGGGCGGAGGCGGCCCAGCGGAGGCGGGCCGCCGAGCGGGGGGCGAGGAGGGCGCGGAGGCGGGCGCGGGGAGCGGCGGCCGCGTGGAAGCCCGCACGGACCCGCGCGGCCTCGGAGGCCAGGTCCGCGACGGGCCGCGGCCGGGGCGCGTACAGCACCTCCTCCACCGCCCGCGCCACCCGGTGCACCGCGTCGGCGGACTCGCCGCGCAGCTCGCCGAGGCGGACGATCCGCGCCGCGGACTTCCTCGGGGTGAGGGAGTCGTCCGGCTCGACCCCGTAGTCCCAGGCCGTGTCGTTGATCTCCTGCCAGACCGAGAGCGCGGCGCCGTCCGGGCCGAGCCGCCGGGCCCGTACCCGCCTGCGCCAGAGCAGGGGGAGGAAGGGGAGGGAGAGGAGCAGTACGGCCGCCAGGGACAGCAGGAGGACCGTCCGGAGGTCCGGGCCCGAGTCGTCCGAGGACGCGCCCGCCGTCGCCGCGTCCGGCCCGCAGTCGCCGAGCTTCTTCATCTGCGGGGTGCAGCTCTCCGGGGCGGTCGGCGCGGCGGACGGCTGCGCCGAGGCGCTCGGCTGCGGCTGCGCGGGCCCGGTGGCCGTGCCCGAGGGCGTGGTCTCCCGGGTGTACGAGGGGGTGGAGCCCCGCGAGGGGGTCGGCTCGAACCGCGTCCACCCGGCGCCTTCGAAGTACAGCTCGGGCCAGGCGTGCGCGTCCCGGATGCCGACGGAGACCGATCCGTCGGTCTGCGTGGTGCCTGGCATGAAGCCCACGGCCACCCGCGCCGGGATGCCGAGCGAGCGGGCCATCGCCGCCATGGAGAAGGAGAAGTGGACGCAGAAGCCCTCCTTGTCCTTCAGGAAGCGGGAGATCGCCTGCACCCCGGTGCCGGACTCCACGTCGACGTCGTAGCGGAAGCCGCCGTCCCGGGCGAACCAGTCCTGGAGCTTCACCGCCTTCTCGTAGTCGTTCCGCGCGCCCTTGGTGACGGTCAGGGCCGTCGCCCGCACGTCGGCCGGCAGCGACGCGGGCACCTTGGTGTACTCGCGGCGCAGCTTCTCCGGGGCGGGCTGGGCGCCGGCCAGCTGCTCGGCCGTCGGCTGCACGTCCAGGCTGGCGACCTGGTAGCGGGCGCCCCGGGTGGTCTGCTTGTCGTCGCCGACGAGCATCCGGCCGGCCGGCTCGTACCGCCAGCGTCCGCCGATGTCGACCCGGCCGGCCGGGTACGGCATGGGCAGCCACTTCTGCTCGTACGCGTCGGAGGCGACGAAGTTGCTGGTCACCTCGGTGGTCCGGACGCTCTGGGAGAGGCCGTCCGGCCAGGGCAGCCGCGGGGGGACGTCCTCGATCGGGCGGACCGAGGACTTCCACGAGGTGCCGTCGAACTGGTCGAGCGCGACGAGCCGCAGGTACATGCCGCTGGTGTCCCGGGCGTTGGTCCGGTAGCGCAGGACCTCCCGGTCCTCCGGCTGGCGCAGGTTGTTCTGGAGGGAGACCAGCGGGTTCACCGCGGAGATCGTGCCGCCCTTGCCGGCGCCCCCGCCGCCCTCTCCGCCGCCGCCGAAGACCCCGCCGGAGAAGCCGGGCAGCGCGAACGGCACGACCAGCGCGACGCCCATGGCGACGGCGCCGATCCGGCGGCCGGTGCGGGCCGGGGCGAAGGCGGTGCCGCCGCCCGCGGCGACGGCGGAGCCGGGTCGGCCGGAGCGCTGGGCGCCGCCGAAGACCCGCCCCCACTGGGAGAGCCGGTCGCGGCCCTCGGCGAGGAGCAGCAGCAGGTAGCCGGAGGCCGCGAGGAGGAACCAGAGCCAGCCGGCGCCGCCGCCGGAGAGGCCGGCGGCCACGGAGTACAGGGCGAGCAGCGGCAGGCCGGCCGGGGCCGCCTTGCGGAAGGTGACCGCGAGGCCGTCCACCAGGAGTCCGATCGCGACGACGCCGCCGACCAGCATGAGCCGGATGCCCTCGGTGTCGGGCGCGGGGATCGCGTACCGGCCGACGTCCTCGGCGCCCGCCCGGAACAGCTCGGCGGCGTGGACGAAGACCGACGGACCCGGCACGAGCCAGAGGAGGGCCTGCTCGCGGGCGAAGAGCACGGTCAGCGCGAGCAGCGCGGTGACGGTCTGGGCGAGCAGCGTCAGCGGCCGGGCCAGCGGCACCCGGCGGGCCAGCATGCCCACCCCGCTGACCAGGGCGAGGACGAAGGCCGCCGAGAAGATCCAGGTCGCCGGCTTCACCAGGGGGAGCAGCGCCCCGGCCGCCATCAGGGTGGCGCCCCAGGAAGCGAGCGTCAGCCGTGTGCGGCCGCTCATGACCATCCTCCGTAGGTGTCGGCGGCGGCGGTCTCCGGACGGAGCCCGGCCGCCTGCTGCCACAGGTCGGCGAGGGAGGCGCCGGGCGGTACGGCCAGGGCCGTCCAGCCCGCCTCCCGCAGCTGCCGCACCCGGTCCTCGACCGCTCCGGCGACCGCGCCGCCGGTGAGCCAGGTGCCGGAGTCCAGGACGAAGGCGACGGCCGCGCCGGACCGCCCGCGCATCCGGGCGGCGAGGGCCGCCTGCTCCTCGTCGAGGTCGCCGAGGAAGGCGATGAGGAGTCCGTCGCCGCCGCCGCGCAGCACGTCGGAGGCGCGGGAGAGCCCGCCCCCCTCGGAGTGGTCGACGACCGCGAGGGTGTCCATCATCAGACCGGCCGCCTCGGCCGAGTCCTGGGCCGAGCCGGCGAAGCCCTCGGCGCCCTCGCCGGGGATCGCGCTGCCGGTGTCGGTGAGCAGCCGGACCGCGTAGCCGCGCTCCAGCATGTGGACGAGGGCGGAGGCGGTGCCGGAGACCGCCCATTCGAAGGCGGAGTCGGGGCCCGCGCCCTGGAAGGCGATCCGGCGGGTGTCGAGGAGGACGGTGCAGCGGGCCCGCTGGGGCAGTTCCTCGCGGCGGACCATCAGCTCGCCGTAGCGGGCGGTGGAGCGCCAGTGGACCCGGCGCAGGTCGTCGCCGTGCCGGTAGGTGCGGGGGATGACGTCGTCGTCGTCGCCGGCCAGCGCGAGGGAGCGGGACTGCCCGTCCCCGTACCCCGAGGCCTCGCCGAAGAGCTTGACCGGCGGGAGGGCCTCGGTGCGGGGCACGACGGTGAGGGTGTCGTACGCGCTGAAGGAGCGGGTCAGCTCGCACATCCCGAAGGGGTCGTTGAGCCGGAGCTGGAGCGGGCCCAGCGGGAAGCGGCCGCGCAGGTCGGAGCGGACCCGGTAGGACACCTCGCGCCGCCCGCCGGCCTCGACCCGGTCGAGGACGAAGCGGGGGCGGGGTCCCAGCATGTACGGCACGTGGTCCTGGAGCATCAGGAGGCCGGTGGGGAGCTTGGAGACGTTCTCCATCCGCAGCTGGACCCGGGCCTCGGTGCCGGTCTCCACCCGCTGGGGGGTGAGGCGGCGGGAGGCGGCGACCCGGTAGCGGGTCCGGTGCAGCACGAGGACGCAGATCAGCGGGAGGGCGGCGAGCAGCAGCCCGACGCGCAGCAGGTCGGCCTGGCCGAGGACGTACGCGCAGGCGGCGGCGGCCACCCCCGCGGCGAGGAAGGAGCGGCCGCGGGTGGTCAGACCGCCGAGGGCGGCCCGCAGCCCGCCCCGGTCGTCCTCGTCGCCCCGCTGTCCGTCCGGAACGGCGGCGCCATCCATCACAGCCGCCGGGCGCCGGGCTGCTGGCCGTAGAGCGGTCCGGCGGACGGTCCGGCGGACGGTCCCGAGGCCGGGACGGGGGTGCGCTGGAGGATCTCCTGGACGACCTGCTCGGCGGTGCGCCGGTTCAGCTGGGCCTGTGCCGTCGGCAGCAGCCGGTGGGCGAGGACGGGTGCGGCGAGGGCCTGGAGGTCGTCCGGCAGGACGTACTCGCGGCCGCTGAGCGCCGCGGAGGCCTTGGCGGCCCGCACGAGGTGGAGCGTGGCCCGGGGGGAGGCGCCGAGCCGCAGGTCGGGGTGGGTGCGGGTGGCGGCGACGAGGTCGACCGCGTACCGGCGCACCGCGTCGGCGACGTGGACCGTGCGCACGGCGTCGATCAGCTTGAGGACGTCGTGGGCGTGCGCGACCGGCTGGAGGTCGTCGAGCGGGGAGACCGAGCCGTGCACGTCGAGCATCTGGAGCTCGGCCTCGGCGCTGGGGTAGCCCATGGAGACGCGGGCCATGAAGCGGTCGCGCTGGGCCTCGGGCAGCGGGTAGGTGCCCTCCATCTCGACCGGGTTCTGGGTGGCGACGACCATGAACGGGCTGGGCAGCTCGTACGTCTGGCCGTCGACCGTGACCTGGCGCTCCTCCATGGACTCCAGGAGCGCGGACTGGGTCTTCGGCGAGGCGCGGTTGATCTCGTCGCCGATCACGATCTGGGCGAAGATCGCGCCCGGCTTGAACTCGAAGTCCCGGCGCTGCTGGTCGAAGATCGACACGCCGGTGACGTCCGAGGGCAGCAGGTCGGGGGTGAACTGGATCCGGCGCACCGAGCAGTCGATGGACCGGGCCAGCGTCTTGGCCAGCATGGTCTTGCCGACGCCGGGGACGTCCTCGATGAGGAGGTGCCCCTCGGCGAGCAGCACGGTCAGCGAAAGCCGTACGACCTCGGGCTTGCCCTCGATCACGCTCTCCACCGACCTGCGGACCCGCTCCGCAGTGGTGGTCAGATCAGCGAGGCTCGCTCGATCGTCATAGGTCGTCACCCCGGCCCTCCTCGGCCTTTCGGAACTGTCGTCCGAGCATTGTTGTTGCCGTGGCCGGGCCTGTCACTTGCAAGCGGACAAGTGAAGGGGAAATGCCAGAGTTTGACGGTTTAAGTTGCCGCTTCAGGCAGGGTCGATCTCGCGCAGCAGGCCCGTCGTCACGTCGAAGACGAAGCCCCGCACGTCGTCGGCGTGCAGCAGGAAGGGGGAGGTCCGGACCCGCTGCATCGACTGCCGGACGTCCTGGTCGACGTCGCGGAAGGCCTCGACCGCCCAGGCCGGGCGCTGGCCGACCTCGTCCTCCAGCTCGTGCCGGAAGTCCTCGGTGAGGGATTCGAGACCGCAGTTCGTGTGGTGCACCAGCATCACGCTGCGGGTGCCCAGGGCGCGCTGGCTGATGGTGAGCGACCGGATCACGTCGTCGGTGACCACGCCGCCGGCGTTGCGGATGGTGTGGCAGTCGCCCAGTTCGAGGCCGAGGGCCGCGTGCAGGTCGAGACGGGCGTCCATGCAGGCGACGACGGCGACGCGCAGCACGGGCCGCGCGTCCATTCCGGGGTCGGTGAAGTCGGCGGCGTAACGTGCGTTGGCCTCGACGAGACGGTCGGTGACCGTCGGGCCGGTGCGTATGGCGTCGGCGGAGGGGTGCGCGGAGGTCGACATGGTTCCGACGGTAATGGCCACCCCCCTTTCCGGCCCGCTGTGAGATGGGGACAAAGAACGTCATTGAGTCTTGTTGTGAGCTAATCCACAGGTGGCGCTCCCCGGGCCGCGCGGCGCGCCAGTCGGTTGATTGACCGGCGCGTCCCGTGGACTAAAGTGACGCGGAGTTCACGGAGACAACGAGCGGTATCCGCGGTTTCTCCCCCCGTGTGTGCGGCGGTACCTACGGCTCGGCCTCTCCCGCGGTACGTGCCTCCGCGCCGGCTCTGAGAGGGCGCATTGAGCAACGACCGACACGTCCCGGTGATGCTCCAGCGGTGCCTGGACATGTTGGCCCCCGCCCTGGAGCACCCCGGAGCGGTCGTCGTCGACTGCACCCTGGGCCTCGGCGGCCACAGCGAGGCCCTGCTCGAACGGTTCCCCGAGGTGCGGCTCGTCGCCCTCGACCGCGACAAGGAGGCCCTGCGGCTCTCCGGCGAGCGGCTCGCCCCGTACGGGGACCGGGCCACCCTCGTCCACGCCGTGTACGACGAGCTGCCCGAGGTCCTCGACCGGCTCGGCATCCCCGAGGTGGACGGCGTCCTCTTCGACCTGGGCGTCTCCTCCATGCAGCTGGACGAGGCCGACCGCGGCTTCGCCTACGCCCAGGACGCCCCGCTCGACATGCGCATGGACCAGACGACCGGCATCAGCGCGGCCGAGGTCCTCAACACCTACCCGGCGGGCGAGCTGGTCCGGATCCTGCGCGCCTACGGCGAGGAGAAGCAGGCCAAGCGGATCGTCTCCGCGATCGTGCGCGAGCGCGAGAAGGAGCCGTTCACCAACAGCGCCCGGCTCGTCGAGCTCATCCGCGACTCCCTGCCCCAGGCCGCCAAGCGCACCGGCGGCAACCCGGCCAAGCGGACCTTCCAGGCCCTGCGCATCGAGGTCAACCGCGAGCTCGAAGCCGTCGAGAACGCGATCCCGGCGGCCGTGAAGGCCCTCGCCGTCGGCGGACGGGTCGTCGTCCTCTCGTACCAGTCCCTGGAGGACCGGATCGTCAAGGCCGTCTTCGCGGCCGGCGCGGCGACCACCGCCCCGCCCGGGCTGCCGGTCGTCCCCGAGAAGTACCAGCCCCGGCTGAAGCTGCTCACCCGGGGCGCGGAGCTGCCCACCGAGGAGGAGGTCGCCGAGAACCGGCGCGCCGCCCCCGCCCGGCTCCGAGGCGTCGAGCGCATCCGGAAAGACGTCCCGTGAGCGCGGCGAAGGGGCCCCTCAAAGGGCGGGCCGCGCGGCTCGGACGGCTCATGCCGTCGGGGCCCAGCTCGGCCGCCCGCACCCCCTTCGTCCTGCTCGTCGTCGTCCTGCTCGGCGGCGGGCTGATCAGCCTGCTCCTGCTGAACTCGGCCCTCAACCAGGGCTCCTTCCAGCTGAACGAGCTCAAGAACAAGACCACCGAGCTCACCGACGAGGAGCAGGCGCTCCAGCGGGACGTCGACGACTACGCGGCCCCCGACGCCCTGGAGCGCCGGGCCCGCCAGCTCGGCATGGTCCCGGGCGGCAGCCCCGCCTTCCTCGGCCCCGACGGCAAGGTCCTGGGCGAACCCTCGGTCGCGGTCGCCCCCAAGCCGACCCCGAAGCCCAGGCCGAAGCCCCCGAAGCCGTCGGCGAGCGCCGCCACGTCCACGAACACCGGCACTGCTCCCACCGGTACCGGGCAGGCGCCGTCGGCGCCCGCGACCACTCCGACTACCTCCGGCAGGTGACCGAGCAGTGCCCTCCCAGGAGCCCCCGCGCCGTCGCGTCCCCGGTCCCGCCGGGCCCGCACGTCCCCGGCCCGCCTCCGCCGGAGCCCGCACGCCCGGAGCCCGCCCGTCCCGCCCCGCGCCGCGCCCGGCGGCTAAGCGGACCGCGCCGAGGCCCCCGGCCCGGCAGCCCCGCACGATCCGGCTCGGCAAGCCGCGGCCCCGGCTGCGCCTGATCGCCCTCGGGCTGACGCTCGTCATGCTGGTCTTCGTGGTCCGGCTGCTCCAGGTCCAGGCCGTCGACGCCGGCGCGTACGCCGCGAAGGCCGACAAGTACCGCTTCCAGGAGTACACGCTCTCCGCCGAGCGGGGCGAGATCACCGACCGCAACGGCATCGCGCTCGCCGACAGCGTCGACGCGTACGACATCACCGCCGACCCCAAGCTCTTCACCCCCGAGGAGGCGAAGGTCCCCGACGCCCCCGAGCAGGCGGCCGCCCTCCTCGCCCCGATCCTCGGCAAGGAGCCCGCCGAGCTCGCGAAGAAGCTCCGTACCCCCAAGTCCCGCTACACCCTGCTCGCCCGCAAGCGGACCCCGCAGGTCTGGAACCAGATCAAGGACCTCAAGAAGGTCTACGGGCAGAAGGCCCAGGCCGTCGGCGGCAACGGGGTCAACCTGCTCGGCGGCATCCTCAGCGAGCCCAGCACCAAGCGCGTGTACCCGAACGGCGGGCTGGCCGCCGGGATACTGGGGTACGTCAACGCCGAGGGCCGCGGCGCCGGCGGCCTGGAGGCCATGCTCGACGCGGAGCTCGCCGGCAAGGACGGCAAGATCCGCTTCACCCAGTCCGGCGGCCGCCAGGTGCCGACCGCGGGCTCCCAGGGCACCCCCGCCGTCCCCGGCTCCGACATCGAGCTGACCATCGACCGGGACATCCAGTGGGCCGCCCAGCAGGCCATCACCGAGCAGGTGCGGAAGTCGAAGGCCGACCGGGGCTACGTCGTCGTGCAGAACACGAGGACCGGCGAGGTCCTGGCCATGGCCAACGCCCCCGGCTTCGACCCCAACGACCTCTCGGCCGCCAACGCGGCCGCCATGGGCAACGCCGCCCTCCAGGACGCCTACGAGCCCGGCTCCACCGCCAAGGTCATGTCCATGGCCGCCGTCCTGGAGGAGGGCAAGGCGGCCCCCGACACCCACGTCACCGTCCCCAACCGGCTCCACCGCGGCGACCGGCTCTTCAAGGACGACGTCGACCACATCACCTGGTACCTGACGCTCAACGGCGTCCTCGCCAAGTCCAGCAACATCGGCACCATCCTCGCCACCGGCCAGCTCGGCAAGGACCAGGCCGAGGTCAACCGGGTCCTCCACTTCTACCTGCGCAAGTTCGGCATCGGCAGCCCCACCGGCCTGAACTTCCCCGGCGAGACCCCCGGCATCCTCGCCAAGCCCCAGGACTGGTCCACCTCGCAGCAGTACACGATCCCCTTCGGGCAGGGCCTCTCCGTCAGCGCCATGCAGGCCGCCTCCGTGTACTCGACCATCGCCAACGGAGGCGTACGGATCGAACCCACCCTCGTGCGCGGCACCAAGGGCCCCGACGGGCGCTTCACGGCGGCCCCCGCGCCCAAGGAGTCCCGGGTCGTCAGCGAGAAGACCGCCAAGGCCCTCTCCCGGATGCTGGAGTCCGTCGTCAAGGACCGGGAGGGCACCGGCACCAAGGCCGCCATCCCCGGCTACCGCGTCGCGGGCAAGACCGGCACCGCCAACCGCGTCGACCCCGAGCTCGGCTACTACAAGGGGTACACCGCCTCCTTCGCCGGCTTCGCCCCCGCCGACGACCCGGAGATCACCGTCTACTGCGCCATCCAGAACCCCACCAAGGGCAGCTACTTCGGCGGCCAGATCTGCGGGCCCATCTACAAGAAGGTCATGGAGTTCGCCCTCAAGACCCTCCACGTCGCCCCCACGGGCACCGCCCCCGCCCGACTGCCGGTCGACTTCGAACCCACCCCGTGACACTCCGGGAGCACCAGTGACAACGATCACCCCACATTCCGGGAACCGGAAATCGAACTCCGGCGAGGCCCCGGGCTCTTTTGGCCCCGCACAGGGTGCGCCCGGTACGCTCACCGCCGTGCCACACGCTGATCAGTACCGAAACGCCCCACCCCGGCCGGAGCAGGCCCGCCCGACACCCCTGGGCGACCTGGCCGCACAGCTCGGGGCCGACGTCTCCGAGACCGCCGAGATCTCGGGCATCACGCACGACTCGCGGGCCGTGCGCCCCGGGGACCTGTACGCGGCCCTGCCCGGCGCCCGCCTCCACGGCGCCGACTTCGTCGCCCAGGCCGCCGGACTCGGCGCCGCCGCGATCCTCACCGACCCGACGGGCGCCGAGCGCGCCGCCGCGACCGGTCTCCCGGTCCTCGTCGTGGAGGACCCGCGCGGCCGGATGGGCGAACTCGCCGCCCGGATCTACGGGCGCCCCGGCGAGGACCTCCTGCAGATCGGCATCACCGGCACCTCCGGCAAGACCACCACCGCCTACCTCGTAGAGGGGGGCCTGCGCGGCTCCGGGCGGAAGACCGGCCTCGTCGGCACGGTCGAGATGCGGATCGGCGACGAGCGCATCAAGTCCGAGCGCACCACCCCCGAGGCCACCGACCTCCAGGCGCTCTTCGCCGTCATGCGCGAGCGGGGCGTCGAGGCCGTCGCGATGGAGGTCTCCAGCCACGCCCTCGTGCTCGGCCGGGTCGACGGCTGCGTCTTCGACGTCGCCGTCTTCAACAACCTCAGCCCGGAGCACATGGAGTTCCACTCCGACATGGAGGACTACTTCCGGGCCAAGGCCGCGCTCTTCACGCCCGAGCGCAGCCGCCTGGGCGTGGTCAACGCCGACGACGCGTACGGCCGCAGGCTCGCGAAGGAGGCGACCGTCCCGGTCGTCACCTTCTCCGCCGAGGGCCGCGCGGACGCCGACTGGCGCGCCGAGGACCTCGTCCTCGGCTCCCACGACTCGACGTTCACCGCCGTCGGCCCCGAGGGCGAGCGGATCTCCGCCACCGCCCCGCTGCCCGGCCCGTTCAACGTCGCCAACACCCTCGCCGCGATCGCCACCCTCGCCGCCGCAGGCCTGGACCCGAAGGCCGCCGCCGAGGGCGTCGCGGCCGTCCCCGGCGTCCCGGGCCGCCTGGAGCGGGTCGAGGCGGGTCAGCCGTACCTCGCGGTCGTCGACTACGCGCACAAGACGGACGCCGTCGAATCGGTCCTGCGCTCCCTGCGCGAGGTCACCGAGGGCCGGCTGCACGTGGTCATCGGCTGCGGCGGCGACCGGGACACCACCAAGCGCGGCCCGATGGGCGCCGCCGCCGCCCGGCTCGCCGACACCGCCGTCCTGACCTCCGACAACCCCCGCTCCGAGGACCCCCTCGCGATCCTCACCGCCATGCTCGCGGGCGCCGCCGAGGTGCCCGCGGGGGAGCGCGGCGCCGTCCTGGTCGAACCCGACCGGGCCGCCGCCATCGCCGCCGCCGTCGCCCGCGCGCGGCCCGGCGACACCGTCCTGGTCGCCGGCAAGGGCCACGAGCAGGGCCAGGAGATCGCCGGGGTCGTACGCCCCTTCGACGACCGCCAGGTCCTGCGCGAGGCGATTCTCAGCCAGCAGAGCCAGCAGGACGCACACCGTCACGAGAACAGTCAGGGATGAAGCAGTGATCGCCCTCTCCCTCGCCGAGATCGCCGAAATCGTCGGCGGGCAGGCGCACGACATACCGGATCCGGCCGCCCGGATCACCGGGCCCGTCGTCATCGACTCCCGCGAGGTGCGGGCCGGCAGCCTCTTCGCGGCCTTCGCCGGTGAGCACGTCGACGGCCACGACTACGCGGAGCGCGCCGTCGAGGCGGGAGCGGTGGCCGTGCTCGCCGCCCGCCCCGTCGGCGTCCCCGCCATCGTCGTCGACGACGTCCAGACCGCGCTGGGGGCCCTCGCCCGCGCGGTCGTGGAACGGCTCGGCACCGATGTCGTCGCCCTCACCGGCTCGGCCGGCAAGACCTCCACCAAGGACCTGATCGCCCAGGTCCTCGACCGGCACGCGCCCACCGTGTGGACGCCCGGCTCGCTCAACAACGAGATCGGCCTGCCGCTCACCGCGCTCCGCGCGAGCGACGAGACCCGGCACCTGGTCCTGGAGATGGGCGCCCGCGGCATCGGGCACATCCGCTACCTCGCCGGCCTCACCCCGCCCCGCATCGGCCTCGTCCTCAACGTGGGCACCGCCCACATCGGCGAGTTCGGCGGCCGGGAGCAGATCGCCGAGGCGAAGGGCGAGCTCGTCGAGTCCCTGCCGCCCGCCGAGGAGGGCGGGATCGCGGTCCTCAACGCCGACGATCCGCTCGTCCGCGCCATGGCGAGCCGCACCAAGGCCCGCGTGACCCTGTTCGGAGAAGCGGACGAAGCGGCCGTACGGGCCGAGAACGTCCGCCTCACAGAGACCGGACAGCCTTCTTTCAGGCTTCACACACCCACCGGGTGCAGTGACGTGACCTTGCGCCTGTACGGTGAGCACCACGTGTCGAACGCGCTCGCAGCGGCCGCCGTCGCGCACGAGCTGGGCATGCCAGTCGAAGAGATCGCCACCGCGCTCTCCGAGGCGGGCTCCCTGTCGCGCTGGCGCATGGAGGTCACCGAGCGTCCGGACGGCGTGACGATCGTCAACGACGCCTACAACGCGAACCCCGAGTCCATGCGAGCCGCCCTGCGCGCGCTCGCGGCCATGGGCAGGGCCGCACAGGCCCGAGGGGCTCGTACGTGGGCGGTGCTCGGCAAGATGGCCGAGCTCGGTGACGCATCGCTCGTCGAGCACGACGCGGTCGGACGGCTCGCCGTCCGGCTCAACGTCAGCAAGCTCGTCGCGGTCGGGGACAGGGAAGCGTCCTGGCTGCAACTGGGCGCATATAACGAGGGTTCGTGGGGTGAGGAGTCGGTGCACGTGTCCGACGCGCAGGCGGCTGTCGACCTGTTGCGCAGGGAGCTGCGTCCGGGGGACGTCGTCCTTGTGAAGGCTTCCAGGTCGGTCGGTCTCGAACAGGTCGCGCTGGCGCTCCTCGACACCGAGGGCGAGGTCACCGGCCGATGAGGCAGATCCTCTTCGCGGGGGCCATCGGGCTCTTCCTGACCCTGATCGGCACGCCGCTGCTGATCAAGCTCCTTGCCCGCAAGGGGTACGGGCAGTTCATCCGTGACGACGGCCCGCGCGGTCACGCCGGGAAGAAGGGCACGCCCACCATGGGCGGCATCTCCTTCATCCTGGCCACGCTCATCGCGTACGCGCTGGCCAAGGTCATCACCGGTGAGGACCCGACGTACTCGGGCGTCCTGGTGCTGTTCCTCATGGCCGGCATGGGCCTGGTCGGCTTCCTCGACGACTACATCAAGATCGTCAAGCAGCGTTCGCTCGGCCTGCGCGCCAAGGCGAAGATGGCCGGACAGCTGATCGTGGGCATCGCCTTCGCGGTGCTCGCGCTCCAGTTCTCCGACTCGCGCGGACTCACCCCGGCCTCCGAGAAGCTCTCCTTCATCACGGACTTCGGCTGGACCATCGGCCCGGTGCTCTTCGTGGTCTGGGCGCTCTTCATGATCCTGGCCATGTCCAACGGCGTGAACCTGACGGACGGCCTGGACGGCCTGGCCACCGGCGCCTCCGTGATGGTCTTCGGCGCGTACACCTTCATCGGGCTCTGGCAGTTCCAGGAGTCCTGCGCCAACGCGGTGACGCTGACCAACCCCAACGCCTGCTTCGAGGTCCGTGATCCGCTCGACCTCGCGGTCGTGGCCTCCGCGCTGATGGGCGCCTGCTTCGGCTTCCTCTGGTGGAACACCTCACCTGCCAAGATCTTCATGGGTGACACCGGCTCGCTCGCCCTCGGCGGCGCCCTCGCCGGTCTCGCCATCTGCTCCCGTACGGAGCTCCTCATCGCGCTGCTCGGCGGCCTGTTCGTGCTGATCACCATGTCCGTGGTCATCCAGGTCGGCTCGTTCAAGCTCACCGGCAAGCGCGTCTTCCGGATGGCCCCCCTCCAGCACCACTTCGAACTCAAGGGGTGGTCCGAGGTCCTGGTCGTCGTCCGGTTCTGGATCATCCAGGGCATGTGCGTGATCGTGGGCCTGGGCCTCTTCTACGCGGGATGGGCAGCGGACAAGTGACAGAACAGCTCGACTGGAACGGCAAGAAGGTCACCGTCGCGGGGCTCGGGGTCTCCGGGATCCCGGCCGCCCGCGTCCTGCACGCCCGCGGCGCGCTCGTGACGGTCGTCAACGACGGCGACGACGAGCGCTCCCGGGCCCAGGCCGCCGAGCTGGAGGCGGAGGGCATCACCGTCCGCCTCGGCGACGGGGCGACCCTGCCGGCCGGCACCGAGCTGATCGTCACCGCCCCCGGCTGGCGGCCCGACAAGCCCCTCTTCGCGGCCGCCGCCGAGGCGGGCGTGGAGGTCTGGGGAGACGTCGAGCTGGCCTGGCGGCTCCGGGGCCCCGACGCGGCCCCCTGGCTCGCGGTCACCGGCACCAACGGCAAGACCACGACCGTGCGGATGCTCGCCTCCATCCTGGAGGCGGCCGGCCTGCGGACCGCCGCCGTCGGGAACATCGGCGTCTCGCTCCTCGACGCCGTCCTCGGCGAGCAGGAGTACGACGTGCTCGCCGTCGAGCTCTCCAGCTACCAGCTGCACTGGGCGCCCTCCGTCCGCGCCCACTCGGCCGCCGTGCTCAACCTGGCGCCCGACCACCTCGACTGGCACGGCACCATGGAGGCGTACGCCGCCGACAAGGGCCGCGTCTACGAGGGCAACAAGATCGCCTGCGTCTACAACGTCGCCGACCAGGTGACGGAGGACCTGGTGCGCGAGGCCGACGTCGAGGAGGGCTGCCGCGCCATCGGCTTCACCCTCGGCACCCCCGGCCCCTCCCAGCTCGGCGTCGTCGAGGGCATCCTCGTCGACCGGGCCTTCGTCGAGAACCGGCAGAAGAACGCCCAGGAGCTCGCCGAGGTCGCCGACGTCCAGCCGCCGGCCCCGCACAACATCGCCAACGCCCTCGCCGCCGCCGCCCTCGCGCGCGCCTTCGGCGTCGAGGCGAAGGCCGTACGGGACGGCCTCAAGGCCTTCCGGCCCGACCCGCACCGCATCGAACTGGTCGAGGAGGTCCAGGGAGTCACGTACGTCGACGACTCCAAGGCCACCAACACCCACGCCGCGGAAGCCTCGTTGGCCGCCTACGACCCGATCGTCTGGATCGCCGGCGGCCTCGCCAAGGGCGCGACCTTCGACGAGCTCGTCCAGAAGTCGGCCAAGCGCCTGCGCGGAGCCGTCCTGATCGGCGCCGACCGCGCCCTGATCCGCGAAGCCCTGGCGCGACACGCCCCGGAGGTCCCGGTGGTGGACCTCGACCGGACCGACACTGGGGCGATGTCCGAGGCGGTCCGCGAAGCGGCCCGGCTCGCCGCCCCGGGGGACACGGTCCTGCTCGCCCCGGCCTGCGCCTCGATGGACATGTTCACGAACTACAACAAGCGGGGCGAGGCCTTCGCGGACGCCGTCCGCGCCCTCGCCGCCACCGGGGACGCCTGACCCGACCAGCAGGAGGGTCCGGCCGGACCGGGCACGACTGGAGGGGACAGCGACCATGCCGAGCAAGATCGCCGGGACACGCCGGCCCTCCGCCGCACGCGGCGGGGGGCGGGCCCCCGCGACCCCGCGGCGGGCGCGCGGCGGAGGCGTACGGGGGCTGTACAGACGGGCGCAGAAGGCCTGGGACAGGCCTCTCACGGCCTACTACGTGATCATCGGCGCCGCACTGCTCATCACCGCGCTCGGCCTCGTGATGGTCTACTCCGCCTCGATGATCACGGCACTCCGCTACGAGCTGGTGCCCTCCTACTTCTTCCGCAAGCAGTTCTTCGCCGCGCTCCTCGGCACCGGACTGCTCCTGGCCGCCTCACGGATGCCCGTGAAGCTGCACCGGGCCCTCGCCTACCCGATCCTGGTCGGCGCGGTCTTCCTGATGGTGCTCGTCCAGGTCCCCGGGATAGGGCGCAACGTCGGCGGCAACCAGAACTGGATCTCGCTGGGCGGCCCGTTCATGCTCCAGCCCAGCGAGTTCGGCAAGCTCGCGCTGATCCTGTGGGGAGCCGATCTGCTCGCCCGCAAACAGGACATGAAGCTGCTCACCCAGTGGAAGCACATGCTGGTGCCGCTGGTCCCCGGCACCTTCATGCTGCTCGGGCTCATCATGCTCGGCGGCGACATGGGCACCGCGATCATCCTCACCGCGATCCTCTTCGGCCTCCTGTGGACCGCCGGAGCGCCCACCCGGCTCTTCGTCGGGGTGCTCGCGGTGGCCGGCGCGATCGGGACGCTGCTCATCAAGACGAGCCCGCACCGGATGGACCGCTTCCAGTGCATCATGGCGTCCGACCCCGGCGGCGAGGGAGCCCCCTGTCTGCAGGCCGCGCACGGAATCTATGCTCTGGCCTCGGGCGGATGGTTCGGTTCCGGACTCGGTGCGAGCGTCGAGAAATGGGGCCAACTCCCTGAGGCCCACACCGACTTCATCTTCGCGGTCACCGGTGAGGAACTGGGTCTCGCGGGGACGCTGTCGGTACTCGCCCTGTTCGCGGCTCTAGGCTATGCGGGTATCCGCGTGGCCGGAGGCACGGAGGACCCCTTCGTGAGGTTCGCCGCGGGAGGTGTGACCACCTGGATCACGGCCCAGGCCGTGGTCAACATCGGTGCGGTGCTCGGCCTGCTGCCGATCGCCGGTGTCCCGCTCCCGCTGTTCTCCTACGGAGGGTCGGCCCTGCTGCCGACCATGTTCGCCGTCGGGCTCCTCATCGCCTTCGCGCGACAGGAACCCGCCGCGAAAGCGGCCCTGGCCATGCGCCGCCCCGGCTGGGGCAAGCGGGCCGGGAAGAGATGGAAGTCGATGCGACGGCGCGTCAAGAAGCGCCCGTCCGGAGAGCGGTGAATTTCGGTGCATGTCGTACTCGCCGGCGGGGGGACCGCCGGCCACATCGAGCCCGCGCTCGCCCTCGCGGACGCCCTGCGCAGGCAGGACCCGAGTGTGGGGATCACGGCGCTCGGCACGGAGAAGGGCCTGGAGACCCGGCTCGTGCCCGAGCGGGGCTACGAGTTGGCGCTCATCCCCGCCGTACCGCTGCCCCGCAAGCCCACCCCCGAGCTGATCACCGTCCCCGGGCGGCTGCGCGGCACGATCAAGGCGGCCGAGCAGGTCCTGGAGCGCACCAAGGCGGACTGCGTGGTCGGCTTCGGCGGCTACGTGGCCCTGCCCGGCTATCTGGCGGCCAAGCGCCTCGGGGTGCCCATCGTGGTCCACGAGGCCAACGCCCGGCCCGGCCTGGCCAACAAGATCGGTTCGCGGTACGCGGCCGGGGTCGCCGTCGCCACCCCGGACTCCAAGCTCCGCAACGCCCGTTACATCGGCATCCCGCTGCGGCACACCATCGCGACCCTCGACCGGGCGCGGGTGCGGCCCGAGGCGCGCGCCGCCTTCGGCCTCGACCCGAACCTGCCGACGCTGCTCGTCTCCGGCGGCTCCCAGGGCGCCCGGCGGCTCAACGAGGTGATCCAGCAGATCGCCCCGGTGCTCCAGCGCTCCGGCATCCAGATCCTGCATGCGGTCGGCCCGAAGAACGAGATGCCGCGCGTCGACAACATGCCCGGGATGCCGCCGTACGTGCCGGTACCGTACGTGGACCGGATGGATCTCGCGTACGCCGCGGCCGACATGATGCTCTGCCGCGCGGGCGCGATGACCGTCGCCGAGCTCTCCGCCGTCGGGCTGCCCGCCGCGTACGTACCGCTGCCCATCGGCAACGGCGAACAGCGGCTCAACGCCCAGCCGGTGGTCAAGGCCGGCGGTGGACTCCTCGTCGACGACGCGGAGCTGACGCCGCAGTGGGTGCAGGGCAACGTCCTGCCCGTTCTGGCCGATCCGCACCGGTTGTACGAGATGTCCCGCGCCGCCGCCGAGTTCGGCCGCCGGGACGCCGACGACCTGCTCGTCGGCATGGTGTACGAGGCGATCGCCGCCCGCTGACGGGCGGCCGAGGCAGGAGGCACCGGGTGGCAGCCGGACCGACGACCGCGGAGAAGAGCGGGACGAGGAAGTCGAAGGGGCCGTCGGAGCGGAAGTCCGGCACGGGCAACCGGAATCGTCGATTCCGCTTGCCCGCCCCCCGGGTGCTCCTCGTGGTGCTCGCTCTCGTCGCGGTCGTGGTCGGCGGGGTCTGGGCGCTCTACGGATCGACCTGGTTCCGTGTAGAACGTGTGAAGACTTCCGGCACCGGGGTGCTGATCCCGGCCGAGGTCGAGGCGGTCGCCGCGGTCCCGATGGGCGCCCCGCTCGTCACCGTCGACACCGACGCGATCGAGGCCCGGCTCCGGCAGCGGCTGCCGCGGATCGAGTCGATCGACGTCGTGCGGTCATGGCCGCACGGAATCGGGCTGAAAGTGACGGAACGGCAGCCCGTTCTCCTGGTTGAAAAGGGCGGAAAGTTCACCGAAGTGGACTCGACGGGCATGCGGTTCGCCACGGTCGACACCGCCCCCCGCGGCGTACCCCGGCTCGTCCTCGACAGCGCCTCCTCGCCGAGTCTCCGCCGTTTCGGCGCGGACCGGTTGCTCCAGGAGGCGGTCCGCGTCCGGGGTGAACTCCCGGCGGAAATCGCCCGGGACACTCGTGTCGTGCGCATCACCTCGTACGACTCCGTCACTCTGGAGCTGACCAGGGGGCGAACGGTCTTCTGGGGCAGTGGTGAGCACGGGCCCGTCAAGGCGCGGGTGCTGACCGCCCTCATGAAGGCCACTCCCAAAGCGGGGCACTTCGACGTAAGTGCCCCCACAGCGCCCGCCTCGTCCTGAAGTTGACGGGCATCTCCGCTGGCCAGCACCCTGGTTGGCCAGCGCTACGGGTGATCACATAGGGTGAAAAGAAAAACGGGAGGTTCGGCGTGTTCGTTGAACGTGCGCCACTTGTCGACTTAGTGTCCTGTTCGGAAGAGTCCAACGAACAGCGACACTGGTAACCCTAAACTTCAACGTTAGGGTTCGGGTCGGCTATTCGGACCGTCCCAATCGGCATCCGTCGGAGCGGCGCGACCAACCGCGCAGCGACGACACGTAACTCGAGGCGAGAGGCCTTCGACGTGGCAGCACCGCAGAACTACCTCGCAGTCATCAAGGTCATCGGTGTCGGCGGCGGTGGTGTCAATGCCATCAACCGAATGATCGAGGTCGGCCTCAAGGGCGTCGAGTTCATCGCGATCAACACCGACGCGCAGGCGCTGTTGATGAGCGACGCCGACGTCAAGCTCGACGTCGGTCGTGAACTGACCCGCGGCCTCGGGGCCGGGGCCAACCCGGCCGTCGGTCGCAAGGCGGCAGAGGACCACCGTGAGGAGATCGAGGAGGTCCTCAAGGGGGCCGACATGGTCTTCGTCACCGCAGGCGAAGGCGGCGGCACCGGCACCGGCGGCGCGCCCGTCGTCGCCAACATCGCGCGCTCGCTCGGCGCCCTGACGATCGGCGTGGTCACCCGCCCGTTCACCTTCGAGGGCCGCCGTCGCGCCAACCAGGCGGAGGACGGCATCGCCGAGCTCCGCGAAGAGGTCGACACCCTCATCGTCATCCCGAACGACCGACTGCTGTCGATCTCGGACCGCCAGGTCTCCGTGCTCGACGCCTTCAAGTCGGCCGACCAGGTCCTCCTGAGCGGTGTCCAGGGCATCACCGACCTCATCACCACCCCGGGTCTGATCAACCTCGACTTCGCCGACGTCAAGTCGGTCATGTCCGAGGCCGGTTCGGCACTCATGGGCATCGGCTCCGCCCGCGGCGACGACCGCGCGGTGGCGGCGGCCGAGATGGCGATCTCCTCGCCGCTCCTGGAGGCCTCCATCGACGGCGCCCGCGGCGTGCTGCTCTCCATCTCCGGCGGCAGCGACCTCGGTCTCTTCGAGATCAACGAGGCCGCGCAGCTGGTCAGCGAGGCGGCCCACCCCGAGGCCAACATCATCTTCGGCGCCGTCATCGACGACGCCCTCGGCGACGAGGTCCGGGTCACCGTCATCGCGGCCGGCTTCGACGGCGGCCAGCCGCCGGCCCGCCGGGACAACATCATCGGCTCGGTCTCGGCCAAGCGCGAGGAGCCGGCCCCGGCGCCCCGCATCACCGAGACCCCCCGCCCGCTGGGCGGCCTCGGCACGCTCGCCCCGCGCGAGGAGCCGGCCCCGGTCCCGGTCGAGCCCGCCCCGGTCGTCAACGAGACCCCGCTGACGCCGGCCCCGCCGGTCGTCCCGCCGGCCCGTCCGTACGCGGACAGCCAGGCCGAGGAGCTGGACGTCCCGGACTTCCTGAAGTGATAGGGCAGCGCTTCGACGCGAACGGCGCCCACTTCGCCTTCACCGACCGGTGGGGCGGGGTGAGCGCCGTTCCGTACGAGGAGCTCAACCTCGGCGGGGCGGTCGGGGACGACCCGGAGGCCGTCCTCGCCAACCGGGGGACCGCCGCCCGCTCGCTCGGGCTCGACCCGGCGCGGGTGGTCTGGATGAACCAGGTCCACGGCGCCGACGTCGCCGAGGTCGACGGACCGTGGGGGGACGGGGAGATCCCGTCCGTCGACGCGATCGTCACCGCCCGGCCCGGACTCGGCCTCGCCGTCCTCACCGCGGACTGCGTCCCGGTTCTGCTGGCCGACCCCGTCGCCGGAGTCGTCTCGGCCGCCCACGCGGGACGGCCCGGGATGGTCGCCGGAGTCGTCCCCGCCGCCGTCGCGGCGATGGTGGGGCTCGGCGCCGACCCCGCCCGGATCGTCGCCCGCACCGGACCCGCCGTCTGCGGCCGGTGCTACGAAGTGCCGGAGGCGATGCGCGCCGAGGTCGCCGCCGTCGAACCGGCCGCGTACGCCGAGACCTCCTGGGGCACCCCCGCCGTCGACGTCGCCGCCGGAGTGCGCGCGCAGCTGGAGCGGCTCGGGGTCCGGGACGTCGCGGACGCCGGGGTCTGCACCCTGGAATCGCGCGACCACTACTCGTACCGCCGCGACCGCACCACCGGGCGACTCGCGGGATATGTCTGGTTGGCAGGAAAGAGCTGATGACGGACCGCAAGTCGGAACTCGCCGCGAACCTGGCCCGGGTGGAGGAGCGCATCGCCGCCGCGTGCGCCGCCGCCGGGCGCGCGCGGGAGGAGGTGACCCTGATCGTGGTCACCAAGACCTACCCCGCGAGCGACGTCAGACTCCTGCACGAGCTCGGCGTCCGGCACGTCGCCGAGAACCGGGACCAGGACGCCGCCCCCAAGGCGGCCGCCTGTGCCGATCTCGACCTGACCTGGCACTTCGTGGGCCAGTTGCAGACCAACAAGGTCAGATCCGTGGTGGGTTATGCCGATGTGGTGCAGTCCGTCGACCGTTTGAAGCTCGTTTCCTCCCTCTCCGCGGCCGCGGAGAAGGAGGGCCGCGAGATCGGCTGCCTCCTCCAGGTCGCGCTCGACGCCGGGTCCGGCGAGCGGGGCGACCGCGGCGGCATCGCGCCGGACGGGATCGAGGAGTTGGCCGCGGCCGTGGACGCCGCGCCCGGACTGCGGCTCGACGGACTGATGACCGTCGCCCCGCTCGCCGGGGAGTACGCCGGCCGGCAACGCGCGGCCTTCGACCGGCTGATGGATTTGTCGACTGTCCTGCGCGCGACCCGTCCGGCTGCGAACATGGTGTCAGCAGGGATGAGCGCGGACCTCGAGGAGGCCGTCGCTGCCGGGGCGACACACGTACGCGTCGGTACGGCGGTACTCGGCGTCCGCCCGAAGCTCGGGTAACGTCGCGAAGCAAGTCGGACCACAGCAGAAAATATGGTCATTCCGCAGAACGGCGGGATGGCCCGTGGATCGCCGGCACTTGGTGACAAGGCCGATCCACCACAGAGCGGAGGACTCAGAGAATGGCCGGCGCGATGCGCAAGATGGCGGTCTACCTCGGCCTCGTGGAGGACGATGGGTACGACGGCCGGGGCTTCGACCCCGACGACGACTTCGAACCCGAGCTGGAGCCGGAGCCCGAGCGCGACCGGCGCCACACCCCCCCGCGCCAGGTGGAGCGCGAGGAGCCGGTGCGAGTGGTGCAGCCTCCGGCCCCCCGGGAGCCGATTGCCCATTCTGTCCCGGTGCTCGCCGAAAGCGGACGTCCGGCCCGAATTGCCCCCGTGGCATCCATCACACCCGAACGCCCGAGCCTGGAGAAGAACGCACCGGTGATCATGCCCAAGGTCGTGTCCGAGCGGGAGCCGTACCGCATCACCACGCTGCACCCGCGGACCTACAACGAGGCCCGTACCATCGGGGAACACTTCCGTGAGGGCACCCCCGTGATCATGAACCTCACGGAGATGGACGACACGGACGCGAAGCGACTTGTCGACTTTGCCGCCGGACTCGTCTTCGGGCTCCATGGCAGCATTGAGCGCGTGACGCAGAAGGTGTTCCTGTTGTCGCCTGCTAACGTCGATGTCACGGCGGAGGACAAGGCCCGGATCGCAGAGGGCGGATTCTTCAACCAGAGCTGAGAACACGAGAACCGGACGGACCGGTCGCGAAGCGGCCGGACAAGCGAGAGCACGGAAGCCAGGGGAGAGGGAAACGCGGGATGGGCGTCGCACTACAGGTGGTCTACATCGTGCTGATGTGCTTCCTCGTCCTCCTGATCGTCCGGCTTGTCATGGACTACGTCTTCCAGTTCGCCCGTTCATGGCAACCCGGTAAGGCGATGGTGGTCGTCCTTGAGGCCACCTACACTGTCACCGATCCACCGCTCAAGCTTCTGCGGCGACTGATCCCGCCGTTGCGTCTCGGGGGCGTGGCACTCGACCTGTCCTTCTTCGTTCTGATGATCATCGTCTACATCCTGATCTCCATCGTGAGCCGCTTCGCGGGGTGATGGTGGAGGAACAAGTGGACGATACGGTCTTGCCGACTGCCGACGACTACGTAGAGGTGAAGAAGAGATGCCGCTGACCCCCGAGGACGTGCGGAACAAGCAGTTCACGACCGTCCGCCTTCGAGAAGGCTATGACGAGGACGAGGTCGATGCCTTCCTCGACGAGGTCGAAGCCGAACTGACCCGCCTGCTCCGCGAGAACGAGGACCTGCGCGCCAAGCTGGCCGCCGCGACGCGTGCCGCCGCGCAGAACCAGCAGCAGGGCATGCGCAAGCCCCCGGAGCCGCAGGATCGTCCCGTCGGTCCCGGCGCGCCGGTGCCCGCCGCCATATCCGGACCGCCGGCCCAGCAGCAGCAGCCGCAGATGGGTCCGCCGCAGCTGCCGTCCGGTGCCCCCGCGCTTCCCCCCGGCCCCATGCAGGGCGGCCCCATGGGCCCCGGCCCGATGCAGGGCGGCCCCATGCAGGGCGGTCCGATGGGTCCCGGTCCGATGCAGGGCGGCCCCATGGGTCACCCGCAGCAGCAGATGCAGCAGCAGATGCCGCCGCAGATGCAGCAGCCGCAGCCGCAGCAGGGCCCCGGTGGCGACAGTGCCGCGCGTGTCCTCTCGCTCGCCCAGCAGACCGCCGACCAGGCGATCGCCGAGGCGCGCTCCGAGGCCAACAAGATCGTCGGCGAGGCGCGCTCGCGCGCCGAGGGCCTGGAGCGGGACGCCCGCGCCAAGGCGGACGCTCTTGAGCGGGACGCGCAGGAGAAGCACCGCGTCGCGATGGGCTCCCTGGAGTCCGCCCGCGCCACGCTGGAGCGCAAGGTCGAGGACCTGCGCGGCTTCGAGCGCGAGTACCGCACGCGTCTGAAGTCCTACCTGGAGTCCCAGCTGCGTCAGCTGGAGACCCAGGCGGACGACTCGCTGGCTCCGCCGCGCACCCCGGCCACGGCCTCCCTGCCGCCGGCCCCGTCGATGGCCTCGGCGGGCGCGAGCGCGCCGTCCTACGGCGGCAACGGCGCGATGGGCGGTGCCCCGTCCATGGGCGGTGCCCCGTCCTACGGCGGCCAGCAGCAGATGTCCCCGGCGATGACCCAGCCGATGGCTCCGGTCCGTCCGCAGGCACCCCAGCCGATGCAGCAGGCGCCGGCGCCGATGCGGGGCTTCCTGATCGACGAGGACGACAACTGACGCGGCGGGTTCACGCGTGCTGAGCGCGTAGCCGTCGGCAGTCTTGAAGGGCCGGTTCCCCCAGGGGAACCGGCCCTTCGGCGTACCCCGCCCGGCGGGTGCGGGGTACGCCGAAGGGCCCGGCACCGAGCGGTGCCGGGCCCTTCGGGGGTGTCAGGCCTTGCGGAGGCGGAAGGCGAGGGCCAGGCCCTCGTCCTCGAAGGCGGGACCGTAGGTGTCGTCGGCCTCGCCGGAGGCGTAGTCCGTCGCGAGCACCTCGTCCGCGATCAGCTCGGCGTGGGCCGTGAGGGCCTCGGCCGTCTCCGGGGAGGCGGAGGTCCAGCGCAGCGCGATGCGGTCCGCGACGTCGAGGCCGCTGTTCTTGCGGGCCTCCTGGATGAGGCGGATCGCGTCACGGGCGAGGCCCGCGCGGCGGAGCTCGGGGGTGATCTCCAGGTCGAGGGCGACCGTCGCGCCGGAGTCGGAGGCGACGGACCAGCCCTCGCGGGGGGTCTCCGTGATGATGATCTCCTCGGGGGTGACGGTGATCTCCTCGCCGTTCACCACGAGGGCCGCCTCGCCGGAGCGCAGCGCCAGCGAGAGGGCCGCCGCGTCGGCCGCCGCGACCGCCTTCGCCACGTCCTGGACGCCCTTGCCGAAGCGCTTGCCGAGCGCGCGGAAGTTCGCCTTGGCCGTCGTGTCGACGAGCGAACCGCCGACCTCCGAAAGGGAGGCCAGGGAGGAGACGTTCAGCTCCTCCGTGATCTGGGCCTGGAGCTCCGGCGACAGGGCCGAGAAGCCCGTCGCCGCGACCAGCGCGCGGGACAGCGGCTGGCGGGTCTTCACGCCCGACTCCGCCCGCGTCGCCCGGCCCAGCTCGACCAGGCGGCGGACCAGGAGCATCTGCTCCGAGAGCGTGCCGTCGATCAGGGCGGCGTCCGCCTCGGGCCAGGTCGCCAGGTGGACCGACTCCGGGGCGTCCGGCGTGACCGGCACCACCAGGTCCTGCCAGACCCGCTCGGTGATGAACGGGGTCAGCGGGGCCATCAGGCGGGTGACCGTCTCGATGACGTCGTGGAGCGTGCGGAGCGCGGAGGCGTCGCCCTGCCAGAAGCGGCGGCGCGAGCGGCGCACGTACCAGTTGGAGAGGTCGTCGACGAAGGCCGAGATGAGCTTGCCGGTGCGCTGGGTGTCGTACGACTCCATCGCCTCGGTCGTCTCGGCGACCAGCGTGTTCAGCTCGGAGAGCAGCCAGCGGTCGAGGACCGTGCGCTCGGCCGGCGCCGGGTCCGCCGCGCTCGGCGCCCAGCCGGACGTCCGGGCGTACAGCGCCTGGAAGGCGACCGTGTTCCAGTACGTGAGGAGGGTCTTGCGCACGACCTCCTGGATCGTGCCGTGGCCGACGCGGCGCGCCGCCCACGGGGAGCCGCCGGCCGCCATGAACCAGCGGACGGCGTCGGCGCCGTGCTGGTCCATCAGCGGGATCGGCTGGAGGATGTTGCCCAGGTGCTTGGACATCTTCCGGCCGTCCTCGGCGAGGATGTGGCCGAGGCAGACCACGTTCTCGTAGGACGACTTGTCGAAGACCAGGGTGCCGACCGCCATCAGCGTGTAGAACCAGCCGCGGGTCTGGTCGATGGCCTCGGAGATGAACTGCGCCGGGTAGCGGGACTCGAAGAGTTCCTTGTTCTTGTACGGGTAGCCGTACTGCGCGAACGGCATGGAGCCCGAGTCGTACCAGGCGTCGATGACCTCCGGCACGCGGGTGGCGGTCTTCGAGCAGGTGGGGCACGGGAAGGTGACCGCGTCGATGAACGGGCGGTGCGGGTCGAGCTCCGACTGGTCGGTGCCCGTCAGCTCGGTGAGCTCCGCGCGCGAGCCCACGCAGGTCAGGTGGTCGTCCTCGCAGCGCCAGATCGGCAGCGGGGTGCCCCAGTAGCGGTTGCGGGAGAGCGCCCAGTCGACGTTGTTCGTCAGCCAGTCGCCGAAGCGGCCGTGCTTGACCGACTCCGGGAACCAGTTCGTCCGCTCGTTCTCCGCCAGCATCCGGTCCTTGACCGCGGTCGTGCGGATGTACCAGGACGGCTGCGCGTAGTACAGCAGCGCCGTGTGGCAGCGCCAGCAGTGCGGGTAGCTGTGCTCGTACGCGATGTGCTTGAAGAGCAGGCCGCGCGCGTCCAGGTCGGCGGTGAGGGCCTCGTCGGCCTTCTTGAAGAAGACGCCGCCGACCAGCGGCACGTCCTCCTCGAAGGTGCCGTCGGGGCGGACCGGGTTGACGACCGGCAGGCCGTACGCCTTGCAGACCTTGAGGTCGTCCTCACCGAAGGCGGGGGACTGGTGGACCAGACCCGTGCCGTCCTCGGTCGTCACGTACTCGGCGTTGACGACGTAGTGCGCCTCGGCCGGGAACTCGACGAGCTCGAAGGGGCGCTGGTAGGTCCAGCGCTCCATCTCCGCGCCCGTGAAGGACTCGCCCGTGGTGACCCAGCCCTCGCCGAGGGCCTTCTCGACCAGCGGCTGGGCGACGACGACGCGCTCGTCGCCGTCGGTGGCGACCACGTAGGTCACCTCGGGGTGCGCGGCGACCGCCGTGTTGGACACCAGGGTCCACGGGGTCGTCGTCCAGACGAGGAGCGCCGCCTTGCCGGCGAGCGGGCCGGAGGTGAGCGGGAAGCGCACGTACACGGAGGGGTCGACGACCGTCTCGTAGCCCTGCGCCAGCTCGTGGTCGGAGAGGCCGGTGCCGCAGCGGGGGCACCAGGGGGCGACGCGGTGGTCCTGGACCAGCAGGTCCTTCTCGAAGATCTGCTTGAGCGACCACCAGACCGACTCGATGTACGAGGGGTCCATGGTCCGGTACGCGTCGTCGAGGTCGACCCAGTAGCCCATGCGGGTCGTGAGCTCGGCGAAGGCGTCGGTGTGCCGGGTCACGGACTCGCGGCACTTCTCGTTGAACTCGGCGATGCCGTACGCCTCGATGTCCTTCTTGCCGGAGAAGCCGAGCTCCTTCTCGACGGCGAGCTCGACCGGCAGGCCGTGGCAGTCCCAGCCGGCCTTGCGGGCCACGTGGTAGCCGCGCATGGTCCGGAAGCGGGGGAACACGTCCTTGAAGACGCGGGCCTCGATGTGGTGGGCACCGGGCATGCCGTTGGCGGTGGGCGGGCCCTCGTAGAACACCCACTCGGGGCGTCCCTCGGACTGCTCCAGGGTCTTGGCGAAGACCTTGTTGTCGCGCCAGAAGTCGAGCACGGCGTGCTCGAGGGCGGACAGGTCTACCTGGGCGGGTACCTGGCGGTACTGCGAAGACATCGATCTTCCTCCGGCGGATGTGCCACGTTTCCGTCCGGAGGGACGAGAGCACTGCTCCCGCGGTACCACCCTCCTTGGCCCCGGGCGCGGACGCCCTGAGCCCCCTCATTGGGGTCGCGACGCCGGGTCTAGTCACCGCGCTGTCGCGCGGCTTTCTTCCGACGGCTCCGGGGTGATGCTTCACATCGGGCTCGCCCCCGGGCTCTCACCGTCCCCGGGTCGCTCATGGCTGCTTGCGACGCTACTCGTCCCCATCCAAGCCTTTCGCTGGAGCCAGTGTACGGGGCCCGGGGAGAGGCGGCAGACCGGTTTTCCCGTGACCCGAATGGCCATACGGGCCGTGCCGGACTTCGCGTGCGCCCATGTGGGGGAGGGGCGGGACGGATAACCGGGCGGGGAGCTGGGCACAACGGAGGCAGGCCCGCCCCGCGGGGAGCGGGGGCGGGTGGGAACGGCGGCGTGCCCCGTTGCCGCGGGCCTTGGGCCGATTTATCGTCCCAGCACGATTCGCGAGCAAGATCACAAAATGTGAAGGGGCCGCGACATGGTGGCGAAGAAGACCGCCGCGAAGAAGACCTCGGTCGCCGGTTCCGCCGGCGCGGCCGGGGTCGCCGAGGACGTGTCCGTCAAGGACGTGGCCGGCAAGAAGTCGACGGTCGACGGGAAGCGGGTCGCGAAGAAGACGCAGGCCCGCAAGACGGTCGCGAAGAAGGCACCCGCCAGGAAACCCGCGGCCCGCAAGACGACCTCCGAGGCCACGGCCCCGAAGAAGGCCGCGGCGACGGACCCCGCCGACGAGGCCCCGGCTTCGAAGAAGGCCGCTGCGGCAGACCCCGTCGGCGAGGCCCCGGCCTCGAAGAAGGCCGCTGCGGTGGATTCCGCCGACGAGGTCTCGGCCCCGAAGACGCCGGCCAGGAAGGCCGGGGCGAAGAAGGCGGTCGCGCGGAAGGCGACCGCCGCGAAGAAGCAGACAGGAGCCAGGACGGTGGCAGCGAAGAAGACCACGGGTGGCGTCACGACCGTCGGGGACGGGGCGGCGGTGCCCCCGGCGCGGGCCGGTGAGCTCGCGGTGCGTCCCGGCGAGGACCCGTGGACGCCGGCGGAGGTCGCCGAGGCCCGCGACGTCCTCCAGTCGGAGGTGCTGCGGCTGCGCAGCGAGCTCGTCCATTCCCAGGAGGAGCTGACCGGCCTGATGCGGGACTCCGGCGACGGCGCCGGGGACGACCAGGCCGACACCGGCACCAAGAACATCACGCGCGAGCACGAGCTGGCCCTCGCGGCGAACGCCCGGGAGATGCTGGAGCAGACCGAGCACGCCCTGGAGCGGCTCGACGCGGGCACGTACGGCCTCTGCGAGGTGTGCGGGAAGCCGATCGGCAAGGCGCGGATGCAGGCCTTCCCGCGGGCCACGCTCTGCGTCGAGGACAAACAGCGGCAGGAGCGGCGCGGCTGACGATCTCGGCTGCCGGTCTCGTACGCCTGTGCCGTACCCTCGGGGCACGGTCAGGCATCGAGGTCGAGGGACTCACTCACGTGGCAGAGGCGGAGCGCATCATCGGTACGCCGGATTCAGCAGGGGCCGACGAGACGGCCGCTCCCGAGGGCACGGCCGCTCCCGAGGAGCGGCCCAGGGGCAGGCGCAGGATCGTCGCCCTCTTCGTCGTGGCCGTCCTCGCCTACCTGCTCGACCTCGGCAGCAAGATGCTGGTGGTCGCCAAGCTGGAGGGCCACGAGCCGATCGAGCTGGTCGGCGACCTGCTGCGGCTCGACGCCATCCGGAACCCGGGCGCCGCCTTCGGCATGGGCGAGGCCTTCACGATCATCTTCACCTGCATCGCGGCCACCGTGATCGTCGTGATCATCCGGCTGGCGCGGAAGCTCTACAGCCTGCCCTGGGCGATCGCGCTGGGCCTGCTGCTCGGCGGGGCGCTCGGCAACCTCACGGACCGGATCTTCCGCTCGCCGGGGGTCTTCGAGGGCGCGGTCGTGGACTTCATCGCCCCCGCGCACTTCGCCGTCTTCAACCTCGCCGACTCGGCGATCGTCTGCGGCGGCATCCTGATCGTCATCCTGTCGTTCCGGGGTCTGGACCCGGACGGCACCGTCCACAAGGACTGACAAGGCATACTCGACGGGTGAGCACGAGTCCCGAGATCCGCACGCTGCCCGTTCCCGATGGCCTGGAGGGCGAGCGCGTCGACGCCGCCATCGCCCGTATGTTCGGGTTCTCCCGTACGAAGGCGGCCGAGCTGGCCGCCGCAGGGAAGGTCCAGGTCGACGGCTCCGTCGTCGGCAAGTCCGAGCGGGTCAGCGGCGGCGCGTGGCTCGAGGTCGAGATGCCGGGCGCGGCCGCGCCCGTGCAGGTCGTGGCCGAGCCCGTCGAGGGCATGGAGATCATCCACGACGACGACGACATCGTCGTGATCATGAAGCCGGTCGGCGTCGCCGCGCACCCCAGCCCCGGCTGGACCGGCACCACGGTCATCGGCGGCCTCGCCGCCGCCGGGTACCGGATCTCCACCTCCGGCGCCGCCGAGCGCCAGGGCATCGTGCACCGCCTCGACGTCGGCACCTCCGGTCTGATGGTGGTCGCCAAGTCGGAGTACGCGTACACCTCGCTCAAGCGCCAGTTCAAGGAGCGCGTGGTCGACAAGCGCTACAACGCGCTGGTCCAGGGCCACCCGGACCCGATGAGCGGCACCATCGACGCGCCGATCGGCCGGCACCCGAACCACGACTACAAGTGGGCGGTCACCGCCGACGGCAAGCCCTCGGTCACGCACTACGACCTCATCGAGGCGTACCGCTCGGCCTCGCTGCTCGACATCAAGCTGGAGACGGGCCGCACCCACCAGATCCGGGTGCACATGTCCGCCCACCGCCACCCCTGCGTCGGCGACCTCACCTACGGCGCCGACCCGACGCTCGCCAAGCGCCTCGGCCTGACCCGGCAGTGGCTGCACGCCGTCCGCCTCGGCTTCGAGCACCCGGCCGACGGGTCCTGGGTCGAGTTCTCCAGCACCTACCCGGCGGACCTGCAGAAGGCCCTCGACCGGATCGCCTCGGAGAGCCGGTGAGCGACGCCTACACCGTCCGCGAGGCGGTCGGCGAAGGGGACAGGGAGGCCTGCTTCGCGGTGCGCCGCGAGGTCTTCGTCGAGGAGCAGGGCGTCCCGCGGGAGCTGGAGTACGACACGTACGACGCCACCGCGGTGCACGTCCTCGCGGTGCGCGCGGACGGACTGTCGCTGGGCACCGGACGCCTGCTGTACGGGGCGGACGCGGTCGGCAAGACCGGCGGCGACGCCTCGGTGGGCTCCCTCGGCCGACTCGCCGTCGCCAAGGCCGCGCGCGGCCTCGGGGTCGGCGCGGCGCTCGTGCGGGCCGTCGAGGACGCGGCGCGGGAGCGCGGTCTGAGCGCCGTCGACCTGCATGCGCAGACCCACGCGCTGGGCTTCTACGAGCGGCTCGGCTACGAGGTGTACGGCCCGGAGTTCCCGGACGCGGGCATCCCGCACCGGGCCATGAGGCGCGCGCTGTAGAACGTCCGGCGGGAGAGGTCGCCCCGCGCGCCGTCAAACGTTCAGCAGGGGGCGATTGCCTTCAAAACGGACGTACGTGACAGGGTGGGGCCGTGGATCAATTGGCCCTGCTCTTCCTGCTGCTCCTCGGCGCCCTGCTCACCGTGCCGCTCGGCGAACGGCTCGGGCTGCCCGCGCCCGTCCTGATGACCCTCGTCGGGATCGTGCTGGCCTTCCTGCCGTTCGTGCCGAACGTCGACGTCCCGCCGGAGTTCATCCTCCCGCTGGTCCTGCCGCCGCTCCTGTACGCCTCCGTGCAGCGGACCTCCTGGCGGCAGTTCGCGGCCAACAGACGGCCCATCTTCCTGCTCGCCGTCGCCCTGGTCTTCGTCACCACGGCCGCCGTCGGCGCGGTCGCGCACTCGCTGGTGCCCGGCCTTCCGCTGGCGGCCGCGCTGGCGCTCGGCGCGCTCGTGGCGCCGCCGGACCCGGTGGCCGCCACCGCCGTGGCCGGTTCGCTGGGGCTGCCCCGCCGGCTCGTGTCGATCCTGGAGGGCGAGGGCCTCTTCAACGACGTCACCGCGATCGTGCTCTACCACGTGGCGATCGCCGCCACCGTCAGCGGCTCCTTCTCCTGGCCCGAGGCGCTGGGCGAGTTCGTGCTGTCCGCCGTGGTCGCCGTCGTCATCGGCCTGGCGCTCGGCTGGCTCTCCAACAAGCTCATCGGATTCCTCGGCGACGTCACCCTGCAGACCGGCCTCACCCTCCTCGTCCCCTTCGTGAGCTACGTGATCGCCGAGGAGCTGCACGGCTCCGGCGTCCTCGCCGTCCTGGTCACCGCCCTCTTCCTGGCCGAGCACGCGGCCGACGCCGACGACGTCATGGGCCGGCTCGCCGGACAGACCTTCTGGCAGATCGTCGACACCCTCGTCACCGGCATCGCCTTCGGCCTCATCGGCCTGGAGCTCGTCCACGTCTTCGGGGTCGCGGAGGGGCGCGGCTGGGAGATGCTCGGCTGGGGCGCCGCCGTGGTCGGCGTGGTCGTCGGCGTCCGGCTCCTGTGGCTGCTTCCCGCCACCTGGCTGGCGAAGCGGCTGCACACGCTGCGGGACGTCGACGAGGAGATCCCGATGAGCTGGCGGGAGACCGTCGTCATGTGGTGGGCGGGGATGCGCGGGGTGGCCTCGGTGGCGCTCGCCCTCGCCATCCCGTTCACCACCGACGACGGCTCGCCCTTCCCCGGCCGCGACGAGATCGTCTTCATCGCCTTCTGCGTGATCATCGCCACTCTCGTCCTCCAGGGCCTCACCCTGCCCTGGCTGGTCAAGCGGCTCGGGGTGCGGGCCGACACGGAGACCGAACGCGCCCTGGAGCGGGAGCTCGCGATCCGCGCGGCGAAGGCGGCCAAGCGCAGGCTCAAGGAGATCGAGGAGGTCGAGGAGCTGCCCGAGGAGGTCCAGGAGCGGCTGCTGCGCGGGGCGTACGACATCGGGGCGAGGATCAGCCCCGACATGGTGGACGACGAGCGGCGGGCCGCGTTCCTGGAGCGGAGCAAGCGGTTCAAGGCGGTGCAGCGGATCCAGCGGGAGCTGATGTCGGCCGCCCGGCACGAGGTCCTCTCGGCCCGCAGCGAGCCGGGCGCCGACCCCGAGGTGGTGGACCGGGTGCTGCGCCACCTGGACGTGCGCAGCATGCGCTGACGCCTCCGGGGCCTGCCCGGTGCCGTCGGCGCCGGGTGGCAGGATGGGACGCATGGACATCATGCTCTTCCACTCGGCCTACGGGCTGACCCCTTCCGTCGAGGCGGCCGCCGAGCGGCTCCGGGCCGCCGGGCACCAGGTCTGGACCCCGGACCTCTACGACGGCCGGACGGTCGGGACCGTCGAGGAGGGCGTGGCGCTCCGGGACGAGATCGGCAAGGACGAGCTGCTGAAGCGGGCGGTCCTGGCCGCCGCGCCGTACTCCGAGCGGGGCCTGGTCTACATGGGCCTCTCGCTCGGGGCCTCGATCGCGCAGACCCTGGCGCTCGGTGACGAGAGGGCGCGCGGGCTGCTGCTGTTCCACGGCACCTCGGACCTCGCGGAGTCCGCCTCGGTGGACGAGCTGCCGGTCCAGCTGCACGTGGCCGAGCCGGACCCCTTCGAGACGGACGACTGGCTGTCCTCCTGGTACCTCCAGATGCGCAAGGCCGGGGCGGACGTGGAGATCTACCGCTACCGGGGCGCGGGGCACATCTACACGGACCCGGAGCTGCCGGACTACGACGCGGAGGCGGCGGAGCGGACCTGGGCGGTCGCGCTGTCCTTCATCGACAGCCTGTAGGGCGCAGGAGAGTGCGGAAAAGGGGTGTGGCCCCGGGGAACTCCCCGGGGCCACACCCCTTTTCGCGCGGACGGTCCGTCAGGCGCGGTACGCGACCCAGGCGTCGTTCATGCGGGCCACCTGGCCGGCGGTGAACTGGTACATGCAGGAGTCGTACGTGTAGTCCATGAAGTTGTGGATCGGGTCCACACCGGGCTTGGAGGTGCAGGTGTCACGGCCGGTCGGGCACTCGAAGGCGGCGCTCTTCTCGGCCGGGGTGTCGGAGACGTAGTCGCCGTTGCCGGTGCAGCCGCCCTGGAAGGTGTGGTACAGGCCCATCCAGTGGCCGACCTCGTGGGTGGCGGTGTCGCCCTCGTTGTAGTTGGCGGCGGAGCCGCCCGGGAGCGAGGCGTCGAGGATGACGACGCCGTCCATGTTCGGGGCGGACTTGTACGAGGACGGGAAGGTCGCCCAGCCGAGGAGGCCGCCGCCGAGGTTGGCGGTGTAGATGTTCAGGGCGTTCGCGCCGCCCTTGCGCAGGGCGGTCTTCATGTCCTTCTCGGCCTGGGTGCCGTCGGTGATGTTGTACCAGGTGGCGTTGTCCGTGTAGTCGGTGCCGGCCAGGGAGAACTGGAAGCCCGAGTTGACGTTGCCGGTGCCCTGGCCCGAGTAGGCGGCGTTGAGGACGGCCATCTGGTTGTTGATGGCGGTGGCGCTGAGCTTGCCCGTCGTGCCGCTGTGGATCACGTGGAAGTAGACGGGGATCGTGGCGCCGGCGGCGAGGGAGGAGGCGCTGAGGCGGCCGGAGTTCCGGGCGGCGGCGACCTTCTTCTTCAGGTCGTCGTCCATGGCCTTGGCCTGGGCGGCGCTGACGGCGTTGGGCTCGGCCTCGGTGGAGTTGCCCTTCGCCTTGCGGGCGCCGGACAGGGCGGTGGCGCCGTCCGCGCACTTCTCGGCCGAGGCCAGCGTGGTGGTCGACGGGGTGGCCGCCGGGGCGGACAGCGGGGCCAGGGCCAGGGTTCCGGCCATCACGGCGGTGCCGAGCACACGACGGGACATGCGCGGCGATATACGGACAAGAGCACGCACGGGTGACTCCTCGCGGGGGGTGGTTGCGAGGAACTTCCTCGCCACGCCGGGGAGGTTACGCGTCCATGTCAGGGGTCGCCGAGGAGCGATCAAGCCCAATCATTCGTGGGGCAATTCGGGTCATCGGGAAGAAAAACTTCCGTCGCTCCCAGGGTTTGAGACGGGGACGTAACGAACGAAGTGACAGAGGCGGGTGGTGTGTCCGGATTCGATCTCCGGAACCCACCACCCGCCGTAGCCATGTGATCCCCCGTTAACAAAAGGGATCATGGCTGAAAATCGCCGTTAAGGCATCGCTCAGAGCACCGGCTGGTACACCCGCTCGACACGCTGCGTTCCGCTCAGCGTCCGGTACGAGCGCGCCCAGGACGCCGTCGCGGCCGGGTCCGTCTTGTCGGAGACCGTGTAGTAGTCCATCTGCGAGCGCGCGGCCGTCACGTCGAGCACGCCGTAGCCGTGGTGGTCCATGTCCACCCACTTCACATGGCGGTTGGCGGTCTTCACGGCGCCCGCGGCCACCACCGAGAGCGTCCCCGGGGCCACGTGCAGCAGGTCGTCGAGGTTGTCCGAGGTCACCGAGGTGACCACGAACTCGGTCGCCGCCGAGGCCGAGAGCGGGTACGTCGCGGCCTTCACCGGCACGTCGTTGGCCCAGGCCATGTGGATGTCGCCGGTCAGGAAGACCGTGTTCCGGATCGCCCGCTCGGTCAGGTGCGCCAGCAGCTCCTTGCGGTCGTCGGTGTAGCCGTCCCACTGGTCGACGTTGACCGCGATCCCCTCCTTCGGCAGGCCGAGGAGCCCGGCGAGCGGCTCCAGGAGGTACGCCGGCAGGGAGCCGAAGGCGACCGGCGAGATCATCACCGAGGTGCCGACCAGCTGCCAGGTCGCGTCCGAACCGGCCAGACCGGCCTTCAGCCAGTCCAGCTGTGCGCGGCCGGTGATGGACCGCTCCGGGTCGTCCACCGTGCCGCTGCCCGTCTTCGCCGGCGCGGAGCGGAACGAGCGCAGGTCCAGCAGGTGCAGATCGGCCAGCTTGCCGAAGCGCAGGCGCCGGAAGACCGTGCCCTCCGTGGAGGTGCGGACCGGCATCCACTCGAAGTACGCCTGCTTCGCGGCGGCCACCCGGGCCGCCCAGTCGCCCTCGGCGCCGGGGGTGTGGTTCTCGGCCCCGCCCGACCAGGCGTCGTTGGCGAACTCGTGGTCGTCCCAGATGGCGACGATCGGGTGCGCCGCGTGCATCGCCTGGAGGTCGGCGTCCGTCTTGTACTTCCCGTGCCGGGTGCGGTAGTCGGCCAGCGTGAGGATCTCGTGGCGCGGCTCGTGCTGCCGGACGACGTACTTCGCCTCGGGGTAGGCGCCGGTGGCGTACTCGTAGATGTAGTCGCCGAGGTGGAGGACCGCGTCCAGGTCGGAGCGGGCCGCGAGGTGGCGGTAGGCGGAGAAGTAGCCGGACTCCCAGTTCGAGCAGGAGACCACGCCGAAGCGGACGCCGGGCCCGGCGGAGTCGGCGGCCGGCGCGGTGCGGGTGCGGGCGGTCGGGGAGACGGCGCCGTCCGCGGTGAAGCGGAACCAGTAGGCGGTGGCCGGGCGCAGGCCCCGGACGTCGGCCTTCACCGTGTGGTCGGAGGCGGCGCTCGCCGTGGTCGTGCCGGAGGCGACGACCCGGGCGAAGGAGCGGTCCTCGGCGAGCTCCCAGCCGACCTGGACGTCGGGGCCGAGACCGGATCCCGGCACGGCCTCGGGGGTGGGGGTGACGCGCGTCCAGAGCAGGACGCCGTCGGGCAGCGGGTCGCCCGAGGCGACGCCGTGGAGGAAGGCGGGCGCCCCGGAGTCCGCGAGCGCCGGGGAGGCCGCGCCCAGCAGGGCGGGCGTGGCGACGGCGGTGACGGCGGCGGCCTTGACGACGGCGCGCCGCGTGGGGGCGGAGGATATGAAGCGACTGGTCACGGGCAGTCAGATTACTGACGAGTACGCCCGAGGGGCAGCCCCCAGCCGGAAGTTCGCCCACTCGTCGCCCCCCGGACGCCTGAGCCGGGTACGCCTCGGCCCCGGACCGAACCGGTCCGGGGCCGAGGCGGAGCGAGGGGGCGTCAGGCCTTGAGGGCCGCGTCGATCGCCGTGTTGAACTCGGCCACCGTCATCGGCGGGTTGGTCGTGCCCGGCGTCGTGACCGCCTTGCCGTTCATCTTCAGCGTCGGGGTGCCCTGCACCCCGCTGGCGTCGAAGGCCTTCGACATCTTCATCGCCCACGCGTCGAAGGTGCCGTCCTCGACGTTCTTCTTGAACGCGGCGTTGCCCTTGAGGGCCGGGACCGTGTCCGCCACCTCCAGGAGGTAGGAGTCCTTGGCGAACTTGTCCTGCTTCTCGTCCGGGTGGAACTTCGCGGAGTAGAGGGCGTACTTGTACTTCAGGAAGGCCTCCGGGCTCACGTCCAGCGCGGCGCCGAGCGCCGAGAGGGCGTTCTTCGAGCCCTCGCCCGGGATGCCGTTGTCGATGAAGGTGGCGCCCACGTACCTGATCTTGTACTTGCCGGCCTCGACGTCCTTCTCGACCGTGGAGCCCACGGTCTGCTCGAAGGTCGCGCAGACCGGGCAGCGCGAGTCCTCGTACAGCTCCAGCGTCTTCTTCGCGGAGTCCTTGCCGATGACGACGGTCGTGCCGTCCGTGCCCGTGGTGTTCTTCGGGGCCGTCACGTTCTTCGCGTCGGCCACCGACTCCCAGTGGGAGGGCTTGTTCGACTGGACGACCGCGTAGCCGATGCCGCCGGCGGCCGCCAGGACGGCCACGGCCGAGACGCCGACGATCACCTGCCGGCGCGCCCGGTCCTTCTTCGCCTGGCGCTCGCGCTCCTCGCGCAGTCGCTCGCGGGCGGCGGCCTTGTTGGCGTGGCTGTTGCGTGCACTCATGATTCTGATCTCCGTGAAAGGGGGAAGGGCAGGGGGACGCGCGGGACCCGCTCAGACGAGAGCGAGCACCTGACGCGGCGGCCCCCGCCGCCCGACGGAGTGCACGAGGAGCCGGGTACGGGAGGACCGGGGCCGGTCGGCGGGCCGACCGGCCCGCAGCGGCGCCGGACCGGCGGCCCGGAAGAAGGCCGCCACGAGCAGCAGCGGCCGGAACGCGAAGCCCTCCACCGCACGGAGCAGCCGGGCCAGGGCCCGCTCCCCGCCGCGCAGCCAGCACGCGGCCGAGAGCCCCACGCCCACATGGGCCAGGAGCAGCAGCCAGGGCAGCGCCGGGTCGGGGGAGTCGAGCAGCGCGGCCGCGCTCCCGCCCTCCGGGCTCACCACCCCAGGCAGCGGCGTGCCCACGGCGCCGCCGCAGAACACGTCCACGCCCACCGAGCGCAGCGAACCGGCGACCGGGCCGCCGGCGGGGCCGTAACAGACCGCCTGACCGCTGGTGAAGAGCGTGTCGGCGGCCAGCTCCAGGGGGACGAGGACCCCGGCGATCGGGCCGAGACCGCGCTCGCGGCCGGCCAGCGCGTACGCCACGGCGAAGACGCCGACCGCGACCGGGACGACCGTCCCCAGCGGCAGCGGCACGCGGGAGAGCAGCACGTGGGACGCCACGGACAGCGTCACGACCAGTGCCGTGAAGAACGCCGCCCGCAGCGCCCTCAGCTGCGTCCCTGCCATGTCCATCGTCGTGGAGTGTCCCACGACCGCCCGTAAGGGGTCCTTAAGGACAAGCTGTGCGTTCCCCTACAGGCCCGGGATCCGGCCGTTGCGGAAGAGGTCCACGAAGATCTGGTGGTCCGCCCGCGCCCGCGCCCCGTAGGAGTGCGCGAAGTCGACCAGGAGCGCGGCGAAGCCCTCCTCGTCGGCGGCTATCGCCGCGTCGATGGCCCGCTCCGTCGAGAACGGCACCAGCGAGTGGCCGCTGGAGTCGTCCGCCGCCGCGTGCATCGTGGCCGTCGCCCGGCCCAGGTCCGCGACGGTGGTCGCGATCTCCTGCGGGTCGTCGATGTCCGACCAGTCCAGGTCCACCGCGTACGGCGACACCTCGGCGACCAGCTGGCCCGCCCCGTCCAGCTCCGTCCAGCCCAGCCACGGGTCGGCGTGCGCCTGGAGCGCCCGCTGCGAGATCACGGTGCGGTGGCCCTCGTGCTGGAAGTACCCCCGTACCGCCGGGTCCGTGACGTGCCGCGAGACCGCCGGGGTCTGCGCCTGCTTCATGTAGATCACGACGTCGTTCTCCAGGGCGTCGCTGTTGCCCTCCAGGAGGATGTTGTACGAGGGGAGGCCGGCCGAGCCGATGCCGATCCCGCGCCGCCCGACGACGTCCTTCACCCGGTACGAGTCGGGGCGGGCCAGGGAGGACTCCGGCAGGGTCTCCAGGTAGCCGTCGAAGGCCGCCAGGACCTTGTACCGGGTGGCCGCGTCCAGCTCGATCGTGCCCGCGCCCGCCGAGAAGCGGCGCTCGAAGTCGCGGATCTCGGTCATCGAGTCGAGCAGCTCGAAGCGGGTCAGCGCCCGGGCCTCGCGCAGCGCGCCGAGGAGCGCCCCGTCGGCGGTCTCCAGGGTGAAGGAGGGGACCTCCGACGAATAGCTGCCCTTGGCGCCGGTGGCGAGGGCGTGGATCCGCTCCCGGTACGCGCCCGCGTAGATCCGGACGAGCTCGGTGATCTGCTCGTCGCTGAGCGCCTTGGCGTAGCCGATCAGGGCGAGCGAGGCGGAGAGCCGCTTGAGGTCCCAGGTGAAGGGGCCGACGTACGCCTCGTCGAAGTCGTTGACGTTGAAGACGAGCCGCCCGTTGGCGTCCATGTACGTGCCGAAGTTCTCGGCGTGGAGGTCGCCGTGGATCCAGACCCGGCCGGTCTGCTCGTCCAGGTACGGGCCCGCGTGCACCTCCTGCTCCAGGTCCGCGTAGAAGAGGCAGGCCGTGCCCCGGTAGAAGGCGAAGGCGGAGCCGGCCATCTTCCGGAACTTGACGCGGAAGGCCGCCGGGTCGGCGGCGAGGAGCTCGCCGAAGGCGGTGTCGAAGACGGCGAGGATGTGCTCACCGCGCTCGGCGGCGGTGGGCTGGGGGACCGACATCGAGGGTGCCTCCTGGTGCGGGGTGGTGCAAGAATGTCCACGACAATACGGACAGGTGTTCCGTGTCTCTCAACGCGCGACCCTAGCTCCGAGTGCCCGCCGACTGTCAGCCCGGAGACGTAGACTTCCACGCTGTCCCCCCAGACTGTCCGCAGCCTGTCGCCCAGCGTTTTCCGGAGGCCTCCCGCCGTGACCAAGCCGCCCTTCACGCACCTCCACGTCCACACCCAGTACTCGCTGCTGGACGGTGCCGCGCGGCTGAAGGACATGTTCAACGCGTGCAACGAGATGGGCATGACGCACATCGCCATGTCCGACCACGGCAACCTGCACGGGGCCTATGACTTCTTCCACAGCGCGAAGAAGGCCGGCGTGACGCCGATCATCGGCATCGAGGCGTACGTGGCGCCCGAGTCCCGGCGCAACAAGCGGAAGATCCAGTGGGGCCAGCCGCACCAGAAGCGGGACGACGTCTCCGGTTCCGGCGGTTACACCCACAAGACGATCTGGGCGGCGAACGCCACCGGCCTCCACAACCTCTTCAAGCTCTCCTCCGACGCCTACGCCGAGGGCTGGCTGCAGAAGTGGCCCCGGATGGACAAGGAGACCATCTCCCAGTGGTCCGAGGGCCTGATCGCCTCCACCGGCTGCCCCTCCGGCGAGCTGCAGACCCGCCTCCGCCTCGGCCAGTTCGACGAGGCCCTCAAGGCCGCCTCCGAGTACCAGGACATCTTCGGCAAGGACCGGTACTTCCTGGAGCTGATGGACCACGGCATCGAGATCGAGCACCGGGTCCGCGACGGGCTCCTGGAGATCGGCAAGAAGCTCGGCATCCCGCCGCTGGTCACCAACGACTCGCACTACACCTACGCGCACGAGGCCACCGCCCACGACGCCCTGCTGTGCATCCAGACCGGCAAGAACCTCTCGGACCCGGACCGCTTCAAGTTCGACGGCACCGGCTACTACCTGAAGTCCACGGACGAGATGTACGCCGTCGACTCCTCGGACGCCTGGCAGGAGGGCTGCCGCAACACCCTCCTCGTCGCGGAGCAGATCGACACCACCGGCATGTTCGAGGCCAAGAACCTCATGCCGAAGTTCGACATCCCCGAGGGCTACACCGAGGTCTCCTGGTTCCGCGAGGAGACCATGCGGGGCATGCACCGCCGTTTCCCGAACGGCATCCCCGAGGACCGTCTCAAGCAGGTCGAGTACGAGATGGACACCATCATCTCGATGGGCTTCCCCGGCTACTTCCTCGTCGTCGCCGACTTCATCATGTGGGCGAAGAAGCAGGGCATCGCCGTCGGTCCCGGCCGAGGCTCCGCGGCCGGCTCGATCGTCGCGTACGCCATGGGCATCACCGACCTCGACCCCATCCCGCACGGCCTGATCTTCGAGCGCTTCCTCAACCCCGAGCGCATCTCGATGCCCGATGTCGACATCGACTTCGACGAGCGCCGGCGCGTCGAGGTGATCCGGTACGTGACCGAGAAGTACGGCGCCGACAAGGTCGCCATGATCGGCACGTACGGAAAGATCAAGGCGAAGAACGCCATCAAGGACTCCGCGCGCGTCCTCGGCTACCCGTACGCCATGGGCGACCGGCTCACCAAGGCCATGCCCGCCGACGTCCTCGGCAAGGGCATCGACCTCGACGGCATCACCAACCCGAGCCACCCGCGCTACAGCGAGGCCGGCGAGATCCGGGCGATGTACGAGAACGAGCCGGACGTGAAGAAGGTCATCGACACCGCCAAGGGCGTCGAGGGCCTGGTCCGGCAGATGGGCGTGCACGCCGCCGGCGTGATCATGTCCAGCGAGCCGATCGTCGACCACGCCCCGATCTGGGTGCGGCACACGGACGGCGTGACCATCACGCAGTGGGACTACCCGCAGTGCGAGTCGCTCGGCCTGCTGAAGATGGACTTCCTCGGCCTGCGCAACCTCACCATCATGGACGACGCCGTCAAGATGGTGAAGGCGAACAAGGGCATCGACCTGGACCTCCTCGCCCTGCCGCTGGACGACCCCAAGACCTTCGAACTGCTCCAGCGCGGTGACACCCTCGGCGTCTTCCAGTTCGACGGCGGGCCCATGCGCTCGCTGCTGCGGCTGATGAAGCCCGACAACTTCGAAGACATCTCCGCCGTGTCCGCCCTGTACCGGCCGGGCCCGATGGGCATGAACTCGCACACGAACTACGCCCTGCGCAAGAACGGCCAGCAGGAGATCACCCCGATCCACCCCGAGCTGGAGAAGCCGCTCGAAGAGGTGCTCGCGGTCACCTACGGCCTCATCGTGTACCAGGAGCAGGTGCAGAAGGCCGCCCAGATCATCGCCGGCTACTCGCTCGGCGAGGCCGACATCCTCCGCCGCGTCATGGGCAAGAAGAAGCCCGAGGAGCTGGCGAAGAACTTCACCATCTTCCAGGCCGGAGCCAAGAAGAACGGCTACAGCGACGAGGCCATCCAGGCCCTCTGGGACGTCCTGGTCCCCTTCGCCGGCTACGCCTTCAACAAGGCGCACTCCGCCGCGTACGGCCTGGTCTCCTACTGGACCGCCTACCTCAAGGCCAACCACCCCGCCGAGTACATGGCGGGACTGCTCACCTCGGTCAAGGACGACAAGGACAAGTCCGCCGTCTACCTCAACGAGTGCCGCCGCATGGGCATCAAGGTGCTCCCGCCGAACGTCAACGAGTCCGAGGCGAACTTCGCCGCGCAGGGCGACGACGTGATCCTCTTCGGCCTCACCGCCGTCCGGAACGTCGGCGCCAACGTCGTCGAGTCGATCATCAAGACGCGCAAGGCCAAGGGGAAGTACTCCTCCTTCCCCGACTTCCTGGACAAGGTCGAGGCCGTCGTCTGCAACAAGCGGACGGTCGAATCGCTGATCAAGGCCGGCGCCTTCGACGAGATGGGCCACACCCGCAAGGGCCTGGTCGCCCACCACGAACCCATGATCGACAACGTGGTGGCGGTCAAGCGCAAGGAGGCCGAGGGGCAGTTCGACCTGTTCGGCGGGATGGGTGACGAGGCGAACGACGAGCCCGGCTTCGGCCTCGACGTCGAGTTCTCCGACGTCGAGTGGGAGAAGTCGTACCTGCTCGCCCAGGAGCGCGAGATGCTCGGCCTGTACGTCTCCGACCACCCGCTCTTCGGCATCGAGCACGTCCTGTCCGACAAGACGGACGCGGCGATCTCCCAGCTGACCGGCGGTGAGCACGCCGACGGCGCGGTCGTCACCATCGGCGGCATCATCTCCGGCCTCCAGCGCAAGATGACCAAGCAGGGCAACGCCTGGGCCATCGCCACCGTCGAGGACCTGGCCGGCTCCATCGAGTGCATGTTCTTCCCGGCCACGTACCAGCTGGTCTCCACCCAGCTCGTCGAGGACACGGTCGTCTTCGTCAAGGGACGCCTCGACAAGCGCGAGGACGTGCCCCGCCTCGTCGCCATGGAGCTGATGGTCCCCGACCTGTCGAACGCCGGGACCAACGCGCCGGTGGTCCTCACCATCCCGACCGTGAAGGTGACCCCGCCGATGGTCAGCAGGCTCGGCGAGATCCTCAAGCACCACAAGGGCAACACCGAGGTGCGGATCAAGCTCCAGGGCCCCCGCACCACCACCGTGCTCCGGCTCGACCGGCACCGGGTGACGGCCGACCCGGCGCTCTTCGGCGACCTGAAGGTGCTGCTCGGCCCGTCCTGCCTGGCCGGCTGACCCCGTCCCGTCCACGCGCAAGGGGCGCGCCCGTTCCCACGGGCGCGCCCCTTTGCCGTCCGAGCGTCAGTTGTGGCCGAAGCGCTTCTGACGGCCCTTGCGGGCCATGTCACCGGGCGTGACCTGGCTCGCGCGCGACTCGGCCTGCGATTCCATCGCCGACTGCTGCGCCTGCTGCTGACCGCGTTCGGCCTGCGACTGCTGCTTCTGACTGCGGTTCTGGTTGCGGTTCTTGGCCATGGGGATGCCTCCTCAAAGGGACCTAGGGGCCAGGGCCGCTGTCAGACTCACACACGGTACGAACCGCCGCATGTTGGATCATTACGGAGCGTAGGCGGCGCGTGGAGGTGATACTCGCCACGCCGATGATCCAGTTCCGGACGTCAACCACCTGGCGGTCGGGCAGACTCGAAGGAACCCGAAGCACCCTTTCGATCCCGAGGCTCCCGAAAGAGGGTGGAACACGTGGACCGCTGCGTCGTCCTGGTGGACGCCGGCTACCTGCTGGGCGCCGCCGCCAGTCTCCTCGCCGGGGAACCGGCCCGCTCCAGGATCACCGTCGACCACGCCGGTCTCATCCAGCAGCTGCGGCAGCGCGCCGAGGCCGAGACCGCGCTGCCCCTCCTGCGGATCTACTGGTTCGACGGCGCGCCGGACCGGGTGCCCCAGCCCGAGCACCGCAGACTCCGCGTGATGCCCCGGGTCACCGTCCGGCTCGGCGCCCTGACCAGGAGCGACGGGCGCTGGGCGCAGAAGGGCGTCGACGCGGCCATGCACACCGAGCTGACCGAGCTCGCCAGGAACAGGGCCTGCTCCGACATCGTGCTCGTCACGGGCGACGGCGACCTGCTGCCCGGCCTCATGTCGGCCAAGGAGCACGGCGTCGCCGTCCACCTCTGGGCCGTCCAGGCCGCCGACGGCGACTACAACCAGTCCGAGGACCTCGTCGCCGAGGCCGACGAGCGGCGGGTCCTCGACCGGGCCTGGATCACCCGCGCGGTCCGCGCCAGGGACCTCACCGGCATCTGCGCGCCGCCGCCCGCCCCGCGCCCGGAGATCGCCGCCATCCTCTCCGCGCCGCTGCCGGAGGCGGCGCTCGCCGCCTCCGCCTCCGCCTCCGCCGAACGGGCCGCCGCCGCGGCCCCCGCCGAAGCGAACGGCGAGGGCGGCCACGACCGCCTGCACGCCAACGGTCACCTCCACGCCAACGGCCACGTCCGCGAGGACGAGCACGTCCACGGCGCCGGCGTCCCCTCCCCGGCGACGGGCAAGGGCGTCCCCACCCCCAAGGACCTCGCGGGACTGCGCGGCCCCGGCGCCCAGGCCGCCCCGGTGCCGCAGGGCGCGAGCGCGCTCCGCTGGTCCTCCGACCGGGGCTGGATCGAGCGCCCGGCCCCCTCCTTCGGCGAGCCCGCCGAGACCGCCAGCCTGCCCACCCTCGCCACGCTCACCAGCGCGGAGCAGCGCTGGGCCGACCGCGAGGAGGACATCACCACCGTCGGCGGCGACCCCTTCGAGGTCGGACAGGTGTTCGCCCGCCGGTGGATGGAACGGCTCCCCGAGCAGAGCCACGTCCAGAAGCTCTCCACCCTCTACCCGCGGATCCCGCACCGCATCGACGGCGAACTCCTCCGCTACGCCGCCCGTTTCGGACTGCTCGCCCACAAGGACGACCAGATCGACGAGCACGACCGGTACGCGATCCGGGCCGGTTTCTGGCGCGAGATCGACGTCCGGGCCGCCGCCGAACACGCCCCCGCGCCCGGAGCGGGCCCGGCGACCCCTTAGGCTCTTACCCCGTGAGTACGGTGTGCGTGGTGCGGGATCTGGTCAAGACGTACCCCGCCACGCGCGGCAGGCGCGGCGCGCCCGCGACCCCGGAGGTGCGGGCCACCGACGGGATCAGCCTCGACGTGCGCGGCGGCGAGATCTTCGGCCTGCTCGGACCCAACGGCGCCGGCAAGTCCACCCTCGTCCGCCAGCTCACCGGGCTCATGCGCCCCGACTCCGGCACCGTCGAGCTCCTCGGCCACGACCTCGTGCGCCACCCCGAGCGGGCGTCCCGGCTCCTCGCCTACCTCGGCCAGGAGTCCACCGCCCTCGACGAGCTGACCGTCTCCCTCGCCGCCGAGACCACCGGACGGCTCCGCGGCCTCTCCGCCCACGACGCCCGCGCCGAGCGCGACGCCGTCCTGGACGAGCTCGGGCTCGGCGAGATCGTCGGCCGCCCCCTCAAGAAGCTCTCCGGCGGACAGCGGCGGCTCGCCTGCTTCGCCGCCGCGCTCGTCGGCCGCCGGCCCGTCCTCGTCCTCGACGAACCCACCACCGGCATGGACCCGGTCGCCCGGCGCGCCGTCTGGGCCGCCGTCGACCGGCGCCGCGCCGAGCACGGTGCCACCGTGCTGCTCGTCACCCACAACGTCATCGAGGCCGAGACCGTCCTCGACCGGGTCGCCGTCATCGACCGCGGCCGGGTCATCGCCTGCGACACCCCCGCCGGACTCAAGGAGCGGGTCGCCGGCGAGGTCCGTGTCGAGCTGGTGTGGCGCGAGGCGCCCCCGCTCCACCTGCCCGAGGTCGCCGCCCTGCGCGGCCTCGCCCAGGAGACCGGACGCCGCTGGCACCTCCGGCTCGCCCCCGACGCCGCCCGCGAGGCCGTCGCCGCCGTCACCGGCGGGGCCGCGTTCGCCGCGCTCGACGACTTCACCCTGGCCACGCCCAGCCTGGAGGACGTGTACCTCGCCCTGGGCGGCGCGACCGAGGGACTGGTGAAGGCGTGACCCCGGACCGACCGCACGTGACCTTCAGGAGCCGTACGCAGTGAGCACCCTGCCCGCCGAGGTCCTGCCGACCGGCGCGCTCCCCGCCACCGGCCGGGACGAGGACGGGGCCGCCGCGCCCCTCGCCCCGCGCGCCCGGCTCCTGCCGGCCCTGGCCGCCGTCTACCGGGCGCAGCTCTCCCGGGCCCGCGTCGCCCGCATCCCGCTGCTGTTCGTCGCCACCTTCCAGTCGATCGGGATCATGGTCCTGATGCGCGGGGTCGTCGACGGCGGCTCCGAGGCGCGCGCGGTCGTGGCCGGCTCCACCGTCCTCGTCGTCGCCTTCGTCGCGCTCAACCTGCTCGCCCAGTACTTCGGGCAGCTGCGGGCCGGCGGCGGCCTCGACCACTACGCCACCCTGCCCGTGCCGCCCGCCTCCGTCGTCCTCGGCGCGGCCGGGGCGTACGCCTCCTTCACCGTGCCCGGGACCGTCGTCACCGCCGTCGCCGGCTCCCTGCTCTTCGGGCTGCCCCTCGGCCAGCTGTGGATCCTCGCCGCCGTCGTCCCGCTCGCCGGGGCGGCGCTCGCCGGACTCGGCGCGGCCCTCGGGCTGCTCGCGCCCCGCCAGGAGCTGGCCACCCTCCTCGGCCAGCTCGGCATGTCGGCGGCCCTGCTCCTCGGGGTCCTCCCGGCCGAGCGGCTGCCCGGACCGATCGGCTGGGCGCGGGACCTGCTGCCGTCGACGTACGGCGTGGAGGCCCTGGCCCGCACCTTCGAGCCGCACCCCGACTGGGCGGCCGTCGCCGCCGACCTCGCCGTCTGCGGGGTGGTCGGCCTCGTCTCGCTCACCGTCGCCACCTGGGCCTACCGGCGGGCCGCCGTCCGCTGAGGCGGGCCACAGGGACACCTGGCACGATGGCGGGGTGACCGCACCTCTGACTCCGCCTCACCAGCCGCCGCACGATCCCGACCGGCCCCCGCCGCCCCCGCCGCCGCTCGGTCCGGCCGGGGACCCGATCACGGGCGCCGAGGTCGTGCAGGGCGTGCTGGTGACCCTCGCCTCCGCGGTCGCGGGGGCGCTGCTCGGGGTGCTGTGGCTGAACCTGGCCCCGCGGGTCCTGCTCATCTCGGACGGCAAGGGCGTCTACCTCCGGAACTCGGAGGGGGAGCAGGCGATCGGCGCCGACGGAACGTTCGTGCTCCTCGCGCTGGCCTTCGGCGCGGTCGCCGCGCTCGTCGTCTTCCTGCTGCGCCGCAAGGGCGGCGTCCCGCTCGTCCTCGGCCTGGCGCTCGGCGGCGGCCTGGGCTCGCTGCTCGCCTGGTGGATCGGGACGAGCTTCGGCCCCACCGGCGACGTGGTCGCCCACGCGAAGGCGGTCGGCCCGAACGTCCCCTTCGAGGCGCCGCTCGAACTGAACCTCGGGGCCGCCGCGATGCTGGCCTGGCCGCTCGCCGCGATGATCGTGCACCTCGCGCTGACGGCCGTCTTCGGGCCCCGCGACCCGGAACCGGAGCCCTGGGATCAGCCCAAGGCGTACACGCAGGGCCCGGGCACGCACTGAGCCCTCGCTCGTACGGAGCCCCCGTGCTTACGGCGTAAGCACCCTGCGGGGCGCGACTGAGCCCCCGCTCGTACGGAGCCCCCCCCCGTGAGGCCGCGCCCGACGTCAGGCGCGGCCGATCGGGGCCACGACCGCCGAGGTGAGGGCGGCCAGATCGGCGGGGGAGAGCTCCACCTCCAGGCCGCGGCGGCCCGCGGAGACGCACACGGTCGCGTGGTCCGAGGCCGAGGAGTCGAGGACCGTACGGAGCCGCTTGCGCTGGCCCAGCGGGGAGATGCCGCCCCGCACGTACCCCGTCGTGCGCTCCGCCGCCGCCGGGTCGGCCATCGCGGCGCGCTTCCCGCCGACCGCCGAGGCCAGCGCCTTCAGGTCCAGCTGGCCCGCCACCGGGACCACCGCGACCGTCAGCTCGCCGTCGACGTCCGCGACCAGCGTCTTGAACACCCGGTCCGGGGAGACGCCGAGCGCCTCCGCCGCCTCCTCCCCGTACGAGGGGGAGGCCGGGTCGTGCTCGTACGCGTGCAGGGTGAAGGGGGTGCCGGCCTCCGTCAGGGCCACCGTCGCCGGGGTGCCCCCGCTGTTCTTCTTCTGCTTCTTCGCCACGCGCTCTTCCTCGACTCGGTCGGCTCGGTCGGCCCGGCGGGGCCGGATCAGTTCGGGTAGGTCGGGGCCTGCGTCAGGTCCACCACCGGCAGCGAGGGCAGATGCCGCAGCACCGCGGTCTCCGCCCGCAGCAGCGTCAGCTCCTCCCGCAGCCGGGTCGCCGTGTCCGGCGCCTGGAGCAGCCGCTGCTTCGACGGGACGTCGAGCACCGCCGCCGCCGCGACCAGGTACGACACCACGGAGGGCTCGTCGGGCAGCTCACTCGCCGTCAGCGAGCGCTCCCGGGCCCCCGCGAGACGCTTCTGGTAGTTCCGGAAGGCCCGCAGCACGCCCTCGGCGAGCGCGGACGCCTCCTCGCCCTGCTCCTCGGGGATCTCCTCGACCTCGGCCGTCAGGAACGGCCCGCTCGCGTCCACCGACAGCAGCTTGACCCGGGTCGTACCGGTGGTCATCACCTCGAAGCTGCCGTCGGCGCGCTCCCGGATCGACGCCGCGTCGGCGATGCAGCCGACCCGGTGGAAGGACTGGATGGGATCGGAGCCGAAGCCCGCGGCCGGGCCCTTCTCCGGCAGCGCCGTCTGGTCCGGCAGGCCGGGAGCCGTCGGCGCGACCTCGCGGCCGTCACGGATGGCGACGACGGCGAAGCGGCGCGGCTCCGCGTCGTCGATCGTGAGCAGTTCGCGCATCATGGCGCGATAACGCTCCTCGAAGACGTTCAGCGGCAGCACGAGGCCGGGGAACAGCACCGCGTTGAGCGGGAAGAGAGGCAGGCGAGCGGTGGTCACAGCCGCCAAGCCTAATGGCCGCCGGGCCCGCCCCGTCCGGTCCTTCCGGTACCCGTGCCGTGGAGGGGGGTCCGGCGGGCCAGTTCGCCCCGCGCCCGGTCCCGCGCGGCCAGGAACAGGAGGAGGGGGTCCTCCCGTACGGAACCCCGCGCGGCACCCCAGGGGAAGGAGGTCGCGTACGGGCCGATCCGCCCGAACTCCTCCCAGGCCTCCGGCCAGCGCGCCCGCTCCACCAGCACGTACGCCAGCAGGTTGCGGACCTCGGCGGGCCACGGGTCGCCCGCCGGGAACTCCGCGGACAGGGCGAGGGCGCGGAGCACCGCCCGGTCGACCCGGGCGGCCGGCACGGCCCCGTCGGGACCCGGCGCCACCCGGAGCCCGTCGTAGGCCGCGCGGATGGGCAGCGCCCCGACGAGCGAGCCCGGGGTGGCGTCGTCCGCGGCCTGCTCGGCGAAGTCGAAGGCGGCCCGGTGCGAGCCGTACCACTGCGCGGAGAGGTACTTCAGGGCGGCGACGTGGCAGCCGTAGTGGTGCGGGGAGCGGCGCACGGCCTGCTCCCACAGCGACTCGAAGACCGCGTGCCCGGCGTGCGCCCCGCGCGCGTGGTCGAGCGCCAGCCGCCACGGCACCGGATCGTGCGGGGCCTGCCCGGCGATCTCCCGCACCAGCGGAGCGAGCTCGCGCAGCCGCTCGGCCCGCGCCGGGGACTCCCAGGCCCTGCGGACGGCGAGCTGCGCCGTGACGAGGAGGGCGTCGGGATCGCCGGGCGCGGCGGCGAGCCACCGGGTGAGCCAGTCGCCCCTGCTGTACGCGAAGGTGGCGAGCCGGGTGACGTAACGGTCGCGGTCCTCCCACTCCCCGGCGTCCCGGGTGGTCGCGAGCAGCTTCGCCGCGGGCTCCGGGTCGCCGAGGGCCGCGGCGACCAGGGCGGGGGAGAGCCGCTCGTCCGGGGCGTCGAGCAGCACGGCGTCGTCCGGCACGACCGCCGCGGCGAGCCGCGGGGCGTGCCGGGCCGAGCGGGCGGTGCCGACCAGGGCGCGGAGAAAGCACATGATGTCTGCATTCTCCCCCGGCCGTGCCCGCCGCGGCAGCGACATCACCAGGTCGCGACAGCACCCTCACCCCGTGGTGACAGCGTCCTCACCCCCTCCTCAGCAGGCGGGTCGCGCCCGCCGCCACCGTCGTCGCGAGGATCCAGCCGAGGCAGACGAGCGCCGCCGCCGCCCACTGCCAGAGGCCCTCCAGGCGCCAGGCGCCGTCCTGGCCGAGGTTGATCACGGGCACCAGCAGGTCGAGCGCGTACAGCGTGGCGTTCCACTCGGGCGCCTCGTCCGCCTTCAGCGGTATCGGGCGGTAGTGGGCGAAGGCCACCGTGCCCGCCGCCCACAGCACGGCCATCCACAGCGCCGCCCGGCCCGGCCGGTAGCCGTACGCCACGGTCCAGTCCTGGAGGTACCCCCACAGCTTGCCCGCGATCGGCAGGGTCTCCCGTCTGCGCCGCTGCTTGGCGAGCAGCACCTCGCGGGCGTCGGCGTCCTCCCCGCTGTTGCGCAGGACCGCCGCGAGCCGCTCGTACGGCTCGGGGGCGTACTCCGGGGTCGCCGCCGCCACCCACTCCAGGCGCCGGGCCAGCGGGAAGTGCCCGTACGGCACGAGGTTCTCGTAGACGAAGCCGCCCATCGCGAGCCCGCCGGGCCCCGGCCAGCTCGTCGACAGGTCGATCAGGGTGACGACCTTGGCGCCGTTGAGCACCACCCGTCCCTCCTCCGGCCGCTCGCCGTTGAACCGCAGCTCCGGGGTGACGATCCGGCGCAGCGAGACCTCCTCCCGCCGGGCGCCGTTCAGCAGGAAGCGGGCGAAGTGCAGGTCCACCGCGTCACCGAACCGGCCGTCGTCGAGCCGCACCCCGCCGTGGCACTCCACCGGTTTGCGCCGGGTGCCCTGGGCGGGCGTCACCCCGTACGGCGGAGTGGCCGTGGTGCTCCCCGTCCGGCCGGAGGCCTCCTCGTACACCCAGGCCGCGTTCAGATAGAGCGAGCGCTCCACCGTCAGCTGCGGGGCGTTCAGCGCGCGGCGGCCCTGCGCCCCGCGCAGCACGCTGCCCCGCAGGCTGAGCGAGACGCCCACCTTCGCCCCGCGCAGGCTCAGCTCCCCGTGGGTCTCGATCAGCTCGGCCTGGAGGTCCTGGGCGACCACCATCCCGTCCGCCGTGATCGCCCGCCCGCGCCGGTCCGGCCACACCTGGACCTGGTTGATCAGCAGGTCCGTGCCGATCTGGGCGTCCGTCAGCCGGATGCCCCGCCGCACCCGGCAGCGCGGCAGGTGCAGATCGCCCTCCGTGTGCAGCCGGGCCGCCTCCAGGCGCGGCAGCGCGCACTCGACCATCCGCAGGGTGCCGAACCGGGCCTCGGGCAGCACCACCTCGCCGTCGAACCGGCAGCCGTGCAGCTCCACGTACGGCCCTATCGTCCCGCCCGCCAGGTTCAGCACGCCGGTGATCCTGACCCCGCGCAGCTTCAGCGCGGCCACCCGCCCGGACCGGGCCGGCGGCCCGGCGAGCAGCAGCAGCGCCACCACGTCGGCGCGGACGCTCCGCTCCTCCCCCCACTCCCGTCCCCCGAAGGGGTCGTCCCGCTCCGCGATCCCCTCCGTCAGATCGCAGGTCCTGCCGATCCGGAACGCCCGCCACACGGCCCGCTCCGGGCCCGTGAGACCTTCCGGCATTCCGTCCTCGTGCGGCTCGGTCACTGCCGCCCCCTCGCTCTCCCCGATGCGCTCCCACGATTCCGCCGACCGGGACTCGTGGATTCGTACAGTCGTTCTTCCCTCGCTGTGACGGGCTGAACGCTAACGGTCAGGAGTGGCGAGGAGACGCCACCGTGGCGCGTATCAGCCAGTGAGGAGCATGTATCAGCTGCTGATACGGGCGACCGGCGTTGTAGGCCGTCTGCGAGAATTGACCCGTGATCTCTCGAATCGATCTGCGCGGCGAGACCCTCCCCGAGGGTTCCGCCCTGCGCGACCTGCTGCCCCGTGCCGAGTTCGACGTGGAAGCCGCCCTGGAGAAGGTGCGGCCCATCTGCGAGGACGTCCGGCATCATGGCGCGGCCGCGGTGATCGACTACGGGGAGAAATTCGACGGCGTCCGCGTCCCGGGCCTGCGCGTCCCGGCCGAGGCGATCTCCCGCGCCCTCGACGAGCTCGACCCGGCCGTCCGCGCCGCCCTCGAAGAGTCCATCCGGCGCGCCCGGCTCGTCCACCGTGAGCAGCGCCGCACCACCCACACCACCCAGGTCGTGCCCGGCGGCACGGTCACCGAGAAGTGGATCCCCGTCGAGCGCGTCGGCCTGTACGTGCCGGGCGGCCGCTCCGTCTACCCGTCCTCCGTCGTGATGAACGTCGTCCCCGCCCAGGAGGCCGGAGTCGAGGGGGTGGCCGTCTCCTCCCCGCCGCAGAAGGAGTTCGGCGGCCTTCCGCACCCGACGATCCTCGCCGCCTGCGCCCTCCTCGGCGTCGACGAGGTGTACGCCGCCGGCGGCGCCCAGGCCATCGCCATGTTCGCCTACGGCACGGAGGGCACCGCCGACGAGCCCGGCTGCGCCCCCGTCAACCTGGTCACCGGCCCCGGCAACATCTACGTGGCCGCCGCCAAGCGCCTCCTCAAGGGCCGCATCGGCATCGACGCCGAGGCCGGCCCGACGGAGATCGCGGTCCTCGCGGACTCCACCGCCGACCCGGTGCACGTCGCCGCCGACCTCATCAGCCAGGCCGAGCACGACCCGATGGCCGCCTCCGTCCTCGTCACAGACTCGGACGAGCTGGCCGCCGCCACCGAGGCCGAGCTGAAGACCCAGGTCGCCGCCTCCAAGCACGTCGACGACCGGATCGTCCCGGCCCTGGCCGGCCGCCAGTCCGCGATCGTCCTGGTCCGCGACCTCGCCGACGGCCTCAAGGTCGTCGACGCGTACGGCGCCGAGCACCTGGAGATCCAGACCGCCGACGCCGCCGCCGTCGCCGACCGCGTCCGCAACGCGGGCGCGATCTTCGTCGGCCCCTGGGCGCCGGTCTCGCTCGGCGACTACTGCGCCGGCTCCAACCACGTCCTGCCCACCGGCGGCTGCGCCTGCCACTCCTCGGGCCTCTCCGTGCAGTCCTTCCTGCGCGGCGTGCACATCGTGGACTACACGCGCGACGCCCTCGCCGACGTCGCCCACCACGTGGTGACCCTCGCCGAGGCCGAGGACCTCCCGGCCCACGGCGCCGCGATCAAGGCCAGGTTCGGATGGAAGGTGCCGGAGACCAAGTGACCGGAATCGACGACCTGCCCGTCCGGGACGAGCTGCGCGGCAAGTCCCCCTACGGCGCGCCCCAGCTCGACGTCCCCGTCCAGCTGAACACCAACGAGAACCCCTACCCGCTGCCCGAGCCCCTGGTGGCCCGGATCGCGGAGCGGGTCGCCGAGGCCGCCCGAGGCCTCAACCGCTACCCCGACCGGGACGCGATCGAGCTCCGCACCGAGCTCGCCGCCTACCTCACCCGCACCGGCGGACACCGCGTCGGCGTCGAGAACGTGTGGGCGGCCAACGGCTCCAACGAGGTCCTCCAGCAGCTGCTGCAGACCTTCGGCGGCCCCGGCCGCACCGCGATCGGCTTCGAGCCCTCGTACTCGATGCACGCCCTGATCGCCCGCGGCACCGGCACCGGCTGGATCTCGGGCCCGCGCAACGAGGACTTCACGATCGACGTCGAGGCGGCCGTCCAGGCCATCGCCGAGAACGCGCCGGACGTCGTCTTCATCACCTCGCCCAACAACCCCACCGGCACCGCCGTGAGCGCGGGCACCGTCCTCGCCCTCTACGAGGCGGCGCAGGCGGCCAAGCCCTCCATGGTCGTCGTGGACGAGGCGTACGTGGAGTTCAGCCACCGCGACTCGCTGCTGCCCCTCATCGAGGGCCGCCCGAACCTGGTGGTCTCCCGGACCATGTCCAAGGCCTTCGGCGCCGCCGGGCTCCGCCTCGGCTACCTCGCCGCCCACCCGGCCGTCGTCGACGCCGTGCAGCTGGTCCGCCTGCCGTACCACCTCTCGGCCGTCACCCAGGCCACCGCGCTCGCCGCCCTGGAGCACACCGACACCCTCCTCGGGTACGTCGAGCAGCTCAAGGCCGAGCGCGACCGCCTCGTCACCGAGCTGCGCGCCCTCGGCTACGAGGTCACCGACTCCGACGCCAACTTCGTGCAGTTCGGGAAGTTCCCCGACGCGCACGCGGCCTGGCAGAAGATCCTCGACCGGGGCGTCCTGGTCCGGGACAACGGCGTACCGGGATGGCTGCGGGTCACCGCGGGCACCCCCGAAGAGAACGACGCGTTCCTCGACGCGGTCCGTGAACTGATGAAGGAGCAGGAACGATGAGCCGCGTAGGCCGCGTTGAGCGCACCACCAAGGAGACCTCGGTCGTCGTCGAGATCGACCTCGACGGCACCGGCAAGGTCGACGTGTCGACCGGGGTCGGCTTCTACGACCACATGCTCGACCAGCTCGGTCGGCACGGGCTCTTCGACCTGACCGTCAAGACCGACGGCGACCTGCACATCGACTCGCACCACACCATCGAGGACACCGCCCTCGCCCTCGGCGCCGCCTTCAAGCAGGCCCTCGGCGACAAGGTCGGCATCTACCGCTTCGGCAACTGCACCGTCCCGCTGGACGAGTCCCTCGCCCAGGTCACCGTCGACCTCTCCGGCCGCCCGTACCTCGTGCACACCGAGCCCGAGAACATGGCGCCGATGATCGGCTCGTACGACACGACGATGACCCGGCACATCCTGGAGTCCTTCGTCGCCCAGGCCCAGATCGCGCTGCACGTCCACGTGCCCTACGGCCGCAACGCGCACCACATCGTGGAGTGCCAGTTCAAGGCCCTCGCCCGCGCGCTGCGCTACGCCTCCGAGCGCGACCCGCGCGCCGCCGGCATCCTCCCCTCCACGAAGGGCGCGCTGTAACCGTGACCGGCCTCTCCAGCATCCTCATCCTCGTCGGGCTCTTCCTGCTCGGCGGCATCTACTCCTTCGTCAAGCAGCAGATGCCCAAGAGCCTCATCGTGCTGCTCTCCATCGGCGCCGCGATGTGTCTCTCCGCCGGCGTGCTGCGTCTGGACGTGTGGTCATGAGCACGATCTCCCCGAAGAAGGTCGTCGTCTTCGACTACGGCTTCGGCAACGTGCGCTCCGCCGAGCGCGCCCTCGCCCGCGTCGGCGCCGAGGTCGAGATCACCCGCGACTACGACAAGGCCATGAACGCCGACGGGCTCCTCGTCCCCGGCGTCGGCGCCTTCTCCGCCTGCATGAAGGGCCTCAGGGAGGCCCGCGGCGACTGGATCATCGGCCGCCGGCTCTCCGGCGGACGCCCGGTCATGGGCATCTGCGTCGGCATGCAGATCCTCTTCTCCCAGGGCATCGAGCACGGCGTGGAGACCGAGGGCCTCGACGAGTGGCCCGGCACGGTCGAGCCGCTGAAGGCCCCCGTCGTCCCCCACATGGGCTGGAACACGGTCGACGCGCCCGCCGACACCCAGCTCTTCGCGGGGCTCGACGCCGACGCCCGGTACTACTTCGTGCACTCCTACGCGGTGCGCGAGTGGAGCCTGGAGATCGGCAACCCCAACATCCGCGCCCCCAAGGTCAGCTGGGCCACCCACGGCGAGCCCTTCGTCGCCGCCGTCGAGAACGGCGCCCTGTGGGCCACCCAGTTCCACCCCGAGAAGTCCGGCGACGCCGGCGCCCAGCTCCTCACCAACTGGATCGGAACCCTGTGAGCACTCTCGAACTCCTCCCCGCCGTCGACGTCCGCGACGGCCAGGCCGTCCGGCTCGTCCACGGCGAGTCCGGCAGCGAGACCTCCTACGGCTCCCCGCTGGAGGCCGCCCTCGCCTGGCAGCGCGCCGGCGCCGAGTGGCTCCACCTCGTCGACCTGGACGCCGCCTTCGGCACCGGCGACAACCGCGACCTGGTCCGCGAGGTCACCGAGGCCATGGACATCAAGGTCGAGCTCTCCGGCGGCATCCGCGACGACGCCACGCTCGCCGCCGCCCTCGCCACCGGCTGCACCCGCGTCAACCTCGGCACAGCCGCCCTGGAGACCCCCGAGTGGGTCGCCAAGGTCATCGCCGAGCACGGCGACAAGATCGCCGTCGGCCTCGACGTGCGCGGCACGACCCTGCGCGGCCGCGGCTGGACCCGCGACGGCGGAGACCTGTACGAGACGCTGGCCCGCCTCGACTCCGAGGGCTGCTCCCGGTACGTCGTCACCGACATCGCCAAGGACGGCACCCTCCAGGGCCCCAACCTGGAGCTCCTGAGGAACGTCTGCGCGGCCACCGACAAGCCCGTCGTCGCCTCCGGCGGCGTGTCCTCCCTGGACGACCTGCGGGCCCTGTCCGGCCTGGTCCCGCTGGGCGTCGAGGGCGCGATCGTCGGCAAGGCGCTGTACGCCAAGGCCTTCACCCTCGAAGAGGCGCTCGCGGCGGTGGCGTCGTGACCGCCGAGGTCCGCAAGGTCGTCACCGGTGCTCCCTGGGAGGAGCAGTTCGGCTACTCCCGCGCGGTCGAGCTGCCCAACGGGACCGTCCTGGTCTCCGGCTGCACCTCCGTGATCGGCGGAGCGGTCGCCGACGGCGGCCCGTACGAGCAGGCCATCAACTCCTTCAACGTGGCCTTCGACGCCCTGAAGCAGCTGGACCTCGGCCCCGAGGACGTCGTCCGCACCCGGATGTACATCACCCACGCCCGGGACGTGGACGAGGTCGGCCGCGCCCACAAGGAGCTGTTCGACGCCGTCCGCCCCGCCGCCTCCATGATCATCGTCTCCGGCTTCGTCGACCCGCGTCTCGTGGTCGAGGTCGAGGTCGAGGCATTCCGGAGTGATGCCGCATGAGCCTCGCCGTACGCGTGATCCCCTGCCTGGACGTGGACAACGGCCGGGTCGTCAAGGGCGTCAACTTCCAGAACCTGCGGGACGCGGGCGACCCCGTCGAGATGGCCAAGCTGTACGACGCCGAGGGCGCCGACGAGCTGACCTTCCTCGACATCACCGCCTCCTCCGGCAACCGGGAGACCACCTACGACGTGGTGCGCCGCACCGCCGAGCAGGTCTTCATCCCCCTCACGGTCGGCGGCGGCGTCCGCTCGGCCGAGGACGTCGACAAGCTGCTGCGGGCGGGCGCCGACAAGGTGGGCGTCAACACCGCAGCCATCGAGCGACCCGAGCTGATCCGGGAGATCGCCGAGCGCTTCGGCCGGCAGGTCCTCGTCCTGTCGGTCGACGCCCGCCGCACCTCCACCGGCTTCTTCGAGGTGACGACGCACGGCGGCCGCAAGGGCACCGGCATCGACGCCGTCGAGTGGGCGCACCGGGCCGCCGAGCTCGGCGCGGGGGAGATCCTGCTCAACTCGATGGACGCCGACGGCACGAAGGACGGCTACGACACCGAGATGATCGCCGCCGTGCGCAAGCACGTGACGGTCCCGGTGATCGCCTCCGGCGGCGCCGGCAAGCTCGCCGACTTCCCGCCGGCCGTCGCGGCGGGCGCGGACGCGGTGCTCGCGGCCTCCGTCTTCCACTTCGGCGACCTGCGGATCTCGCAGGTCAAGGAGACGCTGCGGGAAGCCGGTCACCCGGTCCGCTGAGTCGTCGTTCCGCTTGAGGGAAGGGCCCCTTCGGGGGCCCTTCTTCGTGCCCAGATGTGCAGGATCAGTTGCGCAATTTTTATTGCGCAAGTTTTCTTTCGCATCTAGGGTCGGTGTCATGACCTCGTCGGAGAACCGCCGGATCACCGATCTCGGCACCCTCAAAGCCATCTCGCACCCGCTGCGGATGCGCCTCTACCGCGCCCTCTTCGTGGCCCGCACCGCCACCGCCTCCCAGCTCGCCGAGCAGGTCGACGAGGCCGTCTCCCTCGTCAGCTACCACCTGCGCAAGCTCGCCGAGCACGGCCTCATCGAGGAGGCCGAGAACCGGTCGACGGACGGCCGCGAGCGCTGGTGGCAGCCGAGCTCGTACGGCTTCAGCGTCCAGGAGGAGGACCTCCGCGACGCCCCCGAGCTGCTCGCCGCGAGCGCCGCCTTCGGCCGCACCGTCAACCAGCAGCGCGCCGAACTGCACAGCCGCTTCCTCGACGAGCGGCTCACCTGGTCCAGCGAGTGGCGCGCCGCCTCCGTCAGCTCCGAATGGCTGCCCCGGCTCACCGCCGCCGAACTCACCGCCCTCGGCGAGGAGCTCGAAGCCGTCCTCCAGAAGCACGACCAGCGGGCCCGCGCCGCCGAGGCGGCCGGCGACACCGAGGGCCGCGAGAACGTCGCCGTCCACCTCCACGCCTTCCCCTACCACTCGTGACGGCCACCGTCGTCGCGCCGACGACCCGCCCCGCCCACCGCGACCCCCGGGTCCTGCGCTGGCTCGGCGCCTACACCGCCTCCACGCTCGGCGACAGCGTCTACCACCTCGCCCTCTCCTGGACCGCCGTCAGCAGCGGCACCCCCGCCCAGGCCGGACTCGTCATGGCCGTCTCCGCCGTGCCCCGGGCGCTGCTCATGCTCGGCGGGGGAGTCATCGCCGACCGCCTCGGCCCGCGCCGGGTCGTCATCGCCTCCGACACCGTCCGCGCCCTGGTCGTCCTGGGCCTGGCCGCGACCCTGCTCCTCGCCTCGCCCGGCCTGGGGGCGCTCGCCGCCGTCGCCCTCGTCTTCGGCGTCGTCGACGCCCTCTTCCTGCCCGCCGTCGGCGCCCTGCCGCCCCGGATCGCCGAGCGCGACCAGCTCGCCCGCGTCCAGGGGATGCGCGGCCTCTCGTACCGCCTCGGCGCCGTCCTCGGCGGCCCGCTCGGCGGCCTCGCCGTCGCCCTCGGCGGCACGGCCACCGCCTTCGGCGCCGCCGGAGTGCTCTTCGCCCTCTCGATACCCCTGCTGAGCACCCTCCGCCTCCGGTCGCTGCCCGCCGAGGGCGGGGCCCGCGACGGCACCGCCCTGCGCGACCTCGCCGACGGACTGCGCTACCTGCGCGGACACCGCGTCCTGGGACCGCTGATGGTCGTCGTGCTCCTCAGCGACCTCGGCTTCGCCGGCCCCTTCAACGTCGGCCTCGCCCTCCTCGCCGACCAGCGCGGCTGGGGCGCCTCCGGCATCGGCTGGATCCTCGCCGGCTTCGGCACGGGCGCCGGAGCCGCCTCGCTGATCCTGAGCGTCCGGGGACGCGTCCCGCGCGCCGGGGCGGTCAGCGGCTGGACGATGACGGCGGGCGCCGTCTGCATCGGCGCCCTCGCCGTCACCTCGTACCTGCCCGTCGCGGTCGCCGTCGCCCTGTCCGTCGGCCTGCTCGCCGGACTGTCCGGAGCACTGTGCAACGCCCTCGTCCAGACCGAGTGCGACCCTGCCTACCTCGGCCGCGTCAGCGCCGTCTCCAGCCTGCTCTCGCTCGGCATCGCACCGCTCAGCTTCCCCCTCACGGGCGTGGCGACCGAGCTGTGGGGCCTCGGACCGGTGTACGCCGTGAGCGCGGCCGTCTGCGGCCTCGCGGGCGTCTACAGCCTCCTGGTCACCGCGGTGCGCCGCGCCGAACTGCCCCGCTAGCTCAGATCCCCAGCTGCTTCGTCTCCCGCAGCCGCTCGATCGCCTCCGGCTCGCCCTCCAGCGCCACCTTCGCCGCGTCCTGGCGGCCGTACAGGTACATCATCAGCTCGCCCGGCTCCCCGGAGGCCGTCACCACCGGGGTGCCGCGGTGGGCGACCGCCGTCTGGCCGTTCGGACGGCGCAGCACCAGGCCCACCGGGGCCTTGCGGCCCAGGAGCCGGGCCATCCGCTCCAGCCGGGACCAGAGGGCGTCCGCGAAGACCGGGTCCAGCTCGCGCGCCGACCAGTCGGGCTGGGCCCGCCGGACGTCCTCCGCGTGGACGTAGAACTCGACGACGTTCGCCCCCTCGTCCACCTGCTTGATGGTGAACGGCGAGAACTTCGGCGGGCCCGTACGGATGAGCTGGATCAGCTCCTCGTACGGCTTGTCGGCGAACTCCGCCGTCACCCGGTCCATCCGCTCCTTGAGCGCCGGTACGACCGCACCCGCCGCCGCGTCCGGACGCCGCTCCCGCACCACCACATGGGCCGCCAGGTCCCGGGTCCGCCAGCCCTCGCAGAGCGTCGGCGCGTCGGGACCCGCCGCCTCCAACAGATCGGCGAGCAGAAGCCGTTCACGTTTCGCATGGGTCGACATGCCAGCCAGCGTACGGTGGACGCCATCGGTCCGCCCAGTGGACGCCCCGCCGGACACCGTCCCGGATCGCGGCACAATGGCGCCATGACCAGCACGCCCCGGACCTCCAGCGACCTCGACCCGGCCATCGCCGCCCGCCTCAAGCGCAGCGCCGACGGGCTCGTCCCCGCCATCGCCCAGCAGTACGACACCGGCGAGGTGCTGATGCTCGGCTGGATGGACGACGAGGCCCTCCACCGCACCCTCACCACCGGCCGCTGCACCTACTGGTCCCGCAGTCGGGGCGAGTACTGGGTCAAGGGCGACACCTCCGGGCACGTCCAGCACGTCAAGTCCGTCGCCCTCGACTGCGACGCCGACACCCTCCTCGTCAAGGTCGATCAGGTCGGCGCCGCCTGCCACACCGGCACCCGCACCTGCTTCGACACCGACGTGCTCCCCGTCTCCCAGTAAGGTCTGGCGCCATGGATCTCGAGACCTTCCGCAAGCTGGCGGCCGACCGCCGCGTCATCCCCGTCAGCCGCAGGCTCCTCGCGGACGGCGACACCCCGGTCGGGCTCTACCGCAAGCTCGCCGCCGAACGCCCCGGCACCTTCCTCCTCGAATCCGCGGAGAACGGCCGCAGCTGGTCCCGCTACTCCTTCATCGGCGTCCGCAGCGACGCCACCCTGACGGTGCAGGACGGACAGGCGCACTGGCTGGGCACCCCGCCCGTCGGCGTCCCCGTCGACGGCGACCCCCTCGACGCCCTGCGCGCCACCGTCGAGACCCTCCACACCCCCCGCGACCTCGCGTCCGGGATGCCCCCGTTCACCGGCGGCATGGTCGGCTACCTCGGCTACGACATCGTCCGCCGCCTGGAGAAGATCGGCGACTCCACCCGCGACGACCTGGAGCTCCCCGAGCTCACCATGCTCCTCACCAGCGACCTCGCGGTCCTGGACCACTGGGACGGCTCGGTCCTGCTGATCGCCAACGCGATCAACCACAACGACCTGGAGACCGGCGTCGACGAGGCGTACGCGCACGCCGTCGCCCGCCTCGACGCCATGGAGGCCGACCTGGCCCGCCCGGTCGCCACCGTCCCCGCCGCCCTGCCGCCCTCCGAGCTCCCCGGCTTCACGGCCCTCTGGGGCGGAGAGGCCTACCAGGACGCCGTCGAGGACATCAAGGAGCGCATCCGCGCCGGCGAGGCCTTCCAGGTCGTGCCCTCGCAGCGCTTCGAGACCCCCTGCACCGCCTCCGCGCTCGACGTGTACCGGGTCCTGCGGGCCACCAACCCGTCCCCGTACATGTACCTCTTCCGCTTCGAGAACGGCTTCGACGTCGTCGGCTCCTCGCCCGAGGCCCTCGTCAAGGTCGAGGACGGGCAGGCGATGCTCCACCCCATCGCCGGCACCCGGCACCGCGGCGCCACCCCTCAGGAGGACCACGACCTGGGCGAGGAGCTCCTCGCCGACCCCAAGGAGCGCGCCGAGCACCTCATGCTCGTCGACCTCGGCCGCAACGACCTCGGCCGGGTCTGCGCGCCGGGCTCGGTGGAGGTCGTCGACTTCATGTCGATCGAGCGCTACTCGCACGTCATGCACATCGTCTCCACCGTCACCGGCAAGGTCGCCGAGGGCCGCACCGCCTTCGACGTCCTCACCGCCTGCTTCCCCGCCGGCACGCTCTCCGGCGCGCCCAAGCCCCGCGCCATGCAGATCATCGAGGAGCTCGAACCCTCCCGGCGCGGCCTCTACGGCGGATGTGTCGGTTATCTCGATTTCGCCGGTGACGCGGACACCGCCATCGCCATCCGCACCGCGCTGCTCCGGGACGGAACGGCGTACGTGCAGGCCGGAGCGGGTGTCGTCGCCGACTCCGACCCGGTCGCCGAGGACAACGAGTGCCGCAACAAGGCCGCGGCCGTCCTCCGCGCCGTACACACCGCCAACCGGATGAACGGCAGCTGAGCACGTAGGGGATAGTGGGGTACGTGAGTGCCGTACCCGTACCCCAGCCCCGGGCCGCCCGCGCGGCCGCCCCCACCGGTGGCCGCCGCAGCCTGGCGACGGCCCTCCTCCTCGGCGCCCTCGGCGCCACCGTCGTCCTCCTCTCCGCCGGCCAGATCTGGGCCGAGGGCACCGCGTCCGTCGGCGGCGGCACCATCCCCGTCGAGGCCGACGGCAGTGCCGTCACCGGCGTGCCGACCGCCCTCGCGATCGTCGGCCTCGCCGCGCTCTTCGCCGTCTTCGCCGTCCGCCGCACCGGCCGCACCCTCGTCGCCGCGCTCCTCGCGCTCAGCGGCGCGGGCGCCGCGCTCGCCGCGGTCCTCGGCGCCTCCGACAGCGCCGCCCTGGACTCCGAGGCCGCCCGGATCAGCGGCGACACCGCCGCCGCCGTCGCCGGCCTCACCCACACCGTCTGGCCGTACGTGACCGCCGCGGGCGCCGTCCTCATCCTGCTCGCCGGCCTCTGCGCCCTCCGCTTCGGCAAGAACTGGCCGGCGATGGGCGGCCGCTACGAACGCTCCGGCACCCCGCGCACCGCCCGCAAGGCCCCGGCGGCCGACCCGGACCGGCCCGAGGACCTGTGGAAGGCCCTGGACCGCGGCGAGGACCCGACCCAGGGCGGATGACCGGTCCCGTGCGCGACGCGTGATCGTCCGGGCACCCCCGATTCATCCTCGCGCGCCCGCGTGCGGGACAATGAGCGCCGAGTGTCCGCGCACGCGAGACCTCACCATCGAGCAACTGCAACGAGGAGCAACTCATGGCGGGCAGCGCCCACGGACACACCCCGGCCGCCTGGACCGGTGTCATCATCTCCTTCATCGGCTTCTGCATCGCCGGCGTCTTCATGGTGGCCGCCAACCTGCCCGGTTTCTGGGCCGGCGTGGGCGTCATCTTCCTCGGCGGCATCGTCGGCGGCGCGATGAAGGCGGCGGGCCTCGGCATGCCGAAGGAATCGGCCGACGTCGTCGCCGCCCGCGAGGCCGCGACCGCGACCGCCAAGGCCCGCGTCTGACACGGCCCGACGCACCCGAGGGCGCAGCCCGGCCGTGCCGGGCTGCGCCCTCGCGCGTCAGGGGCGAGAATCACCGGATGGACGCGCAGCCGACGGCCGGAGCCGTGACCGACGATCTCCCCACCCAACCGGGTGAACCCACCCACCCGAACACCCCGGCGACCGCGCAGACACCGGGCGAGCCAGCCCCGGCCGACACCGCCGCACAGCCGGCCTCCGGCACGTCGGAGGCAGGGGCCGCGCCTCCGGCCCCCGGTACGTCGGAGGCAGGGGCCGCGCCTCCGGCCCCCGGTACGTCGGAGGCAGGGGCCGCGCCTCCGGCCCCCGGTACGTCGCAGGCAGGGGCCGCGCCTCCGGCCCCCGGTACGTCGCAGGCAGGGGCCGTGCCCTCGCCTTCCGGTGCCTCGCCGGGCGCACCGCTGACACAGCCGGGGCCTGCGCCGTGGCCGGGCGGGGCCGTACTGACGGGGGAGTCCGTGCCGCCGGGCTCCGCTCCGTGGCCGGGCGGGCCCGTGCCGCCGGGCGGGCCCGTGCCGCCGGGTGGGGGCGTGCCGTCCGGGCCGGGCTTCCGGCCGGGTGCGTACGCTGCGGTGGCGCCGCCCGTGCCGAGGTCGCTCGTGCGGCGGCTGGCCGCGCCGGTGGGCGTCCTCGCGGGGGTCGTCGCCGCGTTCGCGTACGTCGGGGCCGTCGACCCCAACGAACCCGGGCACTACCCCGTCTGCCCGCTCCTCCGCTTCACCGGCATCTACTGCCCCGGCTGCGGCGGGCTCCGCAGCGCCCACGCCGTCGCCCACGGCGACCTCCAGGCCGCTCTCGGGGCCAACGCCCTCGCGGTCGTCGGCTACGGGATCTTCGCCGTCGTCATGGCCGTATGGCTGGTTCGCGCCGTCCGCGGACTGCCCATGCGCGTCACGGTCTCCCCGGTCTGGTGGTGGGGGATCGGGGCCGTCCTCGGCCTCTTCACCCTGGTCCGGAACCTTCCCTTCGGCTCCGCGCTGGCCCCCTGAGGGCCGGTCGGGAGTCCCAGCAGATGGGACGCGACTCCGGCCGATGCGAATCCGGGGCCGTCCTGCGGATAGGATCGAAGTGGCTGAACCTGGTTCATCATCACCGTCCCGGAAGGGGGCCCCTCGCGTGAGTGTGCTCGACGAGATCATCGAAGGCGTGCGCGCCGACCTCGCAGAGCGGCAGGCGCGGGTCACCCTCGACGAGCTCAAGGAGCGCGCCGCCAAGGCGCCGCAGGCCAAGGACGGCGTCGCCGCACTGCGCGGGGACGGCGTCAAGGTGATCTGCGAGGTCAAGCGCTCCAGCCCGTCCAAGGGCGCGCTCGCCGCGATCGCCGACCCGGCCGGTCTCGCCGCGGACTACGAGGCGGGCGGCGCCGCCGTCATCTCCGTCCTCACCGAGCAGCGCCGCTTCGGCGGCTCGCTCGCCGACCTGGAGGCCGTCCGCGCCCGGGTCGACATCCCGGTGCTGCGCAAGGACTTCATCGTCACCGCGTACCAGCTCTGGGAGGCGCGGGCGTACGGAGCGGATCTCGCGCTCCTCATCGTCGCCGCCCTGGAGCAGGAGGCGCTGGTCTCCCTCATCGAGCGTGCCGAGTCCATCGGTCTCACCCCGCTGGTCGAGGTCCACGACGAGGAGGAGGTCGAGCGCGCCCTCGACGCCGGCGCCCGCATCATCGGCGTCAACGCGCGCAACCTCAAGACCCTCAAGGTCGACCGCTCCACCTTCGAGCGCGTCGCCCCCGAGATCCCCGCGCACATCGTCAAGGTCGCCGAGTCCGGCGTCCGCGGCCCGCACGACCTCATCGCCTACGCCAACGCGGGCGCCGACGCCGTCCTCGTCGGCGAGTCCCTCGTCACCGGCCGCGACCCGAAGGCCGCCGTCGCCGACCTCGTCGCCGCCGGCGCCCACCCGGCCCTGCGTCACGGCCGGAGCTGACCGAGCCATGACCCCCGTCCGCGCCACGCCGACCGCCCTGGGCTCCGCCCCGGGCGGCCCGGCCGTGTCCGCGGACGCCTCGGGCCGCCGTGGCCGACTCCGTACCGCCGCCGCCCCCGTCTCCAAGCACGCCCCCCTGGCCCGGGGCTGCCGTCCGCGTGGCTGCCGCGCACCCGCCCGCCGTGTCCACGGCCGCCGGGTCCGCTACGTCATCGGCTCCGAGCCGGGCCAGGTCAACGGGATGCGATGGCGCCGGCGCCTCGCGCGCACTTTCACGTAGAGCAACGCCGCCTGAGGCCGTCGGGCCCGCGCCCCGTCCCGTTGTGGGCAATCGTTCCTCCCCCAGACTCCGTCCGGGAGGTGCCCCCTGGGCGGAACGGGTGGGCACAACGGAACGGCGCCCTTGGCGGCGCCTCGCCCCCTTGTGCCTTGACCCGCACCACCAGTGCAGGTGCCAAGGGTGCGGGTCCAAGCGCGGAAGCCTAGGCCCGGCACGGGGCGCCGTCCCGTGTGCCCACCCGTCCCGCCCAGCGGGACGATTGCCCACACGGCAACAGGGCGGGGCGCGGCGTTGGCGCATACGTGACGGATCGCGCGCATAACGTGACCACCAACCCCACGTATCCCGGGGCGGCACCCGCCCCGCGAGGAGCGCATTCGCATGTCCAGCGAGTTCTTCATCCCGGACCTGGAAGGCCAGGTCCCCAACGCCGAGGGCTACTTCGGCGCGTACGGCGGCAAGTTCATCCCGGAGGCGCTCGTCGCCGCCGTCGACGAGGTCGCCGTCGAGTACGAGAAGGCGAAGGCGGACCCCGAGTTCGCCCGTGAGCTCAACGACCTGATGGTCAACTACACCGGTCGGCCGAGCGCCCTCACCGAGGTCCCGAGGTTCGCCGAGCACGCCGGCGGGGCCCGGATCTTCCTCAAGCGCGAGGACCTGAACCACACCGGCTCGCACAAGATCAACAACGTGCTCGGGCAGGCGCTCCTGACCAAGCGCATGGGCAAGACACGGGTCATCGCGGAGACCGGCGCCGGCCAGCACGGCGTGGCCACCGCCACCGCCTGCGCCCTGTTCGGCCTCGACTGCACCATCTACATGGGCGAGGTCGACACCCAGCGCCAGGCCCTCAACGTGGCCCGGATGCGGATGCTCGGCGCCGAGGTCGTGGCCGTGAAGTCCGGCAGCCGCACCCTCAAGGACGCCATCAACGAGGCGTTCCGCGACTGGGTCGCCAACGTGGACCGGACGCACTACCTGTTCGGCACCGTCGCCGGCCCGCACCCCTTCCCCGCCATGGTCCGCGACTTCCACCGGGTCATCGGCGTCGAGGCCCGCCGCCAGCTCCTGGAGCGTGCCGGACGCCTGCCCGACGCGGCCATCGCCTGCGTCGGTGGCGGCTCCAACGCCATCGGCCTCTTCCACGCCTTCGTCCCGGACGCGGGCGTGCGCCTGATCGGCTGCGAGCCGGCCGGCCACGGCGTCGAGACCGGCGAGCACGCGGCCACCCTCACCGCCGGCGAGCCCGGCATCCTGCACGGCTCCCGCTCCTACGTCCTCCAGGACGAGGAGGGCCAGATCACCGAGCCGTACTCGATCTCCGCCGGACTCGACTACCCCGGCATCGGCCCCGAGCACGCGTACCTCAAGGACAGCGGGCGCGGCGAGTACCGGGCCGTCACCGACGACGCCGCCATGCAGGCGCTGCGGCTGCTCTCCCGTACGGAGGGCATCATCCCGGCCATCGAGTCGGCGCACGCCCTCGCCGGGGCCCTGGAGGTCGGCAAGGAGCTCGGCAAGGACGCCCTGCTCCTCGTGAACCTCTCCGGGCGCGGCGACAAGGACATGGACACCGCCGCTCGCTATTTCGGACTGTACGAAGCCGACGCCGAGGTGGCCGCGAACGCCGCCGACATCGCAGAGATCGAGGGGGACGCCAAGTGACCACCAGAAACATCCAGCTGCTCAGCGACACCCTCGCCAAGGCCAAGGCCGAGAACCGGGCCGCGCTCATCGCGTACCTGCCGGCCGGCTTCCCGACCGTCGACGGCGGCATCGCCGCGATCAAGGCCGCCTTCGACGGCGGCGCCGACGTCGTCGAGGTCGGGCTCCCGCACAGCGACCCGGTCCTCGACGGCCCGGTCATCCAGACCGCCGACGACATCGCCCTGCGCGGCGGCGTGAAGATCGCCGACGTCATGCGGACGGTCAGGGAGGCCCACGAGGCCACCGGCAAGCCGGTCCTCGTCATGACGTACTGGAACCCGATCGACCGGTACGGCATCGAGCGCTTCACCGAGGAGCTCGCCGAGGCCGGCGGCGCGGGCTGCATCCTGCCCGACCTGCCCGTCCAGGAGTCCGCCGTCTGGCGCGAGCACGCCGACAAGCACGGTCTCGCGACCGTCTTCGTCGTCGCGCCCAGCAGCAAGGACGAGCGCCTCGCCACCATCACCGCGGCCGGCTCCGGCTTCGTCTACGCCGCCTCGCTCATGGGGGTCACCGGCACCCGCGAGTCGGTCGGCGAGTCCGCCGCCGACCTGGTCCGCCGCACCCGCGCCACCTCCGAACTCCCGGTCTGCGTCGGCCTCGGCGTCTCCAACGCCACGCAGGCGCGTGAGGTCGCGGCCTTCGCCGACGGCGTCATCGTCGGCTCCGCGTTCGTGAAGCGGATCCTCGACGCCGACGGCGACGAGGCGGCCGGGCTCACCGCCGTAAGGGAACTGGCGGCCGAACTCGCCGAGGGCGTCCGCCGCGTTTCGTAGCCCGTATGGGTGGATCTGGGACCGGGGAGGCGCGGATGTGCCTCCCCGGTTCGTTGCCTGGGGCGTGAGCGAGAAGAACAGCGGTGACGGTAACCGGAGCGCGCGGGAGCGCCTCCAGCAGCAGCGCGAGCGCGACAAGGCCCGCGAGAAGCAGCGGCGCGTCCTGATCGTGTCGGCGGCGGTGGTCGGCGTCCTCGGCCTGGCCGCGGTCGTCGGCGTGATCGCCGCCGGCGGCGACAAGAACAGCGGATCCGACAAGGCGGGACCGGTGGTCGCGCCGACCGGAGCGACCGACGAGGACGCCAAGCCCGCCATCCCCACGGGCAAGGCGGACGCCCCGTCGACGCTCGCCGTCTGGGAGGACTTCCGCTGCCCGGCCTGCGCCCAGTTCGAGAACGTCATGCGGGACTCGATCCACGAGCTGCAGGCCTCCGGCGCCCTCAAGGTCGACTACCACCTCGCCACCCTCATCGACGGGAACATGGGCGGCAGCGGCTCGCTGCGCGCGGCGAACGCGGCCGCGTGCGCCCAGGACGCGGGGAAGTTCACCGCGTACCACGACACGCTCTACATCAACCAGCCGCCCGAGACGGACGACGCCTACGGGAAGAACGCCAAGCTGATCGAGCTGGCCGCGAAGGTGCCCGGGCTCGACACGCCGGCCTTCCGCGGCTGTGTGAACGACGGCACGCACGACAGCTGGGTGAAGAAGTCGAACGAGGCCTTCCAGAACGGCGGCTTCCGCGGCACCCCGTCCGTCCTCCTCAACGGAGAATCGATCTTCCCGACCAAGGGGAACGAGCAGATCTCCCCGGAGAACCTGAAGAAGTGGGTCGCCGAGGCCAACAAGGGCAAGAAGGCGGGCACCGCCTCCCCGTCGGCGGGTTAGCCGGGGGACGGGTTTACCCATAAGTTGCCGGGTGGGCTGCCGTTTCGCCCGCCCGGCAGGGTAGCGTCGGTCCTGTCATGGACCTTGCCTACATTCCCAGCCCGTCGACCGGCGTGATCCACCTCGGACCGATCCCGCTGCGCGGCTATGCCTTCTGCATCATCATCGGTGTCTTCGTCGCCGTCTGGCTCGGCAACAAGCGCTGGATCGCCCGGGGCGGCACCGCCGGCACCGTGGCCGACATCGCCGTCTGGGCGGTGCCCTTCGGCCTCGTCGGCGGACGCCTCTACCACGTGATCACCGACTACCAGCTGTACTTCAGCGAGGGTGAGAACTGGGTCGACGCCTTCAAGATCTGGGAGGGCGGTCTCGGCATCTGGGGCGCCATCGCGCTCGGCGCGGTGGGCGCCTGGATCGGCTGCCGTCGGCGCGGGATCTCCCTGCCCGTGTACGCGGACGTCATCGCCCCCGGCATCGCCTTCGCCCAGGCCATCGGCCGCTGGGGCAACTGGTTCAACCAGGAGCTCTACGGCAAGCCGACCGACGTGCCGTGGGCGCTGAAGATCACCGAGGGCCCCAACCGCGAGGCGGGCCTGTACCACCCGACCTTCCTGTACGAGTCCCTGTGGAACGTCGCCGTCGGCTTCCTGGTCATCTGGGCCGACCGCCGCTTCAAGCTCGGCCACGGGCGCGCCTTCGCGCTGTACGTCGCCGCGTACTGCTCGGGCCGCGTCTGGACGGAGGCGCTGCGCGTCGACGAGGCGCACCACATCCTCGGACTGAGGCTCAACGTGTGGACCGCGATCATCGTCGGCCTGCTCGCGGTGCTCTACTTCGTGATCTCCGCGAAGGTGCGCCCGGGCCGCGAGGAGATCGTCGAGCCGAGGGCCGAGAAGGCCGCCGAGAAGACGGACGCCGTCGAGGGCGCCGAGGCCACCGGTGAGGCCGACGCGACCGAGGCCGTCGAGGACGGGGCCGACGGGCCCGAGGACGAGGACAGGGAAACCGACGACAACGGCGCCGACCACAGCGCCGGGTCGGCCGCGAAGGGCTGACCGGACCGTACGTCGCGGAGGGCCGCCGGGCCGCAGGGGTTCCGGCGGCCCTTCGTCGTGTCTCAGACCGTGCGGGCCGCGAGGGCGAGGACCCGGTGGGCGCCCTCCACCACCGCCGCGTCCACGAAACGGCCGTCCGGGAGGGCGAGGGCGCCCCGCTCGGCCGAGGCCGCCTCGACGACCTCGCGGGCCGCGTCGATCTCCGCAGGGGTGGGGAGGTAGGCGCGCTCGATGACCGGGAGCTGGCGGGGGTGGATGGCCGCCCGGCCGAAGAAGCCCATGGCCCGGCCCCGGGAGCAGCCGGCGGCCAGCGCGTCCAGGTCGCGGATGTCCGGATGGACGGACTGGGCCGGTGGGGGGAGGGCGGCCGCGCGGGCCGCGACCACCACCCGCCCGCGCGGCCAGTCGAGGCCGGTGTCCTGCCGTACCCCCAGGTCGGCGCGGAGATCGGCCTCGCCGAGGGAGATGCCGCGGACGGCGGGGTGGGCGGAGGCGATGGCGTAGGCGTGCTCGACGGCGAGGGCGCTCTCCAGGAGCGGATAGAGCGCGAGGCCGGGGGCGAGCCCGGCGATCCGGTGGATGTCAGTGGCGTGTGCCACCTTGGGGAGACGGAGACCGCAGAGGCCGGGGAGGGGGGCCAGGGTGGGGATGTCGCGCGGGGTGTGGATGCGGACGTGCACCGGGACGGGGTGGGCGTCGGCGAGGAGATCGGCCGTGGCGTCGAGGGCGTACGCCTTGCGGTGCGGGGCGACCGCGTCCTCCAGATCGACGATCACGACGTCGGCGCCCGAGGCCAGCGCCTTGCGCACCACCTCGGGGCGGTCGCCGGGGGCGTACAGCCAGGTGAGGGGTGCGACGGGGTGTGCGGTGGCGTTCCCTGTGTGCCCGGCGGCCGGGCCGGCGGGGCCGCTGAGAGGGCTCATACCGCTCCTTGCTCGCGGAGGGCGTCGATCTCGGCGGGGCTGAGGCCGAGTTCGGAGAGGACGGCGGTGGTGTCGGCGCCGTGCGGCCGGCCGGACCAGCGGATGGAGCCGGGGGTCTCGGAGAGGCGGAAGAGGACGTTCTGCATCTTGATCGGGCCGAGTTCGGGGTCCTGCACCTCGGTCACGGTGCGGAGCGCCTGGTACTGGGGATCGGCGACGACGTCCCGGATGTCGTAGACGGGGGCGATGGCCGCCTCCGCCTTCTCGAAGGCCGCCATCGCCTCGTCGCGGGTGTGGCGGGCGATCCACGAGCCGACCGCCTCGTCCAGGACGTCCGCATGCCCGGCCCGGCCCGTGCCGTCGGCGAACCACGGCTCGTCGATCAGCTCCGGGCGGCCGACGAGCCGCAGGACCCGCTCGGCGATCGACTGGGCGGAGGTGGAGACGGCGACCCAGGAGCCGTCGGCGGTCCGGTAGGTGTTGCGCGGGGCGTTGTTGCGGGAGCGGTTGCCGGTCCGGGGCTGGACGTAACCGAGCTGGTCGTACCAGAGGGGGTGGGGTCCGATGACGGAGAGCATCGGTTCGATGATCGCCATGTCGACGACCTGGCCGCGGCCGGTCGCCGTCCTGGCGGTGAGCGCGGTCATCACGGCGTACGCGGTGGCGAGGGCCGCGATCGAGTCGGCGAGGCCGAAGGGAGGCAGGGTCGGGGGGCCGTCCGGCTCGCCGGTGATGGCGGCGAAACCGCTCATCGCCTCGGCGAGGGTGCCGAAGCCGGGGCGGTGGGCGTACGGGCCGAACTGGCCGAAGCCGGTGACCCGGGCCAGGACCAGACGCGGGTTGACGGTGGACAGCTCCTCCCAGCCCAGACCCCAGCGTTCCAGGGTGCCGGGGCGGAAGTTCTCCACGACGACGTCCGCGTCGGCGGCGAGCGCGAGCAGGGTGTCGCGGCCGCCCGGCGAGGACAGGTCGAGGGTGATCGTCCGCTTGTTCCGGCCGAGGACCTTCCACCACAGGCCGACGCCGTCCTTGGCGGGGCCGTGGCCACGGGACGGATCCGGCTTGCGGGGGTGCTCGACCTTGACGACGTCGGCGCCGAAGTCGCCCAGCATCATGGCCGCGAGCGGCCCGGCGAAGAGGGTCGCCAGATCCAGCACGCGCAGCCCGTGCAGGGGCGCCGTGGACTTCTCAGTGGTCATACGGCGTCGGCCTCCAGGGTGTGGGGGGAGAGGAACGCGGTCTCGATGTCGACGCGGTACGGCATCGAGGGCGACGCGCCCTCGCGCCGGACGGAGAGCGCGGCGGCCGTCTGCGCCCAGGCGAGCGCCTCCGGGGCGGGGCGGCCCTCGCCGAGGGCGACCGCGAGGGCGCCGACGAAGGTGTCGCCCGCTCCCGTGGTGTCCACGGCCCTGACCCGGGGCGCGGGCACGGCGAGCGGTTCGGCGCCGCGGGCGGCGTACAGGCTGCCGGCCGCGCCCAGGGTGACGACCACCTCGGGGACGTCCCGCAGCAGGGCCCGCGCGGCCGCGCGCGGGTCGGTGAGGCCGGTGAGCGCGGCGGCCTCGTGCTCGTTGGGCACCAACAGGTCGGTGGCGGCGAGGAGTTCCGGCGGCAGGGGCTGCGCGGGGGCGGGGGTGAGGATCGTGCGGACGCCGAGCCGGCGGGCGGTGGCGGCGCCCTCGACGACGACGGAGAGGGGGAGTTCGAGCTGGAGGAGCAGGGCGTCGGCGGTGCCGATGAGGGCCTCGTCGCCGTGGGTGAGGGAGGTGACGGTGCCGTTGGCGCCGGGGACGACGACGATCGCGTTGCCGCCCTCGTCGTCGACGACGATGTGGGCGGTGCCGGAGGAGCCCTCGACGGTGCGCAGGAGATCCGTGTCCACCGAGCAGTGCTCCAGGGTGGAGCGGAGCAGGGCCCCGAAGTCGTCCGTGCCGACCGCGCCGATCATCGCCACCTCCCCGCCCGCGCGGGCGGCGGCGACGGCCTGGTTGGCGCCCTTGCCGCCGGGGATCGTGCGGAAGGAGCGGCCGGTGACCGTCTCCCCGAGGGCGGGGGCCCGCGCCACGTAGGTGACGAGGTCCATGTTCGTGCTGCCGAGTACGACGATGCCGGTCATGGGCGTACTGCCTCCAGATGTGTCAGTTCGGCCAGGGTGTCGAAGCCGGTGCCGTCGAAGGACGGCACCGAGGTCGCCAGACGGTTCTTGAGGGGGGAGGTCCAGCGCTCGGGCAGCCGGTCCGGGTGCCCGGCGAGCAGCCCGGCGACCGAACCCGCCGTGGCGCCGTTGGAATCGGTGTCCCAGCCGCCCGAGACCGCCGCGCAGACGGAGCGCGAGAAGTCGCCGTCGGCGTGGGTGAGGGCGGCGGCGAGCAGGGCGGCGTTGGGCACGGCATGCACCCAGTGGTACCCGCCGAGTTCGGCGTGCAGACGGTCGACGACGGCGTCGAAGTCGGGCTCCGTGGTGGCGTACGCGATGCCCCGCCGAACGGCCTCCGCGAGGCGCGAGCGCGGCGGGACCACGCCGAGACCGGCGGCGAGCGCCTGATGGACGTCCGCCGTCCCGGTCGCGGCGGCGGCGAGGACGGCGGCGACGAACATGGCGCCGTAGACGCCGTTGGCGGTGTGCGTGAGCACCGCGTCCCGGTGCGCCTGCGCGGCGGCGGCCACCGGGTCGCCCGGGTGGGTCCAGCCGTGGACGTCGGCCCGGATCTGGGCGCCGATCCACTCCCGGAAGGGGTTGCGGCGGACGGCGGTCAGCGGGGGTTCGACGCCGTCGAGGAGGTTGCGGTAGGCGACGCGCTCGGCCGTGAACGTGCGGCCGGCGGGCAGCTCGTCGAGCCAGAGGCGGGCGACGTCGGCGGTGGTGAAGTCGCGGCCGTACCGCTGGAGCAGCAGCAGGTTCAGGAGGGGGTAGTTGAGGTCGTCGTCCTCGGGCATGCCGTCGATGTTCTCGGCGAGCGAGGTGGCGGCGGAACGCCGGTTCCAGGGGTGGGCGGCGAGCAGCTCCGGCGGGACGCCGCGTTCCGTGAACCAGCTCGTGAGGGGCCAGTTGCCGGCGGCTCGGGCGAGGGCGCGGAGGGCGGGGAGGGGGAGCTTCTCGACGGGCTTGCCGAGCAGGCACCCGACGGCCCTTCCCAGCCAGGCGGCGTGGAGGCGGTCGCGGAGGCCCGTTGTGGGCAGGCGTTCCGCTGGGGCGGTGCCCACCCCCCATGGTCCCGCGTCCCGCCCCGTTGTGGGCAGGCGTTCCGCAAGGGGCGGAACGGGTGGGCACAACGGAACGGCGCCCTTGCCGGCGCCAGAGGCTTCCGCGCCCGGACCCGCACCCCGTGCACGGCGCACTGGTGGTGCGGGCTCAGGCTCGGAACGCGGAGGCGCCGCTGGGGGCGCCGTCCCGTGTGCCCACCCGTCCCGCCCTGCGGGACGCCTGCCCACACGGGTGGGGGGCGCCGTCAGGGCCTGGATCGAGGGGAGGTCGGTCGGCTCATGGGCTGACAGGGGGGAGGGGAGGGACGTCAGGGTGTCCAGGAGCTCCTCCGCCAGGGGCCGGAGGTCCGGGCGGGGGACCGGGGACGCGCCGGCCGTCTCCGGGGACGGCGGGCCGCCCGCTGCCGTCCAGCGGGCCGCCAAGGCCCTCGCGTCGCGGCCGTCCTCCGACGCCTGGCGGAGTTCGTGGCCCACGAGGTCCTCCGGTTGGACCCAGGTCAGGCGGAGGGTCATCGGGCCGCGCTCGTCAGCGTCGCGAAGGCCGATTCGTGGGATCGGCGGGTCTCCACGTCCTTGGCGAAGATCTCGCGGGCCACTGCGGTCAGTGCCCTCGCGGGGGCGTGGAGGTCCAGGCGGCTGGCCTCCGCCACCTGCTTCGCCCAGTCGGACGGGACGGCGGACTCGCCGTGCAGCGCGCCCGTGATCGCGCCCGCCATCGTGGCGATCGAGTCGCAGTCGCGGCCGTAGTTGACCGCGCCCAGGACCGTACGACGGTAATCGCCCTCGCCGACGAGGAGCATGCCGAGGGCGACCGGGAGTTCCTCGATCGCGTGGAGGCGGGAGGGGCGGCGGGCGCCGAGGGAGGGGGAGCGGTAGTCGGGGCCGACCGTGTCGAAGGGGGCCACCGCCCGGCGGAGGGGAACGAGGGCGGACTCGAAGTCCCGGTGCGCGGCCGCCACTTCGGTGACCGCCTCGATCGCCGCGCGCGTGCCGTCCTTCGCCAGGGACAGGGCCGCCTCCACCACCGACGCCGGTGTCGCGCCCGGCGCGCAGGCCGCCGCGACCGCCGCCGCGAAGACGCCCGCCGCCTCCCGGCCGTACGAGGACTGGTGTGCGCCCGTCAGGTCGATCGCCTCGGCGTAGGCGGCCGCCGGGTGGGCGGCGTTGACCAGGCCGACCGGCGCCATGTACATCGCGGCGCCGCAGTTGACGATGTTCCCGGTGCCCGCTTCCCGGGGGTCCACATGGCCGTAATGCAGTCGCGTCACGATCCACTTCTCGGCCAGGAAGACCCGCTGGAGGGGGAGTGCCTCCGACTCCAGCTCCGGGATCCAGACGGTACGGCCCATGAGTTCGGGCACGAGGTGGTCCGCGACCGCGTACGCGTCGAGGTGGCCGCGGACCCTCTCGTACACCCGGATCAGGGCGTGGGTCATCAAGGTGTCGTCGGTGACGTGCCCGTCGCCCTTGTGGTACGGCGCGATGGGGCGGGCGGTGCGCCAGTCGCCGCCGTTCCAGGGGCCGACGATCCCGGTGACGCGGCCGCCGTGGCGTTCCACGATCTGCTCGGGGGTGTAGCCCTCGACGGGGCCGCCGAGCGCGTCGCCGACGGCGGCCCCGAGGAGACTTCCGGTGATCCGGTCATCCAGTGTGGGTGTCATGTCGGAATTGTCTACCTGGGGTGGCCGGTTCCGTGGCTCCGAGCAGCCCGGCGAGTTCCACCAGGTCCGTACCCGCGAGCCGGGGCAGCGCGCAGCCCGCGAGCGTCCTGCACGCCTCGCGCCAGCTCGCCGGGACCGAACGGGCGCCGCCCAGCGCGCCGGTGAGCGCGCCCGCCAGCGCCGGGGCCGAGTCGGCGACCCGGGAGAGGCAGGCGGCGGCCGGTACCGCGGCCGTCATCTCGCCCCGGGCGGCGGTGGCGAGGGCCAGGGCGACCGGGACGGTCTCGGCGGCGGCGACGCCGTAGCTGTACACGTGGTCCACGATCTGGTGCTCCAGGAGCGGGACGAGCTCGAAGGCCGAATCGGCGGCCTGGGCGAGCTTCACGGCGTACCGGGCGTTGCGGCCGATCTCGGTGACGGGCGGGAGTTCGGCGAGCGCCGCCTCGACGGCCTCGTCGACCGTCGCCCCGCCGAGGGCCGCGGCGACGGCCGCCGCCGTCGCGCGGGCGCCGTGCACGCCGTCGCCGTCCTGGGTGTACCGGGCGTCGAACTCGGCGAGTTCGGCGGCCGCGCGGGGGTCGCCGGGGTGGACGACGGCGAGGACGGCGGCCCGGACGCAGGCCGCGTCGTCGAAGTAGTGCGGGTTGTCGTGGCCCGTCGCGGGCGGGCGCAGGCCGGTGGCGAGATTGCCGAGGCCCGCGCGGACCGAGATCCGGGCGCGGAGCGGCAGTACGGCCGACTCGACCTCGGGGGCGCGGTCGGCGGCGGCCGCGACCTGGCCCGCGAGGGCGTTCCAGGCGAGGTCGACGGCGGTGCGGAGGCGGCGGTCCGGGGGGAGGCCGGTGAAGACCCCGCTGTCGGCGGCGAGGATCGCCTCGGCGGTGAAGACCGCCCACTCGGCGTCGTCGGAGGGACCCAGGCGGAGGGGCTCGGGGGGCTGGTTGAGGGCGATGGGTACGGGGAGGGTGGTCGTCGCGTTCTGCTCGGCGAAGGTGTCGAGTTCGCGGGTGAGGCGGCGGGTCCATTCGGGCATGCGGGCGGCGCGGTGCCTTGCGGCGGGCCAGCCGGACGCGTCGCCTGCGGCGAGCCCCAGGAGGAGGCCCTCGACCGCGTCGCGCCCGGCCCTGCGAGGGGCGTCGGGCTGCGGGGCCTCTTGGGGCTCGCCCCACGTGCCGGTGACCCGTACCGGGGTGGGGTCCTGCGGGTCGCCGAGCAGGGGGCCGGAACCCGGCGCCGGGGGCTGTGCCCACCCTCCCCCGGGCTCTCGGCTTCGCTCGACCAAGGGGGACCCCCCTCGCCCTGCGGAACGATCGCCCGCAGCGGGGGCAGCGGTACCCACAGCGGGGGCGGCGGCGTCAGCCGTCTTCGTCACGTCCGCGCTCATGCCGCCTCCTCCGGGGTCAGGAGGTCCGCGATGTCCAGGACGTGGTGGCCGCGCATCGACGGGAGGCAGCTGCCGGTGACCGGGGCGATGGCCTTGGCCCAGTCGGGCGGGATCGCGTCCACGCCGCCCGCCGCGCCCGCCAGGGCGCCCGCGACCGCTGCCGTGGTGTCGGCGTCGCGGCCCATGTTGACGGCGGTGAGGACCGCCGTACGGAAGTCTCCGCGGGCGGCGGCGAAGGCGCCGAAGGCCAGGCCGACGGCCTCCGGGGCCAGGTCCGTCCAGGGGTAGCCGCCGATGACGACCGCCGAGCGGACCTGGCGTTCGCGGGTGAGGGGGTCGGGCTGGAGGCGCTGGGCGGCGACGACCGCGCGGCGCAGGGAGCGGGCCGTCCAGGAGTCCATGGGGACGACGGAGAGGGCGGCGGCGATGACCGAGGTGACCGTCGCTCCCGTCATCGCCGCCGCCACGCCCGCCGCGACCGCCTGGCCGCCGTAGATGCCCTCGCCCTCGTGGCTGACGCTGCCGTCGATCGCCACCAGGCGGGCCGCTTCCGCCGGGCGGCCGGCCGCGAAGACCCCGAAGGGGGCCGCGCGCATGGCCAGGCCGTCCGACCAGGCGTGGCGGTGCTGGGCCGAGATCGGCGCCGCCAGGCCCCGGCGGAGGTTCTCCAGGGTGCCGCGTTCAGAGAACCCCGCCCCGCGGAACGGGCCTTCGTCGAGGTCGGCGATCCAGTGGTGCCAGGCCCGCTCGACGTGGTGGACGGTGAGGGCGGAGCCGTGCCGGGCGAGGAGGAGCGCGGAGAAGATCGCGTACTCCGTGTCGTCGGTGCCCGCCGGACGGTCCGTCACGAAGCCCTCGATGCGGCCCCAGCGGCGGCGGATCTCGGAGGGCCGCAGGTTCTCGGCGGGGGCACCGAGCGCGTCGCCGACGGCGAGGCCGAGGAGCGCCCCTCTCGCCCGTTCACGCATGCCGCATGTCGTGCTGCTGACCATCTCGCGCCCCTTCCGTCGCGGGGGCGCCGACGGCGGCGCCCCGTTGCCTGGATCTGTGCCACCGCGGGCCGCGAACTCGCCGAAGAAACGTCTCTGTCACCCGGCTGACGCCTCGGCAGGTTGGGGTGCCCTCACTGAGGCGGGCCTTAGTAAGTACGGCCTGGCTTGCTGGCGCGACCCTTACATCGGGCGTACTTTCGAGGGCGTTGGGGGCGGCGGGTGCATCCCGGCCCGCCGGAACGAGGGGAGAACCATGTCCATCATCGAAGCTCAGGCGCCACTGCACGAGGCCCACCGCGACAACCACACGCACCGCGACGTGAACGGCGGTTGGCTGCGCCCGGCGGTGTTCGGCGCGATGGACGGTCTCGTCTCGAACCTCGCCCTGATGACCGGTGTCGCCGGCGGCCAGGTCTCCACGCAGACCGTCGTCGTCACCGGCCTCGCGGGCCTCGCCGCCGGCGCCTTCTCCATGGCGGCCGGCGAGTACACCTCCGTCGCCTCGCAGCGCGAGCTCGTCCAGGCGGAACTGGACGTCGAGCGCCGCCAGTTGCGCAAGCACCCCGTCGACGAGATGGAGGAGCTCGCCGCACTCTACGTCTCCCGGGGCGTCGAGCCCGCGCTCGCCCGCGAGGTCGCGATGCAGCTGTCGAAGGACCCCGAGCAGGCCCTGGAGATCCACGCCCGCGAGGAGCTGGGCATCGACCCGGACGACCTGCCGTCGCCGATGGTCGCCGCCGTCTCGTCCTTCGGCTCCTTCGCGCTCGGCGCGCTCCTTCCCCTCCTGCCGTACCTGCTCGGGGCGACCGCGCTCTGGCCGGCCGTGCTGCTCGCGCTCCTCGGGCTCTTCGCCTGCGGCGCCCTGGTGGCCCGGGTGACCGCCCGCGGCTGGCTCTTCAGCGGTGTGCGCCAGCTCGTCCTGGGCGGTGCCGCCGCGGCCGTCACGTACGGGCTCGGAATGCTCCTCGGGGCCACCCTGTAGCCGCCTCGTGGCCCCCGTGGGGCCGGGTGCGGATTCCGTACCACTACAGAAGACCGAGAGGCTCCCGAAAGGGGCCTCTCGGTCTTTTCGTGGCGCCTTTTCGGGGCAAAGCAGGCGAAGCGGCTGTGACGTATATCCCTGGTCCGATCCGCCGCGGCGATGAGACACTATGCATGACGCCACATATGTAGCCGGTTACCCGGCGGTTTCGAACCCGTGACCAACGGGAAAGAGGCCTGAGCGCCATTCGGGCAACGAAGCCCACTCCCAGCGACGGGTCGCCGGAGACCCGAAGATCCTCCGGACCCCGATCCGTCCCCGCGGGACAGTCCCTGTCGCCGCACCCCACAGGTGAACCCACACCACCGCTGCGTATCGGCGGTGTCCGCATGTTGGAACGAGCTTTCCGCCAGGCGAGAAGCCAGTCATCATGTAACCTGCACGAAATTTCGCGGAGGGCCAACGTCGTCCCTCGGCATCTGCATATGCCACGACGACGACGGGAGAGCCGATGCGTTCCGACGCCTGGTCGCCCATGGACGGTCGCCCTGCCCCGCAGGGAATGTACGACCCCCGTAACGAACACGACGCCTGCGGTGTCGGGTTCGTGGCCACCCTCACCGGTGTAGCCAGCCACGCGCTGGTCGAGCAGGCGCTGACCGTACTGCGCAACCTCGAACACCGCGGCGCCACCGGCTCCGAGCCCGACTCCGGTGACGGCGCCGGCATCCTGCTCCAGGTCCCGGACGCCTTCCTCCGCGAGGTCGCCGGATTCGCCCTCCCCGAGGCCGGCGCGTACGCCGTCGGCATCGCCTTCCTCCCCGAGGACGGCACCGACGAGACCGCTGCGAAGATCGAGACGATCGCCTCCGAAGAGGGCCTCACCGTCCTCGGCTGGCGCGAGGTCCCCGTCGCCCCCGAGCTGCTCGGTGCCTCCGCCCGCGCCACCATGCCGGTCTTCCGCCAGCTCTTCGTCGCCGACGGCGAGCACACGGGCATCGCGCTCGACCGCAAGGCCTTCGTGCTGCGCAAGCGCGCCGAGCGCGAGGCCGCGACGTACTTCCCGTCGCTCTCCGCCCGCACCATCGTCTACAAGGGCATGCTGACCACCGGCCAGCTGGAGCCCTTCTTCCCGGACCTGTCGGACCGCCGCTGCGCCACCGCCGTGGCCCTGGTCCACTCCCGGTTCTCCACCAACACCTTCCCGAGCTGGCCGCTGGCCCACCCGTACCGCTTCGTCGCCCACAACGGTGAGATCAACACCGTCAAGGGCAACCGGAACTGGATGACCGCCCGCGAGGCGCAGCTCGACTCCACCGTCTTCGGCGAGGGCTCCCTGGAGCGGATCTTCCCGATCTGCACCCCGGACGCCTCCGACTCGGCCTCCTTCGACGAGGTCCTGGAGCTCCTCCACCTCGGCGGCCGCTCCCTGCCGCACGCGGTCCTGATGATGGTCCCGGAGGCGTGGGAGAACCACGAGACCATGGACCCGGCCCGCCGCGCCTTCTACCAGTACCACTCCACGATGATGGAGCCCTGGGACGGCCCGGCCTGCGTCACCTTCACCGACGGCGTCCAGGTCGGCGCGGTCCTCGACCGCAACGGTCTGCGCCCCGGCCGCTACTGGGTCACCGACGAGGGCCTCGTCGTCCTCTCCTCCGAGGTCGGCGTCCTCGACATCGACCCCGCCAAGGTCGTCCGCAAGGGCCGCCTCCAGCCCGGCAAGATGTTCCTCGTCGACACCGCCGAGCACCGCATCGTCGAGGACGACGAGATCAAGGCCGCCCTCGCCGCCGAGCACCCCTACCAGGAGTGGCTGGAGACCGGCGAGATCGAGCTCTCCGACCTCCCCGAGCGCGAGCACATCGTGCACACCCACGCCTCGGTCACCCGCCGCCAGCAGACCTTCGGCTACACCGAGGAAGAGCTCCGCGTCATCCTCGCGCCGATGGCCCGCACCGGCGGCGAGCCGCTCGGCTCCATGGGCACGGACTCGCCGATCGCGGCCCTGTCCGCCCGCCCGCGGCTGCTCTTCGACTACTTCACGCAGCTCTTCGCGCAGGTCACGAACCCGCCGCTGGACGCCATCCGCGAGGAGCTCGTCACCTCGCTGCGGTCCTCCCTCGGCCCGCAGGGCAACCTGCTCGAACCGACCGCCGTGTCGTGTCGCAGCGTCACCCTGCCCTTCCCGGTGATCGACAACGACGAGCTGGCCAAGCTCATCCACATCAACGCCGACGGCGACATGCCCGGCATGAAGGCCGCGACCCTCTCCGGCCTCTACCGGGTCTCCGGCGGCGGCGACGCCCTCGCCGCCCGCATCGAGGAGATCTGCGCCGAGGCCGACACCGCCATCGAGGGCGGCGCCCGCCTCATCGTGCTCTCCGACCGGCACTCCGACGCCGAGCACGCGCCGATCCCCTCGCTGCTGCTCACCGCGGCCGTCCACCACCACCTCATCCGCACCAAGCAGCGCACCAAGGTGGGCCTGCTGGTCGAGGCCGGCGACGTCCGCGAGGTCCACCACGTCGCCCTGCTCATCGGCTACGGCGCCGCGGCGGTCAACCCGTACCTGGCGATGGAGTCCGTCGAGGACCTGGTCCGCGCCGGCACCTTCATCGAGGGCCTGGAGCCCGAGCAGGCCATCCGGAACCTGATCCACGCCCTCGGCAAGGGCGTCCTCAAGGTCATGTCCAAGATGGGCATCTCCACCGTCGCCTCCTACCGCGGCGCCCAGGTCTTCGAGGCCGTCGGCCTCGACGAGACCTTCGTCGCCACGTACTTCAACGGCACGGCCACCAAGATCGGCGGTGCCGGTCTCGACGTCGTCGCCAAGGAGGTCGCCGCCCGCCACGCCAAGGCGTACCCCGTCTCCGGCGTCCCCTCGGCGCACCGCGCCCTGGAGATCGGCGGCGAGTACCAGTGGCGCCGCGAGGGCGAGCCGCACCTGTTCGACCCGGAGACCGTCTTCCGCCTGCAGCACGCCACGCGCACCAAGCGGTACGACATCTTCAAGAAGTACACGGACCGGGTCAACGAGCAGTCCGAGCGCCTCATGACGCTCCGCGGCCTCTTCGGCTTCGCCACCGAGGGCCGCACCCCGATCTCCATCGACGAGGTCGAGCCGGTCTCCGAGATCGTCAAGCGCTTCTCCACCGGCGCCATGTCGTACGGCTCCATCTCCCGCGAGGCGCACGAGACGCTCGCCGTCGCCATGAACCAGCTGGGCGCCAAGTCCAACACCGGTGAGGGCGGCGAGGACCCGGAGCGCCTGTACGACCCGGTGCGCCGCTCCGCGATCAAGCAGGTCGCCTCCGGCCGCTTCGGCGTCACCAGCGAGTACCTGGTCAACGCCGACGACATCCAGATCAAGATGGCCCAGGGCGCCAAGCCTGGCGAGGGCGGCCAGCTGCCCGGCCACAAGGTCTACCCGTGGGTCGCCAAGACGCGTCACTCGACGCCCGGCGTCGGCCTCATCTCGCCGCCGCCGCACCACGACATCTACTCCATCGAGGATCTCGCCCAGCTGATCCACGACCTCAAGAACGCCAACCCGGTCGCCCGCATCCACGTGAAGCTGGTCTCCGAGGTCGGCGTCGGCACGGTCGCCGCCGGTGTCTCCAAGGCCCACGCGGACGTCGTCCTCATCTCCGGCCACGACGGCGGAACGGGCGCCTCCCCGCTGACCTCCCTGAAGCACGCGGGCGGCCCCTGGGAGCTCGGCCTCGCCGAGACCCAGCAGACCCTGCTGCTCAACGGCCTGCGCGACCGGATCGTCGTCCAGACCGACGGCCAGCTCAAGACCGGCCGCGACGTCGTCATCGCCGCGCTGCTCGGCGCCGAGGAGTTCGGTTTCGCGACCGCGCCGCTCGTCGTCTCCGGCTGCGTCATGATGCGCGTCTGCCACCTGGACACCTGCCCGGTCGGCATCGCCACCCAGAACCCGGTCCTGCGCGACCGCTTCTCCGGCAAGCCCGAGTTCGTCGTCAACTTCTTCGAGTTCATCGCCGAGGAGGTCCGCGAGCTCCTCGCCGAGCTGGGCTTCCGCACCCTCGAAGAGGCCGTCGGCCACGCCGAGCTCCTCGACACCAGCCGCGCGGTCACGCACTGGAAGGCGCAGGGCCTCGACCTGGAGCCGCTCTTCTACGTGCCCGAGCTGCCCGAGGGCGCGGTCCGCCACGCCCGGATCGAGCAGGACCACGGCCTGGAGAAGGCCCTCGACAACGAGCTGATCGAGCTCGCCGCCGAGGCCCTGAACGCGGCCTCCGCCGAGGAGGCCCAGCCGGTCCGCGCCCAGGTCGCGATCCGCAACATCAACCGCACGGTCGGCACCATGCTCGGCCACCAGGTGACGAAGAAGTTCGGCGGCGCCGGCCTCCCGGCCGACACCATCGACATCACCTTCACCGGCTCCGCCGGCCAGTCCTTCGGCGCCTTCCTGCCGGCCGGTGTCACCCTCCGCCTGGAGGGCGACGCCAACGACTACGTCGGCAAGGGCCTCTCCGGCGGCCGCGTGATCGTCCGCCCCGACCGGGGCGCCGACCACCTGGCCGAGTACTCCACCATCGCGGGCAACACCATCGGCTACGGCGCCACCGGCGGCGAGCTGTTCCTCCGCGGCCGCACCGGCGAGCGCTTCTGCGTCCGCAACTCCGGCGCCCTGGTCGTCTCGGAGGGCGTGGGCGACCACGGCTGCGAGTACATGACCGGTGGCACGGCGGTCGTCCTCGGCGAGACCGGCCGCAACTTCGCGGCCGGCATGTCGGGCGGTGTCGCCTACGTGATCGACCTCGACCGGGACAACGTCAACTCCGGCAACCTGGAGGCGATCGAGGCCCTGTCGGACACCGACCGGACCTGGCTGCACGACGTCGTGCGCCGCCACTTCGAGGAGACCGGCTCCACGGTCGCCGAGAAGCTCCTCGCCGACTGGGACGCCGCCGCGGCCCGGTTCAGCAAGATCATCCCCACCACGTACAAGGCAGTGCTCGCCGCCAAGGACGCCGCTGAGCTCGCCGGTCTCTCCGAGACCGAGACCACCGAGAAGATGATGGAGGCTGCGTCCCATGGCTGACCCCAAGGGCTTCCTGACCACCGGGCGCGAAGTCGCCCAGACCCGGCCGGTGGGCGAGCGCGTCAGGGACTGGAACGAGGTCTACGTCCCCGGCTCCCTGCTCCCCATCATCAGCAAGCAGGCCGGCCGCTGCATGGACTGCGGCATCCCGTTCTGCCACAACGGCTGTCCCCTCGGGAACCTGATCCCCGAGTGGAACGACTACGCCTACCGCGAGGACTGGTCGGCGGCGCAGGAGCGCCTGCACGCCACCAACAACTTCCCGGAGTTCACCGGCCGCCTCTGCCCGGCTCCCTGCGAGTCGGCGTGCGTCCTCGGCATCAACCAGCCGGCCGTCACCATCAAGAACGTCGAAGTCTCCATCATCGACAAGGCCTGGGACGCCAATGACGTCAAGCCGCAGGCGCCCGACCGCCTCTCCGGCAAGACCGTCGCCGTCATCGGCTCCGGCCCGGCCGGTCTGGCCGCCGCCCAGCAGCTGACCCGGGCCGGCCACACGGTCGCCGTGTACGAGCGCGCGGACCGCATCGGAGGCCTCCTCCGCTACGGCATCCCCGAGTTCAAGATGGAGAAGCGGCACATCAACCGCCGCATCGAGCAGATGCGCGCGGAGGGCACCAAGTTCCGCACGGGCGTCGAGATCGGCCGCGACATGCCGGCGACGGCCCTGCGCAACCGGTACGACGCGGTCGTCATCGCCGCCGGCGCCACCACCGCCCGCGACCTGCCCGTCCCGGGCCGGGAGCTGAACGGCATCCACCAGGCGATGGAGTACCTGCCGCTCGCCAACAAGGTCGTCGAGGGCGACTTCGTGGCCCCGCCGATCACCGCCGAGGGCAAGCACGTCGTCGTCATCGGCGGCGGCGACACCGGCGCCGACTGCGTCGGCACGGCGCACCGCCAGGGCGCGGCCTCGGTCACGCAGCTGGAGATCATGCCGAAGCCGGGCGACGAGCGGAACGCCGGCCAGCCCTGGCCGACCTTCCCCATGCTCTACAAGGTCACCTCGGCGCACGAGGAGGGCGGCGAGCGGGTCTACTCCGTCTCCACCACCCACTTCGAGGGCGACGAGGACGGCAACGTCCAGTTCCTCCACCTCGTCGAGGTCGAGTTCGTCGACGGCAAGCTGACCCAGAAGCCGGGCACGGAGCGCAAGATCCCCGCCCAGCTGGTCACCCTCGCCATGGGCTTCACCGGCACGGACGTGGAGAACGGCCTGGTCGCCCAGTTCGGCCTGGACCTGGACGAGCGGGGCAACATCGCCCGCGACGCGGACTTCGCCACCAACGTCGACGGCGTCTTCGTCGCCGGTGACGCCGGCCGCGGCCAGTCCCTCATCGTCTGGGCCATCGCCGAGGGCCGCTCCGCCGCCCGCGGCGTCGACCGCTACCTCACCGGCGCCAGCTCCCTGCCGGCCCCGATCCGCCCGACGGACCGTGCCCTGACGGTCTGACCGGCGGGATCACTCCCGAGAACGTCCCGTACAACGACGTGCGGAACTGAGCGCAGCGCCCCCTGAATGTCCCCGACCGGACGCCTTGGGGGCGCTGCGGCGCGTTCTCAGCTCTCGCCGGGGAAGATCCAGGTGACCAGGGAGGCCACGGACACCGCGACGACGCCGAACAGCCCCATCCAGCGGGCCCAACCGGTCATACGGCGGACGGTTCCCGCGCGGGTCCGCTCGTACACGAGGAGCAGCTTGGCATCGGACACCTGCATGCGGCCCGGCTTCTCGTGGACGGCCGAGACCATCATCCAGGACGCCACCAGGAGCAGCAGGAACCCGCCCGCGAGGAGGCCGATCACCCACCAGCGGGGGCCGGTGGGCATCTTGCTCAGGTTCTCCTGGCCCTTCAGCACGAAGACGACGGTGAGCAGCCCGGTGATCGAGGCCAGGAAGTTCCGGTACCCCTCCGCCTGCTGCCGGGCGATCCTCAGCTGCTCCGGCGGCGTCGCCATCGCCAGCACCCGGTCGTACGCGTCGTCCAGCTCGTCCTCGGTGAAGTCGCGAGCGCTCACAGCGGCAGCCCCTGTGGCGGCAGCGCGAGGTAGAACTGGGCGCCGCAGCCGTTCCGGACGTGGGCGGGCCGGTCCACGTGCCAGCTCGTGCAGTGGCAGCGCACGCGCTTGGGCTCCCCGTTGTTGAAATCCTTCCACGCGTCTGAGGCCGGCCCCTTGGACACGGGCTGGTACTCCTCCCACACGCGGGTGGTCACACACCGGCACTCGGGGCACTCACCCGTGGCCACGACCTCCGTCGGTTCGTGCGAGACCTCCCAGAGGAAGGTGGTCAGCGGCTGGTCCAGCGGGCGTCTCGTCACGGTGTAGGGGATGGCGGGGCTCATGGGCGCGTTCCTCCGGATACGGGAAGGTCGAGCTCGAACAGGCGGGCGTAGGGCCGCAGCAGATCCAGGACGTCCTCTTCGGACCGCTCCGTCTCCTCGGCACAGAGAACGACGTGCTCGGCGGTGACGGTTCCCGCGATGGCCGGTGAACGCCCGGTCAACTGCTCGGTGAGCACGATGACATCGGCCCAGCCGGGCACGATCTCCCGCTCCGCGCCGACGGGTTCGGGCGTCGTCACCCGGAGCCCCAGCTCGGCGAAGGGCGCGTACCGGTCGTACGTCTCCCCCAGCGTCCACCCGAAGCGCCCCGCGACCAGGACCAGTTCGAGCGGGCCGAGCACCCCCGGCCCGAGGAGCCCGTCGTCGAAGGCGGCCAGGTCGAAGTCGGTGGGTTCCAGCGCGGCGAGGGCCCCGGTGACGGTCCCGGAACCGGGAAGGGCGGGGGCGCCGAGGCAGCGGTAGGCGTCGAGGGCGGCGGCGGCTTCGCCGAGGGTGGAGAGGCGTGCGTCGGCGACCAGGAGGATGTCCTGCGGGGTCAGCCGGGACTTGAAGACGAGGCCCGTGTCCTCGGCGGACCGGGTCAGCCGGGCGACCTCTGTCCGGCGGGGTGCCAGGGCTGCTGCCTGATCGGGGAGGATCTCCGGAAGCCGGAGGGGAAGGCGGATGTCCGCCTGGGCCAACCGGTCGACGGTCTCGGCGAGTGTGATCTTCCGGTCCGCCGCGAAGCTGAGGAGCAGAGGAATGCCGACGGCTCCCTCTTCGAGTTCTCTTCTGTGCGCGTCCGCCGACCATGGGGCGGACATGAACCCCAGAAATTCTCTGAGCAGAGGGGAAAGGCTGTGGTACTGCTCTTCGAGCAGGTCCACGGGGGCCGACAGGCAGCCGCATGCTTCCAGGAAGGTGAGTTCCCGCCGGAATTCCTCCGGAGGAGGAGGAGTCTCCTGATCGCTCGCGTTGTGGAGAAGACGCCAGCTCGGGAAGGTGCCGTCGTTCGAGACGACCCACGGCGCGGGAATCCACGCCATGCAGGACACCGGGACGTCGGGCGCGGTCACCCCGGTGACGGGAGCGAGGCCGTCGATCACGTTCGCCACCTCGCCGAGGGGGCGTCCCAAGATGGCGGCGCGCCGGATGAGCTGCCCCATCGTCAGGCGGCCGCTGGGCAGCCACGGAAACCTGCCGTCGAGGTCGATCGACAGCAGGCGCTGTTCGAAGAGGTCGAGGGGCGGGTGATCGAACGTCTCCTCGGACACCGCTTCGCTGTGAGAGAAGCCGAAGGGGGTCAGAATGTCCAGTTTGTCGAACAGCTGACGGCGCTGTGAGGGCAGGGGCGTGCGCATGAGGAGATCGACGGGGTGTATTTCACCGTCGTGCCATTCCCGCATGTTTCCGGCGGGCGTCGCGAGGAGGGCGACCTCGGAGAAGAGAGGTTTCCTGTTCAGATTTGTTGAGGTCAGGCCTTCGATGTCCGGGAGTGCGACTCCGAGGCGCATCAGGGCGCGCAGCTCGGGCAGGAGCCGGGACGGCGCCACGTCATGGAGGGCTGCCACGGCAAGGAGTGGGGCGTGGGAGGCCGGACGGCGGTCTTCCTCGGATGTGGCCGCGGCCTGCTTGTAGGCACGGTGGAGGTCCAGCATTGTCCGGTTTGGCGTCCCCATGTTCCGTAGCTCGGCGATGTCCTTCACCACGGGGACGCGAGCGCCAGTGATGGCGTACCTGCGCAGCGCCCGCAAGCTTTGCGCCAGAGGGATCTCCGCCATCGCCGCCGCCCGGAGCGCGGCGTCCCAGCCGCCTTCGTATGAGTCCGGGGAGAAGAGCAGGGCGTCGACCCCGGCGGCTTCGGGGTAGCCGACGGGCGCGAACGACTGCCTTTTACGCGATGCGACCCCCAGCATGGTCCAACGCCACTGCTGGAGCACCACCCCCTCTGCCCACCCTCCGGTCAGCCAGGGTTCCACGGTTTGGCCGTACCGTAGCTGGTCACTGTCCACGATGAGGACGCCGGTTCGACGCAGGGGCAAGGACGCGGTGGACAGCGTGTACTCGCGCGACGTGGCGGCCAGGAATCCCGTCGCGTCGTGCGGCAGGTGGTCGAAGAGGTGGACAGTGAGCCGCGGCTCCTCCTCCGCCAGCTTCCACAGCCACCGCATGGACACCTCCTTGAGGGTGCCTGCCGCCTCGGGGACGGCGCGGAGGAGCTCTTCCTGCACGCCCTTCGCGTCGTATTCGAGCAGCGAGTTGCGGCTGACGCTCGGCACCGGACGGTGTCTCGCCCGCAGGTTGAAGACGTACCCGTGGATGGTGGGTGCCTCCTCCACGACGATGCCGTCGAGGAGGAGTTGCCCCTTCCCCTGCACGATCCAGCTTCCCGTCCCCCGCCCGGTGCTCACCGGCTCCCGGTGCCATTCTCTGGCCCGGTCCTCGGCGGCCTGGAGAACTCCCGGGTTCCACTCCGCCCAGCCGATGCGCTTCCCGTCGCGCCCGCGCTCCTCCGCCGTGACCCGGAAGTCGCTCACCCAGAGCAGCCGCCGCAGCGTCTCCACCACCGACGGCGGGTTCTCCTCGTCGTCCTCCGCGCTCAGGTAGAGCCGCACGACCGTTCCTCCGTAGGGAGAACCCCCGTGGGTCTCGAGGATCTGGAGGAGGCCGGAGCCCGACTGGACCGTGGCCTCCAAAGGGGGGATTCCGTGGTCGCGGTTGCCGTGCTGGTCGATCGCGGCCGTGCTGACCTTGACCTCCTCGGCCAGCATGAAGTAACTGAAGACGCCGATGCCGAAACGGCTGTTGAAGGGGATCGGGTCCATCTCCACCCGTCGCCAGTTGCGACGCTCCTGAACGAAGTCGGGGTCCTGCTCGTACCGCTTGCCGGCCCGCGCGAACATCGACGTGAGCTTCTCGCGGCTCATCCCGGCGCCGTTGTCCCTGCACTCGATGTACAGGCGGTCACCGTCGTACGCCTGGAGGAAGCTGATCTCGGGCTCGCCGTCGGGGCCGTGGTATCGCTCCCGCTTCCGGCCGTACGTGACGCGCAGCTGCCGGTAGCGGCACGCGTCGAGCGCGTTCTGGTACAGCTCGCGGACCGCGAGCATCCGGTCGCCGTACAGCTGGGTTCCCATGAGCAGCGGGCGGATCTCGTCCTCGGCGAGGCGGAAGCGTTCGAGGGGCTTGGTGTACGTGCGGGCGACCGGATTCAGGAACTGGGTGGTCACCCGGCGGGGCAGGCCCCTCAGGAGGTCGGGAGCGGAGCGCCCGACCTCCTGCCACTTGCGGTGGCGGGCCCGCACGGAGCCGTCCGCCGTCGCCACCAGCTCTTCGAGGGCGGAGTGCAGCGCCGGGTGCGGGCAGGCGAGACGGAGCGCGTACGCCTTCGTGCCGTCCGGAGACATCTCGTCCCAGCCGAGACCGCCGAGCGCGTCGACCACGGCCTGGGGCGTGAGCGGCCAGTGCGCGCCCAGGTGGTCGACGAGCACGCTGGACATCCGGCGCGGGTCGGCGGCGAGCAGCGCCGCCAGCCACAGGAGGGTGGCCAGCTCCTCGTCGCGCCAGAAGTTGCCGGGTACGGGGCGGCCGTTCCGGCTCCACGTGGGGTCGTCGGAGTCGTCGATGCGGGGGCTGGAGCCGGGCTCGACCGTCAGGTGGGGCAGGACGCGGCGGACCGCCTGGTCGACGTCGGAGTCCCGTGGCGCGGCGCCCTCCGCCCCGGCCGAGACGGCCTTGACCACCTTGCGGAGCAGCGCGCCGACGGCCGGGTAGCCGTCCTTGGGGTCCCAGAGCCGGTCCCAGTCGGCGATGAAACGGTGCCGCAGCCAGTGGTCGGCGGCGGTGATGGCATCGGTCAGACCGCGACGCCGCAAGGCCTCGACCGCCAGGTTCACGCGCGAGTGGGCGCGGCAGACGTCCGCGGCGTCGTCGCACACCTTCCGGTCCTCGTCGCGCGCGGGGTCCTTGCCGCGCGTCTCGTCCCACTGGTCGAGCCGGTCCGGGCGGAGCCGCTCCAGCTCGCTCAGGGTGATGGCGACGACGCCCTCGTGCAGCAGCGGCGCGGCGAGCAGGGTGGCCGTCTCGGCGGGGGAGAGGAGTTCGTCCGGCGCGAGGCGGGCCTCCTCGACGAGCCGGCCGAGCAGGTGGACGACCCGCTCGGGGTAGTCGGTGTCGTGCCAGGGGGTGGAGACCGGTGCTTCCCTGTCGGCGCGGCTCCGTGCGACCTCGGCGGCGAGTTCGCCGAGGCTCTCCTGGACACGGTGGTGGGCGGCCCCGGTTCCGGACGTGTGCTTCCACAGGGCGGCGTTCCTGACGAGCTCCGTCCAGCGGAGGGTCTCCTGCGAACCCCGGCACAGGGGCAGTTCCCGTGCCCAGGGCTCGCGCCCCGCCGAGGCGAAGAGTTCGACGGTCGGCTGGTCGGCGAGCCGCTCCGTGAGCCAGGCGACGCGGCCCTGGACGGAGGAGTAGACCTCGCCCAGGGTCTGCGGCGGTCGGGACGGCGACAGGGCCATGGCCAGGGCGAGGCCGAAGTAGCTGCCTCGCTCGGGGTCGGCGAAGGCCGACTGGTTCCGGCTGGCGGCACGGAGCCAGACGATGTTCTCGTACTCGTCACCCACCATCGGCCTGGCGAGCCTGGGCGCCGTGCCGGGGACGTCCGTACGGCACGTGTCCAGGCAGACCACGACGGTCACGCCCTGCGGGAGCCCGTAGAGGAGCACGGGGGCGCTCATCTCGATCAGCATCCGTGAGTTGAGGGTGCCGTCGGGGTGGTGGGTGGCGTTCGAGGGGAGGAGGTAGTCGTGGCCGTCGATCACGACGCCGTGCCCGGACACGTAGATGAGGGCGGTGTCGCCCGGGGCGCACGTGCGCAGGAAGTCCTCGACGGTCTGCCCGATCACCTCTTTGGTCGTCGTGCGGCGCGCCTCGTCCGGGTGGCCCGGGCGGAGGGTGCTCACCTCGTACTCCGAGGCCAGCAGCTCCTCCTCGATGCGCCGCACGTCCCCGTCGACGCACTCCAGGGGCGGGTAGAGCGCGGCGAGGCGCGGGTCACGGGCCAGGTGGTCGATGTCCCGGATGCCGATGAGGAGGGCCCGGCGCCTGCCGGTCGGCTCCTCCACGGTGTCCCGGGACGTTTCCGTCGCTCCCGTCGTCGAGCTCACCCGTACCCCCAACTCCCTTGTCCTGCGCCCCGGGAGAGTCATGATTCCAGACATCCCGGGGCACCGGACCTCACCCGGACGCCGAGGGCCCGCGGAAGTACGGGATCACGTGCTCCCCCCACTGCCGGATCGTCTCCAGGCAGACCTCCTGCGGCACCGTGCCCATCTGGATCAGGCACATCACCTCGTCGACGCCGATCTCCCGGAGCCGCTCGACGTAGGCGATCGCGGTGGCGGCGTCCCCGTAGGCGTGGTCGGTGTTGTAGGTGCCGGTGTCGACGGGGCGGGCGGGGATGTTCGCCTCGTGGAGGCGGGCGACCAGCTTCCGGCGCTGTGCGTCGAGTGCGCCGGTGTGGTCCTCGTCCTCGGCGTAGCCCGTGGGGGCGGGGGCGCCGCCGTACCAGTGGGCGATCGACTCGGCGAAGAAGCGCTGGCCGCGGGTGCCGAGGCGGAGGGCGCGGGCGGCGTCGTCGAGGACGATCGTGGGGCAGAGGGCGGAGAAGTGGTCGTTGACCTCCGAGGAGACGAACCGGGAGCCGTCCCGGGCGGCGATGGCCTCGTCGTACACCGCGCGCATCGCCCGGACGTCCCCGGCGCCCGCGAAGCCCATGACCAGGGCGCCGATGCCGAGTTCGGCGGCCTGTCGGAGGGAGTCGTGCCGGGAGCAGGCCATGAAGAGCGGCGGGTGCGGGGTCTGCACGGGGCGGGGGAGGACCGTGCCGGGGCCGATGTCGAGGGTGCCGTGCCATTCGAACTCCGGCTCCCGCCAGGCGGAGGCGAAGATCCGCAGGGCCTCCTCGGTCTGCGGTCGGGTGTCCTCCGGGCGCACCCCGAACATCCGGGTCTCCTGGCGGGTCGCGCCCCGGCCGGCGCCCACGTCGACCCGGCCGCCGGAGAGCACGTCGAGCATGGCGGCGCGCTCGGCGACCCGGACCGGGTGCTGGTAGCCGAAGGGCATCGTGACCACGCCGTGGCCGACGCGGATGGTCCGGGTGCGGGCGGCGACCCAGGTCAGGAAGACCTCGGAGGCGCTCATGTGGGCGTACTGGGTGAGGGAGTGGTGCTCGACCGCCCAGATCCGGTCGAAGCCCATCTCCTCGGCGAGGACGGCCTGTTCGACGCAGTCGTGGATGACCTGGCGTTCGCGGTCGGGGGTCGGGTCGACGAGCTGTGCTTCGAAGATCATGGAGAACTTCACGGGACGCTCCTCCCGGGTAGGCCGAGCACTATGCCTAATCGAAATACTTCTAGCAGGCATAGAGGGAGGGGGGAAGGGCCGTAGACTGCCGTCCGTGGTGGACCGAGAGAGCGTGCCGGGGCTTCCCGCGACCAGCTGGGCGGTGCTCGGACTGCTCTCCCACGGGCGGGAGTTGTCCGGCTACGACGTCAAGAAGTGGGCCGACCGGTCGTTGGGACTCTTCTACTGGAGTCCTTCCTTCAGCCAGATCTACGGCGAGCTCAAGCGCCTGGAGACCAGCGGCTACGCCACCTCGCGGCTCGTCGCCCCCGAGACCGGCACCCGCGACAAGCGCGTCTACCGGATCACCGGCGAGGGCCTCGACGCCGTCCGCACCTGGGCCCGCACCGCCCCGCTCGACCCGCCCGTCCTCAAACACGGGCCGATGCTGCGGCTCTGGCTCGGACACCTCCTCGAACCCGAGCGGATGCGGGAGATCCTCGCCGCGCACCGGGAGTACGCCGAGGACATGCGGCGGCGCGCCGAGGCGGACGTGGCGGACGCGGGCGCGGACGAGGCCTGGGCGTACCCCCGGCTCACCCTCACCTGGGCCGAGCGGTACTACGCGGCGGAACGCGACCTGGCCGACGCCATGCTCGCGGACATCGAGGAGCTGGAGACCGAGGAGCCGGAGACCGAGGAGCTGGAGATCGAGGAGCCGGAGACCGAGAAGCCGGGGATCGGGAAGTCGGAGGGGGAGCTGTAAATGGCACTGAGCCTGCGGAAGGTCGAGGAGGCCGCGCCCGCGCTCGTGAGCCCCTACAAGGAGGCCGGGGCCTCGCTGGAGCGGCACGGGGTCAGCGGTCAGCGGGTCGCCGTCTACCTCGTCGTCGACTACTCGGGCTCCATGAAGCCGTACTACGACAACGGCACCGTCCAGGCCCTCGCCGACCGGGTCCTCGGGCTCGCCGCGCACCTCGACGACGACGGGCGGGTGCCGGTGGTCTTCTTCTCCACCGACATCGACGCGGAGACCGACATCCGGCTCGACGACCACGTCGGCAGGATCGACCGGATCGTCGCCGGGCTCGGCCACATGGGGAAGACGAGCTACCACCTCGCCATGGACGCCGTCATCGACCACTACCTCGACGGCGGCTCCACCGCGCCCGCGCTCGTCGTCTTCCAGACCGACGGCGGGCCGATCAACAAGCTCGCCGCCGAGCGGTACGTCTGCAAGGCGGCCCGGCTGCCGATCTTCTGGCAGTTCATCGGCTTCGGCGATCCCGGCAGCCGCCAGTTCGAGTTCCTGCGCCGGCTCGACGAGCTGGCCGTGCCGGCGAAGCGGCCCCTCGACAACGCCGGCTTCTTCCACGCGGGCCAGGACCCGAGCCGGGTCCCGGACGCCGAGCTGTACGACCGGCTCGTCTCCGAGTTCCCCGCCTGGCTCGCCGCCGCCCGGGCCCAGGGCGTCGTCCGGTCATGAGGCCGCCGCGCCGAGGCGGGCGTACTGCTCCTCGGTGAGCGTGACGTCGAGCGCGCCCAGGTTCTCCACGAGGTGGGCCGCCGAGGACGTGCCCGGGATCGGGAGGACGTGCGGGGCCCGGCGCAGGAGCCAGGCGAGCGCCGCCTGGGACGGGGTCGCGCCGACCTCGCGGGCGACCCGGGCCACCGGCCCGTCCGGGCCCGCGTGCCCGCCCATGGCGACAGGGAAGAAGGGGACGAAGGCGATCCCGCGCCCGGCGGTGTGCTCGACGACGGCCTCGTGGCCGCGGTCCGCCAGGTTGTAGAGGTTCTGCACGGCCGCGACCGGGGCCACCGCCTCGGCCTCCTCCAGCTGCGCGACCGTCACCTCGGAGAGCCCGATGTGCCGGACCTTGCCCTCCTCCTGCAGCCGCTTCAGGGCGCCGACCTGCTCGGCGACGGGGAAGGCCTCGTCGAGCCGGTGCAGGTAGAGGAGGTCGATCCGCTCCGTACGCAGCCGGCGCAGGCTCAGTTCGGCCTGCTGGCGCAGATAGGCGGGGTGGCCGAGCGGCACCCACTCGGTGGGGGAGGGCCGGACCACGCCGACCTTGGTGGCCACCGCGACCCCGTCGCCGTACGGGTGCAGCGCCTCGGCGAGCAGCTCCTCGCCGGCCCCCAGGGCGTACGCGTCGGCCGTGTCGAAGAGGGTGACGCCCGCCTCGGCGGCCGTACGGAGGAGGTTCACCGCCGCCGCCCGGTCGGCCGGCGCCGTCCAGATGCGGGCCTCCGGGCCGGTCGGGTCGCCGGGACCGTCGGCGAGCCGCATCGTGCCGTACCCGATGCGCCGGACCGGGAGGTCGCCGCCGAGCTGGAATATCGTCGTATCGGTAAGGGAGTTCGCGTTGTTCGTCATGCTCCGGACCGTAGGAGCTCACACAGGTGTGAGGTTCAAGCACGGACGGGTGGATGTGAGGGGGGTCACATGAAGATCGGTGAGCTGGCGCGCGAGACCGGGGTCAGCGTCCGGCTGCTCCGCTACTACGAGGAGCAGGGCCTCCTCGACGCGGAGCGCACCTCGGGCGGGCAGCGGGTGTACGGCCCCGACGCCCCCGCCGTCGTACGCCGCATCCGCGCCCTCCTCGGCGCCGGACTGCCGACCCGGGTCATCGCCGAGGTCCTCGACTGCGTCTGCGGCAGCGAGGCGGAGATCGAGCCCTGCCTCAGCCCGATGCTCGTCGCCCAGCTCGACGCCATCGACGAGAAGATCCAGGACCTGCAGGGCACCCGCACCTCGCTCGCCGCGCTCGTGGCCGTCACCGAGGGCCGGCAGCTCTGAACGAGGCCGGGAATCCGGTGGTTTCCGGCCGCGCCGCGGGCGATCATGGCGTCCATGAGTTCTCTCGTACGCCACGTGACCATCGACTGCGCCGACGCCTACGCCCTGGCGAGCTTCTGGGCCACCGCCCTCGACGGGAAGCTCGCCGACGACGACTTCCCCGGTGACCCCGGGGCCACGGTCGAGTCGGCCGGTGCCAACCTCCTCTTCATCCAGGTCCCCGACGTGAAGTCGGTGAAGAACCGCGTCCATCTCGACCTCCAGCCGCAGGACCGCACCCGGGACGAGGAGGTCGAGCGGCTGCTCGGCCTCGGCGCCACGCTGGTCGACGACCGCCGGAACCCGGACGGCACCGGCTGGGCGACGATGACGGACCCCGAGGGCAACGAGTTCTGCGTGGAGCGCAGCGCGGCGGAGCGCGCGGCGACCTCCTGAACCCGGGAGACGGGGCGATCCGGACGGCAGATGCCGGGTATCCGGTGTCTGACGTCCGGATCTCCGGGCGGGCGGTCGAGGTCACCGACCCCGGGACGCTGGACCGGTACGCGCCCGACGCGGACGCCCCGGCGCGGCAACGACGGCAGCCCGCCCCGCGAGGACGCCCGACCCCGGGGTGCGCGGCCGCGCGGGGGACCAGAATGGGCCTGTGCCGAACACTGCAAGCAAGAAGAAGACCCAGGTGAACGGCGGGCCCGAGCGGCGCCGTGAACTCCTCGACACGGCGGCCGAGGTGTTCGCCGCCCAGGGGTACAACGCCACCACCGTCCGCAAGATCGCGGACGCCGCCGGGATGCTCGCCGGCAGCCTCTACTACCACTTCGACTCCAAGGAGTCGATGCTCGACGAGATCCTCTCCACCTTCCTGAACGAGCTGTGGGAGGGGTACGACGCGGTCCTCGACGCCGACCTCGGCCCCCGCGAGACCATCGAGGCCCTCGTCACCGAGTCCTTCCGCGAGATCGACCGGCACCGCGCCGCCGTCGCCATCTACCAGAAGGAGTCCCTCCACCTGGTCGACCTGCCCCGCTTCGGCTACCTGACCGACTCGCAGCGCAGGTTCGAGAAGGCCTGGCTGGGGACCCTGGAGCGCGGGGTGGCGGCCGGGGTCTTCCGCGCCGACCTCGACGTCCGGCTGACGTACCGCTTCGTCCGCGACACCGTGTGGGTCGCGGCCTCCTGGTACCGGCCGGGCGGGCAGCACAGCCCCGAGGAGATCGCCCGCCAGTACCTGTCGATGGTCCTGGACGGGATCGCCGTACGCGCCCCCGAGCCGTCCGGGGGGGCCCGGGGAGCCGTCCGGGGGGCCCGGTGAGCGGGGGGTCGGGGCGGGAAGGTCCTGAGGCGCACTATTGTTCCGGTAGACATCCGGGACCTGTATCGCGAGTCCCGGGAGAGACAGCCGGGGCCCGCATCAGGTGTTCCGGGAGAGACAGCCGGAGCCCGTATCTCGTGTTCCGGGTAGAACAGCCGGGGCCCGCATCGCGCAGGTGCGGGCCCCGGCTGTGCCGCGCACCGGCAGGAAGGCACGAATGACCCGCTCCGAACGCCCCCAGAAGCGCGGCCCCCGCACCGCCCAGGCGAAGTCCACGTCCCAGCCGAAGGGCTCCCGCGGCGGCCGTCGTCCCGCCGCGCCCCCGCCGCCGCAGGAGTTCACTCCGCCGGAGACGGTGACGCCCGCGCTGCCGCCCGTGGCCTCCTTCGAGGACCTGGACATGCCGGCCGCGCTGCTGCGGACGCTCACCGAGCAGGGTGTGACGGAGCCGTTCCCGATCCAGGCCGCGACCCTGCCGAACTCGATCGCCGGGCGCGACGTCCTCGGCCGGGGCCGCACCGGCTCCGGCAAGACGCTCGCCTTCGGGCTCGCGCTCCTGGCCCGCACCGCGGGCCGCCGCGCCGAGCCGACCGCGCCCCTCGCGCTGGTCCTGGTGCCGACCCGCGAGCTCGCCCAGCAGGTGACCGACGCCCTCACGCCGTACGCCGGCGCGCTGCGGCTGCGGATCACCACGGTCGTCGGCGGCATGTCGATCACCCGGCAGTCCTCGTCCCTGCGGCGCGGCGCCGAGGTCCTCATCGCCACGCCGGGCCGGCTGCACGACCTCATCGAGCGGGGCGACTGCCGCCTCGACCAGGTCGCCGTCACGGTCCTCGACGAGGCCGACCAGATGGCCGACATGGGCTTCCTGCCGCAGGTCACGAAGCTGCTCAAGCAGGTCGAGCCGGGCGGGCAGCGGCTGCTGTTCTCCGCGACGCTCGACCGGAACATCGACAAGCTCGTCAAGATGTTCCTGGACGACCCGGTCGTGCACTCGGTCGACCCGTCGGCCGGTGCGGTGACCACGATGGAGCACCACCTGCTCTACGTGCTCGACGAGACCGACAAGAAGGCCGTCACGCTGCGGATCGCGGCCCGCGAAGGCCGGACGATCCTCTTCATGGACACCAAGCGGTCCGTGGACCGGCTGGTCAAGCGGCTCCTCGCCAACGGCGTCCGGGCCTCCGGGCTGCACGGCGGGCGCTCGCAGCCGCAGCGCAACCGGACCCTGGACCAGTTCAAGACCGGCCAGGTCACCACGCTCGTCGCGACGAACGTGGCGGCCCGCGGCATCCACGTCGACGACCTCGACATGGTCGTCAACGTCGACCCGCCGATGGACCACAAGGACTACCTGCACCGCGGCGGCCGCACCGCCCGCGCCGGCGAGTCCGGCAGCGTCTTCACGCTGGTCCTGCCCGAGCAGAAGCGGGACATGGGCCGGCTGATGTCGAACGCGGGCATCAGCCCCCGCACGGCGCAGATCAGGTCCAGCGACGAGGAGCTCGCCGAGCTCACCGGCGCCCGGGAGCCCTCGGGAGTCCCCGTGGTCATCGAGGTCCCGCAGCCCACCCCGGCGCGCAAGCCGGCGGGCACCGGCGGCACCGGCACGGGCGGCGGCCGCCGTCGCCGCCGTCCGTCCGGTTCCGGAGCCGGAAACGGCGGTACGGGCACGGCCGCACCGGCCTCGGGCCGCACCTCCGGCACCTCCACGGGCCGCGGCTCCGCCACCCCCACCGGAAACCGCGCCTCCGGCCCCGCGACGGGCTCGGGCCGGGCCTCCGCCACCACGGGCGGCTCCGGACGGGGAGCGGGCGGCGCGGGGCGCGGCTCCGGCGCGGGCCGGGGCTCCGGTTCCGGCGCGGGCGGCGGGCGCGGGCGTCAGGCCCCGGCCACCAGCCGTTCGCGGAGCGCCGCGAGCTCGCGCAGCTCCAGGCCGAGGCCGACCGACACGTAACGGAAGAGGCTTCCGTACGAGGCGCGTACCTGGTCGAGGGCGGTGTCCAGGTACGCGTCCCGCACCTCCTGGAGCGGGACGATCAGCTCCGGGTCCTGCATGAGCCCGGCCTGCTTGAGGCCCTCCCGCACCCGGGCGTCGTTCGCGGCGCGGAAGGCGTTGGAGGCCAGGTAGTCCGCGCGGGCGGAGCTCTCGGGTACCCCGAGCAGGGTGAGCAGGAGCCAGCTCGTCCAGCCGGTGCGGTCCTTGCCGGAGGTGCAGTGGAAGAGCAGCGGCCCCCGGCGGGGATCGGCCAGGTCCCGCAGGGTGGCCGCGAAGGCGGCCCGGTTCGCGGCGTCGGTGACGAAGGTGCGGTACACCTCGCACATGAAGGCGGCGGCCCGCCCGCCGCCGAGCATCTCCTCCTGCCGCACCGGGTCGCGGGAGCCGATGGCGGCCATCAGCTGCCCGAACAGGCCGTTGTCGGTGACGGGCCGGGCGACCGGGACCGGGCCCGCGGGCAGCCGGTCGGCGCCGTCGTACCCCACCTCCGCCGGGATCCGCAGGTCGACCACCGTGCCGAGGCCGAGCCCGGCGAGGGCGGTGAGGTCGGCCTCGGTGAGCTTGGCGAGGTGGTCGCTCCGGTAGGCGCGGCCGTACCGGAGCCGGCCGCCGTCGTAGGTGACGTATCCGCCGAGGTCGCGGACGTTGACCGCGCCCTGGAGCGGGATCTGCCGGATCGCCTCCGCCGAGCGGGGGCGGGGGTGGGCGCTCGCCTCCGTCGGCAGGACCGGGAACAGGGCGGCGGCGCCGGTGGCGGCGAGCAGCGCGCGACGGGACAGGGGCATGGCTGGACTCCCTTGCGGACTGACGGACGTACGGCGGACGGCCGTACGGCTGACGGACTCGGGTGGGACAGCCGTGGGCGGACGGGCCCGCGGGGCCACTTCTCCACCTAACGTTAGTTAGGCGGCGTGCTGGCGAGGAACGTAGCAGCCGGACGGGCCGAAAGGGAGGGGTGTGCGGCGGGCGGCCGCGACGACTACTCCGTGAGGCGCTTGGTGGCGGCGCGCTGGCGTGCGGTCGCGCCCGTCAGGAAGCGGGTGATCGTCGCCAGTTCCGCGGTCGTGAACTCCTCGTAGAGCTCGTTCACCTCGCGCGCCCAGTCGTCGAAGAGCGGGGCGAGCTCGGCCAGCTTCTCGGGGCGGGGCTCGACGAGCACCCGGCGCTTGTCCGTCGGGTGCTTCACCCTGCGCACGAAGCCCTTGCGCTCCAGGCGGTCGACCAGTCCCGTGACGGAGGCGGGGGCCAGGCCCGAGTGCTCGGCCAGCTCCTTGGCGGTGAGGGGTCCGTGCCGTTCGAGCAGGTCGAGCGTCTTGGTCTCGGTGGCGCCCAGGTCCTGCTGGGCCGCGATCGCCGAGTGGAAGGCGACGGAGGCCGCGCTGGAGTCCCGGCCGGCGGCGGTGAGGGCGGCGATGACCGCGCTCCGCTCCCGGTCCTGTCCGCCGTCCCGCTCGCCGCCCTGTCCGCCGTCCTGCCCGCTGCCCCGCTCGCTCATGGCGGCAGCCTAGCAAAATTCATTTCGTTCGCCCGAACGAAAGACTTGTGATCAAGGGTCGGTGCGTGCCATTTTTATTTCGTTCGCTCGAACGAAATAAATCGAGGAGGACCCCGTGTCACCCATCCCGCACCGCTGGGCCGCCGCCGTCGTCATGATGGTCGCCGCCCTCATGGACCTGGTCGACGTCACCATCGTCAACGTCGCCCTGCCCTCCCTCGGGCACGGCCTCGGAGCCTCCGAGAGCGCCCTCCAGTGGACCGTCTCGGCCTATCTGCTCGGCTTCGCCGCGACCCTCGTCGTCGCCGGACGGCTCGGCGACCGCTACGGCCGCAAGGCGCTCTTCCTCGCCGGCACCGCCGGATTCGGCCTCGCGAGCCTCGCCTGCGGCCTCGCCCGGACCCCCGGCCAGCTGATCGCGGCACGCGCCGTCCAGGGCGTCGCGGCCGCGGTCCTCATGCCGCAGGTGCTCGGCTCCTTCCACAGCCTCTTCAAGGGCGAGGAGCGCGGCAAGGTCTTCGGCCTGTACGGGGCGGTGGCCGGCTTCGCCTCCGCGATCGGGCTGCTGCTCGGCGGGGTCCTCACCGACGCGGACCTCTTCGGGCTCGGCTGGCGGAGCGTCTTCCTCGTCAACGTCCCCGTCTCGCTCCTCACCCTGATCGCGGCCGTCGTCCTCGTCCCCGCCACCCGCGAGCGGGCCGCCGCCCGGCCCCCGGTCCCCGGCAGCCTCGTCCTCGCCGCCGGTCTCGTCGCCGTCGTGCTCCCGCTGGTGCAGGGCCGCGGCTGGGGCTGGCCGCCGTGGGGCTGGGGCCTGCTCGCCGCGGGCGTGCTCGCCGTGGCGGGCGTGGCGGCGCGCGGCTCGGTGTTCCCGGCCGGCACGTTCCGGGTGCCCGCCTTCTCGTACGGCCTCGCCGTCCAGCTGCTCTTCGCCCTCGGCATGCAGGGCTTCTTCCTCGTCCTCGCGATCTGGCTCCAGGGCGGCCAGGGCTACACCCCCACCCAGGCGGGCGTGCTCATGGCCGCCTTCTCGGCCGGCGGCTTCCTGACCGCGCCCGCCGCCGAACCGCTCGCGGTCCGGCTCGGCCGGTACGTCCCGACGGCCGGCGCGGTCCTCATGGCCGCCGGGTACGGCTGGGTCTGGTACGCGATGGAGGGCGCCGCCCCCGCCCACACCGGCGCCTGGCCCCTGGTCCCCGGCCTCGTGATCGCGGGCGCCGGACTCGGCCTCCTCGTCGTGCCGCTCGTGAACATCGTCCTGTCGTCCGCCCCGGCCGAACTCGCGGGCGGCGCCTCCGGGGTCTTCTCGACGGCCCAGCAGTTCGGCGGCGCCCTCGGCGCGGCGGTCATCGGCACCGCGTACTTCGCCGACCTCTCCCTCGCGGCCGCGATGCCCTGGGTGCTCGGCGCCTACCTCCTCACCGCCCTGCTGAGCCTGCGCCTCCCGGCCTCGGCGACCTCGTCGACCGCGGCCGCGGCGGCGGTCTGACGGACGCTCACGGTGCGGCCGAGTGGTGGAGCGCTGCGAACGCCGGGTGAGGGGCGGTGAACGTCCGGCGAATTGAAGGTGGTTGGGCTTCCGGACCCGGGTCTACGCGCGTCAGCATCTCCTCATGCGAATCCCCCCTCGAATCACCCTCGCCGGTGGCGTCGCCGCCGCCCTCCTCTCCTCCCTCCTCCTCGGTGCCCCGGCCACCGCCGCGCCGGCCCCGGCGCCCGTCGCCGCCGTGTCCTCCGTCGCGGCGACCGCGTCGTCCGTCGGGGACATCTGCTACTCGGCCCTGCCCACCCAGGCCTACGACACCCTGCGCCTGATAGACGCGGGCGGCCCCTTCCCGTACAGCCAGGACGGGGTCGTCTTCCAGAACCGCGAGGGCGTCCTGCCCGCCCACACCTACGGCTACTACCACGAGTACACGGTGAAGACCCCGGGCGTCTCCACCCGCGGCGCCCGCCGGATCGTGACCGGGAACGCGGTCGACGAGGACTACTACACCTCCGACCACTACGCCACGTTCGACCTCATCGACTACGCCTGCTGACGCTCCACCGGTCAGCCCCGGCGCGGGGTCGTCCACTCCAGGCGGGTCCTGACCCGGGGGTCGTGGACGTGCTCCAGGGCGGCGAGCGCGGTCTCGCGGGCCGCGCCGTCGGCCTCCCCGTCCGCCAGGATCGAGGCCAGCGCGTCGACGGCACGGGGGTCCTGGCGGATCGCCAGGCCCCGCGCCGCCTCCGCCGCCGTCTCCGGGTCCGTGTCGCCGAGCCGCTCCGCGAGCCCCTCCCGGACGAGCGGGGTGTCGTCGGGGAGCTCGGCGAGCGCGAGGGTCGCCCAGTCCCGGACCCGGGCGTCGCCGTCCCGGCTCAGCGCGAGCACCACCCCGAGCGCCTCGACGTGACCGGCCGGCACGATCCCGGCGAGGGCCGACGCGACGGCCCGGCGGACCACCGCGTCGGGATGCCCGGCCGCCGCGAGGAGTTCGGGCACGGCGGACGGGTCCGCGCACTCCCCGAGCGCGGTCACCGCCGAGAGCAGCGGCTCCCGCGCCGGTGGCACCGCCTCCGCCGTCAGCCGCCGCAGCACCGGGACCGCGCCCGGGCCGAAGCCGGGCAGGGCGCCGAGCACCCGCGCGCCCAGCGCCCGGCGCAGCGGATCCCGGTCGGCGCACCAGCCGGCCGCCGCCACGAAGGTCTCCTCGTCGGCCCGGCCCGCCAGCTCGGCCACCGCCGTCGTCCAGTCGTCGAGCTCCGGGTCGCCGCAGCGCAGCGCCCGCGCCGCGAGCTCCCCGTGCGGGGTGCGCAGGCCGAGCGCGGCCTCCAGGAGCGTGGCGATCGCCGCGTGGCCGGTCCCCCGGTCGTCGCCGCGCCCCGGCGCGCCGTCCTCCCGCAGCAGCTCGACGACGACCGTGATCCCGCCGTCCTCCCGGACCCGCCGGACGACCGCCTCGTACGTCTGCCCGCCCTCGTGCCCGGCGACCAGCCCGCGCCGCAGCTCGGCCGCGATGTCGGCGCCGATCCACCGCCGGGCCTCCCGCAGCGCGTCCTCCCGGAACCCCGCGCCGTGGTCGAGGAGCGCCCGCACGCACGCGGCGGAGCCGCGCCGGGCGGCGGCGACGAGCGGCCGGAGCCCGTCCGGTCCGGGCCGGTCCGGGTCCGCGCCGTGCTCCAGGAGGACCCGTGCCGTGCCGGCGTGGCCGAGCCGGAGGGCCCAGGCGAGGGCGGTGAACCCGAACTCCTCCTCCTGGTCGGCCGCCGCGCCCGCCGCGAGCAGCGCCCGCACCACCTCGGTGTGCCCGCCGCAGGCCGCCCCGCACAGCGGCAGGTCGCCGCCTTCCGGCCCGCTGGCCCGGCCCGGATCGGCCCCGGCGGCGAGCAGCACCCGCACGATCCCGGCCTCGTCACCGACGGCCGCCCGGTACAGGGCGCTCTCCCCGTCGTCCAGGTCCTCGGGTCCGGCTCCGCTCCGCAGGGCCCGTACGACCCCGTCCTCGTCCCCGGCCAGGATCGCGTCGAACAACGTGCTCATGCGCCGACCCTGACGCCCCGTCCGGTCCCGGCGCAAGTCGGTTCCTCAGGCCGCGCACTCCAGGACCGAGCCGCACACCCCGCACCGGGCCCGCAGCGTCCGCCCCGCCGGGATCCGCAGGCGCTGCCCGCAGACCGGGCAGGGGAAGGAGACGCCGGTCGCCGGGGCCCCGCCGTCGAAGGCGTACGGCGCGCCCTCGCCGGCCCGGCCCCGGCGCCGCTCCCAGGCGTACCGGCGGCGCTCGGCCCAGCCCGCCCCGGCGAGCGGCGGCACGGTCCGCTCCCGCGCGGCCTCCGCCCGGCCCCGTAGCCACGCCTCGTACGCCACCGCGCTGGTGAACCAGGGGGAGGGGTCCTCGCCGAAGACCTCGGCCCGCTTGGCGAGGACCCAGCCGAACTCCTCCGGGGTCAGATAGCCGAGCCGCTGGCTCTCGACGCCGTCCCGCCGGTACGCGTCGAGCAGCGGCCAGCCGGCGCCCAGGTAGGCGGTGACCACGTCCGTGAGGATCTCGTTCTCGGCGGTGCCGGGGAAGCCGAGGCCGAGCCGGTGCAGCAGGACGTGGGTGATCTCGTGGGCGAGGGCCGCGCCGACGTCCCTGCGGCGGGTCCGGAAGCGGTCGTTGAGCTCCACGAAGTACTCGGGTCCCGCCGTGAGCTCGACGGCCGCCGCGTACGCCATGGGGCGGAAGCTCACCACGATGCGCGCCTCGGGCAGCCTCAGGTGCCGGACGAGGGTCCTGGCCACCCGCTGGGCGCCCAGATGGAGGTCCTCCTCGTCGCCGAAGGCCACGTCGGCGGCGGTCACGGAGGCCGGGTAGCGGTGCACGCCGTCGGGGGAGAGGCGGCGGTAGAGCGCGGTCAGCGAGGCCCGCACGGCGGCGCGGTGCGGAAAGCCGTGGATGACACGGTCGGCCTCATGTCGGTTCGGCATGCCGGATCCCCCCTCCCGTCCACTGTACGGTCCCCCCAACGGATCTGGCCGAAAAGGCTTTCTTGTGGCGGTAGTTGGGCGCTGTCCATAATCCGGACATGCCTTGACGGGCGCATGTCACCGCTTGCGGCCCGCCCGCGTGCCGCCACCCGCCGAGGCAGACCCCCCACGAGAGAAGGAAGACACGTGAAGCAGAACCGCATGGTCCGTGCCCTCCAGAAGCTGGCAGCCGCCGGCGCCGTCGTCCTGGCGGCCGTCAGCCTCCAGCCCACCACCACCGCCTCCGCCGCCCCCGCGCCCGTCGTCGGCGGCACCCGCGCCGCCCAGGGAGAGTTCCCCTGGATGGTCAGGCTCTCCATGGGCTGCGGCGGCTCCCTGATCACCCCGCAGATCGTCCTCACCGCCGCCCACTGCGTGAGCGGCTCCGGCAACAACACCGGCATCACCGCCACCGCCGGGGTCGTGGACCTCCAGTCGAGCAGCGCCATCAAGGTCAAGTCGACCAAGGTCCTCCAGGCCCCCGGCTACACCGGCCAGGGCAAGGACTGGGCGCTGATCAAGCTCGCCAGCCCGATCACCTCGCTGCCCAACCTGAAGATCGCCGACACCACCGCCTACAACAACGGCACCTTCACCGTGGCGGGCTGGGGCGCCGCCCGCGAGGGCGGGGCGCAGCAGCGCTACCTGCTCAAGGCGAACGTCCCGTTCGTCTCCGACGCCTCCTGCCAGGCCTCGTACGGCAGCGACCTCGTCCCCTCCGACGAGATCTGCGCCGGCTACAGCCAGGGCGGGGTCGACACCTGCCAGGGCGACTCCGGCGGCCCCATGTTCCGCAAGGACGACAACGGCGCCTGGATCCAGGTCGGCATCGTGAGCTGGGGCGAGGGCTGCGCGCGGCCCGGCTTCCCCGGTGTCTACACGGAGGTCTCGACCTTCGCCGCCGCCATCACCTCCGCCGCGGCCACGCTGTAGCGGACGGCTCGTGAACGGGTGCCCCGGAGCGGCCGGCTCCGGGGCACCTTCACGCCGGATCCAGTACCGGACCCGCCCCCGGAGCGCCCTCCAGCTCAAGCACCCACACCTCGTTCGCACCCTCCCGCAGCACCGGCCCCGGTACGAACAGCGCCTCCTGCGGGCCCGCCGCCCAGTAGCGGCCCAGGCAGAAACCGTTCACCCACACGAAGCCCCGGGTCGAGCCCGGCAGCCGCAGCCACGCGTCGCCCGCGCCCACCACGTCGAGCGCCGCCCGGCAGAGGCCCGGACCGGCGGAGACCGGCCCGAAGGGCACCTTGCCGACCGCCGCCGGCTCGAAGGCGTCCAGGCGCAGGCCCCGGGCCCGTACCCCGTGCAGATACTGCCGCTCGTGCCGTACGCCCCCGGTGATCCCCTTCGGCTCCGCGAGGAGCGGCCCGTAGTTGACCCGACCGAGGGACTCCACCCACAGGTCCACGAGCGCGGGACCCGCCACCGGCTCCGGCAGCACCGCCTCCGTCTCCGTGAGCACCCCCGCCGCCGCCCCGTCCACGTACACGACCGCCCGGTCCCGCAGCCCCGTCACGCCCAGCGGGTACGGCTGCCGGGGACCCGGCACCGCCACCCGGTAGCGGACCAGGCCCCGGTCCACGCCGAGCTCCTCGAAGGTCGGCGGCATCGGCGTCACCGTCTCCTCGCCGCCGAGCACCTCCAGGACCGCGTCCAGCGGCGCCCAGCCGTCGAACGCGCCCGACACCGGCGCCGCGAGCCGGGCCGGGGGCTCCGGCAGCTCCGGCAGCGGCCCCTCCGCGTACTCCGCGAGCACCTCGCGGAAGGCCCGGAACTTCTCCGTCGGCCGCCCCGCCTCGTCCACCGGCGCGTCGTAGTCGTACGAGGTCACCGTCGGCCGCAGCGGGCCGTCGTGCAGCGCACCGTCCCGGTTCGCCCCCGCCCAGCCGCCGAAGTTCGACCCGCCGTGCGCCATGTACACATTGACCGAGGCCCCGCACTCCAGGACCTCCCGGAGCGCCGCCGCCGCGTCCGCCGCGTCCCGCACGGAGTGCTCCGTGCCCCAGTGGTCGAACCAGCCGCACCAGAACTCCATGCACATCAGCGGCCCCGACGGCTGGTGGCGCCGCAGCGTCGCGAAGCCCTCCCGCGCCCCCGAGCCGAAGTTCGCCGTCGCGAGCACCCCCGGCACCGAACCGCCCGTCAGCATGTGGTCCTCGGGCCCGTCCGAGGTGAACAGCGGCACGCTCACCCCGCACTCCCGCAGCAGCCCCGCCAGCCACTCCAGATAGCCGCGGTCGCTCCCGTAACTCCCGTACTCGTTCTCCACCTGCACCAGGACCACCGGCCCGCCCCGGTCCACCTGCCGCTCCACCACCTGCGGGAGCAGCCGCCGGAACCAGGACTCCACCGGCGCCAGGAACTCCGGGTCGAGGCTCCGCACCCGCCGCCCCAGCGGACCGGTCAGCCAGTGCGGAAGCCCGCCGTTCTCCCACTCGGCGCAGATGTACGGCCCCGGGCGCACGATCGCCCGCATCCCGGCCCGCCCCACCGCGTCCAGGAACCTGCCGAGCGCCTCCGGGTCCGCGTACCGGCCGGGCTCCGGCTCGTGCAGGTTCCACGGGACGTACGTCTCGACGCAGTCGAGGCCCATCGCGCGCAGCATCCCGAGCCGGTGCTCCCAGTGCCCCTCGTGCACCCGGAAGTAGTGCAGCGCCCCCGAGAGCAGCCGCACCGGCCGCCCGTCGAGCAGAAAGTCCTCGTCACCGACAGCGAAGTCACCCACAGCGAACGTGCTCATGGCCTCACCCTGACCCCCTGGCGGCGGCACGGTCCATGGACAAAGATCGTCGCAGTTTGGACGTTAAGGAAAGGCCGGCGGATGTACCACACCTGGATGCGCTACTTCACGCCCAGCCCCGTCCACCACCGCCTCGGCCTCGTCTGCCTCGGCGTCGGACTCCAGCACGGCACCCTGCCCACCGTCGGCCCGCGCACCCTCGACCACCACGTCGCCGTCGTCGTCTCCGCCGGCGGCGGCTGGTACCGGGGCGCCGACGGGCGCCGCACCACCGTCACCGCCCCCGCCCTCCTCTGGCTCACCCCCGGCACCCCCCACCACTACGCCGCCGACCCCGACACCGGCTGGGACGAGGCCTTCGTCGACTTCACCGGACCCGCCACCGCCACCTACACCGAGCTCGGCTACATCGAGCCCGACCGGCCCGTCGTCCCCCTCTCCGACGCCGCCCCCGCCCGCGCCGCCATCGGCCGGATCGCCCGCGCCGCCCGCCCCGGCAACCCCCTCCTGGAGGTCGAGACCGGCGCCGCCGTCCACGAACTCCTCGTCGCCCTGCGCCGGGCCCGCGCCGACACCAACGCCGACGGGGACCCCGTCCTCGCCGCCCTCGCCCGCGACGCCTTCCAGCCGCTCTCCGTCGCCGACCACGCCACCCGGCACGGCATGACCCCCGCCGAGCTGCGCACCGCCGTCCGCCGCGCCGCCGGATGCAGCCCCAAGGACTACCTGCTCACCGTCCGCCTCGGCCGCGCCAAGGAGCTCCTCGCCGCCACCGAGCTGCCCGTCGCCGCCGTCGCCCGCCGCGTCGGCTACGACGACCCCGCCTACTTCTCCCGGCTCTTCACCCGCCGCGTCGGCACCGCGCCCATCCGTTTCCGCGAGCAGCAGGGGCGGTCCGTGCACGGGGGCTGGAGCACCAGCGTTCCGGATCCCGAACACCCGCCCACGATCCTCCCCAGATCCGTCTAAGCTCGCAGATCATGAGCGACACCAGCGGCACCAGTGCCATCGACCCGACCGTCATCGCCGAGCTGACCCGGCTGCGCGAAAGCATCGACAACATCGACGCCGCGGTCGTGCACATGCTCGCCGAGCGCTTCAAGTGCACCCAGCAGGTCGGCGTCCTCAAGGCCGAGCACCAGCTCCCGCCCGCCGACCCCGCCCGCGAGGCCCGCCAGATCGCCCGGCTGCGAGAACTCGCCGAGAGCGCGAAACTGGACCCGGCCTTCGCGGAGAAACTCCTCAACTTCATCATCGCCGAGGTCATCCGGCACCACGAGACGATTGCGGACGGAGCACGCTGATGGGCCGCGTCACGGTCTTCACCCTCGGAGGGACCATCTCCGCGCGAGGCGGTGACGCGGCCCGCATGACCGGCCAGGAGGTCCTCGCCGAGCTCGGCGCCCCCGAGGACGTCGTCCTGCGGGACTTCCGCCGCGTCCCCAGCTCCACCCTCTCCTTCGAGGACCTCGCGGCCCTCGCCGACGAGATCCGGGGGACCGTCGCCGACGGCTCCGGCGTGGTCGTCGTCCAGGGCACCGACACCCTGGAGGAGACCGCCTTCCTCCTCGACCTGCTCTGCACCACCGAGCAGCCGATCGCCGTCACCGGTGCCATGCGCCGCCCCGACCTGCCCGGCGCCGACGGCCCCGCCAACCTCGCCGCCGCGCTCGCCGTCGCCGCCGACCCCGCCTGCCGGAACCTCGGCGTCCTCGTCGTCCTCGCCGACGAGATCCACGCCGCCCGCCTCGCCCGCAAGACCCACACCACCTCGATCGCCACCTTCGCCTCACCCGGCGCCGGACCGATCGGCACCGTCGTCGAGGGCGAACCCCGCATCCTGCTCCGCCCCGCCGCCCCCACCGCGCTCTGCGCGCTGAAGTTCGACCCCTCCGTGCGCGTCGCCCTGGTGACCCTCTCCCTCGGCGACCGCGGCGAACTCCTCGACGCCGTCGACGACCGCTTCCAAGGTCTCGTCGTCGCCGCCTTCGGCGCCGGACACGCCCCCGCCCCGCTCGTCGAACCCCTCGCCGAGATCGCCCGACGCATCCCCGTCGTCCTGGCCTCCCGCACGGGCGGCGGCGCGACCCTCTCCCACACCTACCGCAGCCCCGGCTCCGAGTACGACCTGCTGCACCACGGACTGATCCCGGCCGGCCCGCTCGACCCCGCCAAGGCCCGGATCCTGCTCCACACCCTGATCTCCAGCGGTGCCGCCGGACCGGCCGGCTACGACCGCCCCCGCATCGCCGCCGCCTTCGCCCACCTGAACGGCTCCGGACTCGCGTAAGAGGCCCGCGGGAGGCCGGTGAGAGGCCCCTTGACGGACATCCCCGTACCGCTGGGGAAATCCATCAGGCAGCATGGCCCCCATGTCCGTACTGACGCGCGACGAAGCGCAGACCCGTGCCCAGCTCCTCGACGTCCACCACTACCGCGTGGACCTCGACCTCACCACCGGCGACGAGACCTTCGGGTCACAGACCCTCATCCGCTTCACGGCCCGCGCCGCGGGGGACACCTTCGTCGAGCTCAAGCCCGAGACCCTGCACTCCGCCCTCCTCGACGACGAGCCCCTCGACGTCACCGCCCTCGACGGCAACCGGCTCCCGCTGACCCTCACCGAGGGCGAGCACACCCTCCGCGTCGGCACCACCATGCGGTACTCCCGCACCGGTGAGGGCATGCACCGCTTCACGGACCCCACCGACGGCGAGTCGTACGCCTACACCCAGCTCTTCATGGAGGACGTCCAGCGCGTCTTCGCCGCCTTCGACCAGCCCGACCTCAAGGCCGTCTTCGAGGTGGGCGTCCGGGCCCCCGAGGGCTGGACCGTCCTCTCCAACGGCATCACCGAGCAGCAGGAGGACGGCCGCTGGCAGGCCGCCCCCACCCCGCTGCTCTCCACCTACCTCGTCTGCGTCGCCGCCGGCCCCTGGCACAGCATCCGCACCGAGCACGCCGGCCTGCCCTTCGGCATCCACTGCCGCCGCTCCCTCGCCCCCCACCTGGACGCCGACGCCGACGAGATCCTCGCCGTCACCAAGGCCTGCTACGACCGCTACCACGAGAAGTTCGACGAGCCGTACCCCTTCGACTCGTACGACCAGGCCTTCGTCCCCGAGTTCAACGCCGGCGCCATGGAGAACCCCGGACTCGTCACCTTCCGCGACGAGTTCGTCTTCCGCTCCGCCGTCACCGCCACCGAGCGGATGTCCCGCGCCATGGTCATCGCCCACGAGATGGCCCACATGTGGTTCGGCGACCTCGTCACCCTCCGCTGGTGGGACGACATCTGGCTGAACGAGTCCTTCGCCGAGTACATGGGCTTCCAGACCACCAACGAGGCCTGCTCCGACCTCTTCGCCGACACCTGGATCGACTTCGGCGTCACCCGCAAGGCCTGGGGGTACGAGGCGGACCAGCGCCCCTCCACCCACCCCGTCGCCCCCGACCCGGAAGCCGTCCCCGACACCGCCTCCGCGCTCCTCAACTTCGACGGCATCTCCTACGCCAAGGGCGCCTCCGCCCTGCGCCAGCTCGTCGCCTGGCTCGGCGAGAAGGACTTCCTCGCCGGCATCAACATCCACTTCAAGCGCCACAAGTTCGGCAACGCCACCCTCGCCGACTTCATCGACAACCTCGCCGCCGCCACCGACCGCGACGTCCACGCCTGGGCCGAGCAGTGGCTCCGCACCACCGGCGTCGACACCCTCACCCCCCGCCTCGAAGGCGAGGGCACCCACTGGCGGCTCCACGTCGACCGGGACGGCAGCCGCCCGCACCGGATCGCCGTCGGCGTGTACGACCGGCAGCCCGACGGCGAGCTCACCCTCCGCGAGCGCCACGAGCTCGACGTCCCGCAGGAGGCGCCCGTCGAGCTGACCGGCCCGCGCCCCACCCTCGTCGTCCTCAACGAAGGCGACCTCACCTACACCAAGCTCCGCTTCGACGAGGTCTCCCTGGAGACCGTCCTGCGCGGCCTCTCCCGCGTCCCCGACGCCCTCACCCGGGCCGTCGTCTGGAACGCGCTGCGCGACATGGTCCGCGACGGCGACCTCGCCCCGGCCGACTACCTGGAGACCGCCCTCGCCCACCTGCCCGAGGAGGACGAACTCGCCCTCGTCCAGGGCGTCCTCGGCTTCGCCCGCACCCAGATCGCCGACCGGTACGTCTCCGAGGACGAGCGCCCCGCCGCCCTCGCCACCATCGGCGAGATCGCCCGCGCCCTGCTCCGCCGCACCGAGGACGGCGAGGCCCCCGGACTGCGCCTCACCGCCGTCCGCGCCTGCATCGACAGCGCCACCACCCCCGACAAGATCGCCTCCTGGCTCGACGAGGGAACCGTCCACGGCGGCCCCGAGCTCGACCCCGAACTGCGCTGGCGGATCCTCGCCCGGCTCGCCGTCCTCGGCGCCACCGACGAGACCGTGATCGCCGCCGAACTGGAGCGGGACCCGAGCGCCAGCGGCCAGGAGGGCGCGGCCCGCTGCCGCGCCGCCCTCCCGGACCCGGAGGCGAAGGCCGCGGCCTGGGCGGCGCTCTTCGACTCCGACGACCTCTCCAACTACCTCTTCACCGCCACCGCCCAGGGCTTCTGGCAGCCCGAGCAGGCCGAGCTCGTACGGGAGTACGTGCCGCGCTTCTACGAGGCGGCCGTCGCGCTCGGCGACCGCCGGGGCCCCGCCATGGCCGCGGCCGCCGGCCGCTACGCCTTCCCCGCGTACGCGGTCGACGCCGACTCCCTGGACCTGGGCGACCGCCACCTCGCGGACGACCGGATGATCCCGGCCCTCCACCGCAAGCTCGTCGACCAGCTGGACGACCTGCGCCGCGCCCTGCGCGTCCGCGGCTGAGGCGTACCCGGGCCGTCTAGACCGGTCCTCCCGACCAGTCCCAGCCGGTGAGCGCCGCGTGCATCAGGCGCGCGGCGCCCGTGGGAGGACTGTCGGCGTGCCGGAGCAGGGTGAGGACGCGCCGGCAGTCCGGGCTGTCGACGGGTATCCACGCCACGGGGGCGCGGGTGGCGCTGCGCCGGGCCATGTCCGGGATGAGGCCGATGCCGAGCCCGGCGGCGACCAGGATCGCGGTCGCGCTGGGCTCGTCGCCCTCGCAGACGATCCGCGGGGGAGCGAGGCCGTCCCCCGCGAAGAGCCGGTCGAGGAGCCGGCGCTGCCAGTGCCCCCGGCGGGTGGTGACGAAGGACTCGTCGGCGAGCTCGCCGACGGTCACCGAGGCGCGGCCCGCCAGCGGGTGGCCGAGCGGCGCGACCACCCACACCTCCTCGTCGAGCAGCCGGACCGTCTCCAGGCCCTCGGGCGGGTACGGCTGCGAGGCCACACAGAGGTCCACCTCCTGGGTGCGCAGGCCGCGGGCCATCTCCTCGGCGCCCATCTGGTGCAGCTCGACCTCGACCGAGGGGTGGGCCCGCTTGAACGCCCCGAGCGGGCCGGTCAGGGTGAGGAAGGTCTCCGAGGCCAGCCGTACCGTGCCGGACTCCCCGTCCGTGAGGGCGGCGACGGCCCGCCGTCCCGCGTCGAGCTCCCCGAGGGAGCGCTCGACGTACCGGAGGAAGACCTTCCCGGCCTCGTTCAGCCGGAGCCTGCCGACCCGGTCGAACAGCGGCGTGCCGAGCTCGCTCTCCAGCCTGGCTATGGTGCGGCTCAAGGACGGCTGGGCAACGTGGAGTTCCTCGGCCGCCCGGCTGAGGTGCTCAAGGCGGGCCACGACGACGAATTGCCCGAGCGCGTGGAGATCCATCATGCCCCCAGGGGCATGGCCCCATAGCGATATCGATCTTGGACAGATTATCGCCGGGGACATAGCGTCATGAGCGTTCCGCGCCGACAACCAGGGGGAGAACGCGCCATGTTGAGAGGTGTGTGGCGAGCCGTCGTCACCGTGCACGTGCTGGCGGTCCTCGGCCAGCCGGTCTTCGCCGGCGTCTATCTGAGCGGCGACTTCGACGGTCTGGGCATGCATGCGGCGGGGGCCAACGCCGTCGCCACGCTCGCCCTCGTCCAGCTCGTCGTCGCGATCGTGGTCTGGGTACGGCTGCGCCGCTCCTGGCCGTTCTATGTCAGCTTGGCGCTCGTGGCCGCCGAGATGACGCAGTACACCGCGGGACTGGCCGGACTGCTGTGGCTGCACATCCCCCTGGGCGTGTTCACCATCGCCTCCGTCGTCCTGCTGTTCGCCGCCACCTGGCTGCGGCCGCTGGAGCGCAAGGAGAAGGAGCTCGTCGATGCCTGACCTGACGAGGCGCCGGGTCCTCGGCATCGGCGGCGCGCTGGGAGCGATGGCGGCCACCGGCCTCACCGTCGGCGCCGTGCTCTCCCGCAGCCCCGCCGCCACCGGAGCCGAACTCCGCAGCGCCGTACCGCTGCCGCCGCCGTTCAAGGTGCCGCTGCCGATCCCCGCCGTCCTGAAGCCGGTCTCCACGTCCGGCCGCGCGGACCGCTACGAGATCGTCCAGCGCGAGGCGACCGCCGAGATCCTGCCCGGCGTCAGGACACGGCTGTGGACGTACGGGGGCACCTTCCCCGGCCCCACGATCGAATCGCGCCGCGGCCGCCCGGTCACCGTCTCCCACCGCAACGAACTTCCCGTGCCGACCGTCGTGCACCTCCACGGCGGGCGCACCCCGGCGGCCTCGGACGGCTACCCGACGGACCTGGTGCTGCCCGCGGGCTGGGGCGGCCAGGAGGGCGGGCACGGCGGCGGCCATGGCGGCGGCCACGGGTCCGGTCACGGCGGCATGCACGACCCCCAGGCGGTGACGACCGACCTGAGCAGGGACTACACCTTCCCGCTCGAACAGCGGCCGACGCTGCTCTGGTACCACGACCACCGCATGGACTTCACCGCCCCGGCGATCTGGCGGGGCCTCGCCGGCATGCACATCGTGCGCGACGACGCCGAGGAGGCCCTCGGCCTGCCCTCCGGTCCGCGCGAACTGCCCCTCATGATCACGGACCGCGCCTTCGCCGCCGACGGCAGCCTCGACTACCCCTCCCTCGACCCCACCCTGCGCGAGCGCCCCGGCGTCCAGGAGCCCTACCTCGCCGGCGTCCTCGGCGACGTCATCCTCGTCAACGGCGCCCCCTGGCCCGTCCACGAGGTCGACGCGGCCCGCTACCGGCTGCGCCTCCTGAACGCGTCGAACGCCCGGCACTACGAGCTGGCCTTCGTCGACGAAGGCGACGGGCGCACGATCGAGTTCACCCAGATCGGCGCCGACCAGGGCCTGCTCGCGGCACCGGTCAAGCACTCCGCCCTGCCCGTCGCCCCGGCCGAACGCTACGACCTCGTCGTCGACTTCTCCCGCTTCCCCGTCGGCACCCTCGTCAAGCTCGTCAACCGCATGGGCTCCGGGCGCACGAGCGAGGTGATGGCCTTCCGCGTCGTGCGCAAGGCCGCCGACGACAGCCGCGTCCCCACCCGCCTCTCGACCGACCTCCCGACCTGGCGGCGCTCCGACGCCGTCCGCGTCCGCGACTTCTCCTTCCGCGCCGGCCGCATGGGCGAGGACAGTACGCACGGCTGGCTCATCGGCGGAAAGCCCTTCGACCCCGCCCGCTCCGACGTCACGGTCCGCCTCGGCGACGTCGAGATCTGGCGCCTCGTCGCCGACGTCCACCACCCCGTCCACCTCCACCTCACCGGCTTCCGCATCCTCTCCCGCGGCACCAAGGACCCCCTCCCGCACGACGGCGGCCTCAAAGACACCATCTCCCTCCGCCCCGGCGAATCCGCCGAACTCATCACCCGCTGGGAGGGCTACCGCGGCCGCTACCTCTTCCACTGCCACAACGCCGAACACGAGGACATGGGCATGATGGCCAACCTCCAGGTGACGTAACGCCACCCCTCCCGTTGCGGGCCGCGCCCCGCCCGTTGTGGGCAATCGTTCCGCTGGGGCGGAACGGGTGGGCACAACGGAACGGCGCCCTTGCCGGCGCCAGAGGCTTCCGAGCCTGGACCCGCACCCCATGGGCGCTGTGCATGGGGTGCGGGTTCAGGCGCGGAACGCGGAGGCGCCGCTAGAGGGCGCCGTCCCGTGTGCCCACCCGTCCCGCCCAGCGGGACGATTGCCCACACGGCGGGGGGCGGGTGCGGGCCCCAGACGGGCGCGGGCCCACACGGGCGGCGTGGGCGAAGCCCCGGGCGGGCGCGGCCCCGCACGGGGCGGGGGCGAAGCCCCAGGCGAAGCGCACCGCCCCGCACGGGCGCGGGCCCACACGGGCGCGGGGCGGAGCCCCGGGCGGGTGCGGGCCCCGCACAGGGCCCGGAAGCGCGGCCGCGTCCCCCGTTCGGGTCACGTCCCCGGACTCCCCGGACAACGCCCCGCAGAGCCCGGCACCCTGTCGTCCATGCGTGCCTCACCCCCACCCCTCGCCGCCGACCCCACCGCCCTGAGCCGTCTGCTCGGCATCACCCTGGACGCGCTCCGGGAAGGAGCGCAGGCCAGGGGCGGGCCGCTGCCGGCGGGAGGGCCGGAGGCGGTGGCACGCCGGATCGGGGCGCTCGGGGACGTACTGCCGGAGACCGGTACCGGGCCGGACGAGGCGTTGAGGGCGCTCGTGAGGGCCCTCGCGGAGGGGGCGGCGGACCCGGCCCACCCCCGGTGCGCCGCCCATCTCCACACCCCGCCCCTCGCGCTCGCCGCGGCCGCCGATCTGGCCGCCTCCGCGCTGAACCCGTCGATGGACTCGTGGGACCAGGCGCCGGCGGCCTCCGCCCTGGAGGCCGAGGTGACGGCGGCCCTCGCCGCCGAGGTCTTCCCCGGCACCGGAGGACCCGACGCGCTCGTCACCACCGGCGGCACCGAGTCCAACCAGCTCGCGCTGCTCCTGGCCCGGGAGCGCCACCGGGACGTGAAGACCGTCGTCGGCGCCAACGCCCACCACTCCTTCCGCCGCGCCGCCTGGCTCCTGGGCCTGCCCGAGCCGGTCACCGTGCCCACCCCGCGGGGGACGCTGGACCCGGCGGCCCTCGCCGAGGCCCTGGACCGGGAGACCGGGCCCGTCCTCGTCGCCGCCACCGCCGGCACCACCGACGAGGGCCTGATCGACCCGCTGCCCGCGCTCGCGGACGTCTGCGCGGCCCGGGGCGCGGAGCTGCACGTGGACGCCGCGTACGGCGGTCCCGTCCTCTTCAGCCGGACCCACCGGCACCTCCTGGACGGCCTCGACCGGGCCCGTACCGTCACCGTCGACCTGCACAAACTCGGCTGGCAGCCGGCCGCCGCGGGACTCCTCGCGGTGCGCGACGCCGCCGACCTCGCCGTCCTCGGGCACACCGCCGACTACCTGAACGCCGACGACGACACCGAGGCCGGCCTCCCCGACCTGCTCGGCCGCTCCCTGCGCACCACCCGCCGCCCCGACGTCCTCAAGACCGCCGTCACCCTCCGGGCCCTGGGCCGCACCGGCCTCGGCGCGCTCGTCGACCGGTGCATGGAGCTCGCGCAGGAGCTCGCCGACCTGGTGCAGAAGGCCCCGGGGTTCGACCTCCGCACCCGCCCCACCCTCACCACCGTCCTCTTCCGCCCCACCGGCGCAGACGACGGGACCGTCGCGGCGATCCGCCGCACCCTCCTCGCCGAGGGCCGCGCCGTCCTCGGCCGGGCGAAGGCCGACGGCCGCCTCTGGCTCAAGGCCACCCTGCTCAACCCCCACACCACCCCCGGCGATCTCGCAGGGATCCTCACCCTCGTGGAAGGCAGCGCGCACCGATGACCGGCAGCACCCCCCAGCAGGACCTCGAACAGCCCCACGACCTGGTGGGCGTCGGCATCGGCCCCTTCAACCTGTCGCTGGCCGCCCTCGCGCACGGCGTTCCCGGCGGCCTCGCCGCCACCTTCTACGAGCAGCGGCCGGCCTTCCGCTGGCACCCGGGGCTGCTCATCGAGGGCGCCACCCTCCAGGTCCCCTTCCTCGCCGACCTGGTGACCCTCGCCGACCCGGCCAGCCCCTGGACCTTCCTCAACTACCTGAAGAGCCGCGAGCGCCTCTTCCCCTTCTACTTCGCCGAGAAGTTCCACATCCAGCGCGCCGAGTACGACGCCTACTGCCGCTGGGTCAGCGAGCGGCTCCCCGGACTCCGCTTCGGCCACCAGGTCGACTCGGTCCGCTGGAACCCCGAGCGGCGCCTCTTCGAGGTGGACTTCACCCAGATCGACCCGGAGGGCGAGGCCGAGGCCCTGGGCCGCGCCTACACCCGGAACGTCGTCCTGGGCGTCGGCACCGAGCCGTACGTCCCCGAGCCGCTCCGCCCGCTCGCCGACGCCCCCGGCGTCCCGGTGATCCACTCCGCCGACTACCTGGCCCACCGCGAGACGCTCCTGCGCGCCGGCCACGTCACCGTCATCGGCTCCGGCCAGTCCGGCGCCGAGGTCTTCCTCGACCTGCTGCGGGCCCGCCCCGCCGGGGCCGAGAGGATCCACTGGCTGGCCCGCACCGAGGCCTTCGCCCCCATGGAGTACTCCAAGCTCGGCCTGGAGCACTTCACCCCCGACTACACCCGCTACTTCCACGCCCTGCCCGAGCCCGTGCGCGGCGAACTCATGCCCCGCCAGTGGCAGTTGCACAAGGGCATCGACGCGGAGACCATCGCCGCGATCCACGACGAGCTCTACCGCCGCACCCTGCACGGCGGCTGGCCCGACGCCGTCCTCACCCCCGGCGTCCGGGTCCGCACGGCCGGCCGGGTCGCCACCACCCAGGTCGAACTGCACCTGGAGCACGTGCAGGAGGGCAGCCGCTCCCGGCTCACCACCGACGCCGTCGTCCTGGCGACCGGCTACCGGGAGCGCCCGGTGGACCGGATGCTCGCCGGACTCGACCCGTACCTGCGCCACGACTCCGCCGGGCGGCCCCGGATCGACGAGCGGTACCGCCTGGTCCTCGACCCCTCCGTCACCGGCTCCGTGTACGTCCAGAACGCCGAGCGCCACACCCACGGCGTCGGCGCCCCCGACCTGGGCCTCGCGGCCTGGCGCAGCGCGGTCATCCTCAACGCGGTCACCGGCAAGGAGTCGTACCCGCTGCCGCGCCGCACCGCCTTCACCAGCTTCGGCCTGGAGACGCGAGGGGCGCCGAGCATCCCGGCCCAGGACCGGAAGCTGACGCCCCTCACGCAGAACGTGTGACGGCTAGAAGACCGGCACGCCGTCCCGGGTCAGCTTCCAGTCCACCGACGCGAAGACGCCCGGGTCGATCGTCCCCTTGGCCTTCACCCACTGGATGATGGTGTTGCGGATCTCGTCCGAGTTCGCCCACAGCTGCTGGGCCTTGGCCACGTGCGGGAACGCGCCGCCGCCGTTGGCCCGGTAGTTGTTCACCGCGAGGACGAACTGCGCGGCCGGGTCGAGCGGCTTGCCCTGGAATGACAGGCCGGTGATCCGCTGCCCGACCGGCTTGGCGATGTCGATGTCGTACGTCAGACCCGACACGGCGTCGTAGTTGTAGTCCGGGGTGGCGTCCGCGTTCGTGAGCTTCGCGGTGTCGACGGGCGCGCCCGCCGGCGTCTGGACGTAGTACTTCGCCGAGTACTCCAGGTAGTCCTTCAGCTGGGCACCCGTCATCAGACGGGCCTCCAGGGTGTTCTCGAAGGGGTAAAGACCGGCGGCGTCCTTGATGCTGATCCGGCCGGCCGGGATCCGGGCCGTGCGGGAGAAGCAGGAGGCCTGGGAGAGCACCGGCAGACCGGCGTACGCGCCGCCCGCGAGGGCCGCCTTCACCGTCTCGGCCTGGACGACGTTGATCAGGTCGATGATCGGCTCGTCCTTCCACGGCGCGTCGGCCGTGGTCATGGCCGCCGTGGAGGTGCCGATGACCTGGTTGACGTACGCGACGACCTTCTTGTGCTCGTCCGCGAGCAGCCCGGTGATCTCCGGGTCCTCGGCGACCGTGTTGGAGTTGAGGACCTGGGCGCCGGACTTCTCGACCACCCAGCGGCCCTTCTCCCACACCAGGTCGAAGGAGAAGAGGGTGAGGCGCTGGCCCCACTTCAGCGGCTCGGAGAGCACGACCTCCTTGCCGGTCTCCTTGTTGGCGATCCGGTACTCGGGGATCTCGGTGTGCGCGTGGCCGACGAGGATCGCGTCGATGCCCGGCACCTGCTCGGCGACGAGCCCGGCGGCGTTCTCGATGTACGGGAGCTGGTCGCCGTACGAGGAGGTGCCGGAGGAACCGGAGTGCGCCGAGACGATCACGACGTCGGCGCCCATGGAGCGCAGCTTCGGCACCCACTTCGCGGCCTGCTCCTCCAGGCCGGGGAAGACCATCTTGCCGGTGACGTTGGCCTTGTCCCAGATGGCGATGCCCGGGTTGGTCAGGCCCAGGACCGCGACCTTGACGTCCCGGCCGTGCGGGGTGCGCAGGCAGTGGAGGCTGTACGGGGCGAAGGCCGGGCGCAGGGTCTTGGCGTCGAGCGCGTTGGCGCCGAGCAGCGGGAAGTCGCACTGCTCCTCGAACTTGCGGAGCACCGGGATGCCGTAGTTGAACTCGTGGTTGCCGAGCGCGGCGGCGTCGTAGCCGATGGCGTTCATGGCCTGGGCCATGGGGTGGACCGGGCCGCCGGTCTGGGTGATCGGGTCGACCTTGGCGTAGTAGTAGGACAGCTGGGTGCCCTGGATGGTGTCGCCGGCGTCGATGAGGAGGGTGTTCTCCTCGCCCTTCTCGGCGCGGACCTGGTTGACCAGGGTGGAGATCTTGGCGAGGCCGACGTCGTTGTGGGCCTTGTCGTCGAACTCCTTGTCCGTGAAGTAGTCCCAGTTGAAGACGTTGCCGTGCAGGTCGGTCGTGCCCATCACGGTGAACGAGTACCGCTTGGCCGGCCGGGGGCGGGCTTCGTGGGCCTCGGCGGGGGCGGCGACGCCGGCGGTGAGGGCGGCTCCGGCTCCGACGGCGGCGGAGGCCTCCAAGAAGGCACGGCGGTTCAGCGGCATGTGGTTCTCCCCATTGATTCGGCGCCTGCCATGGCGCACAACGCGCGTAGATTCTGGCCTGGAACGCACTGTCGCAACAGACCTTTCGGGTTACGGAGTGGGAAAGTGTTCGGTATGACACACCCACAGCCCACCCCCGAGGCACCCCAGGTGACGGTCCGTGGCGAAGGCCGCCTGGAGGTCGAGCCGGAGCTCGCCCGGATCTGGGTGACCGTCTCGGCGCGCGGCACGGACCGCGCGGAGACGCTCGCGGACCTCACCCGCCGCAACGCGCGGGTGCTCGAACTGGTCAAGGCGCACGGCGACGCGGTCGAGAAGCTGGAGACGGGCAGTCTCTCCCTCTCCCCGGAGCTGACCCGGAAGGGGCGCGGGGAGAAGGTGCACGCCTATACGGGACGGGTGCGGGTGACGGCCGAGCTGACCGACTTCACCGCGCTCGGCGAGCTGGTGACCCGGCTCGCCGACCTGGAGATGACGAGCGTCGACGGCCCGTGGTGGGAACTGCGGCCCGCCTCCCCGGCGTACGCGGAGGCGCGCCGGCTCGCGGTCGAGGAGGCCGTGCAGCGGGCGCGCGCCTACGCGGAGGCGCTGGGCACCTCGCTCGTCTCACTCCTCGAACTGTCGGACGCGGGGCTCGCCGAGCCGCCGATGCCGAGGCGCCCCGGCTTCGGGGCGAGGACGGTGGCCTACGCGGCGGAGGCGGCCGGCGAGGCCCCGCCGCTGGACCTCGAACCGCAGCGGCAGACGGTGACGGCCGAGGTTGTGGCGCGGTTCACGATGCGGCCGCCCGCACTCTGAGACAGGCGCCCGAGGGGCGCGAAAATCGCTCATCGGAGCGAGCCGGCGCACAGATTCAAGACTTGTCAACAGCCTTTCACGTAAAGGTCGTTGGACAGTCATGCCGAGCCAGCTTTCTACTGGTGGGTAAGGCCTAGGCTCGCCTCATGCGCCGAGCGAAAATCGTTTGTACCCTTGGGCCCGCCACCGAAACATACGACCAGATCAAGGCGCTGGTCGAAGCCGGAATGGACGTGGCCCGCCTCAACCTCAGCCACGGCGGCTACGTCGAGCACGAGGAGCGCTACCAGCGCGTCCGCAAAGCCGCCGACGAGACCGGCCGCAGCGTCGGCGTCCTCGTCGACCTTCAAGGCCCGAAGATCCGCCTCGGCCGCTTCCGCGAGGGGCCCGTACTCCTTGAACGCGGCGACGAGTTCACCATCACCGTCGAGCCGGTGGAGGGCGACCGCCACGGCTGCGGCACGACCTACTCCGGCCTCGCCGGGGACGTGACCCCGGGCGAGCGCGTCCTCGTCGACGACGGCCGCGTCACCCTGGAGGTCGCCTCCGTCGACGGCCCGCGCGTGCGCACCCGCGTGATCGAGGGCGGCATGGTCTCCGACCACAAGGGCCTCAACCTGCCCGGTGTCGCCGTCTCCGTCCCGGCCCTCTCCGAGAAGGACATCGAGGACCTGCGCTGGGCGCTGCGCATCGGCGCCGACGTCATCGCCCTCTCCTTCGTCCGCAGCGCCCGGGACATCGAGGACGTCCACCGGATCATGGACGAGGAGGGCCGCCGGCTCCCCGTCATCGCCAAGATCGAGAAGCCGCAGGCCGTCGAGAACATCGAGGAGATCGTCGCCGCCTTCGACGGCATCATGGTCGCCCGCGGCGACCTGGGCGTCGAGATGCCCCTGGAGCAGGTGCCGATCGTCCAGAAGCGCGCGGTGAAGCTGGCCAAGCGCAACGCCAAGCCGGTCATCGTCGCCACCCAGATGCTCGACTCGATGATCGACAACTCCCGCCCCACGCGCGCCGAGGCGAGCGACGTGGCGAACGCGGTCATCGACGGCACCGACGCCGTGATGCTCTCCGGCGAGACCAGCGTCGGCCGCCACCCGATCGAGACGGTCCGCACCATGAGCCGGATCGTCGAGGCCGCGGAGGAGGACGTCCTCGCCAAGGGCCTCCCGCCCCTGACCGAGCGGAACAAGCCCCGCACGCAGGGCGGTGCCGTGGCCCGCGCGGCCGCCGAGATGGGCGACTTCCTCGGCGCCAAGTTCCTCGTGGCCTTCACCCAGTCCGGCGACACGGTCCGGCGGCTCTCCCGCTACCGCTCCCCGATCCCGCTGCTCGCCTTCACCCCGGACCCGGCGACCCGCTCCCAGCTCAACCTGACCTGGGGCGTCGAGACCTTCCTCGGCCCGCACGTCGACTCCACGGACGCGATGGTCGCCCAGGTCGACGAGGAGCTGCTCAGGATCGGCCGCTGCCGGCCGGGCGACATCGTGGTCATCACGGCGGGCTCCCCGCCGGGGGTCGCGGGCTCGACGAACCTGGTCCGCGTCCATCACATCGGCGAACCACTCGCCTAGGGGCCACGGTCTTAAAGCTTGGAATCGAAGGTAAAGTGCCCCGGGTGGGATTCGAACCCACGCTGTATGGTGTTTGAGACCACTGCCTCTTCCGCTGGGCTACCGGGGCATCCTTCGAAACGAAGGTCGGTGATCACCCGCCGTGCCCCTACCTTACAGGAGGTAGGTAGGCTCATGGGGAGCTGTATCCGCCTCGGAACGAGGCCATGGAACGAGGAGCCCGCGTGACCGCCCCCGAGTCGCCCCAGCCCGCCGACGCCGAGGCGTCGTCGCACGTGCCGCCGCTGACGACCCGCGTCGTCATCGCCGAGGACGAGGCCCTCATCCGCCTCGACCTCAAAGAGATGCTGGAAGAAGAGGGCTACACGGTCGTCGGCGAGGCCGGGGACGGCCAGAAGGCCGTCGAGCTCGCCCGCGAGCACCGCCCCGACCTCGTCATCCTCGATGTGAAGATGCCCGTCCTCGACGGCATCTCGGCCGCCGAGAAGATCGCCGGCGAGTCCATCGCCCCGGTCCTCATGCTGACCGCCTTCTCCCAGCGCGAGCTCGTCGAGCGGGCCCGGGACGCCGGCGCCATGGCGTACCTGGTGAAGCCGTTCAGCAAGAGCGACGTGGTGCCGGCCATCGAGATGGCCGTCTCCCGCTTCGCCGAGCTCCGCGCCCTGGAGAAGGAGGTCGCCGACCTCTCCCAGCGCCTGGAGACCCGCAAGCTCGTCGACCGCGCCAAGTCGATCCTGCAGACCCAGTACGGGCTGACGGAGCCGGCGGCCTTCCGCTGGATCCAGAAGACCTCGATGGACCGCCGCATGTCGATGCAGCAGGTCGCCGAGGCCGTCATCGAGGACGCCGAGGAGAAGAAGGCGGCCAAGGGGCAGCAGTAGTCACACGCACAGAGGAGAAGGCCCGCCCCACGTCACTGTGGGGCGGGCCTTCTCGCTCTGGGGGGGGGAGGTGCTACTCCTCGCCGAGGTACGTCTTGCGGACGTCGTCGTTCACGAGCAGGTCCTGGCCGGTGCCGGACAGCTTGATCGTGCCGACCTCCAGGACGTATCCGTAGTCCGCGAGGGAGAGCGCGGCCTGCGCGTTCTGCTCGATGAGCAGGATCGTCATGCCCTCGGCCTTGAGCGCCGCGATGGTCTCCATGATCTTTTGCATCATGATCGGGGAGAGACCCATCGAGGGCTCGTCCAGCATCAGCAGCTTCGGCTGGGACATCAGGGCACGGCCCATCGCCAGCATCTGCTGCTCACCGCCGGACAGCGTGCCCGCGGCCTGCTTGCGACGCTCGCCCAGGATCGGGAAGAGGTCGTAGGCCTTCTGGATGTCCTTCTCGATGCCGTCCTTGTCCTTGCGGAGGAAGGCGCCGAGCTGGAGGTTCTCCTCGATGGTGAGCCGCGGGAAGATGTGCCGGCCCTCGGGGGAGTGCGCGAGGCCCAGCGACACCACCTTGTGGGCCGGGATGTTGGCGAGCGGCTGTCCGTCGAAGGTGATCTTTCCGGCGGTGGGCTTGAGCAGGCCGGAGAGGGTCCGCAGGGTCGTGGTCTTGCCGGCGCCGTTGGTGCCGATCAGGGCGACGACCTGGCCCGCCTCGACGGAGAAGGAGATGCCCTTGACGGCCTCGATCTTGCCGTAGGCGACCCTGAGGTCCTCGACCTCCAGAAGTGCGGTCACTTGGAGTCTCCTTCGGTGGTGCTGTCCGCGTCGGCGGCCGGAGCCTCGTCGGCGGGGGTGTCGTCGGCCTCGGGGGCCTCGGGGGCCCCGGGGGCCTCGTCGGCTTCGGCTGCCTCGGCCTCGGGGGCCTCGTCGCCGGAAGTCTCGTCGGCGGCCTCTTCCGTGGCCTCGGCCTCGGCGGCAGCCGCGTCCGCGGCCTGCTCGGCGGCCTCGACCTCGGCCGCCTCCTCCGCGCCGGGCGCCTCCTCGTACGGCGTGCCGAGGTACGCGGCGACGACGCGCTCGTCGCCCTGGACGACCTCGGACGTGCCCTCGACGAGCTTCTCGCCCTGGACGAGGACGGCGACCCGGTCGCACAGCTTGAAGATGAACTTCATGTCGTGCTCGATGACCAGGACCGCGATGCCGCGGTCGCGGATCGCGAAGACGAGCTCCTCGGTGGTCCGGGTCTCGGCCTGGTTCATGCCGGCGGTCGGCTCGTCGAGCAACAGCAGACCGGGGTCGCTGGCGAGCGCGCGGGCGATCTCCAGCTTGCGCTGCTCGCCGTACGGCAGGTTGCGCGCCAGGTGCTCCGCCTTGTGCGCGAGACCCACGAACTCCAGGAGTTCCATGGCCCGTTCGCGGGAGGCGGCCTCCGCCCGCTTGAAGCCGGGGCCGCGCAGGAGCGCGGACCAGAGGCCCTCCTTGGTCCGGGTGTGGCGTCCGACGAGGACGTTCTCCAGGACCGTCATGTTGGAGAAGAGGCGGATGTTCTGGAAGGTACGGGCGATGCCGGCCTGGGTCACCAGGTGCGGCTTCGGGGGCAGGACCGTTCCCTTGTAGCTGACCTGACCCTCGGTCGGGACGTACAGGCCGGTGAGACAGTTGAAGAAGGTGGTCTTGCCGGCGCCGTTGGGGCCGATCAGGCCGACGATCTCGCCCTCGCGGACGGTCAGGTCGACCCCGCGGACGGCGGTCAGGCCGCCGAAGCGCATCGTGACCCCGCTGGCCTCCAGGACGGGGGCGGCGGTGATGGTGCCGGTGGTGGTTTCCGTGGTGGTGGTCGTCATGGCGTTCACGCCCCAGCCTTCGCCGTACCGACGCCGGACTCGGCGGACACCCGCTGTTCCGGTACGTCGGGCTGCTCGTCGTTCTCGTGGAATTCAAGCCGCGCCCGCTTGTTGGCGATGAGGCCCTCGGGGCGGAAGCGCATCAGCAGGATCAGGGCGATGCCGAAGCCGAGCAGCTGGTAGTCCTGGAGGAAGGACAGCTTGGCCGGGATCAGGAAGAGCAGCGCGGAGCCGACGATGGGACCGGTGATGGTGCCCATGCCGCCGAGGATGACGGCCGCGAGGAGGAACGCGGAGTTCGGCGGGACGGGGCCGGCGAACACGTAGTTCTCGGGGACGACCGTGGTGTTGACGTGCGCCTGCACCGTACCGGCGAGGCCGGCGAGGGACGCGCCGAGGGCGAAGGCGACCAGCTTGACCCGGAAGCCGTTGATGCCCATCGCGGTGGCGGCGGTCTCGTCCTCGCGGATGGCGACCCAGGCGCGGCCGATGCGGCTGTTGCCGGCGCGGGAGAAGACGACCACGACCAGCGCCATGATGAGGATCATGAGCAGGTAGTAGTTGGCGTAGGCGCCGAGCTCGATGCCGAGCACGGTGTGCGGCTCGCCGAAGTTGTACCCGAAGAACTCCAGCTGCGGGATGTTCGGGATGCCGTTCGGGCCGTTGGTGATCTGCGGGCCGGAGGTGCCGTCGAGGTTGCCCATGGCGATGCGGAAGATCTCACCGAAGCCGAGGGTCACGATGGCGAGGTAGTCGCCGCGCAGCCGCAGGGTCGGCGCGCCGATGACGACACCGAAGACCAGCGAGGCCGCCATGCCGGTGAGCGCCGCCGCCCAGAAGGGGAACTGCACGTGGAAGGCGGAGGAGGTGGCACCCGAGACGAGGGCCGCCGTGTACGCGCCGACACCGAGGAACGCGACGTAACCGAGGTCGAGCAGACCGGCGAGGCCGACGACGATGTTCAGGCCGAGGGCGACGGTCGCGAAGATCAGGATGTTGACCGCGATCAGGGTGTACGTGTCGCCGCTCTGCTGGATGAACGGGAAGGCGATCGCCATGACGATGGCGGCCGTGATGGTCACCTGGCGGTTGCGCGCGGTGATCGCGGAGAGCCGCTGGGTCAGCCCGGACTTGACCAGCGCGGTGGCGGAGAAGCCGACCAGGATCAGGTAGGCGACGAAGAGCTGCGGCTCGGAGTCGTCGGTGTCGATGCCGAAGGTGATGACGTACAGGCCGAGGGCGAAGACCGCGACGACGATCAGGATCTCGGCCCAGGAGGGCAGCTGCTTGGCGGGGGCGGCCTTGCGGCTGTCGTCGGGCAGCTTGTACGCGGCGGCCGCGGGCACGGCCGAGGCGAGGACGGCGACACCGGCGCCGGGCTCGAGGTCCACCAGGGCACCCAGCTCCACGATGATCGAGATCGCGGTGAAGAGGGTGGTGGCGAAGGTGCCGAGGGCCAGGATCCACACGGCCTTGCGGGAGCCGGCGGGGGTGAGCCAGCCGAGGCCCTTCACGCCGAGCGCGGAGAGCGCGTGAGCGGCGGTGAGGACGGCGCCGATCAGGGTGAGGAGCTGGAGCGGGGCGGGGTTGCCGTAGATCGTGAGGTTGCCGGGGAAGGCGGGGGTCCACGTCCAGGCGAGGAAGGCGCTGACGACGGTGGCGATGCTGCCGCCGACGACGGTCCAGAGGAGCGCGGCCGGCTTGGGCGCGCTGGAGGTCTTGCTCTGGTTCTCGGTCATGGTGCTCACGCCCTGTCCGCGACGCGCTCGCCGAGCAGGCCCTGGGGCCGCACGAGAAGTACGAGGATGAGGAGGACGAACGCCCACACGTTGGACCAGGCACCGCCGCCGAGCTGCTGCATGCCGGGGATGTCCTGGATGTAGGCGATCGAGAGGGCCTCGGCGAGGCCGAGGACCACGCCACCGACCATGGCGCCGTAGATGTTGCCGATGCCGCCGAGGACGGCCGCGGTGAAGGCCTTGAGGCCGAGGATGAAGCCCATCTCGAAGTTGATCTGGCCCTTGTCGAGGCCGTACGCGACGGCGGCGACGGCGGCGAACGCGGCACCGATGGCGAAGGCCATGACGATGATGCGGTCCGTGTTGATGCCCATCAACTTCGCGGTGTCCGGGTCCTGCGCGGTGGCCTGCATGGCGCGGCCGCTGCGGCTCTTGGAGACGAAGAGGCCGAGGGCCAGCATGCACAGGGGGGCGAGGACGAGGATGAAGGCGTCGGCGCGCTGGATCGAGAGGCTGTCCGTGATCTGGAACGCCTCGCCCTTGAACTCGGGGAAGCTCACGGCCTTCTTGGCGTCCGGGTAGAACTGCCAGACCAGCTGCTGGAGGGCGATGGACAGACCGATCGCGGTGATGAGCGGGGCCAGTCGCGGCGCGCTGCGCAGCGGGCGGTAGGCGAACCGCTCGGCGGCGGTGGCGACGGCCACGGAGGCTATCGCGCCACCGACGATCATGAGCGGTATCGCCACCAGCAGGGACGTTCCGCTCGGGAGAGCGGTGTAGGTGGTGAGGGCGCCGAAGCCCCCGATCATGAAGATCTCGCCGTGGGCGAAGTTGATGAGCTGGACGATGCCGTAGACCATGGTGTACCCGATGGCGATGAGGCCATAGAGGGCACCGAGGGCCAGGCCGTTGGCCAGCTGTTGCGGCAGTTCGTGCACCGCAGGCCTCCGATGAGCTTGTCGGATATGACTCCGCGCGAGGGCGCTGTTTGCGCCCTCGCGCGGCTTGGTTCAGGTGGTGCGGGGTGCCCGGTGCCGGGGCTCTCGGCGCGGCACCGGGCCGGGGACTACTGGTTGAAGGTGTCGCTCTTGACGTCGACCCACTTGCCGCCCTCGACCTTGTAGACCGTGAGCTGCTTGTTGGTGGTGTCGCCGTACTCGTCGAAGGAGACCTTGCCGGTCACGCCGTCGAAGGAGACCTTGCCCAGGGCCTCGGTGACCTTGGCGCGGGCGTCGGACGGCAGCTTGCCGTTGTTGGCCTGGACGACGGCCTTGACGGCCTGGATGAGCGCCCAGCCGGCGTCGTAGGAGTAGCCGCCGTAGGCCGCGTACGGGTCCTTGTAGCCGGCCGCCTTGTAGTCCGCGATGAACTTCTTGGCGGTGTCGAGCTTCTCGACCGGGTAGCCGATCGAGGTGGCCAGGTCACCGTCGTTGGCCTCGGCGGAGGCGCTGATGAAGGCCGGGTCGTAGATGCCGTCGCCACCCATGACGGGGATCTTGGCGCCGGTCTTCTTGATCTGGTCGGAGAGCAGACCGCCCTCGGGGTACTGGCCGCCGAAGTAGACGGAGTCGGCGCCGGAGGCCTTGACCTTGTCGGCGGTGGAGGAGAAGTCGGTCTCCTTCACGGTGACGTGGTCGGTGTCGACGACCTGGCCGCCGAGGCGCTTGAACTCGTCGGAGAAGATCGTCGCGAGGCCGGCGCCGTAGGTCTGCTTGTCGTCGACGACGAAGACCTTCTTCTTGCCGGCGTCCTTGAAGAGGTACTGGGCGGCGAACTTGCCCTGGACCACGTCGGTGGCGGCGGTACGGAAGTAGGTCTTGAAGGGACGCTTGAACTCGCCCTTGCCCCAGTTGTCGCCCTGGCTGAGCGCCGGGTTGGTGTTGGCCGGGGAGACCTGCGCCAGGTTGGCGGCGGCGAAGACGCCCTGCATCTGCTGGGAGACGCCGGAGTTCAGCGGGCCGACGACGCCGAGGACGTCCTTGTTGCCGACGAGCTTGGTGGCGTTGGCCTGGCCGGAGGCCGGGACGGCCTGGTCGTCGAGACCCTCGATCTTGAAGGTGACGCCGGGGACTTCCTTGGTCTTGTTGGCGGTCTGGACCGCCAGGTCCACGGAGTTCTTGATGCCCTGGCCGAGCGCCGAGAGGGAGCCGGTCAGCGGAGCGTCGACGCCGATGACGACGGTGACGTTGCCGCCGTCCGCGTTGTTGTCGCTGCCACCCTTGTCGTCACGCGAACCGCAGGCGGTGAGAGTGAGCGCTCCCGTGGTGAGCACGGTGGTGAGGATGAGCATAGGACGGTGTCGCACGAAGAATCCTTTCCCTGGCGCGGCCCCCTCAAGCTGAGGCGGTGCCGTAAAGCTGTGAAGCTAGAGGTGCCGTTTTCGATGCCGGGCCGTACTGGGTCGAGCTGGGCCGTGCAGTGGAAGCGCCCGGCGGCGCGGTGACTGGCCGTGACTCTAGGCGCAGGTGGGGAACGGCGGGGAGCGCCCAGGTCAGGATGTGACTGTCTTGTTATGCCGACGGGCAGATGCCGTGTGCGACGGGTGGGCAAACCCGGGCACAGCGGTCGGTAGTGCGGTGTTCACATCGTGAGAACACGCAGTTCCGCTAAGGGGCTTGAGTGGATCACGCTCCTGACGCCCCTCGTGTGAGGGCGTCCGGATATCGGACAGTGCTGCAAGCGCCAGCGGACGAGGAGCCGGTCGCGGACCGAGCTCGTCTTCCGGCCGCCGGATGGCGCGAATGTCACGTAGCGTTACAGCGGTCATGGCCGAGATCGGCCCTTCGAGGGCGAGGGGTAAGCGCTCTGCTCGTCGGGCGGACGCCAGTTCTCCGAGCTTCCGGTCGCCCCCTTCGCCGCCTCGCAGCGCCGCCGCGACTCCCGGTCGGCGAGTGCGAGTGCCGCCTCGCGGCCCGCGCGCCGCTCCTCCGTCCGCGCCGCCGAGAGCACCTCGTCGTGGATCTCGTACTGCTCGTTGGAGAGGCCCTTCTGCTCCCAGTCGAGCCCGGCCCACCGGCTGCCCTTGAGGGCCTCCTTCACCCAGTACGACACCAGACTGGTGCAGACGTCCGCGGGGGTACTGGCGCGGGGCGCGGGCGCCGGTGCGGGGGCTCGGTCGCAGCCCGTGGCGAGACTCAGGACGCACCCGGTCAGGGCCGCGGCGAGCACGGCCCCGACCGGGCGAAAACGCCTGGACATCACGGGAGTTGGACGTACGGCTTCAGGAAGCCACGGGCACCGGCGGTGTCCAGGCGGTACGAGACGTTCGTGGCGTAGCAGGGGGTGTCGCCCGTGATCGTGGTGGCGACCAGGGTCGGCTTCCCGTCCAGCGTGGCGAAGTTGGGGCCGCCCGAATCGCCGTAGCAGGCACCGCCGTTGCCCTGGGGCGCGGTCATGGCGAGCCGGACCCAGGCGTCGTTGAGCGCGTTGAACGAGACCGGCGCCTTCATGCGGACGCCGCCGCCCGGGTGCGTCTGACCGCCCGGCCCCCGCTCCGCCTCCTGGGTGCCGTAACCGGCGACGAGGAACGAGGTGGAGTTCAGGCCCTGCGGACCGAGGGCGGCCAGGGAGCCCGCCTTCGGGAGTGTCGCCGGGGTGAAGGACCAGCGGGCCTTCACGGCCTTCGCCGACAGCTCGACGACCGAGATGTCATGGCTGTCGGAGGCCGGGCCGGGGTAGGCGGGGTGGCTGATCGCGGTGCCCTCGACGGCCACGCTCCGTGCGACGGCCGCGGGGTCGCCCGGGTGCTCGGCGGCGGCCCGGTCCAGACCGGCCTGGACGTCCTGGTCGAGCGAGACGTAGAAGCGGACGTTCGCCGGCCAGTCGGTGGTGCAGTGCGCGGCCGTCAGGAAGGTGTCCGCGTCGATCATGGTGCCGGAGCAGACCCAGTCGACGCGGTCGGGCGTCGCCGGGTCGTCGTCGTTGTCCCAGGTCGCGACGAGCGCACCGACCTCGGTGCGCTCGGGGGCCGGGGTCGCGTTGTACGAGTTGATCGCGGACGACGGGATCGCGGTGGCGAGCACGGCGGCGCAGGCGGCGGCGGTGACGATGGTCATCGCATAGGTGGTGCGACTGGCGGTCACGAAGAACCCCTCGGTGTGTGAGTGGATCGGGTGTTCTCCTGCGGGGAGATCCGCCAGTGAAGCGGCTGCGGCCGCGCGGGGCAAGAGGTTCTGGAGACAAGGGAGTTGACGCGCGAACGGCGCGACGCGGGACGGCCGTCCGTCCTGCGCCGCGCCGTCGGTGCCGACTCGGCCGATGCGACTCGCCAGGAGGCGGCCGCGCGGGCCAGGCCGTCGGCGCCGACCCGGACACCGGCCGCACCGGCAAGGCCGGTGCGGACCGGCCACCGTCGGCGGGGGTCTCGGTGCGGCTGCTCCGCCGGGGCCGCCGTGCAGGCTGGTCCGCGCCAGGGCCTCCGCGTGGGCGGCTCCGGTCGGCGTCCGCGCGGCCCGCGCCGTGAGCTCCGCGCCGCGTGGGCGGGGTCCGGCTCGGGTCTCCGTGCCGCCCGCACCGCGTGGGCGGCTTCGCTCAGGCCTCCGTGGGGCCCGCCTCCGGCAGGTTGCCCGCGTCCTTGGCGGTGACCTCCCGCAGCAGGCAGGTCAGCCGCGCCGAGCACACCCGCTTGCCCTGCTCGTCGCTGATCACGATCTCGTACGTGGCGGTGGTCCGCCCGCGGTGCACCGGGGTCGCCACGCCGGTCACCAGACCGCTGCGCACCCCGCGGTGGTGGGTGCAGTTGAGGTCGACGCCGACGGCGATCTTCGAGACCCCGCCGTGCAGCATCGAGCCGACGGAGCCCAGCGTCTCGGCGAGCACCGCCGAGGCGCCACCGTGCAGCAGCCCGTACGGCTGGGTGTTGCCCTCCACCGGCATCGTGCCGACGACCCGCTCGGCCGAGGCCTCCACGATCTGCACGCCCATCCGGTTCCCGAGGTGCCCGGCCGAGAAGAGCGCCGGGAGGTCGACGCCGAGCGCCGCGTACTCGTCGATGACCTCCTGCGGGAACTTCACGTGCTGCTGCTCACCCATGGGCCCGGCTCCGTTCGTCTTCGTACGGCTGCTTGTCGCATCGTGGTCGCCTGAGCAAACGCTTAGGCGGACTGTGATTGTTCCAGACGCACGATCACGGACTTGCTGGCGGGGGTGTTGCTGATGTCCGCCGTCGACTCCAGCGGCACCAGCACGTTCGTCTCCGGGTAGTAGGCCGCCGCGCACCCCCGGGACGTCGGGTAGTGCACCACCCGGAAGCCGGGTGCCCGCCGCTCGGTGCCGTCCGTCCACTCGCTCACCAGATCCGCGTACGCCCCGTCCGCGAGGCCGAACGCCGCCGCGTCCTCCGGGTGCACGAGCACCACCCGACGGCCGCCCCTGATCCCCCGGTAGCGGTCGTCGAGACCGTAGATCGTGGTGTTGTACTGGTCGTGCGAGCGCAGCGTCTGCAGCAGCAGCCGGCCCTCCGGCACCCTCGGGTACTCGACGGGGGCGGCCGTGAAGTTCGCCTTGCCGGTCTTCGTGGGGAAGCGCCGCTCGTCACGCGGGCCGTGCGGCAGCGCGAAGCCGCCCGGGCTCGCCGCGAGACGGGCGTTGAAGTCCTGGAAACCGGGCACCACGCGCGCGATGCGGTCCCGGATCCGGGCGTAGTCCGCCTCGAACTCCTCCCAGGGCGTGGCCGATCCGTCGCCGAGGACGGCACGGGCCATCCGCGCCACGATCGCCGGCTCGGACAGCAGGTGCGGGCTCGCCGGCGGCAGGTTGCCCCGGGAGGCATGCACCAGGCTCATCGAGTCCTCGACCGTCACGAACTGCTTGCCGCTCTTCTGCACGTCCTTGTCGGTGCGGCCCAGCGTCGGCAGGATCAGCGCGCGCGTGCCCGTCACCGCGTGCGAGCGGTTCAGCTTCGTCGACACGTGCACGGTCAGGCGCGCGTTCCGCATCGCCGCCTCCGTCACCTCCGTGTCGGGCGTCGCCCCCACGAAGTTGCCGCCCATCGCGAAGAACACCTTCGCCTCGCCGTCGCGCAGCGCCTGGATCGAGCGCACCACGTCGAAGCCGTGGTGGCGCGGCGAGACGATCCCGAACTCCTTGTCCAGGGCGTCGAGGAAGGCCGGCGCGGGGCGCTCGAAGATGCCCATCGTGCGGTCGCCCTGCACGTTCGAATGGCCGCGCACCGGGCACACGCCCGCGCCCGGACGGCCGATGTTCCCGCGAAGGAGCAGGAAGTTGACCACCTCGCGGATGGTCGGCACGGAGTGCTTGTGCTGGGTGAGGCCCATCGCCCAGCAGACGATCGTCCGCTCCGAGGCGAGCACCATCTCCAGGGCCCGCTCGATCTCGGACCGGTCGAGACCGGTCGCGGCGAGCGTCTCGTCCCAGTCGGCCGCCTTCGCCGCCGCCGCGAACTCCTCGTACCCGTGGGTGTGCTCGCGTACGAACTCCTCGTCGACCGCCCCGGCCGTCTCCAGGACCAGCTTGTTCAGCAGCCGGAAGAGGGCCTGGTCGCCGCCGATCCGGATCTGGAGGAAGAGGTCCGTGAGCGCCGCGCCCTTGAGCATCCCCTGCGGGGTCTGCGGGTTCTTGAAGCGCTCCAGACCCGCCTCCGGCAGCGGGTTCACCGAGATGATCCGCGCGCCGGCCGCCTTCGCCTTCTCCAGGGCCGACAACATGCGCGGATGGTTCGTGCCCGGGTTCTGCCCGGCCACGATGATCAGGTCCGCCCGGTGCAGGTCCTCCAGGGAGACGCTGCCCTTGCCGATGCCGATCGTCTCCGTCAGCGCCGAGCCCGAGGACTCGTGGCACATGTTGGAGCAGTCCGGCAGGTTGTTCGTGCCGAACTCGCGGGCGAAGAGCTGGAGCAGGAACGCCGCCTCGTTGCTCGTCCGCCCCGAGGTGTAGAAGAGCGCCTCGTCGGGGGAGGCCAGGGCCCGCAGCTCCTCCGCGATGATCCCGAAGGCCCGCTCCCAGCTCACCGGCTCGTACCGCTCGCCGCCCTCCGGCAGCAGCATCGGCTGCGTGATCCGGCCCTGCTGGCCCAGCCAGTACCCGCTGCGGGTCGCCAGGTCCGCCACCGGGTGCGCGGCGAAGAACTCCGGCGTCACCCGGCGCAGCGTCGCCTCCTCGGCGACCGCCTTCGCGCCGTTCTCGCAGAACTCCGCCACATGCCGCTTGTCACCCTCCGGCCAGGCGCAGCCGGGACAGTCGAAGCCGTCCTTCTGATTGACCTTGAGCAGGGTCCGCGCGGTGCGCGCGAGCCCCATCTGCTCCTGCGCGATCCGCAGGGTGTGCCCGATGGCGGGCAGGCCGGCTGCGGCATGCTGCGGCGGCGTGACCTGCGGTGCGTCCTGGACCGGGTCACCGGCCGGCGGCTTGCTGACCATCGCGCTCTCCCTTGAGCGGTAGACCTGTGGCGTACGTCTCCGATCCTGTCACGCGGCACCGACAACCCGGCACCCGGCCGCTGTCGACGGGAGCGCCCGGCCGGTGTGGACGGGATTGTCAGTGGACCGTGGCAGGATCGTCCTGTGGCCGAGACAGCATCGAAGAACCCCGCAGACACCCGCCCCCGCCTGCTCCTCATGGACGGGCACTCGCTCGCGTACCGGGCGTTCTTCGCGCTCCCCGTGGAGAACTTCACCACCGCGACCGGACAGCCGACGAACGCGATCTACGGATTCGCCTCGATGCTGGCGAACACGCTGCGCGACGAGGCCCCCACCCACTTCGCGGTCGCCTTCGACGTGTCCCGCAAGACCTGGCGGTCCGAGGAGTTCCCGGAGTACAAGGCGAACCGCTCGAAGACCCCCGACGAGTTCAAGGGGCAGGTCGAGCTGATCGGCGAGCTCCTCGACGCGATGCACGCGCCGCGCTTCGCCGTCGACGGCTTCGAGGCCGACGACGTCATCGCCACCCTCGCCACCCAGGCCGAGGCCGAGGGCTTCGAGGTCCTCATCGTCACCGGCGACCGGGACTCCTTCCAGCTCGTCACCGACCACACCACCGTGCTCTACCCCACCAAGGGCGTCTCCGAGCTCACCCGCTTCACCCCGGAGAAGGTCCAGGAGAAGTACGGCCTGAGCCCCTCGCAGTACCCCGACTTCGCGGCCCTGCGCGGCGACCCGTCCGACAACCTGCCGGGCATCCCCGGCGTCGGCGAGAAGACCGCCGCCAAGTGGATCAACCAGTTCGGCTCCTTCGCCGAGCTCGTCGAGCGCGCCGAGGAGGTCAAGGGCAAGGCCGGCCAGAACTTCCGCGACCACCTGGAGGCGGTCAAGCTCAACCGCCGCCTGACCGAGATGGTCCGGGACGTCGAGCTGCCGAAGACCGTGACGGACCTCGCCCGCGAGCCGTACGACCGTGCGGCCGTCGCCCTCGTCCTCGACACCCTGGAGATCCGCAACCCCTCGCTCCGCGAGCGGCTCCTCGCCGTCGACCCCGGCTCCGCCGAGGAGGCCGCGCCCGCCCCCGCCGCGGGCGTCGAGCTCGACTTCACCGTCCTCGGCACCGGCGAGCTCGCCCCCTGGCTCGCCGAGCACGGCACCGAGCCCCTCGGCATCGCCACCGTCGACAGCTGGGCCCTCGGCACCGGGAACGTCGCCGAGGTAGCCCTCGCCGCCGCCGACGGAGCCGCCGCCTGGTTCGACCCCAGCACCCTCGACGAGGCCGACGAGCAGGCCTGGGCCGCGTGGATCTCCGACCCCGACCGGCCGAAGACCATGCACAACGCCAAGGGCGCCATGCGGGTCTTCCCCGAGCACGGCTGGTCCGTCGCGGGCGTCACCATGGACACCGCCCTCGCCGCCTACCTGGTCAAGCCGGGCCGGCGCTCCTTCGCCCTCGACGCCCTCACCCTCGAATACCTCGGCCGCGAGCTCGCCCCGGCGGCCGCCGCCGACGGCCAGCTCGCCTTCGGCGCCGACGACACCGCCGAGGCCGAGGCCCTCATGAGCCAGGCGCGGGCCGTCCTCGACCTCGGCGTGGCCTTCGAGGAGCGGCTCGGCGAGGTCGGCGCCCGCGAGCTCCTCCACGAGGTCGAGCTCCCCACCTCCGCCCTCCTCGCCCGCCTGGAGCGGCACGGCATCGCCGCCGACCGCGACCACCTGGAGGCCATGGAGCAGCAGTTCGCCGGTGCCGTGCAGCAGGCCGTGAAGGAGGCCCACGCCTCCGTCGGCCACGAGTTCAACCTCGGCTCGCCCAAGCAGCTCCAGGAGGTCTTCTTCGGTGAGCTGAACCTGCCGAAGACCAAGAAGACCAAGACCGGATACACGACGGACGCCGACGCGCTCGCCTGGCTGGCCGGCCAGACCGAGCACGAACTGCCCGTGATCATGCTCCGCCACCGCGAGCAGGCCCGCCTGCGCTCCACGGTCGAGGGCCTCATCAAGACCGTCGCCGCGGACGGCCGCATCCACACCACCTTCAGCCAGACGGTCGCCGCGACCGGCCGCCTCTCCTCCACCGACCCCAACCTGCAGAACGTGCCGGTGCGGACGGACGAGGGCCGCGCCATCCGGCACGGCTTCGTCGTCGGCGAGGGCTTCGAGGCCCTCATGACCGCCGACTACAGCCAGATCGAGCTGCGCGTCATGGCCCACCTCTCCGAGGACGAGGGCCTCATCGAGGCCTTCACCTCCGGCGAGGACCTGCACACCACCGTCGCCTCCCAGGTCTTCGGCGTCGAGCGGTCCGCCGTCGACGCGGAGATGCGCCGCAAGATCAAGGCCATGTCGTACGGCCTGGCCTACGGCCTCTCGGCCTTCGGCCTCGCGCAGCAGCTCAACATCGACCCGGGCGAGGCCCGCGGCCTGATGGACACCTACTTCGAGCGCTTCGGCGGGGTACGGGACTACCTGCGGCGCGTCGTCGACGAGGCCCGCGCCACCGGGTACACCGAGACGATGCTGGGCCGCCGCCGCTACCTCCCCGACCTCAACAGCGACAACCGCCAGCGCCGCGAGGCCGCCGAACGCATGGCGCTCAACGCCCCCATCCAGGGCACGGCCGCCGACATCGTCAAGGTCGCCATGCTGAACGTCGACCGCGCGCTGACCGAGGCGGGCCTCGCCTCCCGGATGCTCCTCCAGGTCCACGACGAAATCGTCCTCGAACTCGCCCCCGGCGAGCGCGAGCAGGTCGAAGCCCTCGTCCGCACCCACATGTCCGCCGCCGCCGACCTCCGCGCCCCCCTCGACGTCTCCGTCGGCCTCGGCCCCAACTGGGACTCAGCCGCCCACTGACCCCTCGTTGCGGGCGCGCGCCCGCCCCCGTTGTGGGCAATCGTTCCGCAGGGCGGAACGGGTGGGCACAACGGAACGGCGCCCTTGCCGGCGCCAGAGGCTTCCGAGCCTGGACCCGCACCCCATGGGCGCTGTGCACCGGGTGGGGGTTCAGGCGCGGAACGCGGAGGCGCCGCTATAGGGCGCCGTCCCGTGTGCCCACCCGTCCCGCCCCAGCGGGACGATTGCCCACACGGCGGGTGGGAGGGGGCACCGCCCCGCCGGGCGCGCGGCCCACACGGGCAGCGGGTGCGGGGCCCCACACGGGGCGGGGGCGAAGCCCCGGGTGAAGCGCACCGTCCATCGAGGGCGCGGCCCCACACGGGCAGCGGGGCGCGCCCCGCACGGGCACGGTGTGCGCCAGGTGGACCAGTAAGGGGGCGCCCCACCACCCCCGCTCCGGAAACTGAGGGCATGATCCGCCGCCCCCACCTCCGCGCCTGGGCCCTCCTCGGCGCCCTACTCGGCGCGTCGGTCACCGCCTGGCCCGACTCCGCCGACGCGCACCCCGCCGACGCACACCCCACCCCCGCACTCTGCACCTCGCCCCGCGAGCCGGCCCTGGCCACCCAGCTGTCCCAGGACATCGCGACGGCGCTCAAGGGCCGCGAGAGCACCGTCTCCCTCGCGGTGCACGACCCCGGGCGGGGCCTGCGGTGCCGGCTCACCGACACCCTCGCGTACGACTCCGCCAGCATCGCCAAGGTGCTGATCATGCAGGCCGTCCTCGGACGGGCGGAGGAACTGGGTCGCGCGCCCACCTCACTGGAGGCACGGCGACTGAAGGCGATGATCACCCGCTCCGACAACAAGGCCGCCACCGAGCTGTGGGAGGGACTGTCCAAGGCCCGGCTGAACAGGGTCCTGAGGGAGGCGGGGGCCAAGGACACCGTCCTCGGGCACGGCAGCTACTGGGGCCTCACCCGTACCACCGCACGCGACCAACTCGCCCTCCTCGCCGCGGTGTCGCGCCGCACCGAGGCCCTGTCCCTGATGGGGCAGGTCGTCCGTGCCCAGGCCTGGGGCGTCACGGCAGGAGCACCCCGCACGGTCAAGGTCCACCTCAAGAACGGCTGGCTGCCCCGGGCGACCCACGCCTGGCGCGTCCACAGCATCGGCATCGTGCGCCCGGCGACGACGCCGGACACGGGCACGACCCCCGAAAGGAGCACCAACCCCGACACGGACACGGGCACGAACACCACCCCCGCAGGACCTCCTCCCATCGACTACCGAATCGTCCTCCTGAGCCACGACAACCCCACCATGCGCTACGGCGTCCGCACCCTGGAGAGCGTCGCCCTCGCCGTGCACCGCAGACTCTCCGGCAGCTCGGCGGCGCGCGAGTTCACCCCGCCGGAGCGGATCAGCGAGATCCCTGACGGGAGCGTTCCGGCCGGGGCGCCGGATCAGGGAGGTCCCGGGGGACCGGCCTCGCCGGGGTCGTCAGGGCCCGCCGTGACCAGAGGAGCCGCGCCCCCGTCCCGTACAGCACGAGCCCGACGGCGAGCCCCGCGCCGGCGCCGAAGCAGGCCGTCGGAATGACGTCGAGGGGCGTCTCGATCCGGCCCCAGCCCCAGTACGCCGCCCAGCGCAGCACCCGGTGGGCGGCACCGGCGAGGACGCAGCCGCCGATCAGCCCGGCGGCGAGGAGCCGCCCGCGCCGGCCCGGGACCCGGGCGGGGGCCGGCGGCTCCGCCCCGGGGACGGAGCCGCGCAGCGACCGTGCCGCGCACCAGCCGAGCAGCCCGAGGGCCAGCGCCGAACTCCCGTACTGCGCGTAGAGATAGCCGGAGAGCCCGGCCACGATCTCACCGAGGAAGGGGACCGCGAGGGTGCCCCAGCGGTCGTGGTGGGTGAAGGAGTCCCACACCACGTGGGTCGTGGCGCCGAGCACCGCCGAGAGGAAGAACCATCCGGCGAGCGCGGCCGGGTGCCGCTCCCGCCAGGGGCGGCCGCGGACGAGCCCGTACACCCGGCCGCGCCACCGGGCGGGCAGCAGCACGACGAGCGGCTCGCGCACGGTCAGCCACAGGGCCACGAGCGCGGCGGTGATCAGCACGTCCGCCGTGACGATCCCGAGGGCGGAGTGGGTGACGTCCCCGAAGACCATCGCCCCGGGGAACGCGGTCGCGGCGAAGTAGGTCATGTCGGGCGAGAAGGACCCGGCGACGAGCGCGGACGCGACCAGCGGTCCGCGCGCGGTCCCGTTCCGCCGCAGCGCGGGCAGCACCGCGGCGGCGTGGCTCAGCGTGAACGGCAACGGGAGTTCCCCCAGGGGTGCGAGTGGCGACGACGGCCGGAGCGCGTGACCGGCCGGAGTGCAAGAGGCTCGGGCGCTCCGGTCGGTTCCCGGACTCACCTGGTCGGCAGGCGGCCAAGAGGTGACGAAACCGTGAAACACGGTCAGGGCCCGGTACCCGGTGGTCCGGAGTTGGCATAGGGTCGCCAGAGGTTTCGCGCGGGGAGCGTGGGACGGCGTCGACGGGGAGGGGACGACGGACATGGCAGCGCACATGGGCCACCGGCTGCGCAGGGGAGCCACCACCAGTGTGGTGATGGCCGCGGCGGTCGCCGCGCTCGCCGCCTCGCAGGCGCCGGAGATGGTGCAGCCGCCCGTGGACAACGCCGGCGGCGACCACGCCGTCGGCGCCGGCGACACGACGCCGGCGTCCGGAGACGGTTCCGCGACGGGCAATTCCCCGTACTACACGGAACTGCCGGCGCTGAACTCGCCCAACAAGCCCGGGGCGACCGCCAATCTGCCGGTGATCGCCGGCCCCGCCGAGGCCGGTATACCCGCGTCCGTCTACTCCGCCTACAAGCGGGCCGAGCTGTCCATACGTTCCACCGACCCCGGCTGCAACCTGCCGTGGCAGCTCCTCGCCGGCATCGGCAAGGTCGAGTCCGGGCAGGCGGGCGGCGGCGCGGTCGACGCCAACGGCACGGCCTCGCCGCCGATCATCGGCCCCGCCCTCAACGGCGTCGGCTTCGCCAAGATCACCGACACCGACGGCGGCGCCTACGACGGCGACAAGGTCCACGACCGGGCCGTCGGCCCGATGCAGTTCATCCCGTCCACCTGGGCCACCTGGGGCCAGGACGCCAACAGCGACGGGAAGAAGGACCCGAACAACATCTACGACGCGGCCCAGGCCGCCGGCCTCTACCTCTGCGCCAACGACCGGAACCTCGCGCTCAAGGCCGACCTCGACCAGGCGATCCTCAGCTACAACCACTCGCAGGAGTACCTGAACACGGTCCTGTCCTGGGTCGCCTTCTACGAGCGCGGCACCCACCAGGTCCCGGACGGCACGGGCGTGCTGCCGGTCCACCGCAGCGACAACGGCAACCGGAACACCGGCTCCCACCCCACCACGCCGCCCCCGGCCGTCCCCACCGTTCCGGCGCCGAAGCCGGGCGACCCGACACCGAAGCCGTCGGAGACCCACCCCGGGACGGTCAAGCCGCCGACCGTCCCGACCAAGCCCCCGGTCACCCCGCCGGTGACGCCGCCCGCCCTCCCGGCGGCCGCCAAGGTCTCCCGGCTCGCGATCGTGGCCAACGAGAAGCTGACCACGACCACCGGCAGCGCCTTCACGGGAGCCCCCCGGGTCGCGGCGCTCGACGCCGCGGGCAAGCCGGTCGCCGGCGTGAGCATCCTCTTCGAGATCGTCGGCACCACCGACACCCGCTTCGCCGCCGGCGGCACCACCGCCACCGTCACCACCGGCTCGACCGGCCTCGCCACCTCTCCCGCCCTCCGGGCCGGCGAGAAGACGGGCTCGTTCACCGTCCGGGCCACCGTCGTGCGCCGGACCCTCGCCCCGGCCGACTTCGCCGCCACCGTCATGGAGCGCCAGGCGGACACCCTCACCCGGGTCGCCGGCGACCCCCTGTCGGCCACGACCGGAAGCCCCTTCGCCCAGCAGCTCCAGGTGAAGGCCACCGACAAGGGCGCCCTCGCCCCCGGCGTGCTCGTCACCGCGGTGATCGTCTCCTCGAAGACGGACTCCAAGGAGAGCACCGAGGGCCCGACCTTCAAGAGCGCGGACGGCACCCCGGTCCGCACGGTCACGCTCAAGACCGGTACGAACGGACTGCTCACCTTCGCGTCCGGCGACCTCCTCGCGGGCGACAAGGCGGGCACCTTCTACCTCCAGCTGACCGCACCGGGCGGCGGCACCACCTTCGTCGACCTCACGGTCACCGCAGCCGCGACCCCGGAGCCGACCCCGGACCCGGAGCCGACCCCGGCCCCGACGCCCTCCGGCAGCGGCACCCCCGAGGCCACCCCCTCGGCCGGAGCCTCCCCTTCGGCCTGACCACCCGCCCCTCCGCACCGCGCCGTTCCTCCGTCCGCACCGGGCGAAGGGACGGCGCTTCGCGTTGCCCGGGTGCAACGTGTTCTCATCTCGCGGCCGCGTTGCTACGGTGCCCCCGCCCTGACGCCCTATCAGATCGCATCCCGGGAGGCCGACCATGCGCGCCCTCGTCGCCGCCGCCATCGGACTCGCCCCAGTCCTCCTCTTCGTCCTGCTCCTCTCCGTGGTCGATCTGCCGCCCGACGGCCCCACCTCGCCCAAGCCCCTGCTGACCGCCGACCCCGGCCCCAGGAAGTAGGGGGCGACCGTGCGCCGCCGAGCCAGCCTCGTCCTCCTCGCCCTCGCCGTCTTCTGCGCCGCGATGGCCCCGACCCTGCGCTGGTACGCCTTCCCCCGCCTGGCGAAGATCCCGGCGAACCAGTACCAGGAGACCGTCCTGGAGGCGCGGCCCGCGACCCTCCTCGACTACTCCACCCTCAAGGCCGAGAAGGTCGACAAGATCACGATCATCCAGACCCTCAAGGGCAACGTGGAGGAGTCTCGGCGCATCGAACGCGACGCCGGACGCGACGTCGTCGTCTGGGACGCCCTCGCCTACGTCACCGGGCCCGACGGCAAGATGGTCTCCCAGGTCCCGGAGCGGTACGTCTTCGACGCCCACACCCAGGACCCCGTCCACGCCACCGGTGAATCCGTCGACGGAGACCCGGTCCGGCGCGAGGGCATCGAGTTCAAGTTCCCCTTCCTCACCGAGAAGCGCGACTACCAGTACTTCGACGCCCAGACCCGCACCGCGGCCCCCATCCACTACAAGGGCACCCGCACCTTCCGCGGCATGGAGGTCTACTACTTCGAGCAGACCATCCCCTGGACGAAGGTCCCCATGCCCAAGACCATGCCGGTCAAGGGCATCACTCCCAAGATCCTCGCCGACTCGGGCCTCACCCGCTGGTACACGACCAAGCGCATGTTCTGGATCGAGCCGGTCACCGGAGCACCCGTCAACGGCGAGGAGATCCACAAGGAAGAGCTCCGCAACGCCAGGAAGCTGATGGGGCAGGACACCCTCACCGTCTTCGCGGGACACGTGAGGATGCGCGAGGACTACCTCGAAAGCGTCGGCGCGATGGTCTCCTCCAACCGCCTCATGGTCCTCATGCTCGTCTCCTACGTCCCCTGGAGCCTCACCTTCCTCGCCCTCGCCCTCCTCGCCCTCTCCCTCTGGCTGGAGGCCCGCTCCCGCCGCCCCGAGCCGGAACCGCCCACCGCCCCCACGCCGGTTCCGGTCAGCGCTCCGCTCTGAGCCGCGCGCTGGTGTGCCGGGTCGGCACCGCCGCGGACGGATCCTCGGGCCAGGGGTGCTTCGGGTAACGCCCCCGCAACTCCGCCCGCACCGCGCGGTAGCCGTCCCGCCAGAAGGACGCCAGGTCGGCCGTGACCGCCGCGGGCCGGCCGGCGGGGGAGAGGAGGTGGACGAGCACCGGGACCCCGGCCACCCGGGGCGTCTCGGCCAGCCCGAACATCTCCTGGAGCTTCACCGCGAGCACCGGCCGCTCACCCCCGTACTCGACCCGTATCCGCGAACCGCTCGGCACCTCGATCCGCTCCGGCGCCAGCTCGTCGAGCCGCACCGCCTCGCCCGACGCCCAGGGCAGCAGCCGCCGCAGCGCCTCCCCGGCGTCGATCCGCCCCAGATCGGCCCGCCGCGACGCCCGCGACAGCTCCGGCTCCAGCCACTCCCCGGCCCGGTCGACCAGCGCCCCGTCCGACACGTCGGGCCACGGCCCGCCCAGCTCCCGGTGGAGGAAGGCCAGCCGCTCGCGCAGCTCCCCGGCCTCCCGACGCCACCGCAGCAGCCCGAGCCCCTCGCGCCGCAGACCGTCGAGCAGCGCCTCCCGCACGAGAGCGGGCTCGGCCCCGGCGCCCAGGGGACGGACCGTCAGCTCGACCGCGCCGAGCCGGTCCACCGACCGCGCCACCACGTCCCCGTCCTCCCAGCGGACCTCCTCACCGGTGCTCCGCAGATGCCCCGCCGCCCGGCACGCCATGGCCTCGTCCACCACGGCCGCGAGCCGCACCCGCGCCGTGGCGTCCCGCGCCGTGCGGTCCGCCACCGCCACGGCCAGCCACCGGCCGGTCCCCAGTCGGGACCCCTCGGCCAGCCGCGCCCCGCTCCCCGACACCATCAGATAGCCACCCTGCTCCCGGGCCCTGGCCACCCGCTCCGGAAACGCCAACGCCGTCACCAGCCCGGCCACGGAGTCCTCGCCCTCCCGCTCGGCAGCGGCGGCGCCCCCGCCCACCACCTCGCCGGCCGACCGCTCCAGCCGCCGGGCCTCCGCCCGCCACCGCGCGCCGTACCCGTCGGAGCCCTGACGGGCCGTCCGCCAGGCCGCCGCCAGATCGTCCCCGTACTCGCGCGGCGGCTCCTCGCTGAGCAGCGCCACCACCTCCGCCGCCCGCCGGACCCCGACCTCGGGAGCCCCGTCGAGCAGCGCGCGCCCCAGCCGGGGGTGCAGCCCGAGCCGGGACATCCGTACGCCCCGCTCCGTGGCCCGGCCGTCCCCGTCCACCGCCCCGATCGACCCGAGGACCGCGCGGGCCGCCGCCATCGCCCCGGCCGGCGGCGGGTCGAGCAGCGCGAGCCCCTCCGCCGTCGGGTCGCCCCAGCAGGCGGCCCGCAGGGCGAAGTCCGCCAGGTCGGCGATCCTGATCTCGGGCGAGGGGAACCGCGCCCGACCGCCGTCCTCCGCCTCCGCCCAGCAGCGGTAGACCACCCCGGACGCCTCACGGCCCGAGCGCCCGGCCCGCTGGGTCGCCGCCGCGGTCGACACCGGCACCGTCGCGAGGGACCCGAGACCCCGGGCGTGGTCCGTCCGGGGCTCCCGCGCGAGCCCCGAGTCCACGACGATCCGCACCCCCGGCACCGTCAGGCTCGACTCCGCGACCGACGTCGAGAGCACCACCCGCCGCCGCCCGTCCGGCCCGGCACCCCGCAGCACCGCGTCCTGCACGGCGGCGGGAGCCCGCCCGTGCAGCTGGAGCACCTCCGCGTCCACCCCGTCGAGCAGTCCCGCCGTCCGCGCGATCTCGCCCGTGCCCGGGAGGAAGCACAGGACGTCGCCCTCGTGCCGCTCCAGCGCCAGCCGGACCGTCGCCGCCACGTGACGCAGCAGGGCCGGATCCACCCAGGTGCCGTGCGCGGGCCTGATCCCGGCCGGCGGCGCGGCGAACTTCACCGCGTACCCGTGGCCCTCGCCCTGGCTCCGCACGATCGGCGCGGGTCCGCTGCCGTCCAGGACCGTGAGCAGCTCCGCCCAGGCCTCGGCGTCGCTCGTCGCGGAGGCCGCGACCAGCTTCAGCTCCGGCCGCAGCGCCGCCCGCACGTCCACCAGGAAGGCCATGGCCGTGTCCGCGTCGAGATGCCGCTCGTGGCACTCGTCGAGCAGCACCACGTCCACCCCCGCCAGCTCCGGATCGCGCTGGAGCCGCTGGAGCAGGATGCCCGTGGTCACCACCTCGACCCGGGTGCCGGGGCCGGTCCGCCGCTCGCCGCGGACCGAGAAGCCGACCGCGCCGCCGACCTCCTCGCCGAGCAGCCAGGCCATCCGCCGGGCCGCCGCCCGCACCGCCATCCTCCGCGGCTCGGCCACCAGTACCCGGCGCACCGGTCCGTCCCCTATCAGCCCCGCGAGCGCCAGCGGCACCAGCGTCGTCTTGCCGGTGCCGGGCGGAGCGGACAGCACCGCCGTGCCGCGCTCCGCGAGTGCGGCGAGCAGCTCGGGGACGGCATGGCGGACGGGGAGACGGTCGAGTACGTCGTTTCGGATCACGCACTCAGTCTCGTACGTGAGAAGAAAAGGGAGGGCCCCGTCATCCACAGGGCCCTCCATAAGTAGGACTAACGAGTCGAGCGGGACCTGCTAGTCGTCCCGCTCGCAGACGAAGATCGCCGTCCCAGGGATCAGGTTCCCCCGCAGCGGGGACCAGCCGCCCCACTCCTGGCTGTTCCAGGCCGGCCACTCCGGCTCCACCAGGTCCACCAGCCGGAAGCCGCCGGCCACCACGTCCCGCACCCGGTCCCCGAGGGTCCGGTGGTGCTCCACGTACACGGCCCGCCCCTGCTCGTCCTGCTCGACGTACGGCGTGCGGTCGAAGTACGAGGCGGCGACCGAGAGGCCCTCCGGCCCCGGCTCGTCCGGGAACGCCCAGCGGATCGGGTGCGTCACCGAGAACACCCAGCGGCCACCCGGCCGCAGCACCCGCCGCACCTCGCGGAAGACCCGCACCGGGTCCGCGACGAACGGCACCGCGCCGTACGCCGAGCACGCCAGGTCGAAGGAGCCGCCGCGGAAGGGCAGCGCCCCCGCGTCCGCCTCCACCAGCGGCACCTCCCCGCCGATCCGCAGCGCGTGCTGGAGCTGCCGGTGCGAGAGGTCGAGGGCCACCGGCCGCGCCCCCTGCGCCGCCAGCCAGCGCGAGCACTGCGCCGCGCCCGCGCCGATCTCCAGGACGTCGAGGCCCTTCAGCGACGCGGCCGGCCCGAGGAGCCCGGCCTCGGCCTCGTCGAGCCCCTCGGGACCCCACACGAACCGGTCGTCGCCCAGGAAGGAGCCGTGCTCGCTCTGGTACTCGTCCGCGTTCCGGTCCCACCAGCCGCGGCTGGCCCGGCTGCTCTCCGCGTCCCCCGCGTCACGCCGGGTCGCCTCGGCCCCGTCGTCCTCCCCGTCGACCGCGTCTTCGTGTCCGTACTCTTGGTTCATCTCGCCCGCCGATGTAGTTTGCGCTCAGTGCCGCGGAGCGGCGGACCCCCGCCGTGGCGGCGCAAGGGCCATGAGTCGCGCCGGAATTGAGGGGATCTGCCCCGGGTGTGCGCTTCGCGCATTGACCCTGTCCGGCCGCCCCCGTATGCTAAAGGTTGCGCTGCGGGCCTGCGCGCCTCAGACGGAGCAGGCCGTGCTCGCACCTGTTGTATGTCCCCTCGGTTTTCGAGGTTCCCTCCCGTTCGCGGAAGGGTGCTTCATTGGCTGTCCGGCTTCCTGGTGCGATACGGGCTCTCGGCGTAGCAGTACCTACGACTTTCTGTCCGTAACCGGAGCCCTTTCCCACATGACGAGCAGCACCGAGACCACCGCCACCACCCCGCAGGTTGCGGTCAACGACATCGGTAACGAGGAAGCCTTCCTCGCCGCGATCGACGAGACGATCAAGTACTTCAACGACGGCGACATCGTCGACGGCGTCATCGTGAAGGTCGACCGGGACGAGGTCCTGCTCGACATCGGTTACAAGACCGAAGGTGTCATCCCGAGCCGCGAGCTCTCGATCAAGCACGACGTCGACCCGAACGAGGTCGTCAAGGTCGGCGACGAGATCGAGGCCCTGGTTCTCCAGAAGGAGGACAAGGAAGGCCGCCTGATCCTCTCGAAGAAGCGCGCCCAGTACGAGCGCGCCTGGGGCACCATCGAGAAGATCAAGGAAGAGGACGGCATCGTCACCGGTACCGTCATCGAGGTCGTCAAGGGTGGTCTCATCCTCGACATCGGCCTCCGTGGCTTCCTGCCGGCCTCCCTCGTCGAGATGCGTCGTGTCCGCGACCTCCAGCCCTACGTGGGCAAGGAGCTCGAGGCCAAGATCATCGAGCTGGACAAGAACCGCAACAACGTGGTCCTGTCCCGCCGCGCCTGGCTCGAGCAGACCCAGTCCGAGGTTCGCCAGACCTTCCTCACGACCCTCCAGAAGGGTCAGGTCCGCTCCGGCGTCGTGTCCTCGATCGTCAACTTCGGTGCCTTCGTGGACCTGGGTGGCGTCGACGGTCTCGTGCACGTCTCCGAGCTGTCCTGGAAGCACATCGACCACCCGTCCGAGGTCGTCGAGGTCGGCCAGGAGGTCACCGTCGAGGTTCTCGACGTGGACATGGACCGCGAGCGCGTCTCCCTGTCGCTGAAGGCGACGCAGGAGGACCCGTGGCAGCAGTTCGCCCGGACCCACCAGATCGGCCAGGTCGTCCCGGGTAAGGTCACCAAGCTGGTTCCGTTCGGTGCGTTCGTCCGCGTGGACGAGGGCATCGAGGGTCTGGTCCACATCTCCGAGCTGGCCGAGCGCCACGTGGAGATCCCGGAGCAGGTCGTCCAGGTCAACGACGAGATCTTCGTCAAGGTCATCGACATCGACCTCGAGCGTCGTCGCATCAGCCTCTCGCTGAAGCAGGCCAACGAGTCCTTCGGTGCCGACCCGGCCTCGGTCGAGTTCGACCCGACCCTGTACGGCATGGCCGCGTCCTACGACGACCAGGGCAACTACATCTACCCCGAGGGCTTCGACCCCGAGACCAACGACTGGCTCGAGGGCTACGAGGCTCAGCGCGAGGCCTGGGAGACCCAGTACGCCGAGGCGCAGGCTCGCTTCGAGCAGCACCAGGCCCAGGTCATCAAGTCCCGCGAGGCCGACGAGGCCGCCGCTGCCGAGGGCGCTGCCGCCCCGGCCGCCGGCAACGCCGGTGCGGGCATCTCGGGCGGTTCGTACTCCTCGGAGTCGGACGACAACGCCGGCGCCCTGGCGTCGGACGAGGCGCTCGCCGCCCTCCGCGAGAAGCTCGCCGGCGGCCAGAGCTGAACAGGCTCTCCGCTGAGCGCTAGCCGATAGCGCATCGAGGCCCGCTCCCCTTCAGGGGAGCGGGCCTCGGTCGTTCCCGCGAGTCCCACCGGAGTCCCGCCGGAGCCGCCAAGTCCTCCACCGGAAGATCGCGCGACCGGGAATGGCCGTGCCGCGCCCGGCGTTTCCAGAGAGAACACGAGGAGGAGCGGTAATCGTGCTTGATCCCCAGGATTTGTACGAATGGGACCCGAAGGGCGTGGCCGTCGTCGACCTGGCCCTGGCGCAGGAGTCGGCCGGGCTGGTCATGCTGTACCACTTCGAGGGCTACATCGACGCGGGCGAGACCGGTGAGCAGATCATCGACGGGCTGCTCGACACCCTTCCGCACCAGCTGGTGGCCCGCTTCGACCACGACCGGCTCGTGGACTACCGCGCCCGCCGCCCGCTGCTGACCTTCCGGCGCGACCGCTGGACCGCGTACGAGACGCCGTCCATCGAGGTCCGCCTCGTGCAGGACGCCACCGGCGCGCCCTTCCTCGTCCTCTCCGGCCCCGAGCCGGACGTGGAGTGGGAGCGGTTCGCCGTCGCCGTCCGGCAGATCGTCGAGCGTCTCGGCGTGCGCCTCTCCGTCAACTTCCACGGCATCCCCATGGGCGTGCCGCACACCCGCCCGGTCGGCCTCACCCCGCACGGCAGCCGCACCGACCTCATGCCCGGCCACCGCAGCCCCTTCGACGAGGCCCAGGTCCCCGGCAGTGCCGAGTCCCTCATCGAGTACCGGCTCACCGAGGCCGGCCACGACACCCTCGGCGTCGCCGCCCACGTCCCGCACTACGTGGCCCGCTCCCCGTACCCGGACGCGGCCCTGACCGCCCTGGAGGCCGTCACCGCCGCCACCGGTCTCGTCCTCCCGGGCGTCGCCCACTCCCTGCGGACCGAGGCCCGCCGCACCCAGACCGAGATCGACCGCCAGATCGGCGAGGGCGACGAGGAGCTGGTCGCGCTCGTGCAGGGCCTCGAGCACCAGTACGACGCGGTGGCCGGCGCCGAGACGCGCGGCAGCCTGGTCGCCGAGCCGGTCGACCTGCCGTCCGCCGACGAGCTGGGCCGCGAGTTCGAGCGCTTCCTCGCGGAGCGGGAGGGCGACTCCTAGGCCCGCCGGGGCAGGCCCTAAGCTGCCGCTCATGCTGAAGGTGGGCCTGACCGGCGGGATCGGCGCCGGCAAGAGCGAAGTGTCACGGCTGCTCGTCTCGTACGGAGCCGTACTGATCGACGCGGACCGGATCGCGCGCGAGGTCGTCGAGCCCGGGACCCCGGGGCTCGCGGCCGTCGTGGCGGCCTTCGGGGACGGCGTCCTCACCGCGGAGGGGACGCTCGACCGGCCGAAGCTCGGCTCCATCGTGTTCGCCGACCCCGACCGCCTGGCCACGCTCAACGCCATCGTCCACCCGCTGGTCGGGGCCCGGTCGGCGGAGCTGGAGAGTCGCGCGGGCGCCGGGGACGTCGTCGTCCACGACGTACCCCTGCTGACCGAGAACGGGCTCGCGCCGCTGTACGACCTGGTCGTGGTGGTGGACGCCTCCCCGGCGACCCAGCTCGACCGCCTGGTACGGCTCCGCGGCATGGCCGCGTCCGAGGCCGAGGCCAGGATGGCCGCCCAGGCCACGCGGGCGCAGCGGCTGGCCGTCGCCGACCTCGTGATCGACAACGACGGGCCGCTCGACGCTCTCGAGCCCCAGGTGCGGAAGGTCTGGGAGGAGCTGGAGCGCCGCGCCGGGGCCCCCGCGGAGGGGGCCTAGCCGGAATGCGGCCGCCGGGCCCGGTGTTCAACCACCCGATCGAGGGGAAGGATGCCATCGTGGCCGACAGGAACCCGGAAACGCACGTCATCGACTTCCGCGCCGCCGAGCACCTGCTGGCCGCGCGGGACCCTCGTGGGGCCGTGAAGCTGCTGGACTCGGTGATCGCCGCCCACCCCGAGAACACGGCGGCACGCCTGCTGCGCGCCCGGGCGTTCTTCGCCGCCGCGCAGCTGCGCCCGGCGCAGCTGGAGTTCGAGCTGGTCCTGGAGCGCGAGCCGGACAACGCCTTCGCGCATTTCGCGCTGGGCCGCACCTTCGAGCGCTCCGGGCTGACCGCCCAGGCCACGCGGCACTTCCGCCTCGCGGCCGCGCTCGACCCGAAGCCGGAGTACCTCCGGGCGGCGGGGTTCGACACCCGGAACTGAGCGGGCCCGGACCGAGCGGGTCCGGGCGGGGCGTCAGCGGCGCCTGTTGCCGTGATCGGGTTCGTACGGGGGGATGCCCCGGCCCGGCTGCCAGTGCGGGCCCTGGTGGATGTGGTGCAGCACCACCGCCAGGTCGACCGTGACGACCAGGAACAGCACTCCGCAGGCCGCCGCCCAGCCGGGGCGTCCAAGCAGGGAGAACACGGTCGTGCCGAAGACCGCCCAGAGCAGCCCCCACACGCTCAGCCAGAACCGCAGGCGCAGTGCGCTGCGCGCGTTCGCCGGCTCGTTCCCGGTACGCATGACGGTCGCATCTCCCCTCGGAGCCCCGAGGTCACTTCCAGCATCTACCCCGGGTGGGGGAAAGGGAACGCCCGTCGGCAGGTCCTAGTGGACGACGCTGTAGCTGCGCCAGGGCAGGGTGTCCGGGGCGATCCTGTTCCCGGTTTTGGTGGCCACGTAGATCGAGTTCCCGCCCGTACAGTCGCGGGTCCGGTACATCACGATGTCGGTCAGGGAGTTGTTCTCGACCTTGGTGACGCCCGAGGGCGCCAGGCGGTGGCAGCCCTTCACGGAGGGGCTGGTCACGGTCACCAGGAGGTCGCGCTGCGTCTCGTACGTGATCGTGCCCACGGCGCTGCGGCCGAGGCCCGAGCAGCCGGCGACGGCGAGGGTGAGGAGCACGGCCCCGGTGGCGGTCGTGAGACGCCGGCGAACGGACATGGCGGAATCCTCTTCTGTCGTGTCGTCTCAGGCCACCATGCGCGCCCGCGGGGACCGCTGTCATCCGCTGTTGGGCCGCTCGGGGGAACCGCCCGGCGTCCGTTGTCAGACCCCACCCGTAAGGTCGGAGGTCCGGTCGGGATGCCGACACAGAGGGGGAGGAGAGCGGAGCCGTGGCACACACCTGGACGACCTGCGCCGCCGTCTTCCTGCCGGCCGCCCTTCCCCGGGACGGCCGGGTCGCCTTCTGGGCCCCCGACGGCGGTGAGCTGCCGGAGGCGAGCGGGGCGGAGCGGGCCGAGCTGACCGTGGCCCGGCGGCACGGCAGCGGGGCCCGGGGGCGGTCCGTGCCCGCCGTGGTCCTGCCCGTCGAGACCGCCCTGCCGCATCTCGTCGCCGCCCGCCACCACCCGGCCGCCCACCCCGCCACCGCCGGCTGGGGCGCCGCCGCCCTGCACGCCCTGCACCTGGCCGCGCGCGGGCGGCTGCTGCCCGGGCTGACCGCCGACGACCTGGACGCCTGGCGGGCCGGCCCCCTGGACGCCGAGGACATCGCCCATCTGCGGGCCGTCGCCGCCGCCCTGCCGTACGAGGGGTACGCCGTGCCGGTGCCGGGGCGCGGTCCGCTGCGGCTGCCCGAGCCCGAGGCCCTCGTGCGGGCGTTCCTCGACGCGGTCGCCGACCTGCTGCCCCGCACCCCGGCCGCCGCCCACGCGGTCGGCGCGCCGTTCGCGGCGCGCGCCCCGCAGCACCTGCCCCGCGCGCATGCCTGGGCCGCCGAGGCGGCGGCCGGAATGGACGCGGGGGTGCGGGTCTCGCTCCGCCTCGACCTGTCGCCGTACGAACTCTTCGACACCACGGCCGGCGCGGGCACGGGCGAGGACGGCGGGGACCGTCACGCCGCCGCCGCGCTCCTCCAGATCCACAGCCTCGCCGACCCGACCCTCGTCATCGACGCCACGGACCTGTGGGCGGGCGAGGGCGACCACTTCGGGCCCCGCGCCCGGATCGACGCGGTCCTCGCCCTGCGCCGGGCGGCCCGCGTCTGGCCTCCGCTCGCCCGGCTCCTGGAGCGGGACGTGCCCGACGTCCTCGCCGTCACCGAGGACGAGCTGTACGAACTGCTCGGCCCGGCCGCCGCCCGGCTCGCCGACGCGGGGATCGCCCTCCACTGGCCGCGCGAACTCGCCCGCTCGCTCAGCGCCTCCGCCGTCGTCCGCCCCGCCCGCACCGCGCCCGGCTCCGCCACCGACGGCACCTCCTTCTTCGACAGCGAGGAGCTGCTGCGGTTCGACTGGCAGCTGGCCCTCGACGGCGATCCGCTCACCGAGCGCGAGATGGACCTCCTCGCCGAGGCCCACCGGCCGATCGTCCGCCTCCGCGACCAGTGGGTCGTCGTCGACCCCGCCCTCGTCCGCAAGGCGCGCAAGCGCGAACTCGGCCTGCTCGAACCGGTCGACGCCCTCGCCGCCGCGCTCACCGGCACCGCCGAGGTGGACGGCGAGTCCGTCCCCGCCGTCCCCGTCGGGGCACTCGCCGCCCTCCGCGACCGACTCCTGGCCGGCCCCGAGGACGTGCAGGCCCCGCCCGGACTCACCGCCACCCTGCGCGACTACCAGCTGCGCGGCCTCGCCTGGCTGGACCTGATGACCTCGCTCGGCCTCGGCGGCTGCCTCGCCGACGACATGGGCCTCGGCAAGACCGTCACCCTCATCGCCCTCCACCTGCGCCGAGCCCGCCGCGCCCCCACCCTCGTCGTCTGCCCGGCCTCCCTCCTCGGCAACTGGCAGCGGGAGGTGGAGAAGTTCGCTCCCGACGTGCCCGTACGGCGCTTCCACGGCGTCGACCGGGACCTCGGCGGCACCGAGGGCGGCTTCGTCCTCACCACCTACGGCACCCTCCGCACCAGCGCCGCCCGGCTGGCCGCGCGGGAGTGGGGGATGGTCGTCGCCGACGAGGCGCAGCACGTCAAGAACCCGTTCTCGGCGACCGCCAAGGCGCTGCGCGAGATCCCCGCACCCGCCAGGGTCGCCCTCACCGGCACCCCCGTGGAGAACAACCTCTCCGAACTCTGGGCGCTCCTCGACTGGACCACCCCCGGCCTCCTCGGCCCGCTCAAGGCCTTCCGCTCCCGTCACGCCCGGGCCGTGGAGAACAACGAGGAGATCGAGCACGCGGAGGCCGTCGAGCGGCTCGCCCGGCTCGTACGGCCCTTCCTGCTGCGCCGCCGCAAGTCCGACCCCGGCATCGTCCCCGAACTGCCGCCGAAGACGGAGTCCGACCATCCCGTCGCCCTCACCCGGGAGCAGGCCTCGCTCTACGAGGCGGTCGTCCGCGAGACCATGGCCCGCATCGAGGAGGCCGAGGGCATCGCCCGCCGGGGCCTCGTCATGAGCCTGCTGACCTCCCTCAAGCAGATCTGCAACCACCCCGCGCAGTACCTCAAGGAGCAGGCCCCGCGCGGCCCCGGCAGCGGGCGGCTCGCCGGCCGCTCCGGAAAGCTCGCCCTGCTCGACGAGCTCCTCGACACGATCCTCGCCGAGGACGGGTCCGTGCTCGTCTTCACCCAGTACGTGTCGATGGCGCGGCTCCTCGCCGACCACCTGGCCGCGCGCGGCATCCCGGCCCAACTCCTGCACGGCGGCACCCCGGTGCCCGAGCGGGAGCGGATGGTCGACCGCTTCCAGGCCGGCGAGGTCCCCGTCTTCCTGCTCTCCCTGAAGGCCGCCGGCACCGGCCTCAACCTCACCCGGGCCGGCCATGTCGTGCACTACGACCGCTGGTGGAACCCGGCCGTCGAGGAGCAGGCCACCGACCGGGCCTACCGCATCGGGCAGACCCAGCCGGTGCAGGTCCACCGGCTCGTCGCCGAGGGGACCGTCGAGGACCGCATCGCCGAGCTGCTCCGCGCCAAACGGGCCCTGGCCGACGCCGTCCTCGGCTCCGGCGAGGCCGCCTTCACCGAACTCACCGACCGGGAGCTCGCCGACCTGGTGTCCCTGAGGAGGCCCTCGTGAACCACGCCCGGGGCGCGCGGGGCGCCGCCCTCCGCCACGACGACCGCCGCCGCAGCTTCCCGCAGCTCGCGCCGCGCTCGGCCCCCGACGGACGGTTCGCCGCCACCTGGTGGGGGAACGCCTGGGTCGCGGCCCTGGAGGCCGCCGCCCTCGATCCGGCCCGGCTCGCGCGCGGCAAGGCGTACGCGGGGCGCGGCCACGTCGACGCGATCACGGTCACCCCCGGCCGGGTCGTCGCCTACGTGCACGGCACCCGGCCCCGCCCGTACCGCACCGAGATCAGGATGCGGACCCTCGGCGACGACGGCTGGGAGAGGTTCCTCGACGAGGCCGCCGCCCGCCCCGACCACATCGCCGCGCTCCTCGACAAGGACGTGCCGCACGCCCTGGAGGCGGTCACCGGGCTGCTGCCCGCGCCGGGCGACCTCGTCCCCGACTGCTCCTGCCCGGACGACGGCTACCCCTGCAAGCACGCCGCCGCCCTCTGCTACCAGGCTGCCCGGCTCCTCGACGAGGACCCGTTCGTCCTCTTCCTGATGCGCGGCCGCGGCGAGCAGGAGCTCCTCGCCGAACTCACCCGGCGCAACGCCGCCCGGGGCGCCGCCGAGACGGGTGCCGCCGCCCCGCAGATGCCCACGGTCCCCGCCCGCGTCGCGCTCGACGCGGCCACCGGGGCAGGGCTCCCGCCGCTGCCCCCCGAGCTGCCGGTCCCGGACCGGCCCGGCCGGCCGGCCGTCTTCCCGCCGGACCCGCACGCCCCCGATCCGCTCGCCCTCGACCTCCTCGCCACCGAGGCCGCCGCCCGCGCCCACGCCTTCCTCGCCACCGGCCACGACCCGGTCGCCGCCCTCACCCCCTGGCAGGACGCGGTCCGGCTGGCCGCCGCGCAGCCCGGTTCCGGACTCACCGCCTCCTCCCGGGCGCTCTACCGCGACCTGGCGGGCGCCCTCGACCGCACCCCCACGGACCTCGCCCGTGCCGTCGCCGCATGGCGCCAGGGCGGCGCGGCGGGCCTCTCCGTCCTCGAAGAGCCCTGGGACCCGCCGGCCGGGCCGTTCGACCGGGCCAGACCCGCGCTGCTCGCCGCCGACTTCCCGATGTTCCGCCCCTGGCGCAACCGGCTCTCCGGGGAGTCCCTCCAGCTCAGGCTCGGCCGGGACGGCCTCTGGTACGGGTACGAATCGGACACCGGCCGTGAGGACTGGTGGCCGCGCGGCGCCCCCGACCCGGACCCGGTCGGCGCCCTCACCGAGCTCCTGGGGCGATGACCGGACATCCGCACGAGTCCCACTCGATGGGGTGAAACCCGTCAACGGCCGGATCCGGCACGCACGTTTGTCGCGTTGATTCCGGTACGGGCACTTGCCCGTGCACACCTCCGGAAGGCAGGAAGCCATGAGGCAGATTCGCCGAAGTGGTCTGGCCACACTGTTGGTCACGGGTGGAGCGCTCGCCCTCTCGGCGGGCGCCGCGCACGCAGACGCCGGCGCCCAGGGCGCCGCGGTCGGTTCGCCGGGAGTCGGCTCCGGCAACACGCTTCAACTGCCGGTGCACGTGCCGGTCAACGTCTGCGGCAACACGGTCAGCGTCGTCGGACTGCTCAACCCGGCCGCGGGCAACAGCTGTGCCAACCGCTCCGCCGAGCGCGAGACCGGGGGCTACGGGGACGAGAGCGGCGTCGGCCGCGCCCACAAGGACCAGCCCGGCACCCCGCGCGGCGGGGAGCAGGCCGGCGGCTCCCAGGCGGGTGGCTCCCACGGGGGCGGCACCTCCAACGGCGGCGGGTCCACCGCCGAGAGCCACGCCCAGGGATCCCCCGGCGTGCTCTCCGGGAACGGCCTCCAGCTGCCCGTCGACCTCCCCGTGAACATCAGCGGGAACTCGGTCAACGTCGTCGGACTGCTCAACCCGGCCCTCGGCAACACCGCCGTGAACGGCCCGGCCAAGCCCGAGCAGCCGATCGAGACGCCGACCCCGCGCCCGCAGACCCCCGTGCGGAACGTGCCGGTGCCGCAGGCCGAGACCGTGACCCCCGCCGTCCCGGCCCCCGCCCCGGCCCCGCAGGGCGAGACGAGCAAGGCCTCGCTGGCCTCCACGGGTTCGGACGCCATGGGCTACGCCGGCTCCGCGAGCGCCGCGCTGCTCCTCGGCGGCGCCCTGCTGTACCGCCGTGGTCGCCGCACCGGCGACCAGGTCTGAGGGTCCGCCCCTCGCGGCCCGGCCGACGCGGGCTGACGCCCGAGCCGTCAGCCGTGTTCCCGGCCGCCCGCGGCCCCGCTTTCTCGCCAGGTCCGGAGCACCGCCTCGACGGCGGGCGCGATCCTCGTCCGGGCCTGGTGTCGGGGAACCCCCTGCATCAGCAAGGAGTCGTACGGCGTGTCGACATGCCGTACGGAGGCTCGTACCGCGGCGGTGACCGCGCCGCGGTCGAGCGAGCGGCCCGCGGCCGTGCGCCCCACCCGTCCGCTGCCCTTCGCCGAGGCGTGGACGGCGATCTCCGTGGCCCGGTCCGCCGGGATGGCGGGGAAGAGCCGGAGGATCTCCGCCCGGAGGACCTCGGTGATCTCGACGTCGAGGGCCGCGCGCCGCACCGCGTCCCGGGCCCGCCGCGCGGCCCGCGCCTCGGCGTCCGCCAGGCAGGCCCGTTCCGCCGCGGCGAGGGCGGCCTCCTCGACGAGCAGGCCCTGCCGCTCGTACCGGGTGCGGCGCCGGTTGTGCCGTACGACCACGGCCCACAGCGTGCTGGCCTCGCGGGCGCGGCGGGTGAGCGCCGTGTCGCCCCGGCGCAGGAAGACCAGATGGCCGAGATCGGCGCAGTCCAGGCAGACCGGCGCGTTGAACTCGACGATCATCCGCTCCAGCGGCCCCCGGTGGCATTCCGAGCAGCGGCGGCGCTTGAGCGGTTCGACGACGACGGGCGCGACGAGGTCCACGGCGGCTCCCCGGTCAGCGGACGCCGGGCGCGGCGGCGGCGATGAACACGGCGAGCGCCTCCTTGGCCTGCTCGGAGCGGCGGGCGCGGTCCGCCTCGTCGACCGCCTCGTGCATGCAGTGGGAGTCCACGAAGGCCGCCTCGGCGAGCCGTCGTACCTCCGGGTCGTCGCACACCAGCTGGACGCGGAAGAGGGCCTGCCGGGCGGCGGTGCGCTGCCGGTAGGAGGCGTGCCGGGACTCCTCCGCCTCCTCCGAGCCTGGCTGCTGGCGCGCCCGGAACCAGCGGTCGTTCTGGCTGTGCCGGTAGTCGACGACGGCGCCGGCGAAGGCGCTGTAGGTCGAGATCCGTTCCTGCCGGAGCTGTTCGGTGCGGGCGAGCGCGGCCGTGCGCTCGGTGGCCCGCCCCTGGAACCAGTGGGTGAAGACGACGCCCAACAGGGTTCCCGCCACGGCTATCAGCGCCGCATCCATGACCGGTCCCGCCCTCCCGTTTCCCCTCGGCCGTCAGAGGCCCTCGGACCCGTAGATCATGACAGCAGAGGGGCCTGGACGTCACTGCCGGTAGCCGCTCAGGAAGCGCCCGATGCGGCTGATGGCGGCGTCGAGGTCGTCGGCGTACGGCAGGGTCAGGATGCGGAAGTGGTCCGGGCGCGGCCAGTTGAAGCCGGTGCCCTGTACGACCTGGATCTTCTCCCGCAGGAGCAGGTCGAGGACGAACTTCTCGTCGTCGTGGATCCTGTGCACGGCGGGGTCGAGGCGCGGGAAGGCGTACAGGGCGCCCTTCGGCTTCACGCAGGAGACGCCCGGGATCTCGTTGAGCTTCTCCCAGGCCCGGTCGCGCTGTTCGCGCAGCCTGCCGCCCGGCGCGGTCAGTTCGTGGATCGACTGCCGGCCGCCGAGCGCGGCCTGGATGGCGTACTGGGCGGGAGCGTTGGGGCAGAGTCGCATGGAGGCCAGCATGGTGAGGCCCTCCAGGTAGTTCTTCGCGTGCTGCTTGGGGCCGGTGACGACCAGCCAGCCGGAGCGGAAGCCCGCGACCCGGTAGGTCTTGGAGAGCCCGCCGAAGGTGAGGACGACCAGGTCGGGGGCGAGGGAGGCGGCCGGGTGGTGGACGACCTCGTCGTAGACGATCTGGTCGTAGATCTCGTCGGCGAAGACCATCAGGCCGTGGCGGCGGGCGAGTTCGAAGATGCCCTCCAGGACCTCCTTCGGGTAGACGGCGCCCGTGGGGTTGTTCGGGTTGATGACGACGATGGCCTTGGTGCGGTCGGTGATCCTCGACGCCATGTCGTCGAGGTCCGGGTACCAGTCGGCGGCCTCGTCGCACAGGTAGTGCACCGGCCTGCCGCCCGCCAGTGTGACCACCGCGGTCCACAGCGGGTAGTCCGGGGCGGGGACGAGGACCTCGTCGCCGTCCTCCAGGAGGGCCTGGACGGCCATCGAGATCAGCTCGGACACGCCGTTCCCGAGGAAGACGTCGTCGACGTCCACGTCCGGCACGCCCATGGACTGGTAGCGCTGGGCGACCGCGCGCCGGGCGGAGAGGATGCCGCGCGAGTCGGTGTAGCCGTGGGCCTTGGGGAGCATCCGGATCATGTCCTGGACGATCTCCTCGGGCGCCTCGAAGCCGAAGAGCGCCGGATTGCCGGTGTTGAGGCGCAGGACGCTGTGGCCCGCCTCCTCCAGCGCGTTGGCGTGCTCGATGACCGGGCCGCGGATCTCGTAGCAGACCTCGTTCAGCTTGCTCGACTGCCGGAACTCCATGCCCGACCTCCCAGGTCCCCGGAATCAGTGTTGCTTGGTTTTACCAAGTTCGAGCTTGGAAAGTCCAACAACATGTCTAGACTGCGTCGCATGCCACGTCAGCCACGCCGCCGCAGCTACGACCAGCACTGCGCCGCCGCGCGCGCCCTCGACCTCGTCGGCGACCGCTGGACCCTGCTCGTCGTCCGCGAACTCCTCGCCGGGCCGCGCCGCTACACCGACCTCCACGCCGACCTCCCCGGCGTCAGCACCGACATGCTCGCCGGGCGCCTCAAGGACATGGAGGGCGCCGAGCTCGTCACCCGGCGCCGACTGCCCCCGCCCGCCTCGGCGTACGTGTACGAACTCACCCCGCGCGGCCGCGACCTGCTGCCCGTCCTGCGCACCCTCGCCGCCTGGGGCGCGCCCGACCTCGGAGAGCCGCGGCCCACCGACGCCGTCCGCGCCCACTGGTACGCGATCCCGCTCCTCGGGGTGCTGGCGGAGCTCGGCGCGGGGGTCTTCCAAGTGACCCTCGACGAGGGCGAGTTCCACGTACGAATCGGGGCGGACGGGGCCGTTGCCTACGGGGACGGAGGGGTGGACGCCCCCGACGCCCGGCTGCGGACCGACACGGCGACCTGCCGGGCCCTCGCCGCGGGGGAGCTGACGCTGGGCGAGGCGGTCGAGTCGGGCCGCGCGCTGCTGGAACGGCCCGCGCCGGCCGTCGTGCCGGCCTGAGTTCGTCGGCCTGAGTTCGTCGGCCTGAGTTCGTCGGCCTGGGTTCGTCGGCCTGGGTTCGTCGGCCCGGGTCCGTCGGCCCGGGGTCAGGGCCGCGCGGTGCGGGTCGGGCCTCAGGACTGCGCGGCCAGGGCCTTCGCCAGGCGGTCACGGGCCGCCGTCTGCGCCGCGATGCGCGCGTCGATCACGGCGAGGCGCTCGCGGGCGATCTCCAGGGCGCGGGCGGACGGCGGGGCCGCGGAGACGTCCCCGTCCAGGCAGGTCCGGAACGCGGCCACGTCGTCCAGGGTGAACCCCGCGTCCAGCAGGTACCGGATGTTCGACACCCGCGTGACGGCGATCTCCTCGTACGTCCGGTACCCGTTGGCCGCGCGGACCGACGTGATCAGCCCCGCCTGCTCGTAGTGCCGCAGGGCGCGGGCCGACACCCCGGTCCGCCGGGCCAGTTCACCGATGCGCAAGGACGCCACCTCCTCGCGCAGTCGTATCACGCGACCAGCGCGCCCCCGTCGACGGGCAGGACCGTGCCGGTCAGGAAGGCGGCGTCCGGAGCGGCGAGCGAGGTGATCGCCCAGGCGACCTCCTCCGGCCTGCCGACCCGGCCCAGGGGGGTGTGCGCGAGCTGCCACGCCCGTACGGCCTCGCGCTGCTCGGGGGAGAGGCCCATGTGGTCCGCGATCGGGGTCTCGATCGCGCCGGGCGCGACCGCCACGACCCGGACGCCGGCCGGCGCGAGCTCCACGGCCCAGCAGCGGGTCAGGGTCTCCAGGGCGCTCTTGGTCGCCGGATAGAAGGAGTTGGCGGGCCAGCCGCGCTGACCGATCGTCGTCGTCACGTTCACCACGACGCCCCGGGACTCCCGGAGCGCGGGGACGGCCGCCTGGGTGAGCAGGACCGGGGCGACGAGGTTCGTCTCCAGGAGCGGGGCGATCACGGAACGGTCGAGGGTGCCGAGCGGGCCGCCAGCGGCGATCCCGGCGTTGTTGACGAGGACGTCGAGCCGGCCGTGGTCCGCGAGGGTGGTGCGGACGATCTCCTCGGCCGCGCCCTCCGCCGTGACGTCGGCGGCGAACGGACGGATGCCCGGGTGCCCCTCGGCGGTCTCCCGCAGCGGCTCCGCCCTGCGGCCGACGGCGACGACCGTCGCCCCCTGCCCGGCGAAGGAGCGCGCGGTGGCCCGGCCGATGCCGGTGCCCGCGCCGGTGACGACGACGACCCTGGTGGGTGTGGTGGTGTCCATGGACCGAGGGTCGGACCCTGACGCCAGTGACAAGGTCAAGCCGGGAGGGGGGGTCAGCTCTTCGGGCAGAGGAATTCGAGCCGGTTCCCGTGGCAGTCGGCGGTGTAGAAGCGCCGGTGGCCCGGGAAGTCGTCGTCCCAGGTCACCTCGGTCCCCCGACCGGTCAGCCGCTCCGCCAGGCCGTCGATGTCGGCGACCAGGATGCCCGGGTGGCCCTTGCGGGACGGCCGGAAGTCCTCCTCGACGCCCAGGTGGATCTCCAGCGCGTCCGAGCGCACCCACAGGCCGCCGCGGGCCGCGAGCACCGGGGGCTTCTGGATCTCGGTCATGCCGAGGACGTCCACGTAGAAGCCGCGGCACACCTCCTCCTCGCCCGGCGGCAGGGCGAGCTGCACGTGGTGCAGTCCGAGTCCGAAGGGCGTCGTGGCCCCGGTGGTCTCGTAGGGCAGGGCTTCCTGACGCGGGCTCATGGGGTACGAGTCCTCTCCTCCGTGGGCTCCGCGCGGTGGCGCGGCAAGATCACCGTAATGCCGGGGCGTCGACCGGTACACGTCAGGGGCCGGGCGGCAGGCAGGATGGGCCACATGCGATACGAGGCGATCACCTGGGACCGGCTGGCGGAGACGCTCGCCGGACACCTCGACGCGTCCCCCGCCGGGGCGGGCGACGCATGGCTCAAGGTGGGCATCGACGGGCCGCCCGCCGCGCCCGGGGGCGAGCTCGCCGGGCTCCTCGCCGAGGCGCTGCGCACGCGCGGGCGGGCGGTCCACGTCGTGAGCACCGGTGACTTCCTGCGGCCCGCCTCCCTCCGGTACGAGTACGGGAAGCAGGACCCCGACGCGTACTACAGCGGCTGGACCGACACCGGGGCCCTGTGGCGGGAGGTCTTCGGACCGCTGGACCCCGGCGGCACCGGGCGCGTGCTGCCCGACCTGTGGGACCCGGTCACGGACCGCGCGACCCGCAGCCCCTACGTCACGCTGCCGCCGCGCGGGGTGCTCGTGCTGTACGGGCCCTTCCTGCTCGGCCACTGGTTCCCCTTCGACCTCACCGTGCACCTGCGCCTCTCGCCCGCCGCCCTCGCCCGGCGCACGCAGGAGCCCTGGACCCTGCCCGCCTTCGCCCGGTACGAGACGGAGGTCGACCCCACCGGGACGGCGGACGCCGTCGTCCGCGCCGACGACCCGCGCCATCCGGCCTGGACGGGGCTGCGGGCGTGACACCCGCGCCATCCGACCCGGACGGGGCTGCGGGCGTGACACCCGCGCCATCCGACCCGGACGGGGCTGCGGGCGTGACACCCGCGCCACCCGACCCGGACGGGGCTGCGGGCGTGACACCCGCGCCACCCCGCCCGGACGGGGCTGCGGGCGTGACACCCGCGCCACCCCGCCCGGACGGGGCTGCGGGCGCAGGGGGTTTCCCGCCGGTCAGGCCGGGCCGTCCGGAGGTCTGCCGCCCACGGTGGTGACCGCCGCCGCGCCCGCGCGGCAGCCCGCCTCGGCGGCCCGCGCCGGGGCCTCGCCCGCGAGCAGCGCGGCCAGGAACGCCCCGGTGAAGGCGTCGCCCGCGCCCGTCGAGTCCACCGGCCGCGCCGGGGGCGCCGTCACCCGGGCGGTGACCGCGCCGCCCTCGGCGACCAGCGCGCCCGCGGCCCCGAGCGTGACCACGACCAGCGGGAAGCGCCGGCTCAACTCCGCGGCCGCCGCCTCCGGTTCGTCGCTGCCGGTGAGCGACCGGGCCTCGTCGGCGTTGGGCAGCAGCGTCTCCGCGCCCTCCGCCGCCACGAGGAAGCGGTCCGCCCCCAGCTCCGCCAGGAACCCCGCCGAGGCCGGGTCCACGCTCACCGGGATGCCCGCCTCCCGCGCGTCCCACAGCGCCCGGCGGGCCGTCTCGCGGCTCGGCGCGGCGAAGAACAGGTACCCCGAGAGGTGCAGCCGGGCCACGCCGTCCAGCAGCCCGGGCGACCAGTCGGCGGGGGAGAGGCGCAGCGCGGCGCCGCTGTCCGTCAGGAAGGTGCGCTCCGCCGAGCCGTCCACGAGCGCGATCACGGTGGCCGTCGCCGCGTCCGGGTCCTGGACGAGCAGCGGTCGCACGCCCGCCCCGCGCAGCGCCCGCTCGTGCCAGCCGGCCGCGTCCGTCCCCACCCGGCCGAGCAGCCGCACCTCGGCGAGGCCGGAACGCGCCGCCCAGCACGCCGCGTTGGCCCCGGCGCCGCCCGGGAGGGTCCGGATCTCCGCCGCCGTGTCCGTGGCCGGGGCGAGCGGGGTCCGGTGCCGGGCGACGACGTCCGTGACCACGTCCCCGACGACGAGCAGCGCGCCCCCGGCCCGGGTCACCGGCCGCCGGCGCCGGGCGCCGACGCCCCGTGCGTCCCGGCGCCGGGTATGCCCGGAGTCGCCGCACCGCCGGGCCCCGTGCCCGACGCGTACGCTCCCGCGATGCTCGCCGCGAGCCGCACATTGCCCCGTACCGCCGCGAGGTTGGCCTCCAGGGACGCCCCTTCCGTGTGCACCATCAGGTATTCGAGGAGGAACGGCGTCACCGCCTGCCCGGTGATCCCCTTCTCCTTCGCCGCCGCGAGGCCCCGCGCGAGCACCCGGTCGTGCAGCGCGGGATCGAGCTGCTCGGTCACCGGCACCGGGTTGGCCACGACGAGCGCGGCCCGGGGGCCGCCGAGACCGTCCTGCGCCCGTATCACCCCCGCCACCTCCTCGGGGGTCCGCAGGGTCCAGTCGACGGGCTCGCCCGAGGAGGAGAGGTAGAAGCCGGGGAAGTGCTCCGTGCCGTAGCCGACGACCGTCACCCCGAGGGTCTCCAGTCGCTGGAGCGTCGCGGGCACGTCCAGGATCGACTTGACCCCGGCGCACACCACGGTGATCCCGACCCGGGCGAGCAGCCGCAGGTCGGCGGACTCGTCCTGCGTCTCGCTCCACTCGCGGTGCACGCCGCCGAGCCCGCCCGTCGCGAACACCCGTATGCCGGCCGCGTCCGCGAGCCAGGCCGTCGCCGAGACCGTCGTCGCCCCGGTGGCCCCGGTCGCCAGGGCGGGGGCGAGGTCGCGGTGGCCCAGCTTCCGCACCGACGGGTCCTCGGCGATCCGGGTCAGGGCCTTCTGGTCGAGGCCGATCCTGGCCGTGCCGTCGACGACCGCGATCGTGGCGGGGACGGCGCCCCCGGCCCGTACCGACTCCTCCAGCTCCGCCGCCACGGCGAGGTTGCGCGGGCGCGGCAGGCCGTGGGCGATGAGCGTCGATTCCAGCGCGACGACGGGCCGGCCCTCGTGGAGCGCCTCCCGTACCTCTTCGGACACCTGTGTGGACATGTCCCATTCCTTGGCGCGCTCACCGGCCCCGCAAACCTCGTTGGCGACCTCCTGCCGCTCCTCGGGGACCGTCTGCGGAATCCGTGACGGGCCGCCGCGCGGAGGAGGCGGGGACGGCCGCGGCACCCTTGGGGCGCCGTGCCGGAGGGCCGGTGCGGATTTCGTCGCCGAAGCGGGTTGCCGGCATCACGCCTGGTGGGGGCCGAAACGGAGGCTGTTCTTCCAGCCCCTCCCGGCCTCGGAGCACCCTCGGACCCCGGCTACAGTCACCGCCCATGACCACTCATGACGCGCCCTCCTTCGCCGTGCACATCCCCGACGCGGAGCTCGAAGTCGAGCCCCTCGACCCCGGCCAGATCGTCTCCGGCACGCCCGAGGTGACGGGCAAGGTGCTGTGGGAGTCGGCCGACGGCAAGCAGCTGCGCGGCATCTGGCAGATCACGCCCGGCGTCGTCACCGACACCGAGGCCAACGAGCTCTTCGTGGTGGTCTCCGGGCGTGCGACCGTCGCCGTCGAGGGCGGCGAGACCCTGGAGATCGGCCCCGGCGACGCATGCGTGCTGCGGGAGGGCGACCGGACGACCTGGACCGTGCACGAGACCCTGCGCAAGGCGTACCACATCAGCCTCTGAGCGCCTTCCGCATCCGCCACCCGGCCGGCACCGCCGGAGCCGCCGGGTGGCCGTCCCGGTCAGGCCTTCCTGAGGGCGCCCCGCAGGGCGAGCGCCGCCATCGGCAGCAGCAGGCACGCGGCGATCGCGTTCAGCGGTCCGTAGCCCGCCTGCGAGACGATCAGGCCCGCCATGAGGCCGCCGAGCCCGGCGGCGGTGTTCATGACGAAGTCGGAGAGCCCCTGCACGGCGGCCCGCGCGGCCTGCGGCACCGAGTCGGTGAGCAGCGCCGAACCGGACACGAGCCCCGCCGACCAGCCCAGACCGAGCAGGACGAGCCCCAGGGCGGTCCGGCCGTGGGACGGTCCCGCCGTGCCCGCGACGAGCGCCGCCGCACCGATCAGCCCGACCGCGAGCCCGATCACCGACAGCCGGCCGAGCCGGTCGGACAGCCAGCCCATCAGCGGCGAGAAGGCGTACATCCCCGCGATGTGGCCGCTGATCACCAGGCCGATCAGCTGGATGTCCGCGCCGTGACGGGTGAGCGCCACCGGCGTCATCGACATGATCGACACCATGGCGGTGTGCGAGCCGGCGATGGTGACCAGGGCGAGCCGGGCCCGCGGGGACTTCCGCACCGCGTCCATCCCGGCCCGCAGCGAGCGGCCCTCCGCCGCCCCGCCAGGCCCGGTGCCCGCCAGCGCGCGGGCGGTGAGCAGCGGGTCCGGGCGCAGCAGTACGGCCACGACGACCGCCGAGACCACGAAGACGCCGGCGGCCCAGACGAAGGGACCGGCCGTGGCCGGGATCCCCAGGTCCGAGACGCTCTTCCCGGCGGGCGCCGCGACGTTCGGGCCGAGCACCGCGCCGATCGTGGTCGCCCACACCACCGTGGAGATGGCCCGGGCCCTGCGGTCCGGCTCGGCGAGGTCGGCGGCGGCGAAGCGGGCCGTCAGGTTCGCCGAGGAGCCGGCGCCGAAGCCGACGAGCCCGACGAGCAGCAGCGGGAAGCTGTCGACGACCGCCCCCAGCACCACCACACCGGCGCCGAGCGCCCCGAGCAGGTACCCGAGGACGAGCCCCGCCCGGCGGCCGCGCGAGGCCATCAGCGCGGCCAGCGGCATGGCGAGCAGGGCGGGACCGGCCACCGTCGCCGTCGACGCCAGACCGGACAGCGCCTCGGTGCCGCTCACGTCCCTGGCCAGGACGGCGGCGAGGGCGACGCCGATGGCGATGCCGAGGCCTCCCAGGATCTGGGTGGCGATCAGCACGGCCTGAATACGCCGGCGGAGGGCTGGCAGCTCGGCGGGGGTGACGGGGGCGGACGGGGCGTCGGGTATGCCGTCGGGCAGGGTGGCGTCAGGGGCGCCGGGGGTCTGGGTCACTTACGTGAGTGTGCCAGCCGTCCCATCCGATGGGAACGCCGCCTCCTTCCGCGACGGTCGCCGCGGCTCAGAACAGCGGCTCCGGCAGTACGCCCTCCAGGGCCAGCAGCCGTCGCTTCGTCTCCAGACCGCCCCCGAAGCCGCCGAGCCCGCCGTCGCTCTCCACCACCCGGTGGCACGGCACGACCACCGGCAGCGGATTGGCGCCCATCGCCGCTCCGACCGCCTGCGCCGCACCCGGCTGCCCCACGCGCCTCGCCAGCTCCCCGTACCCCACGACCGTGCCGTACGGAACGCTCGCCGCCAGCTCGCGCAGCACCTGCCGGTTGAAGCCGGTCGCGAGGCTCCAGTCCAGCGGCAGGTCGAAGTCGCGGGCCTCGCCCGCGAAGTACCGGTCGAGGCGGCGTATCGCCTCCGCGAGCAGGCCCGAGGCGCACTCCACCGGCTCGGCGCCGAGCTGTCCCGCCAGCCGGTCGAGCATCCGCTCCCGCCGTGCCGCGTCGGCGTGGAACTCGACCCGCACGAGCCCCCGCCCGGTCGCGGCGAGGAAGAGCGGCCCGATGGCGCTCTCCACGACCGTCCACTCCACCGGGACGGCCCGCTCCCCGCCGGCCGGCCCCGCCCCCGCAACGATGTCCATGCGCCCACGGTACGGCCCGCCACCGACAATCCGGTCACGACCGGGTCCACGGCCCCCACGGAGATCACGGACCGGTCTCGCTCCGGTCCAGTGATCGGAAATTCCCCGGTCACATGGTCGCCGGGGCCCCGGCGCGCCATAATCTCGCCCCGGTAGTACTACCCAGCGGTACCGACTGTTTTCGGACGACGTCGCACCAGGGGTGGAGGACGCACGCTCATGCAGGGCACGGTCAACGGATTCAGCTACGGGCTCGTCACGCCGGTGGCCGCCTTTCTCATGGCCTGCCTCGGCGGCGCCCTCGGCCTGAGGTGCACCACCAGATCGCTCCGCCACCACGACAGCTTCAAGGCGGGCTGGCTGGCCCTCGGCGCCACCTCGATCGGCAGCGGCATCTGGACGATGCACTTCATCGCCATGATGGGCTTCTCCGTCGAGCGGGCGCCGATCACCTACGACCGGCCCATCACCTTCGCCAGCCTGGGCGTCGCCGTCCTCATGGTCGGCATCGGCATCTTCATCGTCGGCTACCGCGGGGCGACCCCCCTCACCCTGGTCACCGGCGGCACGATCACCGGCCTCGGCGTCGCCACCATGCACTACCTCGGCATGGCCGGCATGCGCCTCCAGGGCCGGATCGAGTACGACACCCTCACCGTCGCCCTCTCCGTGGTCATCGCCGTCGTGGCCGCCACCGCTGCTCTCTGGGCGGCCGTCTCCGTCCATGGATTTCTGGCCAGTCTCGGCGCGAGCCTGGTGATGGGCGGAGCCGTGAGTGGTATGCACTACACCGCCATGGCCGCCGTCAGCGTCCACCTGCACGGCACCGAGGCGCCGAGCGGAACGGGCGACAACGCCACCTCGCTCCTCCTGCCCCTGCTGATCGGCCCCGCGGTCTTCCTGATCCTGGCCGCCGTCGTCGTCATGTTCGACCCGCTGCTCGTGATGGGCGACCCGGACTGGCAGCGGCCCGCCGCCAGGACCCCGCACCGCCCCGGCGTGCCCGCCCCGCGCCACGTCCCGTCCTACGGCGAGCCCGCCAACTGGTCCGCCCGCCCCGCCGGCCGGACCGCCGGACGGGGCGCCCGCCGGAGCGTCGCGCGCGGCGCGCACCGCTCCCAGGACTGGTGACGGACGAGCGGACGAGCGGGCGGCGAACCGATCACCGCCCGAGTGTCAGTGCCGGGTCGTACGGTGGTTGCATGCGGCCCGTTTCCAAGATCGAACGTTCGGTGGCGCCCTTCGAGGTCGTCAGCGAGTACAAGCCCAGCGGCGACCAGCCGACCGCCATCGCCGACCTCGAGCGGCGCATCCGCGCGGGCGAGAAGGACGTCGTGCTCCTCGGCGCCACCGGCACCGGCAAGTCCGCGACCACCGCGTGGATGATCGAGAAGCTCCAGCGCCCCACCCTGGTGATGGCGCCGAACAAGACGCTGGCCGCCCAGCTGGCGAACGAGTTCCGCGAGCTCCTGCCGAACAACGCGGTGGAGTACTTCGTCTCGTACTACGACTACTACCAGCCCGAGGCGTACGTCCCGCAGTCGGACACCTACATCGAGAAGGACTCCTCCATCAACGAGGAAGTGGAGCGGCTGCGCCACTCCGCGACGAACTCCCTGCTCACCCGCCGGGACGTCGTCGTGGTCGCCTCCGTCTCCTGCATCTACGGCCTCGGCACGCCCCAGGAGTACGTGGACCGGATGGTCCCGCTCAAGGTCGGCGAGGAGATCGACCGCGACCAGCTGCTCCGCCGCTTCGTCGACATCCAGTACACCCGGAACGACCTGGCGTTCACCCGCGGCACCTTCCGGGTGCGCGGCGACACCATCGAGATCTTCCCGGTGTACGAGGAGCTCGCCGTCCGCATCGAGATGTTCGGCGACGAGATCGAGGCCCTCTCCACCCTCCACCCGCTCACCGGCGAGGTCATCAGCGAGGACCGCGAGCTGTACGTCTTCCCCGCCAGCCACTACGTCGCGGGCCCCGAGCGCATGGAGCGGGCCGTCAACGACATCGAGCGGGAGCTGGAGGGCCGCCTCGCCGAGCTCGACAAGCAGGGCAAGCACCTGGAGTCCCAGCGGCTGCGCATGCGCACCACGTACGACATCGAGATGATGCGGCAGATCGGCTCCTGCTCCGGCATCGAGAACTACTCGATGCACTTCGACGGCCGCGAGCCCGGCTCCGCGCCCAACACCCTCCTCGACTACTTCCCCGAGGACTTCCTCCTCGTCATCGACGAGTCGCACGTCACCGTGCCGCAGATCGGCGCCATGTACGAGGGCGACGCCTCCCGCAAGCGGACCCTGGTCGACCACGGCTTCCGGCTCCCGTCCGCCCTCGACAACCGCCCGCTGAAGTGGGAGGAGTTCCAGGAGCGGATCGGCCAGACCGTCTACCTCTCCGCGACCCCCGGGACGTACGAACTCTCGCGCGGCGACGGCTTCGTCGAGCAGATCATCCGCCCCACCGGGCTCGTCGACCCCGAGGTCGTCGTCAAGCCCACCGAGGGCCAGATCGACGACCTGGTCCACGAGATCCGGCTGCGCGCCGAGCGCGACGAGCGGGTCCTCGTCACCACCCTCACCAAGAAGATGGCCGAGGACCTCACCGACTACTTCCTGGAGCTCGGCATCCAGGTGCGCTACCTGCACAGCGACGTCGACACCCTGCGCCGCATCGAGCTGCTCCGCGAGCTGCGCGCCGGCGAGTACGACGTCCTCGTCGGCATCAACCTCCTGAGGGAGGGCCTCGACCTGCCCGAGGTGTCCCTCGTCGCCATCCTCGACGCCGACAAGCAGGGCTTCCTGCGCTCCGGGACCTCCCTCATCCAGACGATCGGCCGCGCCGCGCGCAACGTGTCGGGCCAGGTCCACATGTACGCGGACCGGATCACCCCGGCGATGGAGCAGGCCATCGACGAGACCAACCGGCGCCGCGAGAAGCAGATCGCGTACAACACGGAGCACGGCATCGACCCGCAGCCGCTCCGCAAGAAGATCAACGACATCGTCGCGACCATCGCGCGCGAGGAGCTCGACACCGAGGAACTGCTCGGCAGCGGCTACCGGCAGCCGAAGGAGGGCAAGGGCGCGAAGGCCCCCGTGCCCTCGCTCGCCGCGCACGGCCCCACGGCCCGGGGCAAGGGCGGCAAGGCGGGCTCGACCGTGGATCTCGGCGACCGGCCCGCCACCGAACTGGCCGCGATCATCGAGGAGATGACCGAGCGGATGCGTGCCGCGGCGGCCGAGCTGCAGTTCGAGGTGGCGGCCCGGCTCCGTGACGAAGTGGGGGAGCTGAAGAAGGAGTTGCGCCAGATGAAGGAGGCGGGACTCGCCTGATCCGGCGGGGGCGGAGGGGCGGTCCGGTGTGTTGCAAGACCGACACAAAACCGGACCGTGCCTCCGCGGTGTCGGTGCCGCTGCGTAGGGTGCTCGACAACCGCACGCACCGGAACAGCGGTCGCGGGGAACGCCAACGAGAGGGGCAGACGCGTGTCGGTCAACATGACCAAGGGTCAGGCCATCAGCCTGGAGAAGAGGGGCGGGGGCAGCCTCACCCAGGTGCGCATGGGCCTCGGCTGGCAGGCCGCGCCGCGCCGCGGCCTCTTCGGCTCGCGCACCCGGGAGATCGACCTGGACGCCTCGGCCGTCCTCTTCGCCGAGAAGCAGCCGGTCGACGTGGTCTTCTTCCGGCACCTGGTCAGCGACGACGGCTCGGTCAAGCACACCGGCGACAACCTGGTGGGCGGCGCGGGCCAGGGCGGCGACGACGAGGCGATCCTCGTGGACCTGGAGCGGGTGCCGGTCCACATCGACCAGATCGTCTTCACGGTGAACTCCTTCACCGGCCAGACCTTCCAGGAGGTGCAGAACGCCTTCTGCCGGATCGTCGACGAGACGAACGGGCAGGAGCTCGCGCGCTACACCCTCGACGGCGGCGGCAACTACACCGCGCAGATCATGGCGAAGGTGCACCGGGTCGGCTCCGGCTGGCAGATGACGGCCCTGGGCAACCCGGCCAACGGCCGCACCTTCCAGGACCTGATGCCCGCGATCCTGCCGCACCTGTAAGGGCCCGGCAGGGCACATCCACAGCTCCCGGAGGCACCAGGCCACCGGGAGCTGTCCGCATGACCGGGAAACACCGAAGCACCGAGGGGACAGAGACGATGACGGCCGAGCTGGTCCGGGGGCAGAACCACCCCCTGCCCGAGACCCGACTGGAGATCCGGGTGTCGGCCGGTCACCCCGTCCTCGCCGGAGCCACCCTCGGTGACGAACAGGGCCGGGTCGCGGGCGCGGAGTGGATCGCCCACCCCGGCGCGCCCTCCCTGCCCGGTGTCGCCGTGCCCGGAGGGCCCGCCGCCGACCACCGGCTCGCCGTCGACCTGGACGCGGTCCCCGCCGCCGTCCACCGCGTCTCGGTCCTCCTCGCGCTGACCGGCGCGACCGCCCGCTTCGGGGCCCTCGCCGCCCCGTTCGTCGCCGTCACCGGCCCCGACGGCGCCGAGATCGCCAGCTACACCATCACCGGCCTCGACCGGGAATCCGCCCTCGTCGCCCTGGAGCTGTACCGCCGCCAGGGCGCCTGGAAGGTCCGCGCCATGGGCCAGGGGTACGAGGGCGGGCTCGCGGCCCTGCTCGGCGACCAGGGCCTGGAGCGCGCCGCGGACCTCGCCGCGTCGATCCTGGCGGCGGTGGCCCCCGAGCGGGACCGGCCGGCCGAGGCCCCGGCGGCCCGCGTCCCCCGGGCGGAGCACGTCCGACAGGCGGCGGCACCCGCCGCGGACCTGACACCCGCGCCCGCACCGGATGCGACGACCGCGCCCGTACCGGATCCGTCGCCCGCGCCCGTCGCCGGCGGTCCCATCGACTACTCCCACCCCCGGCGCCGACAGGCCCCCGCACCCGAGCCCCGGCAGGCGCCGCCCGTCCCGGTCGCCGGGGACGCCTCGGGCTGGTCGATGGACGAGCGGCTCTACAACCAGGTGTGGGGCATGTTCGAGGACCTGGCCCGTACCGCCGCCGCCTACCGCAGCGCCCGCGACTTCGCGGAGTCCCGGCTCGACCGGGAGCTCGACGAGGCGCTCACCGACTACCGCGCCCGGGCCGGTGGCGCGAACGACGCCGCGCGGGCCGCCGCCCGGGCCCGGCACGACGAGCTCGTGGAGCGGGCCCGCGAGGTCCTGGACCGGGACCTGGCCCAGCTCGTCGCCGAGTCCGAGGTCGTCGAGCCGGCGCTGCCCGTCGCCTACGCCCGCTGGGACAACCCCGTCTGGCATGCCTACCGCGTCCCGGCCGAGGAGCCGATGGCCGTCCGTCTCGGCGACCTCCACCTGCCCGAGCGCACCGACCTGCGGATCCCCATGCTCGTCCGGCTGCCGCTGGAGCGGGGCCTGTGGGTGGACTCCGGCCGCGGCCACTCCGAGGCGGCCGGACTCCTGGACGAGGCCGAGCTGCGGCGGCTCGCCCTGGACTGCGCGGTGGCGCACGCGGCGCGGCTGCTCGCGGCGCATCCGGCGGGCGGGTTCACCGTCCACCTCGTCGATCCGGCGGGCACGGGCGCCGCGGCCCTGGCCCCCCTCGTGGAGACGGGGGCGGCCGCCCCGCCGGCCCGGGGCGCGGCCGGGGTCTCGGCGGTCCTGGAACAGCTCACGGAGCGGGTCGACCTGCTCCAGATGGCTCTGCGGGGCGGGGCGGCCGACGCGCTGCCGCCCGGTCTGGACACGGCCCGGCAGCTGCTGCTGGTGCACGACTTCCCGCACGGCTTCGACGAGCGGGCGGTCACCCGGCTGCGCTATCTCGCCGACGAGGGGCCCTCGGTCGGCGTCCATCTGCTGATGGTCGCGGCCCGGGAGGACGCGGCCGCGTACGGACCGCTGCTCGACCCCCTGTGGCGCTCGCTGCTGCGGCTCACCCCGGTGTCCGACGACCACCTGGCCGATCCCTGGGTCGGCCACGCCTGGTCGTACGAGCCGCCGCTCCTTCCGCCGGGCAGCGCGATCCTCCGTCAGGTCCTGACGCAGGTGGCGGCAGCTCGCCATGGGAAGCAGTCCTGACCTGGCCTCTTGGTGATCCTTTACCTTCCCCTTTACCTTCTCTTGGGTTTTCGGGTAGTCTTCTTGGCGCGGAGGGGAGTACTCCCCATGCGCGGCGTACCCGTCAATACGGACGGATCATCATCGATCCGATCCCGGGGCGTCGGCCCGGCGGCCCGTCCGCCGCCGGGTGGAAGAGACCTCCGGCAGCGACGACGCTGATCGAGTTGCCGTACGACGCCGGAGGCGCAATGGACGTTTCGATGACCCTGTGGGTCCTGACCATCCTCGGTCTGGGTGCCCTGATCGGTGCCGACTTCTTCATCGGGCGCAAGCCCCATGACGTGTCGGTGAAGGAAGCCGGAATCTGGACGATCGTCTGGATCGTGCTCGCCGCGCTCTTCGGCCTCGGCCTGCTGGTGTTCGGCAACAGCCAGGCGTCCGGCGAGTTCTTCGCGGGCTACATCACCGAGAAGTCGCTCAGCGTCGACAACCTCTTCGTCTTCGTCCTGATCATGGCGAAGTTCTCGGTCCCCTCCCACCTCCAGCAGCGGGTGCTGCTCGTGGGCGTGCTGATAGCCCTGGTGCTCCGCGCGATCTTCATCGCCGCCGGCGCCGCGATCATCGCGAGCTTCTCGTGGGTCTTCTACCTCTTCGGCGCCTTCCTGATCTACACCGCCTGGAAGCTCATCCAGGAGGCGCGCTCCGACGAGGAGGAGGACGACTGGGAGGAGAACCGTCTCCTCAAGACCGTCGAGAAGAAGTTCGGCGTCGCCGACCGGTACCACGGCACCAAGCTCTTCATCCGGAACAACGGCAAGCGGGTGCTGACCCCGCTGATGATCGTGATGCTCGCCATCGGCACCACGGACATCCTCTTCGCCCTCGACTCCATCCCGGCGATCTTCGGCCTCACCCAGGACCCGTACATCGTCTTCACCGCCAACGCCTTCGCCCTCATGGGTCTGCGGCAGCTGTACTTCCTGATCGGCGGCCTGCTCAAGAAGCTGGTCCACCTCAGCTACGGCCTGTCGGTGATCCTCGGCTTCATCGGCGTGAAGCTCGTGCTGCACGCGCTGCACGAGTCCGGGGTGCACGTCCCCGAGATCTCCATCCCGTTCTCGCTGGCGGTCATCGGCGGTGTCCTGGCCGTCACGACCGTCACCAGCCTGATCGCCTCCAGGAAGCAGGAGCGGAGCGAGGCGGCCGGAGTGACCGACGCGGCCGAGAAGGACAGCGTCGAGGCCTGACGCTCCCGCACAGCTCCCACACACGAACGACGGCCGGCCGGGTCCACCCCGGTCGGCCGTCGTCCGTCTCGTACGCCGCTCCCGCTCAGGCGGCCGCCGGCTCGGGCGCCGGCCGTCCGGTGCGGCCCGGGAAGGTCTCCGGGAGCAGGGCGAAGCAGCCGAGGCTCAGGAGGGCGATCAGCGTGAGGTAGGCCGCGACACCCCAGGGCGGGCCCGAGCCGCCCTCGGAGAGGGTGGTGGCGACGAGGGGCGTCAGCGCGCCGCCCAGGACGCCCGCCAGGTTGTAGCCGACGGCCGCGCCCGTACAGCGGACACGGGGCTCGTACAGCTCCGGGAGGTACGCGGAGACCACCGCGAACATGGTGATGAAGGCCAGCAGCGCGCCCAGGAACCCGAGGAACATCAGCAGCGGCCGCGCCGTGTGCAGCAGGGCCACCATCGGGAACATCCAGAGCGCGGAGGCCGCGCACCCCGCCAGGCAGAGCGGCCGGCGGCCCCAGCGGTCGGCGAGGAGCGCCACGAGCGGGGTGACCGCGCCCTGGACCGCCACCGCCGCCATGACGCAGCTCAGCATCACCGTGCTGCTCACCCCGAGCCGCTCGGTGCCGTAGGCCAGCGCCCAGGTGGAGACCGCGTAGAAGACGGCGTACCCGACCGCGAGGGCCCCGGCCGTCAGCAGCACGAGACGCCAGTGGTCGCGGAGGACCTCGGTCAGCGGGGCGCCCGCGCGCCGCCCGGACGAGGACAGCTCCTCGAACTGCGGGGTCTCCGCGAGCGAGGAGCGCAGCAGCAGCCCGGCCAGCGCGAGCAGCCCCGCCGCCCAGAACGGCACCCGCCAGCCCCAGGCGCGGAACTCCGCCTCGCTCAGCCCGGTGGTGAGCGCCAGCATCACCCCGTTCGCCAGGAGGAAGCCGACCGGCGGGCCGATCTGCGGGAAGCTCGCCCACAGCGCGCGCCGGCGCTCGGGGGCGTGCTCGGCGGTGAGCAGGACCGCCCCGCCCCACTCACCGCCCAGGCCGAGCCCCTGGAGGAAACGGAGGGTGAGCAGCAGGACGGGGGCGGCGATGCCGAGCGTCGCGTACGTGGGGACGCAGCCGACCGCGACCGTGGCGCAGCCCGTCAGGAGCAGCGAGGCGAAGAGGACCGGCCGCCGCCCGTACCGGTCGCCGACGTGCCCGAAGAGGACCGAGCCGAGGGGGCGGGCGAGGAACCCGGCGGCGAAGGTGCCGAAGGCGGCCAGGGTCCCGGCCAGCGGCGAGAAGGTGGGGAAGAAGAGCGGCCCCAGGACGAGGGCGGCGGCGGTCCCGTAGACGAAGAAGTCGAAGAACTCGATGGCGGTGCCGACGAGCGAGGCGGCGGCGAGCCGCCCCATCGAGGGGGCCGCAGGCGTCGAGGACGGCGACGGAGGGTGACTTTGGCGCATGTCGCGCCAACTACCCCGCCGCCGTCCGGGTTACGGGGGCGTGCGGAGGTGCGCAGCTCGAAGGCCGCGCGCCCGGTGTCACCAGCCGCGCTCGCGCCACTCCGCGAGGTGCGGGCGCTCGTCACCGAGCGTGGTGTCCCTGCCATGGCCGGGATAGATCCAGGACTCGTCGGGCAGGGCCGCGAAGAGCTTGGTCTCCACGTCGTGGAGGAGGCTCGCGAAGGCCTCCGGGTCCTTCCAGGTGTTGCCCACGCCGCCGGGGAAGAGGCAGTCGCCGGTGAAGACGTGGGGGTGGCCGTGCGGGTCGTCGTAGATCAGGGCGATCGAGCCCGGCGTGTGCCCGACGAGGCGGCGGGCGGTCAGCTCGACCCGGCCCACCCGGATCGTGTCGCCGTCCTCCACCAGCTCGTCGGTCCCGACCGGGATGCCCTCCGCGTCGTACGCGCCCGCGTAGGTCCGGGCGCCGGTCGCGGCGACGACCTCCGCCAGGGCCTGCCAGTGGTCGCCGTGCCGATGGGTGGTGACGACGGCGGAGATGCCGTCGTCACCGATCAGCGTGAGGAGCGTGCCCGCCTCGTTGGCCGCGTCGATCAGCAGCTGCTCACCGGTCGCCCGGCAGCGCAGCAGATACGCGTTGTTGTCCATCGGGCCGACCGCGACCTTCGAGATCATCAGGTCCGTCAGCTCGTGCACGTCCGCCGGGCCGCCGACCTTCACCACTCCGCTGTACGTCATGGCCTCAGCCTAGACCCGGGGGGTGACAGGGGCGGCTACAGCGGGGGGAGCTCCGGCAGCGGGCCGCCCTCGGTCTTCAGGGCGGAGCCGTCGCGGCGGCCGGAGAGCCAGCCGAGGAGCTCGGCGGCGGGGCCGCTCACGGTCACCTCGGAGCCCTCCGCGGAACCGGTGGTCCAGCTGCCCGGGCCGTCCGTGGCCAGGACCCGGGTCGGCGGCACGTCCGCGTTGCCCGTGAACCGCTCCGTGAGGAAGACGATCTCCCGCTGGACGAACTCCTCCGGCAGGTCCTCCAGCTCGTGGCCGACGCCCAGGTCGACGTGGTGCAGGGCCACCTCCGCCCAGCGCCGGAAGGGGAGCCGGGAGGCGCTGTCGACGACCCCGTTGCGGAGCTCGACGGTGCGGCTCCAGTCGGCGGGCTCGGCGGCGGCCTCCTGGAAGCGCTCGCCGGTCGCCCGCAGGTCGGCGAGCTGGACGTCGAGGGGACGGTCCGCGTCGCGCTCGATGTCGGCGTCGCGGGCACCGGCGCTCGCGTACATCGGCAGGCCCCGGAGAACGTTCACCAGGGCGTCGGCGTTGCGGGAGAGGTGGGCGAGGACGTGGCCGCGGGTCCAGCCGGGAAGCCGTGACGGCTCGGCGACGGCCGCGTTGTCCCAGGAGGCGGCGTCGTTCAGCAGCCGCTCGGTCGCTTCTCGTACGGAAGCGAGGTCGCGCTCGTGATCGATCATGCCCCGCACAGTAGCGCCGCCACTCATTCGGGTGAAGCGGTCTCGGGACGGTCGGAAATCGAATATGCGTGCTATAGGCTCGATGGAAGCATCCGGCATCCTTGGTTGTTGGGTATTCAGGCACATCCCAGGCATATCCGCTCTCTCAAGAAAGGTGCGGACCGGCGTGGCCGACCGTCTCATCGTCCGTGGCGCTCGCGAGCACAACCTCAAGAACGTCTCGCTCGACCTCCCGCGTGACTCCCTCATCGTCTTCACCGGGCTCTCGGGGTCGGGCAAGTCCTCCCTCGCGTTCGACACGATCTTCGCCGAGGGGCAGCGCCGGTACGTCGAGTCGCTCTCCTCGTACGCCCGGCAGTTCCTCGGCCAGATGGACAAGCCGGACGTCGACTTCATCGAAGGTCTGTCGCCCGCCGTCTCCATCGACCAGAAGTCGACCTCGCGCAACCCGCGCTCGACGGTCGGCACCATCACGGAGGTCTACGACTACCTCCGCCTGCTCTTCGCGCGCATCGGCAAGCCGCACTGTCCCGAGTGCCGCCGCCCCATCTCCCGCCAGTCGCCGCAGGCCATCGTCGACAAGGTCCTGGAGCTCCCCGAGGGCAGCCGCTTCCAGGTGCTCTCCCCGCTGGTGCGCGAGCGGAAGGGCGAGTTCGTCGACCTCTTCGCCGACCTCCAGACCAAGGGCTACAGCCGCGCCCGCGTCGACGGGCAGACCATCCAGCTCAGCGAGCCGCCGACGCTGAAGAAGCAGGAGAAGCACACGATCGAGGTGGTCGTCGACCGCCTCACCGTGAAGGACAGCGCCAAGCGCCGGCTCACCGACTCCGTCGAGACCGCCCTCGGACTCTCCGGCGGCATGGTCGTGCTCGACTTCGTCGACCTCGCCGAGGACGACCCCGAGCGCGAGAAGATGTACTCGGAGCACCTCTACTGCCCGTACGACGACCTGTCCTTCGAGGAGCTGGAGCCGCGCTCCTTCTCCTTCAACTCGCCCTTCGGCGCCTGCCCCGACTGCACCGGCATCGGCACCCGCATGGAGGTCGACCCGGAGCTGGTCGTCCCCGACGAGGAGAAGTCCCTCGACGAGGGCGCCATCCACCCCTGGTCGCACGGCCACACCAAGGAGTACTTCGGCCGGCTCATCGGCGGACTCTCCCAGGCCCTCGGCTTCCGCACGGACATCCCGTACGCGGGTCTTCCGCAGCGCGCCAAGAAGGCCCTGATGTACGGCCACAAGACCCAGGTCGAGGTCCGCTACCGGAACCGGTACGGCCGCGAGCGGGCGTACACCACCCCGGCCTTCGAGGGCGCCGTCTCCTTCGTGAAGCGGCGGCACAGCGAGGCCGAGAGCGACTCCAGCCGCGAGCGCTTCGAGGGCTACATGCGCGAGGTGCCCTGCCCGACCTGCGAGGGCACCCGCCTCAAGCCGATCGTCCTCGCGGTCACGGTCATGGAGAAGTCCATCGCCGAGGTCTCCGCGATGTCGATCAGCGACTGCGCCGAGTTCCTCTCCCGCCTCACGCTCAACGCCCGCGACAAGAAGATCGCCGAGCGGGTCCTCAAGGAGGTCAACGAGCGGCTCCGCTTCCTCGTCGACGTCGGCCTCGACTACCTCTCGCTCAACCGGGCGGCGGGCACGCTCTCCGGCGGCGAGGCCCAGCGCATCCGGCTCGCCACCCAGATCGGCTCCGGCCTGGTCGGCGTGCTCTACGTGCTCGACGAGCCGTCCATCGGCCTCCACCAGCGCGACAACCACCGGCTCATCGAGACCCTGGTCCGGCTCCGGGACATGGGCAACACGCTCATCGTCGTCGAGCACGACGAGGACACCATCAAGGTCGCCGACTGGGTCGTCGACATCGGCCCCGGCGCCGGCGAGCACGGCGGCAAGGTCGTCCACTCCGGCTCCCTGGAGGAGCTCCTCGCCAACGAGGAGTCGATGACCGGGCAGTACCTGTCCGGCCGCCGCTCGATCGCCACCCCGGACCTCCGCCGCCCGGTGGACCCCGGACGCCGGCTCACCGTGCACGGGGCCCGCGAGAACAACCTGCGGGACATCGACGTCTCCTTCCCGCTGGGCGTCCTCACCGCCGTCACCGGCGTCTCCGGCTCCGGCAAGTCGACCCTGGTCAACGACATCCTCTACACCCACCTGGCGCGCGAGCTGAACGGCGCCAAGTCGGTGCCCGGGCGGCACACGCGCGTGGACGGCGACGAGCTCGTCGACAAGGTCGTGCACGTCGACCAGTCCCCGATCGGCCGCACCCCCCGGTCGAACCCGGCGACGTACACCGGCGTCTTCGACCACGTCCGCAAGCTCTTCGCCGAGACGATGGAGGCCAAGGTCCGGGGCTACCTGCCCGGCCGCTTCTCCTTCAACGTCAAGGGCGGCCGCTGCGAGAACTGCTCCGGCGACGGCACGATCAAGATCGAGATGAACTTCCTCCCGGACGTCTACGTCCCGTGCGAGGTCTGCCACGGCGACCGGTACAACCGGGAGACCCTGGAGGTCCACTACAAGGGCAAGTCCATCGCCGAGGTCCTGGACATGCCGATCGAGGAGGCCCTCGACTTCTTCGAGGCCGTCCCGACCATCGCCCGGCACCTGCGCACGCTCAACGAGGTCGGCCTCGGCTACGTCCGCCTCGGCCAGTCCGCGCCGACGCTCTCCGGCGGCGAGGCGCAGCGCGTCAAGCTCGCCTCCGAGCTCCAGAAGCGCTCGACGGGCCGCACGGTCTACGTCCTGGACGAGCCGACCACCGGTCTCCACTTCGAGGACATCTCGAAGCTGATCAAGGTCCTGTCCAACCTGGTCGACAAGGGCAACTCGGTGATCGTCATCGAGCACAACCTCGATGTCATCAAGACCGCCGACTGGGTCATCGACATGGGCCCCGAGGGCGGCAGCGGTGGCGGTCTGGTGATCGCCGAGGGCACGCCGGAGGAGGTCGCCTCCGTCCCGGAGAGCCACACCGGCAAGTTCCTCCGCGAGATCCTCGACGCCGACCGGATCAGCGACGCGGCGACGATCCCGGCGGCGCGCGGGGCGAAGAAGGCGGCGGCGAAGAAGGCCCCCGCCAAGAAGGCCGCCAAGGCCGCTGCCACCAAGGCCGCGGCCCCCGCGAAGAAGACGGCCACGGCCAAGAAGGCGACGGCCGCCAGGACCCGCAAGGCGTGAAGCCGGGTAGGGCCCCCGGCCGGGGCCCTACCCGACCCGGGGCCGCGGGGCGTGACGGTCGGCGGTACCCCGGGGCCCTGCCCGCGCCCCGGGCCCGGCTGACAGGACGGAGGACGGCGCCGGTATCGTCGGTTCGGTCAGTCCTGGGGGGTCTTGTCCCCGATCGCAACCGTGGAGCGCTCATGTCCGGCCAGTCCAGCCGCCGCACCGTACTGAAAGGCGCGGCCCTCGCCGGAGCCGCCGGGCTGGGCGTCGCCGCCTGCTCCACCGACTCCAAGCTCGGCCACGCCCAGACCCCGACCCCGACCGCCCCGGTCCCGCTCGGCGCCCCGGACGAGGTGCCGGTCGGCGGTTCCAAGCTCTACCGCGAGCAGCGGCTCGTGGTGAGCTGCCCCGCCAAGGGCCAGTACAAGGCCTTCAGCGCCCAGTGCACCCACGCCGGCTGCGTCCTCGACAAGGTCGAGGACAACGAGGGCAACTGCCCCTGCCACGGCAGCCGCTTCGACGTGACGACCGGCAAGGCGATCCAGGGCCCCGCCACCGTCCCGCTCCCCGAGGTCCCCATCCGCGTCGAGGACGGCAGGCTGGTGGCCGGCCCCGAGGCCGCCCCCAAGGCCTGAGGCCTCAGGTCCAGTCCCAGTCGATCCCCAGGATCCCCGGGCGCACCCCCTGCTCCACGAGGTGCACCGTGCGGTGCCGGCCGCTCAGGGTCAGCTCCGCACGGCCGCCGCGCGGCGCCCCCGCCGAGGCCTGCGCGAACCTCCGGCACCGCACCGGAAGCGCCGCCTCGTCGAAGCGGACCTGGAGCACGTACTGCCCGCCCGCGAAGCTGAACCCGCGCACGTACTCCCCGCTCGGACCCGCCGTACCGTCCTCGAAGCCGTACGAGAACAGGTACGTGTCCCCGGCCCGCAGCCGCGCGTCGAAGAGCAGCTCCACGACCAGCACGCCCGTCGCGGCATGCCACCGCACCCGCCCGGTCCGGCAGTTCTCCACCGCCCGCACCACCACCCGGGACGGGTCGCAGCCGGGGTCCCCGTGGTGGATGGCGAGATAGCGGTCCACGCCGTCCCGGTGCGCCCGCACCACCTGCTGCGACTCGCGCCCCAGCAGCTCCCGCCCCGCCCCGATCCGTACCCGCTCGTGGTGCCCCACCGTGTGCAGCCCGCCGTCCACCGGGGACTCGAGGTCCGCGAGCAGCTCCTCGACCGAGCCCGAGGCCTCCACCAGCGAGCGGTACGAGCGGGCCGCCGGGCGCTCCACCTCGGAGCGGGCCGCCGCGTCCTCCGCCAGGAGGCGCAGCAGCGAGTTCCCGGGCAGCCGGAGCACCTCCTCCAGGGCCCGGACGGCCTTCAGCGACTCCGGCCGCTGCGGACGGCGGGCGCCCTGCTGCCAGTAGCTCAGACTCGTCACCCCGACCTTCACGCCCCGGTGCGCGAGATGGTGCTGGACCCGCTGGAGCGGCAGCCCGCGCACGGCGAACGCGGTGCGCAGCGCCAGATGGAAGGGGCCGGTGTGCAGCAGCTGCATCAGATCGGCCTCGGTGTGGCTCACGAGGACTCCTCCGTGAACGTTCACGACAGGGGCACGGACCGTCGCGCCGCGAGGGGTGGGCGGGCAGGTGGGCCATGGGCGTCCGTTCACACCCGGGCCGCGCCGTTCACAGTCCGATGTCACCCCGCATTGAAGCGTGTTGACCCGGACCGGACAACGGCAGATGCTCCTGACCAGCGTCCGGACGCGCTCCTCCACTCCCCACATCCCCGCATACGGGAGGAACGCGATGCGCAGAAGACAGATCGACCTCGCGGCACTCGCCGCAGCCGCCCTCTTCCTCGTCCCCACGACCGCGACCACGGCCTCCGCCGCGCCCGCCGACTCCGGGGCAGCCGGTGTCCCCGGTGTTTCCGCCCTCGCCTCCAAGCGGCTGAACATCACCATGCAGGCCCAGCAGAAGACCAACTGGTGCTGGGCGGCCGGCGGCAACACCATCGCCACCTGGTACGGCCGGAACTACAGCCAGAACCAGTTCTGCAACGCCGCCTTCAACCGCCAGCAGGGCTACGACTGCCCCAACTGGCAGGCCGACCTGGGCAACGTCCAGAACGGGCTCAGCTGGGCGGGCATCAACCCCGGCTCGTACGTGACCGGCTGGCTGCGGTACTCGACCGTCCAGACCGAGATCAACGCCGACCGGCCCGTCGAGACCCGCATCCAGTGGTCCAGCGGCGGCGGCCACATGCACGTGGTCTACGGCTACGACGACGCGAACAGCTGGGTCTACTGGGGCGACCCCTGGCCCTCCAGCGACCGCTACAACTGGGCCTCGCACGCCTGGTACGTCGACAACGGCTCCTTCTCCTGGACCCACTCGCTCTACCGGATCGGGGCGTGACGACGATGAGGACACGTGCCGCTGGTCTCCTTGCCGCCGCCCTCACCGGCCTCGTCGCCCTCGGGGCGTTCCCGGCGGCCGCCGCCGGGGGCCTCCCGCCCGCGCCCACCCCCGAACAGGCCGCCTCCGCGCCGGGGACCCTGGACACCCTGTCCCGGTTCTTCGCCCGTGACGGGGCCCTCGCCCGCACGGCGGCCGCGCCGCGCGTCGACGGCGCCTCCGTCCCCGTCCGGTTCCTCTCCCCGGACTTTGTCGCCGGGAAGCCCGGGGCACCCGTCGCCCGCGTCGAGTTCCGCGCCAGTCGTGCCGTGGCCCCGGACGGGCAGAAGGCCTCGCTGTGGACGGTGAAGCAGCCCGGCGGCTGGCAGGTGGTGAACATCGCCACCGGTGACGACGAGATCCGCTACGCGGAGCTGGGCCACGGCGGCCTCGTCTTCCGCGAGCCGCAGATCGACGCGTGGTACGTCCTTCGGGGCACGAAGGTGCTGCCGCTGGACGAGGACGCGGTGCGGGCCGTGGGGCGCGGGGGCACGAGCCTCGCGGCCTACCAGAAGCGGGTCGCCCACGCCTACGGCGACAAGCTGCCGGGCTCTTCCTACGCGCGGAGGGGCGAGGCGGGTGGGTACGACGCTCCGCAGGCCCGGGCGGCTGGGGGGCCGGGGGTCACTGCCGGGGCCGCCGTCGCGGGGGCGGGGGTGCTGCTGGTCGTGGGGCTGACGGGCACGACCCTCGCCCGCCGCCGCACCCACCACGAGCCCTGAGCCCCTGCCTCGCCGGGCCCGCGCCGAGCTTTTCCAGCCCCGCGCGGGGCCCGCACCCGGCTGGGCGGCGCCCCCTCCCGGGGCTTCGCCCCCGCCCCCGGGCGGGCCCGCGCCCGCCTGGGGCTTCGCCCCCCCCGCCCGTGTGGGGCCGCGCTCGCGCGGGGTGGTGCGCTCCGCCTGGGGCTTCGCCCACGCCCCCCGTGTGGGGCCGCACCCGCCTGGGGCTTCGCCCCCCGCCCGTGTGGGGCCGCGCCCGCGCGGGGTGGTGCGCTCCGCCTGGGGCTTCGCCCACGCCCCCCGTGTGGGGCCGCACCCGCCTGGGGCTTCGCCCCCGCCCCGTGTGGGCAATCGTCCCGCTGGGCGGGACGGGTGGGCACACGGGACGGCGCCCTTTAGCGGCGCCTCCGCGTTCCGGGCCTGGACCCGCACCACGTTGTGCGCCGTGCACGGGGTGCGGGTCCGGGCTCGGAAGCCTCTGGCGCCGGCAGGGCGCGGGTCCGTTGTGCCCACCCGTTCCGCCCCGGCGGAACGATTGCCCACAACGGGGGCCGTTGAGGGCGGGCGCCGCCCCAGCGGGACGATTGCCCACAACGGCGGCGGGCGCGCGCCCGCAACGGGGGCGGTGGGGGTCAGTGGGCCAGGTAGCCGCCGTCGACGGGGAGGATGGCGCCGGTGATGAAGGAGGCGTCGTCGGAGGCGAGGAAGAGGATCGCGGCGGCGACCTCGTCAGGGGTGCCGAAGCGGCCCATGGGGTGGGCGCGGACGACCTCGGTGAGGTACTCGGGGCCGCCGGGCTCGACGCGGGCGGCGGCGACGCGTTCGGTCTCGATGGTGCCGGGGGCGACCGCGTTGACGCGGATCCCGTGCTCCGCCCACTCCACGGCCAGGTGCTTCGTCAGCCCCGAGGCCACGAACTTCGCCGGGCCGTAGACCGCCTGCCTCGCCTGCCCGGCCACGCCGGAGATCGAGGAGGTGCACACGATGGCCCCGCCGCCCGAGACGAGCATGGCCTCGATGGCGTACTTGCAGGTCAGGAACATGCCGCGGCCGTCGACGGCCATCACCCGGTCGAAGTCCGAGGGCTCGGCCTCGGTGACGGAGAGCAGCGGGATGACGCCCGCGTTCGCCACCAGGACGTCCAGCCATCCGAAGCGCTCCACCGCCGTGTCGATCATCCGCCGGGCGTCCTCCTCGCGGGAGACGTCGCCGACCACGGGGATCACGCCGTCGAGGGTCGCGAGCCGCTCCGCGTCGACGTCGGTGGCGATCACGTGCGCCCCTTCGCGGAGGAAGCGCTCCGCCGTCGCACGCCCGATTCCGCTCGCGGCGCCCGTGATCACGCACACCCGGTCCGCCAGCCGTCCTGAAGTCTCCTGAGCCATGTAAGGCCAACGAGCGTGCCCGCCCTGAGTGTCGGTGCCCGCCAGTAGGGTGGGGAGCATGGCAGACCCCTCCAGCTACCGCCCCAAGCCGGGTCAGATCCCCGACTCCCCGGGGGTCTACAAGTTCCGCGACGAGCACCGCCGGGTGATCTACGTGGGGAAGGCGAAGTCCCTGCGCCAGCGGCTGGCGAACTACTTCCAGCCGCTCGCGAGCCTGCACCCGCGCACGGCCACCATGGTGACGACGGCCGCGTCCGTGGAGTGGACCGTCGTGTCGACCGAGGTCGAGGCGCTGCAGCTGGAGTACTCCTGGATCAAGGAGTTCGATCCCCGGTTCAACGTGAAGTACCGGGACGACAAGAGTTATCCGTACCTCGCCGTCACCATGAACGAGGAGTTTCCGCGCGTCCAGGTCATGCGGGGGCAGAAGAAGAAGGGCGTGCGGTACTTCGGGCCGTACGCGCATGCGTGGGCGATCCGCGAGACCGTCGACCTGATGCTGCGGGTGTTCCCCGTGCGGACGTGCTCCGCGGGCGTCTTCCGGAACGCGGCCTCGGCCGGACGGCCCTGCCTCCTCGGCTACATCGGCAAGTGCTCGGCGCCCTGCGTCGGCCGGGTCACGCCCGAGGAGCACCGCGAACTGGCCGAGGACTTCAGCGACTTCATGGCCGGCCGCACCGGCACGTACATCCGCCGCCTCGAGAAGCAGATGATGGTCGCGGCCGAGGACATGGAGTACGAGAGGGCCGCCCGCCTCCGCGACGACATCGAGGCCCTGCGCAAGGCCATGGAGAAGAGCGCGGTCGTCCTCGCCGACGCCACCGACGCCGACCTGATCGCCCTCGCCGAGGACGAGCTGGAGGCCGCCGTCCAGATCTTCCACGTGCGCGGCGGACGCGTCCGGGGCCAGCGCGGCTGGGTCACGGACAAGGTCGAGGCCGTCGACACGGCGGGGCTCGTGGAGCACGCGCTCCAGCAGCTGTACGGCGAGGAGAGCGGCGAGACGGTCCCCAAGGAGGTCCTCGTCCCCGCGCTGCCCGAGGACCCCGAGGCCGTCACCGCCTGGCTGTCCGGGCGCCGCGGGTCCAACGTCTCGCTGCGGATCCCGCAGCGCGGCGACAAGAGGGACCTGATGGAGACGGTCGCGCGCAACGCGCAGCAGGCGCTCGTGCTGCACAAGACCAAGCGCGCCAGCGACCTCACCACCCGCTCCCGGGCCCTGGAGGAGATCGCCGAGGCCCTGGACCTGGACTCGGCGCCGCTGCGGATCGAGTGCTTCGACATCTCGCACCTCCAGGGCGAGGACGTCGTCGCCTCGATGGTCGTCTTCGAGGACGGGCTGCCCCGCAAGGGCGAGTACCGCCGCTTCCAGATCAAGGGCTTCGAGGGGCAGGACGACGTCCGGTCCATGCACGAGGTGATCAGCCGCCGCTTCAGGCGCTACCTCGCCGAGAAGGACCGCACGGGGGAGTGGGCCGGCGGAGAGGTCCCCGAGGAGGAGGCCCCGGACGAGGACGGCCGCCCCAAGCGCTTCGCGTACCCGCCGCAGCTCGTCGTCGTCGACGGCGGGCAGCCGCAGGTGGCCGCGGCCCGCCGGGCCCTCGACGAGCTCGGCATCGACGACGTCGCGGTCTGCGGCCTCGCCAAGCGCCTGGAGGAGGTCTGGCTGCCCGGCGAGGACGACCCGGTGGTGCTGCCCCGCTCCAGCGAGGGCCTCTATCTGCTCCAGCGGGTGCGTGACACGGCTCACGACTTCGCGATCCGCTACCAGCGGTCCAAGCGGACCAAACGCCTCCGGACCAGCCCGCTCGACGCGGTCCCCGGCCTCGGGGAGGCGCGCAAGCAGGCCTTGATCAAGCATTTCGGCTCGGTGAAGCGGCTGAAGCAGGCGACAATCGAGCAGATCTGTGAGGTCCCCGGCTTCGGCCGGAAGACCGCGGAGGCGGTCGCCGTGGCCCTGGCCCAGGCGGCCCCCGCCGCACCCGCCGTGAACACGGCCACAGGAGAGATCATGGAAGACGACGGGGGCACCACCGCATGACCGAGCGCCACACGCACCACGAGCACGACCGAGAAGACGGAGCAGGACACGTGAGTACGGGCACGAAGGAGACCGCCGGCGACAACGGCGCCGAGGCGGCCATCCCCGAGCTGGTGATCATCTCCGGCATGTCCGGAGCCGGCCGGTCCACCGCGGCGAAGTGTCTGGAGGACCTCGGCTGGTTCGTCGTGGACAACCTGCCGCCCGCGCTGATCCCCACCATGGTGGAGCTCGGCGCCCGCTCCCAGGGCAATGTCGCCCGGATCGCCGTCGTCGTGGACGTCCGCGGCCGGCAGTTCTTCGACAACCTCAGGGAGTCCCTCGCCGACCTGGACGCCAAGCAGGTCACCCGCCGGATCGTCTTCCTGGAGTCCTCCGACGAGGCCCTCGTCCGGCGCTTCGAGTCGGTCCGCAGGCCGCACCCGCTCCAGGGCGACGGCCGCATCACCGACGGCATCGCCGCCGAGCGCGACCTGCTGCGCGAGCTGCGCGGCGACGCCGACCTGGTGATCGACACCTCCAGCCTCAACGTCCACGAGCTGCGCGCCAAGATGGACGCCCAGTTCGCCGGCGACGAGGAGCCCGAGCTCCGGGCCACCGTGATGTCCTTCGGCTTCAAGTACGGCCTGCCGGTCGACGCCGACCTCGTCGTCGACATGCGCTTCCTGCCGAACCCGCACTGGGTCCCCGAGCTGCGCCCCTTCACCGGCCTCAACGAGGAGGTGTCGAACTACGTCTACAACCAGCCCGGCGCCAAGGAGTTCCTCGACCGCTACACCGAGCTGCTCCAGCTGATCGCCGCGGGCTACCGCCGCGAGGGCAAGCGGTACGTGACCATCGCCGTGGGCTGCACGGGCGGCAAGCACCGCTCCGTCGCCACCGCCGAGCGCCTCGCCGCCCGCCTCGCCTCCGAAGGGGTCGAGACCGTCGTCGTGCACCGGGACATGGGGCGCGAGTGAAGCCGTACCGTCGGCGTACCTCCACCCTCGCGGTGCGGCGTACGCTCCGCAGGCGCGGCACCCAGCCCAAGGTGGTCGCGCTGGGTGGCGGCATGGGCCTGTCGGCCTCCCTCGCCGCGCTCCGCCGGATCACCGGCGACCTCACCGCCGTCGTCACCGTCGCCGACGACGGGGGCTCCAGCGGCCGGCTCCGGGAGGAGCTCGGCGTGCTCCCCCCGGGCGACCTGCGCAAGGCGCTCGCCGCGCTCTGCGGCGACGACGACTGGGGCCAGACCTGGGCCCGGGTCATCCAGCACCGCTTCCAGTCCAAGGGCGAGATGGGCGGCCACGCCGTCGGCAACCTGCTGATCGTCGCCCTCTGGGAACAGCTCGGCGACCCCGTCCAGGCCCTCGACCTGGTCGGCCGGCTGCTCGGCGCCCAGGGCCGGGTGCTGCCCATGTCCGCCGTGCCCCTGGAGCTCCAGGCCCTGGTCAGGGGCCACGACCCGGAGCGGCCGGACGACGTGGACACCGTCCGCGGCCAGGCGACCGTGGCGCTCACCCCCGGCGAGGTGCAGTCCGTGCACCTCGTGCCGCACGACCCGCCGGCCGTGCCCGAGGCGGTCGCCGCGGTCCTGGACGCGGACTGGGTGGTACTGGGGCCGGGCTCCTGGTTCTCCTCGGTGATCCCGCACCTCCTGGTCCCCGAACTCCTCGACGCCCTGGCCGAGACGAAGGCCCGGAAGGTGCTCTCGCTGAACCTCGCGCCGCAGCCGGGAGAAACCGAGGGCTTCTCCCCGCAGCGTCATTTGGAGGTTTTGGGACGACACGCCCCTAAACTCGCCCTGGACGTGGTGCTGGCCGACGAGGCCGCCGTGCCCGACGTGTCAGCCCGGGAGCCTCTCGCCGACGCCGCCAAGCGGCTCGGCGCCGCGGTCGAGCTGGCGCCGGTGGCCAGGCCCGACGGCTCCGCGAAGCATGACCCGGAGCTGTTGGCCGCCGCGTACGACCGTATTTTTCGGATGCATGGAAGGATCGGCCCATGGCGATGACGGCAGCGGTGAAGGACGAGATCTCCCGGCTTCCCGTCACCCGGACCTGCTGCAGGAAGGCAGAGGTCTCGTCGATCCTGCGGTTCGCGGGCGGGCTGCACCTGGTGAGCGGCCGCATCGTGATCGAGGCGGAGCTGGACACCGCGATGGCGGCCCGCCGCCTCAAGCGGGACATCCTGGAGATCTTCGGGCACAGCTCGGAGCTGATCGTGATGGCCCCCGGCGGGCTGCGGCGCGGCTCGCGCTTCGTGGTGCGGGTGGTGGCGGGCGGCGACCAGCTGGCCCGGCAGACGGGCCTCGTGGACGGCCGCGGCCGCCCCATCCGGGGTCTTCCCCCGCAGGTGGTCTCCGGCGCGACCTGTGACGCCGAGGCCGCCTGGCGCGGAGCCTTCCTCGCGCACGGCTCGCTGACCGAGCCCGGCCGCTCCTCCTCCCTGGAGGTGACCTGCCCGGGTCCGGAGGCGGCCCTCGCCCTGGTCGGCGCGGCCCGCCGGCTCTCCATCGCGGCGAAGGCCCGCGAGGTGCGGGGGGTGGACCGGGTCGTCGTCCGCGACGGCGACGCGATCGGCGCCCTGCTCACCCGGCTCGGCGCGCACGAGTCGGTGCTCGCCTGGGAGGAGCGGCGGATGCGCCGCGAGGTCCGCGCCACCGCCAACCGCCTGGCCAACTTCGACGACGCCAACCTGCGCCGCTCGGCCCGCGCCGCGGTCGCCGCCGGGGCCCGGGTGCAGCGCGCCCTGGAGATCCTCGGCGAGGAGGTGCCCGAGCACCTCGCGGCCGCCGGCCGGCTCCGCATGGAGCACAAGCAGGCCTCCCTGGAGGAGCTGGGCGCGCTCGCCGACCCGCCGCTGACCAAGGACGCGGTGGCCGGCCGGATCCGCCGGCTCCTCGCGATGGCCGACAAGCGGGCGCAGGACCTGGGCATCCCCGGGACCGAGTCCAACCTGACGGAGGAGCTGGACGACAGCCTGGTCGGCTGAGCCGTACGCCCCGGACCGTACGAGCCGGGCTGTACGAGCCGGGCTGTACGAGCCGGGCTGTACGAGCTGAGCCGTATGGGCTGAGCCGCACGGGCCGGGCCGTACCACCCGGAGCCGTACGGGCGACCCCGTACGGGAGACCCGTACGGAACGGTGAACTCCGCGCTGCCGGTGCCTTTCTGAGGCACCGGCAGCTTTTTCGTACACCCCGCGAGGCACCCTTGACAGTCCCAGGGGCGCCCAAGAGCCTGGCGTCTGTTCACCTTCGTGACTGACAACAGCAAGGGGGGCTCATGAGACGCAGAGCGAGATCGATCCTCGCGGCTGCTTCACTGCTGATCGCCGGAGTGGCGGCGGCACCCGTCGCCGGAGCGCAGCCGAACGACAGGGACGGCGGCGACGCCCTCTCCGTCTGGCGCGCCGTGGTCACCAAGGCGCAGGTTCCGCTGCTCCTCGACGCCGGTGCCGACGCCCATGAACTCACCGAGCAGGTCCCGGCGAAGGGCTCCGCGACGGTCGAGCTCTTCCTCACCGGCCGGCAGGCCGGGCAGCTGCGCGGCCAGGGCGTCGAGATCGCCGAGCACCGCCTCAGCCCCCAGGCCGAGAAGCGGGTCGCCGCGGCGGGCGACGGCGTCTTCCGCCCGTACGGAGGCCCGAACGGCCTCAAGCAGGAGATCCTGGACACCGCGCGGGCCAACCCCGGCCTCACCAAGGTCGTCTCCATCGGCAGGACCCTCAAGGGGCAGGACATCCTCGCCCTCAAGCTGACCAAGGGCGCCCGGCGCGCCAAGGACGGCTCGAAGCCCGCCACGCTGTACATGTCCAACCAGCACGCGCGCGAGTGGATCACCCCGGAGATGACCCGGCGGCTGATGCACCACTACCTCGACAACTACGGCAAGGACGAGCGGATCACCCGCATCGTCGACTCCACCGAGCTGTGGTTCGTGCTCTCCGCCAACCCGGACGGCTACGACTACACGCATGCCGACCCCGCCAACCGGCAGTGGCGCAAGAACCTCCGCGACAACGACGGCGACGGGAAGATCGGCCCCGGCGACGGCGTCGACCTCAACCGCAACTTCGCCTACAAGTGGGGCTACGACAACGAGGGCTCGTCCCCCGATCCGACCGACGAGACCTTCCGCGGCAAGGGCCCCATGTCGGAGCCCGAGACCAAGGCCCTCGACGCCTTCGAGAAGCGCATCGGCTTCGCGTACGGCGTCAACTACCACTCGGCCGCCCAGCTCCTGCTGTACGGCGTGGGCTGGCAGGTCGCCACCGACACCCCCGACGACGTGGCCCTCAAGGCCCTCGCCGGCACCCCGCAGAACTCCGCCGTGCCCGGCTACCGCCCGCAGGTCTCCTCGGAGCTGTACATCACCAACGGCGAGGCGGACGGACACGCCGCCAACGTCAACGGGATGCAGATGTTCACCCCGGAGATGTCGACCTGCGCCACCGCCTCCCGCGTCGACCCGAACGACGCCTGGAACCCGGCCGACTGCGCCTCCGTCTTCACCTTCCCGGACGACGAGAAGCTGATCCAGGCCGAGTTCGCCAAGAACATCCCCTTCGCGCTCGCCGTCGCCGAGACCGCCGCCCACCCGGACCGGCCCGTCTCCCCGGTCGGCATCGACGCCCCCGACCTCACCCCGAAGGCCTTCACCACCTCCTACGCCCGCGGCCAGGAGCAGGAGGTCGCCGTCACCGCCCGCAAGTCGCTGCGCGCCAAGACCCTGAAGTACCGGATCAACGGCGGCCGCACCCACAGCGAGAAGCTGAAGGCCTGGAAGGGCGGCGAGACCTACGGCGGCGGGGACAACCTCTACTTCGACGAGTACCGCGCCGGGGTCGAGGGCGCCCGCCCCGGCGACTCCGTCGAGGTCTGGTTCACCGCCCGCACCCGCGAGGGCCGGGCCACCGCCTCCGCCCCCTTCACGTACAAGGTGGCCGAGCGCCCCCGCGGCGACGTGCTCGTCCTCGCCGACGAGGGCGGCACCACCGCCGCGAAGCACACCGCGGAATACGTGAAGGCGCTCGCCGACAACAAGCGCGCGGCCGCCGTCTGGGACGTCGCCACCCAGGGCGCCCCCGACGCCCTCGGCGTGCTCTCCCACTTCCGTACCGTCGTCTGGTACACCGGCGCCGAACGCCCCACCGGGGCCGCCCAGCTCGCCGTCCGCGCCTACCTCAACGAGGGCGGCAAGCTGATCGACGCCGGTGAGAAGTCCGGCGGGCTCACCCAGATCGGCCGGGCCGAGTCCAACGACTTCGCCCAGTACTACCTGGGGGCCTACCACCGCGCGGGCCTCAAGAACCCGCCCGGCTTCGCCGGCACGGGCGCCTTCGCCGGAGTCGGCGCGACGCTCGGCGCCGCCGCCGACAACCTGCTGGACAACGCGGGCGCGTACACCGTCACCTCGGACACCCTGAAGCCGGAGGAGTTCCCGCAGTTCGCGAGCAGCGCCTCCGCCGGTGACTACCCGGGCATCCGCACCCCCTTCGAGCCCGCCGAGGGCTCGACCTTCGCGGCCGTCAAGCACGCCGACGACGACTGGTCCCGGCTCGCCAGGACCGTCGACCTCACCGGGGTCGTCGCCGGGACGAAGCCGCGCCTGGACTTCCAGGTCAGCTACGACACCGAGCCCGGCTACGACAACCTCGTCGTCGAGGCCCACACCGTCGGCCAGGACGACTGGACCACCCTGCCCGACCTCAACGGCGGCACCTCCACGGAGCCCCCGGCCGACTGCGGCGAGGGCTACTACGTCCGCGCCCACCCCTTCCTCGCCCACTACCTCACCGTCGGCGGGGACGGCTGCGCGCCCACCGGCACCACCGGCTCCTGGAACGCCTTCACCGGCCCCTCCAACGGCTGGCGGCAGGCCTCCGTCGACCTGAGCGCCTGGGCCGGCAAGAAGGTCGAGCTCGCGATCTCGTACGTCTCCGACCCCGGTACGGGCGAGATGGGCGCCTTCGTCGACGACACCCGGCTCGTCACCGGGACCACCACCGAGGCGGAGGGCTTCGAGACCTCCCTCGGCGCCTGGACCGTGCCGGGCGCCCCCGCCGGCAGCCCCGGCAACGCCTCCGACTGGACGCGCTCCGCGGCGCTCTTCCACTCCCAGGCGGCGGTCACCACCCGTGACACCGTCCTCCTCGGCTTCGGCCTGGAGCACGTGCCCGGCACGGCGGAGCGGGCGCGGCTCATCGGCCGGGCCCTCGGAGCGCTCCGGCGCTGACGGAGAGTAGTCGGGACAAAGGTCCCAAGACGGCCCGTACCCGTTGACAAGTACGGGCCGTCGACCGTTTTCCGCCACTTTCCGGGCGCGTACGGCTGTGCACGATGTCACTCACCGGCGGCCGGGAGGGTAGGGTCGTAAGCGGTCGGGGACATCCCAAACAATCAAAAATCTCGCCGGCGTCGAGCACTCCGGCGTTAGCTGACGAGGAGATCGGTTCGTGACGATCCGCGTAGGCATCAACGGCTTTGGCCGCATCGGCCGGAACTACTTCCGAGCGCTCCTTGAGCAGGGTGCCGACATCGAGATCGTGGCTGTCAACGACCTGGGTGACACCGCGACCACCGCCCACCTGCTCAAGTACGACACCATCCTGGGCCGCCTCAAGGCCGAGGTGACCCACACTGCCGACACCATCACCGTCGACGGCCACACCATCAAGGTGCTGTCCGAGCGCGACCCGGCGGACATCCCCTGGGGCGACCTGGGCGTCGACATCGTCATCGAGTCGACGGGCATCTTCACCAAGAAGGCCGACGCCGCGAAGCACCTCGCCGGCGGCGCCAAGAAGGTCCTCATCTCGGCTCCGGCCACCGACGAGGACATCACCATCGTCATGGGCGTCAACCAGGACAAGTACGACCCGGCGAAGCACGACGTCATCTCGAACGCGTCCTGCACCACCAACTGCGTCGCGCCGATGGCCAAGGTCCTCGACGAGAACTTCGGCATCGTCAAGGGCCTGATGACCACGGTCCACGCCTACACCAACGACCAGCGCATCCTGGACTTCCCGCACAAGGACCTGCGCCGCGCCCGCGCCGCCGCGGAGAACATCATCCCGACCACGACGGGCGCCGCCAAGGCCACCGCCCTGGTCCTCCCGCAGCTCAAGGGCAAGCTCGACGGCATCGCCATGCGCGTCCCGGTCCCGACCGGCTCCGCCACCGACCTGGTCGTCACCCTCGACCGCGAGGTCACCAAGGACGAGGTCAACGCCGCGTTCAAGAAGGCCGCCGACGACGGCGACCTCAAGGGGATCCTGTTCTACACCGAGGACCCGATCGTCTCCTCGGACATCGTCAGCGACCCGGCGTCCTGCACCTTCGACGCTTCCCTGACAATGGTCCAGGAAGGCAGCACGGTCAAGATCCTCGGTTGGTACGACAACGAGTGGGGTTACTCCAACCGTCTCGTCGACCTCACCGTCTTCGTCGGCGGCCAGCTCTAAGCTCTAGGGTTCAGGGCAGGCTTTCGATGTGAGCAGGGCTCGGGCAGCGCAATGCCGCGCTGTGCGAGCCCTGTTTGTGTGCTCCACCGCGTACCAAGGAGTCTGTTAACAGATGAAGACGATCGACGAGCTTCTCGAAGAGGGCGTCGAAGGAAAGCGCGTGTTCGTCCGCGCCGACCTCAACGTGCCGCTCGACGGCACCACCATCACCGACGACGGCCGCATCCGCGCCGTCGTCCCCACGGTCAAGGCGCTCGCCGACGCCGGCGCCCGCGTCGTGGTCGCCTCGCACCTGGGCCGCCCCAAGGGCGCCCCGGACCCGGCCTTCTCGCTCGCGCCGGCCGCCGCCCGCCTCGGCGAGCTGCTCGGCGCCGAGGTGGCCTTCGCGACCGACACGGTCGGCGAGTCCGCCACCGCCACGGTCGCCGGCCTCGGCGACGGCCAGGTGGCCGTCATCGAGAACCTCCGCTTCAACGCCGGCGAGACCTCGAAGGACGACGCCGAGCGCGGCGCCTTCGCCGACCAGCTCGCCGCCCTCGCCGACCTCTACGTCGGCGACGGCTTCGGCGCCGTGCACCGCAAGCACGCCTCGGTCTTCGACCTCCCGGCCCGGCTGCCGCACTACGCCGGCCACCTCATCGCCACCGAGGTCGGCGTCCTCAAGAAGCTCACCGAGGACGTCCAGCGGCCGTACGCCGTCGTGCTCGGCGGTTCCAAGGTCTCCGACAAGCTCGGCGTGATCGACCACCTCCTGGAGAAGGCCGACCGCATCCTCGTCGGCGGCGGCATGGTCTTCACCTTCCTCAAGGCCCAGGGCCACGAGGTCGGCAGCTCGCTGCTCCAGGAGGACCAGATCCCGGTGGTCCAGGAGTACCTGAAGCGGGCCGAGGCGTCCGGCGTGGAGTTCGTGCTCCCCGTCGACGTCGTGGTCGCGCCCGGGTTCCCCGACATGAAGACCAAGGCCCCGACCCACCCGGAGACGGTCGCCGCGGACGCCATGCCGGCCGGCCAGATGGGCCTGGACATCGGCCCCGCGACCTCCGAGCTCTACGCCTCGAAGCTCGCCGACGCCGCCACCGTCTTCTGGAACGGGCCGATGGGCGTCTTCGAGCACCCCGACTACGCCGAGGGCACCAGGGCCGTCGCCCAGGCGCTCGTCGACTCCCCGGCCTTCACGGTCGTCGGCGGTGGCGACTCCGCCGCGGCCGTCCGCACCCTGGGCTTCGACGAGAACGCGTTCGGCCACATTTCTACCGGTGGCGGCGCCTCCCTCGAATACCTCGAGGGCAAGACGCTCCCCGGCCTCGCCGCACTGGAGGACTGACCCACTCATGACCACCCGCACCCCGCTGATGGCGGGCAACTGGAAGATGAACCTCAACCACCTCGAGGCCATCGCCCACGTCCAGAAGCTCGCCTTCGCCCTGACCGACAAGGACTACGACGCCTGTGAGGTCGCCGTCCTCGTCCCCTTCACCGACCTGCGGTCCGTCCAGACCCTGGTCGACGGCGACAAGCTGAAGATCAAGTACGGCGCCCAGGACATCTCGGAGCACGACTCCGGTGCCTACACCGGCGAGATCTCGGGCCTGATGCTGTCCAAGCTGAAGTGCGCCTACGTCGCCGTCGGCCACTCCGAGCGCCGCCAGTACCACGCCGAGAACGACGAGGTCTGCAACGCCAAGGTGAAGGCCGCCTTCAAGCACGGCGTGACCCCGATCCTCTGCGTCGGCGAGGGCCTGGACGTCCGCAAGGCGGGCAACCAGGTCGAGTACACCCTCGCGCAGATCGACGGCGGCCTGAAGGACGTCCCGGCCGAGCAGGCCGAGACCATCGTGATCGCGTACGAGCCGGTGTGGGCCATCGGCACCGGCGAGGTCGCCACGCCCGAGGACGCCCAGGAGGTCTGCGGGGCGATCCGCGGCCGCCTCGCCGAGCTGTACTCGCAGGAGCTGGCCGACAAGGTCCGCATCCAGTACGGCGGCTCCGTCAAGGCCGGGAACGTCGCCGCGATCATGGCCCAGCCGGACGTCGATGGCGCCCTGGTGGGCGGCGCGGCGCTGGACGCCGACGAGTTCGTCAAGATCGTGCGCTTCCGCGACCAGTGAGTATGCGGTAGCGGAGTTACGTCGTACCCTTGCGGGGGTCGGGCAGGTGCCCGGCCCCCGTCCGTATAAGTCCGAGGAAGTTGGTCCAGCCGTGGTTATGGGGTTCTCGATCGCCCTGATCGTCTTCAGCGCGCTGCTGATGCTGCTCGTGCTGATGCACAAGGGGAAGGGCGGCGGCCTCTCCGACATGTTCGGAGGCGGCATGCAGTCCTCCGTCGGCGGCTCCTCGGTCGCCGAGCGGAACCTGGACCGGATCACGGTCGTGGTCGGTCTGTGCTGGTTCGCGTGCATTGTGGTACTCGGTCTGCTGATGAAGCTGGACGGGTAACTCCAACCACTGGACGCGCGTTGGGCCTTACGTAGACTGGGGCATCTTCGAGCACCATCACGCAGGGAGTTACGACCGTGGCAAGTGGCAACGCGATCCGGGGAAGCCGGGTCGGAGCGGGGCCGATGGGGGAGGCCGAGCGGGGCGAGTCGGCACCGCGCCTCCGCATCTCCTTCTGGTGCTCGAACGGGCACGAGACGCAGCCGAGCTTCGCCAGCGACGCGGCGGTCCCGGACACCTGGGACTGCCCGCGCTGCGGCTTCCCGGCGGGCCAGGACCGGGACAACCCGCCGGACCCGCCGCGCACGGAGCCGTACAAGACCCACCTCGCCTATGTGCGTGAGCGCCGCAGCGACGCGGACGGCGAGGCGATCCTCGCCGAGGCGCTCGCCAAGCTGCGCGGCGAGATCTGAGACCTGGTGTGACGGTGTGACGAACGGGCCCTGCCCGCGAACTCGGTTCGCGGGCAGGGCCCGTTCGGCGTTCACGGCCTCCTTCCCGTCACCCGCTCCCCTGATCAATTAGGTTGGGGGGTGCAGCGGGGCAGACAAGCAGTACCGAGAAGGAATGGGCGATGTCCGAGATGACCAGCGAAGGCCGAATCAGGCTCAACCGGCTGCCCGAGTGGGCGGCCCTCGGCAAGCACCGTGAGCAGCTGGGCGAGACCCATCTGCGCGAACTGTTCGCCGCCGACCCGGAGCGGGGCACCCGCAACACCCTGCGCGTCGGCGACCTCTATCTGGACTACTCCAAGCACCTCGTCACCGACGAGACGCTGACCCTGCTGCGCGAACTCGCTGCCGCCACCGGCGTCGCCGAGCTCCGCGACGCCATGTTCCGCGGCGAGAAGATCAACACCACCGAGGACCGCGCCGTCCTCCACACCGCGCTGCGCGCCCCCCGCGGAGCCGTGATCGAGGTCGACGGGGAGAACGTGGTCCCCGGCGTCCACGCCGTCCTCGACAGGATGGGCGCCTTCGCCGACAAGGTCCGCGCCGGCGAGTGGACCGGCCACACCGGCAAGCCGATCAAGAACATCGTGAACATCGGCATCGGCGGCTCCGACCTCGGTCCCGCCATGGCCTACGAGGTCCTGCGCTCCTTCACCCAGCGGGACCTGACGTTCCGTTTCGTCTCCAACGTCGACGGCGCCGACCTCCACGAGGCCGTCCGCGACCTCGACCCCGCCGAGACGCTCTTCATCGTCGCCTCGAAGACCTTCACCACCATCGAGACGATCACCAACGCCACCTCCGCCCGCAACTGGCTCCTCACCGGGCTGCGCGCCGGCCAGGAGGCCGTCGCCAAGCACTTCGTGGCCCTCTCGACCAACGCCGAGAAGGTCGAGGAGTTCGGCATCGACACCACGAACATGTTCGAGTTCTGGGACTGGGTCGGCGGCCGCTACTCCTACGACTCCGCCATCGGCCTCTCCCTGATGATCGCCATCGGCCCGGAGCGCTTCCGCGAGATGCTCGACGGCTTCCACCTCGTCGACGAGCACTTCCGCACCGCCCCGCCCGAGGAGAACGCGCCGCTGCTCCTCGGCCTCCTCGGCGTCTGGTACGGCGCCTTCTTCGACGCCCAGTCGCACGCCGTCCTGCCGTACTCCCACTACCTGTCCAAGTTCACCGCCTACCTCCAGCAGCTCGACATGGAGTCCAACGGCAAGTCGGTGGACCGCGAGGGCAACCGGGTCGACTGGCAGACCGGCCCCGTCGTCTGGGGCACCCCCGGCACCAACGGGCAGCACGCCTACTACCAGCTGATCCACCAGGGCACCAAGGTCATCCCGGCCGACTTCATCGGCTTCGCCCGTCCCGTCGACGACCTGCTGCCCGGGCTCGTCGCCCAGCACGACCTGCTCATGGCCAACTTCTTCGCCCAGACCCAGGCGCTCGCCTTCGGCAAGACGCCCGAGGAGGTACGGGCCGAGGGCGTCGCCGAGGAGCTCGTCCCGCACAAGACCTTCCAGGGCAACCACCCGACCACCACGATCCTCGCCGACGCGCTCACCCCCTCCGTACTCGGCCAGCTGATCGCGCTCTACGAGCACAAGGTCTTCGTCCAGGGCGCCGTCTGGAACATCGACTCCTTCGACCAGTGGGGCGTCGAGCTCGGCAAGGTCCTCGCCAAGAAGATCGAACCGGTCCTGACGGAGGGCGAGGGCGGCGAGCGGCTCGACAGCTCCACCGCCGGACTCGTCTCGGCCTACCGCTCGCTGCGCGGACGGTAACCGCGTGACGGGGGAGGACGCGGTGCGGCTGCGGCCGCCCAGGAACGCCGTCGACGAGCGGGCCGTCACCTGGTGGAGGGGGCGGCTGCTCGTGACCACGGCCGTCCCGGTGGCGGTCCTGGCCGTGCTCGCCACGCTGATCGGGCCCGCCCGGTCATGGCTGCTGCTCGCGGCCGGAACCGTGGCGGCCCTGGGCCTGGCCTGCACCGCGTTCTTCCCCGCCTGGTGGTTCCGGGTGCACCGCTGGGAGGTCACCGACGAGGCCGTCTACGTGCGCACCGGGGCCCTCTGGCAGGAGTGGCGGATCGCCCCGATGTCCCGGATCCAGACGGTCGACACCGTACGCGGCCCCCTTGAGCAGGCCCTCCGGCTCGCCACCGTCACCGTCACCACCGCCTCCTCCAAGGGCGCGATCCGCATCGAGGGCCTCGACCACGAGCTCGCCGCCGAGCTCGCCGAACGGCTCACCGCGCTCACCCGGGCCGCCCCCGGGGACGCCACATGAGCGAGGAGCAGTGGCGGCGGCTCGACCCGCGGACCCTGCTCGCCGGGGCCGCCGTCCTCTGCGGGGTGGCCGGCGGCGCGGCCCTCCCGGCCGTGGCCGCCCTCTCGGGAGGCCGGCCCCTGTGGCAGGCCGTCGCCTGGGTCCTCGCCGGCGCCGCCCTGCTCGTCCTCACCGGCACCGCCGCCGACTGGATCCGGCTGCGCCGCACCCGCTACCGGATCGGCCCCGCCAAGGTCGACCTGCACACCGGGCTGCTGCTGCTCAAGCGCCGCTCCCTGGCCCGGGAGCGGATCCGCAGCGTCGACCTCACCGCCAACCCCCTCCAGCGCGTCCTCGGCCTCGTCAAGGTCCGCATCGGCACCGGCGAGCACACCGGCGGCGAGTCCACCCTCGAACTCGACCTGGTCACCCGTGCCGAGGGCGAGCGGCTCCGGCAGGAGCTCCTCGTCGGCACCGCCGCCCCCGGGGAGCCCGGCCAGGACGGCGCCCTGGCCACCCTCGACCCGCGCTGGATCCGCTACGCCCCCGTCTCCTTCCTCGCCCCCGCCCTCGGCGGCGCGGTGATCGGTGCCGTCCTGCAGGTCAGCGACTGGTTCGGCGTCCAGGGGAAGGTCATCGACTGGACAGAGGACCGCTTCCGGGACACCTCCCTCGTCTGGACGATCGTCGACCTGGTCCTGCTCGCCACCGTCACCGGAGCCGTCGGCGCCCTCGGCCTCTGGGTCGAGATGTGGTGGAACTACCGCCTGGAGCGCGAGCCCGGCGGCACCCTCCGCGTCCGCCGCGGCCTGTTCACCGCCCGCTCGGTCACCCTGGAGGAGCGCCGGCTGCGCGGGATCGAGCTCGTCGAGCCGCTCGGGGTGCGGCTGTTCGGGGCCGCCCGCGTCGACGCCGTCGCCACCGGCCTCGCCCAGGACGACGACGACAAGCACGGCGACCTGAAGAACCTGCTGCCGGCCGTCCCCCGGGAGCGCGCCGAGCGGGTCGCCGCCCTCGTGCTGCGCGAGCCCGAACCGCCCACCGCGGCGCCCCTCGCCGCCCACCCCCGGGCCGCCCGTACCCGACGGCTGCACTGGGCCCTGTGGAGCGCCCTCGGACCCGCCGCGCTCCTCGCCGTCCTCGGCCTGTTCCTGACGCCGGTCCTGCTGTACGCGGCGGCCGGCTGCGCCCTCGTCCTCACCCCGATCGCCCTGCTCTTCGCCCGCGACGCCCACCGCTCCCTCGGACACGGCGTCAGCGGCGGCTATCTGGTGACCCGTTCGGGTGCGGTCCGGCGGGTCACGGTCGCCCTCCAGCGCTCCGGCGTCATCGGCTGGACCGTCAAGCAGTCGTACTTCCAGCGGCGCGCCGGGATCCTGACCCTCACCGCCACGACGGCGGCGGGCGAGGGCGCGTACGAGATCCTCGACGCGGGCGAGAGCCAGGGCCTGGCCTTCGCCGCCGAGGCCGTACCGGGACTCCTCGCGCCCTTCCTGGAAACGCCCGACCCGGAAACGCCGAAGGCCCGGCCCACCGAGAGGTGAACCGGGCCTCCGTACAGCCGGATCAGGCGGAAGCCGGCGGATACAGGCTCCGCGGCAGCTCCGACGCGGCGGCCGTGTCGAGCAGCCACAGCGTCCGCGAGCGGCCGTGGGCACCGGCCGCCGGGGCCTGCACCTCGCCCGCGCCCGACAGCGCGATCGCCGCGGCCTTCGCCTTGTCCTCGCCGGCCGCGAGCAGCCAGACCTCCTTCGCCGCCCGGATCGCCGGGAGCGTCAGCGAGACGCGGACCGGCGGCGGCTTCGGCGCGCCGCGCACCCCGACCACCGTCCGCTCGGTCTCGCGGACCGCCGGCAGTTCCGGGAAGAGCGAGGCGACATGGGTGTCCGGGCCGACGCCCAGCATCAGCACGTCGAAGGTCGGCACCCCGCCGTGGTCGCCGGGACCGGCGGCCGCCGCGAGCTCGGCCGCGTAGGCCTCGGCCGCCGCGTCGACGTCGCCGCCGTACGGACCGTCCGAGGCCGGCATGGCGTGCACCCGGGCCGGGTCGAGCGGCACCCGGTCGAGCAGCGCCTCCCGGGCCTGGGTGACGTTCCGCTCGGGGTCTCCCTCGGGCAGGAACCGCTCGTCGCCCCACCACAGGTCGAGCCGCGACCAGTCGACCGCGTCCCGCGCGGGCGCCGAACCGAGCGCCGCGAGCAGGCCGTTGCCGTTGCGGCCGCCGGTCAGCACGACCGAGGCGGAGCCGCGGGCGGCCTGGGCGTCCACGATCCTGGTGATCAGCCGGGCCGCGGCGGCCTCGGCCATCAGCTCCTTGTCGCGGTGGACGACCAGCTGAGGGGTGCTCACTTGGCCGCCGCCTTCTTGGCCGGGGTCTTCTTCGCGGCGGGCCTGGGGGCGGGGGCCTTCTCCTCGACGGCCTCCGCCACCTCCTCCACCACCGTCTCCACGACCGTGTCGACGACGGTTTCGGGCGCGGTCGTCGCCGCCTCCTCGTCCAGCCGCTCCAGACCGAACTTGAGCGCCGTCGCGTAGGTGTCGTCCGGGTCGAGGCGGCGCAGCTCCTCCGCGATCAGCTCGGACGTCTCGCGGCGCTTGAGCGCCACGGCACGGTCCGGCTGGCCCTGTATCGACAGCGTGGCGAGCGAGCCGTCCGGCCGGTCGAGCACGATCGGGCCGGCGTTGGTCTGCATCCGTACGGAGGTGAGACCGGGGCCCGCCGACTTCGAGCGCCGCACGGGCACCTTCAGCCGGTCGGCCAGCCACATGGCCAGCAGCTCGACGCTCGGGTTGAACTCCTCGCCCTCCACCTCGGCCGAGGTGACCTCGCACACGACCTGGTCGAGCGCGGCGGCGAGCATCGAACGCCACGGGGTGATCCGGGTCCACGAGAGGTCCGTGTCGCCCGGGGTGTACGCGTCCGCGCGCGCGGTCAGCTCCTGGATGGGCTGCTCGGCGGAGTACGTGTCGGTCACCCGGCGCTGGGCGAGGGCGCCCAGCGGGTCGTTCGCCGGGTCGGACGGCGCGTTCACCGGCCACCAGACGACGACGGGGGCGTCCGGGAGGAGCAGCGGCAGCACCACCGACTGGGCGTGGTCGACGACCTCGCCGTACAGCCGGAGCACCACCGTCTCGCCGGTGCTGGCGTCGGCGCCGAGGCGGACCTCGGCGTCGAGCCGCGCCGTGGCGCGGTCCCGCGGGGAGCGCGAGACCCGCTTGATGACGACGAGGGTCCGCGAGGGGTGCTCGCGGGACGCCTCGTTGGCCGCCTTGAGCGCGTCGTAGGCGTTCTCCTCGTCGGTGACGATCACGAGGGTGAGCACCATGCCGACGGCCGGCGTGCCGATCGCCCGCCGCCCGAGCACCAGCGCCTTGTTGATCTTGGAGGACGTGGTGTCCGTCAGGTCGGTCTTCATGGCCGGCGCCAGCTCCTGCCGTCTCGTGCGAGCATCTCGTCCGCCTCGACCGGGCCCCAGGTCCCGGACTCGTACTGGGCGGGCTTGCCGTGCGTGTCCCAGAACTGCTCGATCGGGTCGAGGATCTTCCAGGACAGCTCGACCTCCTCGACACGCGGGAAGAGGTTGGAGTCGCCGAGCAGGACGTCGAGGATGAGCCGCTCGTACGCCTCGGGGCTGGACTCGGTGAAGGACTCCCCGTAGGCGAAGTCCATCGACACGTCCCGGATCTCCATCTGGGTGCCGGGCACCTTGGAGCCGAACCGCACCGTCACGCCCTCGTCCGGCTGGACGCGGATCACGATGGCGTTGCGGCCGAGCTCCTCGGTCGCGGTGTGGTCGAAGGGGGAGTGCGGGGCGCGCTGGAAGACGACCGCGATCTCGGTGACGCGGCGGCCCAGGCGCTTGCCGGTCCGCAGGTAGAACGGGACGCCCGCCCAGCGGCGGTTGTCGATCTCCACCTTGATGGCCGCGTAGGTGTCGGTCTTCGACTGCGGGTCGATGCCGTCTTCCTGGAGGTAGCCGACGGCCTTCGCGCCGCCCTGCCACCCGGCCGCGTACTGGCCGCGGACCGTGGACTTGCCCAGGTCCTTGGGCAGCTTGACCGCGCCGAGGACCTTGGTCTTCTCGGCGGCCAGCGCGTCGGCGTCGAAGGAGGCGGGCTCCTCCATCGCGGTCAGCGCGAGCAGCTGGAGCAGGTGGTTCTGGATGACGTCGCGGGCGGCGCCGATGCCGTCGTAGTAGCCGGCGCGGCCGCCGATGCCGATGTCCTCGGCCATGGTGATCTGCACGTGGTCGACGTACGACCGGTTCCAGATCGGCTCGAAGAGGGTGTTGGCGAAGCGGAGCGCCAGGATGTTCTGGACGGTCTCCTTGCCGAGGTAGTGGTCGATCCGGAAGACCGCCTCGGGCGGGAAGACCTCGTGGACGACCTCGTTGAGCTCCTTGGCGGAGACCAGGTCGTGGCCGAAGGGCTTCTCGATGACGGCACGGCGCCACGAGCCGTTCTTCTGGTCCGCCAGACCGTGCTTCTTGAGCTGCTGCACGACCAGGGGGAAGAACTTCGGCGGCACGGACAGGTAGAAGGCGAAGTTGCCTCCGGTGCCCTGGGCCTTGTCGAGCTCCTCGATGGTGTTCTTCAGCTGCTCGAAGGCGTTGTCGTCGTCGAAGTCGCCCTGGACGAAGCGCATCCCCTGGATGAGCTGCTGCCACACCTCCTCGCGGAACGGGGTGCGGGCGTGCTGCTCGACCGCGTCGTGGACCTCCTGTGCGAAGTCCTCGTTCGCCCACTCCCGCCGGGCGAAGCCGACGAGCGAGAAGCCCGGCGGCAGCAGGCCGCGGTTGGCCAGGTCGTAGACGGCGGGCATCAGCTTCTTACGGGACAAATCGCCCGTGACGCCGAAGATCACCAGACCCGACGGCCCCGCGATGCGCGGGAGCCGTCGGTCTGCGGCGTCACGGAGCGGGTTGACTCCGTGGACTGCGCTCAAAGTGCTTACGCCTCCGAAGATCCGCGGCGCGCGAGCTCCGCCTCGGTGGACTTGAGCAGGTCGTTCCAGGACGCCTCGAACTTCTCGACGCCCTCGTCCTCCAGGAGCTGGACGACGTCGTCGTAGCTGATGCCCAGCTTCTCGACGGCGGCCAGCTCGGCCCGCGACTGCTCGTAGGTGCCGCGGATGGTGTCGCCGGTGACCTCGCCGTGGTCGGCGGTGGCCTCCAGGGTGGCCTCCGGCATGGTGTTCACCGTGCCGGGGGCGACCAGGTCGACGACGTACAGCGTGTCCTTGTACGCCGGGTCCTTGACGCCGGTCGAGGCCCACAGCGGACGCTGCTTGTTGGCCTGCGCCTTGTCGAGGGCGGCCCAGCGGTCCGAGGAGAAGACCTCCTCGTACGCCTCGTAGGCCAGACGGGCGTTGGCCAGGGCGGCCTTGCCCTTGAGCGCCTTGGCCTCGTCGGTGCCGATGCCGTCGAGGCGCTTGTCGATCTCCGTGTCCACGCGGGACACGAAGAAGGAGGCCACCGAGTGGATCTTGGAGAGGTCGAGGCCGCGCTCGCGGGCCTTCTCCAGACCCGCCAGGTAGGCGTCCATGACCGCGCGGTAGCGCTCCAGCGAGAAGATCAGCGTCACGTTGACGCTGATGCCGAGGCCGATGACCTCGGTGATCGCCGGCAGACCCGCCTTGGTGGCCGGGATCTTGATCAGGGTGTTGGGGCGGTCCACCAGCCAGGCCAGCTGCTTGGCCTCGGCGATGGTGGCGGCCGTCTCGTGGGCGAGACGGGGGTCGACCTCGATGGAGACCCGGCCGTCCTGGCCGTCGGTCGCGTCGAAGACCGGCCGCAGGATGTCGGCGGCGTCACGGACGTCCGCCGTCGTGATCATGCGGATGGCCTCGTCGACGGTCACCTTGCGGGCGGCGAGGTCCACGAGCTGCTGCTCGTAGCCGTCACCCGACGTGATGGCCTTCTGGAAGATCGACGGGTTCGTGGTCACACCGACCACGTGGCTCTGGTCGATGAGCTCGGCCAGGTTGCCGGACGTGATCCGCTTGCGCGAGAGGTCGTCCAGCCAGATCGCGACGCCTTCGTCGGAGAGGCGCTTGAGAGCGTCTGTCATGAGAATTGCATCTCCATTAAGTCGTACGTATTCGCGTCAGCGCGCGGTGGCGTCGAGAGATTCCCGTGCGGCGGCGACGATCGCCTCCGGCGTGAAACCGAACTCGCGGAACAGGACCTTCGCGTCCGCCGAGGCACCGAAGTGCTCCAGGGAGACGATCCGGCCGGCGTCACCGACGTACTTGTGCCAGGTGAGACCGATGCCGGCCTCGACCGCGACCCGGGCCTTCACCGACGGCGGCAGGACCGAGTCCTTGTACGCCTGGTCCTGCTCCTCGAACCACTCCACGGACGGCATCGAGACCACACGGGTCGGGACGCCGGCGGCCTGGAGCTGCTCACGGGCCTCGACGGCCAGGTGCACCTCGGAGCCCGTGCCGATCAGCACGACCTCCGGCTCGCCGCCTTCGGCCTCGAACAGCACGTAGCCGCCCTTGACCGTGTCCTCGTTCGGCGCGTACGTCGGCACGCCCTGGCGGGTCAGCGCCAGACCGTGCGGGGCGCCCTTGCCGAAGACCTTGGTGTGGCGCTGCATGATCTCGCGCCAGGCGATCGCCGTCTCGTTGGCGTCGGCCGGACGGACCACGTTCAGACCCGGGATCGCGCGCAGCGAGGCCAGGTGCTCCACCGGCTGGTGCGTCGGGCCGTCCTCGCCCAGACCGATCGAGTCGTGCGTCCAGACGTACGTCACGGGCAGGTGCATCAGCGCGGACAGGCGCACCGCGTTGCGCATGTAGTCGGAGAACACCAGGAAGGTGCCGCCGTAGATGCGCGTGTTGCCGTGCAGCGCGATGCCGTTCATCTCCGCGGCCATGGAGTGCTCGCGGATGCCGAAGTGGATCGTGCGGCCGTACTTGTCGGCCTCCGGCAGCGGGTTGCCCTCGGGCAGGAACGACGAGTCCTTGTCGATCGTCGTGTTGTTCGAGCCGGCGAGGTCGGCCGAGCCGCCCCACAGCTCCGGGATGACCGCGCCGAGCGCCTTGAGGACCTGGCCCGAGGCGGCACGGGTGGCGACACCCTTGCCCGGCTCGAAGACCGGGAGCTTCTCGGCCCAGCCGGCGGGCAGCTCGTTCGCCTGGATGCGGTCGAACTCGGCGGCGCGCTCCGGGTTGGCCGTACGCCACTCGGCGAGCTGCTTGTCCCAGGCGGCGCGGGCCTCGCGGCCGCGGTCGCCGAGCGCGCGGGTGTGCGCGATGACCTCGTCCGAGACCTCGAAGGTCTGCTCCGGGTCGAAGCCCAGGACCCGCTTGGTGGCCGCGATCTCCTCGTCGCCGAGCGCCGAGCCGTGCGCGGCCTCGGTGTTCTGCGCGTTCGGCGCGGGCCAGGCGATGATCGAGCGCATCGCGATGAACGACGGACGCTCGGTCTCGGCCTCGGCGGCCTTGATCGCCGCGTACAGCGCGGCCGGGTCCAGGTCGCCGTTCGCCTGCGGCTCGACGCGCTGGACGTGCCAGCCGTACGCCTCGTACCGCTTCATCGTGTCCTCGGACACGGCCGTCTCGGTGTCGCCCTCGATCGAGATGTGGTTGTCGTCCCACAGCAGGATCAGGTTGCCCAGCTTCTGGTGGCCGGCGAGCGAGGACGCCTCCGCGGAGATGCCCTCCTGGAGGCAGCCGTCACCGGCGATCACGTAGACCCGGTGGTCGAACGGCGACGCGCCGGTGGCGGCCTCCGGGTCGAACAGACCGCGCTCGAAGCGGGCGGCCATCGCCATGCCCACCGCGTTGGCGACACCCTGGCCCAGCGGGCCCGTGGTCGTCTCGACGCCGGCGGTGTGGCCGTACTCCGGGTGACCGGGGGTCTTCGAGCCCCAGGTGCGGAAGGACTTCAGGTCGTCCAGTTCGAGACCGAAGCCACCCAGGTACAGCTGGGTGTAGAGGGTCAGGGACGAGTGTCCCGCGGAGAGCACGAACCGGTCGCGCCCGACCCACTCGGGGTCGGCCGGGTCGTGTCGCATCACCTTCTGGAAGAGGGTGTACGCGGCGGGCGCCAGGCTCATCGCCGTACCGGGATGGCCGTTGCCGACCTTCTGTACGGCGTCCGCGGCCAGGATGCGGGCGGTGTCGACGGCCCGCTGGTCCAACTCGGTCCACTCGAGGTCTGTGGTGGTCGGCTTAGTGCTCACCCTGGGTCAGGGCTCCTCTCCACATGTCTTGAGCCGGTGACTGAGGGTGTACCGGCGTTGTCGAGCCTACCCCCGCGGAACGCCCCGCTTTCCGTGTCCATGCCCCTCAAATGAGCGGCGAAATGAACGGACACAGCAAGACTGCCGGTGGTCGGGGTGGTTCGCCTCCCGAGGCGCGCCCGGACTCACCCGAGAACCGCGTCCACCCCTTGGGACGTACCGCGCCAACACGACCCCACCCCCGCGAAGATCGGCGTCTGGGCAACGTCTACAGTGGCGTGGTACGCGCAAGCTTTACCCCGTCTTCACTCGGGGAGCTTGCTGGGAATTTCTCTGTCAGGGGTGTGCGTGACGGCCGTCGAGTCCCGACCCGCAGGGGTCGTCTTGACTCCCAGCCCGGGGGGCCATCGGCCGTTCGGGGCCCGCGTCAAGGCATTCGTGGCGCTGACCAAGCCGCGGATCATCGAACTGCTGCTCATCACGACCGTTCCGGTGATGTTCCTCGCCGAGCAGGGCGTGCCCGACCTGTGGCTGGTGCTCGCCACCTGCTTCGGCGGCTACCTCTCCGCGGGCGGCGCCAACGCGCTGAACATGTACATCGACCGGGACATCGACGCCCTGATGGACCGCACGTCCCAGCGCCCGCTGGTCACCGGCGTGCTCACCCCGCGCGAGGGCCTGGTCTTCGGACTCACCCTCGCCGTGGTCTCCACGCTCTGGTTCGGCCTGCTCGTCAACTGGCTGTCCGCGGCCCTCTCGCTCGGGGCGCTCCTCTTCTACGTCGTGATCTACACGATGATCCTGAAGCGGCGCACCGCCCAGAACATCGTCTGGGGCGGCATCGCGGGCTGTCTGCCGGTGCTCATCGGCTGGTCGGCCGTGACGAACTCGATGTCGTGGGCCGCGGTCATCCTCTTCCTCGTTATCTTCTTCTGGACGCCGCCGCACTACTGGCCGCTGTCGATGAAGGTGAAGGACGACTACGCACGCGCGGGCGTGCCCATGCTGCCGGTGCTCGCCTCCAACAAGGTCGTCGCCAAGCAGATCGTGGTCTACAGCTGGGTCATGGTCGCCGTCTCCCTGCTGCTCACCCCGCTGGGCTACACCGGCTGGTTCTACACCGCGGTGGCGCTGCTCACCGGCGGCTGGTGGCTCTGGGAGGCGCATGCGCTCCTCAACCGCGCCAAGGCGGAGGTGACGGGCGCCAAGCTCAAGGAGATGCGCCTCTTCCACTGGTCCATCACCTATGTCTCGCTGCTCTTCGTGGCGGTGGCGGTGGATCCCTTCCTCCGCTGAGAGCAGCCGTGGGCGCGCTCATCTGAAAACCGCGCTCATCCGAAAAAATTTGTTCGGCCGACGGCCGGGTCACGTGGGACAGCCCACACGGCCCGGCCGTCGCCACTTGATCTACCCCTCGGTAGCATCCGTGTCATGGCAGAAACGAAGCAGGAAGAGCGCAGGGCGGCCCGGCTCGCCAAGGAGATCCAGGCCTTCTCCAAGGCGCACGGCGGCGCCGAGGGACACCTCGCGCACATCGGCCAGGCGGGCACCCGGATCGTCCTGGTCGGCACCGACGGCGGCTGGGGCGACCTCGTCGCGAAGTCGTACGCGATCGCGCAGCAGGCCGCCGAGAAGGCCGGTCTGACCCTCCACGAGGAGTTCGACGGCGAGTTCGCCGCCAAGGTCACCACCGGCCCGTACGAGTGGACCCGGATGGCCGGCATCCAGGTCGGCGGCCCGGCCAACAGCTGACGCCGACCGAGGCAACAACCTCGCGCGGGGCTCACCCGTTAGGACGTGTGGAGACACGTCCACACAGGGAGCCCCCCGAGATGATCGACACGCCGAACCTGGTGGACCAGCACTGCCACGGGGTGCTCCGTACGGAGCTCGGCCTCGGCACCTTCGAGGCCCAGCTCGGCGCCCATCTGGGCGGCCACCCGGGCGGGCCCGCCGCACGGCCCGCCCCGGGCACCACCTTCTTCGACACCCAGACCGGCTTCGCGGTGCGCCGCTGGTGCCCGCCGCTCCTCGGCCTGGAACCGCACTGCCCGCCCGCCCGCTACCTCGCCCGCCGCCGGGAACTCGGCGCCGCCGAGGCGGGCCGCCGGCTCCTCCGCGCCTCCGGGATCTCCACCTATCTGGTCGACACGGGGCTCCCCGGCGACCTCACCCGCCCCGCCGAGCTCGGCGCCGCGGGCGCCGCCGAGGCCCACGAGATCGTCCGCCTCGAACCCCTCGCCGCACGGGTCGCCGACACCTCCGGCACCGTCGAGGCCTTCCTCGCCGAGCTCGCCGAGGCCGTCCACGGGGCCGCCGCCGACGCCGTCGCGTTCAGCTCGACCTCCGGGGTGCGGGGCGGGCCCGCGGCCCTGCCCGTGCCGCCGGGCCCCGGAGAGGTGCGCGGGGCCGCCGGGCGCTGGCTCGCCTCCCGCGCGGCCGGCGGCCGGCTCACCGACCCCGTCCTGCTGCGCCATCTGCTGTGGATCGCGGTGACCACCGGGCGCCCCCTCCAGCTGCACACGGAGGATCCGGCCGCCCTGGACGGCTTCGCCGCCGCCACCGCGGGCCTCGGCGCCGACCTGGTGCTGCTGCACCGCTACCCGCACCACCGCGCGGCCGCCCACCTGACCGGGCTCCACCCGCACGTGTACGCCGACCTCGGCCCGGTCCTCGCCCACACCGGGGCCCGGGCGGCGGCCGTCCTCGCCGAGGTCCTGGAGCGCGCGCCGTTCGGCAAGCTGCTGTTCTCCAGCGGCGCCCAGGGGCTCCCCGAGCTCCACGTGGTCGCGGCCGGCACGTTCCGCTCGGCGCTCACCCGGGTGCTCGGCGAGTGGGTCATGGACGGCGCCTGGTCCCGTACGGACGCGCAGCGGGTGGCGGCGATGATCGCGACGGACAACGCGAAACGGGTCTACGGGCTCGGGGGGAGCCGGTAGACCCGTCGGGATCCTGGATCCAAAATCCTGGATTCGGATTCTGGATCCAAAATTCGAATCCAGGATTTTGGATCCAGAGGCTGTCAGGCCTTCGCCAGTTCCGGGTCCGCCTGGGCCGGGATCCCGGGCATGTCGAGCGGGCGCTCGCGCAGGCTCAGGGCGAGGCGCAGGACCGCGATCCACATCAGCGAGGAGCCGAGCATGTGGGCGGCGACCAGGAGCTCGGGGACCCCGGTGAAGTACTGGACGTAACCGATCGCGCCCTGGCCGAGCAGCACGATCAGCAGGTCGCGGGCGCGGGCGCGGGTGTCGTCCGGGGCGTCCACGACGCGCAGGACCAGCCACATGGCGACGGCGAGGGCGCAGACGATCCAGGCGGCGATGGCGTGGACGTGGGCGGCGTTCGTCCAGTCCCAGGGCATGCGCGGGACGTCGCTGCTGTCACCGGCGTGCTTGCCGGCGCCGGTGACCGTCGTGCCGAGCATGATCAGCAGGGCGGAGACGACGGTGATCGCCCAGGACAGCTTGCGGACCGGGCGCGGTACGCGGGGCCGGGGGGCGGTGTCGCCCTCGCCGGTGCGGTGCCAGGTGATGACGGTGACCGTGAGCAGGGAGTTCGCGGCGAGGAAGTGGCCGGCGACCGTCCACGGGTTGAGGCCCATCCAGACCGTGATGCCGCCGATGACGGCGTTGCTCATCACGATCCAGAACTGCGCCCAGGCCCAGCGGGTCAGACCGCGGCGCCACGGCTTGGTGGACCGGGCCGCGATGATCGCCCAGCCGACGGCGGCCGACAGGACGTAGGTCAGCATCCGGTTGCCGAACTCGATGTAGCCGTGGAAGCCCTGCTCGGCGGTGACGATCAGGCTGTCGTCCGTGCACTTCGGCCAGGTGTCGCAGCCGAGGCCGGATCCGGTCAGCCGGACCGCGCCGCCGGTCACGATGATCAGCACGCTCATCACGACGGCGGAGAGCGCGGCGCGCCGGAGCGTCCGGGGGGACGGGGTCCAGCGCTGGGCGATGAAGGCGAGGGGGGTCTGCACGGCCCTTATCGTAGGGCGGCGCTTGTGCGCGCTTTCACGAGGGGGGCGTATATGGCGGAACGGAACCTTACGGTTACTCCCAGCGGAAGAACCGCGCCGCCGCCCCGAGCCCCAGGACCGCCCAGACGGCCAGGATCCCCGCGTCGCCCCACGGCATCGCGGCCCCGTCCCGGAGCACGTCCCGCAGGCCGTCGGAGAGCGCCGAGATCGGCAGCAGCGCGAGCACGTCGCCCGCCGCGCCGAACTTCTCCATGGGGACGATGACCCCGCCGCCGACCAGGAGCAGCAGGAAGACCAGGTTCGCGGCGGCGAGGGTGGCCTCGGCCTTCAGCGTGCCCGCCATCAGCAGGCCGAGCCCGGAGAAGGCGGCCGTGCCGAGGACCAGGAGCAGCAGGACCGAGAGGGGGTTGCCGTGCGGCGACCAGCCGAGCGCGAGGGCGATCGCCGTCAGGAGCACGACCTGGAGGACCTCGGTGACCAGGACGGAGAGCGTCTTGGCGGTCATGAGCGCCCAGCGGGGGAGCGGTGAGGCGCCGAGGCGCTTGAGCACCCCGTACCGCCGCTCGAAGCCGGTCGCGATGGCCTGCCCGGTGAAGGCGGTGGACATCACGGCGAGCGCGAGGACGCCGGGGGCGAGGAAGTCGACGGCCTTGTCGGTGCCGGTGTCGATGATGTCGACGGTCGAGAAGAGCACCAGGAGCAGCGAGGGGATGATCACCGTCAGGAGCAGCTGCTCGCCGTTGCGCAGCAGCATCCTGGTCTCCAGGGCGGTCTGCGCGGCGATCATCCGCCCGACGGGGGCGGCCCCCGGCTTCGGGGAGTAGGTACCGGTGCTCACGACCGCAGCTCCTTGCCGGTCAGTTCCAGAAAGACGTCTTCGAGGGTGTGGCGTTCGACGGAGATGCCGTCGGGCATGACGCCGTGCTGGGCGCACCAGGTGGTGACCGTGGCGAGCAGCTGGGGGTCGACGGTGCCGGTGATGCGGTACGTGCCGGGGAGCGTCTCCGCGGCGGCCGAGCCGTCCGGCAGCGCCTTGAGGAGGGAACCCAGGTCGAGTCCGGGGCGGCCGGTGAAGCGCAGGGTGTTCTCGGCGCCGCCCCGGCACAGCTCGTCGGGGCTGCCCTGGGCGGCGACCCGGCCGGCGTCGACGATGGCGACGTCGTCGGCGAGCTCCTCGGCCTCCTGCATGAAGTGGGTGGTGAGGACCACGGTGACGCCGTCGGCGCGCAGCTCGCGGACGAGGTCCCAGGTGGCGCGGCGGGCCTGCGGGTCGAGCCCGGCGGTGGGCTCGTCGAGGAAGACGAGCTCGGGGCGGCCGACGACGGCCATGGCGAGCGCGAGGCGCTGCTGCTGACCGCCGGAGAGGCGCCGGTAGGCGGTGCGGCCGCAGGAGCCGAGGCCGAGCCGTTCGATGAGGGCGTCCACGTCCAGCGGGTGGGCGTGGAGTTTCGCCATGTGGCGGAGCATCTCGTCGGCGCGGGCGCCGGAGTAGACGCCGCCGGACTGGAGCATCACGCCGATCCTGGGGCGCAGGGCGGCGGCGTCGGCGACCGGGTCGAGGCCGAGGACGCGGACGGTGCCGGCGTCGGGCCTGCGGTATCCCTCGCAGGTCTCGACGGTGGTGGTCTTGCCGGCCCCGTTGGGGCCGAGGACGGCGGTGACGGTGCCCGCGCGGACGTCGAGGTCGAGGCCGTCGACGGCGGTCTTGTTCCCGTACCGCTTGACCAGGCCGCGGACGCGGACGGCGGTGTCGGCCGATTCACTCGGCGAGGGCTTCCCGTGCATGTCGGGAAGTCTAAGGACCCGCCGGTACGGGACGGGCCGCGCCCCCGGCGGGGGGTGGCCGGGGCGCAACCGGGCGGCGCCGGATGAGCGGCCGCGGACGGGGCAGGGGCTCCGCATGACGGTCTTCGTGGGCACTTCGGGTTGGCAGTACAAGGACTGGCGGGGGACGTTCTACCCCCAGGGCGTGCCGCAGCGGCTCTGGCTGGAGGAGTACGCGCGCCGGTTCGCCACCGTGGAGAACAACAGCGCCTTCTACGGGCTGCCCGAGCGCGACACCTTCGCCGGCTGGCGGAAGCGGACGCCCGAGGGCTTCGTGATGGCGGTCAAGGCGAACCGCCGGCTGACCCACGTCGAGCGGCTGCGGGAGCCGGAGGGGATGGTGGCGCAGCTGCTGGAGCGGGCGGAGGGGCTCGGGGACCGGCTCGGGCCGGTCCTGCTCCAGTTCCCGCCGTCGCTGCGGGCCGACCCAGGGCTGCTCGACGCGGTCCTCGCCTGCTTCCCGGCGGGGGTGCGGGTGGCCGTCGAGCCCCGGCACGCCTCGTGGTGGACGGACCGGACCGAGGCGGTGCTGGTGGGGCGGGGCGCCGCGCTCTGCTGGGCGGACCGGCGGTCGAGGCCGGTGACGCCGCTCTGGCGGACGGCGGACTGGTGCTATCTGCGGCTGCACGAGGGCCGGGCCGCGCCCTGGCCCGCGTACGGCCGCCAAGCGCTGGAGGGGTGGGCCGGGCGGATCGTCGGGGGCTGGTCGGAGGGGGCCGACGCGTACGTCTATTTCAACAACGACCCGGGCGTGGAGGCGGTCCGCGACGCGGCCTCCTTCCGGCGTCTGATGAGCGAGGCGGGCCGGACGGTGGCCGTGCCGGCCGAGCCGGCCGAGGGCTGGGAAACCGCTGGTCGGGGCGGTCGCGATTCATCCCACGAATGATCGTTTCCGCAGGTCAGGTAAGCCTTACCTGAGTGATGCACGCCATCGTCACCGGTCAGGGCGCCGCTTGTCACTCCCCGATTAATTACGCAACAATGGCGTTGTGAAAAACGTTGGCGCGGCTCCGGTGGAGGAACTCGCGACCCGAGAGCGTTCCACGCGCAACCGGGTCGCGCGGTCGATCCTGGACCACGGGCCGTCGACCGTCGCCGACCTGGCCGAACGGCTCCGCCTCACCCAGGCCGCCGTCCGCCGCCACCTCGACTCGCTGGTCGCCGAGAACGTCGTCGAAGCCCGCGAGAAGCGCGTCTACGGGACCCGGTCCCGCGGGCGCCCCGCGAAGGTCTTCGCGCTCACCGACTGCGGCCGGGACGCCTTCGACCAGTCGTACGACTCCCTCGCCGTCGAGGCGCTCCGCTGGATCGAGCGCAACGCCGGGGGAGAGGCGGCCGTCGCCGCCTTCGCCCGCGACCGGATCGAGGCCCAGGCCGGGGCGTACCGTGAGGCCGTCGAGTCGGCCGAGCCCGCCCAGCGGACCGAGGCCCTGGCCAAGGCCCTCACGGCGGACGGGTACGCTGCCACTGCGCGGAACGCGCCGGTCGGCGAGCAGCTCTGCCAGCACCACTGCCCGGTCGCCCACGTCGCCGAGCAGTACCCCCAGCTGTGCGAGGCGGAGACGGAATTCTTCTCCCGCCTCCTGGGAACGCACGTCCAGCGTCTGGCCACCATCGCGCATGGTGACGGCGTCTGCACCACGTTCATCCCGCACAGCGCCCCACAGACCACCGAATCAGCATCCGCAAGCACGGCCGGGAGGAACCCCGCATGACCACCGAGATCAGCCACCCCGAGCTCGAGGGCCTGGGTCGGTACGAGTACGGCTGGGCCGACTCCGACGCGGCCGGCGCCGCGGCCAAGCGCGGACTGAACGAGGACGTCGTCCGCGACATCTCCGCGAAGAAGAACGAGCCCGAGTGGATGCTGAAGCTGCGTCTCAAGGGTCTGCGCCTCTTCGACAAGAAGCCCATGCCGACCTGGGGCTCCGACCTCTCCGGCATCGACTTCGACAACATCAAGTACTTCGTGCGGTCCACCGAGAAGCAGGCCGAGTCCTGGGAGGACCTGCCGGAGGACATCAAGAACACGTACGACAAGCTCGGCATCCCGGAGGCGGAGAAGCAGCGCCTCGTCGCCGGTGTCGCCGCCCAGTACGAGTCCGAGGTCGTCTACCACCAGATCCGCGAGGACCTGGAGGAGCAGGGCGTCATCTTCGTCGACACCGACACCGCGCTGAAGGAGCACGAGGAGCTCTTCAAGGAGTACTTCGGCACCGTCATCCCGGTCGGCGACAACAAGTTCGCCTCCCTGAACACGGCCGTGTGGTCCGGCGGCTCGTTCATCTACGTGCCGAAGGGCGTGCACGTCGAGATCCCGCTCCAGGCCTACTTCCGCATCAACACGGAGAACATGGGCCAGTTCGAGCGGACGCTGATCATCGTCGACGAGGACGCCTACGTCCACTACGTCGAGGGCTGCACCGCCCCGATCTACTCCTCGGACTCCCTGCACTCCGCGGTCGTCGAGATCATCGTGAAGAAGGGCGGCCGCTGCCGCTACACGACCATCCAGAACTGGTCGAACAACGTCTACAACCTGGTGACCAAGCGCGCCGTCGCCTACGAGGGCGCCACCATGGAGTGGGTCGACGGCAACATCGGCTCCAAGGTCACCATGAAGTACCCGGCCGTCTACCTCATGGGCGAGCACGCCAAGGGCGAGACCCTGTCCATCGCCTTCGCGGGCGAGGGCCAGCACCAGGACGCCGGCGCCAAGATGGTCCACATGGCCCCGAACACCTCCTCCAACATCGTCTCCAAGTCGGTGGCGCGAGGCGGCGGCCGCACCTCCTACCGCGGTCTCATCGAGATCGGCGAGGGTGCCCCGGGCGCCAAGTCCAACGTCCTCTGCGACGCGCTGCTCGTCGACACGATCTCCCGCTCCGACACGTACCCCTACGTGGACGTGCGCGAGGACGACGTCTCCATGGGCCACGAGGCCACCGTCTCCAAGGTCTCCGAGGACCAGCTCTTCTACCTGATGAGCCGCGGCCTCACCGAGTTCGAGGCCATGGCGATGATCGTCCGCGGCTTCGTCGAGCCCATCGCCAAGGAGCTCCCCATGGAGTACGCCCTGGAGCTCAACCGGCTGATCGAGCTGCAGATGGAAGGCGCGGTCGGCTAAGGCCGGCCCCGCCCCGCAGCGACCGACTTTTCTTTACGTACGCAGGAAGAGAGCAACACGACAGCCATGGCTGAGGCTCAGAACATCCCGGCGGGTTCCACCACCGCCGGCTCGATCGCGGTGGCCGCCGAGTCCACCGTCGCCACGCGCATGAGCGCGCCCCCGTCCTTCGACGTCGCGGACTTCCCCGTCCCGCACGGCCGCGAGGAGGAGTGGCGGTTCACCCCGCTGGCGCGACTGCGCGGACTCCACGACGGCACCGCCGTCGCCTCCGGCGAGGGCGTCAAGGTCGAGGTCGAGGCCCCCGAGGGCGTCACCGTGGAGACCGTCGGCCGCGACGACGAGCGCCTCGGCAAGGCCGGCACGCCCGTCGACCGCGTCGCCGCCCAGGCGTACTCCTCCTTCGAGAAGGCCTCGGTCGTCACCGTCGCCAAGGAGGCGGTGCTCACCGAGCCGATCCGCATCTCCGTGCACGGCCAGGGCGGCGTCGCCTTCGGCCACCAGGTCATCGAGCTCGGCGCCTTCGCCGAGGCCGTCGTGGTCATCGACCACACCGGTGACGCGGTGCTCGCCGCCAACGTGGACTACGTCCTCGGCGACGGCGCCAAGCTGACCGTCGTCTCCGTCCAGGACTGGGACGAGAAGGCCGTCCACGTCGCCCAGCACAACGCGCTGGTCGGCCGCGACGCCTCCTTCAAGTCGGTCGTCGTCACCTTCGGCGGCGACGTCGTCCGCATCCACCCGCGCGTGCGGTACGCGGGCCCCGGCGGCGAGGCCGAGCTCTTCGGTCTGTACTTCACCGACGCCGGCCAGCACCAGGAGCACCGCCTCCTGGTCGACCACAACACCCCGCACTGCAAGTCCAACGTGGCCTACAAGGGCGCGCTGCAGGGCCAGGACGCGCACGCGGTGTGGATCGGTGACGTGCTCATCCAGGCCAAGGCCGAGGGCACCGACACGTACGAGCTCAACCGGAACCTGGTCCTCACGGACGGCGCCCGGGTCGACTCCGTGCCGAACCTGGAGATCGAGACCGGCGAGATCGCCGGCGCCGGTCACGCCTCGGCCACCGGCCGCTTCGACGACGAGCAGCTCTTCTACCTGATGGCCCGCGGCATCCCGGAGGCCGAGGCCCGCCGCCTCGTCGTCCGCGGCTTCTTCGCGGAGCTCGTCCAGCAGATCGGTCTGCCGGACGTCCAGGAGCGACTCCTCGCCAAGATCGAGGCCGAGCTGGAGGCCTCCGTCTGATGGCCTTCGTACGAGTCTGCGCGCTGAGCGAGCTGGAGGCCGACACCCCGAAGCGGGTCGAGGTCGACGGCACGCCGGTGTCGGTCGTGCACACCGAGGGCGAGGTGTTCGCGATCAACGACATCTGCTCGCACGCGAACGTCTCCCTCTCGGAGGGCGAGGTCGAGGACTGCGCGATCGAGTGCTGGCTGCACGGCTCCAGCTTCGACCTGCGCACCGGCAAGCCCTCCGGCCTTCCCGCGACGCGCCCCGTCCCCGTATACCCCGTAAAGATCGAAGGGGACGATGTGCTCGTCTCCGTCACCCAGGAGTCCTGAGTCACCCATGGCTACGCTTGAAATCCACGACCTGCACGTCTCCGTCGAGGCGGAGAACGGCCCCCGCGAGATCCTCAAGGGCGTCGACCTGACCATCAAGCAGGGCGAGACCCACGCCGTCATGGGCCCCAACGGCTCCGGCAAGTCGACCCTGGCGTACTCCCTCGCGGGTCACCCGAAGTACACGGTCACCGGCGGCACCGTCACCCTCGACGGCGAGGACGTCCTGGAGATGTCGGTCGACGAGCGCGCCCGCGCCGGCGTCTTCCTGGCCATGCAGTACCCGGTCGAGGTCCCCGGCGTCTCGGTCTCCAACTTCCTGCGCACCTCCGCCACCGCCGTCCGCGGCGAGGCGCCCAAGCTGCGCACCTGGGTGAAGGAGGTCAAGTCCGCCATGGAGCAGCTCCAGATGGACCCGGCCTTCGCCGAGCGCAACGTCAACGAGGGCTTCTCCGGCGGTGAGAAGAAGCGCCACGAGATCCTCCAGCTGGAGCTCCTCAAGCCGAAGATCGCGATCCTCGACGAGACCGACTCCGGCCTCGACGTCGACGCCCTGCGCATCGTCTCCGAGGGCGTCAACCGCGTCCGCGAGACCGGTGAGGTCGGCACCCTGCTGATCACCCACTACACGCGCATCCTGCGCTACATCAAGCCCGACTTCGTCCACGTGTTCGCGAACGGCCGCATCGTCGAGTCCGGCGGCGCCGAGCTCGCCGACCAGCTGGAGAACGAGGGCTACGACAAGTACGTGAAGGGTGGCGCATCCGCGTGACTTCCGCCCATCAGGGGCTGACCGGCCTCCTCGACACCGAGGCGATCCGCAAGGACTTCCCGCTCCTGGATCGCGTGGTCCACGACGGCAAGAAGATCGTGTACCTCGACTCCGCGGCGACCTCGCAGAAGCCGCGGCAGGTCCTCGACGCGCTCAACGCGTACTACGAGCGTCACAACGCCAACGTCCACCGCGGCGTCTACACGGTCGCCGAGGAGGCGACGGCGCTCTACGAAGGCGCCCGTGACAAGATCGCGGCCTTCATCAACGCGCCGAGCCGCGACGAGGTGATCTTCACCAAGAACGCCTCGGAGTCGCTGAACCTCGTGGCCAACATGCTGGGCTGGGCCGACGAGCCCTACCGCGTGGACCACGAGACCGAGATCGCCATCACGGAGATGGAGCACCACTCCAACATCGTGCCGTGGCAGCTGCTCTCGCAGCGCACGGGCGCGAAGCTGAAGTGGTTCGGCCTCACCGACGACGGCCGCCTCGACCTCTCGAACATCGAGGAGGTCATCACCGAGAAGACCAAGATCGTCTCGTTCACGCTGGTCTCGAACCTGCTGGGCACGATCAACCCGGTGGAGACGATCATCCGCCGCGCCCAGGAGGTCGGTGCCCTCGTCTGCATCGATGCCTCCCAGGCGGCCCCGCACATGGTCCTGGACGTGCAGGCGCTCCAGGCCGACTTCGTGGCCTTCACCGGCCACAAGATGTGCGGCCCGACCGGCATCGGCGTGCTGTGGGGACGGCAGGAGCTCCTGGAGGACCTCCCGCCCTTCCTCGGCGGCGGCGAGATGATCGAGACCGTCTCGATGCACTCCTCGACGTACGCGCCGGCCCCGCACAAGTTCGAGGCGGGTACGCCCCCGATCGCCCAGGCCGTCGGCCTCGGCGCGGCCGTGGACTACCTGTCGGCGATCGGCATGGAGAACATCGCGCGCCACGAGCACGCGATCACCGAGTACGCCGTCCGGCGCCTCCAGGAGGTTCCGGACCTGCGGATCATCGGCCCCACCACGGCCGAGGACCGCGGCGCGGCGATCTCCTTCACGCTGGGCGACATCCACCCGCACGACGTGGGCCAGGTCCTCGACGAGCAGGGCATCGCGGTCCGGGTCGGCCACCACTGCGCGCGGCCGGTCTGCCTGCGGTACGGAATTCCCGCGACCACGCGAGCGTCGTTCTATCTGTACTCCACTCCGGCCGAGGTCGACGCCCTGGTCGAGGGGCTGGAGCACGTCCGTAACTTCTTCGGCTAGGGGAACGGCTCGTGAAGCTGGATTCGATGTACCAGGACGTCATCCTGGACCACTACAAGCACCCGCACGGGCGCGGTCTTCGGGACGGCGACGCCGAGGTGCACCACGTCAACCCGACGTGCGGCGACGAGATCACGCTCCGCGTGAAGTACGACGGCTCGCGCATCGAGGACGTCTCGTACGAGGGCCAGGGCTGCTCCATCAGCCAGGCCTCGGCCTCCGTCCTCAACGAGCTGCTCGTCGGCAAGGAGCTGGCCGAGGCGCAGAGGATCCAGGGCACCTTCCTGGAGCTGATGCAGTCCAAGGGCCAGATCGAGCCGGACGACGCGATGGAGGAGGTCCTGGAGGACGCGGTCGCGTTCGCCGGGGTCTCCAAGTACCCGGCCCGTGTGAAGTGCGCGCTGCTCAGCTGGATGGCGTGGAAGGACGCGACCGCCCAGGCGCTGGGTGACGCGGAGAGGAAGTCGGCATGACCGAGAACGTCGAGGCCACGATGAAGCCGGCCTCCGAGGAAGAAGTCCGTGAGGCGCTGTACGACGTCGTCGACCCCGAGCTGGGCATCGACGTCGTCAACCTGGGCCTGATCTACGGCATCCACATCGACGACTCGAACGTCGCGACGCTGGACATGACCCTGACGTCGGCGGCCTGTCCGCTGACCGATGTGATCGAGGACCAGGCGAAGTCCGCGACGGACGGCATCGTCAGCGAGCTGAAGATCAACTGGGTCTGGATGCCCCCGTGGGGTCCGGACAAGATCACGGACGACGGCCGCGAGCAGCTGCGCGCGCTCGGCTTCAACGTCTGATCGCAGAGGTACGTGGGAACGGCCGCGCCCTTCGGGGCGCGGCCGTTCCCGTTTCTCAGAGCAGACCCGCCGCCCGGGCCAGGTCCGGGGCGAGGTCCTCCTTGCGGATGCGCTGGTCGACGTAGAGCAGGCCGTTGACCAGGGGAGGGAAGGTGCTCTGGATCAGGTAGCCGATCAGCTGGCCCACCATGGTGATCACGATGTAGACCGAGAAGACCGACAGGAGGTCCGAGAGGCCCGGGTGCGCGCCGAGGTCCGCGGCGGCCGCCATGGCGGGGAACAGGCCGATCATGCTGAGCACCTGCTGGATCACCCCGGCCGTGACCGCGGCGATCAGGCCGGCCAGCAGCGAGATGCCGAGGACCGGCCACCAGCGCCCGCGCACGAGCTGCGAGGAGCGCCGCATCGCCCGGATCGGGCCCTGCTTCTCGAAGACCGCGGCCGCGGGGGCCAGACTGAACTTCACCCAGAGCCAGACCACCGGGACGAAGGCCAGCAGGAAGCCCAGGACACCGAAGCCGATGTAGGCGCCGACGGCCTCGTCGCTGTCGCCGGCTCCGGAGGCCGACGCGCCGATCGCGCCGATCGAGAAGAGGATCATCGCCGGCAGGACCGGGACCATGGCGATCAGCCCGGTGAGCAGGCTCGTGCCGATGAGGGCGGGCACCCGGGGGAGCGTCCGGCGCCACACGGAGCCGAAGGTCGCGGGGCGGCCCAGGACCGCGTCCTGGAGGACGGTGAGCATGGCCGCCTGGACGGTCGCGACGGCGAGCACGTAGCCGATCAGGGCGACGGCCACGACGATGACGAAGGCGATGATGAGGGGCCGGATCTCGTGCCACGCCGGTTCCTGGGTGCCGGGCCGGTCGGCCAGGTCCATCAGCTCGCCGAGCTCGTCGGTGACCCCGGACAGGGCGACGACGAAGGCGATGCCGATGAGCAGCGTGTACGCCCCGAAGACCGTCGCGGCCAGACCCATGACGGGCCCCTTGTACCGCCCGATCGTCGACATCGCCCCGCCGAGGATCTCGCCGAGGGTGAGCGGCTTCAGCGGGATCACCCCCGGCTGCGGCGGTGGCGGCGCCCAGCCGCCCCAGCCCGGCATGCCCGGCCCCCCGGGACCGGCCGGACCTCCCGCCGCGCCGCCGTACGCGTCTCCGTAAGGCCCCCACCCCGCGCTGTGCGCCATGCCCCGCTCCCTGTGTCCCGTTCCTGCCCCCGACTGGTGACCGGAACACGGTATAGGGACGGGACATGCCAAGGACACGGGCCCGCAGTGTACGGTCGTACGCATCGCTGTGTACGCTCGTACGCATGGGTTACGGACTGCTCGCGGGCGCCATAGCGGCGGAGATACTCGCCACCACCTCGATGAAGTACAGCGAGGGGTTCAGCAGGCTCTGGCCCTCCGTCGTCACCGGCGCGGGCTACCTCCTCGCCTTCGCGCTCCTCGCCCGGGCGCTCAAGACGCTCCAGGTCGGCACCGCCTACGCCATCTGGTCCGGGGTCGGCACCGCCGCCGTCGCCCTCATCGGCTTCCTCTTCCTCGGCGAGAGCCTGGGGCCCGCCAAGATCGCCGGAATCGTCCTCATCATCGCCGGGGTCGCCGTCCTCAACCTCGGCGGCGCGCACTGATGGCGCGGACCCGGCGGTACGACCCCGCACGGCGCGAGCGGATCGTCGACGCGGCCCTCGCCGTCGTCGGGCGCGCCGGGATCGGCGGTCTCAGCCACCGCACGGTGGCCGCCGAGGCCGATGTGCCGCTCGGCTCCACCACGTACCACTTCGCCTCCCTCGACGAACTGCTCGTCGCGGCGCTCCGCAAGGCCAACGAGGGCTTCGGGCGGCTGCTCCGCGAGCACCCCGCCCTCACCGACCCGGACACCGGTCTCGCCGCCGCGCTCGCCCGGCTCCTGGGGGAGTGGCTGGGCGGCGAACGCGCGCGCGTGGAGCTGGAGTACGAGCTCTACCTCGCCGCCCTGCGCCGCCCCGCCCTGCGCCCGGTCGCCGCCGAGTGGACCGATTCCGTCGTCGCCGTCCTGGCCCACCGCACCGACCCCGTGAGCGCCCGCGCCCTGGTCGCCGTCATGGACGGCATCTGCCTCCAGGTCCTGCTCACCGAAGTCCCCTACGACGAGGACTACGCGCGTGTGATCCTCGCGCGCGTCCTGAACGAAGGACCGAATCCGCCGCTCACGGCCTCGTCGGAACCTCCCGCGGACCCGACCGACACCTGAGACCGGTTGGCCCGGGCGGGGGCCCGCCGGTTAGGTTTTCCGTCATGACCACTGCTCCTCGCACCACCGGCGCCGTCGCCGCCGGCCTCGCCACCATCGCCGGCGACGGCACCGTTCTCGACACCTGGTTCCCCGCCCCCGAGCTGACCGACGCGGCCGGCCCCGCCGGCACCGAGCGCCTCACCCCCGACGAGGCCGTCAACGCCCTCGGCGAGGGCGCCGCCAAGGCCCTCGGCGTGGACGCCCGCCGGGGCGTCGAGGTGGTCGCCGTCCGCACCGTCATCGCCTCGCTCGACGAGAAGCCGATCGACGCCCACGACGCCTACCTGCGCCTCCACCTGCTGAGCCACCGGCTGGTCAAGCCGCACGGCCAGAGCCTGGACGGCGTCTTCGGCCTGCTCGCCAACGTCGCCTGGACCTCGCTCGGCCCGGTCGCCGTCGACGACATCGAGAAGGTCCGGCTCAACGCCCGCGCCGAGGGCCTGCACCTCCAGGTGACCTCGATCGACAAGTTCCCGCGCATGACCGACTACGTCGTGCCCGCCGGGGTCCGCATCGCCGACGCCGACCGCGTCCGCCTCGGCGCCCACCTCGCCGCCGGCACCACCGTCATGCACGAGGGCTTCGTCAACTTCAACGCCGGCACCCTCGGCACCTCCATGGTCGAGGGCCGCATCTCCGCCGGCGTCGTCGTCGGCAACGGCTCCGACATCGGTGGCGGCGCCTCCACCATGGGCACGCTCTCCGGCGGCGGCAACGTCGTCATCTCGATCGGCGAGCGCTGCCTCATCGGCGCCGAGGCGGGCGTCGGCATCGCGCTGGGCGACGAGGTCGTCGTCGAGGCCGGTCTGTACGTCACCGCCGGCACCCGGGTCACCATGCCCGACGGCCAGGTCGTGAAGGCCCGCGAGCTCTCCGGCGCCTCGAACATCCTCTTCCGCCGCAACTCGGTCACCGGCGCCGTCGAGGCCCGCCCGAACAACGCGGTCTGGGGCGGCCTCAACGACATCCTGCACAGCCACAACTGATCAGGCGTCCACCAGCGCCCCGTGCGCTGCCCGCAGCCCGTCGGCCGTCTCCCGGTCGGCGGGCTGCAGCGGTTCGCGCACCGGGCCGCCCAGGAGCGCCTTCGCGGTCACCGTGCCCGGCAGGCCCGAGGCCATCATCAGCTCGACCAGCGGCAGGAGCTCGGCGTTGAGGCGGGCCGCGCCCGCGGTGTCGCCCGCGTCGAAGGCGTCCAGGACCGCGCGCAGCCGGCGCGGCGCCACGTTCGCCACCGTACTGACGTAGCCGGCGCCGCCCACCGCGTACAGCGGGAGGTTCAGCTCCTCGGAGCCCGAGTAGTACGCGAGCCCCGTCTCCGCGATCAGCCGGGCCGAGCCGAGCAGGTCGTTCGCGCAGTCCTTCACCGCCACGATCCGCGGGTGCCGGGCGAGCCGCCGCATCGTCGCGGGCTCGACCCGGGTGCCGGTGCGGCCGGGGATGTCGTAGACCATCACCGGCAGTCCGGTCGCGTCGGCGACCTTCAGGAAGTGCGCCTCGACGGCCGCCTGCGGGGGACGGCTGTAGTACGGGGTGACGACGAGCAGCCCGTCCGCCCCCGCCTCCTCGGCCTGCCGGGCGAGCTCCGCCGTGTGCCGGGTGTCGGCGGTGCCGACGCCCGAGAGGACCGAGGGGCCGGGGCCGACCGCTTCCCGCACCGCGCGGACCAGCGCGGCCTTCTCCGCGTCCGTCGTCGTCGGGGACTCGCCCGTCGTGCCGTTGAGGACCAGGCCGTCGCAGCCCTCCGCGACGAGGCGGGCGGCGAGCCCGCGCGCCGCGTCCAGGTCGAGGCCGCCGGCGGCGTCGAACGGGGTGACCATCGCGCAGAGGGCGCGCCCGAAAGGGCGTTCAGTGTTCATTCGAGAAGTCTGTGTGCGAGTGACCGTGAAGGTCCACTTAGATCTTCTTGGTTCGAGGATTCAGTTTCTGTGAACGATGAGGTCTGGCATGATTCCGGCCGGGTGCGACAGGGGGACATGGAGAGCAGCACAGCATGAGCGAACAGCGCGTCGCACTCGTCACCGGTTCGTCCTCCGGCATCGGAGCCGCCGTCGCCCGACGGCTCGCCGACGCCGGCTACCGGGTCGTCGTCAACTCCGGGCGGTCGGTCGAGGCGGGCAGGGCCCTCGCCGCCGAACTGCCGGACGCCGTCTACGTCCAGGCCGACGTCTCCGACGAGGCGCAGGCCACGGGGCTCGTCGCGGCGGCCGTGGAGGCGTACGGACGGCTCGACCTGCTCGTCAACTGCGCGGGCACCACCCGGTTCATCCCGCACGACGACCTCGAAGCCGCCTCGCCCGAGGTCTGGCGCCACCTCTACGACGTCAACGTCATCGGCGTCTGGCAGACCGTCACCGCCGCCGTCCCGCACCTGCGTAAGACCCGCGGCGCCATCGTGAACATCTCCTCCCAGGCCGGAGTCCGGCCGGGCGGCAGCTCCATCCCGTACGCCGTCTCCAAGGCGGCCGTCAACCACATGACGAAGCTCCTCGCCAAGACCCTCGGCCCCGACATCCGCGTCAACGCGGTCGCGCCCGGCCTCGTCGACACCCCCTGGTTCGACGGGGTGGAGGGCGCCGAGGCCGCCAAGGAGCACGTGGCCGGGGTCGTCCCGCTGCGTCGGGTCGGCCGTCCCGAGGACATCGCCGGGGCCGTCCTCGACGTGGCCCACTCCTCGTACGTCACCGGCGAGGTGCTCCTCGTCGACGGAGGGGGCCACCTGCTGGGCTAAAGGGGCAGCTTGAAGCCGTCGTGGCTGCGGGCGAAGCCCAGGGAGGCGTAGAAGCGGTGGGCGTCCGTCCGCTGCTTGTTGCTGGTCAGTTGGACGAGGGCGCAGCCGCGCTCCCTCGCCCGCGCCACGGCCCGCTCCATCAGCTCCCGGCCGAGCCCGCCGCCCCGACGGTCGGCCCTGATCCGGACCGCCTCGATCAGAGCCCGCTCGGCGCCGCCCTTGCCGAGCCCCGGGACGTACGTGGCCTGGAGGCAGCCCAGGACGAGGTCCCCGTCCACCAGGACGAGCATCTCGTTGCGCGGATCGGCCTCGATGGCGGCGAAGGCCCGCTCGTACGCCTCGGTGACCACGACCGACGCGGGGTCCACGACCCTGTCCTCGTCGGCGAGCAGGGCGAGGACGGAGGGCAGTTCGGCGCGGGTGGCGGGGCGAAGGATCATGGCGCGAAGTCTCCCACGGCGAAGCCCCTTGACCTCAAGCATGGTTGAGGGAGGACGGTGGAGCCACGGACCCCCGAGGAACAGGAGCCCCTCCGTGAACGCCGTCGCCCGCCCCGGCCACCGCCCCGACCTCCACCGCCCCGGCCTCGGCGCCGTCCTGGCCAGCACCTGGCGGGTCGCCACCCCCGAGCGCCAGCGCGCCGCCGTCGACGCCATCCGCAAGGCCTGGGAGAGCCGGGAATGGCCCGACCTGGGGCTGCTCTCGTACAGCGTCTACCTCGGCACGGACGGGGACACGCTCCTCCACTACTCGCAGTGGACCGAGCAGCAGGCCTACGACGACTTCGTCCGCACCTACCGCGACGACCGGAACGCCGAGATCGACGCGGCCGTCCCCGGCATCGAGCGGGTGGTGCTGCACCGCTACGCGCCGCCGCACCGCAGCGCCGTCCTCGGCGCGGAGAGCGCCGGAGCGGTGCCCGGGGCGATCGCGGTCGTCGAGGCCGACTTCGACGGGCCGGACGCCGGGCGGCAGGAGGCCTGGGTGGAGGCCGTGCTCGCCGCGCTGGAGGACGACCAGGGGAAGCGCCCGGCGCGCGGCGGGATCGGCGCGCACTTCCACCGGTCCGTGGACGGCACCCGCGTCCTGAACCTCGCCGAGTGGGAGAGCGAGCAGGCCCACGCCGCATGGCAGGCCGAGGTCCCGCTCGGCGAGGCCTGGCGGCGGGTGCGGGCGTACCCGGGGCTCGTCGGCAGCCGGGTACGGCGGTACACGCCCGCTCTGAGCCTCGAAGCGGGCGTGTGACCGTCCTCGCGTCCTACGGGCGGAAGCGCAGCACCTGCGGGTCGTGGTCGCTGTTCTGGTCCGCGAACTCCGCGTTGATGTGCACGGAGTCGTACTCGAAGTGGTGCACGCCGGGGCTGGTCAGGATCTGGTCGAGGACCTGGCTGTTGCCCTGGTACACGTACGAGTAGCGCTCGCTCTCCGGCAGCGACAGCATGGCCGGGTACAGCGTGCCGCCGTCGGTCATCGCCCGCGTCGTCCCGGAGAACTCGAAGTCGTTCATGTCACCGACCACGAGCACGTCCGCCTGCTTGTCGACGGCCTCGATCTGCTTGACGAAGGTGTTGACGGCCTGCGCCTGGAGCAGCCGCTTGACCTCGGAGGAACGGTTCGGCGGCTGGTGGTGCGAGACGATCGACTCGTCGCCGCCCTTCGAGGTGAGGTGGTTGGCGATCACGAAGACCGTGCGGCCGCGGAAGACGAACTCGCCCGCGAGCGGCTTGCGGCTGGACTCCCAGGCGGTGTTCGCCGGGTCGATGCGGCCGGGGGAGAGGGTCAGCGCGGCGCGGCCCTTGGTGCCCGTCACGGCGGTGGCGGTGGTCGCGTCGCCGCCCGCGCGGTCCGTGAAGGAGACCCGCTCGGGGTTGAAGAGGAAGACCTGACGGATGTTGCCGCCGGGCTCGCCGCCGTCCTTGCCGTTCTGCGGGTCGATCGAGCGCCAGTCGTACGCCGGTCCGCCGGCCGCCACGATCGCGTCGGTGAACTTCTTCACCGTCACGTCGGCGGCGACCGTGCCGTCGTTCTTGGCGCCGTTGTTGTCCTGGATCTCCTCCAGGGCGACGATGTCGGGCGAGGAGAGGTTCTCGACGACCGCCTTCGCGAGCGCGTCGAACTTCTCCTGCGGGTCGGTCGGGTCGAGGTTCTCGACGTTGTACGTCGCCACGGCCAGCTCGTTCTTGTGCTGCTTGTCCGTGACCTCGCGCTCCAGGCCGCCCTCCTCCAGGGTGCCGAGGGTGCGCGCGGTCAGCGTGTAGCCGCCGAACTGGTTGAAGTCGAGCGGGCCCTCGGTGGTGCCGGTCAGCCGGTCGCCGACGTTCGCCTTGGGGAAGGGCTGCTGGGCCAGCGGGGTCAGCGACTGGATCTGGAGCCGGCCGGTGTTCTGGGACTCGTACGAGCCGTAGACCGTGCCGCCGCGCTCGTTGTCGTTCTCCCAGGGCTTCACCGTCACCCAGAGCTCCGCGTACGGGTCGGTGGCGCCGACCACCCGCGAGGAGTCGATCCGGACGTTCATGCCCTCCAGGGACTCGTAGTAGTCCAGGGCGTACGTCTCGGGGTCGAGCTCCAGGCCGTTGATCGAGCCGCCGGCGGCCGGGTCGCCCTCGGGGGCGTACGCGTCGGGGACGGACCAGCCGGAGATCGTCACCGGGGCCGGGACGGCGTTGCCCTTCGAGACGACGGTGACGACGGGCTTGGAGATCTGGGTGAGGGACTGGTTGCCCGAGTTCAGGCCGCCGGGGACGTACTCGGTGACGGTGCCCTTCACGCTGACCGCGTCGCCGACGGAGACGGTCGGGACGGAGCTGGTGAAGACGAAGATGCCCTCGCTGGTGGCCTGGTTGTCATCGGCGTCCGGATCCTGGATCCAGAATCCACGCGAGCCGTACGTACGGACGCCGGTGACGATGCCCGTCACGCCGGTGACCTGCTTGCCGACGAGGGGGGAGACGCGCGTCGTGCCCTGGATGTCGTGGACGCGGACGCCGGCGGCGGCGTCCTCCGCGGCGGCGCTCGCCGGACCCGCGAGCAGACCGGCGGCGAGGGCGGAGGCGACGACGGCGGAGACCGCGGCGAATCTCGGTATGGAGGAAGACATCAGAGGCTCCGAGGGTGCTTGGAGGAACGGCAGATGGATCTACGCGCGTCAATCTCTTGTGAGAGCGGTGCACTTGTCAAGAGTCGACGGGTGTACGAAGGCTGACGGCGCCGTGAACCGACGGACGGGGTCCCGGATGCGTCTACCCTGAGGACCGCTCTCCGAGCCCCTTCCACCTTCACCCCACGCGCCGAGGAGACCCCCCAGATGTCGGAGCACCCCACCCTTCCCCCCGTTCGGCTGCGTGCGGACGCGGAGCTGGCGCGGGACGCCCTGGCCGCCCCCCTCCTCGCCCAGGCGGTGAGGCTCGCCCGCTGGGCCGGGCCCGACACCCGGGTCGACGCGGGCGGCGAACTCGTCGACGAGCAGCTCCCCGAGGCCGCCGAGGTCCTCGGCCTCGGCGACGACGAGGACGGCGAGACCTGGGCCGGCGACGCCTGGCGGCTCGCCGTCGACACCGGACTCGTCGCCGTCGAGGACGGCACGGAGGACGAGGAGGGCGAGACCCCCGGGCGCGCCGCGCCCGGCGAGAACCTCGCGCTGGTCACGGGCGGTTCGCCGCAGGACGTCCTCGGGCTCTGGCTGGACGGCTTCGACGCCGTCTTCGCCGACGCCGTCGCCCCCGTCCTCGACGACCTGGACGCCCTCGTCGGCGAGGACGGCGAGATCGACTTCGACGCCCTCGACTGGGACCCCGAGGCCGAGGCCGAGTTCCTGGAGGCCGTCCTCGGCAACCTCTACCTGCTGACCGTCAGCGAGGGCGGCGCCGGCGAAGGCCCCGTACCGCTGCCCGCGCTCGCCGCGTCGATGGTCGTCCCCGACGACATGGGCGAGCCCACCGACGACGTCCTGGAGCAGGTCTCCGACGCGATGATGCGGCTCGACGAGCAGTTCCGGCTGCTCGAACCGATCGGGCTCGTCGAGTACCAGCCCGTCGACGAGGCCCTGATGGCCGAGGAGGGCGAGGAGCCCGCGCCGCCCCTCGACGACGAGGACGTCACCCGCTACGGCATGGTCCGGCTCACCCCGCTCGGGCTCTACGGCGTCCGCGCCCGGATGCTGGAGGCCGGTGTCGACGCGCCCGCCGTCGGCGACCTCGCGGACAAGGGCGCCGACGCCCTCCTCGACGGGATCGCCGGCTACCCCCAGGCCGCGGCCCGCGAGGAGACCGCCGCGTGGCTGGCCGGCCGCGACGCGCTCGGCGCGGCCCGCGAACTGCTGCACGCCGCCCGGGGCGCCGACGCCGGCTCCCCGCTCCGCCGCCTCCACTGCCAGCAGACCCTCTCCCTGGTGGGCGCCGAGGCGGAGCCCGCCGTACGGGAGGTCCTGGACGACGCCGAACTCGGCGGGCTCGCCCGGGTCTGGCTCGCCGAGCACGGCGCGGCGGACGTCCCCGCCCCGCCGGAGTCCATGGTCTTCTGGCTTGCCATCGACACGATCGCGGCCCAGCTCGACTCGGACGGCGACCTGGCGGAGCTCCAGGAGCTGATCGAGGGCCTCACCGGCCGCCACGGCGGCTTCTTCGAGGCGGCCTGGCGGGTGCAGCACCCGGCGACCGCCGAGGTCCTGGAGGCCATGGGCCGCCTGCACCGCGACAAGGCCGTGGCGAAGGAAGCCCGCAAGGCGGCCTTCAAGGCCCGCTCCCGACAGGGGGCTTCGGGGGCCTGACGCGGGGGCGCCGATGCCGGGGGAGTCGGGCTCCTGGCGCGGGGCGCCGATGCCGGGAGAGTCGGGCTCCTGATGCGGGGTCACCGATGCCGGGAGAGTCGGGCTCCTGACACGGGGCCGCCGGCGCCGGGGGCGGCCGGGGGGAGGGCCCCGGTGGGGCGGCCGCCGGGGCGCGGTGCCCTACGGCCGGGTGCGCGCCGCGGCGCGGCGCCCCCGGCGGGGTGCGGTCCCGCCCTGGTGCGGGACGCCCGCGGGGGCCAGGCGGGATGCCCGTGGGGTCCGGACAGGATGCCCGTGGGGTCCGGGCGGGGCGCCCGTGGGGTCCGGGCGGGATGCCCGGTGGTGTTCCCGTGGTGTTCAGGCCGTGTTCTCGGGGGCGCGGCAGGGTGGCCCGCGAGACCCGGCCATCACAGGGAGACGCCACCACCATGCCGCTGAACCGCAGAGAGTTCACCAAGCAGTCCGCCGTCGCCGGTGCGGGCCTCGCCCTCACCGGTGTCGTCGGAGCTCTCGCCACCGCCCCCGAGGCGCTCGCCTCCGACGAGCCGGAGACGTACGGGGCGGGCCACGGCCACGACCTCGGGTACGGGCCGCTGGTCGCCGACCCCGACGGGATGCTCGCGCTGCCCGAGGGCTTCTCGTACCGCGTCGTCACCCACAGCGGCGTGACCCGCCTGGAGTCCGGCGAGTTCACGCCCTCCAACCACGACGGCACCGCCGCCTTCGCCGGGCCGCGCGGCACCACGTACCTGGTCAACAACCACGAGCTCAAGGGCCCCCGCGCCAAGTGGGCCCACCCCGTCCCGCTCACCGAGGGCCTCGTCTACGACCCGGCCGCGGCCGGCGGCTGCACCGTCGTCGAGGTGCACCGCGACGGCACCGTCGCCGAGTGGGTCGGCGTCGCCGGCACCTCCACCAACTGCGCGGGCGGCCGCACCGCCTGGGGCACCTGGCTGACCGGCGAGGAGACCGAGGACCTGGCCGGCAAGAACGGCATGACCAAGGACCACGGCTACATCTTCGAGGTCGACCCGCGCGACCGCCGGGCCAACCTCGCCCCGAAGCCCGTCAAGGCCTTCGGGCGTTACGCCCACGAGGCCGTCGTCCTCGACCCCAAGCGCGGCCACGCCTACCTCACCGAGGACGCCTCCGGCCCGAACGGACTGCTCTTCCGCTGGGTCCCGCCGCAGGGCTTCGAGCACGGCCGCGGGCAGCTCCGCACCCTCGCCGACGACGCCGGCGTGCTCCAGGCCTTCCGCTGCATCGACTCCTCGGGCGACTTCGTCGACGACCTGTCCCGCGCCACCCGGATCGGCACCGTCTACGGCGTCGACTGGGTCGACGTCCCCGACCGCGACGCCCGCACCACCTCCGTCCGCAAGCAGTTCACGGACGGTCAGGTCACCCGCGCCCGCAAGCTGGAGGGCATGTGGTGGGCCGACGGCGGCGCCTACGTCGTCTCCTCCTACGCGCGCGAGGAGAGCCCCGGCACCGCGCACGACGGCCAGGTCTGGTTCTACGACCCGAAGCACCGCACCCTCACCCTCAAGGTGCTCCTCGGGGTGAACCCCGCCCCGGCCGAGGACGGCGCCTTCGACGGCCCCGACAACATCACCGTCTCCCCGTACGGCGGGCTCGTCATCGCCGAGGACGGCGAGGGCGTCAACCACCTCTTCGGCGCGACCGACTCGGGCCGCACCTACCCGATCGCCCGCAACGACCTCAACGACAGCGAGTTCACCGGCGTCGTCTTCTCGCCCGACGGCGACACGCTGTTCGCCAACATCCAGGACCCGGGCATCATGCTCGCGATCACCGGCCCCTGGCGCCGCCAGCCCCGCCGCTAGGGTGGTTGAGGCCGAAACTGATCCCTGGTCAGCTCCATGGGCTGACATCTAACATGTCAGTCCATGGACGCACTGCGGCCCGTGGGCCGGACCCTGCTGCGTGACCGGGCGTACGAGGCGCTGCGCGAGGCCATCGTGCGCGGCGACCTCGCGCCCGGCGCCCCGCTGAAGGACGCCGATCTGGCCGAACGGCTCGGGCTCTCGCGCGCACCCGTGCGCGAGGCCCTGGCCCGGCTCGGCGCCGAGGGGCTTGTCGAGTCCAAGCCGCAGAGCTACACCCGGGTCACCCGGCCGGTCAGCCGGGTCGTCCGGGACGCCGCCTCGGTGGTCCGGGTGATGCACGAGCTCGCCGCCAGGACCGGCGTGCCGCTGCTCGGCCCCGAGGGCATCCGGACCATGCGCGAGGCCAACGAGCGCTTCGCGGCGGCCGTCCGCGCCTCCGACGTGGAGGCCGCGCTGACCGCCGACGACGAGCTCCACCAGGTCCTCGTCGTCGCCAGCGGCAACCACGCCGCCGCCGCCACGATCGCCCGCTACACCCCCCTGATCCGCCGCGTCGAGCGGCGCCTCTTCGGCGACGCCGGGAGCTGCGGATCGGCCGAACTGCACGCCCGGCTCATCGAGGCCTGCGCGGCGGGGGACGCCGAGGAGGCGGTACGGGTCACCAGCGAGATCTGGGCCACTCTGGAGCAACTCGCGGACGACGCCATCGAGGTGGCCGAGGTCACCGGGATCCCCGCGCCCGAGTCCGTCCCGTAGCGCGTCCAGGACCTCCGACCAGCCGTCGCCACCCACCGGGAGCCGCCATGCCGATCACCGACTTCGACCGCTACCCGCTCCTCTTCGGGCCCTCCCCGGTCCATCCGCTCGACCGGCTCTCCCACCACCTCGGCGGCGCCGCCCTCTGGGCCAAGCGCGAGGACTGCAACTCCGGTGTCGCGTACGGCGGGAACAAGACCCGCAAGCTGGAGTACCTGGTCGCCGACGCGCTCGCCGAGGGGTGCGACACCCTCGTCTCCATCGGCGGGGTGCAGTCCAACCACACCCGCCAGGTGGCCGCGGTCGCCGCCCGCGCCGGCCTCAAGTGCGTGCTCGTCCAGGAGAGCTGGGTCGACTGGCCCGACTCCGTGTACGACAAGGTCGGCAACATCCTGATCAGCCGTCTCGCGGGCGCCGACGTGCGGCTGGTGAAGGCCGGGTTCGGCATCGGGTTCAAGGAGAGCTGGGAGCAGGCCCTGCGGGAGGTCGAGGAGGGCGGCGGGAAGCCGTACGCGATCCCGGCGGGCGCCTCCGACCACCGGCTCGGCGGCCTCGGCTTCGCGAACTGGGCGTACGAGGTGGCCGAGCAGGAGCGGGAGCTCGGCGTCTTCTTCGACACGGTCGTCGTCTGCTCGGTGACCGGCTCCACCCAGGCCGGCATGGTCGCGGGCTTCGCCGCGCTCGCCGAGGAGGGCGGCCCGGCCCGCCGGATCATCGGCGTCGACGCCTCCGCGAAGCCCGTCCCGACGCACGAGCAGATCACCCGGATCGCCCGGGACACCGCCGCCCTCATCGGTGTCGAGCGCGCGGTGACGGCCGCCGACGTCGAGCTCGACGAGCGCTACCACGCCGGGGTGTACGGCGTCCCCGATGAGGCCACCCTCGACGCGATGCGGCTCGCCGCCCGCACCGAGGGCATGGTCACCGACCCCGTCTACGAGGGGAAGTCGATGGCGGGTCTGATCGACCTGGTGGACCGGGGGGAGATCGGCCGGGACTCGACCGTGCTCTACGCCCACCTCGGCGGCCAGCCCGCCCTCAACGCGTACAGCGCGCTCTTCTGACGTTCGGGCCCTACAGCGCCTGGGCGGCCGGCTTCACCATGCCCCGGACGGTCCGCGACTTCACGAACTCGCCCATCGCCGTCATCTCCCACTCGCCGGAGAACTGCTTGATCAGCTTGGCCATCATCACGCCGGTCTGCGGCTCGGCGGTGGTCAGGTCGAAGCGGACCAGCTCCTCGCCCGTCGCCGCGTCGATCAGCCGGCAGTAGGCCTTGGCGACCTCGGTGAACTTCTGGCCGGAGAAGGAGTTGACCGTGAAGACCAGGCCGGTGGCGTCGGCCGGGAGACGGCCGAGGTCGACGACGATCACCTCGTCGTCGCCCGCGCCCTCGCCGGTGAGGTTGTCGCCGGAGTGCTTGATCGAGCCGTTCAGGATGGACAGCTTGCCGAAGTAGCAGCTGTCCAGGTGGTTGCGCTGCGGGCCGTACGCGATGACGGAGGCGTCCAGGTCGATGTCCTTGCCCCGGTAGGCGGGCTCCCAGCCGAGGCCCATCTTGACCTGGGAGAGCAGCGGGCGGCCGCCCTTGACCAGGGACACCGTCTGGTTCTTCTGGAGGCTGACCCGCCCCTTGTCGAGGTTGATCTTGCCGGTGGAGGCGGGGGCCGGGGGAGCGGGTGGAGCCGGGGGCACCGGGGCCGTGATGCGCGGGTCCACCGGGGCGGCCGGCGGCGCGGGCGGCACCGGCGGGGCGGGCGGCACCGGGGCGACGGGGGCCGCGGCCGGTGCGGCGGCGGGCTCCTCGTCCACCGAGACGCCGAAGTCGGTCGCGATGCCGGCGAGCCCGTTCGCGTACCCCTGGCCGACCGCGCGGGCCTTCCACGCGCCGTTGCGCAGATAGATCTCGACGACCACGAGCGCCGTCTCCGTGGCCAGCTGCGGCGGCGTGAACGTGGCGATCACCGTGCCGTCGTCCGCGTTCCGGATGGTGGCCGTGGGTTCGATGCCCTGGAAGGTCTGGCCCGCGGCGTCCGGGCTGGCCGTGACGACGATCCTCTCGATGCCGGCCGGGAGGGCGCCGGTGTCCACCAGGATCGCGTCGGGCGCGGCCCCGCCGCCGGAGCGGTAGGTGACGCCGGGCCCGGCCGGCTGGTTGTAGAAGATGAAGTCGTCGTCCGAGCGCACCTTGCCGTTGGCGCCGAGCAGCAGGCCCGAGACGTCGAGCCGCACGGGCGCGGCGACGTCCACCGCCACGCGCGCGGCGGTGAGAGGGAGGTTCGAGCCGGGGGTCATAGCGGTCATGCCAGGGGTAACGATCAGGCCCCCTTTGCCGTTCCCTTACCCGCGACCGGTTCGGCCACCCTGGTGACGGGGCGGTTCCCGTCGTTTCCGGTCAGATCCGTCATATGAATATTCTTTCGGTCCATGGGAGCAGTGGGGGCCGGGGGCGGCACGGGAGCGACGGGCGGGAACTCGTTCCGGACGTACGACGTGGACGAGGCGCGCGAGGAACTTGACGCGCGCTACTACGCCAACCGCATGGCCGTCGTCGACCGGGAGCGGCGCCCCTTCGCGGCCCGCTTCGACACCGTGTCGCTCGGGCCGCTGGTCATCGGCGACCTCAGCTGCGGCGCCGACGTGCGGATGAGCTTCGGCGAGCTCGGCGCGTACCACCTGAACGCGCCGATGAGCGGGACGATGGAGCTGCGCCAGGGCGGCCGCTCCCCGGTCGTCGCGACGCCCACCGAGGCCCTGCTGCTCGACCCGGCCGGGGACACCTTCCTCGACCGCTGGAGCGGGGACTGCCGGACCCTGTCCGTGAAGATCGGCGCGGCCGAGCTGCGCGACCGCCTCGAACAGCTGCTGGGCCGGGCGCCGCGCGGCCCGCTCGCCTTCGCGCCCCACCTGGACATCACGCGCGGCCCCGGCCTGAGCTGGGTGCGCTTCGCCCGCCAGGTCGCCGCCGAGGCGCTCGCGGGGGAGGGCCTCGCCACGCACGAGCTGGTCGCCCGGCCCCTCCAGGAGGCGCTGCTCAACGGGCTGCTGCTCGCCGCCGAGCACCCCTGGCGCGAGGCCCTCGCCCACCCGGGGGAGGCGCGGCGCCCGGCCCCCGTCAAGCGCGCGATGGACGCGGTGCGGGAGCGCCCCGAGCACCCCTTCACGAGCACCGAACTCGCCGCCCTGGCGCGGGTGAGCGTGCGCCGCCTCCAGGAGTCCTTCCGGGAGTACGTCGGGATGTCGCCGATGGCGTACGTGCGGGAGGTCCGGCTCGACCGGGTCCGCGAGGAGCTGCGGGCGGCCGCGCCGGACGAGGTGAGCGTGAGCGAGGTGGCCTGGCGCTGGGGTTTCGCCCATCAGGGCCGGTTCGCGGCCCGCTACCGGGAGAGGTTCGGCGAGTCGCCGTCCCGGACGCTTCGGGCGAGCGTGTAACCAGGGCGGGGCGGGGCGGGGCGGCCGACCGGCGACGGAAGCGGGCGCCGGGTGGGGGAACGGAGCGCGAGCCCACCACCGGGAGGGGCGCAGGGGGCGCTTCCGAGCCTGTTTCGCCCATCAGGGCCGGTTCGCGGCCCGCTACCGGGAGAGGTTCGGCGAGTCGCCGTCCCGGACGCTTCGGGCGAGCGTGTAACCGGGGTCGGGGTGGGGTACCTGACCGAGAACGGAAAGCGGGCGCCTGACCGGCAAAGGAAAGCGGGCGCCCGATCGGGGACGGAGTGCGGGCCCGCCACCGGGAGGGGCGCACGGTGCGCCCCCGAGTCTGCTGCGACCCGCCGCGCAATCCGGACAGGTGTCGCGTTCCGCGGATCGCGATGATCTTCGGCCGGGCCTACGGTGAGCTGGTCGGGTGCGCCGGTGCGCACCGTGGCCCGGGCCCCGGCCGGCTCCCCCGTATCAGTCCGGCCGGGTCCTGCGTACCCCCTACGGGGTGTCCGGCAGCGCCGCGAGCAGGCGCAGGGTCGAGGCGCGGGTGTCGGCGACGTGGGCGCGGGCCAGGGCCTCCGCGCCCTCCTCGTCGTGGTCGCGGACCGCCTCGTAGAGCCGCTCGTGCGCCCCGCACATCGGCTCGCCGTCCGACTGGGCCGAGGTGAGCCGGAAGAGGCGGCGCAGCCGGGAGTCGAGCGGGGCCATCAGGTCCGCCAGGAGCGGGTTGCCGGAGAGCTCCACGATCCGGCGGTGGAAGTCGGCGTTGAGCGAGACGGCCTCGCGGAGCCGCCCGGACTCCGTCGCCCTCCGCGCCCGGGCAAGGAGCCGCTCCAGGTCCCGCAGCCGGGCGGGGCCCGCGTTCCGGGCGGCGAGCCGCGCGGCCAGGCCCTCCAGGTTCTCCCGTACGTCGAAGAGGTAAGCGGCGTCCTCGGGGCCGAACTCCGCCACCACCGACCCCCGGCGCGGCTGCACCGTGAGGAAGCCCTCCGACTCCAGGCGCTGCATCGCCTCGCGCACCGGCACCCGGGAGACCCGCAGGTCGTCGGCGATCTCCCGCTCCACGAGGCGCAGCCCCGCCGGGTACTCGCCCTCGATGATCCGCTCGCGCAGCTCCACGTACACCCGCTCCCGCAGGGACATGTGGGTGTCCCCGACGGCGGGGGTGCGGGCGGCGGGGCGGGGGGTGGTCATCGGGCGGGCTCCAGTCGTTCGGCCGGGAGTGCCGGGAGTGGGGAGGCGGTGTTCCCCGATCTTCGCAGACCGGTTCACGAGGGTTCCGAACCGAGGGCCCTCAAACCATTGCCTGGTATTCGGTATACCAGCTACGTTTGCGCCGCACCGCGGTCACCAGGGGGATCCCGACGCGCGCCCCCTCCCCTCGTCCGTATTCCCGCGAAGGAGACACCATGAGCGAGGCCTCCGCCCCGCCCGGTCCCACCGCCCTCCTCGGGGCCGTCCTCCCCGACGGCCGCACCGCCGACGTCCACCTCCGGGGCGGCCTGATCGACGCCGTACGGGAGCACGTCCCGGGCCGCCCCACCCCGCCCGGCGCGCTCGACCTCGGCGGCGCGCTCCTGCTGCCCGCCCTCGTCGACGGCCACGCCCACCTCGACAAGACCCTCCTCGGCGCTCCCTGGCGCCCGCACCGGGCCACCGCCACCCTCCAGGAGCAGATCGCGTCCGAGCGGGAGTCCCGCCGCGCCGAGGAGGTGCCCGTCACCGAACGGGCCGCCGCCCTGGCCCGCCGGATGGTCTCCCTCGGCACCGGACACGTCCGCTCCCACGTCGACGTCGACCCCGACACCGGCCTCGACCACCTGCACGCCCTCCTGGCCGTCCGGGAGGAGTTCCGCGACCGGCTCGGCATCCAGCTCGTCGCCTTCCCGCAGTCCGGGGTCGTCGCCGCGCCCGGCGTCGCCGACCTCCTCGACGCCGCCCTCGCCGACGGCGCCGACCTCGTCGGCGGCCTCGACCCGGTGGGCTTCGACGGCGACCCCGACGGTCAGCTCGACATCGTCTTCGGCCTCGCCGAACGCCACGGCAAGGGCATCGACCTGCACCTCCACGACGGCGGCGAGACCGGCACCGCCCAGCTGCGGGACATCGCCGCCCGCACCGCCGCCCTCGGCCTCGGCGGCAAGGTCGCCGTCAGCCACGCCTACGCCCTCGGCGGCGTCGACGACGCCGAACTCGACCGCACCGCCGCCGCCCTCGCCGCCGCCGGGGTCGCCATCATGACCAACGGCCCGAGCGGCCGCGTGCCGCCCGTCCTGCGGCTGCGCGAGCACGGCGTCCGGGTCTTCGCGGGCTCCGACAACATCCGCGACACGTGGTGGCCCTACGGCACCGCCGACATGCTCGAACGCGCCACGATCATCGGCCTCAGGACCGGCCTCATGACCGACCCCGAACTGTCCGCCGCCGCCTCCCTCGTCACCGACGAGGCCGCCGCCGCGCTCGGCCTCGACGCCTACGGCCTCGCCCCCGGCGCCCGCGCCGACCTCGTCGTGGTCGCCGCCGGTTCCGTCCCCGAGGCCGTCGCCGCCCACCCCCGCAGGCTGCTCGTGCTGCATGCCGGACGGATCGTCGGCCCCTTCGCCGACGACGCCTACCCCGAGCTCGTCCCGTCGGCGCTCGTCCCGTCGGCGCTCGTCCCGTCCGCCGGAGGGGCCGCGTGACCAACACGGACACCCCCTCCCGTACGGCCCCGGCGGAGGCGGGCCGGCTCGCCGCTGGCCGGATCGGCACCTTCGACCTCGTCTTCTTCGTCGTGGCCGCCGCCGCGCCGCTCACCGTCCTCGCCGGCGTCGCCCCCTTCGCCATCGGCATCGGCGGCCCCGGCGCCCCGCTCGCCTACCTCGTCTCCGGCGTCCTGCTCGCCCTCTTCGCCGCCGGGTTCACCGCGATGAGCCTGCACGTCCGCAACGCCGGCGCCTTCTACGCGTACGTCGCCCGCGGCCTCGGCCGCACCCTCGGCGTCGGCACCGCCTACGTCGCCGTCGTCTCGTACAACCTCGTCACCCCCGGAGTCGCCGCCGCCTTCGGCTACTTCGCCGCCGGATCCGTCCGGGACGCCACCGGCGCCGACGTGCCCTGGTGGCTGCTCTCCGGGCTCTGCGTCCTCGCCGTCGGCGTGCTCGGCTGGCTGAAGGTCACGCTCAGCGCCAAGGTCCTCGGCATCGCCCTGGTCCTGGAGGTCCTCTCGCTCGTCGTCATGGACGGCGGCATCCTCGGCGAGCGCGGCACCGCCGCCCTCGACACCGCCTCCTTCGCCCCCTCCACCCTCGCCGCCGGCGGCGTCGCGGGCATGTTCGTCCTGGTCATCGGCGCCTTCACCGGCTTCGAGGCCACCGCGATCTTCGCCGAGGAGGTGCGCGACCCCCGCAGGACCGTGCCCCGCGCCACCTTCATCGCGATCGGCTTCCTCGCCGTCTTCTACGCCCTCGGCTGCTGGCTGATCATGGGTGCCTTCGGCACCGACAAGGCCGTGGAGCTGGCCCGCGCGGCCGACGGACCCGAACTCACCTTCAAGGCCGCCGAGCTGTACGCGGGCGCGTGGCTGGCGGACGCCATGCACGGGCTCATCGTCGTCAGCGCCTTCGCCGCCACGCTCGCCTTCCACAACGCCGGGGCCCGCTACCTGTACGCCCTCGGCCGCGAGGGCCTGCTGCCCCGCCGCCTCGGCACGGTCTCCGGGAAGCACGGCTCGCCCGGCGGCGCCGTCATCGCCCAGACCGGCTTCAACCTGGCCGTGGTCGGCGCCGGGGCGCTCCTCGCCGCCGACCCGTACGGCGAGGTCTTCCTGTGGACCAACAGCGTCGGCGTCCTCGGCATCATGGGCATGCAGGCCCTCGCCGCCCTCGCCGTGTGGGCCTACTTCCGGCGCGACCGGATGGGCCTCTCGGCCGCCCGGGTCGTCTGGGCACCGCTGGTCTCCTGCGCCGGGCTCGCCCTGCTCACGGTGCTCGCCGTGGTCCACTTCGACCTGCTCACCGGCCGCACCGGCGCCGTGAACACGGCCCTCCTGGTGCCGCTGCCCGCGGTCCTGGCCGCCGGTCTGCTCGTGGCCCTGCGCATCCGGCGCACGGACCCCGAGCGGTACGCCTCGCTCACCACGGTGGACGTGGAGCGGGACTGAGCGCGGGTGCGGGGCGGGGGACCGGCCCCCGCCCCGTACCCGTACTCCTCGATGCCTCAGACCAGCCGGCCGTCCCGTGGGGCGCGGGGCCGCAACGTCACCAGGCGAGGTCCTCCAGCGCGTCCAGGTCCGGTACCACCATCGGGATCGGTTCGGAGCCGTCCGCGCCGACCCGGAGCTCTGCCCAGATGGTCTTGCCGCGCCGGGCGTAGCGCGTGCCCCAGCGTTCCGCGTACTGGGCGACCAGGTAGAGGCCGCGGCCGCCCTCGTCCGTCGTCGCGGCGTGCCGCAGGTGGGGGGAGGTGCTGCTGCCGTCGGAGACCTCGCAGATCAGGGTGCGGTCGTGGAGGAGGCGTACGCGTACCGGATCGGCTCCGTACCGGACCGCGTTGGTGATCAGTTCGCTGAGGATCAGCTCGGCGGTGAAGGCCAGCCCGTCGAGCCCCCATTCCGACAGCTTCGCGGCCGCCGCGTTCCGCACCGGCGAGACCGCCGAAGGATCCCGGGGCACCTCCCACTCGGCGATCCGCTCGCGGTCCAGCAGCCGGGTACGGGCCACGAGGAGCGCGATGTCGTCGCGCTGCGTCGGGGAGAGCAGCGTCGCGAGGACGTCCGCGCAGGTCTGCTCCGGGGTCCGGTCCGACCGCGAGAGCGTCGACCGCAGCAGCCCGAGCCCCGTGTCCAGGTCCCGACCGTGGTCCTCCAGGAGCCCGTCCGTGAACAGCACCAGCTTGCTGCCCTCCGGCAGCCGCAGCTCCGTCGACTCGAACGGCACGTCGCCCAGACCGAGCCCCAGCGGCAGTCCCGGCGACAGCTCGGGGAACTCGACCGTTCCGTCGGGCCGTACGAGCGCCGGACCCGGATGGCCGGCGCTCGCCACCGTGCACAGCCCGGACGCCGGGTCGTAGATCGCGTACAGGCAGGTCGCGCCGGTGATGCCCTCGTCCCGCCGCGGCCCACGGTCGTCCGGCACGTCCGAGTCCCGGTCCTCGATCCGGCCCGTCAGCTCGTCGAGATGGCCGAGGACCTCGTCCGGCGGCACGTCCAGGGTCGAGAAGTTGTGCACCGCCGTCCGCAGCCGGCCCATCGTCGCCGCCGCGTGCAGCCCGTGCCCCACCACGTCCCCCACCACGAGCGCCACCCGCGCCCCCGGCAGCGGGATCACGTCGAACCAGTCGCCGCCCACCCCCGCCTTCGCCGGGAGGTAGCGGTACGCCACCTCCACCGCGCTCTGCTCGGGCAGCGCCCTCGGCAGCAGGCTCCGCTGGAGCGTCACCGCCATCGCGTGCTCCCGGGTGAACCGGCGCGCGTTGTCGATCGCGACCGCCGCCCGCGCCGCCAGCTCCTCCGCGAACGACAGGTCCTCCTCCCCGAACGGCTCCGGGGTGTCCGCCCGCCAGAAGTTCGCCATCCCCAGGACCACCCCGCGGGCGAGGAGCGGCACCGTCAGCAGCGAGTGCATCCCGTACGCCAGGGCCTGCGCCGCCCCCTCCGGATCCTGCTCCCGCCAGCCCTCCGCCGCGGCCAGCTCCGCCTGCACCACCGCGTGCCCCGCATGCAGGGCCCTCGCCATCGGGGTGCTGGGGACGTCGAAGCGGACGGTGTCCCCGACCGGCTGGAGCGGCTGGTCCGGACGCAGCGCGCTCAGCGCCGTCCGCCGCATCTCCGTGGCCGCGGCCGCCGTCGCCGGGGGCTCCTCCCCGCGCAGCACCGGCTCCAGCAGCTCCACCGTCGCGAAGTCCGCGAACCGGGGCACCGCCACCTCCGCCAGCTCCTCCGCCGTCCGGACGACCTCCAGCGTCGTCCCGATCCGCACCCCCGCCTCGTACAGCAGCTGCAGCCGGCCGCGCGCCACCGCGGCCCGGCCGGTCACGGCCGCCAGCTCGGTGGTGTCCCGCATCGTCATCACGCACCCGGACTCCGAGCCGTGCGCCAGCGTGGGCCGCACGCTCACCGCGAGCAGCCGGTCGCCCGCCCGGTGCACCTCGTCCGTCGCCGCCCGCCCCGACTCCAGGAGCTCGACCGTACGGGGATCGAGACCGAGCTCCGAGACGTGCCGCTGCTCCGCCTCCGTGGTCAGACCGAGCAGCCGGCGCGCCTCGTCGTTGGCGAGCAGCAGCCGGTGGTCGGCGTCCACGATCAGGACCCCTTCCCGCACCGCGTGCAGCACCGCCTCGTGGTGCTCCTTCATCCGGGTCATCTCCGCCGGCCCGAGACCGTGCGTCTGCCGCCGCAGCCGCCGGCTCACCAGGGCCGCCCCGCCCACGGCCACCGCCAGGGCCCCGCCCGCCGCCCCGATGAGCAGCGGCATCCGCCCCTGCACCGCGTGCGAGATGCTCTCCACCTCGATGCCGCTGCTGACCATGCCGACGATCCGGCCCCGCGCGTCGACCACCGGCACCACGGCCCGTACCGCGTTGTTCGGCGCGCCGTGGAACAGCTCCGTGAACGCCTCGCCGTCCACCGCCGCCCGCGAGAGGTCCCCGGTCGCCTTCCGGCCGATCAGGGACGGGTCCGAGTCCGTGTACCGCACCCCCGTCGGGCTCAGGACCGCGATGAAGTCCACCCCCGTCGCCTTCCGGGTCGCCTCCGCCCGGCTCTGCAGCTGCCCCGTCGGATCGGGCGAGGTCAGCGCGGCGTCGATGCCCGGCGCGTGCGCGAAGCCCTCCGCGACCGCGAGCGAACGGACCCGGGCGTCCCGCTCGGTGTCGCTGCGCGCCTGGTGGAGCGTCACGAACACCGCCGCCAGGATCACCAGGAGCGCGATCAGCGCCTCCAGGGCGAACACCTGCCCGGCGACGCTCCGCAGCCCCGTGCCCCGGCCCCTCTCCTTCCCCCGCCCCCGCTCGCGGCCCCGGGTCATCCCGTGCTCCGGGCGATCAGGAGCGCCACGTCGTCCGGCGCGCCCGGCCGGCGCAGCGCCCTCAGGAGCCGGTCGCAGGTCTCCTCCAGCGGGCCGCGCTCCTCGTCGAGGAGGCGTACGAGCAGGGCGAGCCGCTCGTCGATCCCCTCCGTACGGGTCTCGACCAGACCGTCCGTGTACAGCACGAGGAGATCACCCGGCCGGAACGGCACCCGGGCCGTCCGGAACGTGCCGTCGCCGACGCCCAGCGGCACCCCCGTGGAGAGCCGCACCAGCTCGGCCGGCCCGTCCGCCGGGACCCGGACGGGCGGCAGGTGGCCCGCGTTCGCGATCCGGCACCGCTGCCGCACGGGATCGTGCACCGCGAACAGACAGGTCGCGATGTAGTGCTCCAGGCCCGCCGTGATCCGGTCCAGATGCCGCAGCACCTGGGCGGGGGACAGGTCGAGGTCCGCGAACGCGCAGGTCGCCGTCCGCAGCCGGCCCATCGTCGCCGCCGCGTCGATCCCGCTGCCCATCACGTCCCCGACGACCAGCGCCGTCTTGTCGTCGGGCAGCGCGATCACGTCGTACCAGTCGCCGCCGACCTCGCTCGACGCGTACGCCGGCTGGTAGCGGGCGGCGACCTCCAGGCCCGCCCGGACCGGCGGCGCGGCCGGCAGCAGGCTCCGCTGGAGCGTCACCGCCGAGTTCCGCACGCTCTGGTACCAGCGCGCGTTGTCGATGCTGACGGCCGCGCGCGCCGCGAGCTCCGTCGCCAGGAGCACGTCGTCCCCGTCGAACGGCAGCGCGTTGCGGTCCCGCTTGAGGTCCAGCGCGCCCAGCACCTCGCCGCGCGCGATCAGCGGCACCGCCAGGTACGAGTGGACCCCGGCCCGCGCGAGCAACTCGGCGGCCTCCGGGCTGCGCGCGATCCGCGTCAGGTCGCCCGGGCCGACGTGCTCCACCAGGACCGGCAGACCGGTGTGCACGCACCGGGTGACCAGCCGGTCCGCGCCGTACATCGCGACCTCCCCGGGCGGGTCCGCCGCCGGCAGCGCCTCCGTGGGGCCCTCCGCCTTCACCGCGAGCGCGCGGAACAGCTCCGGACCCTCCTCGGGCGCCCCCGGCCTGCGCAGCGCGAGGACGGAGTCGAGGACGTCGACGGCGGCGATGTCCGCGAGCACCGGCACCACGACCGAGGCCAGCTCGTCGGCCGTCCGCTCCACCTCCAGGGTGGTGCCCACCCGGGCCGAGGCGTCCGCGATGAGCGCGAGCCGTCGCCGGGACCGGTCGGCGTCCGCGTCCGCCCGGTGTCGCTCGGTCACGTCGATCACCGAGGCCGCGACCCCGAGGATCCGGCCCTCGGAGCCTTCGAGCCGGAACAGGGAGACCGACCAGGCGTGGTCCCGGTCCGGGTCCGCGGGCGTCCGTCCCACCGTCGGGTGGTCGAGCAGCGGCTCCCCCGTCGCGAGCACCTGGCGCAGCGCGGCGTCGAGCGCCACGGTGTCGAGCAGCGGCAGCATGTCGCCCATCCGCCGCCCGAGGTGCTCCGCGGCCGGGATGCCGTTGATCCGCTCCAGGGCCCGGTTCACCAGGACGTAGCGCAGTTCGACGTCGAGGACGGCGAGGCCGATCGGCGACTGGGAGACCAGCCGGTCGGAGAGCGCCAGCTCGGTCTCGATCCGCTCGACGGCGGTGGCGTCGGCGACGATCCCCAGGGCGTACGGGTCGCCCAGGTCGTCGGTGAGCCGCATGTTCCGGAAATCCACCCGGCGGACGGAGCCGTCCTTGTGCCGTACGGGGAAGGTGCCCGCCCAGGCCGTGCCGCCGTGCAGCACCTCGCCGAAGAGGCGCACCGCCTCCTCGCGGTGCTCCTCGCCGACGAGCAGCGGGGCCACGTACCGGCCGAGCGCCTCGTCGGCGTGGAACCCGAAGAGGGTCTCCGCCTGCGGGCTCCACAGCACGATCCGGCCGCGCGCGTCCACGACGACGGCGGCGACGCCGAGCACGTCGAGGAGGCCCTTGCCGTCCAGGGGCACCCCGACCCCGCCCGTCGTCCCCGTCCCGGGGAAGGATCCAGCGGTCACGCTGCCCTCCTCCCGCCGCGCCCTCACCTCCCTCCATGCTCCCCGTCCACCGCGCGCCCCGCCCGTTGTGGACCCGGGACGGGCGGGGCGCGGCCCGGCGCGGCCCCGGGGTCAGTCGCCGCGGATCAGGAGGCCGCGGCGGTACGCGCCCGGGAGGAGCGTCGCCGCCCAGCCGAGCCCCGCCACCGCGAGCACCGGCAGCAGGACGCGGAAGTCGGCGAGGGCGACGAGGCCGGCGCCGAGGGCGATGGCGAGGGCGTTCGGGGCCATGACCAGGGTGTTCGCGGTCGCGGCGACGCGGCCGACGGCCTCCGGCGGGGCCTCCTTCTGGACGGCGGTCATGACGGCGATCACGACCCACGGCAGCCCCAGGCCGATGACGGCACTCGCCGCGAGGGCCGTCGCCTCGTACGGCAGGGCTCCCCGCACCCCGATCGCCACCGAGAACAGCGCGAGGCCGAGGACGGCGAGGGTCCGCTCCGAGATCCGGCCGAGGAGGGGGCCCGTGACCAGGCCGGCGAGGACCGAGCCCACGCCCTGGACGGCGTAGAGGACGCCCACGTACGCGGGCGCGTGCCCGAGGCCCCGGTCCACCACGGTGTAGATCGCGGCACCGTTCACCCCGGCGAGCAGCATCGTGAACGCGCCCGTCGCCACGAGCGGCAGCAGCACCCGCGACTCCCGCAGCAGCCGCACGCCCTCGGCCGTCTCGCGCCACCAGTTCGAGGACTCCGGCCGGGTGGGCGCCGCCTCGCGGACCGGCATCAGCGCGAACACGCCGGCCGCGACCGCGAAGCTCGCCGCGTCGAGGAGGGCGACGGGCCCGCCCCCGTACGCGGCGAAGAGGCCCGCGGCGACCAGCGGGGCGATCAGCTTCATGGACTCGTTCGCGGTCATCCGCAGCCCGTTGAAGGTGCCGAGCCGCTTCTCGTCGAAGGCGGTCGCGATCAGCGCCTGCTCCGCCGCGTCATGGACGGTGCCCTGCGCGCCGTACAGCACGAGGACCGCGAAGAGCAGCCACACCCTGTCCGCCGACTCCACCCACAGCAGGAGCGGCAGCAGGCACGCCATCGCCAGGTTCAGGACGACGAGCAGCGGCCTGCGCCGCACCCGGTCGGCGAGCGTGCCGAGCAGCGGCCCCAGGAGCACCGGCGCCCAGAGGGCGAAGGAGGCCAGGGCCGCCAGACTGTCCGAGCCCGTGAGGGACTTGACCCATATACCGGAAACCAGCCACATCGCCGTCGTGCCGAATCCGGACACGACGACACCTGTCAGATACCAACGCATGGCCGAAGGCTGGCGTCTGAGGCGGGCCGCGCGGATCGGTCAGATGTCCTAGCCGACCGGGCCCGTTCCCCCCGAAATGCTGGTCAGCGCCGTAAGGACCGCCGTACACAGCGCGTCGTCCTCCGGTACGGACCGCCAGTTGCCGTGCTCCACCGGACGCTCGTCCGCCTCCAGGAACGCGCGGAGCACGGGCACGGCGGGGGCGGCCGCAGGCCCGATCTCGCCGAGCAGCCGGACCGTCTCCGGCACCGCGCGGGTGACGCCCCCGCCGGTGTACGGCTCGATCGCCGCCACCAGGGCCGGCACCACCTCCTCGGCCCGGCCGGTGATCCGCCACAGCGCCTCGCCGACCCGCAGCGGCAGCCAGCCCGTGGTGTCCGTGGCGAGCAGTCCGCGCAGCCGGTCCGCGTACGGGGCGCCCGCCGGGCCCAGCTCGCCGAGCGGGATCGCCGGGTTGTCGTTCCCGTACGGCTCGCCGAGCCGGGGCAGGTACAGGGCGAGCGCGGGCTCGCGGTCGCCGGTCAGCCGCCCGTACGCCAGGGCCAGGGCCCGCGCCGCGAAGGGCTGCCCCTCGGGCGGGGCGTCGACCAGGGCCCGCAGCCGGTCCCGGTCCAGGACCGCGGCCGCCGCCGGGCCGATCGCGGCGAGCGCCTCCGCCGCCCACACGGCGGCGTCCGTCTCCAGGAGGGCGCACAGCTCGGGGACGGCGGGCGCGGCCGCAGGACCCCACTCCGTCAGGGACTGGCACAGTGCCCGCGCCTCGTCCACCGACCGTACGTCCCGCAGCCGGGCCCGCAGCGGCGGAAGCAGCGCCTCCGCGTGGGCGGCGAGCGGACCGAGGGTCTCGCTCAGGCTCAGCTCGTGCGTCCACCAGCCCATGGAGTGCACCGAGAAGTACCCGAAGCCCAGCCGCTCCCCGGCGAGGCGCCGGGCCAGCGGGGCGGCGCAGCGCGGGTCCCCGGTCCGCGCGAGCGCCCACAGGGCGTGGTCCCGCGCGGGCGGGTGCGGCTCGCCCGCGTCGTCGGTCAGGGCGGCCAGCCGGTCCGCCCACGGCAGGGCGGCGGTCCCGCACATGCCGAGGACCCGGGCGGCGAAGAGCCGGTTGCCGGGCTCGGGGTCGTCGAGCCGTTCCGCCACCGCCGGAAGCAGCGGCGGGACGGCCGAGCGCCACCGGCTCAGCTCCCCGGCCACCGCCTCCAGGGCCTCGTGCCGGGTCGACGCGGCCGGGTGCCCGAGCAGCCGGACGAGGTGGCCGGCCCGCTCCGCCAGGGCCCCGCCGAGCAGCCGCACCGCCTGGGCGACCCGGTACCCGCCGAGGTCCCCGCCCTCCAGCACCTCGCCCACCACGCGCGCGTGGCTCGCGTCGCCGGTCCCGGGGGCGGCGGTCCGCAGGGCGGCCACGGCCCGCAGCCGCTCCCCGGGGCTCGCGTCCGGGACCGTCAGCGCGTGCAGCCGGGCGAGCGTCGCCTCCCGCTCCCGGTCCGCGTGGCCGGCCAGGTCGCCCACCGCGTCCACGAGTGCGCGCAGTACCTCCGGGGCGGTCTCCCGGGCATGCCGCGCCCACAGGGCGGCGAGGACGTCGTCGGCCCGCTCGCGAGCCTCGCCGAGGGCGCCGGCGACCGCCGCCCGTATCTTCGGCTCGGGGTCGTGGAGCAGCGGCAGCAGATCGGGGACCGCCAGGTCCCAGGCCTCGGCCCAGCCGTGCGCGACCAAGGGGGGCTCGACCCGGTTGCCCTCGGCGGCGACGCAGGCGACCAGGTCGATCAGGTCGATCCGTGCCGCCGCCTCGACGGCGGGGTCCACGGCGGCGCGGACGAGGAACGGGAGGACGGCCGGGGCGGCCGACTCGACGCAGCCGCCCTGGTGGTGCACGTTCACGAAGAGGGTGTCGGCCGCTTCGACGGCGTCCTCCGGCCGGTACAGGGCGCGGATCAGCCCCGGGACGTCGGCGGCGGAGCCGTACGCATGGGACAGGGACGCCCACCCGATGTCGTCGAGCCCGACGAACGGGCCGTCCCCGCCCGCCGCACGCCCCTCCTCGCTCACGCCCGCGCCTCCGTCCGTACGGCCGCCCGCTTGTCGTACCGCAGCGCGAACCCCGTCACCACCGCGCCGAGTCCCTCCCACAGGCCCACGCCGAGGAAGCCGGCCGGGGCGCGGCCGGTGGCGACCGCGAGGGTGAAGACGGCGCAGGTGAGCAGCCGGAAGGGGACCGTCCAGCGGAAGAAGGCCTTCCAGTCGGCGAGGGCGGCCAGGACGTAGTAGACGCCCATGTTGAGCGCGGCCATCGAGGAGGAGGTCAGGAAGACCAGGGTGTGGTCGCCGTCCGCGCGCCCGCCCGCGGGCACCGGCTCGAAGCCCATGACGGTGAGCAGGGCGTCGGGGGCGACCAGGCCCACCACCCCCAGGGAGGCGGCGAGCACGCCGAAGACCGCCATGGTCCAGCCGGACAGGGAACGGGGCAGACGCACGGCGGTCCTCCGTGGGACGGGAGCAGGGGCACGCCCCGTGATTCGAATGAGCGATCGGATCACGGGGCGTGCCCCTGCATATCGTGCGACGGGGGCCCACGGCCAATCGGCCCCCGCCCCCTGTCACTTCACCTCAGCGCCGCCTCCATCATCTTCTGCGCCACCGGGGCCGCCAGGCCGTTGCCGCTGACCTCGGAGCGGGCCGCGCCCGAGTCCTCGATCATCACCGCGACGGCGACCTGCTTCCCGGTCGAGGGGTCCTTGGCGTAGGAGGTGAACCAGGCGTACGGCGTCTTGCTGTTGTTCTCGCCGTGCTGCGCGGTGCCGGTCTTGCCGCCGACCTCGGCGCCGTCCACGGCCGCGTTGCTGCCGGTGCCCTTCTCGACGACGGTCACCATCGCGCTGCGCAGCTGCTCGGCAGTCGAGGAGGAGACGATCCGCTCGGTGTCCCCGTCCTTGTACGAGTTCAGCGCGTCGCCGTCGGAGTCGACGACCTCCGAGACCATGTGGGGGGCGGCGAGCAGGCCGTCGTTGGCGATCACGGCCGACACCATGGCCATCTGGAGCGGGGTGGCGGTCACGTCGAACTGGCCGATGCCGGTCAGCGCCGTCTGGGCCTTGTCCATGCCGGAGGGGTACACGCTCGCGTAGGCGCGGACGGGGACGTCCAGCTCGGCGTCGTTGAAGCCGAACTTCTCCGCCATCGCCCTCACCTTGTCCTGCCCCAGGTCGGCGGCCATCTTGCCGAAGACGTTGTTGCAGGAGTAGCGGAGCGCGGTGCGGATCGTGGCGTTCTCGCAGGGCGCGGAGGCGTTCTCGTTCCTCAGCACGGTCCGGGTGCCGGGCAGGGTGTACGGGTCGGGGCTCTCCGTTGCCGTGTCCACGGAGCCGTACAGGCCGTCCTCCAGGGCGGCGGCCGCGACGACCAGCTTGAACGTGGAGCCGGGCGGGAGCGGCTGCCGGAGCGCGCGGTTCACCAGCGGCTTGTCCTCGTCGGCCGTCAGCTGCTTCCAGACGTCGCCGTCGTTCGTCCCGGAGATCTTCGACGGGTCGTAGGACGGGGTGGACACCATGGCGAGGATCCGGCCGGTCGCCGGGTCGATGGCGACGGCCGCGCCCTTCTTGCTCCCGAGCGCCCGGTAGCCGGCCTTCTGCACGGCCGGGTCGATCGTGGTGACAACGGTGCCCGGCTGCTGCTGCTCGCGGGTGACGGCGTCCAGGGGGTTCTTCAGCCGGTCGTCGGTGCCGTCGAGGACCTTGGAGTAGATGCCCTCCAGCTGGGTGGCCCCGTACGCCTGCGAGCTGAAGCCCGTGACCGCCGCGTACAGCTCGCCGTCCGTGTAGGTGCGCTTGTACGCGAGATCCGATCCCTCCGTCCTCTTCGAGCCGGTGACCGGAGAACCGGCCACGACGATGTTCCCGAGCGGCTGCGCGTACTGCGCGATCGTCTTCCGCCGGTTCTTCGAGTCGTCCGCGAGCGCCGTGCCTTCGTACGCCTGCACCCAGGTGGCCCGCCCGAGGAGGGCGAGCACCAGGACGAGGACGAAGACCGACGTGTGCCTGATCGTCTTGTTCATCGCACTGAGGGGGACGAACGGGCCGGTGCGGGACGTTCCGGATGTGGCCCGTTTCTCAGCGAACCTTCATGTCCGGGGGCTGCGGGGTCCCGGGTCGGCCCGCCCCGCGAACCCCGACTCGTACGCCAGGATCACCGCCTGGGTGCGGTCGCGGGCGCCCAGTTTGGACAGGACCGCGGCGACGTGGGTCTTGACGGTGGCGGGGCCGACGCCGATGCGGTCGGCGATCTCGGCGTTGGTGAGGCCGGTGGTCACGAGGCGGAGGACCTCTGACTCGCGTTCGGTGAGGCGGGCGGCCCAGGGGGGTGGCGTCGGGGGGCGGCGGCGGGCGTGTTCGGCGGCCAGGCCGCGTACGGCGGCGGGGTAGAGGAGTGAGTCGGTGCGGGCGACGAGGCGGACCGCGCTCACCAGCTCTTCCGCCGCGGCCCGCTTCAGGAGGAAGCCGGCGGCGCCGACGCGCAGGGCGTCGTACACGTAGGAGTCGTTCTCGAAGGTGGTGACGACCACGATCCGGGGCGGTTCGGTCATTCCGGCGAGGATCTGTTCGGTGGCGCGGATCCCGTCGATCTCCGGCATCCGCACGTCCATGAGGACGACGTCCGGCCGCTCGGCCCGCACCACCGAGACGGCCTCGGCGCCGGTGGCGGCCTCGCCGACGACCTCGAGGTCGGGTTCCGCGTCGAGGATGACCCGCAGGGCCGTCCGGACCATCCGCTCGTCGTCGGCGAGGACGATCCTGATCGCCGGGGCGCTCACCGGGGGAGCCTTGCGGCGAGGCGCCAGACGCCGTCCGCCGGGCCCGCCTCGGCGGTGCCGCCGAGCAGCCGGGCCCGCTCGGCGACCCCGCGCAGGCCGCGCCCGCCGTCGGGCCGGGTGACCGGGGGACGGTCGGGCAGGGGGTTCTCCACGGTGATCTCCAACTCCTCGGTACGGGCGTCGAGCCGTACGGTGACGGGCGCGCCGCCCGCATGCCGGGCCGCGTTCGTCAGCCCTTCCTGGACGATCCGGTACGCCTCCCGGGACAGCGCCTCCGGTACGGAGCCCAGGGCCCCGCCGACGGTCAGCGCCACCCGCGGCCCGGCGCCCCGCACCAGGGCCTCCAGGGCGTCGAGCCCCGGGCCCGGACCCCGCTCCGGTGCCCCGTCGTTCCGCAGCACGCCGAGGACCCAGTCCAGTTCGCCGACCGTGCGCCGGGTGGTCTCCTCGATCGCGGTCAGCGCCTCCCGTACGAACTCCAGGTCGGCCGCGTCGCCGTCCAGGACCCGGCGGGCCGCGCCCGCCTGGAGGGTGACCGCGCTCAGGGCGTGGCCGACGGAGTCGTGCAGCTCGCGGGCGAGCCGGTTGCGGGACTCGGCCTCGGCGGCGCGCCGTTCGGCCGCCGCGAGCCGGTCCGCCGGGCTCGGCCCGAGCAGCCGGGGCGCCTGCCGGGCGAGCAGGGCGCCGGTGGCGGCGACGACGGCGGCGAGCGCGAGCAGCATCGCCAGGCCCGCGGGGAGCGCCGCCCAGACCCAGCCGGGCCGGTCGAGGCCCCAGAACCGGCCGAGTTCCGACTCCCGGAGTCCCGGCGAGAACGGCAGCGCCATGACCGCGACCGTGAACGGCGGCAGGGCCAGGGTCGCCCCGCTGACCAGCGCCCCGGCGCCCAGGTGCAGGGTGAACCAGCCCGCCGTCCGGGCCCTGGCCGCCCGGCCGCGCGCCGGGCCGTCCGCGAACCGGTCCGCCGCCACCCCGCACAGCGCCCGCGCCGCCGCCACCGACATCGGCCGGGCCAGCGGGAAGAGCGCGACGACCGCGGCGAGCGGCAGCCCCACCGCGTACGCCCCGAACTGCGTCCCGAGGCCGCCGGTGAACAGGCCGCCGTCGTCGAGCAGCGGCCCCACGACCAGCGAGCCGACCATCCAGAACGGCATGAACAGCGCGCCGCCCAGGATCAGATGGAGCCAGCGCAGCCTGGCCCGCTGCCCGAACAGGGCCTGCACCGGTCTCACGCCTCGGCGCTCCGGCGCCGCAGGAAGACGGCCACGCATGCGGCGAGCAGGAACCCGGTGATCATCTCGCCAGCGTAGGACAGCTGTACGAGCCCCGGGACCCGCTTCGTGGGATCCGCGTCCGGGAGCAGTGCGACGAGCGACATGTAGGCACCCCAGCAGCCGACCGCCGCCGATGACGTCCAGGCCAGGGCGAGCGTGGTGCGGACCCCGAGCCGGGCGGGCCGGCGCAGCACCAGGAAGAGGGTGAGGACGACGGCGACGGCGACGAAGCCGGCCGTCTGGGCCTCCAGGACGTGGAAGTCGGGGTCGCGTTCGGCGATCCGCCGGGGGGACAGGCCGGTCGTGGCGCCGGTCGCCCAGATCAGGTGGAGCGTCGCCGGCAGGAGCGCGACCACCGCGCCGACCAGGGCGGTGGCCCGTACCCCCGGCCCGGACGTACGGGCGGACAGCTCGCCGAGCCGGCCCCGCCAGACGTGGCCCCAGCGGTCCCGGGCGTACAGGGCGAACAGGGTGCCGAGGGCGAGGCCCTGGAGGATGAAACCGCTGTAGACGACGCCGAAGACCCAGTCGTCCAGGAAGGGTTCGCGGGGTGCGGCGGCCCGCTCGTCGCCGGTGAAGAGGGCGACCACGAGCTGCGTCGGGTAGCCGGTCATGATCGGGGCGAGCAGCCCGGTCGCCGCCCACATGGGCAGGGCGAGCAGCCAGGCGGGGAACCGGCGGCCCCAGGCCTGGGTGAGCAGCAGGGCGAGGGCGACGACGAGGACGTCGGCCAGCACGGTGGCCGAGTTGACGACCACCATCATCCGCCGGTGCTCCAGGAGGACGCTCCCGGCCGGGATGCCGATGTCGCTCCCCGCCACCCAGGCGACCTTGAGCGCGATGTACGGGAGGCAGGCGAGGATCGCGAGGACGCGCAGCGCCCGGCGGGCGGGAGCGGTCCCCGGTGCCGGAGCGGCCGCTGCCGGAGTGGTCTCTGTCATGGCTCCACGCTCCCGCGCGGGCCCCGGCCGCCACCTCCTGCCGGACGGTGAACCGCCTCCGCCGCACGGGGGAGGGGGCCTCCGCCCCGCACCGAATTGACCCGCCTATCCGGGGCTCGATTGCACCCCTTCCAGTGGTCAATGCCCTTCTAGGCTGGGGAACATGAACGAGACCGCGCCCTTCGCCCCGCTCCTCGCCCGCGCCGCCACCGCCGAGACCACCGCCGACCCGAGCAGCGTGATGACCCTCCTCGCCGACTCCGACACCACCGGCGGGCAGCTCACCAGCTACCGCTCCTCGTTCGCGAAGGGCGCGGTCGGCGCCCCGGCGCACTTCCACACCAGGGCCTCGGAGATGTTCTTCGTGCTCGGCGGCTCGCTCCAGGTCCTGGTCGGCGAGGAGCTGACCGTCCTGGAGCGGGGCGACTTCCTCCTCGTCCCGCCGCACACCCCGCACGCCTTCGCGGCGGCGCCCGGTGCCGAGGCCGACGTCCTCTTCGTCTTCACGCCCGGCACGGCCCGCTTCGACTACCTGCGCCTCCTCGGCCGCGTCATGCGGGGCGAGGCGAGCTCCGAGGAGATCAAGGCCTCCTCGGAGCAGTACGACAACCACTACGTCGAGAGCCCGGTGTGGCAGAAGGCCCTCGCCGACCGCGCATGACCTTCAGGGGCGGCGGGTCGCCGGCGTCATCCGGTCCCGCGCCTGGAACAGCGCGTCCTTGATCGCCCGCTCGTGGGCCGGGGTGAGCCGTGCCACCGGCACCGAGCAGCTGATCGCGTCCCGCGCCGGGGTCCGGTGGGGGATCACGACGCCGAAGCAGCGCAGCCCCAGCGTGGTCTCCTCGCGGTCCACCGCGTAGCCCCGCTCGCGGACGGTGCGCAGCTCCGCGATGAGCCGCTCGCGGTCGGTGACGGTGTGCTCGGTCAGCGCCGGGAGCGTCTCCGGGAGCATCCCGCGCACCTGCTCGTCGCTGTGGGTGGCGAGCAGCGCCTTGCCCAGCGCGGTCGAGTACGCGGGCAGCCGGCGCCCGACCCGGGTGAACGGCCGCAGGTGGTGCAGGGACTGACGGGTCGCCAGATGGACCACGTCGGTGCCGTCGAGCCGCGCCAGGTGGATGGTCTCGGTGGTGTCGTCGGAGAGCCGGTCGAGGGTGGGCCGGGCGGCGGCCACCACCTCGTCGCCGTCGAGGTACGAGGTGCCGACGAGCAGGGCCCGCACCCCGATCCCGTACCGCGTGCCCGTCGCGTCCGTCTCCACCCAGCCCAGCTCGACCAGGGTGCGCAGCAGCATGTACAGACTGGACTTGGGGTAGCCGACGGCCTCCTGGACGGCGGTGAGCGAGTGCGTCCCGGGACGTCCGGCGAAGAACTCCAGCAGCTCCACGGTCCGCACCGCGGACTTCACCTGTGCCCCGCCCGCGTCGGCAGTCGCCACGCCCCGCCCCCTTTTCCGCTGTCCGGCCGCCCACCGGCGCCCCGGCCTGGCGGGAGCCTTGTGGAGACGGCCGGGCCGTCAATAGAGTCCCCTCCGGAACGCGTTCATCTACGGGAACCGCGTTCAGAATAGCGAACAGGGGCGTGACGGTGGCGGCGGAATCGGTGTGGAGCGTGGACCCCAGGACGGGGAAGCCGCGCGAGCAGGTCGCGGTGGAGGCCACCCCCGAGGAGGTCGACCAGGCCGTCAGGTCCGCGCACGCCGCCCGGGGGGCGCTCGCCGACCGGGCGGTCCGGGCCGCCTTCCTCCGTACCGCCGCCGACCTCCTCGACGCCTCCGGCGAGCACGTCGTCGAGGCGGCCGACGCCGAGACCGCCCTCGGACCCGTCCGGCTCACCGGCGAACTCGCCCGCACCACCGCCCAGTTGCGGTCCTTCGCCGAGGTCGTCGAGGAAGGCTCCTTCCTCGACATCCGGATCGACCCGCCGGACCCCGGGGCCGTCCCGCCCCGCGCCGACCTGCGCCGCTGGAAGATCCCGCTGGGCGTCGTCGCCGTCTACGCCGCGAGCAACTTCCCGCTCGCCTTCTCCGTCCCCGGCGGCGACACCGCGAGCGCCCTCGCGGCCGGCTGCCCCGTGGTGGTCAAGGCCCACCCCGACCACCCGGCCACCTCCGAGCTCTGCGCCTCCCTGCTGCGCCGGGCCGCCGCCAAGGCCGGACTCCCCGAGGACGTCGTCGTCCTCGTCCACGGCTTCGACGCGGGCCTGGAGCTCGTCCGCCACCCGCTCGTCGCGGCGGCGGGCTTCACCGGCTCGGTCCGCGGCGGCCGCGCCCTCTTCGACGCGGCCGTCACCCGGCCCGTCCCCATCCCCTTCCACGGCGAACTCGGCTCCCTCAACCCGGTCGTGGTCACCGAGGCCGCCGCCGCGGAGCGCGCCGAGGAGATCGGCGCGGGGCTCGCCGCCTCCATGACCCAGGGCGCCGGCCAGTTCTGCACCAAGCCCGGCTTCGTCCTCGCCCCCCGGGGCGAGGACGGCGACCGCTTCCTCGACGCCCTCACCGCCGCCGTCAGCGACACCGAACCGGCCGTCATGCTCGACCACCGGATGCGGGACGCCTTCGTCGCCGGGGTCGCCGAACGCGCCGCGCTCGCCGGAGTCGACACCCCGGTCACCCCCGGCGCCGGCAGTGCCCACACGGTCAGCGCCGGAATCCTCGCCGTCGACGCCGCCGTGCTCACCGGGGGCGGCCACCACCTCCTCCTGGAGGAGTGCTTCGGACCGGTGACCGTCGTCGCCCGCTACTCCACCCGCGAGGAGGTGACCGCCGTCCTCGGCCTGCTCCCCGGCAACCTCACCGCCACCCTGCACAGCGCCGAGAACGCCGCCGAGGATCCAGCGGCCGCCCCGCTGCTCGCCGAGCTCACCCCGCTGGCCGGCCGCGTCCTCGTCAACGGCTGGCCCACCGGCGTCGCCGTCGCCCCCGCCCAGCACCACGGCGGCCCCTACCCGGCCACCACCTCCACCTCCACCTCGGTCGGCGCGACCGCGATCGAGCGCTGGCTGCGCCCGGTCACGTACCAGTCGACGCCCGACCACCTCCTCCCGCCCGAGCTCCGCGACGGCAACCCGCTGGGAGTCCCGAGGCGCTGACGGTCAGAGCCTGACCACGATCTTCCCGAGGTGCGCGTTCGACTCCATCAGCCGGTGGGCGTCGGCGATCCGCTCCAGACCCTCGAAGGTCTCGGCGATCACCGGCGCCAGGGAGCCGTCCCGCAGCCCCGAGCCGATGAACCCGGCCGCACGCCGCCGACCCTCCGCCGTCCTGGCGAGCGCCCCGTTCGCGTACGTGTGCGTGGTCAGCGGCCAGTTCCGCGACAGCTCGACCGGCCGCGGGTCCTGCCAGCCGTAGAGCACGGCGGTGCCGCCGGTCCGCAGCGCGTCCCCGAGCCGGGCGAAGCCGGGCCCGCCGATCGCGTCGAAGGCCAGGTCGGCGCCCGTGCCACCGGTGACCTTCCGGACCCCGTCGACCAGGTCCTCGGTGTCCGTGGCGATCACGTGCGCCGCCCCGAGCTCCAGGAGCCGCCTCCGCTTCCCCTCGCCCCGGGTGGTGGCGATCGGCACCGCGCCGACCCGCAGCGCGACCTGGATCGCGGCGGTGCCCACCGAGCTGGACGCCCCCGTGATCACCACGTGCTCGCCCGCGCCGAGACCGCCGGTCAGCACCATCCCGCCGTACGCGGTGAAGTAGCTCAGCCACACCGCCGCCGCCGTCACCGCGTCCACCCCCTCGGGCCGGGCCACCACGTACTCCTCCGGGAGCACCACCCGCTCCGCGTGCACCCCGTACGTCCCGAAGTCGAAGTTGGCCGCCGCCATCACCGGGTCGCCCGGGGCGTACGCCGTGACGCCCGCGCCGACCGCCTCGACCACGCCCGCCGCCTCGTAGCCGAGCCGCGAACCCGGCAGTGTCGCCGGGTAGTAGTAGGCGCCGGCGCGGAACAGCGCCTCGGCGCGGTTGAGCCCGATCGCCTCGACCCGGACCAGCACCTCCCCGGGACCGGGCGCCGGCAGCGGCACCTCCTCGACCTTCAGCACCTCGGGTCCGCCGAGCTCGTGGAACAGAACCGCCTTCGTCGTCATGCCTGTTGTCGTCATGCCCCTGACGTTAGGAGCGGCGGGGAAGACGATCCATGTCTCCCCGGCTTCCCGCCATGTCCGATCGTCTCGGGCGCTACCGTTCGGACCATGGACGTACTGAGCGACGCCATCGCCGTCATGCGCACCGGACGCCCGCACTCCTCCCGCACCGTCCGCTTCGCCCCCTGGGGCTACCGCTTCCCCCCGAGCATGGGCGCCGGATTCCACGTCGTCCTCCAGGGCTCCGCCTGGCTGCTGCCCCCGGACGACGGCGCCCCCGTCCGGCTCGGCCCCGGTGACGTCGTCCTCGTCGCCCACGCCACTGGGCACGGCCTCGCCGACCGGCCCGACACCCCGCTCGTCGAGGCGGTGCCCACCCCCGACGGCTCCTGGCCCACCCGGCCCCACCGGGGGCCCGTCGGCGCCGACGAGACCCTGCTGCTCTGCGGCGCCTACCAGCTCAGCCGGGCCCACGCCCACCCCCTGCTCACCGAGCTGCCGCCGTACGTCCACCTCCCCGCCCGGGTCGGCGCCCACCCCCGGCTGCGGGTCGCCGTCGACCTCCTCGGCGCCGAACTCGCCGAACCCCAGCCGGGCTCCGACGCGATCGTCCCCGCGCTCCTCGACACGCTGCTCCTGTACCTGCTGCGCACCTGGTGGCTCACCGAACGCGCCGACCGCTCCACCGGCTGGTCGGCCGCGCTGAGCGACCCCGCCGTCTCGGCCGCCCTGCGCGCCCTGCACGGCGACCCGGCCCGCGCGTGGACGGTCGAGGAGCTCGGCGCGCTCGGCGGCCTCTCCCGCGCCGCCTTCGCCCGCCGCTTCACCACCCTCGTCGGCCGCCCGCCCCTCGCCTACCTCACCTGGTGGCGCATGACCACGGCCGGCCGCCTCCTCCGCTCCGACGACCTCCCCCTCCGCGCGATCGCCGAACGCTCCGGCTACTCCTCGGAGTTCGCCTTCGCCAAGGCCTTCAAGCGGGAGTACGGGGTGGCGCCCGGTCGCTACCGCAGGGGTGCGTAGGGCGTTAGCGGAACGTCAGTGGAACGCCAGTCGTGGCGGCCAGACTGGGCCCCGCACCGCCCCCCTCACCCGGACTGGAGTCTCATGTCCCGCCCCACCCCCCGCGCCAAGGGCGCCGGATCGCCCCGGCGCTCCCGCCGGCTGACCGGCCTGATGACGGCCGCCTGTCTCGCCCTGGGAGCCGCGCTGCTGACGCCCGTCACCGCCGACGCGGCGGGTTCGACGAACCAGGACGCCTACCGGAACATCGGGCAGCCGGACCGGGCCGAGTGGATGTGGGGCGTCGCGAGCGACACCCCGCTGTCGAACATGTCCATCCCCGGCACCCACGACACGCTCGCCATCCACAACGGCACCAGCGTGCAGACGCAGGAGGACTGGGGCGACAGCGCGGACACCCTGACGGCGCAGCTGGAGCGGGGCATCCGGGCCATCGACATCCGGGCCCGGGTCTCCGGGGGCTCGGCCTTCACGATCCACCACGCCGTGTACTACCAGCAGGCCAACTTCGACGACGTCCTGACCAAGGCGCAGTCCTTCCTCCGCGCGCATCCGACCGAGACGATCGTGATGCGTCTGAAGTCCGAATGCCCCTACTCGGGCGCGGGTGCCTTCGACTGCGCGCACGACCCGAAGTCGGTGACCCCGGCGACGGTCAGGTCGATCTTCGCCGGCTATGTGGCGAGGTACCCCGGCCTCTTCTACGCGCCGTCGACGTCGGGTTCCGGCCGGGCGGACGTCCCGACGCTCGGGCAGGTCCGCGGCAAGCTGGTCCTGGGCAGCTTCGACAGCGTCGACAGCGACGGCTACGGGATCAAGGGCTTCAACGACCGCATGGAGGACCACTGGGCGGCGGAGACCGTCGCCGAGAAGTGGGGCTACGTCAAGGGCAACGTCGACCAGGCGCGCTCCGGCCGCCCCGGCGACATGTACGTGACGTACTCGTCCGCGTCCAAGGCCCCCTTCGGCCTGTTGCCGTCCGACTACGCCGGCGGCTGGAAGCTGGGCAACGAGAACGGTGACATCGTCCACGAGGAACCCGGTGTCAACGTCCAGCTGATGAAGCACCTCAACAGCACCACCGGCCGGGTCGGCATCGTCATGACGGACTTCCCCGGCTGGGGCCTGGTCAACGCGATCATCGACCACAACGCCGACAACGCCGTCAGGGGCGGCAACCGTACGATCTGGCTGGTCAACGCCGACAAGACCTACGTCAACAGCCTGTACGGCCGCTGCATGGTCCGGGGCCCCGAGTTCGACAGCTCCAAGACCGGCGGCCTGGTCACCCAGCGCGAGTGCCAGTCGACCCCGCCCAGCAGCCACCAGTGGGGGGCCGAGAAGCCGTCGACGTACGACGGCAAGGGCTACTACTGGATCAAGGCGAGCAACGGCAAGTGCCTGACCGTCCCCTACAACAACGGCACCCCGCCGGGCTCCGGCACCCAGCTCTTCTGGTGGGACTGCGAGACCCGCTGGTTCTCCGGCAGCCAGCTGTGGAACATCATCCCGACCAAGCTCGCCACCGCGACGGGGTCCCGGCCGGCCTACCAGTTCATCAACAACTGGACGGGCCTGTGCCTGTCGATGGATCCGGCCACCGCCGCCACCGCGGGCGGCAAGGTCACCCAGGAGACCTGCTCCAGGTAACGCCCGCCCGCAAGGGGTCCGGAGCGCGACGCGCCCGCCCCGTCCACGCCCCAGGCCGTCCTCTCCCCCGGAGGGCGGCCTGGCCGTGTCGCCCCGGCGCGGCACGCCCCGGCCCTCAACGGCTCCGACGGCGCGGCAGCCGCAGCGAGACCAGGGTGGTCAGGGTCAGCAGGCCGGCGCTGATCAGCAGGGTCGTCGGGAGCGCCGTGTCGAAGCCCCGGGCCGCGAGCGAGCCGAAGACCGCGATCGCGAGCGCGCCCGCCGTCTGCCGGATCGCGTTCAGGAGGCCCGCCGCGGTGCCCGCCCGCTCCGCCGGGACGGCCTCCATCATCGCCGCGATCAGCGGCGGCAGGGAGAAGCCGGCCCCGAGCGCCAGCGGCACGAGGAGCAGGGCCTGCGCCACCCGCGAGGAGTCCGCGTCCACGGTGAGCAGGCCGAGGAGCCCGGCCACGGCGACCACCTGGCCCAGGACGATCGGCAGACGCGCCCCGTACCGCGCCGCCACCCTCGCCGACAGGATGTTCACCCCGGCGAGCAGCCCCGTCATCGGCAGGAACATCAGCCCCGCGCCGAGCGCCGAGAGCCCGAGGACCTGCTGGAAGAAGAGGCCGAACACGAAGACCATCCCGTAGAAGGCCACGCTGTTCGCCGAGCCCGCCAACACCGCCACCGCGACCGTCGTGTTCCGGAACAGCCCGAGCGGGACCATCGGATGCCGCCGCCGCGCCTCGATCAGCAGGAACGCGGCGAAGGACACCAGCGCGACCCCCAGCGCCCACCAGGCCTCCGCGCCGCCCTCGATCGCGGCGAAGGTCAGCGCCCCGAGCGCCGCCATCGCGGTCAGCTGCCCCGGCAGGTCCAGCGGGGCCGACCGGCGCTCCGAACGCGCGACCCGGGTCAGCAGGGCGAGCGCGAGGAGCCCGAGGGGCAGGTTGATGAAGAAGATCCCGCGCCAGCTCCAGGCCGTGGTCAGCGCCCCGCCCGCGACCGGGCCGAGGGCCACCGCCACCGTGCCGCCCGCCGCCCACAGCGACACCGCGCGGGCCCGCCGCCCGGGATCGCCGTACGCCTCCCGTACGAGGGCGAGCGAGGCCGGCAGCATCACGGCCGCTGCCGCGCCCTGCACCGTCCGGGCCGCCAGGAGCCCGGGGAGGCCGGGGGCCAGGCCGCAGGCGGCCGAGGCGAGGGTGAAGACGACGACCCCCGCCCCGTACGCCCTGCTCGCCCCGACCCGGTCGGCGAGCGCCCCGCTGGAGAGCAGCAGCGCGGCGAAGGCCAGCGTGTACGCGTCGACCACCCATTGCAGGCCCGTCATCCCGACCCGCAGGTCGGCGCCGATCGCGGGCAGGGCGACGTTCACGACGGAGGTGTCGAGGGTGATGAGGGCGAAACCGAGCATGGCGGCGGCGAGGGCCGGGCCGGGGGAGGCGGAGGGGGCGTCGCGACGGACAACGGGGGCCTTGGTGAGGGCTGTTGAGGACATGGGTCCAGCTTCGTGACCTGCGGACCCGTACAGTAGTGGCTGGAATGCCATACGACCGGAGGTTCTGGCCATGACCGTCGAGTCCCGCGTCCGGGGCGTCCAGCGCGTCGCCGTGATCGCCGCCCCGCCCGTCTCGATGTTCAACCTGGCCATCCCGGAGATGCTCTTCGGCAAGGTCGAGATCGACGGCGGGCCCGGGTACGAGACGGTCATCTGCGCCCCCGACCCGGGGCCCGTCACCACCACCGGCGGCCTCGACCTGGTCGTCCCGCGCGGGCTCGACGCGGTCGAGGGGGCGGACACCGTGATCCTCGCGGGCAGCGGCGCGTACACGGACCCCGACCCGCGCGTCCTCGACGTCCTGCGCGCGACCGCCGGCGCCGGCAAGCGGATCGCCTCCATCTGCACCGGCGCCTTCGCGCTCGCCGAGGCCGGACTGCTCGACGGCCGGGCGGCGACGACGTACTGGGCCTATCGGCCGCTGCTCGCCGCCCGGCACCCCGCCGTCGACCTCCAGGACGACGTCCTCTTCGTCCAGGACGGCCCCGTGCTCACCTCCTCCGGGTACGCGGCGGGCATCGACCTCTGCCTCCACGTCATCCGCACCGACCACGGCGCCGCCGTCGCCAACGCCGTGGCCCGGCTCGCCCTCGTCGCGCCCGTCCGGCCCGGCGGCCAGACCCAGTTCACCCAGACCCCGCTGCCGCCCGAGCGCGGGGTCTCCTTCGCCGACACGCGCGCGTGGGCGATGGAACACCTCGACGAACCCCTCGGCCTCGGCGACCTCGCCCGGCATGCCGGGGTCTCCGTGCGCACCCTCTCCCGCCGCTTCCACGCGGAGACCGGTGTCAGCCCGCTCCAGTGGCTGCTCCACCAGCGCGTCGAGCGGGCGAAGGAGCTCCTGGAGACCACCACCCTCCCCATGGACCGGCTGGCCCGCGCGAGCGGCCTCGGCACGGCGGACTCCCTCCGGCAGCACCTCCTGCGCCGCACCGGCCTCACCCCGAGCGCCTACCGGGCCTCCTTCAACCGCATGGTGCCGCGCCTCACACCGGGGCCGGAAACGGAATGAACCGGACCGGCGCGCGCGTTCCCCCTGCGGTACACCCCATCGGAACCCCTCGGAGAGAAGTCACATGCGCGTCGAGATCTGGAGCGACATCGCCTGCCCCTGGTGCTACATAGGCAAGGCCCGCTTCGAGAAGGGGCTCGCGGCCTTCGCCCACCGCGACGACGTCGAGGTCGTGCACCGCTCCTTCGAGCTCGACCCGCACCGCGCCAAGGGCGACACCGGCCCGGTCCTGGAGATGCTGGCGAAGAAGTACGGCCGCACCCTCGACGAGGCCCGCGCCATGGAGGCGCACGTCGCGTCGAACGCGCACTCCGAAGGCCTCGACTACCTCACCGACGGCCGCGACCACGGCAACACCTTCGACATCCACCGGCTCCTGCACCTCGCCAAGGAGCGCGGCCGTCAGAACGAGCTCCTGGACCTGGCCTACCGGGCCAACTTCGCCGAGGAGCGCTCCGTCTTCGACGCCGAGACCCTGGTGGCCCTCGGCGTGGAGGCGGGTCTCGACGAGGCCGAGGTCCGGGCCGTCCTCGCCGACGAGACCGCGTACGCCGACGCCGTACGGGCGGACGAGCGCGAGGCCGCCGAACTCGGCGCCAACGGCGTGCCGTTCTTCGTCCTCGACCGCCGCTACGGCGTCTCCGGCGGCCAGCCCGCCGAGGTCTTCACCCAGGCCCTGGAGCAGGCCTGGCAGGGCCGCGTCCTCCAGCCGGTCGGCTCCGACGCGGAGGTCTGCGGCCCGGACGGCGCCTGCGAGGTCCCGCAGGCCTGAGCCTCCGACCCGCCTCACCGCTTCCGACCTGCGGAGACAAGCGCGTCCTGGGTTTTCCCCACGGTCGGATCGCCATTGACGGGTGATCGTGGGGAACCCAGGGTGGGGACATGGATTCCCTTGACCGGTCGCTCGACCAGCCGCTCGGCGGCGCCGAGTTCGCGCCCAAGAAGACGTATCTGAACACCTCCGCCTGCGGACTGCTGCCCCGCCGGACCGTCGAGGCGGTCACCCTCCTCGCCGAGGAGACCGCCGACGGCCGTCCCGGCGGCGCCGGCGACTTCGACCTCGTGGACGAGGCCCGTGCCGCCTTCGGCCGGATCGCCGGGGTGGCCCCCGAGCGCGTCGCCGTGGGCAGCTCGGTCGCGGTGCACTGCGGAATGATCGCCCAGTCGCTGCCCACCGGGTCCGAGGTCCTCTTCCCCGAGGGCGACTTCTCCTCCGTCATCACCCCCTTCACGATCCGGGGCGACCTCAAGGTCCGCTTCGCGCCCCTGGAGCGGCTCGCCGAATCCGTGCGGCCCGGGACCGCGCTCGTCGCCTTCTCCGCCGTGCAGTCGGCGGACGGGCGCACGGCCGACTTCGCGGCGATACGGGAGGCGGCGGCCGCCCACAGCGCGCGCACCCTCATGGACGCCACCCAGTCGGCGGGCTGGCTGCCGCTGCGCGCGGGGGAGTGGGACTACACGGTCGCCGGCGGCTACAAGTACCTGCTCTGTCCGCGCGGGGCGTCCTTCCTGACCGTCACCGAGGAGGCGCAGGACTCGCTCCTCGCCATCCACGCGGGCTGGGTCACGGGCGAGGAGCTGTGGGTGAACAGCTACGGCCCGGTCCGTGAACTGGCCCGCTCCGCCCGCCGGTTCGACGAGCCGGCGGCCTTCCTCTCGTACCACGGGGCGGCCCGTTCGCTCGCCCTCCTGGAGGAGATCGGCATCGAGCGGATCGAGGCCCACGACAAGGGGCTCGCGGCCCGCTTCCGCTCCGGGCTCCTCGCCCTCGGGCACGCGCCGGTCACGGACGACTCGACGGTCGTCGCCGTCCCCGGCCTCGGCGACCGGGCGGACGCCCTGCGCGAGGCCGGCGTCCTGCTCTCGGCCCGCGCGGGCAACCTGCGGGCCTCCTTCCACCTGTACAACACGGCGGCGGACGTGGACCGCGTCCTGGAGGTCCTGGCGGGCTGAGCGGGCGGCGCGCCGCGGTTCGGCGGCGCGCCGCGCTTCAGCAGACGGCGCCCGGGCCGGGCGGGCAGTCGCCCTCCTCCTCGCTCAGGTTCCCGTCCAGGAGGCCGAGCAGGCGGGCGAGCTCCGCCCGGTCGGCCGGGGCGAGCCCGGCGAGGGTGCTCTCCTCCAGGTCGGCCCAGGCGCCCTCGACCCCGGCGCGCAGGGCCAGGCCCTGTTCCGTCGCCTCGACGAGGACCGCGCGCCGGTCGGCCGGGTCCGGGCTGCGGCGGACGTATCCGCACTGCTCCATGCGCTGGAGCATCTTCGTCACCGTGGAGGGGTCGAGGCCGAGGGACTGGATGAGCTCCGACTGGCGGGCCGCCCCGCAGTCCCACAGGCGCATCATCATCAGCTCCTGGCCCGGGTAGAGGCCGAGGTCCTTCAGCCGCCGGCCCATGGCGCTCCGGTGGAGCCGCGCGACCCGCGCGAGGGACTCGCTGACGGTTCCGGCGCAGGCGGCGGAGGGGCGCGGCCCGGTGGGCCGGGTGGTACAGACGGGGTCGGTTCCAGGCATGGGGGCTCCTCGGGACGGCTCTTCACAAGATTACCTTGGCTGGCCAAGGAATGGGGGTTACAGTGGCAGCGGCCCGATTAGTTGGCCGACCACATATTTCATGTGAGGAATGTGCCGTGACCACTGCCTTCGACCCCGTCGACCTCGCCGGAACCCGCCTCGCCAACCGCATCGCGATGGCCCCGATGACCCGCAGCCGCGCCAACGGCCAGGACGGCACCCCCACCGCGGCCACCGTCGAGTACTACGCCCAGCGCGCCTCCGCCGGCCTCATCATCACCGAGGGGACCCAGCCGGTCCCCGAGGGCCAGGGCTACCCCGACACCCCCGGACTGCACAGCCGCGAGCAGATCGCCGCCTGGCGCGAGGTCACCGCCGCCGTCCACGAGCGCGGCGGACGGATCTTCGCCCAGCTCATGCACACCGGCCGGATCGGCCACCCCGACCTCCTCGCCGGCGACCTCCACCCCGTCGGCCCCTCGCCGATCGCCGCCGCCGGGCAGGTCTACACCCACGAGGGCCCCAAGGACTACGTCACCCCGCGCGAGCTCACCGGCGACCAGGTGCGCGAGGCGATCGCCGGCTTCGCCTCCGCCGCCCGCAACGCCATCGAGGCCGGCTTCGACGGCGTCGAGATCCACGGCGCCAACGGCTACCTCGTCCAGCAGTTCCTCGCCACCGGCTCCAACCAGCGCACCGACGAATGGGGCGGCCCGGTCGAGAACCGCATCCGGTTCGCCGTCGAGACCGTCAAGGCCGTCGCGGCCGAGATCGGACCCGAGCGCACCGGCCTGCGGATCTCCCCGGCCAACGTGTACAACGACATCTCCGAGAGCGACACCGAGGAGACCTACACCGCCCTCGTCGACGCGATCGAGCCGGTCGGCATCGCCTACCTGCACATCACGGAGCCCGTCCCCGAGGTCCGCGAGCTGACCCACGCCCTGCGCAAGCGCTTCTCCGGCACCCTCGTCCTCAACCCGGCCACCGACGGCCCCACCGGCCCCGAGGCCCTGGCCCTGATCGAGGACGGCACCGCCGACGTCCTCGCGTACGGCGCGCTGTTCCTCGCCAACCCCGACCTGCCCGCCCGGCTGCTGGCCGGCGGCCCGTACAACACCCCGGACCGCGCCACCTTCTTCGGCGGCGACCACCGCGGCTACACCGACTACCCCGCGCTGTAGACCCGTCCGGGCACGACCGTCCGGGCATGCGAAAGGGCGGGGTCCGGCACCGGACCCCGCCCTTCGGACGTACGGACTACGCCCAGGCGCCGGTGACCGCCCGGCGCGCGGCCTCCAGGTCCACCGCGCGGCCCGACTCGCCGAGCGCCGCGCCCAGGGCCGCGAGCGAGGACTGCACGGCCCCCGGCGTCGCGTCCACCCCGTAGTGGTTGACCCGGATCATCTCCTTGGCGAGCGCCCCGCCGCCCGCGATCAGCGGCAGCGACGGATCGGCCGCGAGGGCCTTCGCCACCAGCTCCGAGGCGTCCAGGCCCGCCGGCACGCGCAGCGTCGTCGCCACCGGAGCCGCGTCCTTCGCCTCGTACACGTACGGCTCGAGCCCGCCGCCCAGGGCCAGCGCGCCCGCGCGGGTCGCGGCCGCCGCCGAGGCGTGCCGGGCCATCAGCGCGTCCAGGCCCTCGGCCTCGATCCGCTCCACACAGGCCTCCAGGGCCAGCATCTCCAGCTGCGCCGGAGCGTGCAGCAGGGCCTTGCGGCCGCCGTCGATCCAGCGCTCCTTCCAGTCCAGGAGGGAGAGGTACGAGCGGCGCGGCGCGGCCGGGTTGGCGGCGAACCGCTCCCAGGCACGGGCGCTCACCGACACCGCCGACACGCCCGCGGGGCCGCCCATCGCCTTCTGCGCGCCGATGATGCACATGTCCACGCCCCAGGCGTCCGGCAGCACCGGCTCGGCGCCGATCGACGCCACCGCGTCCAGGTAGAACAGCGCGCCGTGCGCCCGCACGACCTCGCCGATCTCCGCCACCGGGTTGGTGTTGCCGGTCGCCGCCTCCGCGTGCACGAGCGACACGAAGTCGATCTCCGGGTGCTCGGCGAGCGCCCGCTCCACCTGCTCCGCCGTCACCGCCGTGTGGAACGGCACCTCCAGGTCGACCACGGTCGCCCCGCAGTCCCGCAGCCAGTTCCCGAAGGTCTGGCCGTACGGACCGGTGACGACGTTCAGCGCGGTCGAACCGGCCCGCGCGCCGCTGCGGATGCATCCCTCCAGGGGCAGCAGCGCCTCGCCCTGGGTGATCACCACGTCCTGCTCCGTGGAGAGCAGGGCGGCCACCCGGCGCTCGATGGACGCGAAGTGCGCGGCGGTCAGCGGGGCCAGGTCCAGCAGCGGATGTGTCACGGTCACGGGGTTCCTTCTTCGGTGTCGCATGCGTGTCGCATACATCGGGATGAGGCTCGTGCCAGCGTAAGCGCTCCGCCCGCCGCCGGGCGGTGCAGCCCCGTGCGCCGTCACGGCGGTGTGCGGAACGTGTCACAGGGCCCGTACCGATGGGCTCCCGCCCTTCCCCCGGTGCCCCGTCGGTGGGATGTTGCGGGCCGGAGCGGCGCCGCACGATGCCGCCTGGACGAACGGGGTGGAGACCATGGCCGGACACGGGAGAACAGGCGTGAACGACGGAGCGCGACTGCGCCGGGCGGCGGTGGCCGCCGCCGCGCTCGCCGTCACCGCACCGCTGACCCTCGGCGCCGCGGGAGACGCGGGAGCGACGGGGGCGGTGGTGACGTCCGGCGCGGCCGGCGCGGCGGCCACGGCCGCCGCCGCGTGGTCGGCGATCGGCCACCCGATCGTCTTCGCCCGCTACGACGCGACGGCCCCCGTCGAGGACCTGTACGGGATCTCCCCGCTCGGCGGCGGGGCCGTCAAGCTCACCCACACCCCCGACGTCAGCGACGTGATGCCCAGCTGGTCCCCGGACGGCAAGCGGGTGGCGTTCCTGCGGTACGGCGCCGGGGGCGCGATCAACGGCATCTGGACGATGAACTCCGCGGGCGGCGACCTCAAGGCCGTGCCCGGCACCACGGACGCCTCCGACCCCGCGTGGTCCCCGGACGGCAAGAGGATCGCCTACTCCAAGCCCGTCGACGGCCAGCGCGAGATCTACGTCGCCGACGTCGACGGCACCCCCACCACCCGCCTCACCCACACCCCGGAGGACGAGTTCCACCCGACGTGGTCCCCGGACGGCAAGAACCTGGCGTACAGCCGCGCGGACGCGGCCGGACACAGCCGGCTGCTGCGGATCCAGCTGTCCACCCTGGTCCAGACGCCGATCACCCTGTCCTTCTCCCAGGACTGGACGCCCGACTGGTCGCGCGGCAACCGGATCGTCTTCAGCCGGGCGGACGGCACCGGCTTCACCCACCTCTACTCCGTCCGCCCCGACGGCTCGGGGACCACCCCCATCACCTCGGGGCAGGCCAACGACAAGTTCCCCTCCTGGTCGCCGGACGGCAGACGCCTGGTCTTCACCCGCGGCGGCACCGACGACGCCGACCCCGAGCACCTCTTCCTGGTCCGCGCCGACGGCACCGGCCTCAAGCAGCTCACCAAGACCGGCTCGCACGACCTGGAGGCCGACTGGCGCCCGTGACCCGCGCCCTCGACACGGCTCGTAGAGTGCCGGTATGAGCGATCACGAGGTGCTGCACGTGAAGGGGCGGGTGCTCGTCGGCCCGGAGGACGTCCGCGACGAACTGTGGTGCGTCGACGGGCGGATCACCTTCGAGCGGCCCGCCGCCGAGGCCGTGACCGTCGAGGGCTGGGTGCTCCCCGGCCTCGTCGACGCCCACTGCCACGTCGGCCTCGACCGGCACGGCCCCGTCGACGAGGCCACCAGCGAGAAGCAGGCCCTCACCGACCGGGACGCCGGCACCCTGCTCATCCGGGACGCGGGCTCGCCCTCCGACACCCGCTGGATCGACGACCGCGAGGACCTCCCGAAGATCATCCGGGCGGGCCGGCACATCGCCCGCACCCGCCGGTACATCCGCAACTACGCCCACGAGATCGAGCCCGCCGACCTCGTCGCGTACGTCGGCCGCGAGGCCCGCCGGGGCGACGGCTGGGTCAAGCTCGTCGGCGACTGGATCGACCGCGAGGCGGGCGACCTCACGGCCTGCTGGCCGCGCGCCGAGGTCGAGGCGGCCATCGCGGAGGCGCACCGGCTCGGCGCCCGGGTCACCGCGCACTGCTTCGCCGAGGACTCGCTCCGGGACCTCGTCGAGGCGGGCATCGACTGCATCGAGCATGCGACCGGGCTCACCGAGGAGACGATCCCGCTCTTCGCCGAGCGCGGCGTCGCGATCGTCCCGACCCTGGTGAACATCGCGACCTTCCCGCACCTCGCCGACGGCGGCGAGGCGAAGTTCCCCCGCTGGTCGGCCCATATGCGCCGGCTCCACGAGCGCCGGTACGACACCGTCCGCGCCGCCTTCGACGCGGGCGTGCCCGTCTTCGTCGGCACCGACGCGGGCGGCTCCCTCGCCCACGGCCTGGTCGCGGAGGAGGTCGAGGAGCTCACCAAGGCCGGCATCCCGCCGGTCGACGCGCTCGCGGCCACCGCCTGGGGGGCCAGGGCCTGGCTGGGCCGCCCCTCCCTGGAGGAGGGCGCCCCGGCCGACCTCGTCGTCTACGGCGAGGACCCGCGCGCGGACGTCCGCGTCCTGGCGGCGCCGCGGCGGGTCGTCGTCAACGGGCGGGTCGTGGGCTGAACGCCGGGGGCGTCCGGGCGTTCGGCGGCCCGTTCGTCGGCTCGTCCAGCGGCCCGTTCAGCGGCTCAGGAAGGCGAGCCGGGCCCGCTTCTCGGGGATGAACACCTCCGGCAGGTCCACCTCCGGCAGCACGACCTCGGGCCCCAGCTCGAAACCGGCCCGCACGAGCCGGGCGATCGCCTTCTCGTTGGCGGCGTCCGGCTCGACCACGACCCGCGCGTGCTCCTTCAGGGAGAAGGCGACCAGCGCGGTCAGCAGCCGGCCCGTGAAACCGGGTTCCGGGGCGAGACCGGGCGCGACGAGCAGATGCACGCCGATGTCCCCGGGCCGCACCTCGTAGCACTCGCTCACGCGGTCGGCCCCGGGGTCGTACGTCTGGAAGAGGGCCACCGGCTCGCCGTCCCGGGCGATCAGGAAGCCGTGGTGGGTGCTGAGCGAGTCGAGGTGCGCGTAGACGTCCCGCACCTGCTCCACGGTCGTCCCGACCATCCCCCAGAAACGGGCCCGTTCCTCGTTGACCCAGCCGTGCAGGAGCGGCGCGTCTCCGTCGGGGTCGACGGGCCGGACCGTGACGGTGCCGAAGCCCTCGACGGTCTGGACGTGGACGTGTTCGGGGGTGGTCATCCCTGCTCCTCGGTGAGACGGTTCCAGTCGGTGGTGACGGGGGCGAGTTCGCCCCGCAGCCACAGGGGGAGTTGGTCGAGGTGGTGCGGGTCGCCGGGGACGCCGGACGCGCCGAAGGGCACGATCCAGCGGCTCCGCTCCCGGTCGGCGAGGTCCCAGACGTAGCGGGCGGCGGAGGCGCGGGCGCTGCGGTCGGTCCACCCGGGCACGCTGGACGTGGAGAGCACGCAGTCGTGGTCCCCGCCGAGCCCCGGCCACCGCTGGTCGCCCGGGTCGGGCAGCGCCTGCCAGGGCGCGAGCCGGTGCGTCACGCCCCAGGCGGCGGGCGGCTCGCCCGCGCCGACCTCGTCGAGCGCCTCCCGCACGATCCGGTCGACGTCCCCGGCGGGCACGGGCCCGGCCACCAGCAGGGTCTCCAGGGCGAAGGCGACCCGCGGCCCGAGCGCGAGCCAGGGCCGGAACAGCTCGGGGTACGGCCCGGGTTCCCGCAGCCCCGCGAACGCCTCGTGCCCGGCGAGCCGCCGCACGACGGCCCCCCGCACGGCCGCGTACAGACCGGCGCCGGTACTGTCCGCCTCCATCCGCCGGTCCCACGCCAGCAGCCGCTCCCGGACGCGGGCGCCGGCGGGGGAGAGCCGCGGGGCCCGGCCGCGGTGGGCGCCGCTTGCGTCGGGCGAGTGCGGTGCGCTTGAGCCGTGGCCGTGGGGTTCGTCCGCCCCGGGCCGCCCCGGTCGCTCGCCCACGCGTCGTACCGCCTCCAGGAGGCGGGCCGCCGAGGGGTTGTCGGTGTCCGAGTGGATCGCCGCCGTCGTCTCCGGTGTCCAGGCCGCCGAGGCGCCGAGCAGCGCGTCGATCCGGGCCGCCCGGTGCGGCGGGGCGAACTCGACGCCCAGGGGCGCGGCCAGGCCCCGCGCGTTGGCCATGACGGCGTGGCCGCGGACCTCGGCGCGGGGCAGCGGCGCCGGGGCGTCGGCCCAGGCATGCGCCGGATCCCAGGCGGGCACGATCCGCAGGGAGTTGGCCCGGTCCCGTACGGGCACGTGGCCGGCGACCCGGTGCAGGAGGCCGCCCCCGGTGTCGGCGGCCAGGACGACGTTCACCGGCTCGACCCAGCCGTCGAGGGCCGCGTCCACATCGGCGACGGTCCGGGCGCGCAGCAGCGCGGGCAGCACCCCGAAACCGAGCTCCCCGGTGACCCGGGGCGGGTACCGCAGAGCGAGTGCCTCCCACACGGGCGAGCCGCCCCGGCTCTCACCGCCGACCACCGAGGTCCCGACCGCCGAGGTGCCGGCCGGGGGCTGGCCGTTCACCGCCGAGGCGCCGTCCCGGGGCTCGCCACCCAGCGTCGAGGTCCCGGCCGGAGGCTGGCCGTTCACCGCCGAGGTCCCGGCCCCGGACCCGTCGCCATCCATCGGGGCGCCCGCCCCGGGCCCGTCGGCCGTGTCGATGACGACCGGTCCCCGGGCCGTCTCGATCACCTCGATCGTCACCGGTTCCGCGTCCGCGACCTCGATCGTCTCCGTGTGGGCGGAGGCCGGGGACCAGCCGTCGGGGCCGAGGGCCTCCACGGTTCCGTCGGGGAGTCGGCGCAGGTGTTCGCGGTACAGGTCCTGGTAGTCGGCCATGGCGTTGGTGATGGCCCAGGCGACCGGGCCGGTGTGGCCGAAGTGGGCGAGGCCGGGGACGCCGGGGACGGCGAGGCCCACCACGTCGTAGGCGGGGCAGGAGAGGCGGATCTGCTGGTAGACGCCCGGCGCCTCGATGAACCGGTGCGGGTCGCCGGCGACGAGGGCCGCCCCGCTCGCGGTCCGTCCGCCGGCGACGACCCAGCCGTTGGAGCCGGCGGTGCCGGGGCCGTCGGTCGCGAACAGCTCCGTCCACTCCTCGCCGAGCCGCCGGGCGACCTCGTCCCGCCACAGCTTGGTGGGGAAGCCGGCGAAGAGGATGTGGGTCGAGAGCCAGACGGCGAGCGGGGTCCACGGCTCCCAGCGGCCGGGCGCGAGGCCGGTCCTCGCGAACTCGGGGGCGCGGGCGGCGCCTTCGGCGAGGCCGTCGTTGACCCCGTCCACGTACGCGCGTACCCACGCGGCCGTCGGCGCGTCGGTCTCCTCCAGCCGTGCGGAGCAGCGGCGGGCGGTGTCGGCGAGCCGGGCCCGCCGGGCGAAGGAGTCCCAGCCGAGCTCGGCGGCGCCGAGGAAGGCGGCGGTGGTGCCCTGGGCCCGGTGCCGCTCGACCTCCAGCTGCCAGGCGCGGTCGCGGGCGGTGACCCGGCCCTGGGCGAAGGCGAGTTCGTCCGGGTCCGTGGCCCTCAGATGGGGGACGCCCCAGGCGTCCCGGTAGACCTCGATGCTCACGGAGACCCTTCGGGGTTAGGTTAGGCTGGCCTAAATTAGCCTACAGGAGTCCGGGATCCACCCTCGTCGCCGGGTTGACGATCCGTGACCCCGGACCGGCTCGAATCGTTCTCACCCCTCCCGTGCGCGCCGCCCCGTGCGAAACGCACGGGGCAACCGGGAATGGTTGTATGGAGAAAAATCGAAAATGAACGCGGAAACCCCCCTTTGGAGTGAACTCACGTCAGGCAACTGCCAGTTCACTCTCCGTGCGTAAAGATTCCGGTGTCTCAAGTCGCCGAGGCCGTGCCGACCCACCGTCCCCGTGGTGAGCGGCCGGCGACGCCATGTCTCCTGTGGGGGTTCCACCATCTTGAACAGCAACACCTTCCGCCTGCCCGTACGCCGCTCCGCCGCCGCCGCGACCGTCGCCGCCCTGGCCGTCGGCCCCGTGCTCCTCGCGGCCCCGGCGGCGCGCGCCACGGGTGGCGAAGGGCACGCCACCGCCGCCGTGCTGCGGGCCGGACTCGACGTCTCACTCCTCGGCAAGACCGTGAACGTGCCGGTGCGGGCCTCCCTCAACGAGGTCGAGGCGCCGGAGAGCGAGAACGAGACCGCGCTCTCCGTGAAGGTGCAGGGAGCCGAGGGCGGGAAGCCGGTCGACCTCCTCAAGGCCGACGTCGCCACCGCCGACGCGACCGTGGACGAGAAGAAGGCCGAGGGGTACGTCAACCTCGTCAAGGCCCGGGTCCACGTCCCCGGCATCCCGCTGCTCTCCCTCATCGAGGTCGAGAAGGTCACGTCCAAGGCGCTGTGCGAGGTGGGGAAGAAGCCGGTCGCCCAGTCCAACGTCCTCGGCCACGTGACCGTGTTCGGCAAGAAGACCACCCTGTCCGCCGGCGGTCGGACCCAGGTCGGTGTGCCGGGTGTCGGCCAGGTCACCCTGGACCTCTCCCGTACCTCCACGACCTCCCGCACCGCCGCCGCCACGGCCCTCGAACTCAAGGTGAAGGTCAACCCGCTGAACCTCGGCGTCGCCGAGGTCGACGGCACGGTGACCCTCGCCGAGGCCACCTGCGAGACGCCCGAGGGCACGGCACCGACCGAGAAGCCCACCGGGCAGCCCACGCACCAGCCCAGCGAGCGGCCCACGCACCAGCCCTCGGTCAAGCCGAGCGACGCCGGCGGCATCAAGACGAACAACGGCGGTACCACGCCCACCGAGAACCTCGCCGAGACCGGCTCCAGCTCCACCACCCCGTACATCGCGGGCGGAGCGCTGGCCCTCCTCGTCGCGGGCGGCGGCGTCCTCGCCCTGACCCGCTCGCGCGCCCGCAACCGCGGCTGACGGCCCGAGGGGGACGCGCCGGGGGGCGCCAGGAGGGGGAACAGGGGTCCGGGGAGGGCGGCGGTGACGACACCGCCCTCCCCGGGCCCTTCCGCGTATGCCCGGTGGTGCGATCAGCCGCCGATCAGCAGCGCCTGGTCGAGCGCCTGCAGGAAGCGGTTCGTCGTCGCCCGGTCCCGCACCGCGAGCCGCAGCCAGTTCCGGTCGAGCCCCGGGAACGTGTCGCCCCGGCGGGCCGCGAACCCGAGCGACCGCAGCCGCTCCCGTACCGCGTCCGCCCCGTCGATCCGCAGCAGCACGAAGGGGCCCTCCGCCCCCGCCACCGTCCGCACCTCGTCGAACTCCGCGAGCCCGGCGAGCAGATGGGCCCGCTCCACGCCGATCCGGTGCGCCGCGTGCTCCGCCTCCGCGAGTGCCGCCCGCGACATGCACGCCTCCGCCGCCACCAGGGCCGGCGTCGACACCGGCCACAGCGGCTGCGTCCGCTCCAGGGCCGCGATCGTCTCCGGCTCGGCCAGCACGTACCCGATGCGCAGCCCGGCGAGCCCCCAGGTCTTGGTGAGGCTCCGCAGCACCACGAGCCCCGGCACGTCGGTCCGCCCGGCCAGCGACTCCCGCTCGCCCGGCACCGCGTCCATGAACGCCTCGTCCACCACCAGGACCCGCCCCGGGCGGGCCAGCGCGGCGATCGAGGCGGCCGGATGCAGCACGGAGGTCGGGTTCGTGGGGTTGCCGATCACCACCAGGTCCGCGTCCTCCGGAACGGCCGCCGGATCGAGCCGGAAACCGTCCTCCTCGCGCAGCAGCACCCGCCCCACCTCGTGCCCGGCGTCCCGCAGCGCCGCCTCCGGCTCGGTGAACTGGGGGTGCACCACCACCGGTCGCCGCACCGGCAGCGCCCGGGCGAGCAGTACGAACGCCTCCGCCGCGCCCGCCGTGAGCAGCACCCGGTTCGACGGCAGGTCGTGCCGCTCGGCGACCGCCGCCCGCGCGGCCCGGCCGTCCGGGTAGGCCGCGAGCCCGGTCAGCGAGTCCGCGATCCGCTCCCGCAGCCAGTCCGGCGGGGTGTTCGTCCGGACGTTGACCGCCAGATCGATGAGTTTCTCGTCCCTGACCTCGGCGTCACCGTGGTGGCGCAGGTCGTGGGCGTCGGTGTGCGTGTGCGTGTCCATGGCCGCCGTCGTGTGGGGGGTGGGGATGGTGGGGGGTGAGCCAGGTTCGCCAGCGATGTACCCGTGGGTCAAGGGCAACAACCGTGCGCCTGGGGCGTCTTCGTTCGGACGAACCGGTACGGAAGCGGCGAGAGCGCACGTTACGGACCGGGTTTTCCGCTTCGGTACGAGCAGCACGGCCCCGGCCCGGCCGGCGAGCCGCACGACGGGCCCGGCCCGACCACCCCCACCCGCGCGCGTGCCCAGGTCCCCGCCCGGCTCCGCATCCGCTCCCGCCGCCAGCAGCGCCGCCGCCTCCGCCACGGACGCCGTGCCCGTCGCGGCCAGCGGCAGCGCCGAGGGATGCGGTACGGGTACGGCCGTCAGCTCCCCGGGCGTGAACCCGCGCACCGGCACCCCGAGCGCCGAGGCGGCCGCCACGATCCCCGGCTCGGCCGCCCGCGCGTCGAGCGTGCCGAGCGACCGGACGGCCGCCCGCGTCAGGCCCGCCTCCCGCAGGACCGCGTCGACGAGCGCGAGGACCTCCTCCGCCGGCGCGCCCGACCGGGCCCCGACGCCGAGGTGCGCGGCCCGGGGGCCATCGGATAGCAAGGGGCCATGGCTGTAGTCGTCGCGTTCGGCGCGTTCCTCATGACGCTCTTCGGCGGCTGGGTCGCCGGGCGCGTCACCGACCGCCGCCACCTCGTCCTCGGCCTCGCCGGCGGACTGATGCTCGGCGTCGTCGGACTCGACCTCCTGCCGGAGGCCCTGGACGCCGCCGGGCGGAAGGTCTTCGGCGTCCCCGAGGCCCTGCTGCTCTTCGTCGGCGGCTTCCTCTTCGCCCACGTCGTCGAACGGCTCCTCGCCGTCCGCAGGGCCGCGCACGGCGTCGGCGCCGACGAAAGGGTTCCCCAGGTCGGCCTGACGGCCGCCGCCGCGATGGTCCTCCACAGCCTCATGGACGGCGTGGCGCTCGGCGCCGCCTTCCAGGTCGGCGGCGGCATGGGCGCCACCGTCGCCCTCGCCGTCATCACCCACGACTTCGCCGACGGCTTCAACACGTACACGATCACGAGCCTCTACGGGAACGCCCGCCACAAGGCCCTCGCCATGCTCGTCGCGGACGCCGTCGCCCCGCTCGTCGGCGCCGGACTCGCCACCCTGTTCACCCTTCCGGAGGAACTCCTCGGCGGCTATCTCGGCTTCTTCGGCGGCGCCCTGCTCTACCTCGCCGCCGCCGAGATCCTGCCGGAGGCCCACCACGAACACCCGGCCCGCTCCACCCTGCTGTGCACGGTGGCGGGCGTGGCCTTCATCTGGTTCGTGGTGGGCGTCTCCGGCGGCTGATCTCACGCGCAGTGCTCCACGAACCGCGCGGCGACCTCCGGGGACCCCGCCCAGTGGGTGTGCACATAGCTGGCATGCACCCCGCCCTGCACGAAGCCCTCCACGCGCCGCTCCGGCTGCCGCAGCCCCCAGGCCGCAAGCGGCCCGGCACCCGGCTCGATCACGGTCCGGTGGAACTCGTGCCCCCGCAGCCGCGCCCCGGCCGGCGCGAGGACGCTGTCGCTGACGGCCACCGCGTCCCGGTAGCCCAGCGTCAGCCGCTCCGACATCCGCGCCTCGGCGTCCAGCACCCCGCACATCGGGTGCCCGTCCAGCGACCGCGCGAGGTAGAGCAGCCCGGCGCACTCGGCGGCGACGGGCGCGCCGGACGCGGCGAGCTCGGCGACCGCCTTGCGGAGCGGCTCGTTGGCGGACAGCTGCTCGCCGTACATCTCGGGGAAACCGCCCCCGATGACGAGCCCGCTCGTCCCCTCGGGCAGGGCCTCGTCCCGGAGCGGGTCGAAGGTGACGACCTCGGCCCCCGCGGCCCGCAGCAGCTCCGTGTGCTCGGCGTACGAGAAGGTGAACGCGGCCCCACCGGCGACGGCGATCACCGGCCTCGTCGTGGGCAATCGTTCCGCTGGGGCGAGGGGGGTCCCCCCTGCTCGAGCGAAGCCGAGAGCTTGGGGGAGGGTGGGCACCACGGAACCACCGGCGTGCAGCCGCTCCCCGACCCCAGCCGCCCACGGCTCGGCGTGCAGCTCAGGCGCGCTGCGGGCCAGCGCCAACAGGGCTTCCAGGTCGCACCCCTGCCGCACCTGCTCCGCCTGCGCGGCCACCGCCTCCACCGCCTGGGCCTGCCGCTCGGCAACCGGCACCAGGCCGAGGTGCCGGGACGGCGTCGCGACGGCGGGCGCGCGCCGCAGGACGCCGAGCACCGGCACCCCCGACTCCCCGAGCGCCTCCCGCAGGAGATGCTCGTGACGGTCCGACGCGACCTTGTTCAGGATCACGCCCCCGATCCGCACCTCCGGATCCCAGGACGCGAACCCGTGCACGAGCGCCGCGACCGACCGCGACTGCGAGGACGCGTCCACGACGAGGACGACCGGTGCCCGCAGCAGCTTCGCCACCTGCGCCGTGGACGCCAGCTCGCCCTGGTCGGCGGCCCCGTCGTACAGGCCCATGACGCCCTCGACCACGGCCAGGTCGCAGCCGCGCGCCCCGTGCAGGAAGAGCGGCGCGATCAGCCCCGTACCGCACATGTACGCGTCGAGGTTGCGGCCCGGGCGGCCGGTCGCGAGCGCGTGGTAGCCGGGGTCGATGTAGTCGGGGCCGACCTTGTGCGGGGAGACGGCCAGGCCACGGCCGGCGAACGCGGCCATCAGGCCGGTCGCGACCGTGGTCTTGCCCGCGCCGGAGGACGGCGCGGCGATGACGAGACGTGCTACCACTCGATGCCCCGCTGGCCCTTCTGACCGGCGTCCATCGGGTGCTTGACCTTGGACATGTCGGTGACGAGGTCGGCGAAGTCGCAGAGCTCCTGCGGCGCGTTGCGGCCGGTGATGACGACGTGCTGCTGCCCGGGGCGGTCGCGCAGCACCTCGACGACCTCCTTGACGTCGATCCAGCCCCAGTGCAGGAGGTAGGCGAACTCGTCGAGGACGTAGAACTTGTACGTCTCCGCGGCGAGGTCCCGCTTGACCTGCTCCCAGCCCTGCCGCGCCTTCTCCTCGTGCGAGAGCTCGCCCTCGGCGACCTCGCGCTGGATCCAGGACCAGCCCTCGCCCATCTTGTTCCAGGTGACCGTGCCGCCCTTGCCGGTCTCGCCGAGCGCCTTGAGGGCGTTCTCCTCGCCGACCTTCCACTTGGCGGACTTGACGAACTGGAACACCCCGATCGGCCAGCCCTGGTTCCAGGCGCGCAGCGCCATGCCGAACGCGGCGGTCGACTTCCCCTTGCCGACGCCGGTGTGCACCATCACCAGCGCCCGGTTGCGGCGCTGACGGGTGGTGAGACCGTCGTCGGGGACGACGGTCGGCTGTCCCTGAGGCATTAAGCGGCCCTCCTGGTGGCGTTGTCTGCTTGTACGTCTCTGACGAGGCCGGCGATCGACTCGGCGCGCAGCTCGTCCAAGGTGACGGCGGTGCCGCCGAGTTCGCGCGCCAGGTTCCCCGCGAGACCGAGCCGCACCGGCCCGGTCTCGCAGTCCACGACCACGCTCGCCGTGCCGTCGGCGGCGTGCAGCCGCGCGGCGCGGGCGGCGAGCGCCACCGGATCGCCGGCGGCCCGGCCGCCGGTCGCCCGCCCGTCGGTCACGACGACGAGCAGCGGGCGGCGCGAGGGGTCCCGCAGCCGTTCGACCCGCAGCACGTCATGGGCCTTGAGCAGCCCGGCGGACAGCGGCGTACGGCCTCCGGTCGGGAGCTTCTCCAGGCGGGCGGCGGCCGCGTCCACGGACGAGGTCGGCGGCAGCGCGACCTCGGCGTCCCGGCCCCGGAAGGTGACGAGACCGACCTTGTCGCGCCGCTGGTAGGCGTCGAGGAGCAGCGAGAGCACCGCGCCCTTGACGGCGCTCATCCGCTGCCGGGCGGCCATCGACCCGGAGGCGTCCACGGCGAAGAGCACGAGGTTCCCCTCGCGGCCCTCCCGGGTCGCCTGCCGCAGGTCGTCCCCGCGGACCACCAGACCGGGCCCGGACCGGCCGCGGGCCCGCTGGTGCGGGGCGGCCGCCTGAACGGTCGCGGCCAGGTGCAGCTTGGTCAGCGCGCCCCGGGGCCGGGTGGATCCCGTGGTGCGGCCGTGCTCGGTGCGGGCCCGGGAGCGGCGCCCGGCCGCGCCCTCGCCGAGACCGGGCACGCTCAGCACCTTCGTACGGAAGGGCTCACCGGCCTTGACGGCGGCGCGCTCACCGGCACCGGCACCGGAGCCCTGCGGGGCCTCCTGCGGGGCGGGCGCGCCCTCCGGGGCCTCGGCGGGCTCGGCGGACTCGGGCGCGGGACCGTCGGGGCCCTCGCCCTGCGGCGGAACGCCCCCGCCGCCACCACCCGGGCCGCCGTCACCCGGCCCGTCCGGCTCGGGATCCTTGTCCGGCTCGTCGCCCTTGAACTGCTCCAGGGTCTCGTCGAGCTTGTCCTCGTCGAGGCCGGGCGCGTCGAAGGGCGAGCGCCGCCGGCGGTGGGGGAGAGCCAGGAGCGCGGCCTGCCGCACGTCCTCCGAGGTCACCTCGGTCCGCCCGGCCCAGGCGGCGAGCGCGGTCGCGGTGCGGGCCATCACGATGTCGGCCCGCATGCCGTCCACCTCGAACGCGGCGCAGGTGGCGGCGATCTGGAGCAGCACGGCGTCGCCGAGGGTCACCTGCGGCAGCAACGCCCGGGCGGCGACGATCCGTTCGCGCAGGGCGGCCTCCTCGCCGGCCCAGCGGGCGGCGAAGGCGGCCGGGTCGTCCTCGAAGGCGAGCCGCCGCCGGACGACCTCGACGCGCTGCTCGGGGTCGCGGGAGGCGGCGACCTCGACGGTCAGCCCGAAGCGGTCCAGCAACTGCGGCCGCAGCTCGCCCTCCTCGGGGTTCATGGTCCCGACGAGCAGGAAGCGGGCGGCGTGCCGTACGGAGACGCCTTCGCGCTCGACGTGGGAGGCGCCCATGGCGGCGGCGTCGAGGAGGTGGTCGATGAGGTGGTCGCTCAGCAGGTTGACCTCGTCGACGTACAGGATCCCCCGGTGCGCGGCGGCGAGCAGCCCCGGCTCGAAGGCCTTCACGCCCTCGGCGAGCGCCTTCTCGATGTCGAGCGCGCCGACGAGCCGGTCCTCGGAGGCGCCGACGGGCAGCTCGACCATCCGCGCGGGACGGGCGGTCCCGGGCGCGTCGCCGTGGGGCCCGTCGGGGCAGCCGGGGTCGGGCGAGGCCGGGTCGCAGCTGAACCGGCAGCCCGCGACGACGGCCACGGAAGGCAGCAGCTCGGCGAGCGCGCGGACGGCGGTGGACTTGGCGGTCCCCTTCTCGCCCCGCACGAGCACCCCGCCCACGGCCGGGCTGACGGCGTTGAGCAGCAGCGCGAGCCGCAGATCGTCCATGCCGACGACGGCGGTGAACGGATACCGGGTGCTCATCGAGTGGTCACTCCTTCGGTACGTACGGATTCCTGGACCGCGCGGCCGCTCACGGCGCCCCCGGCGGCACGAACGGCAGCCCCTCCGGCGCGCCCCGCTCGATCAGCCGCAGCAGCGCGTCCGTGTCCGCGTGTTCCTCGATCAGGTCGCCGAGGCGGTCGAGCTGCTCCTCGCGCAGCGCGCCGAACGAGGTGTCCGGCGCCGGTACGAACCGGCGCCCGGCCGCCGCCGCGACCTCCCGGAGGAAGGCCCGCCGGAAGCCGTCGCTCTCCAGCGAGCCGTGCCAGTGGGTGCCCCAGACGGAGCCGACCCGGCAGCCGTCGAGGAAGGGCTCGCCACCGTCCACGGAGGCGACGCCGTGGTGGATCTCGTACCCCTCGACCCGCTTGCCGAGCGCCTCGCCGACCGGCCGGGCGAGGGTCTTCTCTACCCCGAACCGCACCCGTACGGGCAGCAGCCCGAGCCCGTCGACGACTCCGGCCTTCGACTCGACCTCGTCCTCGATGCGCTCGCCCAGGGCCTGGAAGCCGCCGCAGATGCCGAGCACCGGCCGGCCCTCGGCCGCGCGCCGGACGAGGGCGTCGGCGAGGCCGCGCTCCCGCAGCCAGGCGAGGGCCTTGACCGTGCCCCGGGTGCCCGGCACGACGACGAGGTCGGCGTCGACGAGCTCCTCGGGCCGGTCGACGAAGCGGACGACGACGCCCGGTTCGGCGGCCAGCGCGTCCACGTCGGTGAAGTTCGACATCAGCGGTACGGCGCAGACGGCGACCCGCAGCACGTCCTCGCCGACCGGCGGCGCGACGACCGACTCGCGGACGGTGCCCCGCAGGGAGACCCGCAGGCCGTCCTCCTCGTCGATGCCGAGCCCGTGCGCGTACGGCAGGACGCCGAAGGTCCGGCGTCCGGTGAGCCCGTGCAGCATGTCGAGGCCGGGCTCCAGGAGCGTCACGTCGCCCCGGAACTTGTTCACGAGGTAGCCCGCGACGAGCGCCTGGTCCTCGGGCGCGAGCAGCGCCGTCGTCCCGAAGAACTGGGCGAAGACCCCGCCCCGGTCGATGTCCCCGACCACGACGACGGGCAGCTTCGCGGCGCGCGCGATGCCCATGTTCACGATGTCCGTGCGCCGCAGGTTGATCTCGGCCGGACTCCCCGCCCCCTCGCAGATCACGGCGTCATACGTGCCCCGGAGCTCCTCCAGGCACGCCATCACCGGCTCGAAGAGGGCCTGCTGCCTGCCTCCGTGGTAGCCGCGGGCGCTCATCTCGCCCACCGGCTTGCCCATGAGGACGACCTGGCTGGAGCGGTCGCTGCCGGGCTTGAGCAGCACCGGGTTCATCAGGGCGGTGGGCTCGACCCGGGCGGCCTGCGCCTGCATGGCCTGCGCGCGGCCGATCTCGGCGCCCTCCCGGGTGACGAAGGAGTTCAGGGACATGTTCTGTCCCTTGAACGGAGCGACCTTGATGCCCTGCCGGACCAGCCAGCGGCAGATGCCGGCCGTGACGACGCTCTTGCCCGCGTCGGACGTGGTCCCGGCGACGAGCAGCCCCCCACCCCTCATGCGTTCCTCCGCTTCAGCGCGCTCGCGATCATGCGGCCGCCCACGCAGGCGGCCAGGGTCAGTCCGGTGATCCGGCGGGAGAGCCGGACCGCGCGGTCGATGTCGGCGACCTCGACGGGTCGCCCCTCCCCGTTGAGGACGGGCCGGTGCTCGACCCGCCCGGCGTACGAGAGGGTCCCCCCGAGCCGTACGCCGAGGGCGCCCGCGAAGGAGGCCTCGACGGGGCCCGCGTTGGGGCTCGGGTGCTTCGAGGCGTCCGCCCGCCAGGCCCGTACGGCTCCGCGCGGGTTCCCGCCGGCGACGGTCGCGAGGGCGGCGGTCAGCCGGGCGCCGGGCCAGCCGGCCACATCGTCGAGGCGGGCCGAGGCCCAGCCGTACCGCAGGTGGCGGGGGGACCTGTGGCCGACCATCGCGTCGAGGGTGTTCACCGCGCGGAAGCCGAGCAGGCCCGGCACGCCCGCGACCGCTCCCCAGAAGAGGGCGCCGACGACCGCGTCGGAGGTGTTCTCGGCGACGGACTCGACGACCGCGCGGGCCATCGCGGGACCGTCGAGGGACTGCGGGTCGCGCCCGCACAGGTGCGGCAGCCGCTCCCGGGCGACCTCCAGGTCCCCGGCGGCGAGGGCGCCGCCGATCGCGCGGGCCTCGCGCCCCAGGGTCGTACCGCCGACGACGGCCCAGACCGAGGCGGCGGTGAGGGCGACGGAGGCCGCGCGGCTGCCCCGTACCGCCCGGGCGGCGAGGGCGCCGGCCGCGACGGTGGCGCCGGCGCAGACGGCGGTGTGCAGGGCGCCCCAGCCGCGGTGGTCGTGCCACAGGGCCTTCTCGACCCGGGCCGCGGCCCGGCCGAAGGCGGCGACGGGATGGCCGCGTCGGGGGTCGCCGACGAGCAGGTCGACGGCGAGACCGGCGGCCGCGCCGTACGCGAATCCGTCCGGGGAAAGGCGGCTGGCTCTGGAGGGGGTGGGGCTGCGGCCGGGCATGGCGCTGTGTCCTCACTCAGGGTCCGCGCCCTGGATCGACGTGACCGGCGGCGAGAGTTCCTGACTCCCGGACCCTTCGGATCCGGTCACAGTGGCGGGACCGCGCCGGAATCGCACCGGACTTCCTCTACAGCAGCCGTAATGGCCCCGGCAGTCCACCACGGCCCGAGAACAGCCGTCAACTCACCCTTGACCTGCATCGCGTCACTGTGCGAAGCACCACAAACACGACGGCGGGGCGGCCCGCACCCGAAGGTGCGGACCGCCCCGCCGGTCACGCCCGGAGCGTCAGGCGACGATCAGGTAGATGCCCCACGCCACGGCCGCCAGGCACAGGGCGAAGCAGGCGTAGGCGCCGGTGCGGGCCAGGGCGGCGGAGCCTCCCTGGGCGGCGGCCCGCTCCTGCTTGGAGAGGCCGACGACACCGAGGGTGAAGAGGCCCACGAGGGCGACGGTCGCCACGAGGCTGACTCCGAAGACGGAGCCGAGGGCTGCCCAGTCGATCTTCATGCTTGGTTCCAGTTCCTTAGACCGCGGCCGGGGCCGGGGGAGCGGCCGGGTCCGTGGGGACCGGCGCGGGGATGGTGGTCTTCAGGTCCTCGTCCGCGACGGCGGCGACGGAGCCGGCCGGCGGCGGGGTGACGGCCGCGATCGCGGTGGTCACGACGCCCTCGGGCTCGGCGTCGGCCTCGACCTCGTTGACGTTGGTGTGGTCGACCGGCTGGCGGCGGGAGACGAGCCAGATGCCGACGCAGGAGGCGGCGAGGAAGGCCGCGACGACGTAGACGCCCCAGTCGCCCTGGCGGGCGACGTACTCGGCGCCCGCGCCGACCAGACCGGCGGCCGGCAGGGTCAGGCCCCAGGCGACGAACATGCGGGTGGCGGTCGACCAGCGGACGACACCGCCCTTGCGGCCCAGACCCGCGCCCATGACGGCGCCGGAGACGGAGTGCGTGGTGGAGAGGGAGAAGCCCAGGTGGGAGGAGGCCAGGATGACCGTGGCGGCGCTGGTCTGGGCGGCGAAGCCCTGCTGCGGCTGGAGGTCGGTGAGGCCCTTGCCCATGGTGCGGATGATGCGCCAGCCGCCGAGGGCCGTGCCCAGCGCGATCGCCGTACCGGCGGAGACGATGACCCAGACGGGCGGGTTGGCACCCGAGGGGAGGGAGCCGCCGGCGACCAGGGCGAGGGTGATGATGCCCATCGTCTTCTGGGCGTCGTTGGTGCCGTGGGCGAGGGAGACGAGACCGGCGGAGGCGATCTGTCCGACCCGGTAGCCCTTGGCCGTGTCCTTCTCGGAGGTCTTGGCGCCGATCTTGTACGTCAGCTTCGTGCCCAGCATCGCGGCGATTCCGGCGACGATCGGCGCGGCGACGGCCGGGATGAGGACCTTGGAGACGACGACATCGCCGTTGACACCGCTGACGCCGATCGAGGCGACGGTCGCGCCGATGAGGCCGCCCATCAGGGCGTGCGAGGAGCTGGAGGGCAGTCCGACCAGCCAGGTCACCAGATTCCAGAGGATCGCGCCGACGAGCGCGGCGAGGATCACTTCGGGCTGGATGCCGTCCTCGTTGACCAGTCCCTTGGAGATCGTCTTGGCGACCTCCACGGACAGGAAGGCGCCGACGAGGTTCAGCACGGCGGACATGAGCACCGCCGTCTTCGGCTTGAGGGCACCGGTCGAGATGGTCGTGGCCATCGCGTTCGCGGTGTCGTGGAAACCGTTCGTGAAATCGAACACGAGAGCTGTCACGACCACAATGGCGAGCAGCAGCGTGATGTGTTCCATTTACCCAGGCAATCGTTCGACGTCAGTGTTTCGTTGAACGTAGGCAACCTGGGTGAACGGAAGATGAACTGGGACGGGCGACGTGGTGTCCCTAACCGGTGTCAAGAGGTTCCGCTTCTCGTCCCGGGGCGCCCGGTGTCCAGGATGCGGTCACCCCTGAACCCCGGGCATCCCGGTCCTCACGGGGCACATGCGACCTGTCCCGCTTCCTCCCCCCGCATCCCGTTCCGCTCCCTGGACGGGACCGCCCGACCGGGGGACCCCCTGAAGGAGACCCATGTCACTCCCCGGGGCGACCCTTCCGCTTCCCTCCGCCGGGTCCGTCCGGTGGCAGCCCCACCCCCTCCTGCCGACACTGGGGAGGTGCGCCCGGCTACAGCGACGGCAGCGGCCGTCACCACCCTGATCGGTGTCGGCGCGGCCGCGGTGGCGGCCGGCCGGTACGCCAGCGACGTCGTCCTCAAGGCGCCGTCCGGACGACCCCTGCCCGGAGACCCCAAGCTCACCGTGCACGCCACGGAACCCGAACGGGTCACCCTCACCCGCAGCCTCGCCTCGCTGCGCCCCGGCACCTACGGGATGGCGGCCCCCGGTCTGCACGCCGTCCTCGGCCCCGTCCTCGACCGGGCCCCGCACACCGCCGACACCGTCGTCCGCCGCTTGGAGCGCGTCGAGCTCGGCGCCCTCGGCCCGGGCGCCCGCGTCCGGCTCACCCCCCAGCTGCACATCGGCACCCCGCTCAGCGCCCTCGGGCTCGCCCACGAGGACGCCGAGATCCCCGGCGAGCTCGGCCCGCTGCCCGCCTGGCTCGTGACCGGCGCCCGCACCACCTGGGTGATCGCCCTGCACGGCCTCGGCACCACCCGCGAGCACCCGCTGAACCTCGTCCCCTTCTACAACCGCCGCAAGGTCCCCGTCCTCGTCCCCGCCTACCGGGGCGACGAAGGCGCGCCCGCCTCCCCGGACGGCCTCGCCCACCTCGGCGACTCCGAATGGCGGGACGTCGACGCCGCCATCCGCTACGCCGTCCGCCGGGGCGCGCGGAAGGTCGTCCTGCACGGCTGGGGCACCGGCGCCTCGATGGCCCTGCGCGCCGCCGCCGAGTCGGGCGTCCGCGACCGGATCGGCGGCCTCGTCCTCGACTCCCCGGTCCTCGACCGGGAAGCCACCCTCCGCAACCTCGCGGCGGCCTCCCACGTCCCCGGCCCCCTGGTCCCGCTCGCCGTCCGCGCCGCCCAGGGCAGGACCGGCCCGCACCCCGACCTCCTGGCGACCGTCTCGGAACCGGACGCCCTGCGCGTCCCCGTCCTCCTCTTCCACGGCCCCGACGACACCCTCGCCCCCTGGGAACCCTCCGTCGAACTCGCCGCCCGCCGCCCCGGTCAGGTCGGCCTCCAGACCGTGCGGCACGCCCCGCACGCCTCGATGTGGAACGCCGACCCGGTCCGCTACGAGGAGTCCCTGCGCCGCTTCCTCACCCCGCTGCTCTGAGGCCGTTTCCGGGGCCTCGCGGCGCCCGTTCCGACGGGGTGTCCGATTCCGATTGGGCTTTCGGGCCGTCAGCGGGAAGACTGCCCCCGTGACGTCTCGAAAGCCCGATGAACCATTGGCGCGCAACTCCAGACTCCGACTCGTCCGCCCGCGGGCGCTGGCCACCGCCCGACGGGCCGTGGCGACCCGGCGCACCCGGCCGGCGCCGCGGCCGCCCGAGGGGACCCCGCCCCGGGCGGAGCTCGCCCGCCAGGCCCGGCACGTCCTCGCCGACGCCGTACGGATCGCCCGCTGGGCCGCCGTCGAGCACGGCGCCGACACGGCACTCCGTACCGGTCCCGGAGCGGGCCCCGTCCAGGAACGGGCCGCGGCCGCACTGGACCTGACACCCGGCCAGGTCCGGGCCGGCTGGGACCGTGCCCGGCTCGCCGGACTCGTCGAACTGCACGGCGACACCGCCCGCCCCGGCTGGCGGCTGCACGCCTGGGACCGCGACGACTCCGCCGTCCTGCGCGGCTGGGTCGCCCTCTTCGACGCCTGGTCCCTCGTGCACCCGGCTCCCGAGGGGGTCGCCACGGCGGCCGTCGCCGAGGTCGTCGAGGCCGTCCCGCAGGTCCTGTCGCTGCTCCAGCTCTCCCAGGGCCCGGTCCTCGTCCCCGTCCTCCTCGACCTCCTCGGCCAGCGCGTCGAGGAGCTCCGCGAGGAGCGCTGCGAGGTCCCCGCGGCCGAGCCCGCGCCCGAGGCGGCGGACGCCCCCGGCCCCGGCCCCGCTGATGGGTTGCCCGCCCTCCTCGACTGGGCCCTGGAGGGCCTGGCCGCCGTCGGCGCGCTCACCCTGGACCCCGGCACCGACGAGCGCCACGCCACCCTGACCCCGCTCGGCAACTGGGCGGTCTGGGTCAAGCTGGAGCAGATCTGCGTCGCCGCGCAGAGCCCCGCGGGCAACATCGAGCAGTCCGCCGAGGACATGCTCCGCGGCTGCGCCCGGCTCACCCCGGGCCCGGCCCGCGACGAGTACCGCGCCTGGCTCGCGGCCCGGACGCTCTCCAGCGCCGTCGGCGAACTCCTCGCCGTGGCCCGCGGCGAGGACGCCCTCCTGCGCGGGCTCGCCTTCGAGGCGCTCCGCGTCGTCGGCGCGCCCGCCGAGGCCGAGGTGCGCGCCACCGTCACCGAGCCCTCGCTGCGCCCGTACGCGCTGCTCTGGCTCGCCGAGTACGAGGGGGCCGACCCCGACGACGCCCAGGAGGTGCTGACCCGCGAGGAGGCGACCTGGCTCTGGGTCGACACCGCGGCGGCCGTCGCCGACCACGGCGAGAGCGAGCTGCTCGTCCGCCACCTCGACTCCGCCGTGCAGGGCACCGTCCCGGCCCTGCTCGACGAGGTCCGCGCGATCGGTCACCCCCGCACCGTCCAGGTCCTGGTCGCCCTGGCCGCGGCCCACCCGGACCCGGCCCTGGCCAAGGCGGTCCGCCGGGCCGCCTTCCAGGTCCACACCGGCGGGGCCTGAGCGGGGGAGCGGGGAACTACCCGGCGGCGCCGGGGGCGTACGTGCCGAAGCTCCACACGTTGCCCTCGGCGTCCCGGGCCGTGTAGTCCCGCGAGCCGTACTCCTGGTCCGTCGGCGGCAGCACGATCTCGATGCCGTACGCCACCGCCCGGTCGTGGTGCGCGTCGACGTCGTCCACGCGCACGTACACCGCGGTCGGCCCGCCCTCGGCCATGAGCCTGTCGAACGGCGTGCCGCCGCCCTTGCTGCCGAGCATCACCATGCCGTTCCCGCAGATGAGCTCGGCGTGCATCACACGGCCGTCCTCACCCTCGTACACCGCGTGCTCGGAGAAGCCGAAGCCCTCCGTGAGCTGCTTGATCGCGGCCTTCGCGTCCTGGTAGCGCAGTGCCGGACAGATGTCGGGTGTGCCAGCCATCCCGATCACTTCCTCTCGATGGGTCGACGAGGCCCGATGTGACCTGGATCTCAGTCTGTCAGTCGCCACTGACAGCTCACCGGAAGGTGTTGCACCGGGCCATGTCGCCGGTCCGGTAGCCCTCGTAGAACCACTGCTGGCGCTGCGCCGCCGAGCCGTGCGTCCAGCTCTCCGGCGTCACCCGGCCCTGGAACCGCTCCTGGATCCGGTCGTCGCCCACGGCCGCCGCCGCGTCCAGGCCGTCCCGGATGTCCTCGTCGGTGAGCTTGGTCAGCAGCAGCCGGCCCGTCTTCTCGTCGGGGGTGGTCGTCGCGTGCCGGGCCCAGACCCCGGCGTAGCAGTCGGCCTGGAGCTCGACCCGCACGGCGTTGGAGTTCGCGCCGGTCCGCCCGTCCTGGGCGCGGCTCAGGGTCCCCATCAGGTTCTGGATGTGGTGGCCGTACTCGTGCGCCACCACGTACGCCTGGGCGAAGGGCCCGCCGCTCGACCCGAACTTGGTCCGCAGCTCGTCGAAGAAGCCGAGGTCCAGATAGACCTGCCGGTCGCCGGGGCAGTAGAAGGGTCCGACCGCCGAGGTCGCCGAGCCGCACGCGGTGCCGACCCGCTGGCTGAACATCACGGTGGCGGCGTTCCCGTAGGTGCCGCCCCGGCGCGGGTACTCGCTCCGCCAGTAGTCCTGGACGCTGTTGACGACGGCGACGATCCGGCAGTCCTGGCGCGCGTTGGCGTCCGAGCCCTTCTTGCAGCTCTGGTCCACCTGGGCGGCGGACGAGGAGGACGCGCCCGGCTCGTCCCCGCCGGAGGAGAGCCCGAGCTGGTCGGGGCCCACTCCGAAGAGCACGCCGAGGACCAGCGCGATGAGGCCGATGACGCCGCCGCCGACGGTCGCCCTGCCGCCCGGGATGCGACTGCCGCGGACGTCCCGTACCTCCGAGGTGTCCAGGTCGGCGTCGTCGTCGAACTGCACGGTCCACCACCCTCCGCGTCGCTGTCGCGGCGGTGGCCGCCGCCCTGCGCCGAGTATCGGATGATCCCGTGGGCTTCGCCCCTTTTATTGCGCATGGGCGGGAATGTGAGAAAGCTCCTGATTCGCCATCGTCCCCCGCATGGCCGAAAACCAGTTGCAGACGCCCGTTAGACTGGCCGCATGGCCATTCTCCTTTGGGTGCATTAGCGGCGTAGAAGCCCGCCACCAGCCGTCCTTCCGCCGTTTCCCACCGCCCTGGAGTCTGTCCGTGATCACCGCTTCCGGCATCGAGCTGCGCGCCGGCGCACGCATCCTCATCGAGAACGCTTCCTTCCGCGTCGCCAAGGGCGACCGCATCGGCCTCGTCGGCCGCAACGGAGCGGGCAAGACCACCCTCACCAAGTGCCTCGCCGGCGAGGGCCAGCCCGCCGGCGGCACCATCGCCCGCTCCGGCGAGGTCGGCTACCTCCCACAGGACCCGCGCACCGGCGACCTCGACGTCCTGGCCCGCGACCGCATCCTGTCCGCCCGCGGCCTCGACGTCCTCATCAAGAAGATGCGGATGAACGAGGAGCGCATCGCCACCGGCTCCGGCGCCACCCGCGACAAGGCGCTGCGGCAGTACGAGCGCCAGGAGACCGAGTTCCTCACCAAGGGCGGATACGCGGCCGAGGCCGAGGCCTCCACCATCGCCGCCGCCCTCGGCCTGCCCGACCGGGTCATGGGCCAGCCGCTGCACACCCTCTCCGGTGGCCAGCGCCGCCGCGTCGAGCTCGCCCGGATCCTCTTCTCCGACGCCGACACCCTGCTCCTCGACGAGCCCACGAACCACCTCGACGCCGACTCCATCGTCTGGCTGCGCGACTACCTGAAGACCTACCGCGGCGGCTTCATCGTCATCTCCCACGACGTCGACCTCGTCGAGACCGTGGTGAACAAGGTCTTCTACCTGGACGCCAACCGCTCCACCATCGACGTCTACAACATGGGCTGGAAGCTCTACCAGCAGCAGCGCGAGGCCGACGAGAAGCGCCGCAAGCGCGAGCGCCAGAACGCCGAGAAGAAGGCCGCCGCGCTCAACTCGCAGGCCGACAAGATGCGCGCCAAGGCCACCAAGACCGTCGCCGCGCAGAACATGGCCAAGCGCGCCGAGCGCCTGCTCTCCGGCCTGGAGGCGGCGCGCGTCTCCGACAAGGTCGCGAAGCTCCGCTTCCCCGAGCCGGCGCCCTGCGGCAGGACCCCGCTGACGGCCGAGGGGCTCTCCAAGTCCTACGGCTCCCTGGAGATCTTCACCGACGTCAGCCTCGCCATCGACAAGGGCTCGCGCGTCGTCATCCTCGGCCTCAACGGCGCGGGCAAGACGACCCTGCTGCGGCTCCTCGGCGGCGTCGAGAAGCCCGACACCGGCGAGGTCACCCCGGGCCACGGCCTGAAGCTCGGCTACTACGCCCAGGAGCACGAGACGCTCGACCCCGAGCGGACCGTCCTGGAGAACATGCGCTCGGCCGCGCCCGACCTCGACCTCGTCGACGTGCGCAAGACGCTCGGCTCCTTCCTCTTCTCGGGCGACGACGTCGACAAGCCGGCGGGCGTGCTCTCCGGCGGCGAGAAGACCCGGCTCGCGCTCGCGACCCTGGTCGTCTCCTCGGCGAACGTGCTGCTCCTCGACGAGCCCACCAACAACCTGGACCCGGCCAGCCGCGAGGAGATCCTCGGCGCGCTGCGCACGTACAAGGGCGCCGTCGTCCTCGTCACCCACGACGAGGGCGCCGTGGAGGCGCTCGACCCGGAGCGGATCATCCTGCTCCCGGACGGCGTCGAGGACCTGTGGGGCGCGGACTACGCGGACCTGGTGGCCCTCGCCTGAGCCCGGAAAGGGCCTCGGGGCCCTTGGGTGATCATCCCGGGCTGGATCATTCGGCTCATGGGTGATCCGTCATCTGAGTGAGGGTGTCTCATCCCCCCGGCGCGGTGCTCTGCCGAATCCTTCCGGCGGACCCGCGCCGTACTCGTGTTCCCCCTACGGCGCTGACCTGCTGCTTCCCGTACCGGACGGTCCGAAGGCGTGTTCCAGGGCCGGTGGAATCCAGGCTTCCGTTCGTGATGACGGCGTACTCGTCCACAAACCCGGCGGCACGGACCTTGTCGAATGGGTGGCCAGGACGGACGGGAGGGGTGATCATGAGAAGTCCAGAGCGCACTTCCCATGAGGAGGCACGGGTGGCCGAGACTCTGAAGAAGGGCAGCCGGGTGACCGGCGCCGCGCGCGACAAGCTCGCGGCAGACCTGAAGAAGAAGTACGACTCCGGTGCGAGCATCCGGGCGCTGGCCGAGGAAACCGGCCGCTCCTACGGGTTCGTCCACCGGATGCTGAGCGAGTCCGGAGTCACGCTGCGTGGACGCGGCGGGGCGACACGGGGCAAGAAGGCGGCCTCGGCCTGACATCGGGGCGGCTCGACCGGTCCACCGGGACCTCCCGGTGGGCACCCGGTCGACCCTGCGGTCGGCCAGGTGGTTACTGTGCAGTCACTTAGCATCTCGAATGCAGTGCTGCACCGGAACCGGAGGCGCCCCCATGACTACGCTCGACGACTCTGAGCTCGTATTCGACAAGGACGGTGTACGGCTCACCGTCGAGGACGCCGTTGCCACGGTGACCCTGACCAACCCGGCGAAGCGCAACGCCCAGTCTCCCGCTCTGTGGCGGGCGTTGACGGAAGCCGGACGGTCGTTGCCCGGCAGCGTGCGGGTCGTCGTTCTGCGCGGCGAGGGCAAGTCCTTCTCCGCCGGACTCGACCGGCAGGCGTTCACGCCCGAGGGCTTCGACGGCGAGCCGTCCTTCCTGGAGATGGCGCGCGGGTCCGACGAGGACCTCGACGCGCTCATCGCCGAGTACCAGGAGGCGTTCACCTGGTGGCGCCGCAGCGACCTCGTGTCGATCGCGGCCGTCCAGGGCCACGCCATCGGCGCGGGCTTCCAGCTCGCCCTCGCCTGCGACCTGCGGGTCGTCGCCGAGGACGTGCAGTTCGCCATGCGCGAGACCAGCCTGGGTCTCGTCCCGGACCTGACCGGGACGCACCCGCTCGTCTCGCTCGTCGGCTACGCCCGCGCGCTGGAGATCTGCGCCACCGGCCGCTTCGTGCATGCGGAGGAGGCCGAGCGCATCGGTCTCGCCAACCTGTCCGTGCCCGCCGACGAGCTCGACGCGGCCGTACGGGACCTCAGCGCCGCCCTGCTCGCGGCGCCCCGCGACGCGGTCACCGAGACCAAGGCGCTCCTCCAGGGCGCCTCCGGCCGCTCCTACGAGGACCAGCGCGCCGCCGAACGCGCCGCCCAGTCCCGCCGCCTGCGCGACCTGGCGGGCCTCGGCGACTGACGCACGCGCTCGGCCGGTGCGGGCGCGCGACTGACGCGTCCGCTCGACCGAGCCCGCCCCGGGGCTGCACCTGCGGCCGGCCGGGGCACGCGCGCGTTCAGCGCAGTTCCGACACCAGTACCGTGACCGCGGTCGCCCCAGCGGCGGCCGCGGTCGCGGCGTTCCGGGCCGCGCGGGCCACGTCCAGTGGGCGATGACCGGCCGTCACGGCCAGCTCCACCCGCACCTGGTCCGGGCCCCGGTGCACCGGCGGCCCCCAGGTGTCCGTCACGCCCGCCACGCCCTCGACCCGCAGGACCGCCAGGGCCACCGGATCGTCCGTCGCCGGAGCGGGCCGCCCCGGCGGGGGAGCGGTCGGCTCCGTCGCCGGCGGCTCCGTGTCGAGCAGCTCCGTCACCCGCAGGTCCACCGCCGTCACCCGCAGCCCGAGACCGTCGCGCGCCGCCCCGAGCAAGGTCGCCCGCAGCTCTTCGGCCAGCTCCGGCAGCGGACGGCCCGCCACCGCCCCGAAGTCCGCGGAGATCCGCAGCGCGCCCGGCCCGAGCCCGCCCGGCGGCACCGGAAGCGGGCCGGAGCCCGTCTCCTCCACGTCCGGGTCGGGCCCGATCCGCAGACCGCCCGGCACCACCCCCCGTACGGCCGAGGCCGCCGGGCCGAGAACACTCCGTGCCGCACGCTCAGTGATCCACGCGCCGTCCCCGGCCGCCCCGAGCGGCAGCAGCCTGCCCAGCGCGAGGCGGTCTCGTACCGCAGCCGTCCAACCCTCAGCCGTCGTCATTCCCCCAGCCTGCCGCATCCACAGGGCAAATTCGGGCAAGCGCCCTTAATGTGAGCAAGGAACCCCGAAATACCACAGAAGGGGATTAATCCAATGACGGACACCACCCACTCCGGCGACCCCACGACGGACGAGCCGCGCCGTACGTCCGTGACCAAGCGGGGCGGCGGCGCACCGGCCTCGCGGGGCCGGACGACGATCGCCGACGGTGTCGTCGAGAAGATCGCCGGCCTCGCCGCGCGCGACGTCGTCGGCGTCCACGCCATGGGCAGCGGCCTCTCCCGCACCTTCGGTGCCGTACGCGACCGGGTCCCCGGCACGGGGGGCGCCAAGGCGAGCGTCACCCGAGGGGTCAAGGCCGAGGTCGGCGAGGTGCAGACCGCGCTCGACCTGGAGATCGTCGTCGACTACGGCGTCTCCATCGCCGACGTCGCCGGCGACGTCAGGGAGAACGTCATCGCCGCCGTGGAGCGGATGACCGGCCTGGAGGTCGTCGAGGTCAACATCGCGGTCAGCGACGTGAAGCTGCCCGAGGACGAGGAAGAGGAGCCGGAGCCCAGGCTCCAGTAGTCGTCGGAACCCCGGCGACAGTGGCCAGGAAAGGGGCTCGGAATGAGCATGGCGGTGGTCGGCCTGGTGGCCGGCATGGCTCTCGGCTTCGCCGGATACTTCGGCGGCTTCGGAGCGTTCGTACTGGTCGCGGCCCTCGGGGCGATCGGCTTCGTGGCCGGTCGGTTCCTCGACGGAGACCTCGAACCCGGGGATCTGTTCCGGGGCCGCGAACGCGGCGACCGGCGGCGGTGACCCGGGGTGGTGACGGATCTGGCGGACGACCCGGTACGGGGCGGGGTGCGGGGCCGGGGGGCGACCACGATCGCCGACCGGGTCGTCGCGAAGATCGCCGCGCAGGCGGCCAGGGAGGGCCTCGACGCCGTCCCCGAAGGGGGCTCGAAGCCGCACGCCTCGGTCGTGGTCCACCGGGAGATCGCCCGCGTTTCGGTGAGCCTCGACCTCGGCTACCCCTCCGACGTGGGCCGCCAGTGCGGCGCCGTCCGGAACCGGGTACGCACGCGCGTGGAGGAGCTCGTCGGCCTTGAGGTCCACGAGGTGACCGTCCACGTCGAGCACCTCCACTCCGCGCACACCCGCCACGCCACGCCGAGGGGCCGCCTCGCATGACCACCACCCCGGAACCGGCCCCCGCGGCGGGCCCCGGCACCGACGCGCCGGCCGCGCACGTGCCGCACGTCCGCCGCTTCTGGGCCGTGCGCCGCATCCCCGCCGCCCTGCTCGCGGCCGTCGTCCTCGGCGGCGCCGGGCTGCTCCTCTACGACGTCGCGGCCGTACGGGCCGACCGCTCCGCCATGGCCTGGCGGCGCGAACTCGCCGACGCCCTCGCGACCCGGCCGCTCGACGACGTGGTCATCGTCGTCGGCGCGGCCGTCGCCGTCGTGCTCGGCCTCTGGCTCCTCGTCCTGGCCGCCACCCCCGGGCTGCGCGCCGTCCTCCCGATGCGCCGCGAACAGACCGACGTCCGGGCCGGCCTCGACCGCGAGGCCGCCGCCCTCACCCTGCGGGACCGCGTCATGGAGGTCTCCGGGGTGCAGTCCGTACGCGTGCGCGTGGGCCGCGCCAAGGTCGCCGTCCGGGCGGTGTCGCACTTCCGGGCCCTCGACGAGGTGCGGACCGATGTGGAGACGGTGCTCGCCGGCGCCGTCGAGGAGCTCGGCCTCGCCCGTCCGCTCGCGATGACGGTACGGGTGGCCCGGCCGTCCCGGAAGGAAGGGAAGCCCAAGTGACCGTCGTCCTCCGGCGCGTCAACCGCGTCCTGCTCGGGCTCGCCGGGCTGCTCCTCGTCGTCGTCGGCGGCGCCGTTCTCGCCGCCGCCCTCGACGCGCCCGTACCGTCCTGGTGGCCCTGGTCCGGCCCCGACGACGTGCTGCTCACCACCGCACAGCGGCAGCGCTGGCGGGACGAGAGCTGGTGGTGGCCGGCGGTCATCGCCGCCCTCGGGCTCGTCGTCCTGCTCGCCCTGTGGTGGTTCCTCGTCCAGTTCCGGCGGGCCCGGCTCCGCGAGGTCCTCGTCGACACCGGCGACGGCGAGGCGGCGGTGCTGCGCGGCCGTGCCCTGGAGAGCGTCCTGGAGGCGGACGCGGCCGCGCAGGAGGGCGTGGCCCGGGCCAAGGTCGCCCTCACGGGCCGCCGGGCCGCCCCCAAGACCCGGATCCGGCTCCTCCTGGAGCCGCACGCCTCCCCGGGCGACGCCCTGACCGCCCTCAGCACCGAGGCCCTCGCCCACGCCCGTACGTCGATGGGCCTGCCCGCCCTGCCCACCGAGGCGCGCCTGCGCGCGGTGAAGCACCGGGCGCGCAGGGTCGCCTGACGCCGCGCTCCGGGCTCAGAACCCGACGCGCGCCCCGCCGTCCACCGGCAGCATCAGACCCGTCAGGTACGAGGCGGCCGGCGAGAGCAGGAAGGCCGCCGTGGTCCCGAACTCCTCCGGGGTGCCGTAGCGGCGCAGCGGGATCGTGAGCTCGTTCGCCGCGCGGGCCGCGTCCGCGTCGCCGGAGAGCGCGTCCAGGGAGCGCACCCGGTCCGTGTCGATCCGGCTCGGCAGCAGGCCGACGACCCGGATGCCGCGCGGGCCCAGGTCGTTGGCGAGGGACTTGGCGAAGCCGGCGAGCCCCGGGCGCAGCCCGTTGGAGATGGTCAGGCCCGGGATCGGCTCGTGGACGGAGCCGGACAGGACGAAGCCGATGACCCCGCCCTCGGTGAGCGTCTCGGCGGCCGCGCGGGCCAGCCGTACCGCCCCCAGGAAGACGGTGTCGAAGGCGGCCGCCCACTCCTCGTCGGTGTTGTCCGCCGCGAAGCCGGGCGCCGGGCCGCCGACGCTGATCAGGATGCCGTCGAAGCCGCCGAACCGGGCCCGCGCCTCGGCGATCAGCCGGGCCGGGGTCGCCGGGTCGGCGTTGTCGGCGGCGATGCCGGCCGCGCCCTCGCCCAGCTCGGCCACCGCCTCGGCGACCGTCTTCTCCTCGCGCCCGGTGACCAGCACCTTCGCGCCCTCCGCGAGCAGCGCCTCGGCCGAGGCCCGGCCGAGCCCCCGCGTCGCACCGGTCACCACGTACACACGGTCCTTCAGTCCCAGATCCATGCGCCCTATCCTGCCGTCTCCCCGGCGTCGAGCGCCAAGGCGGTCCCGACCAGGCCGATGTGGCTGAACGCCTGCGGGAAGTTCCCCAGCTGACGCCGCGCCACCGGGTCGTACTCCTCGGCGAGGAGCCCCACGTCGCTGGTGAGCGCGAGGAGCCGCTCGAAGAGCTCGCGCGCCTCCTCCGCCCGCCCGGTCAGCCGCAGGGCGTCCGCCAGCCAGAACGAGCAGACCAGGAAGGTCCCCTCCTGCCCCGGCAGCCCGTCCAGGGCCGTGGAGTCGGGGCTGTAGCGGCGCACGAAGCCGCCGTGCGTGAGCTCGGCCCGTACGGCGTCCACGGTCCCCACCACCCGGGGGTCGTCCGGGGGCAGGAAGCCGACCTGCGGGATGAGGAGGGTGGCGGCGTCCAGCTCGGCGGAGCCGTACGCCTGGGTGAAGGTGTTCCGCACGGGGTCGTACGCCCGCGCGCACACCTGCGCGTGGATCTCGTCCCGCATCGCCCGCCAGCGCCCCGCGTCCCCCGGCAGCGAGGGATCGGCCTCCAGGGTGCGGACCGCGCGGTCGGCGGCGACCCAGGCCATCACCTTCGAGTGGGTGAAGTGGCGGCGGGGCCCGCGGACCTCCCACAGGCCCTCGTCGGGCTCCCGCCAGGTGGACTCCAGGAAGCCGAGCAGGCTCAGCTGGAGGTTCCAGGCGTGCCGCTCCGCCGGGACCCCGGCCTCACGCGCGCGGTGGAGGGAGTCCATGACCTCGCCGTACACGTCGAGCTGGAACTGCTCCACCGCCGCGTTCCCGGTCCGTACCGGCGCCGAGTCGGCGTAGCCGCGCAGCCACGGCAGGCTCGTCTCGGGCAGCCGGCGCTCCCCGGCGGGGCCGTACATGATCTGGAGGTCGGCGGGGTCGCCCGCGACCGAGCGCAGCAGCCAGTCCCGCCAGGCGCAGGCCTCCTCCTCGTACCCGGCGGCGAGCAGCGCGCCGAGGGTGAGGGAGGAGTCGCGCAGCCAGCAGGCGCGGTAGTCCCAGTTCCGCACGCCGCCGAGCTCCTCGGGCAGGGAGGTGGTGGGGGCGGCGACGATCCCGCCGGTGGGGGCGTACGTGAGCGCCTTGAGGGTGATCAGGGAGCGCAGCACCGGCTCCCGGTAGGGGCCCCGGTAGGTGCAGCGGGCGGCCCACTCCCGCCAGTCCGCGAGGCACTGCTCCAGGGCCTCGAAGGGGTCGACGAGCTCCGGGCGCGGCTCGTGCGAGGGGTGCCAGGTCAGCACGAAGGCCACCTTCTCGCCGGCGGCGACGGTGAAGGCGGACTGGGTGGAGAACTGCTGGCCCCAGGTCTTCACGTGCGGTTCGCTGCGCAGCCAGACCGAGTCCGGTCCGGCGATCGCGACCCGGTGGCCGTCGGACCTGCGCACCCAGGGGACGATCGAGCCGTAGTCGAAGCGGAGCCGCAGCACGGAGCTCATCTCGACGCTGCCGCTGACCCCCTCCACGATCCGCATCAGGTCGGGGGCCCTGTCCCGCTGCGGCATGAAGTCGACGACCTTGACGGTGCCCGTACGGGTCTCCCAGTAGGTCTCCAGGACGAGGGAGTCCTCGGCGTAGCGGCGGGTGGCGCAGGTCGTGGCGCCCTTGGGGGCGAGCCGCCAGTGGCCGTTCTCCTCGTCGCCGAGGAGGGCGGCGAAGCAGGCGGCGGAGTCGAAACGGGGCAGACACAGCCAGTCGACCGACCCGTCGCGGCCGATGAGCGCGGCGGTCTGGAGATCGCCGATGAGGGCGTAGTCGTCGATACGTTGCGTCACGCTTTGGGCTGTTCCCGGAAGCGGCGACGGTCAATCAGCGGGACGCGGTGGCCTGCGCCTCGGCGGGGTCCGGCTCCGGGGAACCGGAGGCCCCGGCGGCGGCCCCGGCCGCCCGGTCGCGCTTCTCCCGGCGCACCAGGATCACCCAGCCGACGGGCACCCCGGCGGCGAAGAGCCACCACTGCACGGCGTACGCCATGTGGGGGCCGATCGAGTCGTGGTCGGGCCCGGGGATCGGCTCGGGCGTGTTCCCGGCCGGCTCGGGCGCGGTCAGCTCCAGGTAGCCGCCGAGCACCTCGCGGCCGATGAGCTCGGCCTGCTGCCCGCTGCTGATCAGCATGACCTGCCGGTCCGGCAGGCCCTTGAGGTCCTTGATGCCGCTGGCGCCCGTCGTCTCGTCCGCCTTGAGCCGGCCGGTGACGGTCACCTCGCCCCTGGGGGCGGGCGGCACCGACGGGAAGGAGTGCTGGTCGGCGGCGGCCGGGACCCAGCCGCGGTTGACCAGGACGACCTTGCCGTCGCGCAGGACCAGCGGGGTCAGGACGTGCACGCCGACCTGGTCGTCGGAGGAGGTGCGGCGGCGGACGACCACCTCGTGGGCGGTGTCGAAGGTGCCGGTGGCGGTGACCCGCCGCCAGTAGTCGGCGCGCGGGACGGTGTGACCGGGGGAGGTGAGCTCCTCGACCGGTCGCGGCTCCGCCTTGAGGTTGTCCGCGATCAGGGCGTTCTGGGCGACCCGGTTCTCGTGCCGGTGGAACTGCCAGAAGCCCAGCTCGATCATCGTGGGGATGAGGGCGAGGGCGACGAGGGTGAGGATCACCCACTGCCGGGACAACAGGAAGCGGTACACCCCACGACCGTACAGCGCGGGTCGAGGGGTGCACGCAGGGGGGTTCGGGTCGGTTCGCCCGACCGGACGGGATCGTTTCCTCACACCCTGTCGACGATGCCCACCTTCCCCTCGGCGCGGGCGCAGTGGCCGCCGCAGTACCAGCTGCCCTCGACCTCGACGCCCTGTCCGATGATCTGGACCCGGCAGTGCTCGCAGATGGGCGCCATGCGGTGGATGGCGCAGGCGAAGCAGTCGAAGACGTGAACCGCGCCCTGTGCATGAACCTCGAAGGACATGCCGTAATCGTTTCCGCAGACCTCACAACGTGCCATGCGCCACAGGGTGGAGCGCCCGGCGGGCGCGCGCAGCTCGGCACGCCCGCAGGGCCGGGGGCGTCACCCGTCTGCCGGGGTCACGTCCCGCAGCAGCTGGGTGTAGGCGGCCTCGTCGACGACCGGGGTGCCGAAGGACTTCGCCTTCGCCGTCTTGGAGGTGACGGAGTCCGGGTCGTTGGTGACGAGCAGGCTGGTCAGCCGGGAGACGCTGGTGGCGACGTGGAGGCCGGCCTCGACGGTGCGGTCCTCCAGGAGCTCGCGGTCGATGGAGGTGTCGCCGGAGAAGGCCACCCTCATGCCCTGCTTGAGCGGCTTGTCCGTCTCGTACCGCCCCGGGTTGGGGTACGGGCACGGCGGACGCTTGCGCGAGGGGCGCCAGCTGCCCGCCCGGTAGGAGGACTGCCGGCCGATCAGCGGCTGCGCGGGCGCCGAGGCCCACTCGGTCAGCGGCCGGCACTCCAGGAGCGGCAGCCGTACGTTCCGCTCGGCCGCCGCGTGCAGGCTCGGCCGGAAGGCCTCGGCGAGCACCCGGGCGTCGTCGAGCGCGTTGTGCGCGTGCTGCTGCACGACGCCGAAGTGCGCGGCGAGCGACTCCAGCTTGTGGTTGGGCAGCGGCAGCGACAGCTCCTTGGCGAGCGCGATCGTGCACAGCCGCTGGCGCACGGGCGCCGCGGACTCCGCGCGCGCGTACTCCCTGGCGATCATCTGCCAGTCGAACATCGCGTTGTGCGCGACGAGCACCCGGCCGTCGAGCCGGGCCGCGAACTCCGCCGCGATCTCCGCGAAGAGCGGCGCGCCCTCCAGGACGTCGCTGGTCAGCCCGTGGATCCAGACCGGACCGGGGTCGCGCTCGGGGTTGACGAGCGTGTACCAGTGGTCCTCGACGTTCCCCTGGGCGTCCAGCCGGTAGACGGCAGCGGACACTATCCGGTCGTCGCGGGCGAGTCCGGTGGTCTCCACGTCGACGACCGCGTACCCCTGCGGGTAGGCGGCCGGCCACGTCGCTGCTGTCGTACGGTCGTCAAGCACGGTCATTGAGAATACGGCCCGCGGCCGACAATCCCGTCCTCGGTGTTCTCGATCTCACTCCGGGCACCCGCGAGCAGGCCCTCCACCAGGGCCCGCACGGAGTCCGTGAAGAGCCGCTCGGTGTCGATCGGCGCGGCCAGGGCGCGGGCGAGGGGCCCGTCGGCCTCGGCGTCCTCCCCGCGCCACAGCTCCTCCTCGGCGGGGGACTGGGCGGGGGCCCGCTCGCGGTTGCGCTCCACCAGGACGTAGCCGACGACCTGGAACTGCACGGCGCGCACGGCCCGCGCGGCATGCGCCCCGCGCAGCCCGGCCGCGTGCGCCTCGTGGACCAGGGCGCGCTGGGCCGGCAGGAACATGCGCTCCGTGAGGCCCCGCTCGTGGACCATCGCCACCAGGTGCGGGCGCTCGCGCAGGGCGCGGCGCAGCGCGCGGGCGACCGAGACGATCCGCTCGACCGGGGTCGTGCCCCGGGGGCGGATCGTGCCCAGGTCGGAGACGGTGCGGGCGACGAGCGCGTCGAGCAGCGACTCGCGGTTGCCGACGTGCCAGTAGATCGAGGTGACCGCGGTGCCGAGCTCGGCGGCGAGCCGGCGCATCGTGAGCGCGTCCGGGCCGTGCTCCCTCACCAGGGCGGCCGCGGTGTCCAGTACCTCGTCACGGGTCAGCGCGGAGCGTGCCATCGATTCCCCCAACTCCTCTGCGTGCAGACCTCTTTACCCTTCGGCGGTCGCGGTGTAACTGTGTTACAGGCCGACGATCCCGAAGGGTGGTACGTCATGGCACGAGTACGGTACGGGGCACGCAGCGACGCGGAGGCGGCGGCGGCCCGCGAGCGGTCCGCCAAGCTCCCCGACATCTGGTCCACCGGTGTGGTCGCCGTCTGGGAGACCGACCCGGACGTCGTGGCGGCGGTCCTGCCGCCCCCGCTGAAGCCCACCGCGCGCCCCCTCGTGCGCGCCAACATCAGCAAGGTCGACCTGCCCGGCTATCCGCTCGGCGCCGGCTCGGTGGCCGTGGCCGCCGCCCACGGCGACCGGGAGGGCTGGTACCCGCTGGTCATGCCGATGACCCACGAGCGGGCCCTGATCGGCGGGCGCGAGGTCTTCGGCGAGCCGAAGAAGCTCGGCGAGGTCACGGTCGAGCGCGAGGGGCTCGTCGTGCGCGCCGCCCTCGCCCGGCACGGCATCGCCTTCGTGGAGGTGCGCGGCGCGGTCTCCGGGACCCTGCCGGTCCCCGGGCCCGTCGAGAAGACCGACTTCTACTTCAAGTTCCTGCCGGGCGTGGAGGGCACCGGCTTCGACGCCGACCCCGTCCTCGTGCACTGCGTCCGCAACGAGAAGGTGCGGAAGCTGGAGCGGATCACCGGCGACGTGGTCCTGCGCGAGTCCATGTACGACCCGGTCGCCGACCTGCCGGTGCGCCGGCTCGTCGAGATCACGATCGGCGAGAAGACCACCGACCAGAAGGGCACGGTCGCCGAGCGGGTCTCCGCCGAGGCCCTGCTGCCCTTCGTCCACCAGCGGTACGACGACCCGCTCCAGATCCTCGACGGACCCCCGGAAGGAAGTGCCTGATGGAGCTGCGCGCGGGACAGGTCGCCGTCGTCACGGGCGCGGCGAGCGGCATCGGCCTCGCGATGGCCCGCCGCTTCGCCGCCGAGGGCCTCGCCGTCGTCATGGGGGACGTCGAGCGCGGCGCCCTCGAAGCGGCCGCCGACGAGCTGATGGCCGACGGGGCGCAGGTCCTCGCCCGGACGGTCGACGTCTCCGACCCCGAGGAGGTACGGGCGTTCGCGGACGCCGCGTACGACACCTTCGGCGCCGTCCACGTCCTCTGCAACAACGCGGGCGTCGGCTCCGGTGCGGAGGGCCGCATGTGGGAGCACGAGCCCAACGACTGGAAGTGGGCCTTCTCCGTCAACATCTGGGGCGTCTTCCACGGCATCCAGGCCTTCGTCCCCCGGATGCTCGCGGGCGGCGAACCCGGCCACGTCGTGAACACCTCCTCCGGCGACGGCGGCATCGCCCCGCTGCCCACCGCCTCCGTGTACGCGGTCACCAAGGCGGCCGTCGTCACCATGACCGAGTCCCTGTACGCCCACCTCAAGGCGGAGCACGCGCGCGTGGGCGCCTCCGTCCTCTTCCCGGGCCCGCACATGCTGCGCACCGGGCTGTGGGAGTCGCACCGCAACCGGCCCGAGCGGTACGCCAAGCAGAAGCCGCGCCGGACCCCGTACCGCAGCCTCGACCAGTTCGAGGCGGCGATGAAGGAGGCCGGGCGCGAGGTGGCCTTCACCCCGGTGGAGGAGGTCGCCGAGCACGTCGTCGACGGCATCCGCGCCGACCGCTTCTGGATGCTGCCGGCGAGCGAGCACAGCGACCGCCAGATCACGGCGCGCTCGCGGTCCATGCTCGACCGCGCCAACCCGTCGTACCTGGAGAACTTCATCCTCGACTGAGGGGCTTCACCGACCGAGGGGCTTTCGCCATGAGCAACGAGCGCCATGAGGACCCGTACCTGATCATCTCCTCCGACTGTCACGCCGGGCTGCCCACCGAGGAGTACCGGCCCTATCTCGACCCCCGCTTCCACCGGGACTTCGACGACTTCCTGGCGGGGCGCGAGGCCCGCCGGGAGGCCATGACCCGGCTCGGGGTGCGCAACGAGGCCTTCGCCGACAAGTGGTTCCACGACAACGAGGAAGGCCTGCGGGGCGGCTGGGACCCCGCTCAGCGGATCAAGGAGCTCGACGGCGACGGCGTGGCCGCCGAGGTCGTCTTCCCCGACGCGGACGCCGTCGACAGCCAGACCGCCGCGCCCTTCGGCGTCGGCCTCGGGCTCTCCGGCGACCAGGACCCGGAGCTCGGCATGGCGGGCGCGAAGGCGCACAACCGCTGGCTCGCCGAGTTCGTCTCCGCCAACCCGGCCCGGCACTGCGGGGTCGCCCTCCTGCCCGTCACCGCCGACGTCCGCGAGGTCGTCGCCGAGATCCACCGGGCCAAGGAGTCCGGGCTCGGCGCGCTCATGATCCCCTCCATGTGGGTGGACAAGGCCCCCTACCACGACCGGCGTTACGACCCGGTGTGGGCGGCGGCCGCCGAGACCGGGATGCCGGTCGTCACCCACTCCGGGGCGGCACCGCGCGAGGAGTACGGCGACCACCTCGGGATCTACGTCTCCGAGGTCACCTTCTGGCCGGCCAGGCCGCTGTGGTTCCTGCTCTGGTCGGGCGTCTTCGAGCGCCACCCGGGCCTGCGGTTCGGGGTCGCCGAGTCCGGCTGCTGGTGGCTGCCGAACCTGCTCTGGTTCATGGACCGGCTCTACCTGGGCGCGCACGGCGGCAAGAAGCTGTCCCCGTTCGCCGAGCTGAAGCGGCCGCCGAGCGAGTACCTGGACCGGCAGGTCTTCGTCTGCGCCACCAACACCAAGCGGCGCGAGCTCGCGCAGCGGTACGAGATCGGCGTCGACAACATCCTGTGGGGCTCGGACTTCCCGCACCCGGAGGGCACCTGGCCCGACACGCGCGCGTGGCTGCGGAAGACCTTCCACGACATCCCGGTCGCGGAGACCCGGCGGATGCTCGGTCTCGCCGCCGCCGAGGTCTTTGGATTCGATATCCAAATATTGGATCCGATAGCCCGTCGCATCGGCCCCACCCCCGCCGACCTCGGCCAGCCCGCCGACCAGGCCGCCGTCGAAGCCTCCTGGGCCCGCTCGCGCGAGGTAGGCCGGCACTGGCTCACCGACCACGACTTCCCGGTCCTGGGGGTGAACCCGTGACGGACCGCTACACGGTCGTCTCCGCCGACTGCCACGCCGGCGCCGACCTCCTGGACTACAAGCCGTACCTGGAGAAGAAGCACCACGACGACTTCGACGCCTGGGCGGCGACCTACGTCAACCCCTACGAGGACCTCCTCGCCGACACCGCCGACCGCAACTGGAACTCGCGGCGCAGGCTGCGCGAGCTGGAGGCGGACGGCATCGTCGCCGAGGTCGTCTTCCCCAACACCATCCCGCCGTTCTTCCCCAAGGCCTCCCTGATGGCCCAGCCGCCCACCCGCGCCGAGTACGAGCGGCGCTGGGCCGGGCTCCAGGCGCACAACCGCTGGCTGGCCGACTTCTGCGCGGACGCCCCGGGACGCAGGGCGGGCGTGGCGCAGATCCTCCTCAACGACGTGGACGCAGCGGTCGCGGAGATCCGCCGCGCCCGCGAGGCCGGACTCACCGGAGGCATCCTGCTGCCCGGCGTCCCGCCGGGCTCCTCCGTCCCCGAGCTGTACGCGGAGGCGTACGACCCGATCTGGGCCGTCTGCGCCGAGCTCGACGTCCCGGTCAACCACCACGGCGGCTCCGCGTCCCCGCCGCTCGGCGACGAACCGGCCGCCCGGGCGGTGTTCATGGTGGAGACCACCTGGTTCTCCCACCGGGCCCTGTGGCACCTGGTCTTCGGCGGCGCGTTCCGGCGCCACCCGGGGCTCAAGCTGGTCCTGACCGAGCAGGGCTCGGGCTGGATCCCGGGCGTCCTCGACATGCTGGACTACTACCACCGGCGCCTGGTGTCGGCCGCGACGAAGGCCTCCACCGCCGAGTCCAAGTTCGGCGCCGGCCTCGCGGAGTCCATGGGCAAGGGTCCCAAGGAGGTCTGGCGGGACAACTGCTTCGTCGGCGCGAGCTTCATGCGCCCCCACGAGGTGCCGCTGCGCGAGCGGATCGGCCTCGACAAGATCATGTGGGGCAGCGACTACCCGCACGACGAGGGCACCACCCCGTACTCCCGCGAAGGCCTCCGCATCGCCTACGCGGGACTCCCGAGGGAGGAGGTCGCCGCCATGGTCGGCGGGAACGCGGCCCGCGTCTACGGCTTCGACCTCGCCCTCCTCGACCGCCTGGCCGCCGTCCACGGCCCGTCGGTCGAGGAGATCGCCCGACCCTTGGAGAAGGTCCCCGAGGGGGCGACGAGCCCGGCCTTCGCCCCGGGCGGGTCGGTCCGCGTCTGGTGAGCCGCCGGGTGCGACCCTCCTGACGTGACGTCACCCCCCGTACCGGACAAAGCGCACGACGAGGCCCACGGCGGCGGCCTCGGCTCCCGTCTCAACTGGCTCCGGGCGGCCGTGCTCGGAGCCAACGACGGCGTCGTCTCCACCGCGGGCCTCGTCGTCGGCGTCGCCGGCGCCACCGAGGACCGGGCCGCCCTGCTCACGGCCGGCCTCTCGGGGCTGCTCGCCGGCTCGATGTCGATGGCGGCGGGGGAGTACGTCTCGGTCTCCAGCCAGCGCGACTCCGAGAGGGCCGCGCTGGCCCAGGAGAAGCGCGAACTGCGCGAGCAGCCGGAGGCGGAACTCGCCGAACTGACCGGCCTGCTCGCCGCCCGCGGCCTCTCCCCGGAGGTGGCCCGCGAGGCCGCCGAACAGCTCACCGCCCGTGACGCGCTGCGCGCCCACGCGCGCGTGGAGCTGGGCATCGACCCCGACGCCCTCACCAACCCCTGGCACGCGGCCGGCGCCAGCTTCCTCGCCTTCACCGTCGGCGCCCTGCTCCCGCTCCTCGCGATCGTCCTCCCCCCGCCCTCCGCCCGCCTCTGGATCACGGTCCTCTCCGTCCTCGCCGCCCTCGTCCTCACCGGCTGGTGGAGCGCCCGCCTCGGCGGCGCCCCCACGGGCCCCGCGATCCTGCGCAACGCGGCGGGCGGCGCCCTCGCGATGGCGGTCACCTACGGCGCGGGATCGCTGCTGGGAGCGGCGGGGGTCTAGGGACGCCTTGTCGGGAAGCTCCAAAGCTTGCTGACAAGTTGTCTCACTTACTTGTAAGTAATCACGTCTAGTCGCGTACGCCCCCCGCCTCTACCGTCATCGACATGCCGCCGAACCCGCCCGATGTCGTGCTCTGGTCCATACCGGCGTTCGTCCTGCTCACCGTCGTGGAGATGGTCGGCCACCGGATCCACCCCGACGAGGACGCCGCCGGGTACGCGGCCAAGGACGCCGCCACCAGCATCGGCATGGGCCTGGGCAGCCTCGTCGTCGACGCGCTGTGGAAGATCCCGATCGTCGCGGTCTACACGGCCGTGTACGAGCTGACCCCGCTCCGCGTCCCCGTCCTCTGGTGGACGATCCCGCTCATGCTGCTGGCGCAGGACTTCCTCTACTACTGGCAGCACCGCGGACACCACGTCATCCGCATCCTCTGGGCCTGCCACGTCGTCCACCACAGCAGCCGGAAGTTCAACCTCTCCACCGCCCTGCGCCAGCCGTGGACCAATGTGACGGGCTGGCCGTTCTACCTGCCGATGATCGCCCTCGGCGTCCACCCGGCGGTCGTCGCCTTCTGCCACTCGGTCAACCTCGTCTACCAGTTCTGGATCCACACCGAGCGCATCGACAAGCTGCCCCGCCCCTTCGAGTACGTCCTCAACACCCCCTCGCACCACCGCGTCCACCACGCCTCCCAGGGCGGCTACCTGGACCGGAACTTCGGCGGCATCCTGATCGTCTGGGACCGGGCGTTCGGCTCCTGGACCGGCGAGACCGAGCGGCCCGTCTACGGGCTCACCAAGAACATCGAGACCTACAACCCGCTCCGCGTCGCCACCCACGAGTACGCCGCCATCGCCCGCGACCTGCGCGCCGCGCACGGCTGGCGCGAGCGGGCCGGGCGGGTCTTCCGAGGGCCCGGCTGGCAGCCGGAGGCCCGTACCACCGCACCCCACGACCAGACCGCCCCGGAGCCCGCCGCGTGACCACCCCCTCCCGAACCCTGTTCGGAGCCTTCCTCCTCGCCGCGGTCGTCGACCTCGGCTCCCTGCTCGCCGGCGCGGACCTCGGCCACCAGGTCGCCAAGCCGCTCCTGATGCCCCTGCTCGCCGCGTACGCCGCCACCCGGGGCGCCCCCAAGCCGCTCATCGCCGCGCTCCTTTTCGGCTGGGGCGGCGACGTCCTCCTGCTCTCCGACGCCGACTGGGCCTTCCTCGTCGGCATGGGCTCCTTCGCCGCCGGACACGTCTGCTACCTGGTCCTCTTCGGACGCGGGCGTACGTCCCCGGCGCTCGGAGCCCTGTACGCGGCCGCGCTCCTCACCACCGTCGTGCTCCTCTGGCCCGACCTCCCCGCCGACCTGCGGATCCCCGTCGCCGGGTACTCGCTGCTGCTCACCGCCATGGCCTACCGCTCCAGCGCCTTCGGGCTCCCGGCCGGCCTCGGCGGCGCCCTCTTCCTGCTGTCCGACACCCTCATCGCCACCGGTGTCGCCGACTGGCCCCAGCTGCCGGCGCCCGACTTCTGGGTCATGCTGACCTACATCGCGGCGCAGTACCTGCTGACGGCGGGAACGCTCCGCGCGATGTACGGTGAACGTCGTACAACCGTCTGACAGCAAGGACCGCCCCCCATGCGCGCCACCACCATCCACGCCCCGTTCGACATGCGCGTGGAGGACGTGCCCGACCCGGTGATCCAGGAGCCCACGGACGTCGTCCTGCGGGTCCTGCGCGCCTGCATCTGCGGCAGCGACCTGTGGGCCTACCGCGGCGAGTCCGCCCGGCAGCCCGGCCAGCGCATCGGCCACGAGTTCCTCGGCATCGTCGAGGCGGCCGGCTCCGAGGTCACCGGCTTCGCCGCCGGCGACCTCGTCGTCGCCCCCTTCGTCTGGTCCGACGGCACCTGCGAGTACTGCGCCGAGGGCCTCCAGACCTCCTGCCCGCGCGGCGGCTTCTGGGGCTCGGTCGGCTCCGACGGCGGCCAGGGCGAGGCCGTCCGCGTCCCCTTCGCCGACGGCACCCTCGTCAAGCTCCCCGCCGACGCCGCCTCCGACGACCGGCTCCTGACCGCGCTGCTCGCCCTCTCCGACGTCATGGGCACCGGACACCACGCGGCCCTCGGCGCGGGCGTCACCAAGGGCTCCACCGTCGCCGTCGTCGGCGACGGGGCCGTCGGCCTCTGCGGCGTCCTCGCCGCCAAGCGGCTCGGCGCCGAGCGGATCATCGCGCTCGGCCGGCACACCGCCCGCACCGACATCGCCCGCGCCTTCGGCGCCACCGACGTCGTCGCCGAGCGCGGCGAGGCCGCCGAGGCCGCCGTCCGCGAGCTCACGGGCGGCCAGGGCGCGCACGCCGTCATCGAGGCGGTCGGCACCGAGCAGTCGATGCGCACGGCCGTGGCCATCACCCGCGACGGCGGCTCCATCGGCTACGTCGGCGTCCCGCACGGCAGCGGCACCGGCCTCGACCTCTCCGTCATGTTCGACCGCAACATCGCCCTGCGCGGCGGCGTCGCCCCCGTCCGCGCCTACATCCCGGAACTCCTCCCGGACGTCCTCTCCGGCGCGATCGACCCGTCCCCGGTCTTCGACCTGACGGTCGACCTGTCCGGCGTCCCCGCCGGCTACAAGGCCATGGACGACCGCACGGCCCTGAAGGTCCTGGTCAAGCCGTAAGGCACGACGGGGGCGGCCCCGGCGCCGCCCCCGTCCCTCAGGCCCCCGCCCACTCCGGCGCGTCCGCCCCCGCGACGCCCGGAGGCCGGGACCAGGACGTCGGCCCGCCCTCGTACGCCACCGGCGACAGCGCATGCCGCAGCCGCCCCAGCGGCCCCTCCGACTCGGCGAGGTACCGCTCCGGCTCGTACCGCGGCAGCGTCCCGGTCAGCCAGTGGCCCGTCTGCGCGAGGGCCAGGCGGACGAGGCGGCTGCCGCCCTCCGCGCGCTGCTCCGTCAGGGACCGCAGCACCGCCGCCGCGAGCAGATAGCCCGTGCCGTGGTCCAGCGCCTGGGCGGGCAGCGCGCCGGGCTCCGAGACCGAGCCCTCGACGACCGCGATCCCCGTCGCCACCTGCACCAGGGAGTCGAAGCCGCGCCGCCCGGCCCACGGCCCGTAGTCGCCCCAGGCGGAGATCCGGGCCGTCACCAGACCCGGCCGGTCCAGGTCGAACCGGTCGAGCGCGCCCGGCCGGTAGCCGGTCACCAACACGTCGGCCGCGTCGAGCAGTTCGTCGAAGGTCCGCCGGTCCGACGGCCGGTCCAGGTCCAGCGCGGACGTCCGCTTGCCGACGCACGTGTCCGCGTGCAGGTCCGGCAGTTCCGGGTTGCCCGGCGGGTCGATCCGCAGCACGTCCGCGCCGAGCAGCGCGAGCGTCCGGGTCGCGACGGGCCCGGCGAGCACCCGGGTCAGGTCCAGGACCCGCAGCGGGCGCCCGTCCGCCGCCCGGGGCGCCGCCTCGTCGAGCCGCTCCCGGGTCAGCAGCGGCCGCGCCGCCACCTCCCGGCCCTGCCCGCCCGCCGCCCACTCCTCGGGCGTGCGCAGGGCGACGGCCAGGCCCCCGGCCCCGTACACCGCCGTCTCGACCTCGACGGCCTTTCGCTCCCCGATCGCCGCCGCGACGGCCTCCACGGAGTCCGCCGCGTCCAGCGCCGTGAGCAACGCCGCCTTGTGGTGCGGGTAGTTGGCGTGCGTACGGACCCAGCCGTCGGCCGCCCGCCAGAACCGCGAGAGGGGCGCGAAGTTCACCGGCTCCCGCCCGTCGACCCGCAGATGGCGCTCGCTCACGAAGGCGGTCGCGACGGCCCCGTCGTCCACCCGCACCGGCCCCGGGATCCCCGCGTGCTCCACCGCGGCGAGCGAGCAGACCGCGACCGCGCCCCGCGCCAGGTCCATCACCGGCAGCCGCGCGGGCAGCAGCCCCGAGACCCCGCCGTACTCCACACGGTCGACGAGGGCGGGATCGCCGCCCAGGGCCGACCACAACAACTCCGTACCCGTACGCACTGTGTCGTCCATGACCGCAGTGTGGCACTCGGTGCCATGCGAAGGGCCCCGGTGTGGCGCACCACACCAGGGCCCTCGTCACGCGGTACCGCTTACTTCACGGCGGCCAGCGCGTCGATCAGACCGGCTCCGTAGAAGCCGTTCTTCTGCTTGCCGCCCTCGCAGACGGCGTCGACGACACCGTCACCGTTGATGTCGTACGGGTTGGTGCACGCCTGCTCGTCGGCCTGCGCGTACAGCAGCGCCTTCAGCGCCGCCGGACTGGCATGCGGGTGCGTCGACTTCAGCAGCGCGAGCACACCGGCGGCGTGCGGGGACGCCATCGACGTGCCGGCCTTGTAGTTGTAGCCGCCGTCGACCGTGGTCGACAGGATGCGGCCGTTGACCGCCGGGGCGTCCGGGGTCTGGTACTCGGTGCGGTCACCGCCGGGGGCGGCGATGTCGACGACGCCGAGACCGTAGTTGGAGTAGGACGCCTTGAGGCCCTTGGCGCCGGTCGCGGAGACCGTCACGACGCCCGGCAGCATGGACGGGTAGTCGAAGCACTCCGACGGGTCGACGTCACGGGGGACCGCCGTGGTGTCGTTCGGGCTGGTCGTGTCCGTGATCTTGTCGGCCGCCAGGTCGAACTTGGAGTTGCCGGCCGCGGCGACGTTGACCGTGCCCTTCTTCTCCGCGTACCGGGTCGCGCGGGTGACCGCCTCGATGAGGGCCTTCTGGTCCTCGTCGTTCTTGCAGGCGAACATCCACGGGTCGGTGTAGTAGCTGTTGTTCGTGATGTCGACGCCGTGGTCGGCCGCCCACACGAAGCCGCAGACCACGGCCTCGGTGTAGAAGAAGCCGTCCGGGTTCGCCACCTTGATGCCGGCGAGCTTCACGCCCGGCGCGACACCGGTGATGCCGATGCCGTTCTTGGCGGCGCCGATGGTGCCCGCGACGTGCGTGCCGTGGTCGCTCTCGCCCTTGTTCGGACGCCACGAACCGGCGGTGGTGTTCGCCACGCCGGACACGCAGTTGGCGGACTTGGAGGCGTCGAAGTTCGGCGCCAGGTCCGGGTGGGTGTCGTCGACACCCGTGTCGATGATGCCGACGGTGACCCGGCTGCTGCCGAGGCTCTTCTCGTGCGCCTTGTCGGCCTTGATCGCCGGGAGGTCCCACTGCAGGGGCTCCAGCGGGTCCTGACCGTCCGTGGCGGCGGCGGCGGCCGCCTTCGCCTCGGCGGCGGACAGCGTCTGCGCGCCCTCGTCGACGGAGTCGTCGGACTGGACGGAGAGCGGGGCGGTACGGGTGGCGCCGGCCGACTCCACACCACGCGCCTGCCGGATCGTCTTCGCGAACTCGGGGTTCTGCGAGTGGACGACTATCACGCCTATCTGGTCGTACGAGACGACCACCTCGCCGCCCGCGGCGGCGATCGACTTCCGCACGGAGTCGGCGGTCCAGCGGCCGCCCTCGACGTTGACGACGTACGAGAGCTTCGGGCCGCTGAAGGCGGCCACGGCGGCCGGAGCGTCGCTCAGTTCCGCGGCGGAGGCGGCGCCGGGGGCGAGGAAGCCGAGCGAGGCCGTGAGCGCGAGACCGACCGGCAGAGCGAGAGCTCGGCCGCGCCTCGATCCCAGATGAGCCATGGGTTCTCCACATCATCCGTACGTACTGCCCCCGCGCGGGTTTGCGCGCGGACAGGTGCATGACGAGTGAAGCTATCGCTGATCTTCCCGAACCTTCAATGAGTTGAGAAGACTTCATGAAGATATGTTCAAAGAAAAGTCCACGGTGAACCGCTTCGCTTCCCGCTCCGTGCCGTTGGGCAGGGGAGGAGCTCCGCTCGGAGCCCCGCTTCCCACACCGCTGGTGAGGCCCCCTTGACCAAGCCGTCCGTCCCCGCGTCACGAGGAGATTCCGTGGCTACCGAAGCACCGCCGCCGCCCAGAAACGGCACGGAGACCGACCACGGTCCCGCGTCGCCCACCACGGAGCAGTTCGTCGAGGTGCAGGAGGGAGCGGAGTTCGGCGAGCTGCGCCGCACGTACCGCTCCTTCGCCTTCCCCCTCACCCTCGCCTTCATCGCCTGGTACCTGCTGTACGTGCTGCTCTCCAACTACGCGGGCGGCTTCATGGGCACCAAGCTCTTCGGGAACGTCAACGTGGCCCTCGTCCTCGGCCTCGGCCAGTTCGTCACCACGTTCCTCATCGCCTGGCTCTACTCGCGGCACGCGGCGAACCGGCTCGACCCCAAGGCCGAGGCCATCAGAACACGTATGGAGGGCGACGCATGAGCACCCCCGTCCTGCTCGCGGCCGGCAGCGCCACCACCGAGCACCGGCCCCTGATCATCGCCCTGTTCGGCGTCTTCGTCCTCGCCACCCTCGTCATCACCGTCTGGGCCGGCCGCCAGACCCGCAGCGCCGCCGACTTCTACGCCGGCGGACGCCAGTTCACCGGCTTCCAGAACGGCCTGGCGATCTCCGGCGACTACATGTCCGCCGCCTCCTTCCTCGGCATCGCCGGAGCCATCGCCCTCTTCGGCTACGACGGCTTCCTGTACTCCATCGGCTTCCTCGTCGCCTGGCTCGTCGCCCTGCTCCTGGTCGCCGAACCGCTGCGCAACTCCGGCCGGTTCACCATGGGCGACGTCCTCGCCTACCGGATGCGCCAGCGGCCCGTCCGCACCGCCGCCGGCACCTCCACGATCGTCGTCTCGATCTTCTACCTGCTCGCGCAGATGGCGGGCGCGGGCGTCCTCGTCTCGCTGCTGCTCGGCATCACCAGCGACGGCGGCAAGATCGGGATCGTCGCCCTGGTCGGCCTCCTCATGATCGTGTACGTGACGATCGGCGGCATGAAGGGCACCACCTGGGTGCAGATGGTCAAGGCGGTCCTGCTCATCGCGGGCACCCTCCTGATCACCTTCCTCATCCTCCTCAAGTTCCACTTCAACATCTCGGAGCTGCTCGGCGCGGCCGCCACCAACAGCGGCAAGGGTGACGCCTTCCTGGAGCCCGGCCTCAAGTACGGCGCCACCGCCACCTCCAAGCTGGACTTCCTCTCGCTCGGCATCGCCCTCGTCCTCGGCACCGCCGGCCTGCCGCACATCCTGATCCGCTTCTACACGGTGCCGTCCGCCAAGGCCGCCCGTAAGTCCGTCAACTGGGCCATCGGCATCATCGGCGCCTTCTACCTGATGACGATCGTCCTCGGCTTCGGCGCCGCCGCCCTCCTCAAGAACAGCGACATCGTCGCCTCCAACAAGGCCGGCAACACGGCCGCCCCGCTCGCGGCCCTGGAGATCGGCGGCGGAGCCGGCTCCACCGGCGGCGCGATCCTCCTCGCCGTCATCTCCGCCGTCGCCTTCGCGACCATCCTCGCCGTCGTCGCCGGCCTGACCCTGGCCTCCTCCTCGTCCTTCGCGCACGACATCTACGCCAACGTCATCCGGCGCGGACAGGCCACCGAGAAGGAGGAGGTGAAGGCCGCCCGCTGGGCGACCGTCCTCATCGGCATCGTCTCCATCGCCCTCGGCGCCCTCGCCCGCGACCTCAACGTCGCCGGTCTCGTCGCCCTCGCCTTCGCGGTCGCCGCCTCGGCCAACCTGCCGACGATCCTCTACTCGCTCTTCTGGAAGCGGTTCACCACCCAGGGCGCCCTGTGGTCGATCTACGGCGGCCTGGTCTCGGCGGTCGTCCTCGTCCTGTTCTCCCCGGTCGTCTCCGGCAAGCCCACCTCGATGTTCAAGACGGTGGACTTCTACTGGTTCCCCCTGGAGAACCCCGGCCTCGTCTCCATCCCCCTCGGCTTCCTGCTCGGCTGGCTCGGCTCGCTCCTCTCCAAGGAGGAGCCGGACAAGGGCAAGTACGCCGAGCTGGAGGTCAAGTCCCTCACCGGAGTCGGAGCCCACTGAAACGCATAAGTTCCGCCACCGCCGACGGCCGCGTCGTAGAGTTCTACGACGCGGCCTCACCGGTCCTCGTGACAATCTGCCCTGCTCCTTGTCCGAGTGCTCACGTAGGCTCAGAACACACGCATCCGGAAGACCGGGAGAGGGGGCCCACAGTGCTCATCGACACATACGGCCGTGTGGCCACCGACCTGCGCGTCTCGCTCACGGACCGGTGCAATCTGCGCTGTACGTACTGCATGCCCGAAGAGGGCCTCCAGTGGCTCGCCAAGCCGGACCTCCTCACCGACGACGAGATCGTCCGGCTCATCCGCATCGCGGTCACCGACCTCGGCGTCACCGAGGTCCGCTTCACCGGCGGCGAGCCGCTGCTCCGCCCCGGCCTCGTCGGGATCGTCGAGCGCTGCGCCGCCCTGGAGCCCCGCCCCCGGATGTCCCTCACCACCAACGGCATCGGACTCAAGCGCACCGCCGCCGCCCTCAAGGCGGCCGGCCTCGACCGGGTCAACGTCTCCCTCGACACCCTGCGCCCCGAGGTCTTCAAGACCCTCACCCGCCGCGACCGCCACCAGGACGTCCTCGACGGCATGGCCGCCGCCCGCGAGGCCGGCCTCACCCCGGTCAAGGTCAACGCCGTCCTGATGCCCGGGCTCAACGCCGACGAGGCCCCCGACCTCCTCGCCTGGGCGATACGCGAGGGGTACGAGCTCCGCTTCATCGAGCAGATGCCCCTGGACGCCCAGCACGGCTGGAAGCGCGACGGCATGATCACCGCCGGTGACATCCTGGATTCGCTGCGCACCCGCTTCACCCTGACGCCGGAAGGCTCCGAGGAGCGCGGCTCGGCGCCCGCCGAGCGCTGGACGGTCGACGGCGGACCGCACACGGTCGGCGTCATCGCCTCCGTCACCCGCCCGTTCTGCCGGGCCTGCGACCGCACCCGGCTCACCGCCGACGGCCAGGTCCGCACCTGCCTCTTCGCCACCGAGGAGACGGACCTGCGGGCCGCGCTGCGCTCGGACGCCCCGGACAGCACGGTCGCGGAGCTCTGGAAGAAGGCCATGTGGGGCAAGAAGGCCGGCTCCGGCCTCGACGACCCGAGCTTCCTCCAGCCCGAGCGCCCGATGTCGGCGATCGGCGGCTGAGGTCCGGCCGAGGTCTAGCGGGCCTCCTCGGACTCCCAGTCGGCCAGCGGCACGACGTCCTTCAGGAAACCCCGTACCCCCAGGAACTGGGAGAGGTGCTCGCGGTGCTCCTCGCACGCGAGCCAGGTCTTGCGGCGCTCGGGCGTGTGCAGCTTGGGGTTGTTCCACGCGAGGACCCAGACGGCGTCGGCGCGGCACCCCTTGGCGGAACAGATCGGCTTCTTTTCACTCACCCGGTCATTGTCCAGCAACAGCGATGCCGGGCAGCCACGGGGGGAGCTGCCCGGCATCGGTCCGTCGCTCCGACGGGGGATGCGGAGCGCGTAGGCAGTATGTCACGGCACATGGGGTGCGGTGCACGGGATCGTCATGATTGATCTGAGCTTTTCTTGAGGTTCGGGGGGTCGAGCGCCGGGCGCACCGGAGTGGGGACGAAGGTGGAGGGAAGGGACGGAGCCCTCTCGCGTCCCGCGTTGGCGATCACCACCGCGATGTAGGGGAGCAGGAGCCCCAGCCCCAGCGCCACGAAGGCCACGTGCCGCTCGACGTTCCACAGCACCGTCGCGGCGATCACGGAGAGCGTCCGCACCGTCATCGAGATGACGTAGCGCCGCTGCCGCCCCCGCACGTCGTCGGCGAGCCCCTGCCGGGCCCCCGTGATCCGGAAGACCTCGGTCCCGCCATGCTTCAGCATCGCCGTTCACCGCCCACAGGTCGTGCCGGACCCTCCCCGGTCCGGACCTGATTCCACGGTACGCCCGCCCTCCACGGCCCACGAGACCGGGGCACGCATGGTGCTGCCCGACATGCGCCGTATGGCCGATGGGTCGAGACTGGGCGCACACGCGCACTAGGAGGCGGCGATGGGTTGGTTGTGGGCGATCATCGTGGGATTCGTCCTCGGTCTGCTCGCGAAGGCGATCCTGCCGGGGAAGCAGCAGATCCCGTTGTGGCTGACGACCGTGTTCGGCATTCTCGGCAGTGTGCTCGGCAACGCGGTCGCGGGCTGGATCGGAGTCGAGGACACCCGGGGCATCGACTGGACCCGGCATCTGCTCCAGCTGATCGGCGCCATCGCCGTGGTCGGCGTGGGCGACATGCTGTGGGTCTCGCTCAAGGGCGGCAGACGGCACGCCTGAGGGACGGGAGGAGGCCCGGTACGGCGCACAGCGCGCGTACCGGGCCTCCTCCCGTCGTGATCCTCACTCGCCGGCGAACTCGATCGCCGCCAGGTTCTTCTTGCCGCGCCGCAGCACCAGCCAGCGGCCGTGCAGCAGCTCCTCCGCCGACACCTCGGCGTCCTCGGCGGTCACCTTCACGTTGTTCACGTAGGCGCCGCCCTCCTTCACCGTGCGCCGCGCCGCCGACTTGCTCGCCACGAGACCGACCTCGGCGAACAGGTCCACGACCTGGCCCAGCTCGGACACGCGCGCGTGCGGCAGCTCGGAGAGCGCGGCGGCCAGCGTCGGCTCGTCCAGCTCGGCCAGGTCGCCCTGCCCGAACAGCGCCTTGGAGGCGCCGATGACGGCCGCGCACTGCTCGGCGCCGTGCACCAGGGTGGTGAGCTCCTCGGCGAGTGCCCGCTGCGCGGCCCGCGCCTGCGGCCGCTCGGCGGTCTGCGCCTCCAGCTCCTCCAGCTCCTCGCGGGACCTGAAGGACAGGATCCGCATGTACGTCGAGATGTCCCGGTCGTCCACGTTCAGCCAGAACTGGTAGAACGCGTACGGCGTGGTCATCTCCGGGTCCAGCCAGACGGCCCCGCTCTCGGTCTTGCCGAACTTGGTGCCGTCCGCCTTGACCATCAGCGGGGTAGCCAGCGCGTGGACCTCGGCGCCCGGCTCCAGGCGGTGGATCAGGTCGAGGCCGGCCACCAGGTTGCCCCACTGGTCCGAGCCGCCCTGCTGGAGCGTGCAGCCGTAACGGCGGTACAGCTCCAGGAAGTCCATGCCCTGGAGCAGCTGGTAGCTGAACTCGGTGTAGCTGATGCCCTGCTCGGACTCCAGGCGCCGGGCCACGGAGTCCTTGGTCAGCATCTTGTTGACCCGGAAGTGCTTGCCGATGTCCCGCAGGAACTCGATCGCCGACAGCCCGGCGGTCCAGTCCAGGTTGTTCACCATGACCGCCGCGTTCTCCCCCTCGAAGGAGAGGAAGGGCTCGATCTGCGAGCGCAGCCGGTTCACCCAGTTCGCGACCGTCTCGGGGTCGTTCAGGGTGCGCTCGGCCGTCGGCCGCGGGTCACCGATCTGCCCGGTGGCCCCGCCGACCAGCGCCAGCGGCCGGTGCCCGGCCTGCTGGAGCCGGCGGACGGTGAGGACCTGGACCAGGTGGCCGACGTGGAGACTGGCCGCGGTCGGGTCGAAACCGCAATAGAACGTGACGGGACCGTCCGCGAGAGCCTTGCGCAGTGCGTCCTCATCGGTGGACTGGGCGAACAGCCCGCGCCACTTCAGCTCGTCGACGATGTCCGTCACGATCGTCCGTCTCCTCAGAAAGTCGTCAGTACTACGTCGGCCAGTCTAGGCGGGTCAGACCCCCTTGCTGACCGAGCTCATGTTGAAGTCCGGCACCCGCAGGGCGGGCATCGCGGCCCGGGTGAACCAGTCGCTCCACTCGCGCGGCAGCGTCTTCTCCGTCCGGCCCGCCTCCGAGGCCCGCGACAGCAGGTCCACCGGCGACTCGTTGAACCGGAAGTTGTTCACCTCGCCGACCACCTCGCCGTTCTCGACGAGGTAGACGCCGTCCCGGGTCAGCCCGGTCAGCAGCAGCGTCGCCGGGTCGACCTCGCGGATGTACCAGAGGCAGGTCAGCAGCAGGCCGCGCTCCGTCGAGGCGACCATCTCCTCCAGGGAGCGCTCGCCGCCGCCGTCCAGGATCAGGTTCCCGGCTCCCGGCGCCACGGGCAACCCAGTAAGCCCCGCGGTGTGCCGGGTGGTGATCAGATGCGCCAGGGCGCCGGCCTTCACCCAGTCGACCGGCCCGACCGGCAGACCGTTGTCGAAGACGGAGGAGTCGTCGCCGGAGGAGTGCGCGATCACGAACGGCGAGGACTCCAGGCCCGGCTCGTTCGGGTCGCTGCGCAGCGTCAGCGGCAGCGGGGAGAGCTGCTCGCCGAGCCGGGTGCCGCCGCCGGGCTTGGAGAAGACCGTACGGCCCTCCACCGCGTCCCGGGCCGCCGAGGACCACAGCTGGTAGATCATCAGGTCGGCCACGGCGGTCGGCGGCAGCAGCGTCTCGTACCGCCCGGCGGGCAGCTCGATCCTCCGCTCCGCCCAGCCGAGGCGGGTCGCCAGCTCCGCGTCGAGCGCGGCCGGGTCGACGTCCTTGAAGTCCCGGGTCGAGCGCCCGGCCCACGCGGAGCGCGAGCGGTCGGGGGACTTGGCGTTGAGCTCCAGGGTCCCGTTGGGCTGGTCGTGGCGGAGCCGCAGCCCCGTGGACGTGCCCAGATAGGTGGAGGTCAGCTCGTGGTTGGCGAAGCCGTACAGCTCGCGACCGCCCGCACGCGCGCGTGCGAAGGCCTCGCCGAGCGCCGGGGCGAAGTCGGTGAAGACCGCGGAGGAGGTCTCCGCCGGGGCGTCCGTGAAGTCGGGCGAGGAGGGCACGCCCTCGACCAGCGGCTGCGCGTCCTCGGCGGGCCCGGCGGCGCGGGCGGCGGCCTCGGCGGCCCGCACCAGGGGCTCCAGGTCGTCCACGGTCACGGCGGACCGCGAGACGACACCGGAGGCGGTGCCCTGGGCGCCGTCGACGGTGGCGATCACGGTGAGGGTACGGCCCCGGGTCACCCCGTTCGTGGTGAGCGCGTTGCCCGCCCAGCGCAGGTTGGCCGAGGACTCCTCGTCGGCGATGACGACACACCCGTCGGCGCGGGACAGTTCGAGGGCCCGCTCGACGATCTCGTACGGCTTGCTGACGCGGCTCATCGACCGGCCTCCTGCGTGGTGTTCAGGATGTTGACGCCCCGGAAGAGGGCGGAGGGGCAGCCGTGCGAGACGGCGGCGACCTGGCCCGGCTGGGCCTTGCCGCAGTTGAAGGCGCCGCCGAGGACGTACGTCTGCGGGCCGCCGACCTGTTCCATCGAGCCCCAGAAGTCGGTGGTCGTCGCCTGGTATGCCACGTCCCGCAGCTGCCCGGCGAGCCGGCCGTTCTCGATGCGGAAGAAGCGCTGGCCGGTGAACTGGAAGTTGTAGCGCTGCATGTCGATCGACCAGGACCGGTCGCCGACCACGTAGATGCCGCGCTCCACGCCCCCGATCAGGTCCTCCGTCGACAGGCCGCCCGGGTCCGGCTGGAGCGAGACGTTCGCCATCCGCTGCACCGGCACGTGCGCGGGGGAGTCGGCGAAGGCGCAGCCGTTCGACCGGCCGAGGCCCGTGAGCTTCGCGATCCGCCGGTCCAGCTGGTAGCCGACGAGCGTGCCGTCCTTCACCAGGTCCCAGGACTGCGCCTCCACGCCCTCGTCGTCGAAGCCGACGGTGGCGAGACCGTGCTCGGCGGTCCGGTCACCCGTCACGTTCATGATCGAGGAGCCGTACGCCAGCTTGCCCAGCTGGTCGAAGGTGGCGAAGGAGGTGCCCGCGTACGCCGCCTCGTAGCCGAGCGCCCGGTCCAGCTCGGTGGCGTGCCCGATGGACTCGTGGATCGTCAGCCACAGGTTCGAGGGGTCCACGACCAGGTCGTACCGCCCGGCCTCCACGCTCGGCGCGCGCATCTTCTCGGCGAGCAGCCCCGGGATCTCGTCGAGCTCCTTGTCCCAGTCCCAGCCGGTCCCGGTCAGGTACTCCCAGCCCCGCCCGACCGGCGGCGCGATCGTCCGCATCGAGTCGAACTCGCCGGTCGTCCCGTCCACGGCGACCGCCGTGAGCTGCGGGTGCAGCCGGACGCGCTGCTGCGTGGTCACGGTGCCGGCCGTGTCCGCGTAGAACTTGTTCTCGTGGACGGTGAGCAGCGAGGCGTCCACGTGCGCCACGCCCTCCGCCCCGAGCAGCCGCGCGCTCCAGTCCGCGAGCAGCGCGCTCTTCTCCTCGGCGGGCACGGAGAAGGGGTCGATCTCGTACGAGGAGACCCACGTCCTCTCGGCGTGCACCGGCTCCGCGGCCAGCTCCACGCGCTCGTCCGAGCCCGCCGCCGCGATCACCTTCGCCGACAGCTTGGCCATGGCGACGGCCTGCGAGGCGACCCGCGCCGCCCCGTCCATCGTCAGGTCCACCCCGGACGCGAAGCCCCAGGCCCCGCCGTGCACCACCCGCACCGCGTAGCCGAGGTCGGTGGTGTCCGAGGAACCGGACGGTTTGGCGTCGCGCAGCCGCCAGGAGGCGCTGCGCACCCGCTCCAGGCGGAAGTCCGCGTGCTCGGCGCCCAGCGCGCGCGCTCGGGCGAGCGCGGCGTCGGCGAGCGCCCGCAGGGGCAGCGCGACGAACGAAGGGTCGATCTGATGGACCACGAGCGGCCTCGCTCTCGGCGATCGGAAGACAGCGGTCTGAAACCGGAAGTCAATCACGGGGCGGGCCCCCGGGTCCGCGCATTGGAGTGCGCCCCGGGCGAACCCGCCGACCGGTGGGCACCGGCCCCGAGCTGTAGGGACCCCACAGCGACACCCCTACGCCACTGTGGGAGGTCGATTCCCCATGTCGGGGGCGATACCGATAGGTTTTCGGCTACCAGACCGCTATCGAAAGGGTGATCCGTTGAGCCGCTCGGTTCTCGTCACCGGAGGAAACCGGGGCATCGGCCTCGCCATCGCCCGCGCGTTCGCCGAGGCCGGCGACAAGGTCGCGATCACGTACCGCTCCGGCGAGCCCCCGGCCGCCCTGGTCGAGCTCGGCTGCCTCCCCGTCAAGTGCGACATCACCGACGCGGAGCAGGTGGAGACGGCGTACAAGGAGATCGAGGAGAAGCACGGTCCGGTGGAGGTCCTCGTGGCCAACGCCGGCGTGACCAAGGACCAGCTCCTCATGCGCATGACCGAGGAGGACTTCACGTCCGTCCTCGACACCAACCTCACCGGCACCTTCCGGGTCGTCAAGCGCGCCAACCGCGGGATGCTGCGCGCCAAGAAGGGCCGCGTCGTCCTGATCTCCTCGGTCGTCGGTCTGCTGGGCTCCGCGGGCCAGGCCAACTACGCCGCCTCCAAGGCCGGCCTGGTGGGCTTCGCCCGCTCCCTCGCGCGTGAGCTGGGCTCGCGCAACATCACCTTCAACGTCGTCGCCCCCGGCTTCGTCGACACCGACATGACGGCCGTGCTCACCGACGAGCAGCGCGCCGGCATCGTGTCCCAGGTGCCGCTGGGCCGCTACGCGCAGCCGGAGGAGATCGCCGCCGCGGTGAGGTTCCTCGCCTCCGACGACGCCTCGTACATCACTGGAGCCGTCATCCCGGTTGACGGCGGATTGGGCATGGGTCACTGATCACCATGAGCGGAATTCTCGAGGGCAAGCGCATCCTCATCACCGGTGTGCTGATGGAGTCCTCCATCGCCTTCCACGCCGCGAAGCTGGCCCAGGAGCAGGGTGCGGAGATCATCCTCACCGCCTGGCCCCGGCCGACGCTCACCGAGCGCATCGCCAAGAAGCTCCCCAAGCCCGAGAACGTCAAGGTCCTGGAGCTCGACGTCTCCAACGACGAGCACCTCGCCCGCCTGGAGGGCCAGGTCCGCGAGCACCTGGGCGACCGCCTCGACGGCATCGTGCACTCCATCGGCTTCGCGCCGCAGGACGCGCTCGGCGGCAACTTCCTGAACACGCCGTTCGAGTCCGTGGCCACCGCCATGCACGTCTCCGCCTTCTCCCTGAAGTCGCTGACGATGGCGCTGCTGCCGCTGATGTCCGAGGGCGGTTCCGTCGTGGGCCTCACCTTCGACGCCAAGTTCGCCTGGCCGCAGTACGACTGGATGGGCCCGGCCAAGGCCGCCCTGGAGGCCACCAGCCGCTACATGGCGCGCGATCTCGGCAAGCAGAACATCCGCTGCAACCTGATCTCGGCGGGCCCGCTCGGCTCCATGGCCGCGAAGTCCATCCCGGGCTTCGGCGAGCTGGCCTCCGTGTGGGACAGCCGTTCGCCGCTGGAGTGGGAGCTCTCGGACCCGGAGCCGGCCGGCCGCGGCATCGTCGCGCTGCTCTCGGACTGGTTCCCGAAGACCACGGGCGAGATCATCCACGTGGACGGCGGCCTGCACGCCATCGGCGCGTAACCGCTCCCCACGGCAAGGCGAGGGCCGTGTGCCCGTCCTCCGGGACGGACACACGGCCCTCGTCGTTCCGCAACTCCTGCACGGGTCGAAAAGTAGCCCGAACGACCCCAGACTGGGGCAGAGCGTGATGTTCTGCTGCTGACGGGGAGGAGGTACGGGCATGCGCGCGATACGTCACGGCTTCGGGGCGATCGCCTCCGTCGCCGTCCTGGTCACCGGGACCGGCGTGGCCGCCGAGGTACGGGCCGCTCCCGCCCCCACCGAGGAGCTCCCCGTCACCGCCCCGGCGACCGAGGAGCCGCAGGACTTCGAAGCCTCCTGCCGCACCCTCGTCGAGGGCTCCCGCGTCACCGCCCACTGCAGCAATCCGTACCCCCGCACCGACCGCGTCCGCCTCCACGTCGAGTGCGAGCGCTGGTGGGACGTCGACACCGACAGCGCCCCCGTGGAGGTCGGACCCGCCGACTACGCCCAGCTCACCGGCCGCTGCTGGAAGGAGGTCCGGTCCGCCTGGGTCACGCACCAGCCCGCGGATCCGGCTCCTGCCCGGGGCCCTCTTCCGGCTCCTGCCCGGGGCTCCCTTCCGGTACGGGGTTCCTGAGGCACATGAAGGGGTAGCCGGCCGCCTCCGCGCCGGCCCGCTCGGCGTCGCCCGCGCGGATCGCGTCCACCAGGCGCGCGTGGTCCATGTGGTTCTCCGGCCGCAGCACCTGCCCGACGTCGTCGCGCAGCCACTCCCGCAGCAGATCGCCCAGGTCCGCGTAGAGCTCCGTCAGCACCTCGTTGCCCGAGGCGGCGACGACCGCGTGGTGGAAGGCCGCGTCGACCGTCACGAAGCGCTCCGCGTCCCCGGACTCCCATGCCTCCTCGCGCCGCAGGAGCAGGGCGTCCAACTGCTTCAGGTCCCGCTCCGAGCGCCGCCCGGCCGCGAACCGGGCCGCCGCCGACTCCAGCGTCGAGCGCAGCTCGGCGACGTGCCGGGGGTCGGAGCCGGCGAAGCGCCGGTGCATGACGCCCGCCAGCTCGCTGGTGGCGAGGACGTACGTCCCCGAGCCCTGGCGGATGTCGAGCAGGCCGTTGTGCGCGAGCGCGCGGACCGCCTCGCGCACCGTGTTGCGGGCGACGCCCAGCTGCTCGACCAGTTCGGGTTCGGTCGGGATGCGCGAGCCCACCGGCCACTCGCCGGAGGTGATCTGGTTCCGCAGCTCGGCGATCACCTGATCGGAGAGGCCGGTGCGCCGGGGGTGACCGAGGGCCATGGAACGCCTTCCCACGAGTTCAAATTAGTTCGAGATTGGACAACCAATCATCCCATGATTCTATGATGGCCTCATGTCTGACGAGCCGAAGACCCTGGACCTTGCCGCACGACCGGCGGAAGCCGGCGGACGACCGGCCGAGCACAGCGCACCACCGGCCCAGGCCCGCCGCTGGCCCCTCGGCCTCGTCACCGTCGGACTCGTCCTGGCCGCCCTCAACCTGCGCCCCGCCATCACCAGCCTCGGCGCCCTCCTCGAAGAGGTCAGCGCGGACCTCCACATGAGCGGCAGCGTCGCCGGCGTCCTCACCTCCGTGCCCCCGCTCTGCTTCGCGGTCTTCGGCATCACCGCCCCCCGCCTCGCCCGCCGCTTCGGCCCCGCCGCCGTCGTCTGCGCGGGCATGGCCGCGATCTTCACCGGCCTCGTCCTGAGGCCCTTCGCGACCGGCACCGCCGCCTTCCTCGCCGCCAGCGCCCTCGCCCTCATGGGCATCGCCGTCAGCAACGTCCTGATGCCCGTCATCGTCAAGCGGTACTTCCCCGACCGCGTCGGCAGCATGACCGGCCTCTACTCCATGGCGCTCGCCCTCGGCACCTCCATCGCCGCCGCCGCGACCGTCCCCATGACCGACGCCCTCGGCGGCGACTGGCGCCTCGGCCTCGGCGTCTGGGCGGTCCTCGCCGCGGTCGCCGTCCTGCCCTGGCTCCCGCTCCTGCGCGACCGGGGCACGGACACGGCGCTCCCGGCGGCCACGGCCCCCGCAGCGGCACCGGAGGCCCCCGCGCCGCGCATCACCCGCAGCCGCACCGCCTGGGCGCTCGGCGTCTTCTTCGGCCTCCAGGCCACCGGCGCCTACATCACCATGGGCTGGATGCCGCAGATCTTCCGCGACGCCGGCGTCCCCGCCGCCACCGCGGGCGTGCTCCTCGCCGTGACCATGGTCATGGGCGTCCCGCTCGCCTTCGTCATCCCCCGCCTCGCGACCCGCATGAAGAACCAGGGCCCGATCGTCGTCGCCCTCGGCCTGTGCGGACTCACCGGATACACCGGGCTCCTCCTCGCCCCCGCCTCCGGAGCCTGGGTCTGGGCGGTGCTCCTCGGCGTCTCCAACTGCTCCTTCCCGCTCGCCCTCACGATGATCGGCATGCGCTCGCGCACCGGCGCGGGCGTCGTCCGGCTCTCCGCCTTCGCGCAGAGCGTCGGCTACCTCATCTCCATCCCCGGCCCCCTCCTCGTCGGCGTGCTCTACCAGCACAGCGGCGGCTGGGGACTGCCCATCGCGCTCATGGGCGGCCTGATGGTGCCGCAGATGATCGTCGGAACCCTGGCCGGCCGGGACCGGACGGTCGAGGACGAATGCTGAGATGCGAGACTGTTCCCATGCCAGTCCTCGAACCCAATCCCCAGAACGGCCAGAAGAAGCTGCTCCTCGTGCTCGGCGCGATGCTCGGCATCACGGTCGTCATCGCCGTCATCGCCTCCTTCGCCTCCCCGTGAGCCTCCGGTGGGGTGGGGGTAGCCCCCGCATCCCCTAGGGGGTGAGTGTCAGGGTGAAGTGGGTGGATCACCGGATGGGCCGGAGGATGCGCGATCCGTACGTTGGTGACGACGGCGAAAGCACGGAACTCACCCACGGAGGCGGCCATGTCGGCCCCCACGCACCCCGGCATCCGGACCACGACCACCGGCGTCGACACCCGGCTGCCCTGGTGGGCCCTCGCCCTCCCGGCCGCCGCCTTCCTCGCCCTCCTGGTCCTCATGACCGGGTCGGGTGAGGCCCAGGCGACCGCGGGCGGCCTGGCGTTCGGCGGAGTCCTGGAGCACCTCTGGCAAACGCTGCCTCTCTGAGTCGTGGTGGCCTGTTTCGTGCGAAGCTGTGGACCATGAGCGTCGATACACCCCGCAGCATCGTGCTCCTCCGGCACGCGAAGGCAGACTGGAACGACGAGTCCGACCACGAGCGACCCCTCGCCGAACGGGGCCGCAAGGACGCCCCGGTGGCCGGCCGACGGCTCGCCGAGACCGGCATCGCCTTCGACCTGGCCCTCTGCTCGACCGCCCTCCGCACCCGCGAGACCTGGAAGCTGGCCGTCCACGAGCTCCCGCAGCGCCCGAAGACGGTGTACGAGGAGCGGATGTACGAGGCCTCCCTCGGCGAGCTCATCGCCCTGGTCAACGAGACCTCGGACGAGGTGAAGAACCTCCTGCTCATCGGCCACAACCCCGGCATGCACGCCCTCGCCGACGCCCTCGCGGGCGAGGCCGAGGGCGAGACCCTCGCCCGGATGAACCGCAGCGGCTTCCCGACCTCCGCCTTCGCCGTCCTCACCTTCAACGGCTCCTGGAAGTCCGTGGAGCACGGCGTCGGCAAGCTCGTCGAGTTCTGGACCCCGAACGCCTGAGCCCGTACCCGTACGAGAAGGGGCCCGGGTGTCGTCCGACACCCGGGCCCCGCTCCGTACCCCCGCCGCTCAGTGCGGCAGGTCGTCCTCGCCGAAGTCCGCGGCCTCGACCTCCTCGCGCGTGATGCCGAGGAGGTACAGCACGGTGTCCAGGAACGGCACGTTCACCGCCGTGTGCGCCGCCTGACGGACCACCGGCTTCGCGTTGAACGCCACCCCGAGCCCGGCCGCGTTCAGCATGTCCAGGTCGTTCGCCCCGTCGCCGATCGCCACGGTCTGCGCCAGCGGCACCCCCGCCTCCGAGGCGAACCGGCGCAGCAGCCGCGCCTTGCCCGCCCGGTCGACGATCTCACCGGTGACCCGGCCGGTGAGCTTCCCGTCCACGATCTCCAGCGTGTTGGCGGAGGCGAAGTCGAGCCCGAGCCGCTCCTTCAGGTCGTCGGTGACCTGCGTGAACCCGCCGGAGACGACGCCCACCTGGTAGCCGAGCCGCTTGAGCGTACGGATCAGGGTCCGGGCGCCGGGCGTCATCCGCACCTCGGCGCGCACCTTGTCGACCACCGAGGCGTCGAGGCCGGCCAGCAGCTCCACGCGCGCGTGGAGCGACTGCTCGAAGTCCAGCTCGCCGCGCATCGCCGCCGCCGTCACCTCGGCGACCTTGTCCTCGCAGCCCGCGTGCGCGGCGAAGAGCTCGATCACCTCGTCCTGGATCAGGGTCGAGTCGACGTCCATGACGACGAGCCGCTGGGCCCGCCGGTGCAGCCCGGCGGAGACCACGGCCACGTCGACGCCGACGCTGTGCGCCTCGGTGGCCAGCGCGGTCCGCAGCGGTTCGGTCCCGCAGCCCGAGACGGCGAACTCGACCGCCGTCACCGGGTACTTCGCGAGGCGGAAGATGCGGTCGATGTTGCCGCCGGTCTCCGCGATCCTGGCCGCTATGGCCGCCGTCTGCTCCGCGGTGAGCGGGTGGCCGAGCACGGTGACGTGCGAGCGTCCCTCGCCACGGGGACGGTTGTCGCCCGTGCCGGAGATGATCTCGGCCTGGAGCTTCAGCGACTCGGCCCAGCTGTGCACGGTGGCCCTGAGTTCGCCCGCCGAGGCGACGGTCGGCTCGGTGACGAGCGCGCACAGGACGAGGCGGCCACGGGAGACCACCTGCTCGATGTCCACGACGTCGACGGAGTAGGCGGCGAGGGTGTCGAAGAGTCCCGCGGTGATCCCGGGACGGTCCTTCCCGAAGATCTTGACGAGAAGAGTGGGAACGTCTGAGGTGTGCGATGCGCTCATGGTGGTTCCACCGTATCGGGCACCGTGTGCCGTCCGGCCCCCCGTCCCGCCCTGCGGACACCCGAGCGGTCCAGCGGATGACCCGAAGGTCTTCACGCGGCCCGACTTTCCGAGACGGGACCGGGCCTGAAATAGTTCCCCAGGATGATTCGCCATCCCTGGACTCCCGCAGACGGGGGTACATCGGGGGACAAGTAGTGGGGCATGGAGTGCCAGAACTCGTACTGGAATTGAACGGCAGGACCTGGACGCTCGATCCGTCCCGGTCGTACACCCTGGGCCGGGACCCTCAGGGTGACCTGGTCATCGACGACGCCAGGGTCTCGTGGCGCCACGCCACCATCAGCTGGGGCGGCCGGAGCTGGGTCATCGAGGACCACGGCTCCACGAACGGCACCTTCGTACAGGGCCAGCGGGTCCACCAGGTGGAGATCGGCCCCGGTTCGGCCGTCCACCTGGGCAACGCGACCGACGGCCCGCGGCTGAATCTCGTCGCGTCCGGCGCGGCGGCCGCACCGCAGCAGCAGGTCCCGCAGCAGCAGGCCCCGGCCCAGCAGGCTCCCGCCCACCAGGCCGCCGCGTCCGCCGCCCAGGCCGACTGGGCCACGCACCAGGCGCCCCCGCAGCACCAGGCGCCGCAGCACCAGGCGCCGCAGCAGGGCTGGCAGCAGCAGGCCCAGCAGCCGCCCGCCCAGCAGGTCCCGCACCAGCAGGGGCACGGGCAGGGCCACCCCGGCGTCGCCGCGGGGGCGTCGTCGGCCTATGCCGACCGCAGCCCCACCACGTTCCACCAGCTGGACCTCGGCCGCGTCATGCGGATCGGCCGTGCCCTGGAGAACGAACTGGTCGTCTCCGACCTCCAGGTCTCCCGGAACCACGCCGAGTTCCACGCGACGCCCGACGGCCGCTTCGAGATCCGCGACCTCGGCTCGCACAACGGCACGTACGTCAACGGCCAGCCGATCCCCAAGGGCGGCACCGCCCTCCTCGGCCCGCAGGACATCGTCGGCGTCGGCCACTCGACCTTCCGCATCGTCGGCGGCCGGCTGGAAGAGTTCGTCGACACCGGCTCGGTCTCCTTCTCGGCCCGCCACCTCACGGTCACGGTCGACGGCGGCAAGCAGATCCTCAAGGACGTCACCTTCGGCGTCCCGGAGAAGTCGCTGATCGGCGTCATCGGCCCCTCCGGCTCCGGCAAGTCCACCCTGCTCAAGGCGCTGACCGGCTACCGCCCGGCCAACGAGGGCGACGTCCTCTACGACAACCGCAGCCTCTACAAGCAGTTCGCCGAGCTGCGCCAGCGCATCGGCCTGGTCCCGCAGGACGACATCCTGCACAAGGAGCTGACCGTCCAGAAGGCGCTGCGCTACGCGGCCAAGCTCCGCTTCCCCGGCGACACAGCCACGGCCGAGCGCGAGGCCCGCATCGACGAGGTGCTGCGCGAGCTCAAGCTCGACATCCACAAGGAGAAGAAGGTCACCTCCCTCTCCGGTGGCCAGCGCAAGCGCGTCTCCGTCGCCCTGGAGCTCCTCACCAAGCCCTCGCTGATCTTCCTGGACGAGCCGACCTCCGGCCTCGACCCGGGCATGGACCGCGACGTCATGCAGCTGCTCCGCGGCCTCGCCGACGACGGCCGCACGGTCCTCGTCGTCACCCACTCGGTGGCCGAGCTGGGCCTCTGCGACAAGCTGCTCGTCATGGCGCCCGGCGGCTCCGTGGCGTACTTCGGCCCGCCGGAGGAGGCGCTGAACTTCTTCGGCTACTCCACCTGGGCCGACGTCTTCTCCGCCTTCGAGAACTACCGCGACTACGACTGGGCGGGCCGCTGGAAGGGCTCGCAGCACTACCAGATGTACGCCGCGGACATCGACGCCGTCGCCGCGCAGCCCGTCCAGATGCCGCAGCAGGCGATGGCCAGGCCGCCGAAGCCGCAGGGCTGGGGCTCGCAGCTGTGGACCCTGATCCGCCGCTACGTCTCCGTCATCGCCTCCGACAAGGGCTTCATGGCCCTGATGGTGATCCTGCCGGCCGTCCTCGGCGCGGTGTCCGTCGTCATCCCCGCCGACTTCGGCCTCGGCAAGCCCACGCCGCCGTCCCGCTTCAACGGCGACGCCGGCACGATCATGCTGATCCTCGCGGTCGGCATGTGCTTCTCCGGCGCGGCGAACTCCGTCCGAGAGCTGATCAAGGAACGGGTCATCTACGAGCGGGAGCGCGCCGTCGGCCTGTCCCGCTCCGCGTACCTGATGTCCAAGGTCATCGTCCTCGGCGTGATCACGGCCTTCCAGGGCGTGATCATCTGCGGCATCGGCTTCTCCACGCGCGCGCTCCCCGAAGAGGGCCTGTTCATGCCGCCGGCCGTCGAGCTGTGCGTCCAGGTCATCGCGCTCGGCCTGACCTCGATGATGGTCGGCCTGGTCATCTCCGCGCTGGTGAAGACCGCCGAGAAGACCATGCCGCTGCTCGTCATGTTCGCGATCATCCAGGTCGTGTTCACCGGCATCCTCTTCCAGGTGTACGGCTCGCCAGGCCTGGAGCAGTTCGCCTGGCTCATGCCCTCCCGCTGGGGCATCGCCGGCGCCGGCACCACGCTCGACCTGGCCCACCTGATGCCGCCGTGGGACCACAAGGACCCCACGAACGTCGACTCCCTGTGGGAGCACACGGCCGGCCAGTGGAGCCTGGACCTCGGCATCCAGCTGCTCATGGCCACCGTCTGCTGCGTCCTCGTGGCGCGGCTGCTGCGCCGCCACGAGCCCGAGGTCATGCGCAAGTAACGACGACAGCCCCGAAGGGCGGCACCCCGTGCGGGGTGCCGCCCTTCGGCGTGTCCGAGGCGACTCAGTACGCGCTGTTGACGTTGTCGATCGAGCCGTAGCGGTCGGCCGCGTAGTTGGCGGCGGCGACGATGTTGGCGACCGGGTCGTACTGGTCGAACTTGGTGCCGGCCACGTGGTACGCCTTGAAGGTCGGGTAGATCACCTGGAGCAGGCCCTTGGACGGGATGCCGTTGACGGCGTTGATGTCCCAGTTGTTGATGGCGTACGGGTTGCCGCTGGACTCGCGCATGATGTTCCGGTGCAGACCGTTGTAGGTGCCCGGGATGTCGTGCTTGTCCATGATGTAGAGCGCCTCGCGGATCCAGCCGTCGAGGTTGTTCGCGAAGACCGGGGTGCGGGTGACGGAGCGGTTCGCGGCCGCCTTCTCCGTGGCGCGCTTCTTCGCGGCGGCCTTGGCCCTCGCCTCGGCCTTCGCCTTCGCTTCGGCCTTCGCCTTGGCCTGGGCTTCGGCCTTCGCCTTCGCGGCGGCCTTGGCCTTGGCGGCGGCCTTGGCCTTCGCCTCGGCCTCCTGCTTCGCCTTCAGGCCGATGGTGGTCTGCTGCTCGTTGACGCTGGCGGCCAGCGCCTTCGCCTGCGGGCTGTTCGCGTCGTACGCCCAGGCGACCTGCTGGGTACCGGCCAGAGCCTGCGGCTCGGTCTCGGTGCTGCCGTGGTGGGGCACGAGGGAGAGCGTGAGGGCTGCGGCGCCCAGAGCGGCGACGCCGGCGATCGTGGCCTTGTGGGTCTTCTTCAGACCACGACTGTGGCCAGGGGTGTTCGCAGACATGCTGGGCTACCTCTTCGAATCGCTGGGGGTCGCTCGGCCGGGGCGGCGCTGCGCCTGCTCGGCGGCGACGGGGGCAATTCTTAGCGGCAGCAAAATCTCGTGGCAAAGGTGTGACGTACGAACCCGGGTAGTGGATCAGGGGCCCGTGCACGGGCCACACAATGCCCCCTGTGGCCCGTTTCATCCGCCCATATCGGGCTTTCTGGCGTCCACTAGGGGGCTTCGTAAGTGATGTGCGTCCTATGCGCGGCCTCACATCGAGCACGTAACAAACTCACCAAACGTTGCGTCAGCAATGCGCAGCGTGAGGCTTCTCCTCTGGAAGGAGGAGATGGACGTCGCCGAACTCGTGCCAGAGGTACCGCTCCCGCACCGCGGCGGCGTACGCGCTCCGCACCGCGGCCCGCCCGGCGACCGCCTCCAGCATCAGCAGATGCGAGGCCTCCGGCTCGTGCAGCCCGGTGAGCAGCCCGTCCACCACCCGCACTCCCCGAGCGGGCGTCACCACCAGATCCGTCCACCCGGCACGGGCCCGCACCACCCCACCGACCGCCCCGCCCGGCTCGACCACAGCCGACTCCAGCGCCCGCACCACCGACCCATTCCCTGACGCGTCCCTCGCGCCGCTCGGCCCCTGGGGGCCTCCCGGGCGTCGGGACGCTGCGCCGGACTCCGTCCGTCGGGCCGGCTCGACCACAGCCGACTCCAGCGCCCGCACCACTGTCGTCCCCACCGCGATCACCCGGCCGCCCCCGGCCCGCGCCGCGTTCACCAGGGTCGCCGTCGCCGCGGGGACCTCGAAGCGTTCCGGGTACGGCGGCTCGTGGGACTCCGCCGAGGAGACCCCCGTATGAAGGGAGAGGGGAGCGATCCGTACGCCCCGGTCGGTCAGCTCCGTCACCAGGCGGGCCGTGAAGGGCCGCCCCGCGCTCGGCATCTCCGCCGAGCCCGAGCCGTCGGGGGAGGGGAGCGCGAAGACCGTCTGGTACGCCGACAGGGGCTGGTCCCGCTCCGTGTACCCGTACCGGACGGCCCGCCCGTACCGCCCGAGCAGCCCCGGCACGTCCGCGTCCACGCGCCCCCACCACAGCCGCCCGCTCCCGGGCGCCAGAGGCCCCGCGAGCACGAGGCGCGCCCCTCCCGGCAGCCGTACGACCGCCCCCGCCGGACCGCCCCCACGCGGGCGCGTACTGCCCGAGGGTTCCGGCGTCCGCAGCTCCACCGCCCACCGCCCGTCGTCCCCGCGGGTCGAGAAGTGCACCACCACCGGTTCCCCGCCGGACCCGAGGCGCCCGTCCACGGCCGCCGCCAGCGTCGTGGAGGTGTTGACGACGAGCAGGTCCCCGGCCCGCAGCAGCGCGGGCAGCTCACGGAAGGAGTGGTGGGAGACCGCCTCGCCCCGGGACACGAGCAGCCGCACGTCGTCCCGGCCGCGCCCCGGCCCCCGCTGCTCGGCCGGCACCCGTGCCGACAGCTCCGCCGGCACCCGCACGGCCAGACTCATCGTGGTTCCAGGAAGGACGGCACCGAGTACCGCCCGCTCGCCGGCCGCTCGTCGACCAGCCGCAGGAAGACCGGGGCGACCTCGTCCGGGGTCGGCGTCCCCGACAGGTCCTCGCCGGGCTCCGCGGCCGCCAGCATGTCCGTCCGCATGCCGCCCGGATCCACCCACCAGACCCGCAGCCCCGGCTCCTCCACCGCGAGCACCGCCGACAGCTGGTCGAGCGCCGCCTTCGTGGCCCCGTACGCGCCCCAGGTCCGGTACGTCTCCGCCGCCGCGTCCGAACTCAGGTTGACCACCGCGCCGGCGGGGGCCGCGCGCAGCAGGGGCAGCGCCTCCTGCAGCAGCCCCAGCGGAGCCACCACATTGACCTCCAGGGCGGCCCGGAAGCCGTCCAGCGGGTGGCGGTCGAGCGGCACGAGCGGCTCGGCGCCCAGGATCCCCGCGTTGTTCACCAGCAGATCGAGCCCGCCGAGCTCCCGCGCCGCCGCCACCAGCTCCCGCCGGTGCGCCGCGTCCGTCACGTCCCCGGCCAGCGCCACCACCCGGGCGCCACGCGCGCGTGCCGCCGCCGCGCTCTCCTCCAGCACGTCCTCCTTGCGGGCGTCGAGCACCAGGTCCCAGCCCCGCCCGGCGAGCGCCGCCGCCAGCGCCCGCCCCAGACCCCTCGACGCCCCCGTGACGATCGCGACAGCCATGACGCCCATCCCCTCTCTACGGATCCTCCGGACGGCTCCAGCCTCCGGCCGCGCCCCCGCCCACCGCCTCGGCCCCCGGCCCGGACCGCCGAGGGCACTTCGACCTAGGTCCCGGGACCCGCACCGCCCTCGTCCCCGGACGGATACGGACCGTCACACCCCGCCGGTACGGTGAACACATGAGCCATCGACCGAGCTCCGGCCTGGCCGCCGTGAGCACCGCCCTGCTGGCGATGAGCCGCCACCTGGAGGTCCGCGACGTCCTCAAGACGATCGTGGCCTCCGCCCGTGAGCTGCTCGACGCCGAGTACGCGGCCCTGGGCGTCCCCGACGACCACGGCGGTTTCGCCCAGTTCGTGGTCGACGGCGTCAGCGACGAGCAGTGGAAGGCGATCGGCCCGCTGCCCCGCCAGCACGGCATCCTCGCCTCGATGCTCCACAGGGCCGAGCCCGAGCGGCTCGCCGACGTCCGCCGGGACCCCCGCTTCGAGGGCTGGCCCGACGCCCACCCCGAGATGTCCGACTTCCTCGGCCTGCCCGTCAGGGACGGCGACGAGATCCTCGGCGCCCTCTTCCTCGCCAACAAGCGCTGCCCCAAGCCCGAGGGCGGCTGCGGCTTCACCGCCGACGACGAGGCGCTCCTCTCGATCCTCGCCCAGCACGCGGCCATCGCCCTCACCAACGCCCGCCTGTACGAGCGCAGCCGTGAGCTCACCATCGCCGAGGAGCGCTCCCGCCTCGCCCACGAGCTGCACGACGCCGTCAGCCAGAAGCTGTTCTCGCTCCGGCTGACCGCCCAGGCCGCCGCCGCCCTCGTCGACCGCGACCCGGCCCGCGCCAAGGGCGAGCTCCAGCAGGTCGCCGCGCTCGCCGCCGAGGCCGCCGACGAGCTGCGCGCCGCCGTCGTCGAGCTCCGGCCCGCCGCCCTCGACGAGGACGGCCTCGTCCACACGCTCCGCGCCCAGATCCAGGTCCTCGACCGGGCCCACTCCGCCCGGGTCACCTTCGAGAGCCAGGGGACCCGGGCCCTGCCGGCCGCCCAGGAGGAGGCCGTCCTCCGGGTCGCCCAGGAGGCCCTGCACAACGCCCTGCGGCACGCCGACGCGCGGCGCGTCACGGTCTCCCTCACCCGCAGCGGCCAGGGCGCGCTGCTCACCGTCGCCGACGACGGGAAGGGTTTCGACCCGCGTACCGTCCGCAGCGCCGGACGCCACCTCGGCCTGGTCTCCATGCGGGACCGGGCGGGCGGCGTCGGCGGGCGGCTCACCGTGACCTCGGCCCCGGGCGAGGGCACCACGATCGAGATGGAGGTTCCCGGTGGCTGACAAGCCGATCCGTGTCCTGCTGGTCGACGACCACCAGGTCGTCCGCCGCGGACTGCGCACCTTCCTGGAGGTGCAGGACGACATAGAGGTCGTGGGGGAGGCCTCCGACGGCGCCGAAGGGGTCGCCAGGGCCGAGGAGCTCCGCCCCGACGTGGTCCTCATGGACGTGAAGATGCCGGGCACGGACGGCATCGAGGCGCTCAAGAGGCTCCGCGAGCTCGCCAACCCCACCAGGGTCCTGATCGTCACCAGCTTCACCGAGCAGCGGACGGTCGTCCCCGCGCTCCGCGCCGGAGCCTTCGGATACGTCTACAAGGACATCGACCCCGACGCCCTCGCCGGCGCGATCCGCTCCGTCCACGCCGGGCACGTCCTGCTCCAGCCCGAGGTGGCCGGCGCGCTCCTCGCCCAGGACGACTCCCCCGGGGGTACGGGGCGGGGCCCGTCCCTCACGGAGCGGGAGCGCGAGGTCCTCGGCCTGATCGCGGACGGCCGGTCCAACCGGGAGATCGCCCGCGCCCTCGTCCTCTCCGAGAAGACGGTCAAGACGCACGTCTCGAACATCCTGATGAAGCTCGACCTCGCGGACCGCACCCAGGCGGCGCTGTGGGCCGTGAGGCACGGCCTCACCCACTGACGCGCCCCCCGTACGCGCCGGGCGCACGACCGTTCAATAGGTCATACCGTCGTGTGTATATCCCCCGTTCGGCGCAACCCGACGGGGGCCGCGGCGTTCTCCATGGCGTGCTGCGGCGGACCGGCCGCAGCGATGACCAGGAGGAAGTACCAAGTGAAGAACCTCAAGAAGGCCGCTGCCCTCACCATGGTCGCCGGTGGCATCGTCGCCGCCGGCGCGGGTGTCGCCTCCGCCCACGGCGGCGCCGACGCCACGGGCAAGGCCCTCAACTCCCCGGGCGTCGCGTCCGGCAACCTGGTGCAGGTCCCGGTCCACGTCCCCGTGAACGTCTCCGGCAACACGGTCAACGTGATCGGCCTGCTCAACCCCGCCTTCGGCAACGGCGCCTTCAACGGCTGACCGTCCCACACGAACCCCGGCCCCGGACGATCCCCCCGGGGCCGGGGTTCGCCCTTTCCCGAGGTCAGAACCCCCGCTCCCGCTCCCTCTCCTCCACGTACGCGTTGTACGCCGCGACCTGCGCCCGCCGCGCCACCCGCTCCACCGGCCGCAGCGCCTCCCCCCGCGCCGCCATTTCCGAGGCGCTCACCGCGCCCCCGTGGCCGCGGTCGTACGCCAGGTCCACGAGCAGGCCGATCCGCTGGGCCAGTTCCAGGACGCGTACCGCGCGCGGCGGATAACCGGGGGCCAGTACCTCGCGGCCCACCTCCGTGCGCGCCCGGTACGCCTCGCGCGCCGCGTCCGCCACCGGGCCCGAGGCAGCCACGTCGAGCCGGGTCAGGACCGCCGTCGCGTCCCGCAGCGCCTCCGCCAGCTCGCGCTCCGCCTCGCCGAGGGACGGCACGTCCGCCGGGGGAGCCTCACGCACGGCCAGGCAGTGCCAGACCACCTCCACGTGCACATCGCCCGCCGGACCGGCCTCCGAGACCTCCGGCACCAGACCGTACGGCGCGCCGAAGCCCACCACCGCCTCCTCCGCCTCCAACGCGCGCGCGTTGAAGTCCGGCGGCCCGGACAGCCCCAGCGGATGCCCCGGCGCGGGCAACGCGACCCGCCACCCGGTCACCCCGAGCCGCCGCAGCCGGCCGAGCGCGAGCGTCAGCCCCACCGGCCCCGCCTCACCCGGCAGCCCCTCGACGCGGTGCACCGCGTCCTCCCCGACGATCGCCATCGCCGCCTCGTCGGGCGACACCGCCCCGGCCAGCAGGGCATTGCCCCAGGCGGCCAGGCGTCCTGAGCGTGGTTCCGAAAGCATCCCCCCAGACTAAGGACTCAAAGGAAGCCCTACGGACCGGTCCGCTCCGTCGATAACGTAGGTTTTCCCCTGGACGCCGCGCCCACCGGCGCAAGGCGTCGACAAGACTCGACCCCAAGGGGAGACAACGCGCTCATGAGCGATGTACTGGAGCTGGTGGACGTATCCGTGGTCCGCGACGGACGGGCTCTGGTGGACGAGGTCTCCTGGTCGGTCAAGGAGGGCGAGCGCTGGGTGATCCTCGGACCCAACGGCGCCGGCAAGACCACCCTTCTGAACATCGCCTCCAGCTACCTCTTCCCCACCAAGGGCACCGCCCGCATCCTGGGCGAGCAGCTCGGCGGCGTCGGCACGGACGTCTTCGAGCTCCGCCCCCGCATCGGCGTGGCCGGCATCGCCATGGCGGAGAAGCTCCCCAAGCGCCAGACCGTCCTGCAGACCGTCCTCACCGCCGCGTACGGCATGACCGCCACCTGGCACGAGGACTACGACCCGGTCGACGAGGAGCGCGCCAAGGCCTTCCTCGACCGGCTCGGGATGAACGACTACCTGGACCGCAGGTTCGGCACCCTCTCCGAGGGCGAGCGCAAGCGCACCCTCATCGCCCGCGCGATGATGACCGACCCCGAGCTCCTCCTCCTCGACGAGCCCGCCGCCGGCCTCGACCTCGGCGGCCGCGAGGACCTGGTCCGCCGCCTCGGCCGCCTCGCCCGCGACCCGTACGCCCCCTCCATGATCATGGTCACCCACCACGTCGAGGAGATCGCCCCCGGCTTCACCCACGTCCTGATGATCCGCCAGGGCAAGGTCCTCGCCGCGGGACCCGTGGAGACCGAGCTCACCTCCCGCAACCTCTCGCACTGCTTCGGCCTGCCGCTCGTCGTCGAGCGCGTCGGCGACCGCTGGACCGCCCACGGCCTGCCCCTGAAGTGACCGGCGAGGGCACCGGCGTCCCGCACAGCCGCCCGCGCCCTGTCCCGGAAGGACCCCACCGCCCTACCATGACCACGTGGACATCGACGCGTGGGTCTGGTGGCTGATCGGCGCGGTGGGGCTCGGCATTCCGCTGGTCCTGACCGCGATGCCGGAGTTCGGCATGTTCTCCGTCGGAGCGGTCGCCGGGGCGGTGACCGCCGCCCTCGGCTTCGGCATCGTCACCCAGGTGCTCGTCTTCGTCGTCGTCTCCGTGGCGCTCATCGCGGTCGTACGCCCGATCGCCGCCCGCCACCGCGCCGGCGGACCCGGACTCGCCACCGGCATCGACGCCCTGAAGGGCCGTCAGGCCGTCGTCCTGGAACGGGTCGACGGCAACGGCGGCCGCATCAAGCTCGCCGGCGAGATCTGGTCCGCCCGCACGCTCGACACCGGACAGAGCTTCGAACCGGGCGAACAGGTCGACGTCGTGGACATCGACGGGGCGACCGCCGTGGTCATGTGACGTCATGTGACCGAACCTCGCCCATGACGCTCCATCGTCTGGGAAACTCGATCATCTGAAGAAACCCGGCAGACAACCGGCAGCGAAGGGCACGGGGAACACGATGTCAGCAGTCATCATCGTCCTGATCATTCTGGTGGTGCTCGTCTTCATCGCCCTGATCAAGACGATCCAGGTCATCCCGCAGGCGAGCGCGGCGATCGTGGAGCGCTTCGGCCGCTACACCCGCACGCTCAACGCCGGACTCAACATCGTCGTCCCGTTCATCGACTCGATCCGCAACCGGATCGACCTCCGCGAACAGGTCGTCCCGTTCCCGCCGCAGCCGGTGATCACCCAGGACAACCTGGTCGTCAACATCGACACGGTCATCTACTACCAGGTGACCGACGCCCGCGCCGCGACCTACGAGGTCGCCAGCTACATCCAGGCGATCGAGCAGCTCACCGTCACCACCCTGCGCAACATCATCGGCGGCATGGACCTGGAGCGGACCCTCACCTCCCGCGAGGAGATCAACGCGGCCCTGCGCGGCGTCCTCGACGAGGCCACCGGCAAGTGGGGCATCCGCGTCAACCGCGTCGAGCTCAAGGCCATCGAGCCGCCGACCTCCATCCAGGACTCGATGGAGAAGCAGATGCGCGCCGAGCGCGACAAGCGCGCCGCGATCCTCACCGCCGAGGGCACCCGCCAGTCCGCGATCCTCACCGCCGAGGGCGAGAAGCAGTCCGCGATCCTGCGGGCCGAGGGCGAGGCCAAGGCCGCCGCGCTCAAGGCCGAGGGCGAGGCCCAGGCCGTCCGCACGGTCTTCGAGGCCATCCACGCGGGCGACCCGGACCAGAAGCTCCTCTCGTACCAGTACCTCCAGATGCTCCCGAAGATCGCCGAGGGCGACGCCAACAAGCTCTGGATCGTGCCCAGCGAGATCGGCGACGCCCTCAAGGGCCTCTCCGGCGCCTTCGGCAACGTGGGCGGCGGCACCCCCGGTTTCAACGTCAAGGACGTACCGTCCGCACGGCGAGACGAACCCACGGTTGACTGACACGTACACGTAATCCTCGTGCATGATCGGTGCGAGCCCCTCGACCCCGACTCCGTCAGGGCGGGGAGGCGATTCACTGACCGTGTAAGGAGATGGCGTTGTCCATCTGGGAAGCCCTGGCAGTCTTCGCCGCCGGCATCGGCGCCGGCACCATCAACACCATCGTCGGATCGGGAACGCTCATCACGTTCCCGGTCCTCCTCGCGACCGGACTCCCCCCGATCACCGCGAACGTCTCCAACGCCCTCGGCCTCGTCCCCGGATCCATCAGCGGGGCCATCGGCTACCGCCGCGAACTCAAGGGCCAGAAGGCCCGCGTCCTGCGACTAGGCGCCGTCGCCCTCCTCGGCGGCCTCATCGGCGCCATCCTGCTGCTGGCCCTGCCGTCCAAGGCCTTCGACGCGATCGTCCCCGTCCTCATCGGCCTCGCACTCGTCCTGGTCCTGCTCCAGCCCCGCATCGCCGCCGCCGTCAAGCGCCGCCGCGAACAGACCGGCACCGAGGCCCACCCCGACGGCGGCCCCGCCCTCCTCGCCGGCCTCTTCCTCGCCAGCATGTACGGCGGATACTTCGGCGCCGCCCAGGGAGTCCTCTACCTCTCCCTCATGGGCCTGCTGCTCCACGACGACCTCCAGCGCATCAACGCCGTCAAGAACGTCCTCGGAGCCCTGGTCAACGGAGTCGCCGCCGTCTTCTTCCTCTTCGTCGCCGACTTCGACTGGACGGCCGTCCTCCTCATCGCCGTCGGCTCCACCCTCGGCGGCCAGCTCGGCGCCAAGGTCGGCCGCAAGCTGCCCCCCACGGTCCTGCGCGGGGTGATCATCGCCGTCGGCATCGTGGCGATCCTCCAACTGACCCTCGGCTAGCCCCGGGGGAACGACGGGGCCCGCCTCCCCACCGGGGAGACGGGCCCTTCCGCATCTCCGTCCCTACGGATCACATGCCTACGCCGCCGAGTCGGCCAGCCACTCCGGCAGCTCGGACCGGTCGCTCGCCCGCATCGCGAGCAGCATCGCGTCCGCCGGCGTCGGCTCGAACGGCTGGTGCAACAGCGGCATCCCGGCCTGCTCCGGCGTCCGATCGGCCTTGCGGTGGTTGTCCTCGGCGCAGGAAGCGACCGTATTCAGCCAGTTGTCCCCACCGCCCTGCGCCCGCGGCACGACGTGGTCGACCGTCGTCGCCCGCCTCCCGCAGTACGCGCACCGGTGCTGGTCCCGGACCAGCACCCCCCTCCTCGACCACGGAGCCTGTCTTCGGAACGGCACCCGTACGTACCGGCAGAGCCTGATCACCCGCGGCACCGGGAGATCGACGGCGGCGCCCCGCACCCGCAGCTCGGGATGGGCCTGCTCGACGACGGCCTTGTCCTGCAGGACAAGCACCACCGCACGGTTGAGTGTGACCGTCGACAGCGGCTCGAAGCTCGCGTTCAGTACCAGCGTGTCCCGCATGTTGCCCACCTCCCGTGTGCCGGCCCCAGCCCCGGAAGGGGTCTTCGGGCTTGGATCAACGATGGCCGGGCCGGCCGGGTCGGACAACGCAATTTCCTGCGCAACAAAAGGTGCCCGCTTCTGATCTCTCCAAGACCAGAAGCGGGCAAACAACTGACGAACGATCAGCCTTACGCGGGATTCTCGTACTCACCCACGAGCTGGGCACGCCCGAGGGTGTGGAAGCGCAGGTTGAACCCGACCGCGGCCGGCGAGGCGTCGGCGTCCGGACCGAGCTTCTCCTGGTCCACCGCGTACACCGTGAAGACGTACCGGTGCGGCCCGTCGCCCTTCGGCGGGGCGGCGCCACCGAAGTCCTTCGACCCGTAGTCGTTCCGCGCATGCACGGCACCGGCCGGCAGCCCCGCGAACGGCCCGGACCCGGCACCGGTCGGCAGCTCCGTCACCGCCACCGGGATGTCGAACAGCACCCAGTGCCAGAACCCGCTGCCCGTCGGGGCGTCCGGATCGAAGCAGGTGACGGCGAAGCTCTTCGTCTCCGCCGGGAACCCCTCCCAGCTCAGCTGCGGGGAGGTGTTTCCCGCCGCGTACACCTGGGCGTCCTTCAGGACCCCGCCCGGCGCGACGTCGTCGCTCACCACGGTGAACGCCGGCACCGGCGGATGGAAGTCGTGGGGGAGCGGCCTCTTGCCCTGGGACACGTCGAATACCTCCGAATCGTCCGTCAACGCTGACGGTGCCGAGCCTAGAGGCCTAGAGCCAGTTGCGACGGCCGCCGACCTCGGCGAGCCACTGGTTCAGGTAAGCCGCCCAGTCGGTGGTGTGGAAGTCGTGCAGCCCCACCGTGAACGCACGGAAGGAGTCGCTGCCCTCGGTGAACAGACCCGGCTTCTTGTCCATCTCCAGGACGACGTCCATCTCGCGGTCGTCCGCGACGAAGCTGACCTCGACCTGGTTCAGCCCCCGGTACTGCTGCGGCGCGAAGAACTCGATCTCCTGGTAGAAGGGCAGCCGCTGACGCGTCCCCCGGATGTGCCCGCGCTCCATGTCCGCGCTCTTGAAGCGGAAGCCCAGCTGGATGAAGGCGTCCAGGATCGCCTGCTGCGCCGGCAGCGGGTGCACGTTGATCGGGTCCAGGTCACCCGAGTCCACGGCCCGGGCGATCTCCAGCTCGGTCGTCACCCCGATGTTCATCCCGCGCAGCTGCTGCCCGGCGATGGTCGTCACCGGCGTCTCCCACGGGATCTCCAGACCGAACGGCACCACGTGCACCGCCCCGGCCTGCACCTCGAAGGCCCCGCCCAGACGCACCTTCACGAACTCGACGTCCTGCTTGTACTCCTGGTCGCCGCCCTCGACCTCGACCCGCGCCTGCAGACCGACGGACAGCCCCTCGATCTGCTGCGCGACCGAACCGCCCTGGATCCGCACCTCGCCCTGGACGACCCCACCCGGGACGACGTTCTCCTCGGTGAGCACCGTCTCCACGGTCGCCCCGCCGGCACCCAGGCTCGCGAGCAGCTTCTTGAATCCCATGACCAACACTCCTTCTCGGGTACTGACCCCTACATACGCGCGACGACCGTAGCCGGTTCCCCACCGCTCCCCACTACGCTCGGACGCCATGAGCGAGAGCCCCGACCGTACGCCGCTCCCGAGGTCCTTCTTCGACCGCCCCGTCCTGGAGGTCGCCCCCGACCTCCTGGGCCGCACCCTCGTCCGCAACACGGACGAAGGCCGGATGGAACTGCGCCTCACGGAGGTGGAGGCGTACGCCGGCGCGATCGACCCCGGCTCGCACGCCTTCCGGGGACGTACGGCACGCAACGCCGTCATGTTCGGCCCGCCCGGGCATGCGTACGTCTACTTCACCTACGGCATGTGGCACTGCCTCAACCTGGTGTGCGGCCCCGAGGGCCACGCGAGCGGTGTCCTCCTCCGCGCGGGTGAATTCCTGAGCGGCGCCGACCAGGCCCGCCCCCGCCGCCGCTCCGCCCGCTCCGACCACGAGCTCGCGAAGGGCCCGGCCCGCCTGGCCACCGCCCTCGACGTCGCCCTCGCCCTGAACGGCACGGACACCTGCGCAGGCCAGGACGGTCCCCTCGCCCTCCTCACCGGCACGCCCCCCACCCCGGACCGCGTCAGCAGCGGCCCCCGCACGGGCGTCGGCGGCGACGGCGCCCCCCACCCCTGGCGCTTCTGGCTCACCGGAGACCCGACGGTGAGCCCCTACCGCCCCCACACCCCCCGGAAGCGCCGCCTTGACTCGAGCCGTTCAACCTCGTAACGTAGCCCGAGCCGCAGGAAACGGTCTGCTTGTTCAAGCACCCCGTAGCGGCCACCCACTAACGAGAACATGATCCCCAGCAGGGGGTTATTTCGACGTGCCTGAATTCAAATTCGATTGACTCGATTATGAGTCGCCGAAGAAATCAGCTAACGTAGTGGACACGCCGGAAGGGCCCGGAGCGAAAGCGAATGGGACCGGAAAGCACCGAGGAAATCGGATCGGAAAGATCTGATAGAGTCGGAAACGAAGGAAGCGC